>NZ_JAMFMB010000015.1 GCF_023502395.1 Ruegeria spongiae | reverse complement strand
GGCACGCAGGGGCGGTTCAGTCCTCGCCCCCGGCGACCAGTGCGCGCTGATAGGCCGGGCGCGCGCGCATGGCTTTGGAAAACGACGCGACATTCGGAAACTCCTGTTCCCGACCCAATCGGGCCAAGGCGCCGGCGGGAAAGCTCAGCATGATGTCAACGGCGGATAATTCATCCAGCACGAAATGACCCGAGGGGCGCAGCAGACCCTCAAGGTAGCTGAAATGGCTGGTCAACTCCTGCTCGATCCTTGGGTGCAGCGGCGCGCCCGCATCCCCCAGAAGGCCCACATAAAGGTTCAGCAAGAGCGGCGTCATCATCGAGCCTTCGGCGAAATGCATCAGTTCCAGATGCCGGATATGCGCATTTGTGCCCGGCTCCGGCACCATATGCGGTCCGTGGCGGGCACAGAGTATCTCGACGATCGCGCCGGATTCGGTGACTTTCTGCCCCTCGATCTCGACCACCGGCGATTTCCCGAGCGGGTGGATCGCGCGCAGTTCGGGCGGGGCAAGGCGGGTCTGAGGGTCCCGCTGATAGCGGATGACCTCATAAGGCAGCTCCAGCTCTTCGAGCAGCCAGAGGATGCGTTGCGACCGCGACTGGTTCAGGTGGTGGAGCGTGATCATGAAGATTGGTCCTCTGGTGGTACCCAGCCGCGGATGGCATCCGCCACGGCCTGTGGGTTTTGGTGATGCAGCCAGTGATCGGTATCCGGGATGTCGATCCGCGTCAGATCGGCGGCGAATTCCTCGAGCCCTTGGGTGGCTTCGGGCAGCAGCGCGGTGTCATTGGGCCCCCAGAGCAGCAGATGCGGGCAGCGCACCTGCAGCTTGTCGCGCGGCAGTTGCGGCAGGTCTGTGAGCGGCTTGCCGGGCTCGGCTACCACCAGCGGTGAGGCACGATACCAGTTCAGCATCGCGTGCAGCCGCCCGGGGCGCGCCCATTCGGTGCGATACTGCTGCATCTGCGCGTCGGACATCCAATCGAGGCCCATGCCGTGGCGAAAGAACTTTTCCAGCTTGGCGAAATTCTCGGCGGAGAGCCATTGCGCCGCGTCCGGTTCGCGTAAATTGTTGATGTATTGCGAGGCTTCCGACTGCGCCCCGCCCGCTGCCATCGCCTGTTGGAACGGAACCGGGTGGACGCCGTTGGCGATGATCAGCCGTGACACAAGCTCGGGCCGGAACATCGCCAGCCCATAGGCCACCGCCGCGCCCCAGTCATGGCCCAGAACCGCTACCGGGTCGCCGATCTGCGCGATCAGCGCGGCCATGTCCGACACCAGTGCCGAGGCCGCGTAATGCTCGGTGCCGGACGGTGCCCAGCTTTGACCATAACCGCGTTGATCGGGGGCAATGCAGTGAAAGCGGTCGCTCAGATACGGGGCCAGATCGGACCATGCGCCGCCATATTCGGGAAACCCGTGCAGCATCAACAGTTTTGGCAGGGCCGGGTCGCCCCATTGCCGCAGAAAGAAGTCCTGTCCGTTGAGGGTGACTGTCCGGGTGTCCATCACATGCTCCGCCCATTTTCTGCAGTCAAACAGGCATTGCCGCCGATGGAAACCCGTGTGCCGGATATTGGTTGCGTTTCCTATGGCCCCCACCCGGCTGGTGACGGTTTTTTTGACACCGATCAAGGCGGTGTTCGGGCGGTGTGGTTATCCTGCCGCCAGAATTGGACAGGAGGGATTTACGTGACACAAGAGACCCGGACACAGGCACCGACCCCAGTTAGCAACGGGGCTGCGGCTGTTGTTGACAGCACACAACCTGACACGACCCCGAAACCCGGTGCGACCCCCAAAGCGCCAAGCACCGATGAGGTGCGTAGGGCCTTTGAAAGTGGCAGGTATCCTTATGACCGCAAGCTGCCCCGGCGCCGCTACGAAGCGGAGAAGGCCAAATTGCAGGCGGAATTGCTGAAGGCGCAGCTTTGGGCGCAGCAGACCGGACAGAAATTCGCGCTGATCTTCGAAGGCCGGGATGCGGCGGGCAAGGGCGGCACCATCAAGCGGTTCATGGAGCATCTGAACCCGCGCGCGGCCCGTGTCGTTGCCCTGAACAAACCCACCGAAGAAGAGCGCGGCCAGTGGTATTTTCAACGCTATGTGCGTGAGCTGCCGACCTCTGGTGAAATGGTGTTCTTTGACCGCTCCTGGTACAACCGCGCCGGGGTCGAGCGGGTGATGGGGTTTTGCGGGCCCAACGACTATCTCGAATTCATGCGCCAGGCGCCCGATCTGGAGCGGATGCTGGTCCGGTCGGGGATACGGCTGTACAAATACTGGTTCTCGGTGACGCGCCCCGAGCAGAAGAACCGGTTCAAAAGCCGCGAATCCGACCCGTTGAAACAGTGGAAGCTGTCGCCCATCGACAAGGCCAGCCTGGGCAAATGGGACGATTACACCGAGGCGAAAGAGGCGATGTTCTTTTATACCGACACCGCCGACGCGCCCTGGACCATCGTCAAGTCAAACGACAAGAAACGGGCGCGGCTGAATTGCATGCGGCATTTCCTGTCGACGCTGGATTATCCCGGCAAGGATCACGATCTGGTCGGCGCGCCGGACCCGCTGATCGTGGGGCACGCGAACCATGTGATCCATCAGTCCGAGCATATCCTGGGCACCGCGCTGCATCCCGACGCGCGCAAGGCAGGCTGATCCTCAGAAGATCGCCTGCAGGCTGCCCAGCAAGGGCGCGAGCCTTTGGTGGGTGGCGCGGATGGCGGTGACGGGGTTGGCGATCTCTGCCTTGTCCAGATCGTGCCAGACCGTCAGCGCCTTGCGGCGCAGCAGCGCGCCCTGAGGATGATCCTTGTCATAGGGGGCGGGCACCCGTTTGAGTTCAGGCGCGCCAATACGCAACCCGTCGGCGGCAAGGCGGTCCAGCTTGGCTGCGATCTCTGCGCCCTGCGCGCCGTCAACGCCAGCCCGCCAGATCGGCAGGGCCGTCTTGTCAAACCCCATGAACCCGGCACCGACACTCACATAGTCCAGCCCGATCCCGAAGAACAGCGCCGGGCGTGGCCCGCTTTCTGATGGCAGGCTCCACAGCATATGCAGATGCGTGTGATAGGGTGTCTTGTCCTTGGAAAACCGCACATCGCGATGCGCGCGGAACAGTTTGGTTCCGGTACCCGTGCCAAGATCAGCGGCGATGATGTCAAGCAGCGCCATCGCGGGCGCTTTCAGCTTGTCCTCATAGGTGGGCTTGTGGGCCAGAAACCAGTCGCGCGTGTTGTTTCGGGCAAGATCGGACAGAAAGCCGGTTGCGTCCGGAACGAGGGTGGCGAAAGGGTCTGACATTGGGGCCTCGCTGTGCTGCGGTCATCTCCGGTTGCGAGTGTGCGGGGGTGAACCTGTCTCTTGCAAGTCTGAAAGGCCCGCCATATGGCTGTCGGATGAGTCCCACTATGACATATGGCGGCCATGTCCGCGCGATTGCCGTCCTTGGCCTGCCGCTGATCGGCGGGCATCTGGCGCAGTTTGCCATCGGTCTGACCGATACCGTCATGCTGGGCTGGTACGGGGTCGAGGCGCTGGCCGCCGTGACGCTTGCCAGCAGCTATTTCTTCGTGCTGTTCCTGCTGGGGGCGGGCTTTGCCATGGCGGTGATGCCGATGGTCGCCACCGCCGCCGCCGAAGAGGACGAAACCAGCATCCGCCGCTGCACCCGCATGGGGCTTTGGCTGTCGATGCTGTTCTTTGTGGCGGCGATGCCGCTTCTGTGGTGGTCGCAACCTATCCTGCTGCTGTTGGGGCAAGATCCCGACGTGGCCGCCACCGCCGCCACCTATCTGCGGGTGGCGGGCTGGGGGTTGTTGCCGGCATTGCTGGTGATGGTGCTGAAATCTTATCTGGCGGCGCTGGAGCGCACCCAGATCGTATTCTGGATCACCATTGCCGCCGCAGTGACCAATGGCGTGACAAACTATGCGCTGATCTTCGGCAACTGGGGCGCGCCCGAGCTTGGGGTGACCGGCGCGGCCATCGCCTCATTTGTTACTCAGATCGTGTCGCTGGCGGCGGTGGTGCTCTATGCGGTGCGGGTGCTGCCCGAGCACGCGCTGTTCCGCCGCTTCTGGCGCCCCGATTGGGAGATGTTTGCCCGCGTGTTCCGGCTGGGCCTGCCGATCGGTCTGACGATGCTGAGCGAAGTGACGATGTTTGCCTCTTCGGCGCTGATGATGGGCTGGCTGGGGGCGATCCCGCTGGCCGCCCATGGCATCGCACTGCAACTGGCCTCGGCCACGTTTATGGTGCATCTGGGGCTCAGCAACGCGGCCACGATCCGGGCAGGCAATGCCTATGGCCGCAAGGACCGGGCGCATCTGGCGCGTGGTGCATTGGTCGTCACGATCATGTCGCTTGCGATTTCGGCGGTGGCGGTGACGCTGTTCCTGGTCTTCCCCGAGCAACTGATTTCCCTGTTCATGGAATCCGACGACCCGCATCGCGGGCAGATCCTGCTGATCGGCACCGGGCTTCTGGCCATGGCGGCGCTGTTTCAGACCGTGGATGGCGCGCAGGTCATCGCGCTGGGCGTGCTGCGCGGGGTGCAGGACACCACCGGCCCGATGGTGATCGCGGCGCTCAGCTACTGGCTGGTCGGCATCCCGGCCTCCTACATGCTGGGCTTCCGGATGGGCTGGGGCGGGGTCGGTGTCTGGAGCGGGCTGGTCCTTGGCCTTGCCTGCGCGGCGGTGCTGCTGATGGCCCGGTTCTGGGGTCGGACGATCTACCGGGTCGAGGCCCTGGCGTAAGAGTTGGACCCGAAAAGGATGGCTGGGCGCATCGCATCCGGCGCAAGCGCAGACCAACGAATGCTGCCCTCCGCACGAAAGCCAGCTTTGCCGATTGCGACATCGCGCGAGCGACCACCGCTTGAACGGACGCCAACGGTGACGTTAGTCTGCGGAAATTTGACAGACTGGAATATCAGTACTGAAAGGGTGCGCAACATGGCAAAAAGCTTTGATCCTGCGAATGTCTGGAGCCCATTTGGGGCCTTCTCCCAGTCTGTCATTTCAGGGGGTGGACAAACGATTTACCTCAAAGGGCAAGTCGCGCTCGGGCAGGATGGCAAAGTAACAGGCGACGGTGATATGGCGGCTCAGGTGGAGCAGGTCCTGCAAAACATATCCGACGTTCTTGGCGCGATGGGCGGGAGGATGAGCGACATCGTATCGCTTCAGCAATTCACAACGGATATTCAGGCTTTCATGCGGTGCGGCGAAGTGAGAACGCGCTTCTTCGAGGCGCCATATCCAGTGACGACAACTCTGGAGGTTTCATCGCTATACGATCCCAGATTGCTGATCGAGATTACGGGTATCGCAGAGATTCCACTGAACCGCTTCACCATGCCGGAAACGGCTCAAGAGAAGCATCAGTAGCCTCAAAGGAGCGCGCGATCCAAAGCCCAGCTTCAACCAAGCGGTTGCAACTCCGATCAACGAAGTTTCCATCATCAATGGCCACCGTTGAATCGCCGAAGGCGGGATAAGTCGGGGCAATTCCACCCCCAGGATTGTCCGCTTTGCGGGCATGGGTCACAAAGTGACAAAACCCGGAGTTTGATCACAGCTCAGCCTGCTCAGATCACTCCGATCGCGTTTTGCCCATCAGCCGGTCGGCCTTTTTGCGCACCAGTACCGAGCGCAGATCGTGCATGGCAAGCAGCAGGGTGTCGGTCACCTCTTCAAGCTGATCGGCGCTGGCTTTGGACTGTGCCCATTGCGTGGTCAGGTTCAGGTGGTCAACGGCCCGGTGAATATCGTCGATATCGCGGCGGGCCAGCAACTCGGTGCGGGTCGCCATCCAACTGCGGATTTCCTGCAGGTCCCGTTCGGACAGGTCCCGCTGACCATGCGGCTTGATCTCGCCATTGCGGATATTGACCACCGCGATCTGATCCATCTCGATCCGGCGCTGGCGGTTCTCCGTGTCCACGCGGAACACGACGGCCCCGTTTTCGCGGACACGGAAATAGTACTCTGGCAGTTCGGCGGACATGCCTGCTCCTGTTCAGCTGAGCGCGGCGCAGAAGCGCTGGATGCGCGTGCAGGCCTCGCTCAGTGCTTCGTCCGAGGTAGCGTAGCTGACCCGAAAGTTTGGCGAAAGCCCGAAGGCCGCGCCGAACACCACCGCCACATCCGCTTCTCCCAGCAAGGCGGTGGCAAACGCCTGGTCATTTTCGATCACGGTCCCGGCGGGGGTGGTCTTGCCGATCAGCCCGGCGATGGAGGGGTAGACATAAAACGCCCCTTCGGGCACCGGGCAGGTGATGCCGTCAATCTGGCTCAGCATAGACACCACCAGATCGCGGCGGCGCTTGAAGGTCTCGTTATTGGGGGCCAGAAACTCCTGCGTGCCGTTCAGCGCCTCGACCGCCGCCCATTGGCTGACCGAGCAGGGGTTCGAAGTGCTCTGCGACTGGATTTTTCGCATGGCGGCGATCAACTCGACCGGTCCAGCGGCATAGCCGATGCGCCAGCCGGTCATCGCATAAGCTTTCGACACCCCGTTGCAGGTGAGCGTGCGCTCAAAAAGCCCCGGCTCGACCTGCGCGGGGGTGCAGAAGGTGAAGCCGTCATAGGCCAGATGCTCATACATGTCGTCGGTCATGAGCCAGACATGCGGGTGACGCATCAAGACATCGGTCAGCGCTTTCAACTCGTCCCGGCTGTAGCCAGCGCCTGTCGGGTTCGACGGCGAGTTGAAGATGAACCATTTGGTGTTGGGCGTGATCGCAGACTCGAGCTGCGCCGCCGTCAGCTTGAAGCTGTTTTCCAGCGCCGTTTCGACCACCACCGGCGTACCGCCCGCCAGCAGCACCATATCCGGGTAGCTGACCCAATAGGGGGCGGGGATGATCACTTCGTCGCCCGCATTCATCGTGGCCATCAGCGCGTTATACAGCGTCTGCTTGCCGCCGGTGCCGATCGACACCTGCGCGGGTGTGTATTCCAGCCCGTTATCGCGCTTGAGTTTGGCACAAACCGCCTGCTTCAACTCTGGGATGCCGTCGGGCGCGGTGTACTTGGTTTTCCCCGCTGCGATGGCTGCCACAGCCGCGTCTTTGATGTTCTGCGGCGTGTCGAAATCCGGCTCACCGGCGCTCAGGCCAATAACGTCGCGTCCTGCGGCCTTCAATTCCGCCGCTTTTGCTGTCATTGCAATGGTCGGAGACGGCTTTACGCGGGACAATGTCGCTGACAGGAAGTTCATGGGCCACCTCGGTTTGTATCATGGGCGCGACTGTCATAGGGTGCGCCCAACCGGCGATCAAGCGATGAAGGACATGCGCTGATGAACAATGAAGCTATTGACTGGTACGGCCCCGACGCGGCCACCTTCGGGGACCGGGTCGCCGGAGCACGCGAAGCGGCGGGCATGACGCAGACACAGCTTGCGCGCCGGATCGGCGTCAAGAAGGCGACCATCGCCGGGTGGGAGGATGATCTGGCCGAGCCGCGTGCCAACAAGCTGTCGATGATGGCAGGGCTGCTGAACGTCTCGATCATGTGGCTGCTGACCGGTGAGGGCGAAGGCACCGACGCGCCCGCCGAGGAAGGCGAGACCAATGGCGAACTGACTTCGCTGGTGGGCGAGCTGCGCGCGATCCGCGGCGAGATGCGCGGGTTGACCGAACGGGCGGCGCGGCTGGAGAAGAAACTGCGCGGTCTGGCGGAGCAGGGCGTGTGAGCGAGCCACGCACGCATCGCCTCAAGCGTCTGAAGATGCGCTCGATGCGGCGCGGTATCAAAGAGATGGACTTGATCCTGAGCGCCTATGCCGACGCCAATCTGGCGCAGCTTGATGCGGCGGCGCTGGATCTCTACGACCAGCTTCTGCATGAGAACGATCAGGACCTGTATCAATGGGTCACAGGCCAGGCCAGCGTGCCTTCGCCCTATGGTCCGATGATCGCCGAAATCTCGCAAACCTTCCAAAAATAAACGAAAATTTCCCTTAACCGATTGTTCGGCTTTTCCCGTCACTCTTGTCGAAAGCAAGCGAGTCGGAGAAGCGGATGAGTATCGAAACACAGATCGCCACTGATGGCGGCAAGGGGTACATGACCACCTACCTCGAGGCGCTTGCGCTTGTGGAACGGCTGCATCGGCTGCTGCTCGATGTGATCAAGGACGAATTCGAGCGGGTCGGTGTGCTGGAGATCAACGCGGTGCAGGCGCTGCTGTTGTTCAATATCGGCGACAATGAAGTCACGGCGGGTGAATTGAAAAGCCGGGGTTATTATCAGGGCAGCAATGTCAGCTACAACCTCAAGAAACTGGTCGAGATGGGCTATATGCACCACCAGCGCTGCGAGATTGACCGTCGCTCGGTCCGCGTGCGTCTGACCCAGCGCGGGCGCGAGATCCGCAACATTGTGGCCGATCTCTTTGCCCGCCATGCCATCGGGCTGCAGCACAAAGGTGTGCTGGGTATGGAGGGGATTGAGGATATCACAAGCTCGCTGCGCCGGGTTGAACGCTACTGGACTGACCAAATCCGTTACATCTACTGAGGGGCAGGGCGGCGAAGCGCCAGACGATGTTCGGGACGGATTGCGGACATCGCCGGTGCTTCAAGCTCGCGCCTGAGCTTGCGCACCATCGCCTGCTCATAGTGTTCGAACCCCAGTGCGATTTCGACGAAAGCACCGGGGCCGAGAATCACCCATGCGCGGTAATAGGCCGATAGCTCGCCGATCTCGCCATATCTTCGGTTCTGTCCGAATCTCGGATCACTTCCGATCAGCAACCCGTTGATGGTGAGACCCTGAGCGATCAGTTCCGCCTGCACGTCGCGTGGATGCGGGCCGAGGTTATGTTTGCCGTCACCGGACAGATCGAGCGTGCGTTTCCAGCAATCGCCCTGTTGCACCAGCATCCCCGCACCAAACCGCATCGCCGCGCCGACGGCGGTGCCGGGGTCGGCCTCTGCTCTTCGGGTCGCACGCAAAAGCGCGGAGATCTGATCAAGATCCGTTCGATCGCGAATGTCACGCCAGTTGATCAGCAGTCTCTGATCGTTTGCACCGCTCCATTCATAGACCGCAAGCCGAGCAGGTGCCGCCGGTTGCGCGGTCAACAGCGTCACGATCTCGGGATGGAGCAGCGCGTTGGCCAACCCATCCAGTTGCATCCGGTATTCCTGGCTGTCGACCGAGCCGGAAACATCCAACCCCAGCGCCAGCGCCTGACGACATTGCGCCTGGGCGCCGACAGCAGCAAGGCAGAATGCAGTCAGTACCAGTGCACGGATCACCAATGGCCGGTGTTTTCCATGCTGGCCCAGGGTTCAGCAGTTGGCAGCGATTCGCCCTTTTGCAGAAGTTCGACCGAGATGTTGTCGGGCGAGCGCACAAAGGCCATATGACCGTCGCGTGGGGGCCGGTTGATCGTCACGCCATTGTCCATCAGGTGCTGGCAGGCCTCGTAGATGTTGTCGACACCATAGGCCAGATGGCCGAAATGGCGGCTGTCGCTGGGCAACGCGCCATCGCCGTCCCAGTTGTAAGTCAGTTCGATCGGCGCGTCCTCCTGACCGGGAGGGGCCATGAAGACCAACGAGAACCGCCCCTGTTCGCTTTCGTAGCGGCGCGTTTCCTTCAAGCCCAGCAATTCGTAAAAAGCCATTGATTTTTCCAGATCCTTCACGCGGACCATGGTGTGCAGATAGGTCAGACTCATCGGCAAACTCCCTTGCGTTCGGCTCTAGATTAGCGCTAACGCCGCAAAGGACCAGAGCAAGTCAGAAGGTTGATTCAATTCCCAGCGAAAGCGAGGTCTCAGAGATGTCGTAGCGGCTGTCATTGGACGACCGCTTGCCTGTCCGAAGTCGCAGCACCGGGGCAAAGCCCGCATAATCATAGCGGTGAAAGAAAAAGCTGACATCGCCATAGATCGACTTGTCGGTGCGCCCGCCCGGAACCTCGATGAATCCGGCTGACAGGAAACGGGGATAGTGGGAATATCCCAGCACCAGACCGGTATCTATCAGCACCGGTCCGACCGGTTTGCCGAACCCATAGGCGATGCGGACCGAGGCGGAATAGAAAGTGCCATTGTCCCAACGCGCCTTGGTGTCGCGAAGAGCCATATCCAGCGACAGTGTATCGCCGTTTTTCAGCGGTTTGGTTAGATAGCCACCCAATCCGAGGATGTTGGCGTCATTGGTACCGAACCGCTCGGCGAAACGGGTTTCGCCCAAACCGCCAAAACGCAGCTTGACGCCATTGTTCAGCCGCCAGGTCCGGTCGCCGCTGATCCGGGCGAAATTGTAGGCCCGCTCACCGCCCCAATAAGAAGCCCCTGCGGCAGCACCCACCGATGCGCTGCCACCGCGTTCCGGCTTTCCGACCGCAAAAAGATGCCGGAACGAGAGTTCGGCAAAGGTCGAATCAAGCTCGGATTCGTCGAAATCGGGCGCCTTGTCCTCGGAGGAGGACGACAGTTTGACCCGTTGCACGTAAATCCGGCTGCCTAGCGTCGTTCGACTGTCCTGTGTTTGACGCAGTCGGTAGGACACCGCCAGATCGACCGAGGCGATCAGCCCCGACAGGGCCTGCGCGCCGCCGCTCAACTGGCCCACAACCGGCACCCCGTCGATGATCTGCAACGCGGTGTCGGCGCCGCCATTGACGTTGTCCGACGGGCTGAGTTCCCCGCGCAGCCGGAACGCCCAGGGGTTCAACTGCCGCAGCACCCGGTAGTCCCGTGCGATCAGGCGCTCGGATTCGTCATCTGGCGCATGGATCGCCGTGCGGCGCAGCCAGACCTGAGACAACGTGTATTGCCGAGCCCCCAACGCCATGCGCGAGGCCAGTTGCGCTGCCTGGAATTTTTCGCGTGTATCATTTGATAAGCGGTAGGACCGCGCCGCTGCCTTGCGCCCTTGCCGGTGCTCTTGCAGACCCGCGTGGGCGGTCGCCTTCAGGTAAAAAAGCGCCGGGTCTTTTGGGCGGGCCTCGATCAGCGCGTTAGTCAGTTGCAGTGCGAGCCGGGGTTGTCCGCTGCGCAGGGCGACGACCGCAAGCGCTGTACCTTCATCCAGCGTGACCGTCTTGGTTTCGCCTTGTGCAAAGGCAAGCATTGGAAACAGACAAAGTGTATAGAGGCTGCCCTTCAAGAAAACGCAAGCCGTACACCAAATTTTCCCTGTCATGGAGCGATGTCCCCTCAAGGACTAACGGGTCGCTGTGAACACACCATGTTCGAAGATCGGGGTGCCATCGATGCTGGGAAGTTCGCTGATATGTCCTTCCGCACGGATCGCGCCACCAACAGCGGTTGCTGCTTCTCCGGTGAAGGCACCGGCGTAGCTTCCGTTGGCGTTCTTCAGATTCCCATTGAACGAACCATCGGCATTGAGTGTTGTTGCCGTGAAAATCAAGTCTTCGACTGCTGTCAGGTCTCCCGGCATTGTGGCTGTATCTGCGCCGACGATCCTGATGTCGTCAGGATCTCCACCGGGTCTATTTGGATCGCTATCGTTTACACCATTGACTACATTAAATGTATCTTCGAATTGACGATTGTTGATTTCGCCAATGACGTTGGTTTGATCCCTAAAGTCTCCGACAACGACGACATCGCCTGACATGCGGGCTTGACTCTCGTTGCCTCCGCCGGTCAAGCCCACATTCAAAATTCCCGCATAGGTGCCAGTGTATTCGACGCTCCCGATATTGCCTGGACCCCCTGTTACTGGATCTGTTGGCAAATCTGCAGCTGTCGGAGCTGTGTAGGTGCCAGTGCGGCTAAAACTGGAACCACCAAAAAACTGCTCAAATCCTCCAGATCCGGAGGCTACAACAACAAGTCCATCCTGCTCGCGCACCAACGCGGTATATTTGCGCGCGCTGGGATTAGCGGCCTGAAACGTAAAGGCTTGAAAGTCGCCCACGTCCAAACTGGCATCGCGTACATATTCGGCCGTATCTACCCCAGAGTCGAAGGGGAGACCGGTCAGGGTTAGTGTCGGAGCAACTCCGCTGGAAGGGTCGCCTGGATTATAGATGACAGATTCAACCTCTCCGGCGATTTCTTCGGGCACAACAATACCGCTGTCATCGGTGCCTTCGCCGCCCTCGCCGCCGCCAGTATCCGCACTGTCCTCGGTGAACACGCCCGAACCGCATGCGGATACCAAAGACAGGGCTGCTATCGCCAGCAAATACCGCTTCATCGCCTCAACCTCGTTTTTTTCTTAGCTTGCCGGAAAATCTTTCACGCACAGGCGAATGTCAATCGCGTTGATACACCAATGCGCGAAATGTGATATTAATGAAAGTGCCGATATTGCGGTTCAACCTTTGGGATTGTCCAGATATAGTCTCTGCAAGAAGATTCTGAGCGCCCGCAGGGAGGGGACCCAATCATGTCGCTGTCGACTGAACAATTGGCGGAAATCGAAGAACAGCGCGGGCAAACCGCCCCGACCCGGCGCGCGGTGTCCGAGGGGCTCGAAGAGCGTCTGTTCACCGCGCATCCGGTACTGGATCACGGCTTTGTCCGGGTCATCGACTACATGGGTGACGACGCGGCCATCTGTCAGGCGGCGCGGGTGTCCTACGGCAAGGGCACCAAATCGGTGCAAAATGACGAAGGGCTGATCCGCTATCTGATGCGGCACTGGCATTCGACCCCGTTCGAGATGTGCGAGATCAAGTTGCATGTGAAACTGCCGGTCTTTGTCGCCCGCCAGTGGATCCGCCACCGCACTGCCAATGTGAACGAATATTCCGCGCGCTATTCGATCCTGGACCGCGAGTTCTACATCCCGGCGCCCGAACATGTCGCCGCCCAGTCCGAGATCAACAATCAAGGCCGCGGCGACGCGCTGCAGGGCGAAGAGGCTGCCCGTGTGCTGGACATGCTGAAATCCGACAGCATGCGGTGTTATGACAATTACGAAGCGATGATCAGCCAGGATGGCCAGCAGGGGTTGGCGCGTGAACTGGCGCGGATGAACCTGCCCGCCAATGTCTATACGCAATGGTATTGGAAAGTGGACCTGCATAACCTGTTCCACTTCCTGCGGTTGCGGGCGGATGCCCATGCGCAATATGAAATCCGGGTCTATGCCGAGACGATGTGCAATATCGTCGCCGACTGGGTCCCTTTCGCCTACAAGGCGTTCGAGGATTATCGGCTTGGCGCGGCCAGCCTGTCGGCCCAGATGGTGAACTGCGTACAGCGCATGCTGCGGGGCGAGGAGGTCAGCCAGGAAAACTCGGGCCTGTCAGCGCGCGAATGGCGCGAATTCGAAACGATCGTGCGGGGCAACTGAACCTGTCGCATGGAGCCTGCAGATGGCGGTACCCCGTCTAATTCCGGGGCACCGCAGAGCCTTATGTGGCCTTGAGGTCTCCGGCCATCTGACGTCCGTCGCGGCCGTCGATTAGCTCATACGAGATCTGTTGATTGTCGGCGAGGCCCGTCATTCCCGAGCGCTCGACCGCCGAGATATGAACAAATACATCCTTGCCCCCGTCATCGGGGGCAATGAAGCCGTAGCCTTTGGTTGAATTGAACCACTTCACGGTGCCGGTCGGCATGTCCCGTGTCTCCTTCTGAACTTGTACGTGACCCCTAAATTGGCGGGGTGGTCGACTGCACAGCCCAAAACCCGCTCACCCGGCTTTGACAGATAGTGGCGGAGGTGACGCGTTTTGGTTGCACCGGCTACAAGATTGCACGGTGCCCTCAAAAATCAAGAGAAAGGGGATGCATCGCGACCAAATGCCGGATATTTCCTCTCTGCAACAAGGAGATGGCATGAAACTCTACGGTCTGAAAACCTGTGATACCTGTCGTAAGGCATTGAAATCAATCCCGGATGCGGAACTTGTCGATGTTCGGGAAAGTGGTATTTCAGAGGCGGTATTAACCCGCGCATTGGCGGATTTCGGCGCGGCGCTGGTCAACACGCGCTCAACCACATGGCGACAGCTGGATGCGCGTGCGCGTGAATTGCCGCAGTTGCAATTGCTGCAAAGCCACCCGACTCTGATGAAGCGACCGTTGATCGAACGGGATGGCGATCTGTTCCTTGGATGGACGCCCCAGACGCGCGCAGCCCTTGGCGTGGACTGAGCGCGCCCCTATCTGCTCAGAACCGCAACAGGAGGTGACGCATGCGCAGTGCCGCATCGGTATTGGGAATTGTCGCCGGGGTGATCGGGATGATCGTTGGCTTTTTCAGCTTCGGGTATGTCGAGGCAGTGCAACATTTCGGCGAGGTGGATGGGCTGTTCAGCCAAGTCACCAACACCCAGCTGATCCAGACCATGTCGATTGTCGCGCCGCTGCTGGCGATTGCCGGTGGAGCCATGTCGCGGGCGCGCGCGCTTTGGGGCGGAACCCTGCTGCTGCTCTCGGCTGCGGGAATGTATCACGCCTTTGGGTTCAACGCCTTCACCATGTTCCCGATTGCCTTTGCCGGCGTGGCCGGAGTTCTGGCAGTGACGGCTGGCAAACCCGATGAACCCAAGGCGCATTTCTGAGTGCTAGCGCAGGCGCAGCAACCGGTCGAGCGACAGCGGGCCAGCGCCTTTGATCGCGATGACAAGGAACAGGAAGGTCCACATCACGCGTTGATCGGCCAGTGTGATGGCGTTGTCGAAAAGCCCGCCAAAGGGAATATTGTGGCCGTTCACATCCACAAGTGTCTGAACCCAGGTGAACCCGATCATTCCCAGCGCGGTCACGCGGGTCAGCAGCCCGACAAGCAACAGGGCCGGCAGGGCAAACTCGGCAACGGTGCCGAAGAAGATCACGATCCGCTGGAAGAAGGTGATCTTGCTGATGTCATAGAGCACCGCCTCTGCCGCTTTCGGGAACATCTGGCCGAACGCTCCTGCCGAGGGTGAAAAGATCGACCCGTCGATCTTGAGCATGGCCGAGTTCCAGTAATAGACGAGGAATATCGCGATAAAGACCAGCCGCGCGAGGGTCGGGACCAATATGTCCGAAGCCCTGTCAAACCTGTCGAAAACATCGTTGTAAAGCGTTATTAGCGCAGTCATTTTTGCGGCCTTTCCGTATTCAGAGTGGTAATCGCGCCGCCCTGCAACAGCAGGGCGAGAGTGGCGCCGAGGTCGAAATCGGGATGCGCGGCAAGCGTCGTCTCATGCGCGGTGCCGATGCTCTGGCCGCGCTGCAAGGCCGCGATCCATTCCGCACCGCCGGGGGGCAGCAGATGCGGCATCGGGTCGAACTCGGGGCGGGTGATCAGCGTGTCCTGGGCCTGCGCTTGCGGTTTCGGGGCGTCGGCCTCGGTGTTGAACCGCCAGATCGCATGGACCGGCCAGGGTGAGCGCAGCAGCATCATTGCGGGCGCAAATTCCACGGTCGCCGTCATCAGCTTTTCCGGTTCGATGGCCAGCGCCTGTGGGTCGATCCCCGTGCTGTCGGCCGCGTGATAGGACCGGCGCTGCGCCAGTTCCAGCCGCGCCACATCCGGCAGGTAGCCCAGATGCGAGAGCTGTTCCATGCCCGCCAGAAATTCGGGGAATTCCGCGCCATAAAACATCATCAGTGGCGACGTGGGCGGGTGACGGCGCAGGAAAATCCCCGCCAGACCATCCATATTCTGTGTCCCGAGCAGTTTGGTGATGACGGGGAAGGCCTGATGCATCGCCTCGGTCAGCGACACAGCCACATTGTTGCGATAGACGCTGAAACGGCGGCCCGCGGGGCGTGTTTCGGCATCGAACAACCCATCGGGAACCGGCTGCGCCGGGTCCAGCAGCGCGGTGTGAAAGGTGGATTGACTGACGCTCATGCCGGGATACGCTCCAGCGCCGCATGGGCGCGTGCGGCCTCAGATCGAAGGATCGGCCAATCGGGCACGTCGGTGTCCCGTTCCACCAGAACAGGCTTTGGGCCGGACCGCTCCAGCACGTAATCCAGCAGTGCCCAGACCGGATCGACCACTTCGCGCCCGTGGCTGTCGATCAGCAGCGGGTGGCCGTGATCATCCTCATCCTCGTCATGGCCGCCCAGATGGATTTCCCCGACTTTTTCAAGCGGGTATGCGTCGATGTAACCCTGTGGCGAGAAATCCAGATTGGTGGCCGACACAAAGACGTTGTTCACGTCCAGAAGCAGCCCGCAGCCGGTCCGCCGGGCGACCTCGCGCAGGAAATCGGGTTCGGACCAGGTGCTTTCGGCAAAGGCCAGATAACTGGAGGGGTTTTCCAGCAGCATGGGGCGGCCCAGAACCTCTTGCACCTGATCGATATGGGCGCAGATGCGGGCGAGGCTTGCATCGGTATAGGGCAGCGGCAGCAGGTCGTTCAGGAAGTGGCTGTCATGGGTCGACCAGGCCAGATGTTCCGAGAAGCTGGCCGGATTCAGCCATCCGACGAGATGCTTGAGCCGGGCCAGATGATCGGCATCCAGCGGGTCCTCGCCTCCGATCGACAAGCCGACGCCATGCACCGAGATCGGGAATTGCTCGGACAGGTGGCGCAGCTGCGCCAGGGGCCGCCCGCCATCGCCCATATAGTTCTCGGCATGGATCTCAAGCCAGCCGACGGGCGCGGCATCTTCAAGGATCTGGGTGAAATGCTGGGGCTTGTACCCGACACCCGCAGCCAAGGGCAGGCGGTTCGATCCGAGCGAATTGTCCAGCATCGGGGCACCCTCCGCCTGTCTGTGACTTAGTGGATCAATGAAAAAGGGGCGGGCGGTGAAATTGCGCCCGCCCCTCGGCACTCAATCTGTAGCTTATGCAGGCAGGTCGCGATCGAGCGGCTCGAGTGAACCTGCACGCGCACCGCCATCTGCGGTTTTGGGCAGTTCGATCTTGTCGCAGGTGCCCGCATCGACCAGCGTCCATGCGTTGCCCTGGTAGTCGACCGTCGAGGTACCGGCGCATGTGGTGCCCGGACCTGCGGCGCAGTCGTTCTGACCGGCCAGCGACACGCCATAGCACTTTTCCTTGGCCTGCGCGTGGGCGGTGGTGGTGACCGAAGCGGTCAGGGCGGCAGCAACCGCACCGGCAACTGCAAGGGTTTTGGCGGAATTCGACATCTCGTTAAATCCTCTTTCGGTGATTTCACTCGTCTGGGGTGACGACTAGAACATAGCTATTAGGCTGCGATCATTGAACTCACGAGGCCGTGCCTCACGGTCCCGTCAGACAATGTCATAGCGAGGGTACCTCTAACATCGTGTAAATCAAGGAAATCCGGGCCAAAAACGAAAACCGGCCCCGCGTGGGGGCCGGATTCCGGGCGGGATTCTGCCCAATGTTACAATTGATCGGGTGGGGTGGCCGCGCGTTTGAGTTCATTTGTTACATCCGAAAGCGGCTGCACGCTGGTCTGTTTCTCACCCAGCCTGCGGACACTGACGGTGCGGTCCTCGACCTCGCGGTGGCCAACGGCGAGGATGACCGGCACCTTGCCGACCGAATGCTCGCGAACCTTGTAGTTGATCTTTTCGTTGCGGATATCCGCTTCGGCCCGGACGCCCGCAGCGCGCAGTTCCGCCACGACCTCGGTCACGTAATCGTCGGCCTCCGAGGTGATCGAGGCCACGACCACCTGTCGCGGGGCCAGCCAGAAAGGCAGCTTGCCGGCATGTTCTTCGATCATGATGCCAACGAACCGCTCGAACGAACCGAGGCAGGCGCGGTGCAGCATATAGGGCCGCTGCTTGGAACCATCGGCGGCGACATAACTCGCCCCCAGCCGGTCGGGCAGGTTCGGGTCAACCTGGAAGGTGCCGCATTGCCAGACCCGGCCGATGGCGTCGGTCAGGTAGAAATCCAGCTTTGGCCCGTAAAAGGCACCATCGCCCGGCTCCAGTGTGAAATCACGCCCCGTCGCCTTGATCGCGCCTTCCAGCGCGCCTTCGACGTGATCCCAGCTTTCGTCGCTGCCCACGCGCTTTTCGGGGCGGGTGGCGAACTTGATCTCGAACTTCTCGAAACCGAGGTCCTTGTAGACATCGGCGAGGAAGTTGATGAACTTGGCGCATTCCGCCTCGATCTGATCTTCGGTGCAGAAGATATGGGCGTCGTCCTGGGTAAACCCGCGCACCCGCATGATGCCATGCAGCGCGCCCGAGGGTTCATAGCGCGAGCACGAGCCGAACTCGGCCAGCCGCAGCGGCAGGTCGCGATAGGATTTCAGGCCCTGGTTGAACACCTGCACATGGCAGGGGCAGTTCATCGGCTTGAGCGCATTGACGGCCTTTTCCTTGGCATGCTCTTCCTCGACCTCGACGATGAACATGTGCTCCTGGTATTTGTCCCAGTGGCCCGAGGCCTCCCACAGTTTGCGGTCGACGATCTGCGGCGTGTTGATCTCGTCATAGCCGCCCGCGCGCTGTTTGCGGCGCATGTAGTCCTGCAGGGTGGTGTAGATGGTCCAGCCGTTGGGATGCCAGAAGATCTGGCCTGGCGCCTCTTCCTGCATGTGGAACAGGTTCATCTCGCGGCCCAGCTTGCGGTGGTCGCGCTTGGCGGCCTCCTCCAGCATGTGCAGATGCGCTTTTAGCTTTTCCTTGCCGGTAAAGGCCACGCCATAGATGCGCTGCAGCATGGCGCGGTTGCTGTCGCCGCGCCAATAGGCGCCCGCAATGGACATCAGCTTGAAGGCGTCGCCCGGCACCTGGCCGGTATGCTGCAGATGCGGGCCGCGGCAGAGATCCTGCCAGTCGCCGTGCCAATACATGCGCAGCGGCTCGTCACCGGGGATGGCGTCGATCAGCTCGACCTTATAGGGCTCGTCATTGTCGGTGTAATGCTGCACCGCCTTGGCGCGATCCCAGACCTCGGTGGTCACCGGCTCGCGCTTGTTGATGATCTCTTTCATCTTCTTTTCGATCGCGCCCAGATCCTCGGGGGTAAATGGCTCTTTGCGGTCGAAATCATAATACCAGCCGTTTTCGATGACCGGGCCGATGGTGACCTTGGTGTCGGGCCAGATCTCCTGCACGGCGCGGGCCATGATATGGGCCAGGTCGTGACGGATCAGTTCGTTGGCCTGATCTTCGTCCTTCATGGTGTGGATGGCGATCTGCGCGTCCGCTTCTATGGGCCATTGCAGGTCCCAGTGCTGGCCGTTCACAGTGGCCGAGATAGCCTTTTTCGCCAGTGAGGTCGAGATGTCGGCAGCCACCTGCGCGGGCGTAATTCCTGCGTCATAGGATCGTGCATTGCCATCGGGAAAAGTAAGAGAGACGGATTTTGAATCCAGGGCCATGATCTGGCTCTCCTCGTCGGTTTGGCGCCCACTGAACGCCCGGTTGCGGGTTATTTGCGTCGCAGTGATGTGGCAGGGGTTTTGCTGCCTGTCAAGCGCGGGCAACGGGCAATTCGCTTGCAGTCTTGTCACCCCGGTAAAGAGCGGATCACCGCAAGGGGTCGGGCACGGCCTTTCGGATATCGGTCGAATAGTCCGGGGTCAGGCCCGCCTCATGTGCGACATCGGTGATGTGGGCGCGGGCCTGCAACTGGTCGAAGCTGAGGCGCGTGTCCAGAACGCCCAGATCATAGGCATATTCGGGCAGGTATCCGTTGACGAAGATGCGCCAATCCATCGGGACGGTGTCAAACAACTGCCGGATCATCGACATCACCACTGTGGTGCAATTGGTTGTCAGGCTGTTGTACCATTTTGGATCGGTGGCGAGCGCGTTGGAGGTTTCGACATAGTCCACCAGCAAGGCGCGGGCGGTCTCGGGCGAGGCATTGAGGCGATACAGTTGCACATCCTCGCCCCTGATATTGGTGCGCAGGCCGACCAGGTCGCGCTCGTCCCCGGCGAGCAGGATCAGCGTGTGGGTCTTGAAGGCGTCTTTCAGGGGCGAGAATGCGCTGCCCTTGAAATGGCGCACCTCGGCGGACCAGGCGAGATAGGTGCCGTCTTCGAACCCGAAGCTGACGATCATATGGGCGATGGCGGGTCCGGACCAGTAGGACATGAACAGATCCGCCGATTGCAGCTTGCTCAGGTCATAGCTGCGGGTTTCCCAATTTGGCGTGAACCTGTCCTCGGACTGCCAATTGAAATTGCGCACGCCGTCCAGTGTCAGCCTGTCGCCTTCGATCGTGCCGGTCACCTGTATCGCGTCATCGGCAGCCCAGTCGCCCTGCAGCGGAGGGGTGATGGTTTGCCACCAAATGGCGACCGCGATCAGAGCTGCGACAAAGCCTGCCAGCATCTTCACCAGGCCGGGCCAGAACTGGGCGATTAGCGTGGCGCAGCCCAGAAGGGTGAATAGCCCGGCGAAGATCCCACGGGCGACCTCAGGGCCGGGCAGGTGAAACCAGAGGGCAAGGCTGCCCCAGAGCGTGAACAGGGCCACGCCGATCATGATCAATGCGATCAGCAGAAATCGCAGGAAAGTAAGCAGCGCAGGCTCCGTGATTGTTGCGGGAACCCTAGGGAGGGTTTCTGGCCGGGGCAAGCGGCTGTCTGGCGTTGCGTCACCCGGCCTCGGCCATGGCAAAGCGGTGTGCCTCGCCGGTTTCCAGCCAGGTCTTGAGCCCCGCAATCAACCGGTACCAGCCATCTGCGACGCCTTCCTGCCCCGGCGGGATGTCATAATGTTCGACCGTGAGCTTGCAGTGATCACCCTGCGGCTCGATCAGGTAGACGCAGCGTGACGTTGGCATACCGTCGCCCTCCCAGCAGGGCCGGAACAGCATGTCGAGATAGGTTTTGGGCCGTGCCTCGGTCACGTCGATGGTCAGCATCGGCATGCCTCCGTCAACGCGATAAGTGGTCGAGCCGCCCTGTTCCAGCGTGCCTTCGGCGGATTTGGCCATGAAATGATACCGGATGACCTCTTGCGGGTCGGTCAGCGCCGACCACAGCGCGTCCTGCGTGCAACGGATGAACGTGGCCATCATGAAATCGGGGTTTTGAGTCTCACTCATTGGGGCAGCTCCTTCGAGTTTCGCTTTCAGATCGAGCACGCCGCGCGCCGCCGGTTTGGCGCGATACGGGTCGATCCATCGGTCGATCGCCTCCTGCAGGGGCAGGGCGTTCAGATAGTGGTATTTGAACCGCCCCTTCTTGCGGGCGACGATCAGGGACGCGTCCTCAAGCACCTTGAGGTGTTTCATCACCCCGAACCGGCTCATGTCGAGCTGGGCTTCCAACTCGCTCAAGGATTGCCCGTCCTTCCGGCGCAAACTGTCCATCAGGGTCAGGCGGGCCGGGTCGGCAAGGGCCTTGAAGATCGCGTCCATGGGATTCGATTATACGTTACTAATTAGTCACGTGACAATATGGTAACATTAAAATCTGCAATTGCGGCTACGCGGCAGGGCTTGCATGATTGCGGCAAAGAAGGAGGCAGCAATGGCAGGGACGCAGTATCTGGACACCGCGCAGGGGCGGCGGATCGCCTATCACCGGACCGAAGGGCGTGGACCCTGCATCGTGTTTCTGGGCGGTCTGAAATCAGACATGGAAGGCACCAAGGCCGTACATCTGGAGGCCTGGGCACAGGCGCAGGGCCGCGCCTATCTGCGGTTCGACTATTCCGGGCATGGCGAAAGCTCGGGCACCTTCGAAGAGGGCTGCATCGGCGATTGGCACGAGGATACAGTCGCTGCAGTCGGGGCGTTGACTGAGGGGCCGATCGTTGTGGTCGGGTCTTCCATGGGCGGTTGGCAGGCGCTGTTGCTCGCCCGCGCGATGCCCGAACGGATCGTCGGAATGGTCACCATCGCGGCCGCGCCGGATTTCACCGAGGACGGCTACTGGGCTTCCTTCTCGGACGCACAGAAACAGGCGCTGGAGGATGTCGGGCAGGTGGAACTGCCCTCGGATTACATGGAGCCCTACATCATCACCAAGCGGATGATCGAAGATGGCCGTAAGCGGCTGGTGCTGCGCGATCCGCTGAAATTGCCGTTCGCTGTCAGATGCTTGCAGGGCACAGCTGATACGGCGGTTTCAACCGAAACGGCAGTGCGCCTGCTGGACCATGCCACCAGTGACGACATGCGGCTGACGCTTGTGAAGGACGCCGATCACCGGTTCTCGGATGGGCCGTGCCTGGGGATGATCGAGCAGGCGGTGCTTGATGTTCTGGGGGATGGATGATTCGCGCCTTCGGAAGGTTTCTGGGGCGCGTCCTTTTGGTTTTGCTGGCGGCGGGCGGACTGCTCTGGGTCTTCGGTCCTTATGAGGAAGTCGATCTCAACGCCCGTTTCGATCCGCGCAAATTCGGTGAGGGCGTGCAGGTCTATTTCGAATCCGTGGAATCGCTGCATGACGATATCACCGAGGGCACGCAGAAACGGGTGATCTGGCAGCCCGGTTTCAAGGAACAGCGGACGCCTTATTCGGTGCTCTACCTGCATGGGTTCTCTGCCACCTCCGAGGAAATACGTCCGGTGCCGGATCGGGTGGCCGAGGCGCTGGGCGCCAATCTGGTCTATACCCGCCTGCGCGGGCATGGCCGTGGCAGCGCCGCCTTTGCCGAAGGTGATGCAACCGCATGGATGCAGGATGCCGCCGAAGGGCTGGCCGCAGCGCGCGCCTGTGGGGACAAGGTCATCGTGCTGGCAACCTCCACCGGCGCGACCCTGGCTGCTGCGGCGGCGCTAGACCCCGAACAGAGCCGGGATGTTGCGGCATTGGTGCTGGTGTCGCCCAATTTCGGCATCAACGACCCGATGGCGTGGCTTCTGACGCTGCCGGCGGCGCGGTTCTGGCTGCCATTGGTCATGGGCGAGGGCCGCAGTTTCGAGCCGCGCAATCCGGGGCAAGAGAAATACTGGACCACCTCCTATGGCTGGCCACCGGTTCTGTCGATGGCAGCGCTGGTCAAAAAGGTGGTGACTCTGGATTTCTCACAGGCTAATGTTCCCGTATTGTTCTTGTTCTCGGAGGATGATCGGGTGGTGCGCCCGGACCTGACCCGAGAGGTGGCGAGCCGCTGGGGCGGACCGGCTACAATTGAGGCAGTGACCATGGGCAACGGGGACGATCCTTATTCCCATGTCATTGCAGGCGATATCATGTCGCCGGGCCAGACGGCGGGCGCGGTTGCCGCGATCCTGAGTTGGCTGCAGACAAACGGAGTAGAGTGATGGACCAGCGCGTCAGCCTGATCACAATTGGCACCGATGATATGGACGCCTCGGCCCGGTTCTACGAGGCTCTGGGCTGGCAGCGGGTCGAGACGCCGGATGGCGTGATCGCCTTTGATCTGATCGGGCAGGTGCTGGGGCTTTATCCGCTGGACAAGCTGGCCGAGGATATCGGCTGCGCGCCCGAAGATCTGGGGCAGGGCGCCACCACGTTCAGCTACAATTGCGCCGCGAAAGAGCAGGTGGGTGAGGTTCTGGCCGCAGCCGAGGCAGCAGGGGCCACGATCCTGAAACCCGCCAGCGACGTGTTCTGGGGCGGCCATCACGGTTATTTTCGCGCACCCGAGGGCACGATCTGGGAAGTGGCGCATAACCCGTTTTCCGCGCTGGGTCCCAATGGCGAGTTTCGCTGGAACGGCTACGGCTGATGCGCCCGCCCCGCAGCATGTGGAGCCTTGAGACGCTGGGCCGCGTGCGCCTGTCGAAATATTTCTACATGCGCGAGTTTCTCTATTCCGAGATTGGCAATTTTCACCAGATCCAGAACATCCCCGAAAACCCGGATCTGGCCATCGAGACGGGCCGCATGCTCTGCGAGACGCTGCTCGACCCGCTGGAAGAGACCTTTGGCCGCGTCGCGATCCGCTCGGGCTATCGCTCGCCCAGGCTGAACCGTTTCGGGAACGAGAACAAGCTGAACTGCGCCCGCAATGACAACCCGCTGGAATGCCATATCTGGGATATCGCCACCGGCAACGCCCGCGTGGCCGGAGCGTCGATCGTGATCCCGTGGTTTGCCGATCTCTATGCCGAAGGCCGCGATTGGCGTGATCTGGCCTGGTGGATGCACGATCATCTGGACTATTCCGAGATCTGGTTCTTTCCAAAGCTCTGCGCATTCAATCTGGTCTGGCGTCCGCTGCCGCTGCGCCGGATCGACAGCTATATTGCCCCGCGCGGATGCCTGCTGCGTCCCGGCGCGGACCCCGCTGAGACGCTGGCAGAGCGGCGCGCACGCTATGGCGATTTTCCGCCTTATCGCGGGCTTGTCGGCGGCTGATTAAACCCGCATCCTGCGGGCAGGCAAAGATAGCGAGGGCAGCGTGAAAAACTCCGACTTACAGGGCGTGGCGCGCCGTGGCTGAGCCCCTGGTTTTTCTGACCGGGCTGATGTGTGACGCGCGGGTGTTCGGCGCGCAACTGCTTGAGGTGTCGGCGGATCGTGCGGTTACGGTTGCGCCGACCTCGATGGGTGAGCGGGTCGAACAGATCGCCTCGGACTTGCTGGATCAATTGCCGCATCGTTTTGCGCTGGCCGGGCACAGCATGGGCGGGATCATCGCGATGGAGCTCTACAGCCGCGCCCCCGACCGGGTGGCGCGGCTGTGCCTGATCTCGACCGACAGTCTGGCTGACACGCCGCAGATCGCTGCTGCCCGCGAACCGTTGATCGTCGGCGCGCAGAGTGGTCGGCTGGACGAGGTGATGCGCGAGGCGCTGCCGCCGGATGTGCTGGCGCCGGGGCCGAACCGCGCCGGAATTCTGGAGCTGGTCCACGCCATGAGCGCGCGGCAGGGGCCTGATGTGTTCGTTCGGCAGATGCGCGCGCTACAGCGCCGCCCCGATCAGCAGGCGACCTTGCGCAAAATCTCGGTGCCGACGCTGGTTTTGTGCGGCGCGCAGGACATGCTGACGCCAGTCAAACGCCATGTCTTCATGTCGGAGCTGATCCCGACGGCGACGCTGCGTGTTCTGGACGAGGCCGGACACTTCCCGACGCTCGAAGCGCCGGGCGCGGTGACAGAAGCGCTGCGGGACTGGCTGACAATTCCGCATTGATCTGCAACGTGCAGGGCATTCCTGCGCCCGGTCAAAAAGGCTCAGGCGGCGTTTGTGTTGGCGGCTTTGCGCGCCGCGCCGCCCTTGCTGTTGGCGTTCATGAAATCGATGACCAGCGGGCGGATGTTGTCGCGCCAGCTGCGGCCCGCGAAAATGCCGTAATGGCCCGCGCCGGGTTCGACATGGCTGGCCTTCTTGCTGTCGGGCAAGCCGGTGCACAGGTCCAGCGCGGCGACGCATTGGCCCGGGGCGGAAATGTCGTCATTCGCCCCTTCGACGGTCTTGACCGCGACATTGGTGATCTTGCTCATATCCACCTTGTGCCCGGCCACGACAAATTCGTTGCGTGCAATCTCACGGTTCTTGAAGACGCGTTCGACGGTGGAC
Source organism: Ruegeria spongiae (assembly GCF_023502395.1). Taxonomy (GTDB): domain Bacteria; phylum Pseudomonadota; class Alphaproteobacteria; order Rhodobacterales; family Rhodobacteraceae; genus Ruegeria_C; species Ruegeria_C spongiae. The sequence goes on along the minus strand of NZ_JAMFMB010000015.1, from coordinate 89,547 downwards.
AGGTAGAACTCGGCAGGCATGTCCATCACCGCCAGATATTCGTCATAGAACCGGTTATGGGCGTCGTGATCCGAGGCTTCATTGCGCATGACGCGCTGGATCTGATCAACGAAGGCCTGGCTGTGGCGGTCCGAATTCATCGACATGAACGAGGCCAGTTGCAACAGGCCGGGATAGACCTTGCGGCCCACGCCCTTGTACTTGAAACCGACGCGTTGGATCATGGTTTCTTCGAGCTGGCCCATCGTCACCCGGCGCCCGAAATCGGTCACGTCTGTGGGCGTGGCATCGGGGTCCACCGGGCCGCCGATCAGCGTCAGCGACGAGGGTTGCGCCTCGGGGTCCTGTTCGGCCAGATAGGCGGTTGCGGCCAGCGTTAGCGGGGCGGGCTGGCAGACGGCGACCACGTGGGTATCCGGGCCAAGCGCACGCATGAAATCGACCAGATAGAGCGTATAATCCTCGATATCGAACTTGCCGTCGGAGACCGGAATGTCGCGCGCATTGTGCCAGTCGGTGATATAGACTTCGCAATTCACCAGCAGGCTTTTCACGGTCGAGCGCAGCAATGTCGCGTAGTGACCCGACATCGGCGCGACCAGCAGCACCTTGCGCGGCTGCGTTTTGCGCCCGTTCACCCTGAAGTGGATCAGATCGCCGAAGGGACGCTCGACAACCGTTTCGATCTCGACCAGGTGGTCCTTGCCGTCTTCGCAGGTGAAGGTGCGGATGCCCCAGTCGGGCTTGACGATCATGCGCTGATAGGTGCGTTCGGTCACCTCACCCCAGGCCGCCATCCAGCTGAACACCGGATTCGGAGCCATGGCGAACATCGGATAAGACGCCAGAGACCGCGCCGAGGCACCCAACCACTGGTTGGTATTCCTGACGGTCTCCATCAGATCGTAGGTCATCATGTATCGCATGATCTATCCCTCTTGTGCTATGGCTTATGCACCAGACAGCGCGTCGCTCCGCACCTTTCCGGGCCGAACATTATTCTGCACAGCAGCGAGACTATGAGGGATTCCTTAAAATGACAACTAGCGAAGACCGGCCATCAGAGATTTCGCAGGAAAGCTTTGATAAGTTGAAGGAAAACCTGGAGAAGGTTGAAGGCCTGTCAAAGCGATTTGTTGAGGTTATGGCCAATAAGCCCGGACATAATCCCGGCCTGGATGGCCCGAATCAAGAAGTTTTTGCAAAGGCAGCAACGTCCTATCTGTCCGAGGCGCTGCAAAACCCCGCCAAGATACTTGAACAGCAGATCGAGTTCTGGAGCAAATCGGTTCTGAATTTCGCCGAGGCGCAGAAGGCGCTGCTGACCGGCGGGGTGGAAGAGGACGATGACGAGCCCGCCGACCGCCGATTTTCCAACCCGATGTGGAAATCCAGCCCCTATTTCCGGTTCGTCAAGAAACAGTATATGACCACGACCAGGGCGATCGAAGTGGCGGTGGCCGCCGCCGAGGATATCGACGTGACCCAACGGCGGCGGCTGAACTATTTCGCGCAGCAGATCGTCGACCTGATGTCGCCGACCAATTTTCTGGCCACCAATCCCGATGCGCTGGAAAAGGCGGTCGAGACTGAAGGCGAATCCCTGATCCGGGGACTTGAGAACCTCGTTTCCGACCTCGAGGCAAATGACGGCGAACTTACGGTCCGGCTGGCGGATGAGTCCGCGTTCGAACTGGGCGGCAACATCGCGACGACGCCCGGAGAAGTGGTCTTTCGCAACCGGATGATGGAACTGATCCAATACGCACCGGCCACCGAGACGGTGCATGAAACGCCCCTTATCCTGTTTCCGCCCTGGATCAACAAATTCTATATCCTCGACCTCAAGGCCCAGAACAGTCTGATCAAATGGGTGACCGAGCAGGGCTATACGCTGTTTGTGGTCAGCTGGGTCAATCCGAACCGGTCGCTGTCCGATGTCGGCATGGCGGATTATGTTCAGGACGGCTTTCTGACTGCGATCGAGACCGTCAAAGAGATCTGCGGCGTCAAGCAGGTGAACGCGGTCGGCTATTGTATCGCGGGAACGACGCTCGGCCTGACCTTGTCGCTGCTCAAACAGCGCGGCGACAAGTCGGTCAAATCAGCGACGTTCTTCACCGCGCTGACCGATTTCTCGGATCAGGGCGAGTTCACTCCGTTCCTGCAGGATGATTTCATCGATGCCATTGAGGAAGAGGTGAACACCCAGGGCGTTTTGCGGTCCTTCATCATGGCGCGCACGTTTTCCTATCTGCGCTCGCGCGATCTGATCTATTCGCCCGCCATCCGCAACTACATGATGGGAGAGACACCGCCCGCCTTTGATCTGCTCTACTGGAACGGGGACGGGGCGAACCTTCCTGCAAAAATGGCGGTCGAGTATCTGCGCGGCCTCTGCCAGCGAAACGAGTTCACCACCACCGGGATCGAGCTGATGGGTCACACCCTGCATGTGCGCGATGTGACGGTCCCGCTGATGGCGATCACCTGCGAAACCGACCATATCGCCGCCTGGAAAGACTGTTACCGCGGGGTGCAGATGATGGGGTCGCGGTCGAAGACTTTCGTGGTTTCGGAGTCGGGCCATATTGCCGGTATCGTCAACCCGCCCAGCAAGGACAAATACGGCCATTATACCAATGCCGATCTGAAACCCGATCACGAGGGCTGGATGAAGGCGGCCAAATACAACAAGGGCTCCTGGTGGCCCCGGTGGGAGGGGTGGCTGAAAAAGCGGTCCGGCAAGCAGGTTCCGGCCCGAATTCCGGGCGATTCGACGCATAAATCGTTGGGGCCAGCCCCCGGAGCCTATGTGAAGGTTTCTGCAAAGCTCTGATTTTATTTAGAAACACGAAAAATTCTGCAGTGCAGCGAGAAAATACTTGCAATGCTGCGCTGCAGCATGCATATTCGTCTCAAGCCGAAGGAAACGGGGTGGGCCCGTACCCGGTAATTAGGATTGAGACAATGGCTAAGACACAAGACTTCACCACCATCATCAAAGACACCATGGGCGCATTCCCGGTTGACACTGCCGCGTTCCAGGACGCTTTCAAAACCACCACCAACCTGAGCGAAAAGCTGTCGGGTGTTGCTCTGGAAGCTGCTGAAAAGTCGGCAGAGATCTCCAACAAATGGGCCAAGGACACTCTGGCCAAACTGGGCGACGTTTCCAAAGCCAAGGCAGAGCCGGCAGACTACGCCAAAGCCGCAACCGACTTCGCCTCCTCCTCGGCTGAAGTTGCTGCTGAAAACCTGGCCGCCTTCGCTGAAGTTGCGAAAAAAGTTCAGATGGACACCGTCGAGCTGCTGATGGCTGCTGGCAAAGACATCACCGAAGATGCAACCGCCGCCGTCAAAAAAGCGACCAACGACGTGACAGCTGCTGCCAAAAAAGCAGGCGCGAAGTAATCGCTGACGAAAAATTGCGCCCTTTCCTCCCATTTAGGTGCAATTTCTCTGGGCAGGTCGCAAGACCTGCCCTTTTTCTGTTCAGACGGGCACTTCCCTTTTCTGCTGCACTCGCATAGTCTTTGCTGCGTCGCATCAATACCGGGGAGGGATATGGGTGGCCGAACAGGAAAAACCGTTGCTGATCAAGCGGTATGCCAGCCGCAGGCTCTACAACACTGAAACCAGCGACTACGTCACGCTGGAAGATATCGCAGGCTTCATCCGCGATGGGCGCGAGGTTCAGATCGTCGATCTCAAATCCGGTGATGACCTGACCCGGCAATACCTCCTCCAGATCATCGCCGAGCATGAAAGCCGGGGCGAAAACGTGCTGCCGGTCAACGTGCTGAACGATCTTGTGCGCAGCTACATGCTGCCGGGGGGCGGGATGATGCCGCAATTCCTGCAAAGCTCGTTCGACATGCTGCGCGAAAGCCAGGCCAAGGTCGTGAAGAACATGAGCGCCATGAACCCGATGGCGCAGATACCCGGCTTCGATGCACTCAAGGCGCAGCAGCAAGCCTTTCTCAAGGCGATGACCGGCGGGTTGTCCGGCAACTGGTCCGGACCGGCCAAGGACACCGAAGAGGTCCAAGACGCCCCCGGCGAAGATCTGGACGAGATCAAGAAGCAACTGGCCGAGCTTCAGCAAAAGCTTTCGAAACTGAGCTGACATGCCTGTGATGCGCCTGCTTGCGGGGGCATTTGCGTTTGTTGTCACCTCGGGGTTTTCCGAGGCACAAAGCCTGTGCCTGCTGGGGCCCGATCTGGCGCGCGACTGCGCTTTGATCCGTGAACGGCCGGTGCTGGACGCGGCCAGCGCGCCCTGGCGTGCGATCGGGCGGGTGAACTTCGCCAGCACCGATATCCGCCAGCACTGCACCGGCGTCCTGGTCGCCGACCGGCTGGTTCTGACGGCGGCACATTGTCTGTATAATGGCGCACGCAAACGCTGGATTCCGCCCAGCAGCATTCGCTTTGTTGCCGGGTACCAGAAAGGTGAGGCGCAGGCGGTGTCCCAGGTGTCAGATTATGTGACCGACCCGGCCCAGAATGTGCAAAGCCGTGATTTCGCACCCACGACCATTGCCGATTGGGCCGTGCTGATCCTCAAGGACCCGATCGGGCAGCAGGTCGGAACATTGCCGCTCGCTGATCCCAATCGCCCCGCCGCAGCCCTGAATGTTGCGGGCTATTCCGGCCTGCGCCCTCATGTGCTGAGCCGGGCCGGACCCTGCGAACCGCAGGCACCGCGTCATTTGCGAGCGGTAGCGATTCTGGATTGCCCGATCATGCAGGGCGATTCCGGCGCGCCACTTCTGGTAGAAGGGTCCGACGGGCCGGAAGTGGTGGGCATCCTGTCGAAAGGCCGCGCCACACCGGATGGCGCGCGCGGCGTGTTTCTGGGCAGCCAAACGTTCGAACAGGGGCTGCAGCGTGCCCGCGATCAGGTACCGTAGGCGCGGACCGGGCCGGTCGCATCTTCCATTGCGGCCAGCAGGATATCCGCGATCAGGTCCAACTCGTCGCGGGTCAGCCGGACCGGCAGGCGCACATCGCAGGCGCGCATCAGCATGGCGCGGGTTTGCGGCAGCTCGACCTGTTCGGGCAGGAACTGCCAGTTCCAGAAGGCGCGGGCATTGTCCTCGCTCAGGCCGAACACCTGCACCTTGACCCCGCGCGCTGCGGCGGCACCGGCAAAGGCGCGGGTTTGCGTATCATCCAATCCCACCAGATTGAACTGGATCGAATCCGGTGCGCGGTTCTCGGGTGCCAGCGGCGCGGGCACGTCAATATGGGGCGAGGCGTTCAGCTGCGCGGCCACATGGTCATGGTTGGCCAGGCCGTCGCGCACCCGCCGCGCCAGTTCCGGCAATTGCGGGCGGATCACAACCGCGCTCAGATTGCTCATCCGCAGGTTATAAAGCGGCAGCTTGTTCTGCCAGCGGGCAAAGGCCTGCTCAAGATCGGGCGCGTTTTCGCCATGCGGGCCTTTGTGCTTTTGCCAGTTATGCTCATAAGCGCCGGACATGATCACGGCACGGGCCACCAGATCGGCATCGTCGGTGATCAGGATGCCGCCTTCGCCCGCGTTGATCATCTTGTAGGACTGGAACGAGAAACACCCCACCTTGCCGATGGTACCGATATTGCGGCCCGCCCATGTGGTGCCCAGCGAATGGGCCGCGTCCTCGATCACCGGAATGGCGCGCGCATCGCACAGCGCCATGATCGCATCCATGTCCGAGGTGTGGCCCCGCATATGGCTGATGATGACCGCCTGCACGCTGTCCAGCTTGGCTTCGAAATCATCCAGATCAATGCGGTAGTTCCCGCCAACCTCGCACAGCACCGGAATGCAGTCGGCATGCACCACCGAAGAGGGGACAGCAGCAAAGGTGAAGCCCGGGATCAGCACCCGCGCGTCACGCGGCAGATCCAGCGCCTTGAGCGACAGGAACAGCGCCGCCGAGCAGGAAGACACCGCCAGCGCGTATTTCGATCCCAGCAATGCGGCAAACTCCGCCTCAAGCAGGGACACCGGCGCGTCTTGCGGCGCGGTGTAGCGAAACAGATCGCCCGATTGCAAAAGCGCGTCGATCGCGTCTCGGGCGGCTGCTGGAATGGGTTCAGCTTCGTGGACGTTGGGAGCCTGCATCATATTCGCCTTGCTTAATCGACATTTTCGAAAACATAAAACTAATGCGGGGATCTGCCAAGGGGCTTCGCCACAAGGCAGCGAAATTTCACCAATCTTTCATGGAAGCTAAGGTGGGCAGTTCAGACGTTGAGCAGCAGATGTTCCCGTTCCCAGGGCGAGATGACCTGCAGGAACTCTTCGTATTCCGAGCGTTTCACGATGCCATAGACCCGGGCGAAATCCGGACCCAGCACCTGATGCAGCGCGTGCGCCTGATCGAACAGGTCCAGCGCCTGTCCCATGACCTGCGGGATGTCGCCGTCGCCCTCATAGGCGTCCCCGTAGAACTGGCGTCGGGGGCGGTCCTGTTCGGTCAGGCCCAGATAACCGCAGGCCAGCGAGACCGCGATGCCCAGATAGGGATTGCAATCCATCCCTGCGATGCGGTTTTCCACCCGGCGGCTTTCCGGCCCGGACAAGGGCACGCGGATACCGGTGGTCCGATTGTCGCGCGCCCATTCCAGATTGATCGGCGCAGCCTGATCCTTCACGTAGCGGCGATAGGAGTTCACATAGGGCGCCATCACGGCAAGTGCTGCAGGCAGATGGGTCTGCAGCCCGGCGATGAAGTGATAGAACGCGTCCGTCTCACCCCCTTGCGGGCCGGAGAAGACGTTCTTGCCGGTCTCGATGTCGATCAGCGAGTGGTGAATATGCATGGCCGAGCCGGGCTCATTCGCGATCGGCTTGGCCATGAACGTGGCAAAACAGTCATGGCGCAGCGCGGCCTCGCGGATCAGGCGTTTGAAGTAGAACACCTCATCAGCCAGTTTCACCGGGTCGCCATGGCGCAGGTTGATCTCCAACTGTCCGGCACCGCCTTCCTGGGTGATGCCGTCGATCTCGAACCCCTGCGCCTCGGCGAAATCATAGATGTCGTCGATCACCGGCCCGAACTCGTCCACCGCTGTCATCGAATAGGCCTGACGCGCAGCGGCAGGGCGGCCCGAGCGGCCCTTCATCGGTTTGATCTCATGGGCGGGGTCGAGGTTGCGGGCGACCAGAAAGAACTCCATCTCGGGCGCGACAACCGGTTCCCAACCCTTTTTGTGGTACAAATCGACCACGCGCTTGAGCACATTGCGCGGGCTGAACGGGATCGCGTTGCCATCGCGGTCATAGGCGTCGTGGATGACCTGCAGCGTCCAATCCCCGGTCCAGGGTGCGGCGGTGGCGGTGGACATGTCGGGTTTCAGGATCATGTCCTTTTCGATGAACCCGTCCTCATCCGCCGCCTCGCCCCAATCCCCGGTGATGGTCTGGTAGAAGATGCTGTCGGGCAGGTGAAAATAGTCCTGTTTTGCGAATTTCGACGCCGGCACCGCCTTGCCGCGCGCGATGCCGGGCAGGTCCGAGACAATGCATTCCACCTCGTCCAGCCTGCGCCCGTCCAGATAGGCGCGCGCCGCGTCGGGCAGGGTGTTGATCCAGTCGCTCATGAGGTCCTCGCTCCGCGAAAGAATGCGCCGATACGCTGCGCAATTGTGTCGTTGTCGATGGGTTCGGCCAGCCGCGCCTCGGCCGCGTCCAGGATCGGGTCGGGCACGATGCCGCGCCCGCGTGCCTCCATCAGATCGTGGATGAAGTTGTTCTCGAACTCGGGATGCGCCTGAATGGTCCAGATCCGGTCGCCATAAGTCAGCATGGCGTTTTCGCAAAACGCGTTGCTGGCCGTCACGCGCGCGCCATCGGGGCGGCGCGTGACCTGATCCTGATGCCAGGCGTTCAGGGTGAGCGTGTTATCATCCTCGGCGTAATCGGTGGGGCCGATCGCCCAGCCGCCGTCGAATTTCTCGACCCTGCCGCCAAGCGCCTGCGCGATGATCTGGTGGCCGAAACAGATGCCCACCAGCGGCACGCCGCTGTCACGGATGTTGCGGATCAGGTGCTCCAGCGGCGGTATCCAGTCGTGATCCTCATAGGCCCCGTGGCGCGAGCCCGAGATCAGCCAGCCATCGGCGGCACCGGGCCCGTCGGGAAAGACACCGTCGACCACGGGATAAGAGGCAAAGACAAAGCCCTGATTTTTTAGCAGTTCAGGGTAGAGCCGGTCATAGTCGCCATGGGTTTCGACAATGGTATCCGCCAGATGCCCGGCTTGCAGTAGTCCGATTTTCATAAGTCACCGAGTGAGAATTGGCCCGACGGTAGTGGAGCGGCAATTTTCTGGCAAGGGATCAGACGCTTTCCACATAGCTGTGCCAATGCGTTTCAGGGGGGCGGGCGGCGAAACCGGCGACCTCCTGCCGTTTGGTCAGGCACAGGTTGCGGATCAGGTCGGGCGCGAATGCGCGCGCAATCAACGGGTCATTTTCGAACCGGGTCACGGCGTCTGCAAGCGAGGTGCAGAGCTGCGGCAGACCGGCGATTTCGTAGGCGTTGCCGGAAATGGGGGCAGGGGACTGCATCCGGTCTTCCATCCCGCTCAGCGCCGCGCCAAGCAACGCCGAGAGCAGCAGGTATGGGTTGATATCGGCCCCGGCCACGCGGTGTTCGATCCGGCGCGCGGCGGGTGGTCCGCCGGGGATGCGGATCGCGGCGGTGCGGTTCTCATATGCCCAGCAGAGGCCGGTAGGCGCGTGCGCGCCGGGCACCAGCCGGTCATAGGAATTGCCATGCGGCGCGAAGATCAAGCTCGAGGCAGGGGCTGCCGCCAGACAGCCCGCCACCGCATGGCGCAAAACGTCAGTGCCTTCAGGACCGCCATCGTCGAAGATGTTGCGCCCGCCGCGATCCAGAACCGAGAAATGCACATGCATCCCGTTGCCCGCATCCTCGGCATAAGGTTTGGCCATGAAGCTGGCGGCAAAACCGTGTTTGCGGGCCAACCCGCGCGCCAGCGTCTTGAAAAGCCAGGTATCATCGGCGCAGCGCATCGCGTCCTGATGGGTCAGGTTGACCTCGAACTGGCCGATGCCGCTTTCCGATATCCCCGCCTGCGCCGGAATGTCCATGGCCGCGCAGGCGTCGTAGAGATCGTTGAAGAACCCTTCGAACCCGTCCATCTCGGCCAGGGACAATACCGCCGGGCTTTCCAGCCGCAGACCGGTCAGCGGATTGCGCGGTGGGCGCAAGCTGTCGCCGCTGGCATCAACCAGCGTGAATTCCAGCTCGGTGGCGGCCAGAACCGTCCAGCCGCGCGCGTCAAAGCCGCCCAATACACGGGCCAGCGCATGGCGCGGATCGCCGTCGAACGGCGTGCCATCCTCATTATGCAGCACCATCGGCACCAACGCGGTTTCGGCATGCGCCCAGGGCGCGGGCACGGCGCCGCGCTCGGTCGGGCGCAGGATGCCATCGGCATCGCCGGTTTCAAACAGCAGCGGGCTGTCGGTGATATCAGCGCCCCAGAGATCGACATTCGCCGCCGAGAGCGGCATCCGCAACGCGCCGCTTTCCAGCTTGGCCCCATAGGCGCCGGGCACCCATTTGCCGCGCATCTGACCGTTCAGATCGCAGGCGGCGATGCGGAATGTGCGCAGCGTGGTCAGATCCATGCGGGCCCTCTAGCGCGCCAGATTCAGCCGCAGCCGCAGCTTCTTCTTCTGCGCCTGCGGCAGGTGCCGGTTCAGTCGCGTGTTGATCCGTCCGAACATCCAGACGATGAAGAGGGTGAAGAGGATGAAATAGAAGGCCAGGATTGGGTAGGGGATGAACGGGTTGAAGGTCTTGTCCGCGAAATAGCTGGCGTAATAGAGCGCATCGCCCTCTTGCCGCCAGGCCGGAAAGGCCGAGAAAAAGACCAGCGTGGTGGCCTGGAACAGAAAGATCGCCTCATTCGTGTAGGCGGGCCAGGCCAGCCGCAGCATGGTGGGCCAGATCACCCGGCGGAACCGCGCCCAGCCGCTCAGGCCATAGGCATCGGCGGCCTCGACATCGCCCTTGGGGATCGAGCGCAGCGCGCCGTAGAAAATCTCGCCCGAATAGGCGGCGGTGTTCAGGAACAGAACGATCAACGCCCCCAGCCAGGCCGAGGTGAAGGCATCGAACATCGGGTTGGTCTTCTTCAGCGACAGGAACAGGAAATAGGCAAAGAAGAACTGGATGAAGAGCGGCGAGCCGCGGAACAGGAAGATGAACCATTGCGCCGGTTTGCGGATATAGCGGTTCTTCGAGGATTTTCCGACCGCCAGCGCGGTGGCCAGCAGGAACCCGGTGACCAGCGCCATGATCCCGAAATAGATGTTCCACATCATGCCCGAACCGATCAGCGTGAACTGCTCGCACAGGGTGAAATCCGAGGTCGGCAGCCGCCGCTCGCCAATACCGATCGAGCGCAGTCCGTAATCCTGAATGGTCTGGATACAGTTTTTCATGCTGTCACCTGCTTGCGCAGCGCTTCACCACCGGTGGTCGCCTGACCATGGCTTAGCCGCACCATCAGCTTTTCAAGAACGATCTCTGAAACGCGGGTAAAGCCCAGGTAGAACACCAAAAGGAACAGGAAATACCACATGCGCCAGTCGGGATGGGGATAGTCTGTGAACCGCGAGGTCTTGGTGCCGCCCAGCTCGCGCGCCCAATAGACGATGTCTTCGATCCCCAGCAGAAACAGCAGCGGCGTGGCCTTGATCAAGACCAGCCACAGGTTGCTGAGGCCGGGCAGGGCATAGACCCACATCTGCGGCACCAGCACCCGCCAGAAAGTCTGGCGGCGCGACATGCCATAGGCCTCGGCGGTTTCAAGCTGCGCATGGGGCACCGCGCGCATGCCGCCATAAAGGACATTTGCGGCAAAGGCACCGAAGACGATCGAGAAAGTGATGACCGCCAGAAAGAAGCTATAGGTTTGATGCACCCATTGCGGGGCGGACCCCAGGGGCAGCTTCGCGTTCGAGCAGACAAGGAAGTCATTGCCTTGCCGAATCGGCGCGTCCCAGTCCGGGCACAGGATCTGGTGTCGCATCCATTCAAAGCCCTGATCCAGCGCGATCACGAAGAACAGGAAAAAGGCGATATCGGGCACGCCGCGCACGATTGCAATATACCCTTTGCCCAGCCAGCTGACCGGAAAGACGTGCGACCGCGCCGCCATCGCACCGGCAAAGCCGAAGCTCAGCGCCACCGGGGCCGTGACCGCCAGCAGCACAAGCACCTTCACGAAGGACAGGTAGAAGGACATGTGCACGCCGTTGGTCAGATAGCAGGAAAACCAGCGAAACGTGCCAAGAGCGTCAGGATCGGCGCAGAAGGAAAACATGTGTCAGCTTTCAAAACCCGGAGCGCCCCTGTCGGAGGGCTCCGGAACGGGTCCGGCGCGATCCGCGCCGGACCCGAAGACCAAGGTCTTAGTTGGTGACGACCGAGCCGTCCTCGCCGTAGGTCACCGCACCTTCGCCGAACCATTTCTTGATCAGCGCGGTCAGCGAACCATCCGCCTTCATCGAGGTGATCGCCTCGTCGAGCTTGCCTTTCAGCTCACCGTCCGATTCCCGCACGCCGACGCCGATCCCGGACCCCAGCGCGACATCTTCGCCAACGAACATCAGCTCGCCGTTGGATTCCTCGACGATCGGCACCAGAAAGTCCTTGTCGGCGAACACTGCCGAGGCTTCGCCGTTGCGGACAGCGGCGATGGTTTCTTCCGGTGTGGCGAACTCGACCAGAGTCGCGCCGCTATCGGCGACGAAACCCGCCTGCAGCGTGGCGGTCTGGGCGGCAACGACATCTTCGATATCCGCATCCGCGCTTGCGGCCACATAGGCCGAGGCGGCGGGTGGGAAGTAATCCTGGGTAAAGTCGATGACCTCGTCCCGCTCGGGCGTGATCGACATGCCTGCGATGATGGTGTCGTAGTTGCCCGAGACCAGATTCGGAATGATCGAATCCCAGTCATTCTTGACCCATTCGCAGGTCAGCCCGGCGCGCGTGCACAGCTCGTCGCCCACTTCGCGCTCGAACCCGTCGACTTCGCCGGCGTCGTTGATGAAGTTATACGGAGGATAGGCGCCCTCGGTGCCCATCCGCACGGTGTCGGCCATTGCCATACCAGCGCTCAGCGCCAGTGCGGCGGTGGTCAGAATCAGTTTCTTCATGAGTGGTCTCCCCTTATTTGGTCGTGTTTTGATTTATGCAGCCTGCGTGGCGGAAAGGAAGCCCCGCAAGCGGTTGGATTCGGGTGCGCCGAACAGTTTTTCGGGACGACCCTCTTCTTCGATCAGCCCCTGATGCAGAAACACCACGTGGCTGGAAATATCGGCGGCCATTTTCATGTCATGCGTGACGATGATCATCGTGCGGCCCTCGGCGGCCAGATCCTTGATCACCTTGATCACTTCCTGCTCAAGCTCGGGGTCGAGCGCCGAGGTCGGTTCATCGAACAACAGCGCCTCGGGCTCCATGCAAAGGCCGCGCGCGATGGCGGCGCGCTGCTGCTGGCCGCCGGATAGCTGCGCGGGATAGACATCGCATTTGTCACCGATGCCCACCTTGTGCAGGTATTTGCGCGCGCTGTCCTCGACCTCGTCCCGGTCACGGCCCAGCACGGTCACCGGCGCCTCCATCACGTTTTGCAGGATGGTCATATGCGCCCACAGATTGAACTGCTGAAACACCATGCTCAGATTGGTGCGGATGCGCAGCACCTGTTTGGGATCAGCAGGGTAGCGGTGGTGGCCCTCCCCGCGCCAGCGCACCGGCTCGTCCTTGAACAGAATCTCGCCTTCCTGGCTGTGCTCCAGCAGGTTGCAGCAGCGCAGAAGCGTGGATTTACCAGAGCCCGACGATCCGATCAGTGAAACAACGTCGCCGCGATGGGCCGTAACATCCACACCTTTGAGGACCTCAAGTTGTCCAAAGCTCTTGTGAAGGTTCCTGATCTGAATAACGGGAGGGCTGTCTGACACGACGGGTCCGTATGTTGTGAACTGTTAATGCGCTACTAGGTCGGAAAAATTGGCGTAATGCAATGTGCAAAACGCAAAAAACAGCGCCTGAATGCACCGATTCGAGCATCGGCGGAGGCGGATTCGGAGCTTGTTGCCTGATCCAGCGGCATTGTACGAAGCGGGGTGCCCGCAGGCGTTGCCAACTAGCTGCGTGCGGCCTTGTGGCGGGCGATGGCGGAATCCCGGTCATTCACGCCCAGCAGGCTGGAGACCAGACGCAGCAGCGAATCTTCCTCTTCGCTGCGTTCGCCATCGGCCAGAACCACCGACCAGGCCGCCTCGACCACGGCCTTGCGGTGGTCATATGGCACCGCCTCTTTGATGGCGCGGGTGAAGCGCACCGTGTCGGGTGCTTCGGTTTCCAGCGTTTCGGCCTGACCACGCAGATGCGCCGCCTCGAAAGGGCTCAGCCCGTAGCGTGCCTCGATGATCTTGTCGATGCGGCGAATCTCGGCGTCGGCATAATCGTCGTCAGAGCGTGCGATCCGCACCAGCAGCGCGGTCAGCGCCAGGCGCGCGTCAGGTTCGGCCAGATCATCTGGCGTTTCCTGGGTCAGGCGGGAGAGGAAATCCTTGAACATGAGACAGATATAGAAGCGTCAGGCAGATCAGCCAAGGGCCTGTGCGACACGGTCCATCACGCGGCGGCGCGCGGCCTGACTGTCATTGTAGCTCAGCCCCATGGCGACGCGGGCCTCTTCCACGATCTTCAGCTCGCCTTCCTTCTGCTCGCCATCGGCCAGCACGACCTCCCACAGCGCCTCGATGGCGGCGAGCCGTTCGGTCAACCCGGTGGTTTCGCGGATCAGCTTGCCGAACGTATCGGTGTCGGGGGCGGCGGCGTGCAGCTTTTCGCAGGTGGCGCGCACTTTGGCGGCCTCGATGGCGTTATGCTGATAGAGCCGGGCCAGGATGCGGTCGATCAGGCTGATTTCTTCGACCTGATAGTCACGGTCGGATTGCGCCACCCGCACCAGCAGCGCGCCCAATGCCAATTCGGCATCCGGATCGGGTAGCGGGGCGGGTTCGGCGGGGCGGAACGCCTGGAAGAGCTTTTTCAACATGGGCGAAAATTATCGCGGAAAGCGCGGGTCGCCAAGCGCGAACTACACCCTAAGCGAATTCACCCGCAAGTTGCCGGTTGTGCGGAGTGCCGCTTGTTCCCGCGCCGGATTTCGAACAGGCTGCGCACATGCTGATATTTGACGGACATAACGACGTTCTGACCGAGCTGTTCGAGGCAGGCGGCGTCGCGGCGGCCCCTACATTCGGCTCCGGCCTTTCCGGGCACCTGGACGCCGCTCGCGCCGCAATGGGCGGCTTCGGAGGCGGCTTTTTCGCGATCTGGGTGGCCTCACCCGGTACGATCGATTTCGATGGTATCTATGGCCCCTATGATCTGCCATTGCCTGCCGAGATTGCACAAGAAGACGCGTGGCGCGTGGCGCGAGTTCAAGCGGATATTTTGATTGATTTACAAAAGCTTCAATCGTTGAGCTTATGTCGATCTGTGGCTGAGATGGAAGCCGCGCGTCAGCACGGCAAGGTCGCGGCGGTCCTGCATATGGAAGGCGCCGAAGCGATCAGCGACAGCCTGCAGGAACTGGAATGGCTCTATGAGCAGGGCTTACGCTCACTTGGTCCGGTCTGGAGCCGACCGAATCGATTCGGTCACGGCGTGCCGTTCCGCTACCCTTCCGACGGCGATACCGGGCCGGGTCTGACGGCGATGGGTCACGCGCTGGTCGAGAGGTGCAACGAGATGCGGGTGATGGTGGACCTCAGCCACCTGAACGCGGCGGGCGTGCGGGATGTGGCGGCGATCAGCGACGCTCCGCTTGTGGCGACCCATTCCAACGCCCATGCCATCAGCCCGCATGCCCGCAACCTGACCGATGACCAACTGGCGTTGATCGCGCAGAGCGGCGGCGTGGTCGGCCTGAACTTCGAAAGCACCTTCCTGCGCCCTGATGGGCAGCCCAACCCGGATATCCCCGAGTCGGTGGTGATGGCGCATCTCGACCATCTGCTGGGCGCGTTGGGAGAGGAGGGCGTGGCGCTGGGCTCTGATTTCGATGGCTGTACCCCGCCGCTCTGGCTGAACGGGGCAGAAAAACTGCCCGCGTTGATCGCAGCCATGGAACACCATGGCTACACCGCTGACCGGATAGAGCGCATCTGCTGGTCGAACTGGATGCGCGTGCTGCGCGAGACCTGGGGCGGCTGAGCGCCCCGGAGCCATCAGACCAGACGCGAGCTTTCTTTGGCGGCGCGCACGAAATCGGCGAAAAGCGGGTGCGGCTGGAACGGCTTCGATTTCAGCTCGGGGTGGAATTGCACGCCGATGAACCACGGATGATCGGTCCATTCCACGATCTCGGGCAGGCGGCCATCAGGAGACATGCCGGAAAATTTCAACCCGGCCTTTTCCAACTTGTCGCGGTATTTGATATCCACCTCATAGCGGTGGCGATGGCGCTCCTCGATGGCGGTGGACCCATAGACCGAGGCCACCAGCGAGCCGTCGTTCAGGGCTGCATCATAAGCCCCCAGACGCATGGTGCCGCCCTTGTCGTCGCCAACCTTGCGTTCAACCTTGTGGTTGCCCTGCACCCATTCCTTGAGGTGATAGACCACCGGTTCGAACCGTTTCTGACCCGCCTCGTGGTCAAATTCTTCGGACCCCGCCTTGGCGATCCCGGCCACATTGCGCGCCGCCTCGATCACCGCCATCTGCATGCCCAGACAGATACCCAGATAAGGCACATTGTTCTCGCGGGCATATTGCGCCGCCTTGATCTTGCCCTCGGTGCCGCGCTCGCCAAAGCCACCGGGGACCAGAATGGCATGATAGCCTTCAAGATAAGGCGCGGCGTCTTCGCTGTCGAAGACCTCGGCATCGACCCACTCGACCTTGACGCGTACCCGGTTGGCCATGCCGCCATGGGTCAGCGCCTCGGCGATTGACTTATAGGCATCCTCAAGCTGGGTGTATTTGCCGACGATGGCCACTTTGACCTGACCTTCGGCATTGTGGATGCGGTCGCTGACATCTTCCCATTTGGTCAGATCGGGTTTCGGGGCGGGGCTGATCTGGAACGCGTCCAGGACCGCCTGATCCAGCCCTTCGGCGTGATAGGCGAGCGGTGCGTCATAGATGGTGCCGAGGTCCTGTGCGGCGATCACGCTGTCGGGCCGTACATTGCAGAACAGCGCCAGCTTTTCCCGTTCCTTGGCCGGGATCGGCCCCTCGGAGCGGCAGACCAGAATATCCGGTGCCAGCCCGATCGAGCGCAGTTCCTTGACCGAGTGCTGGGTTGGTTTGGTTTTCAGCTCACCGCTGGCCTTGATATAGGGCAGCAGGGTCAGGTGCATGAACAGACACTGACCGCGCGGCTTGTCCTGG
This sequence comes from Ruegeria spongiae, assembly GCF_023502395.1. Lineage (GTDB taxonomy): Bacteria > Pseudomonadota > Alphaproteobacteria > Rhodobacterales > Rhodobacteraceae > Ruegeria_C > Ruegeria_C spongiae. Next base: position 73,097 of record NZ_JAMFMB010000015.1, on the reverse strand, counting down.
CTGAACTGGCGGATCGCCTCGAAGAACGGCAGGCCTTCGATATCGCCGACGGTGCCGCCGATCTCGCAGAGCATGAAATCGACCTCATCCTCGCCGATCGAAATGAAATCCTTGATCTCGTTGGTGACGTGGGGAATGACCTGAATGGTCTTGCCCAGGTAATCGCCGCGCCGCTCTTTTTCCAGCACGTTGGAATAGATGCGACCCGAGCTGACCGAGTCCGTCTTGCGCGCCGCAACCCCGGTGAAGCGTTCATAGTGGCCAAGGTCCAGATCGGTCTCGGCCCCGTCATCGGTCACGAAGACCTCGCCATGTTCAAACGGCGACATCGTGCCGGGATCGACATTCAGGTAGGGGTCGAGCTTGCGCAGCCGTACTGAAAAGCCGCGCGCCTGCAACAGCGCGCCCAGAGCCGCCGATGCAAGACCTTTGCCCAACGAGGATACGACCCCGCCCGTGATGAAGATGAAACGCGCCATAAGTGTCCGATTACCCCGTGAGACTTCAAGATTCGAGTGCCCGGCGGTCCGCTGAAAAACCGCTGCATCACGGGACTTCACTAATAAAGGATTCGCGCGCATTGCGCAAGGGAACCGCAAGATGCTGTTGCGGTTCTTTCCCGGATGGCAAGGTGTAGTGGATTATTCGGCGGTTGGCGTCAGCGGACCGGTTTCGTCGATACCCGGTGGCAGCAGGTCCTGACCTGCGGGCAGATCAGTGCTGCCCTCGTCGTTTGTGGCGGGTGCCGACACTCCCAGCCGGTCGATGACCGAGCTGCCCGAGGCGTTCTTTGCCGCGATGATCGTCAGCGTGATCGAGGTGATGATGAACGCGGTCGCAAGAACCCAGGTCACCTTGCTCAGCGCCGTGGCCGCGGCCCGGCCGGTCATCGCACCGCCACCGCCGCCGCCCATGCCCAGACCACCCCCTTCGGACCGTTGCATCAGCACAACGGCAATCAGCCCGAGGGCCAGAAGAAGGTGAATGATGAGGACGACGTTTTCCATCGGAAATCCTGAGCAGCTTGGGCCGTGTATCGCGCGGTATGTATGCAAGTTTGCGGGCAGGGGCAAGGGAGGAATGGCATCAGAACCGATGATGGGCACCATCACGAGAAAGGCACTGGACAGGGGCGGTCCGGGGGTCGCACTCTGACCCCATGCCACATGACCATTCCGACCATCCGCATGCCCTTCTGCCACCCGATCCGGCGCTGCGTGTCAAGGCGCTTGAGACGATTCTGACCCGCAAGGGGCTGATCGATCCGGCAGCTTTGGACGAGATCATCGACACCTACCAGAACCGTATCGGCCCCAGAAACGGCGCGCAGGTGGTGGCCCGCGCCTGGAGCGATCCCGGCTTTCGCGCCGCGCTGCAGGAGGATGCGACCGCCGCAGTATCCGAGATGGGGTTTTATGGCCGTCAGGGCGAACATATGGTGGTGGTCGAAAACACGCCCTCGCAGCACAACATGGTCGTTTGTACCTTGTGCAGTTGTTACCCGTGGCCGCTGTTGGGCATTCCGCCCGGCTGGTACAAATCCGACGCCTATCGCGCCCGCGCCGTGCGTGCGCCGCGCAAGGTGCTGGCAGAGTTCGGGGTCACACTGCTGCCCGAGACTTCGGTGCGGGTCTGGGATTCGACCGCCGAGATTCGCTATCTGGTCCTGCCCATGCGGCCCGAGGGCAGCGACGGTCTGTCGGAACAGGCGCTGGCGGCGCTGGTCACCCGCGACAGCATGATCGGCACCGGCCTGCCGCGTGCGCCGGAGGGCGCGCCATGACCCGCGTGCATGACATGGGTGGCCGTTTTGGCGATGGTCCGGTTGTGCCCGAGCGCGAGGACGCGCCGGTCTTTGCCGAAGATTGGCACGCGCGGGTTCTGGCGGTAACGTTGGCCTGCGGTTCATTGGGCAAATGGAACATCGACATCTCGCGCCATGCCCGTGAATGCCTGTCGCCACAGGACTATGCCCGCTTCAGCTATTACGAAAAATGGATCGCGGCGCTGGCCGACCTGCTGGTGAAAACCGGGGTGCTGAGTGTGGGTGATCTGAGTGGTTCCGGGGACTCGGACCTGCGTGAACTGGCCGCCAAGGCTCTGCGCGCCGATTCGGTTGCTGGCGTTCTGGCCAGTGGCGGACCCGCCGACCGGCCCAGCCCGCTGGCGCCGCGTTTCACCAAGGGGCAGGCGGTCCGCACCTTGCGGCCCGCCGCAAACCGGCTGGTTGAGGGGGGGCATACCCGTTTGCCGGTCTACGCTCAGGGCGCGTTGGGATACATCCTCCGCCTGCATGGCGCGCATGTCCTGCCAGACAGCAACGCCCATGGTCTGGGCGAAGCGCCAGAGCCGCTTTATGCGGTGGTGTTCCACGCATCCGCGCTGTGGGCCGCCCCCGAACACCCCGAGGACGACGTGGTTCTGGACCTCTGGCAAAGCTATCTGGAGCCGGTATGAGCGATTCTGCACCCGAACCGGTTTTCGAAGACCCCTGGCACGCGCAGCTTTTTGCGCTGACCGTGCATCTGAACGAAACCGGCCGCTTCGACTGGCCGGACTGGGCGGCGCGCTTTTCGGCAACGCTGAAGCGGCACGGGCTGGAACGGGAACTGAACGGCGGCGCTGACTATTTCAACGCCTGGCTCGAAACGCTTGAGGATTTGCTGGCCGAAAGCGGAGAGGCAGGTGACGGCGAACGCGACAGGGTGCGGCAGGCATGGGAAAACGCCTACCTGACCACGCCGCATGGCCAGCCGGTTCATCTGCCAGGCTAGCGCGAGTCGAATCTACGACCGTGCGGCTGAGATGGTCGCGGTATCCTGAAATTCCAGAATTTCGGTGATCTTGCCGTCCTCGACCGTCCAGAACAACGCGTTCTGGGTCTGCAGCGGTGCGCCGGTCCTGCGATTTATGAATTCGACGCGCTGCCGCGTCGCCGCGCGATTTCCAGACACGATCAGGTCGATCAATTCGAATGCTCCGAAAGTCCAGTCTTCCACATATTTGCTCAGGGCGTCGACGAAAGCCGCTTTTCCGTGGCAGTCGGCGCAGTAGGGGCCACAATCGGGCGTCGATCGAATGCAATAGTGGATGTCGTCGGTGCACAATCCCAGAACGGTTTCGAGATCCGACGCGGCGTAGGCGGTCACGGCCTTGCGAATGACAGTTTCGGTGTCCATGAAAATCCTCCCTCAAATGTACCAACCATGGCGGCAGAGGAACAAATCAGGCGTCGCGCCCGCTTGGGCGTGAGGTCAGCCCGGCCTTTTGCAAAAACCGCCGGAACCCTGTCCGGCTTGGCCAGGGGAATCCCGCGCGCTTGCGGGGCCTCGATCCGGCCAGTCGGTTGAACTCATGCACGTCGATGATGCGTTCGGCGCAGCCGCAGCCTTCGCCTGTGGCGACCTTTTCGAAATAGAACTTCTGGAAATCGGTGTCTGTTTTCTTCATCTCTGGTCCTCCGCCATGGCTTATTCTGCCAGAAAACCCGGCCCCGGCCTACTGCCAGCTCCCCTGCGGCGAATTTGATGTTTCGCCCGGACGATCCCGACGCTATACCGGCGCGGGTTTTCATTCTTTTCAGCAAAAGGACCTGCAATGGCCAATGTCGTGGTTGTCGGCGCCCAATGGGGTGACGAAGGTAAAGGCAAGATCGTGGATTGGCTCAGCGAGCGCGCTGATGTGATCGCGCGCTTTCAGGGCGGGCACAATGCCGGGCACACCCTCGTCATCGATGGTGCGGTCTACAAGCTGCACGCGCTGCCCTCGGGCGTGGTGCGCGGCGGCAAACTGAGTGTGATCGGCAATGGCGTGGTGCTGGACCCCTGGCATCTGATGAAAGAGATCGCGACGATCCGCGCCCAGGGCGTCGATATAACGCCCGACACGCTGATGATCGCCGAGAACACGCCGCTGATCCTGCCCATCCATGGCGAGCTTGATCGTGCCCGCGAAGAGGCCGCGAGCAAGGGCACCAAGATCGGAACCACAGGTCGTGGCATTGGTCCGGCCTATGAGGACAAGGTGGGCCGCCGTTCGGTCCGGGTGGCTGATCTGGCCGATGAGGCAACGCTTGAAGCGCGCGTCGACCGGGCGTTGCAGCATCACGATCCCCTGCGCAAAGGACTTGGGATCGACGCTGTAGACCGCGATGCGCTGATTGCCCAGCTAAAGGAGATTGCAGCCGATATCCTGCCGTTTTCCGCGCCTGTCTGGAAAGTGCTGAACGAAAAGCGCAAGGCCGGTAAGCGTATTCTCTTCGAAGGGGCGCAGGGCGCGCTGTTGGATATTGATTTCGGCACCTATCCTTTTGTGACGTCCTCCAACGTGATCGCGGGACAGGCCGCCACCGGTGTTGGCATCGGCCCCGGCTCGATCGATTTCGTGCTGGGCATCGTCAAGGCCTACACCACCCGTGTCGGAGAAGGCCCGTTCCCGAGCGAGTTGAACGATGCTGACGGCCAGAGGCTGGGTGAGCGCGGCCATGAGTTTGGTACCACCACAGGCCGCAAGCGCCGCTGCGGCTGGTTCGATGCCTGTCTGGTGCGCCAGACCTGCGCGACCAGCGGCGTCAACGGCATCTCGCTGACCAAGCTGGATGTTCTGGACGGGTTCGAGACCCTGAAAATCTGCACCGGCTATGAGCTGGATGGCGAGCGCGTGGATTATCTGCCCACCGCCGCCGACGCCCAGGCCCGCTGCACCCCGATCTACGAAGAGATGCCGGGCTGGAGCGAATCCACCGAAGGCGCGCGCAGCTGGGCCGATCTGCCCGCCAACGCCATCAAATATGTGCGCCGGGTCGAAGAACTGATCGACTGCCCGGTGGCTCTCTTGTCCACCAGCCCGGAGCGGGAGGACACCATTCTGGTGACCGACCCGTTTGCCGACTGATGGCGCTGAGCTACAAGGCGCGGCGGCGCTGGTCGCTGGTGATCCTGCTTTTGGGGCTGCCGCTTTATATTGTTGCGGTGGTGACGGTGCTGAACCTGCTGGACCGCCCGCCGCTTTGGCTGGAACTGGTAATCTATGTGGGGCTTGGCCTGCTCTGGGCGCTGCCGTTCCGGTTCATTTTTCGCGGTGTGGGGCAGGAAGACCCCGACAGCGCGGAAAAATAGCTTCGCCCACAGCACGATCTGCGCGGCCCTTGGATGCGGCCTGCAGTGGCGCGTGGTTGAACGTCCGATCCTGGCCGCCCCGTCTGGCAGCCAGGAAAAAGGCTCGATCTCAACCCGTTGGCTGGGAAGAATAATCTTTGCCGTGCGCGGGCCAGTGCAATATTGCGCGAACAAGCGCGTCACATTCGCCCGCGATTTCTTCGGTCAGCGACGCTGGTGACGGCCAGGGTGTGGTGAGGGTGGCCTCGACCTGACCGGGCATTGTCTTGAGTTCGGCCTCGTGTTTGCGCGCCAGGTTCTGCATTTTCTGGTTGCTTGCAAGACACAGCATGTGCAGTTCGCGGATGCCCCGGTTGCGCGCGGCGATGATCAGCCGCGACAGCAGGGCGTCACCCAACCCGCGGTGCTGCCAGTCGGGTTCAACCGTCAGGGCGGCCTCGTAGGCAACGGGCGCGCTGTCCGCGATCAGGCGCATTTCCCCGAGACCGCGCAGATGGCCGTCGGGAAACGCCCCATAGACATAGGCGTCATCGCTCAGGATTTTTGACACATATGTCTCTACATAGCTTTCGGAAACCTCTCCGCTGAAGCGGGAGGTCAGGCTTTCGGCGCTCAGTCGCTGAAAATGGGCCTCGATCTGGTCCTGATCGAAAGACCGCAATTGGCGTATCGTTGTATCCGGCATCGACTTTTACCCCTACAAAAGGATCTGTCTGACGAAGTTCACGCCTTAGATGGGGGCTTCGCTGCGGCGCAGCAAGAGGCGAATATGCAGGTGCGGCAAAATCGCATCACCCAGGATCTGTTTCTGAAACGAAAAACGGGCCACAATGGCCCGTTTTTAAACCGTTATTGCTGGTTTCTTAACCTGCGGCGCGATTGTCCGGGCGAAACCCGATTTCACCCGATGCGGTAAAACGCCCACCGCTGGTTTTCTCGATCTTGCCATCGCGCAGCAACTGACCAAAGGACCGCAGACCGTCCTCGCGGTTGAACTCCTGAGTGTCAAGCTGGCGAACCTTGTTCATCAGTTGCGGGCGCGAAAACTGCTCGCGACCTTCGACGAAGGACATATAGGCAGCAGCAGCCTCAAGCAGGTCGGGCAGCGAAACGGCGCCGTTTTCTGTGGCATATTCGGCGAAACCGCTGCTTTCGCCGTCAGGCTCTTCGGTGGTGACGCTGGCGATGCGGCGGGGCAGGACCGGGCCGCTGTTGTTGCTCTCGGTCGTCACATCGACGCGCTGCTCGGCCACCAGTTTCAGAGGGGCGGGGCGGTCGTTCGTGGTGCGAGGACGCGGTGCACCTTCAGTCACAATCGGGCGGCGCGGGCGCACGACATGGGACAGATCGTCGGCATATTGATCAGTTTCTTCCGCCTGTTCCGGCTCTTTCGGCGTGTCACCGGTCGACCGCTCCGCCTCAGCGGCAGCGACGGCGGCGCGTAGATGCGAATAGGTGTCGCGGCTGGTCGAAGCGTCGGGATTGTCCAGCCGCTCATCGGCAGCGGCCATCAGGCGCGACAGGTTGTCCTCGCCGCCTTCCTCGGTCACCGGCGGCAGGGTTGCGTGTTCAGTAGGGGGTGTATCGGGTGCCTCATCGCGCGGATCAGGCAGCGTCTGTTCCGCAGCTTCGGTATCCTCTCCGGCAGCCGCCTTCAATTCGGCCTCCACCGCAGCCAGTTCGCGCAGCAGGTCGGCTTCGTCATCGGGCGAGAGGGCCGAGGCAAAGTCGGGCGCGTCAGCCGCAGCACCGGTCTGTGGTGCAGAGGCATCCGCGCTGGACATCAGGACATGGACCGGGGCGGTCTCAACGTCTTCCGGGCTGTCATCGCTCATCAGGATGTTGGACAGGTCATCCTCGGCGGAGAAATCCTCGCCTTCTTCGTCATCCAGATCCCCGAACAGCGCGTTGTCGTCTTCGGCGTCGTCATCCGAATCATCAAACAGAGATTCGACGTTGGCGGGTTTCAACGCGACAGGTTCGGCGGCCTCTTCCTCATAGTCGGTCTCTGTCGTCTCGCTGTTCTGCGACATGAATGCCTCGACCGACGATGCATCCTCCTCGAACGCTTCCGAAAGATCCGCGGACGCTTCTTCGGCCACGACTTTGGGTGTGGTGTCTTCGGCATGTTCGTCTTCGGAATAGGACAGGCCAGCCGTTTCCTGATCCGCGTTCGAGACAACCTCGCGGATGCGCTTGAGCTTGGCGGCGATGCTGTCGGCGGCGGGCACGATTTCGGGTTCTGCGACCGGCTCCGCCTCTGGGATGGGCTGCTCGACAGCTACGGGGGGTGCCGGTGGGGCAATGTTCTCGACGGGGGCGGGTGCTGCGGGCTCGGAGGGCGCAGGCGCTGTCTGTGCGGCGGCAGAGCGCGCGACCGGGGTCGGTGCCGCAACGGGCTCCGGCTGAGGCGCGGGCGCCGCTTCCGCCTGCGGGGCAGGGGCGACTTGTGGTGCGGGGGCGGTTTGCGGGGCAGGGGCGACGGGCGCCGCTTCGGTTTCCGTCGCGCGCAGCACGATATGTTTCTGTTCGGTGCGTGCCTCGACCTGGCGTGAAACCTCGCGCTGGGCAATGCGCGCAAGCATGTCGGCATCGGGCTGAGGAGGCTCGGCCCCGAAATAGCGGTCATCCGAAGCCAGATCGCGGAAATACTCGGCGATGGCCTTCATGGTGTCAAACGAGTCGTCAAACCCTTCCAGAGTGCAGGAGAATGTCCCGTAAGAGACAGTTAAGACCTTGTTATTCTGTACCATGGGTTGCTCGCCCTCCACATACTTGTGGCTACCCGTTTACCATCGGCGTAGCGTCAATTTCGGCCCGAATCTGTGCAAATGAAAGTATCATTTCGTGGCCAGAATGTGGCCAACTTCGATTTTGGGAAACAATATGGGTAAAAAAGCAATTATTGTTTCCCGACGTGGGGTAGTCGCCCTGATTGGTGGCGGGCAGATCGACGCGGGCGATATTGATCTGGCGCTGACGGACAGCACGGCGCTGGTTGCGGCGGATGGCGGGGCACGGGCGGCGCTTGATCAGGGGCATGTGCCGGATGCTGTGATCGGCGATTTCGATTCTCTGGATGGTGAAACAGCGGCGCGTCTGCCTGCCGACCGCCTGTTTCCGATTCGTGAACAGGACAGCACCGATTTTGACAAGGCGCTGCGCCACATCGCGGCCCCCCTTGTTCTGGCTGCCGGGTTTCTGGGCGGCCGGGTGGACCATCAACTTGCCGTCCTAAACACTTTGGTCAGGCGGAAAACATCGCCTTGCATCCTGATCGGCGCGCGCGAGGTGATCTTCCATGCCCCGCCCGAGATCCGGCTGGCACTGGATCCGGGCGCCACTGTGTCACTGTTTCCATTGGCACCGGTAATGGGGCGCTCTGACGGATTGCGCTGGCCCATTGACGGGATCGCATTTGCACCCGACGGGGCGGTCGGAACCTCGAACGAAGTCACTGGTCCGGTGCATTTGCGCTTTGATGATCCGGGTATGATCGTGATGGTTCCGCGCGCCGCAATCGGGCAGGTCAGGCAGGCGTTTCTAGCCCCGGATCGCGCGCGATGGCCCGCTCGCGCAGGATGACGTAGAGCCCTGCGCCGATGGTGATCGCGATGCCAAGGCTTGACAAGCCGTTCGGCAGGTCCTGAAAAATCAGCCAGCCCAGCAGGGTGGCCATGGGTATCTCGAGATACTGCATCGGTGCCAGCGTGGCCGAGGGCGCAAAGCGCAGCGACCACGTCATCAGCAGATGTGCCACCGTGCCAATCAGGCCGATCGACAGCAGCAGCCACGCCTCCCATCGTTCGGGCGGGGTGATCACCAGATCGTGCAGGCCTGCCGCGTCGCCCAAAACCAGCGCGGGCACAAGAAATCCGGTTGCCATGAGACCCGAGACCGCCTGCAGCGCGACCGGGTCGGTGTCCTTCGCCAGATGCCGCGTGACGAGGATGAAAAAGGCAAAAGCCACGGCCACGAGCAGGGGCCAGAGCGCGTTCCAGCCAACTGCGGCAAAGCTGGGCTGAATCACCATCAGCGTTCCGGCAAAGCCAACGGTGCAGGCGATGATGCGGCGTTTGCCTACCTCTTCATTCAGGACAAACCGGCCCAGGATCAGCAGGATGAAGGGCATCACGAAAGCGATGGCGAAGGCGTCCGCCAGTGGCAGGTATTTCAGCGATGTGAACATTGCACCGATGCCGATGATATGCAGCACGGTGCGCAGCGCCGCCAGGCTCCAATACCGACCGGGCATGCGCCAGGGCCGCGCTGTCAGCCAGACCAGCGGCACCAGAATGATGGATTGAATGCCGAAGCGGACCACGACCAACTGGCTGACCGGCAGGCTGTGCGACAACAATTTCGCGATCGCATCGCCCAGCGGGGCAAGCACGCAAAAGGCAAGCATCAACGTGATGCCGAGAACGGGGCGATCCTGTGTCATGGCGCGACGCTATCCGGTCACCAGACGCGGGGAAAGACGAAACCGCTGGGGATATGACCGGAGTCAGCGGTCCGGATCATATTCTCAGCAAGTCTGCCTGTGGTTTTTGACTTTTATAGCCACAGATCACATGTCACCATCACGCGCAGCAGGAGGACGTCATGACCCAGCCCAAACCCGATCTGTCCGTGAAGCCCGAGGTCACCGCCTTTTTCGACGCGCAATCGAACACGATCAGCTATGTGGCCAAGGACCCGGCCAGCCCGGCCTGCGCGGTGATCGACCCGGTGATGGAGTTCGACGCGGCCGCCGGGCGGCTGACCCATGACGGCTCCAACAAGATCATCGCCTTCATCCAGGAACATGGCCTGACGACCGAATGGATCATCGAGACCCATGTTCACGCCGACCACCTGTCCGGCGCGCCATATATTCAGGACCGGATCGGTGGCAGGATCGGCATTGGCGAGTACGTCATCACCGTGCAGGAAACCTTCGGCAAGATATTCAACGAAGGCACCGAGTTCGAGCGCGACGGCTCGCAGTTCGACCGATTGTTCACGGATAACGACACCTATCAGGTCGGGCAGATGGCGTGTTTCGCGCTGCATACGCCGGGCCATACGCCTGCCTGCATGGTGCACGTGATGGGCGACGCGGTCTTTGCCGGTGACACGCTGTTCATGCCCGACGGCGGCTCGGCGCGGGCGGATTTTCCCGGCGGCGATGCCGGGCAGCTCTACGATTCGATCCAGCGCATCCTCAGCCTGCCGGACGAGATGCGGTTGTTCATCTGTCATGACTACGGCCCGAACGGCCGTGCAATCGCCTGGGAGACCACGATCGGCGAGGAACGCGCCGCCAATATCCATGTTGGCGCGGGCAAAAGCCGGGACGAGTTCATCCGCTTCCGCACCGAGCGCGACGCGGAACTGGCCATGCCAGCACTGATCCTGCCGTCGCTGCAGGTCAATATGCGTGGTGGCGACGTGCCCGCCGACGAAGACGGCAACCCGACGCTGAAGATCCCGCTGAACAAGCTTTAGGCCAGCGGGTGATCAGCAGTTCGGCACGTTCACGGCCAACCCGCCCAGCGAGGTTTCCTTGTATTTCTCATGCATGTCCTGACCGGTCTGGCGCATGGTCTCGATCACCGCATCCAGCGGCACCAGATGTTGACCGTCACCGCGCAAGGCGAGCGAGGCGGCGCTCACCGCTTTGATCGCCCCCAGCCCGTTGCGTTCGATACAGGGCACCTGCACCAGCCCTTTGATTGGATCGCAGGTCATGCCCAGATGATGTTCCAGCGCGATCTCTGCGGCGTTTTCCACCTGCTCGGGCGTGCCGCCCATCACCGCGCAGAGGCCGGCAGCGGCCATCGCCGAGGCGCTGCCCACCTCGGCCTGACAGCCCGCCTCGGCGCCCGAGATCGAGGCGTTGTACTTGACCAGCCCGCCAATGGCGGCGGCGGTCAGCAGAAAATCCTCGACATGGCTGGGGGCCGCACCGGGCACATGGTCGAGGTAGTAACGCAGCGTTGCAGGCAAAACGCCCGCCGCGCCATTGGTCGGCGCGGTGACGACCTGACCGCCTGCGGCGTTTTCCTCGTTGACCGCCATCGCGTAGACGCTCATCCAGTCGTTGATGGTGTGCGGCGCGCTCAGGTTCATGCCGCGTTCAGCTAACAGGGCGTCATGGATGCCCTTGGCCCGGCGGCGCACGCTGAGGCCGCCGGGCAGGATGCCGTCGGTGTGCAATCCGCGTTCGATACAGGCATTCATCACCTCCCAGATCCGACCGGTGCCGGATTTCAGCGAGACCTCGCAACCGCGCGCAATCTCGTTGCCGCGTTTCATTTCCGCGATGCTCTTGCCCGATGTTTTCGCCATCTCCAACATCTCGGCGGCGGATTTGAACGGGTAGGGAACCGGATCGCCCTCATTGGTGGCATCACCATTGGCCAGTTCCTCTTCGGTCAGGACAAAGCCGCCGCCGATCGAGTAGTAGACCTGCCGCAGGATCACATCGCCCTGCGCATCCGTGGCCATCAGCACCATGCCGTTGGCATGACCGGGCAAGGTCTGGTCATAGTCGAAGATCAAATCGGCTTTGGGATCAAAGCGCAGCGTTGGCAGACCCTCGGGCTGCACGGTTTTCTCGGCCTCGATCCGCGCCAGTTCAGCCTCGGCCTTGTCATGATCATAGCTGTCGGGACTGAAGCCTGCGAGGCCCAGGATGGTGGCACGATCGGTGGCATGGCCCACCCCTGTGAAAGCGAGCGAGCCGTGCAGCGAGCCGCGCAGCCCGTGGAACTCAAACGGCGAGGCGCGCATCAGGTCCAGAAACCGGGCTGCGGCCACCATCGGCCCCATCGTATGGGACGAGGACGGACCGACGCCCACTTTGAACATGTCGAAGATGGAAAGAAACATTCAGGTCGCGCTCCCTTGCGGCGGCGTGGGATGGGTGGGTGAGGTGAAGGGCGTCGCCCCGAGCCCCTCGGCGGCGATGGCCGCCCGCGTGGCGTCGCGCGTTTCGAGCGCGTTCAGCAGGCGTTGCAGATAAGGCGTGTCGGGCAGTTGAAACCAGCCCCGGTCGCTGCCCGCCGGATAGAGCGCCATCCAGCGCATCATGCAGGCCAGGTAATAGGTCAGAACCGACGGGTGATCAGGGCAGAGCCAGCCCGGCGCGGCGGCGGCCTGGCTGTCCAGAAGGTGCAGGTGGCGGCGCAGGCGGGGTCGGATGCCGGCGCGCAGGGCCTCGGCGTTACCGGGGTCGATATAGGTCTCGGCATAGAACAGGATGCGCAAATCGGCATGCAGCGTGTTCGAAGCGAAAAACAGCCATTTCAGAAAGGCGCCCCGGTCGGGGTGGTCTGCTGCCGGTGCCATCATGCCATACGTGTCGGCCAGCCAGAGCAGGATCGCGGCGGTCTCGAAAATCGGTCCCTGCGGGGTCTCCAGCACCGGGATCAGCCCATTGGGGTTGAGCGTGCGATAGGCGGTGCTGTCCTGTTCACGGACCGAGCGGTCGACCAGCACCGTTTCATAGGGCAGGCCCATCTCTTCCAGCACCAGCCGGATCACCAGCGAGGCGTTGTCGGGGGCGTAATGCAGGCGCAGTTTTTCGGTCATGATCGGCTTCTAGGGGGTTTGGGTGATTCCCCATACACCGTTTCCGACGTTTCCGATAGGAAACGCGCAAAATTTTCTGCCGGTCTTATGCAAGGTGGCCAGATCTGCCGACCACTGCGCGTCTTAAGACGGGGTTTACCTTCGCTGTGCATGCTCGGCGCATTCGCAACGTCGGAGGAACGCAGATGCGCGCGCTCAGGTGTCTTTTCCTATCTCTGCTGTTCTGGTGCGGCGTGGCCCGTGCCGTGATGGCACAGGATCTGGCGGGCTTCTTGGAAGAAGAGCTGCTGAACCTGCTCGGAACCGAACCCGACAAGTTCTATACCGTGGTGACCGACGCGATTATCGGCTACGGGCAGGGCGGGCGCATTGACAGGCCGGGGATCGAGGCGATGATCGCCGTGCGGCTGGGCACGCTGCGCGCCGGTCATTATCGCCGCCTGAACCTTGCTGATCTCGACAATGACGGTAGTGTCACCCGGTCCGAGGTGGGGACGGTTCTGCCGACGCTCTCGGCGGGTTTGCGCGCTCGGCTGGTGCGGCTGCACCGCTACGCTGACGAGGACGCGGACGGTACGGTCACCACGCAGGAACTGCGCGGCTTTGCCGAGGCCGAGGCGGTGTCTTCCATGGGCGCGGCGAATATCGAGGAATTGCGCCGGATCATGCTGATCGATCTCGACCGCGATGGCTGGGCCACGCTCGACGAGTTGAGCGAACTGCAGCAGATCGTGGGCTAGGCGCGCCGAATCCCTCTCGCAAGCGGTGGGGGACTTGCCTATAAGTCCCCTGGGACCAACCAGGGGATGCTGTCATGATCTCAGAAATGTCACCGATTGACCGGGCCAAATTTGTTGCCGCAAAGCGCGCTGCCGACCTTGTCGAGGACGGAATGCGCGTGGGGCTGGGCACCGGCTCGACCGCAGTGTGGCTGGTGCGTTGCCTGGGCGAGATGGTGCGCGAGCGGGGGCTGAAGTTTCGCGGCGTGCCCACCTCGACCCGCACGGCGGAACTGGCGCGCGAGGTCGGCATCGAGGTGATCTCGCTGGACGAGGCGCGCTGGCTGGACCTGACCATTGATGGCGCCGACGAATTCGATGGCGAGCAGAACCTGATCAAGGGCGGCGGCGGCGCGCTGTTGCAGGAAAAGATCGTGGCGACCGCCTCGGACCAGATGGTGGTGATCGCGGATGTCGGCAAAGAGGTCGAGGCGCTGGGCACCTTCCCGCTGCCGGTCGAGGTGATCCCGTTCGGTTGGCAGACCACGCAGGCGCTGATCGAAGAGATGCTGGTCTCGATGGACGTGTTGGGCCGCCAGTCGAGCCTGCGCATGAACGGCTCCGCGCCTTTTATGACCGATGAGGGCAACCACATCCTTGACCTGCATCTGGGCCGCATCGGCAACCCGCGTCAGATGGCCCTGACCCTCAACCAGATCCCCGGCATCGTTGAAAATGGCCTGTTCATCGACATCTGCGACATCGTCGTGATCGGCTATGGCGACGGCCGGGTCGAGCTGCGCGACATCAACGAAGGCACGGTTGAACATGACCGGCTGGAGCTGGACGAGACCGAGAACCTGTTCAGTGATCTCGCGGATTAAGAATGGGCGAAGAACCAAGTCTGGTTTTCAGAGAAAGCCGATTTCGCCTTAATCTAAGGCGGGTACTGAGAGTTTTGGACGGTACCTTTCTACTTGTCGTTGGAATTTTCTTGCTGGCTCACAACGTATTGGTCGATCCAAACGCAATTACAGGTGTTGGCGGCGTGATCGCGCTCGTTTGGGCCACCGGAGAGTACTTAGCTGTGCGAAAGTTCACCGATGTGAAGGCAGCGGTTGGTGCCTCTGGAATAGATATGCGCACCGGCACTGGAAAACCCTTTCGTTTGAATTGGGAAAAAGTAGAAGCCATTCAGATCTACGAAGGGCGTCGTCGACGCTCTTTCAAGAACATCATTGTCTACAAGAAAAATGGGAGTTTAAAGCGCTCTGTGATGCCATTGAAATCAATGCCCTCGGACATATCTGAGCAATTTGTTGAAGCGTTGCGCCCCTATTGGCCCGATCTGGACAAACCGTGGCAGGATCAGATCAAGGCTCGGAACGGGCTGGACAGTGGCGCGGGATAGGCTACACCCCTTGCGGGACCAAGGATGAGGCAGAACCATGAGCTTTGACTACGATCTCTTTGTCATCGGCGGCGGCTCGGGCGGCGTGCGGGCGGCGCGTGTGGCGGCGGGCGAGACCGGGGCCAAGGTGGCGCTGGCCGAAGAGGATCGCTATGGCGGCACCTGCGTGATCCGGGGCTGCGTGCCGAAAAAGCTGATGGTTTTTGCCAGCGAATACCCCGAGATGATCGACGAGGCGCGCGCCTATGGCTGGGATGTCAGCCAGGGCGGTTTCGACTGGGACATGTTCCATGGCAAGCTGGCCGCTGAACTGGACCGGCTGGAAGGCATCTATCGCAACATCCTCAAGACCAACGGCGTCGAAAGTTTCGATCAGCGCGCGCGGCTGGTCGATCCGCATACGGTGGAGCTGGCCGATGGCACCCGCAAGAGCGCCAAGCACATCCTGATCGCCACCGGTGGCCGCCCCGTGGTGCCTGACTTCCCCGGCTCGGAGCTGGCGATCACCTCGAACGAGGTGTTCCACCTGCCGAAATTGCCCGGCAATATGCTGATCGTCGGCGGCGGCTATATCGCCTGCGAGTTTGCCGGTATCAAGAACGGGCTGGGTGTCGATGTGACACAGTATTATCGCGGCGCGCAGATTCTGCGCGGCTTTGATGACGAGGCGCGCGGGCTGGTCAGCGAAGAGATGTGCCAGAACGGCATCGACGTGCATCTGGGCACCAACGTGCTTGAGATGCACAAGGAAGGCGACCAGATAAGGGTCAAGGCCACCAATGGCGATGAAAACCTCTTTGACGTGGTCATGTATGCCACCGGGCGCGCGCCCAACACCGATGATCTCGGGCTGGAAGCGCTGGGCGTCGAACTGGGCCGCAAGGGGCAGATCGTCGTGGATGAATACAGCCAGACCGGTGTGCCCTCGATCTATGCGATCGGGGATGTGACCGACCGGGTGAGCCTGACGCCGGTGGCGATCCGAGAAGGGATGGCCTTTGTCGATACCGTTTTCCGGGGCAAGCCAACGCCGGTGGATCATGACCTGATCCCGACCGCGATCTTCACCCAGCCCGAAATGGGCACCATCGGCCTGAGCGAGGAAGCGGCTGCCGAACAGGAACCGGTCGAGATCTACGCGACTTCGTTCAAGCCGATGCAATCGGCCTTTGCGGGTCGCAGCGCGCGGGTGATGATGAAGCTGATCGTGTCCAAGGCCAGCCGCAAGGTGCTGGGCTGTCATATCGTGGCTCCCGGGGCGGGCGAGATGATCCAGATGGCCGGTATCGCGGTCAAGATGGGCGCGACCAAGGAAGATTTCGACCGCACGGTTGCGGTCCATCCCGTTATGGCCGAAGAACTGGTAACCATGCGAACACCGGTGCGCAGCGCTTGATTTGCACCGGCGCGCACACAGGTTAAGACTGACGCCGCAGCAACGCGGCACAACAGACGAGGATTGAACACACATGGCGGGCAACAGCGGTGGCCCCTGGGGGGGCGGAGGCTCTTCCGGTGGCGGAGGAAACCGGGGCAACAATGGCGGCGGGCAAAAGCCGCCCGAAGGCGATGGCCCGCAGATCCCCGAGATCGACGAGTTGATGAAGAAGGGCCAGGAGCAGCTGCGCGTCCTGATGGGCGGTCGCGGCGACAATCGCCGCGGCGGTGGCTCGGGCGGAACCGGTGGACCGGCGTTTTCGAAAGGCACGATCGGTCTTGGTATTCTGGCGGCAATCGGCGTTTGGCTTTTCGCCAGTTTCTACACCGTGAAGCCGGAAGAACAGTCGGTGGAACTGTTTCTGGGCGAGTTTTCGGGCATCGGCAATCCCGGCCTGAACTTCGCGCCCTGGCCCTTTGTCACCGCCGAGGTGATCCCGGTCACCAGCGAACGGAACGAGCCCATGGGCGGTGCCCGTGGTGGCAATGATGGCCTGATGCTGACCGGTGACGAAAACGTGGTCGATATCGACTATCAGGTGGTCTGGAACATCAACGATCCGGCGCAATACCTGTTCAACCTGCGCGACCCGCGTCAGACGATTCAGGCGGTCTCGGAATCGGCGATGCGCGAGATTATCGCGCAATCCGATCTGGCACCGATCCTGAACCGGGATCGCGGTGTCATCGCCGAACGGCTGAAGGACCTGATCCAACTGACGCTCGACAGCTATGGCAGTGGCGTCAACATCATCCGCGTGAACTTTGACAAGGCCGACCCGCCGCCTTCGGTGATCGACGCTTTCCGTGATGTTCAGGCCGCTGCGCAGGAACGGGACCGGCTGCAGAATGTGGCCGACGCCTATGCCAACCGGGTTCTGGCCGAAGCGCGCGGTGAAGCCGCGCAGCTTCTGGAAGAATCCGAAGGGTATCGTGCCCAACAGATCAATGAAGCCCAGGGTGAAGCCAGCCGCTTCAGCGCGGTTCTTAAGGAATACGCCAAAGCGCCTGAAGTGACGCGCAAGCGTCTCTATCTGGAACGAATGGAGCAGGTGTTGGGAGACGTCGACAAGATCATCCTTGATGATTCGAGTACTGGCGGCGGGCAGGGGGTTGTGCCCTATCTGCCGCTCAACGAGCTGCGTCGCAATCAGACCCAGCAGGAGGCGAACTGATGCGTAAAACAACGTTTCTCATACCGATTCTGGTGATCGCAGCAGTTATCGGCCTGTCGTCGATGTTCATTGTGGATGAACGTGAACGGGCATTGGTTCTGCAATTTGGTCGCGTAGTCGCGGTCAAGGAAGAACCGGGTCTGGCGTTCAAAATCCCGCTGATTCAAGAAGTTGTGCGCTATGATGACCGTATCCTGTCGATCGACGTGCAGCCTCTTGAGGTGACACCGCTCGATGACCGGCGACTGGTTGTGGATGCCTTCTCGCGCTACCGGATCACCGATGTCGAACAGTTCCGGCAAGCGGTTGGCGTTGGTGGCATCAGGACGGCCGAGGATCGTCTGGACAGCATTCTGCGGGCCGAAACGCGCGAAGTGCTGGGCTCTGTCAGCTCAAAGGATATCCTGAGCTCGGACCGGGCTGCGCTGATGCTGCGCATCCGGAATGCAGCTATCGCTCAGGCCCGCGCGCTGGGCGTCGAGGTGATCGACGTGCGCCTGAAGGCCACCGACCTGCCGACCCAGAACCTCGAGGCCACCTTCGACCGGATGCGCGCCGAACGGGAACGGGAAGCGACCGACGAACGCGCCCGTGGTAACGAGGCCGCGCAGCGCGTGCGCGCGCAGGCCGACCGGACCGTGGTCGAACTGGTCTCGGACGCCAAGCGCGAGGCAGAGATCATCCGCGGTGAGGCCGATGCCGAACGCAACATGATCTTTGCCGAAGCCTATGGCGCGGACCCGGAGTTCTTCGAGTTCTACCGCTCGCTCACGGCCTATGGCCGGGCGATCCAGGGCGGCAACAGCTCGATGGTGCTCAGCCCGGATTCGGATTTCTTCAACTACCTGAAATCGCCCAACGGCGCTGGACAGTGATCTGACAGCCAAAACCAAATCTCAAAGGGCCGACCCACGGGTTGGCCCTTTTCATTTTGGATTGCGCCGCGCTACGCATCACCGGCACAATGCGGCACTCTCTTGTGGATGAGGTATGCGAATGACCATGATCCTGATGGCTTTCGGGCTGGTGCTGATTGTCGAGGGGCTGGTCTATGCATTGGCCCCCTCGCTGGTCGAGCGGATGTTGGAAATGCTGCGCACGCTGCCGGATGCAGCGCGGCGACAGGTGGGCATCCTGTCGATGGTGCTGGGATTGATCCTGGTCTGGAGTGCCTATCAGCTGGGTTTCGGCTGATCTCGTCGCATCGGATGAAAACCGCGCGATCATACATTGCGGGCGGTCACAAACTGACTACATTACTGCCCAAGCCACCGGTTCCACGACCGGAGGGGGAAAACGCGTGAGGACAAGGAGAGCGCCCGTGAAGGCCGAGGCCCGTACCGTTTCACTCAGACAGAACAGCACGATCAAAAGGACCCGCCTGATGTGGCTGGCGCTGCTGAGCGTGCTGTTTGTGCTGGCGCAGACGCTGATTGCGCAGGCGCGGCCCGAAAGCCTGGCGCCGTTGGCCCAGCGGATCAGCCCTTCGGTGGTCAATATCACCACCTCGACGCTGGTCGAAGGGCGCACCGGCCCGCAGGGCATCGTGCCCGAAGGCTCGCCCTTCGAGGATTTCTTTCGCGAATTTCAGGATCGTAACAATGACGGCGAAAACGGTGTGCCCCGGCCACGTCGGTCCTCGGCGCTGGGCTCGGGCTTCGTGATTTCCGAGGATGGCTATATCGTCACCAACAACCACGTGATCGAAGGCGCCGACGAGATCGTGATCGAGTTCTTCCCTGGTGACGGCCAGCCCGAAGAACTGACAGCGACCGTGGTGGGCACCGACCCCAAGACCGACATTGCGCTGCTCAAGGTCGAGGCGGACATCCCGCTGAAATTCGTCAAATTCGGCAATAGCGACACCGCCAAGGTGGGCGATTGGGTGATTGCCATGGGCAACCCGCTGGGGCAGGGGTTCTCGGTGTCTGCCGGGATCGTTTCGGCCCGCAACCGCGCGCTGAGCGGCAGCTATGACGACTATATCCAGACCGATGCGGCGATCAACCGGGGCAACTCGGGCGGCCCGCTCTTCAACATGGATGGCGAGGTGGTCGGCGTGAACACTGCGATCCTCAGCCCCAATGGCGGCTCGATCGGCATCGGGTTCTCGATGGCCTCAAACGTGGTCACCAAGGTGGTCGACCAACTGCGCGAGTTCGGAGAGACCCGCCGCGGCTGGCTGGGCGTGCGTATTCAGGACGTGACCGATGACGTGGCCGAGGCGATGGGGCTGGACGAGGCCAAGGGCGCGCTGATCACCGATGTGCCGGAGGGACCGGCCAAAGAGGCCGGGCTGCTGGCCGGTGACGTGATCCTCAGCTTTGACGGGGTCGACGTGGATGACACGCGCGGTCTGGTGCGGCAGGTCGGCGAAACCACCGTCGGCAAGGCAGTGCGCGTCGTTGTCTTCCGCGAGGGCGGCACCCAGACGGTTCTGGTGACGCTGGGCCGGCGCGAGGATGCCGAGCGCGAGGAAACCGAAGAGGAAACCACCGAGGACGGCGCGCCTGGCGTCAGCGAGAAGGACGTGCTGGGCCTGACGCTTCAGGTGCTCAACGACGCTCTGCGTGAGGAACTGGGGCTGGGCGAAGACGAGACCGGTCTTGCAGTGACAAATGTCGACGAAAGCTCGGAAGCCTTCGAAAAGGGCCTGCGTGCCGGTGACGTGATCACCGAGGCGGGCCAGCAGAAGGTCACCTCGCTTGCCGATCTGGATGCCCGTATCGAAGAGGCCAAGGAGGCGGGGCGCAAATCGCTGCTGCTGCTGGTGCGCCGCAACGGTGAGCCGCGTTTTGTCGCGCTGAACCTCGAAGGCTGAGCCATTTGAAATATCTCTGAAACGGCCGGCATTGCCCGGCCGTTTTTTGTTGCGCGAGAGGCGGGGTGGCCGGATCGCCCCGGGCAAAAAAAGGCGAGCCATGCGCGGGGGCGCATGGCTCTTGGGTTTGGCACCCGGACGGGCCGAGCGACTGGGATCGTATCCGGTCCGCCGAGTAACCGCCTATAGAGTCACACGGCAACCGTGCCGGGGTCTGTGAACTTTTACACACCCGCTTATATTATTGCATTTTCTCGCGAAATTCAGATCTGCTCGGGATCGGCCAGTTCTTCCATCGTGTCGGTATCGAGGATTTCCAGCCCGCCCCGTGTCGCTTCGATGATGCCTTGTTTTTTCCAGACCGAGATGGTCTTTGACACCGCCTCGCGGGTGGCACCGACATATTCGGCCAGCTCGCTCTGGCTGAGGCTGACTGAGCAGTTGTCCTCGCTTTGGAGTTGCGCCAGATGCAGCAACTTGCGCGCCAGCCGGGTTGGAACGGTCAGGAAGACCTGTTCGTGCAATTGCATGTTGATCCAGCGCATCCTCTGCCCGGCCAGCCGCGTCAGGTCGACCGCCAGTTCCGGGTTGCGTCGCACCTGTCGCATCACGTCGGCATTCTGCACCTTGAGCACGCGGCAGGGTTGCGTTGCGGTAATCGTTGCGGTGCGTTCCCCCGGATCAAACAGCGCAATCTCGCCAAAAACCGATCCAGGCCCCATCAGATCCATCGACAGCTTGCGGCCGTTCTGCGACAGGATCGAAACCTCCATCATGCCTTGCAGAATGACATAAAGCGCATCGCCGGTATCGCCATGCTGAAACAGCACGTCGCCAGTGCCCAGCCGCGCTTCGATCGCTTCTTCTTCGAGCATGAGTTTGAGGCGATCGGATGCCTGAGCCAGAAAACCCGCTTCGGGTAGTGAAACCATGCGCAGATCCTCCCTTGCCCACCGGTCTAAGGGGCAATCGCGCAAAACTCAACTGTGCTAAGCGACAGAAACAGTCAGTCTTCGGATTTGCCGGCGCCATCGGCGTCGGGTTCGATCAGGAAACGCTGCAGCAGGCTGAATTGCATCATCAAAAAAGCCATCAGCGCCAGTGGAAAGCCGAAGGTTTCGATCTTGACCCAGGCCTCTTCCGACATGGTGCGCCAGACATATTCATTGGCCGCCGCCAGAACCGCGAAACAGCCGCAGAGGCGGCGGGTCAGGATCATCCAGCCTTCCTGCTCCATCGGCAGCATGTCGTTCAGGATATAGGCCAGATAGGATTTGCCGCGCAGCAGCCCGATACCCAGCAACACGCAGAATGTGCCGTAGACAAGCGTGGTCTTCATCATGAAGAATCGCTTGTCGTTGAAATAGGCGGTCAGCCCGCCGAAAAAGATCACGATGAAGGCGGTAAAGATCTGCAACCGGCTCAGCTTGCCGGTGAGCATCCACAGGATGGCCATCGCCACCAGCAGGATCGGCACAAAGATCAGCGCAGAGACGATAAAGCCGGAATATTCCGTGTTCCCAATGACAAAGACGTCATCCTTGATGCGCAGGTAGATAAAGAAAAAGGCCAGGGTCGGGCCCAGTTCCAGCACCTGTTTCAGAATCGGGTTGATGTCTTTGGTCTGCGTCATGTCGCGCCTTGCTCTGTTATCCGCCCATCTCAACTATCACGGCTCCCAGCGCGATCAAGCTCATCAATGCGATGCGGCGCGGTCCGACCGTTTCTTTCAGCACCAGCCAGCCGATCAGCGCGGCAAAGACGGTGGATGTCTCGCGCAGCACCGCCGCCTCGCCCACCTTGTCGAGCCGTGTGGCCAGCATGATCGACCCAAAGGATAAAAACGCCGCGATCCCGCCTGCGAATCCGCGCAGCATCAGCGGGCCGGGCGTGGGCGGATCGGCCATGTTGCGCCAGCGCAGCCAGGCGATGATTGGCATCCCGATCCCGTCGATCATGAAGAACCAGGCCAGAAATGTGAACGGATCAGCGGTGGCCCGGATGCCATAAGCGTCATAGGTGGTATAAAGCGCCACGAAAAGGCCGGTGGCAAAGGCCAGCGCCAGAGCGGTTGGCAGCGTCTCGCGATTGGCCTCGAGGTGGCGCAGATTGTAGATGGCCAGGCCGAAGATACCCATCAACAGAACCCCCACCCCGAGCCATTGGACGGGCGTAAAGACCTCGCCGAACAGCAGATAGGCCCCGATCACCGTAAAGAGCGGCCCGGTGCCGCGCACCACCGGGTAGACGACCGTATAGGCGCCCTTGGTATAGGCCTGCGCCTGCAGCAGCTTGTAGCCCATATGGATGACCCAGACGGTGGCGAAGATCGGCCACATATGAGCCTCGGGCCAGGGCACCACGAAAAGCGCGAAAGGGGCGGCCATCAGCATATAAGAGGCATCGATTGCCCCCCGCGACAACCAGGGATCATGGCGACCCTTTTGCAGCGCGCCAAACACCGCATGCAGGAAGGCAGCCATCAGCGCCAGCCCCAGCGCCAATTGATGGCCCGCTTCGGTGCCTTCGAGAGAGATCAGCCAGTCGCTCAAATGTCAGATCTTTGTGCTGGAGTGAGAGGCTGGGGGTTTCCCACCCTTGGACCCCCGAGGATATTCTTGGCCCGATGAAGGGCGGATCAGGTTTTGAGGCCGGTCAGGGCGGCGGCGAAGTCTTCGGGATCAAACGGCGCGAGATCGTCGATCTGTTCGCCCACGCCGATGGCATGGATCGGCAGGCCGAACTTGTCGGCCAGCGCCACCAGCACGCCGCCCTTGGCGGTGCCGTCCAGTTTGGTCATGACCAGCCCCGAGACATCAGAGATCGCCCTGAATGTTTCCACCTGCCGCAGCGCGTTCTGGCCGGTTGTGGCATCCAGCACCAGCAGCGTGTTATGCGGCGCGCTTTCGTCCTTCTTGCGGATGACGCGGACGATCTTGGCCAGCTCCTCCATCAGGTCGGCGCGATTCTGCAGCCGTCCGGCAGTGTCGATCATCAGTAGATCGGCCCCATCTTCCTGTGCACGGGTCATCGCGTCAAAGGCAAGGCTGGCGGGGTCCGAGCCCTCGGGCGCGGTCAGCACCGGCACTCCTGCGCGGTCGCCCCAGACCTGCAACTGTTCGACGGCGGCGGCACGGAACGTGTCGCCTGCCGCGATCACCACCTTCTTGCCGGCGGCGCGGAACTGGCTGGCCAGCTTGCCGATCGTGGTGGTCTTGCCCGAGCCGTTCACCCCCACCACCAGCACCACTTGCGGGCGCTTGGGATAGATTGGCATCGGGCGGGCGACCGGCTCCATCACGCGGGCGACTTCCTGCGCCAGCAATTGTTTGATTTCTTCGGTCGAGAGCTTCTTGCCGAACCGTCCCTCGGCCATGTTGGCGGTCACCCGCAGCGCGGTATCGACGCCCATGTCCGAGGCGATCAGCAGCTCTTCGAGCTGCTCCAGCATGTCATCGTCCAGGGTGCGGCGAATGATCGGGGTGTCGTCGGCCTTCTTGAACAGACGGCCCAACAGGCCCTTGGCGGGTTCGGGCGGTTCTGGCGTGGGCTCCGGCGGCGGTGGGGCCTTGGTGGGCGCGGGGGCTTCTGGAGTGGTGGCCTGAGGCACCGGTTCGGGCGCGGGGGAGGGTGCGGCGGGTGTGGTGTCAACCTCGCCGCCATCCTCGACGATCGCGTCCAGCCCCTCTTCCAGCTTCGAGGAAGATTTGAACAGGCGGTCCTTGAGCTTTGAGAATAACGCCATCCGGCCGGGTCCTCGCATTGGTTTTTCTTCACCTAATGCGGATCGCGCCGGGTTGCAAAGGGTCACGCGCGCGAGACCGAACGGGAAGCCGCGCAAAACTCCGCTTCTGTGTCCTGTGAGTGGCGGGCCTTGTCCTGATCTGCAAAGATCGGGCCATGTTGCGTCTTGTCCTGATTCTCGCCTGCTGTGTTGGTCTGCCCGTTCTGGCGCAATCCGACATGTCGGCGGAAGAGTTCGACCGCTATACCTTGGGCAAGACGCTGTTTTACGGGCAGGGTGGGCAGGCCTATGGGGTGGAGCGCTATTTGCCCGACCGCCGGGTGATCTGGTCGTTTCTGGACGGCGATTGCAAGCATGGCCTCTGGTATGAACGCGAGGACGGCCAGATCTGTTTCCTCTACGAGGACCGGCTGGACCCGCAATGCTGGAGCTTCAGTCAGGGCACGCAGGGCCTGATCGCCCGGTTCGAGAATGACCCGCAGGCCACCGAGCTCTATGAGGCCGAGGATATCGGCGAAGAGATGCTGTGTTACGGGCCGGATGTGGGGGTCTAGAACAGCGAACCCTGTGACGGTGGCCCCGATTTGGATTTCTTGACCGCAGGTCGCGCCGCATTGTCCCCGGTCGTCAGTTCGCCATCCGCAAACTCGATCTGAAGCGCGCCATGTTTCTCGGCCTGCGCCTTGCGGGTGACGACCGTGCCTTCGGCCCGCACGACGGCATAGCCGCGCTCCAGCGTAGCCTTGTAGCTGAGCGTCTCACGCAGCCTGTCAGTCGCGTCGAGCTGTTGCCGCAGCCGGTCGATACGCAGAGCTTGTGCCGCGTTCAGCCGCTCGGTCAACCGCTGCAACTGATCGCTGCGGGCCGTGAGCTCGCGCTGGATCGGCCGTGTGCTCAGGCGTGAGGACAGGTTGGTCCAGCGGTCCCGGCGGGTCTCGACGATGCCGCGCAGGGTGGCGGGGCGCAGATGGGCGGACATGTCCAGGAGCTTCACCCGCCGGTTTTGCACGCCGCGGATCAACGCGTTGGGCAGGCGCTCGGCGCTCTGGTCCAGCCGTTGACGCGGGCCATCCAGCAACGTGTCGGGGCGCGGCAGGGCGCGGGCCAGATCAGCCAGCCGCTGCGCCCGGCGCTGCACCGCGTCACTTGCGGCCCGACTCAGGCGTGCGCCTTGTTCTCCGGTCCAGGCCAGCAGGTCCAGTCGCACAGGGACGGCCAATTCGGCAGCGGCGGTGGGGGTCGGCGCGCGCTGATCCGAGACATAATCGATCAGGGTGGTGTCGGTCTCATGCCCGACGGCCGAAATCAGCGGAATCTCCGAACCCGCTGCCGCGCGCGCCACGCTTTCCTCGTTGAACCCCCAGAGATCCTCGATGGACCCGCCACCACGTGCCACGATGATCAGATCGGGCCGGGGCAGCGCGCCGCCGGGGGTAAGCGCGTTGAAACCTTCGATGGCGCGGGTTACTTCCGGGGCGCAGGCGTTGCCCTGCACCGCAACGGGCCAGATCAGCACCTTGCACGGAAACCGGTCGCGCAGCCGGTGCAGGATGTCGCGGATCACCGCGCCCGAGGGCGAGGTCACAACGCCGATGATCTGTGGCAGATAGGGCAGGGTCCGCTTGCGCTCGGGCGCAAATAGCCCCTCACTCTCAAGCTGTTTCTTGCGCTTTTCCAGCAGCGCCATCAGCGCGCCTTGTCCCGCGACGGCGACCTCGTCCACATTCATGTTGTATTTCGATTGCGCGCCAAAAGCGGTGAGGCGGCCGGTGACCACCACTTCCAGCCCTTCCTCGGGCACCACCGACAGCCCGGCGATCTGGCCTTTCCAGGTGGTGCAGGCCAGCACGCTCCGGTCGTCCTTCACGTCATAATAGAGGTGCCCGGACCGCGCCTTGAACACCCGCCCCACCTCGCCGCGCACGCGGATGCGCCCGAAGGTGCCTTCAAGTGTACGCTTCACCTCGCCCGAGATTTCCGAGACGGTGAATTCGGGCATGTTCTGGCCGGGGGTGGGATCGTCGAGAAGGTCGGACATTGCGCGCGCCTGTTGGTCTTGTGTCACTGCTCGGGCCAGCTTAGAACGCCGCGACAGCAGGGCCAAGCAGATCGGAGCGCATTTCATGAATATCCTCATCCTCGGTGGCGGCGGGCGCGAACACAGCCTGGCCTGGGCGGTGATGCAGAACCCCAAATGCGACAAGCTGATCGTGGCGCCGGGCAATGCCGGGATCGCGCAGATCGCGGAATGCGCCGATCTCGACATCATGGATGGTGGCGCAGTGGCGCGGTTCTGCGAAGAGAACGCGGTGGAGTTCGTGATCGTCGGCCCCGAAGCGCCCTTGGCCGCCGGGGTGGCGGACCGCTTGCGCGAGGCGGGTGTATTGGTCTTTGGCCCTTCGGCGGCGGCGGCGCGGCTGGAAGCCTCGAAAAGTTTCACCAAAGAGATCTGCGATGCCGCCAATGCGCCTACGGCCGCTTACGCGCGCTTCACCGAGGCCGAACCGGCCAAGGCCTATATCCGCGCGCAGGGCGCGCCGATCGTGGTCAAGGCCGATGGTCTGGCGGCGGGCAAGGGTGTGATCGTGGCGATGGATGTCGAGGCCGCACTTGAGGCAGTGGACGACATGCTGGGCGGTGCCTTTGGCAGCGCCGGGGCCGAGGTGGTGATCGAGGAGTTTATGACAGGCGAAGAGGCCTCGCTTTTTGTGCTTTGCGATGGCCGCGATATCCTGTCGATCGGCACCGCCCAGGACCATAAGCGCATCGGCGAGGGCGATACCGGACCCAATACCGGCGGCATGGGCGCATACTCTCCGGCTCCGGTGCTGAGCGCCGAGGTCGAGGCGCGGGCGATGGATCAGATTGTCCGGCCCACAATGGCCGAGATGGCCAAGCGTGGCATGCCGTTTCAGGGCGTGCTCTATGTTGGGTTGATGATCGAAAACGGCCAGCCGCGGCTGGTGGAATACAACGTGCGGTTCGGCGATCCGGAATGTCAGGTGCTGATGATGCGGCTGGGCGCGCAGGCGATGGACCTGATGCACGCCGCCGCCGAGGGCCGTCTGAGCGCGGCGCAGGTGAACTGGGCCGATGACCACGCGATGACGGTGGTGATGGCAGCGCAGGGCTATCCGGGCGACTACAGCAAAGGCACCGAGATCGGCGGGCTGGACGATCTGCCCGAGGACAGCAGCAACATCGTGTTCCATGCCGGGACAAAATCCCAGGGCGGGGCGGTGCTGGCGTCGGGGGGGCGGGTTCTTAACGTCACCGCACGGGGCGACAGCCTGCGCGCAGCGCGCGAGCGGGCTTACGAGATGGTGGATCGGGTCGACTGGCAGGACGGCTATTTCCGCCGAGATATCGGCTGGCGGGCGCTATGAGGCGATTTTGATCCAAGTGCCGGGCTGTGCCCGTCTCTATTGGTTTTGGCAGGGGCTTTGCCCCTCTTGGCCTGCGGCCAATTCACCCCAGGATAAATCTGGCCAGATGAAAACGCGGATCAGCAGGCCAGGGCAGAGGTGAGACTGTCGGGGCCGTGAAAGGGGCCAATGTCGGTTTTGATCCAAGTCTTGGTGTGGGACACCGCCATGACCCGGGACCAGTCGCCGCTGGCCATGATCAATTCGGGGCCGGTGCCGCAATCGCGCAATCCGCCGGAAATGAAATCCTCGCCGATGCGGTGATTGGTCAGACCCGGGATGGTGGCGATCTCGGTAAGGTCGCCGCCTTTGAACCGCCAGATGCGCAGGGTCTTGGCGAGGTGGGGGCGATCAATATAGGCGATCTCGATATGACCGTCACCATCCAGATCAGCCGCGCCGACGGGTGCGAGCCAGCGGAACGGAATGCCGATATGCGGCGTTTCGGCGATCTTGCCACCTGCGCCATAAAGCGCCAGCGCCGCGCCGAGAGCGATATCGGTTTCCACGACCATCACCGCATCGGGATGACCGTCAAGCGACAGATCAACCAGGCGCGGTGCGAGATCTTCGAATACATGGTCCGATGGTAGTCGAATCTTGACGGTCGCCGACCTTCCATCGCGACCCGCGTGGGTGAGGTGGAGGGCAGACCACTCCATCGCATCGCCCAGCACGCCGTGGGCATATGCCGCGTTGGGTTCCGCAAAGCGCGCTTCGATGATGACGGCTGGCGGCGACCAATGGGTGATATTCTGGGCGTGACCCTGCCCAATGGGAACGGCCAGCCACAGGCTCAGACCTGTCAGCGCGCCGCGGACCCATCCGCGCCACGGGCGGAGCGGTCGTCGCGGCACTTTGTTCGGCATCAGATCTGTTTTTCGGGCATCTGCACCACCAGCCCGTCCAGCGCGTCGGTGACCTTGATCTGGCAGGTCAGGCGCGAGCGGGCAGGGTCGGGTTCAAAGGCGAAATCCAGCATGTCCTCTTCCATGTCGTCCTTGGCAGGCACTTTCTCGACCCAGGCCGGATCGACATAGACATGGCAGGTGGAGCAGGCACAGGCACCGCCGCAATCGGCTTCGATGCCGGGAATGTTGTTGTCGCGCGCGCCTTCCATTACGGTCAGCCCGTTGGCGACCTCGACGACATGTTCGGTCCCGTTGTGCTCGATATAGGTGATCTTGGCCATGGACGTTCCCCTCCTGCGGCGGTGTTTCGGCAGAGTCCTTAGACAAGCCGGTGCCACGTTTCCAGCCTCAATTGCGATCCGGTGGCGCATCGGTGCGGTTTCTTTGCCGATTTTCCATGTTTGTTCTCATATCAGGCCGCCGGAGCAAAGGGCCCAGCGCGCTGGGGCTGGGTCGGCTGGTGGCGCTTGACTGTGGCGCCATTGATCGGCAGCGTCGGCTTTGAACAGGCAGGAGCTATTCAGATGATGACCGAAGAGGATCGACGCTTCCTGCGCATCGCTTATGACGAGGCACAGGCCGGGTTCGACGAGGGCGGCTGCCCGATCGGATCGGTGCTGGCGCGCGGCGGTGAAGAACTGGCGCGCGGGCGCAACCAGCGGGTGCAGCGTGGCGACCCCATCGCGCATGGCGAGATGGATGCGTTGCGCAAGGCAGGGCGTCAGAAAACTTATCGCGACACCACGCTCTATACCTCGCTGTCGCCCTGCATGATGTGCGCGGGCACCATTGTTCAGTTCGCCATCCCGCGCGTGGTAATCGGCGAGGCGGTGAATTTCGGCGGCAATGAGGGGTTTCTGCGCCAGCATGGCGTCGAGGTGGTGATCGCGGATGATCCCGATTGTATTGCGCTGATGAACCGGTTCATCGCGGAAAAGCCCGCGCTTTGGGCCGAAGATATCGCCGAGTGAATGGCCACTGAAACACGCCGCGCCAGCCATTGCAGCACAGCCCTGAGCCGTTGACCTCATTGGACAATTGAGACAAGCCATTCCCACAGGAACAGACGGAGCGCCCGATGCAGACTCTCACCCATATCGACGAGCTCGAGGCCCTCTACGGGGCGGCGGTACCGCGATCGCTGACCAAGGTCCGGACCCGGTTGACCCCGCTCTACCGCGCCTGGATCGACAAGGCACGTTTTGTGGTGCTGTCCAGCGTCGGGCCGGAAGGGACAGATGCCAGCCCCCGTGGCGAAGATGGCCCCGTGGTGCGGATCGCCGATGACCGCACCCTGCTGCTGCCTGACTGGATGGGCAACAACCGCATCGATTCGCTGCGCAATATCCTGCGCGACGGGCGGGTCAGCCTGATGTTCATGGTGCCGGGCTGCAACAACGTGGTGCGGATCAACGGCACCGCCGTGCTGACTGCGGATGCGGCGATTCTGGCCGGTTTCGAGAAATCCGGCAAACGCCCCAGAACCGTGACCGTCATCACACTGGGCGAGGTGTATTTCCAATGCGCGAAAGCCCTGATGCGCTCAGGTCTTTGGACCCGCGAACACGAAGGGCATCTGCTTCCGACCGCCGGGCAGTTCGTCAAGGAAGAAGACCAGAGCTTTGACGGAGAGGCCTATGACGCGGGATATGCGGAATATGCCAAGGGGCGCATGTGGTGACAGGCCTTAGCGTTTGAACAGCACCGATTGCGCGTCTTTGCCCTGGTGCCCGCCGCGCAGTTCGATCCTCAGGGACTGGCCTGCCTGTACCGCAGCCCGGTTGCCGACTGTCTCAAGCCAGCGCGCAAAGTGGGGTTTGTCATGCAGGACCTGTTGCTGACCTTCCCACAGGCTGGCCCAGGGCCAGATCGCCATGTCGGCGATGGAATAGAAATCACCGGCCACAAATTCGGTTTCGGCCAATTGCCGGTCCAGCACAGAATAAAGCCGGCCGACCTCGGTGCGGTAGCGATCCTTGGCATAGGGCAGGTCTTGCGGCGGCTCCATTAGCGGGGCGTATTTCAGGAAATGATGCGCCTGACCCGCCATCGGTCCGACCCCGCCCATCTGCCACATCAACCATTGTTCGACCGCGATCCGGTCGCGTTCGGTTTCTCCGAAAAATCGCCCGGTCTTGCGGGCCAGATAGGTCAGGATCGCGCCGCTTTCAAAGATCGACACCGGTTTGCCTTCCGGTCCGGTCGGATCGGTGATCGCGGGCATCCGGTTATTGGGCGCGATCGCAAGGAATTCCGGCTTGAACTGATCGCCCTTGCCGATGTCGACAAGGTGGAGCGCATAATCCAGCCCCATCTCCTCAAGCGCGATTGATACTTTCCACCCGTTCGGAGTGGGCCAGTAATAGAAATCAATGGGCCGCATCCGTCATCCTCCGCCGTCAATCGGGGATCATGACGCTTTCTGGAGGAACGGCAAGGATAGTTGCGGCAATGGCAGGCTCAGCAGCCGGGACCAGCGCGGTGCGACCGCCGGTGGCAGACCCATGCGCAACAGCGACAGGTCAAACCCCTCGGGCGCGC
This sequence comes from Ruegeria spongiae, assembly GCF_023502395.1. Taxonomy (GTDB): domain Bacteria; phylum Pseudomonadota; class Alphaproteobacteria; order Rhodobacterales; family Rhodobacteraceae; genus Ruegeria_C; species Ruegeria_C spongiae. The sequence continues at coordinate 42,217 of NZ_JAMFMB010000015.1, read as the reverse complement.
GCAGCAGGGCGTTGTAGAAACCCAGGGCACCCGGGCGCCGGTAGCTGGACCAGTGGCAGATGCGATGTTCCGGCCCGCCCACCGGCCCGGCAAAGCGCGAGATATGTTTCAGCGTGTGGCGGCAATCCAGTTGCAGCGTGACCGCGTTGCGCGCGTCCAGCCCGAAACCCAGTGCGCGGTCGCCACGCTCGGGCGGCGTGATCAGCCGTTCGAACAGGGAATCGAACAGATCGTTTTCGCGGCTGGTGACATTGATGAAGGCCGCCGCCTGTCCCGCGGGCGTGTCCAGCGCCGCCAGTGCCCGGCAGCGATAGGCGGCACCGGTCAGCGAGATGATCCGCGACAGCGCGCCCGGTGGCAGATGATGCAGCGCCTCAAGCACGAGTTCGATACCCATCGAGTGACCGATGAAATGCACCGGCCTGTCCGGGGCGATCCGGCACAGATGCGTGACAACCTCTGCCAGCGCGCGCCCGGCCTCGACCGCCCGCCGCCGCGCCTGCCACAGCCCGCCGCGCCCGTCCCAGCCAAAGGCGATCGCCAGCCCCTCATCCGCGTTGCCCTGTCCAAAGCCCAGGTTTTTGGGCCATTGGCAGGCGCGTCGGAGTGTTCCGGGACGGGGCAGGGCAAATATGTTGTCATGCGGGCAATGTCGGGCGTTACCGGGTTGGTATTTGCAGCCATGGGTCATCACGATCGCCGGACCCGCCCCGGTTTGCGCCCGTGCCAGCACATTTGACAGGGCCTGCGGGCTGCCATGCAGTGCGGGCCGGTCGCCTTGGGCATTTATCCTGATCAATGGCATGCGTCGCCTCACACAAGATGTTGTGGCTGCCTTCTGCTCGAAGCATATGAAACGAAGATGAATAAATGATTGCAAAGCTGTGACGATCCGTGTTGCGGGGTTGACGCTCTGCCAGGTGCGGCGTAAAGCCAACGCTCAGACGACGTGGCGATTTGTTACCGGATTGCGGGCCACGCTAAACAACACCGCTAAAAGGTCAGGATGGAAGCCCCCCTTTCGCTTGACCGCGTTTGGGGGTTTTTTATTGGCGCCGCAGGACCGGCGCGGAAGAGGACAAGATGAGCAAGAGCTGGAACAAGCGTACCCAGGCCGTTCATGGCGGTATCCGCCGCAGCCAATATAACGAAGTGAGCGAGTCGATTTTCCTGACCCAGGGTTTTGTCTATGACAATGCCGAACAGGCCGAGGCCCGGTTCATTCAGGCTGGCGATGACGAGTTCATCTATGCCCGCTACGGCAACCCCACCGTGCGCATGTTCGAAGAACGGATCGCGGCGCTGGAGGGGGCCGAAGACGGCTTTGCCACCGCCAGCGGCATGGCGGCGGTGAACGGCGCGCTAACCGCGATGCTCAAGGCCGGTGACCATGTGGTGTCGGCGCGCGCGCTGTTTGGCTCGTGCCTTTATATTCTGGAGAACATCCTGTCCCGCTATGGCGTCGAGGTCACCTTTGTGGACGGCACCGATCTGGACCAGTGGAGGGCGGCGCTGCGGCCTGACACCAAGGCGGTATTCTTTGAATCCATGTCGAACCCCACGCTGGAAGTCATTGATATCGAAGCGGTTTCAGAACTGGCCCATGCGGTGGGTGCGACCGTGGTGGTCGATAACGTGTTCTCGACCCCGGTCTATTCGCGGGCGATCGCGCAGGGTGCCGATGTGGTGGTCTATTCGGCGACCAAGCACATTGACGGGCAGGGCCGCGCGCTGGGCGGCATCATCCTGGGCACACGCGACTTTATTCGCGGCACCGTCGAGCCCTACCTGAAACATACCGGCGGTGCACTGAGCCCGTTCAACGCCTGGGTCATGCTCAAGGGGCTTGAGACCATGGCTCTGCGGGTGAATGCACAGACCGACAGCGCTCAGAAGATCGCCGAGGCGCTCGATGGCAATCCGGCGCTGGACCGGCTGCTTTATCCGGGGCTCAAGGCTCATGCCCAGAATGCGCTGATCCAGACACAGCTGGGCGGCAAGGGCGGCACCGTGCTGTCGCTGGACATCCGTGGCGGCAAGGACGCGGCGTTTGCGTTTCTCAACGCGATGACCATCCCGGTGATCTCGAACAATCTGGGTGATGCCAAATCCATCGCAACGCACCCGGCCACCACGACCCATCAGCGGCTGTCGGAAGAGCAGCGCAGCGCGCTGGGCATAACACCGGGCCTGGTGCGTCTGTCGGTCGGGCTTGAGGATACGGATGATTTGATCGCCGACCTGCTGGCTGCGCTGGCCGCAGCGCAGGCCTGAGCGGGCAGGGCAGGTGCCCCGCAAGGGGGCCTGCCAGACCCGCCCAATGCGCTGTCAGAGCGCAAAGCGTCGAATTGTGGCGATTTTCTGCGATCCGGTTTGCTATCGAACCCGTATACCAGCTAGATTAGGGCCTGCTGACGGTGCAAACCATCTCAAGCCACAGGCGAAAGACAGGGGACGGACCCATGAATTTCCAACCGCGCGATCTGGACGAGGCGCCGAACCGCAAGGCCGCAGAAGCGGCGCTTGAGGTGTTGCGGGCCTGGGCGACAGGGGCCACCGATGCCGAGATTGCGGCGCTGGACCCGGCGGTTGCACGGCTCATCCCTGGCCAGACCGGCCTCAACTATCCGGCACTGTCGCGGGATTACCCGGCAGATTTCAAAGCGGGCGACGCCTATCGCGCCACACTGCCGGATTTGCAGAACGGGCCGTCCAGTCTGATCCGGGGGGCCAGGCAGCTTATCCAGCATGTGGGAATCTCGAATTTCCGCCTGCCGGTCCGGTTCCACTCCAAAGGCGGGTCCGACCTGACGCTGGAAACTTCGGTGACCGGCACGGTGAGCCTGGATGCCGAAAAGAAAGGCATCAACATGTCCCGGATCATGCGGTCCTTCTACAAGCATGCCGAGCGCAGCTTCAGCTTTGAAACCATCGAGGCCGCGCTGGACGACTACAAGACCGATCTGGACAGTTTCGATGCCCGCATCCAGATGCGGTTTTCCTACCCGGTGAAGGTACAAAGCCTGCGCTCGGGGCTGGAGGGGTATCAGTATTACGATTTCGCGCTCGAACTGATCGAGGTCGCGGGCGCACGCAAGAAGATCATGCATCTGGACTATGTCTATTCGTCGACCTGCCCCTGCTCGCTGGAACTGTCCGAACATGCCCGCGTAATGCGCGGCCAGATGGCGACGCCGCATTCGCAACGCTCGGTGGCGCGGGTCTCGGTCGTGCTGGATCCTGATGCCAGTTGCCTGTGGTTCGAAGACCTGATCGCGCTCTGCCGCGAGGCGGTGCCCACAGAGACGCAGGTGATGGTCAAGCGCGAGGATGAGCAGGCTTTCGCCGAGCTGAACGCGGCGAACCCGATCTTCGTCGAAGACGCGGTGCGGCTGTTCTGCGCCGAATTGCGCGCCGACCACCGCATTGGCAATTTCCGGGTGGTGGCAAGCCATCAGGAAAGCCTGCACAGCCATGATGCGGTTTCGGTCCTGACCGATGGCGACACCTTTGCCTCCGACAGTCTCGAACCGCGCCTGTTCAGCACGTTGATACACGCTGGATAGCGCTCTGCCAGACACAGTTTGCCGATCGCCCGCCCACACGTGACGCTGCGGCGCAGCATTTTTTGCTGCGTCTGCTCGGTTTTGTCGATATACTCGGGGTCAGATCAGGTTTTGCGCCGTTGAGCATGATGTTCGCCGGGCAGGCCGATACAGGCAGAGGACGGCAATGCGAGTCATGAATTCAACGCCGGGCAATCAGGCCGGTGGCCTTTGCAAGGCCATTGCAACCTCCTCTATGTCTTCACTTTTTCCCGAATTTTACACACAGGGGAGCACAAAATGAGCTTCATCAAGACACCGTTGGACATTCAGATGGCCGCCATCCGCGTGGCAGGCCAGTTGATCGCGAATCAGCTCAAGATCGTCGAGCTTGTGAGCAGATCGGCGTTTCAGTCGCCGTTCTGCCAGATAAGCGCCATGCAGTTTGCAGCGGCGGAACCCGCCCCGGCACCTGCTGCCAAAGCGGCACCGAAAGCACCGGTTGCACCTGCCAAGCCTGCGCCTGCCGCCAAGGCCAAAGCAGCACCGGCCAAGGCCGAAGCGGTAAAACCCGCGCCCAAAGCCGAAGCACCTGTCGCCAAACCGGCCCCGGCCAAACCCGCGCCTGCTGCCAAGGCCGCTCCGGTCAAGGCCGAAGCCGTGAAACCCGCACCCAAAGCCGCAGCGCCTGTCGCCAAACCGGCCCCGGCCAAGCCCGCGCCTGCCGCCAAGGCCGCTCCGGTCAAGGCCGATGCCGTGAAACCCGCGCCCAAAGCCGCAGCGCCTGCCGCCAAACCGGCTCCCGCCAAACCCGCGCCTGCTGCCAAGGCCAAAGCCGCTCCGGTCAAAGCCGAAGCCGCGAAACCGGCGCCCAAGGCTGCAGCACCCGCCGCCAAGGCAGCCCCGGCCAAGCCTGCTGCCAAACCGGCCCCCGCCAAACCGGCCCCGGCCAAAGCTGTGGCAAAACCGGCTGCGGACACGGCCAAGCCCAAGTCCGAACCGGCTCGCGCCACCAAGCGGACGCCGTCCACCCCGCCGGCAATGCCCGCTGCCAAGGCCAATCCCAAGAGCTGACCCCGCGCCAGCGCTTGACAGCGAACCCATGGCGCGACAACGCTGCGCGTCATGTTGGACCTTCGCCCCGTCGGATATGTGATCGGCCTGCTGGTCGCCATTCTTGGCCTGACCATGCTGTTGCCGATGATGTCGGATTTCGCCGAAGGGCGGGGCGAATGGCATGTCTTTCTTCAAAGCGCCCTGATCACCACGCTGGTGGGCGTTCTGATGGCCATGAGCTGCGCCAATGGCGTGCGCGAAGGCCTGACCATCCAGCAGACCTTTCTTCTGACCACCGGCGTCTGGGTGGCGCTGCCGATCTTTGGCGCGATCCCGTTCATGTTCGGCGAGACCGAGCTGCGCTTTGTCGATGCGCTGTTCGAATCGATGTCGGGCCTGACCACCACCGGGTCGACCGTGATCTCGGGGCTCGACGAATTGCCACGCGGGTTGCTGTTGTGGCGAGGCTTGCTGCAATGGCTGGGCGGCATCGGTATCATTGTTGTCGCGATGGTGTTTCTGCCCGAGCTGCGGGTCGGCGGGATGCAGATCTTCCGCTCGGAAGGGTTTGACACCTTTGGTAAAATTCTGCCCCGCGCAACCGAAATCTCGTCCAGAATCTCTGTCGTTTATATCTCGCTGACCATGGCCTGCGCGCTGGCCTATGCGGCCTCGGGGATGGATGCGTTCGATGCGTCGGTGCATGCCATGACAACGGTGGCGACCGGAGGGTTCGCCAATTACGACGCCTCGTTTGGGGCTTTCCCGCCTGCGACCGAGTATGTGGCCGTTCTGTTCATGGTTCTCGCGGCGCTGCCTTTCGTGCGCTATGTGCAGATGATCGCGGGCACCGCCGAGCCGCTTTATCGCGACAGCCAGGTGCGGGCCTTTATCGGAACCGCGATGGTGCTGGTGGCGGTGTTGACGCTCTGGAACCTGTTGCAGACCCCTACGGCTGGCGAGGGGGCCATCCGCAAAACGCTGTTCAACACGGTGTCGCTGATGACCGGGACCGGATATGCCAGCACAGATTACATGGCCTGGGGCGGCTTTCCGGTCACCATGCTGTTCTTCATCGGACTGATCGGCGGATGCGCCGGATCAACTGCCTGCTCGATCAAGATCTTCCGCTATCAGTTGCTGTTCGCCTCGATTCGTGCCCAGCTTCAGCGCATTCGCCAACCCAGCGGTGTATTCATCCCGCGCTATGGCGGGCGCGCGGTGAGCCAGGATGTGTTGGGCTCGGTGATGAGCTTTTTCGTCTTTTTCATCGTCACCATGGGCATCCTGTCCTGGGGGCTGGGCCTGACCGGGCTGGATTTCACCACTTCCGTCTCAGGGGCCGCTGCAGCGCTTGCCAATATCGGGCCGGGCCTGGGTGACCAGATCGGCCCGGCGGGCAATTTCGCGAACCTTAACGACACCGCAAAATGGATGCTGACCATCGGCATGCTGATCGGTCGGCTCGAATTGATGGCCGTCTACGTGATCCTGACCGTGCAATTCTGGAGAGCCTGATGAAGAAACCGCTTGGGGCGCAGATATCCCATATGCTTGGCGACCGGGGTGTTGGCGTGATCTTCGGGATACCGGGGGTGCATAATCAGGAAATGTATCGCGGCATCGAAGAGGCAGGCATCCGTCACGTTCTTGCCCGTCACGAACAGGGGGCGGGGTTCATGGCGGATGGCTATGCGCGGGCCTCGGGCAAGCCGGGTGTGGCTTATGTGATCACCGGCCCGGGGCTGACCAATACAATGACGCCGCTGGGGCAGGCCTATTCGGATTCGGTGCCGGTTCTGGCGATCTCGTCCTGTCTGGAGGAAACCGCGTCGCGCAAGGGGCAGCTGCACCAGATGCGCGACCAGCGGGCCGCTGCCGCAACCGTCTGCGACTGGTCCGAAAATGCGGGCTCGGCAGAGGCGGCTTACGGCCTGATCGAACGCGCTTTTGAAGAGTTCGAACTGGCGCGGCCCCGGCCCAAGCACATTCAGGTGCCTATTGCGCAGCTGGAAACACCGGCGGAACCGGCCCCGTTTCCCAACCAGCCCGCGTTGCGCCTCAAGGCACAGGACCCGGATATTGCGCCGGTGCTGTCCCTGCTGAATCTGGCCCGGCGCCCGCTGTTCATTCTGGGCGGCGGCGCGCGCTCGAACCTGTGGCGGCAGATCGTGACGCAGCTGGGCGCTGCCACCTTCACCTCCTATGCCGGGCGCGGACTGGTCGGCGCGGGCTATCCGCTCGATTTCGGCGCAACGCTGGCGCGGCCCGGCAGCGCCGAGGTGATCGGCAGCGCCGATCTGGTGATCGCGGTGGGCACGGAACTGGCCGAGGTGGACCTCTGGCGCGACCAACTGGGTCATAGCGCCACATTGGTGCGCGTGGATCTGGACCCGCAGGTGCTGTCGGACCCGCAGCGCGCGCTGGTCAAGCTGCAGGCCGATGCAACAAGCTTTGCCAAGGCGCTCTGGGCGGCCACCGAAGGGGCCAAACCCGCCACCGGCTGGTCGGCTGACGAGGTGGCCAAAATGCGCGCCCGCTGGCGCGCCGAGGCGGATGCGGAACGCCCCGGTCTCTTGCCGGTGATCGACGCATTGCGCGCGGCGGTGCCGCAGGATGCGATGATTTATTCCGATATGACCCAGTTGGCCTATCTCGCCAAAGAGGTCTGGGACATGCATTATCCGCATCACTGGCATCACCCGACCGGGTTCGGCACGCTGGGCTATGCGCTGCCCGCCGGGATCGGCGGCGCCATCGCCCGCGCCGGCAAACCCACGATTGTGATCGCGGGTGACTACGGCTTCCACTATACGATGCAGGAACTTGGCGTGGCGGTTGAACTTGGCTTGAAACTGCCGATCATCATCTGGGACAATGGCAAGCTGAAAGAGATCGAGGACAGCATGCAGGCAGCGCAGATTGCCCCCAACGCGGTCATCGCCCGCAATCCCGATTTCTGCAAGCTGGCCGAGGCGTTCGGGGCGTCCTCAGCCGCGCCCGCCTCCCTTGCCGAGATGCAGGAGGCCGTGCGCGCCGCCTTCGAGGCCGATGGTCCCACACTCATCTACCTGACACCGGATATCGTCTGACGGGGCACCACAGGGCAGGTGGCCCTAAAGGAATTCCACCTTGCCAGTGGCAATGTCGTAAACCGCCGCGCGTGCAGTCAGGTCGCCGGTCTTGCTCAACTCCGACAGGATCGGGTCAGCCCGCTGCGCCTTTTCAGCGCCCAACTGGGCGTTGCGCGCTGTCGCGGCGGCCAGCAGGTCGGGTGGGTCTTCGCGCATGGCCTGCTGCACGGCAGGGCGGATCGCCTTCACCAGCCCCGGCAGATGGCCGCCCGGCATGGTTTCATCCCGAATGGCCGAGATCGTCGCCTCGACCGCCCCGCATGAACTGTGCCCAAGCACCAGGATCGTCGAGATGCCAAGCACCGTCGTGCCGTATTCCAGGCTTGCCAGCCCATAGTCGCTAATGACGTTGCCCGCCGCACGGATCACGAACAATTCGCCCGGCCCCTGATCGAAGATCAGTTCCGGCGCTACGCGGGAATCGGCGCAGCTGACGATGGCTGCAAAGGGCTGCTGCCCCAGCGCGCGGGCGCTGCGCCCGACCGAATGATCGGTGTTGACCGGCGTATTCGCCACATAGCGCGCATTGCCATCCCTCAAACGCCGAAGCGCGTCGTCCGGTGGAACCGCCGGGGATTTGGCAGAAACCGACCGCACAAACGGCGCGGCGGCCGCTGCCATGCTTGCGGTGATCAAACCCCGCCTGTTCAACATCAAAGACCTGCGCTTTTCCATCTTGTGGCGCGACGGCGCGCGCCAGCCTTCCTCAGTCCCAGCAGCTTACCAGAACGGTCATGCCATTTGCCCGGCGGTTCAGCTCATCCGGCGTAATATCTGTCGCGTCCGAGGCGCTCTCCACCGTCAGCCCTGACGCCTCCAGCACGTTGCGCAACGCCTGCGCATCTGCGGCAAAGCTCACATCGCGGGGCAGTTGCTGGCCGTTGGCCGGATCGGGCAGCAACATGCCCACAACAGAGCCACCGGTGTCGAAAACCGGCCCGCCCGCATCGCCTTCCTGCGGGGCCAGGGCCAGGCGCGACAATTCGACCTCGCCGCGCAGCCCGGCCACATCGGACAGAGTGCCGAATGTCAGCGTCGGCGCGCCCAGCACGCCTTCGTAGGAATACCCCGCAAGCGTGACCGGCGATTGCAGCTTGGGCTCGCTCGGGTGCAGTTCGGCCACCGCCATCGGGGCCAGTGGCTGGATCGGACGCAGGATGGCGACGCCAAGCCCCTCGTCCTGGCTGACGAGATCGGCGCGATAGGTGTTGTCCAGCGTGATCCGTGTGCAGTTCTGCACCGCCTCGGCCACGGTCAGCACCGCGCCGGACCGGTCCACATAAAACCCCGACCGCGAGAGGCGCGGTTTGCGAATCTCAAGCCCCGAGACCAGATCAACGCTTTGCGCCGCATCTGCCCCTTCGGCCGGATCAAGCGCGCCATCGGTGCGCGCAAAACTGGTCTTGATGGCCTGCAGCACGCGCGCCCTGCGACCCTCGTCGCCCTCGGGCCAGATCAGCGAGAAGCCCTTGATCTGACCATCGCGCAGGGTGGCCTCGGTATAAGACACGATGCCGTTGCCGCGCCCTTCGATGGTGAAGCTGTCCTTCCGACGCTGGCGGGGTCCGTCCAGCGGCACGATCTCCAGCGTCTGCATCACATCATACAGCCCGAACAGGTCGGCCCGCTCGCCCTGCTGGCTGATCAGCAGGACCCGCGCGCCCAGATCGCTTTGCGCGTCATAATGCGCGAATGGTGGATCATAGCGGCTGAAAGCAACCTCGCCCAAGGGCAGATCGACCGAGATCCCGGCCTTTTCATCCGAGCGGCGTGCCATGCCGACGCTCAGCAGCGGCGCGTTATACTGGTCCATCAGCACGATGCGCTGGCTGGTGGTCAGAATGCCGGTGGGCTCATAGCCGTTGACGCTCTGCCAGTCGGCCATCGAGCGGCGGGTGCCGGGCCCGAACGCCCCGTCGATGGTCGAATTGTAGAACCCTTCGGCCTTGAGCGCGGTCTGCAAACCGCGGCGTTCCGCAGCGCTGAGCTGTCGCTCGCTGCGTCGGGCCTGCGCCGGTGTTTCATCCGAGATCACCACGGGCGTTTGCACCGCAGGTGCTGTCGGGGCAGGGGTGGTCACCGCAACTGCACCGCCCTCGGGTGGCCAGAACTGCCGACCCAGCGAACGGGAAAAGGTAAGGAAACTGTCGCTGGGGATCTGCCGCTCGGCGCGGTAGACCCGCAGCACCTGCTCGGCATCGGCGCGGGTGTAGGGGCCAAGCATGATCCCGTACCAACCACCACCCAGCGCAAAGCCCTGCACATCGGCGAGGCTGCCGGAGAAGAACTGCGCGCGCTGCTCTGCCACCGGGAAATCGGAATGGGCCTCGATCTGGACCCAGACGCCCTCGGCGCCGGATTGCTGGGCCGTGGCGGCGCGCAGGCCAAAGGTGACCGCAAGGAGGAATGCGACGAAAAACCGGATCATGGGGGAACTCTTGCCTTAACTCTTGTCTGTTTCGTGCAACATACGCGGGAACCCACCGGAAACACCATGCCTGCAATGATGCGACGCAGCGTGTGTGGTCTATGGACGACAGCCGGGGCGGGCATGCGTCCAGAAGGGCCGTTGACCCTCCTTGATTGCTTGCATAGGAAAGCTCTGATCCCATCGACGCGTCCATGAAGGCAGGCCCATGAGTGACACATCCGGCGCACCGCGCTCGTTTCAGGAGATTATCCTGCGGCTTCAGACCTATTGGGCCTCAAAGGGCTGCGCCATCCTGCAGCCCTATGACATGGAGGTCGGTGCGGGCACCTTCCACCCCGCGACCACGCTGCGTGCGCTGGGGTCCAACCCCTGGGCGGCGGCTTATGTGCAGCCCTCGCGCCGCCCCACCGATGGGCGTTACGGCGAAAACCCGAACCGGTTGCAGCATTACTACCAGTTCCAGGTGCTGATCAAACCCAGCCCGCCCGATCTGCAGGCGCTCTATCTGGGCTCGCTTGAGGCCATTGGTATCGACATGGACCTGCACGATATCCGCTTTGTCGAGGATGACTGGGAAAGCCCCACGCTGGGCGCCTGGGGTCTGGGCTGGGAGGTCTGGTGTGACGGCATGGAAGTCAGCCAGTTCACCTATTTCCAGCAGGTCGGCGGCTATGACTGCGCGCCGGTCTCGGGCGAGCTGACCTATGGTCTGGAACGTCTGGCCATGTATGTGCTGGGCATCGACCACGTGATGGACATGCCCTTCAACGACCCGCAATCGCCCAGCCCGTTAAGCTATGGCGACATCTTCAAGCAGACCGAAGAGGAATACGCCCGCTGGAATTTCGACGTGGCCAATACCGAGGTGCTGCTGCGTCATTTCGAAGAGGCCGAGGCGGAATGTGCCACCATCCTGGCGCAGGAACATGACGACCCCAAGACCGGCAAGCGGATCATCATGGCGCATCCCGCTTATGATCAGTGCATCAAGGCCAGCCACATCTTCAACCTGCTGGATGCGCGCGGCGTGATTTCGGTCACCGAGCGGCAGGCCTATATCGGCCGGGTGCGGGCGCTGGCCAAGCAATGTGCGGATGCCTTCGTCCAGACCACGGCAGGGGGGCACGTGGGCTGATGCCGGTTGGCCCCCTATGCCAGTCCGGGCAGCAGCGCCTTGAGGCCCGCCACGATCATGCTGACGGCGATGGTGGCCAGGATCATACCCATCAGGCGGCTCATGATGACGCGGGCCGATCCGGTCAGATACCGCGCCAGCGAGGCCGCGTTCCAAAACACCAGCCCGACAAACAGCACCATGCCGATGAAAATACCAGCAAAGACAAGGGCATGTGGCAGGGTCTTGATCTGATTGGCGTAGACGATCAGCGTCGCCACGGTGCCGGGGCCGACAATGATCGGAAAGGTCAGCGGGTAGAAGGCCACCGTCTCGGGTGCAGGATAGTCCCGCTTTTCTCCGTCGGTGCCGTGGTGCGAGCTGCTCTCATTGCCGTTGAGCATGTTGAGCGCGATCAGCAGCACCACCAGCCCGCCCGCGACCCGGAAGTCGTCGACGTTGATGCCGAACAGGTCCATCATCTGGCTGCCCGCCACCGCCACGATGCCGCCCATGATCAGGCTGTAGGTGGCGGTCTTGATCGCGACCTTCTTCTGGTCGGCGGTGCTGGCCCCTTCGGTGACGCTCAGGAAGATCGGCAGGTTGGTGATCGGGTTCATGATCGCAAAAAGCGCTCCGAACAACGAAATGACAAATGTAGTGTCCATGAGAATTCATTGCCCGCGATTGCTGCCTGTGGCGGGCATGCTGACCGATTTCGCGGTCCGTTGAAAGAGGTTGCGTGAGGTAAGAGACCAGAGATGAAAGGAAAACTGCTCGCCATTGTCATTCTTGTCAGCGCCGCCGCCGCCGGTGGGCTGATGTATTACATGCAGATTTATGGCTTCTACTACGATGTTGAGCCGCAACCGGGGCGTGATGTTGCCCTGCTGCCGATTGCGGGCGAGACGCCTCAAGCCATCTCTTATAGCGGGTTTCGGGCAATCGACGCCGACAGTTCCCCGATCCGCTACCGGGCCTGCTTTGAAACCGACCAGAGCCTTGATGAACTGAGCGCCGCCTTTCGTGCCGCCGAAGGGGCCGAGCCGCTGACAACGCCGGGTTGGTTCGATTGCTTTGACGAGCAGGCACTGGCCGAGGCACTGTCGAGCGGCGCGGCGCGGGCCTACCTCGGGGCCAAGAACATCCACTACGGCGTGGACCGGATCGTCGCCGTGACCAAGGATGGCAAAGGCTATGTCTGGCACGCTCTCAATGATTGCGGGCGCAAATCCTATGACGGGACCGTCGTGGGCGAGGCCTGCCCACCGCGGCCGGAGGCAGCGAAATGACCCTGTTTGTCCCTGACATGATTTCTGCGACGCTTGGGCTGGCGGTGTTCCTGCTGGGGGTCGAATTGAATGCCCGCATCGACTTCCTGCGCCGCTTCAACATTCCCGAAGCGGTCAGCGGCGGGCTGGTGGCGGCAAGCCTCTCGTTGGCGATCTATCTGATCGCCGGGATCGAATTCACCTTCGAGATGGAGACCCGCGACTATCTGCTGGTGCTGTTCTTCGCCGCCATCGGGTTGAACGCCCGGTTCTCCGACCTGATCAAGGGTGGCAAACCCCTGATCCTGCTGCTTGTCCTGACGGTCCTGACCATCCTTGCGCAAAACCTGATCGGCGCGCTTGGGGCGGTGGCCTTTGGTTATCCGGCGCAATCGGGCGTGCTGTTTGGTTCCGCCGCGCTGATCGGCGGGCACGGAACGGCGATTGCCTGGGCGCCCGATGTGGGCGCAGTAACCGGGCTTGAGGGCGCGACCGAACTGGGCGTCGCGGTGGCGACGCTGGGCCTTGTGCTGGCCGCATTAGTGGGCGGTCCGGTGGCGAAATTCCTGGTCGAGCGCAACAACCTGACCCCCGACCGCCCCGACGAAGAGCTTACCGTCGGTATCCCGGCCGAAGAGAAAGAAGATGCCGCGATCACGCCGATTGGCTTCATGCGGGTGATCCTCTACCTGCATCTGGCGATCATCTTCGGCTATGGCGCGAATATCCTGATCGCCGAGGCGGGCCTGAAACTGCCGCTCTTCGTGCCCTGCCTGATCGTCGCCATCCTGATCGCCAACCTGCGCAGCTGGCTGGCCCCCGACGCCGTCCCGGTCAGTCGAACACCGGCACTGGCGCTGGCCTCGGAATTTGCACTTGGTGCTTTTCTGGCGATGTCGCTGATGAGCCTGCAGCTCTGGACCATTGCCGAGTTGGGCATGACCATTCTGGTGGTGCTGACCGCTCAGACGCTCTTTACCGTGCTCTTTGTGATCTATGTGCTGTTCCCGGTGATGGGCTCGGGCTATCGCGGGGCGGTGCTGGCCGCCGGGTTCGGAGGCTTCGCGCTGGGTGCCACCCCCACCGCCATCGCCAACATGACCGCCGTCACCAAGCGATATGGCCCGTCGCCTATTGCCTTTATCGTACTCCCCCTTGTATCCGCGTTCTTTGTGGACATCGCCAACGCCATCGTCATCCAGATGATCGTGAATTTCTGAGGACACCATGCCCGACCTGCTGATCGAACTGTTTTCCGAGGAAATCCCCGCGCGCATGCAGACCCGCGCCGGTGAGGATCTCAAAAAGCGCATCACCGATGGTCTGGTCGAGGCGGGGCTGACCTATGCCGGGGCGGCGGCGCTGACCACACCGCGCCGGTTGACGCTGACAGTTCAAGGCCTGCTGGCGGAAAGCCCGACCATTCGCGAGGAACGCAAAGGTCCGAAAGTGGGCGCGCCCGACAAGGCGATCGAGGGCTTCCTGCGCGGTGCGGGCCTGACCCGCGACCAACTCGAAGAACGCGATACCCCCAAGGGCGCGGTCTATTTCGCCAGCATCGAAAAGCCGGGCCGCCCGGCGGCGGAGATCATTGCCGAGGTACTTGAGGCGACGATCCGCAACTTCCCCTGGCCCAAGTCGATGCGCTGGGGCAGCGGGTCCTTGCGCTGGGTGCGGCCCCTGCACTCGATCCTGTGCATTCTCAGCGATGAGGCCGGCGCGCAGGTGGTGCCGCTGGAGGTGGACGGCATCGTGGCGGGCGACAAGACCGAAGGTCACCGCTTCATGGCGTCGGGCACAATTTCTGTCACCTCTTTCGAGGATTACGAGACACAGCTCAAGCGCGCGTATGTGGTGCTGTCGCCCTCTGAGCGCGCCGATCACATCTGGGCCGATGCCCAGAACATGGCCTTCGCCGCGGGGCTTGAGGTGGTCGAGGACAAGGGCCTTTTGGCCGAGGTTGCCGGGCTGGTGGAATGGCCGGTGGTGCTGATGGGGCAGATCGACGATGAGTTCCTCGACCTGCCGCCCGAGGTGCTGCAGACCTCGATGAAGGAACACCAGAAATTCTTTTCGGTGAAGAACCCCAAGACGGGCCGGATTGAGCGGTTCATCACCGTCGCCAACCGCGAGACCGCCGACAATGGCGCGACCATTCTGGCGGGCAATCAAAAGGTGCTTTCGGCGCGGCTGGCCGATGCCAAGTTCTTCTGGGAGAATGACCTGCGCGTCGCCAAGTCGGACATGGCGCAATGGACCCGCGCGCTTGAAAACGTGACCTTCCACAACAAGCTGGGCACCCAGGCCGAGCGCATCGACCGCATTGCCGCACTGGCTGGCGAATTGGCGTCTGTTACCGGTGCTGAGCCGAAACAAGCCGAAAAGGCCGCGCGTCTGGCCAAGGCCGATCTGAGTTCCGAAATGGTCTATGAATTCCCGGAACTACAGGGGCTTATGGGGCGGTATTACATCGAAGAGGCAGGCGAAGACGCCGCCGTCGCTGCCGTGGCGCAAGAGCATTACTCGCCCCTCGGCCCCTCCGACGATGTCCCCACCGCACCGCTTTCGGTGACCGTTGCACTGGCCGATAAGCTCGACACGCTGACCGGGTTCTGGGCGATTGAGGAGAAACCGACTGGCTCGAAAGACCCGTTTGCGTTGCGGAGGTCTGCACTTGGGGTCATTCGGTTGACTTTGGAAAGCGAATTGAAGGTCAAACTCGGCGATATAGTGTACGAAAGCATCTTCTCGCTATTTGATAATCACGATTACTCTCGTTGGAATGCCTATTTTAGCGCAATTTCTGGGTTTGGTGACTTCGAGTTTCAGGAGGGTGTAGCGGCTGGATTGCTAAGCGATACATTCCTCCTAAGCTACTCTGCAAATAGAGGGGATGACGTTCGCCCGTACCTTATGGAATTGATAGCTGCCATCAAATCAGCGTCGAATGACAAGATTTCTGGCGACGAACGCAAGAAACTAGCGGACGCTTTCGAAGCTAGATCGAACGACCACTTTGATCAAATTTCCGATCTGTGGCTGGTTCATCAATATGAAAAGACTTCTCCCCTTGAAAACGAAACCAGTCAGGAAGAAATCGAGAATAGATCAAAATCCGTCGAGAAGGTTAGTTCTTACTACAAATCGCTCGCTGTTGACCTCCTCTCCTTCATCCATGACCGCCTGAAAGTCTTCCTCCGCGATGAGGGCATTCGCCACGACATCATCGACGCCTGTATCGCGATGGAGGGCAATGACGATCTGACCCTGCTGGTCAAGCGCGCCCGGGCGCTGAATGCGGTGATTGCCACCGAAGACGGCGAAAACCTCGTGCAGGGCTTCAAACGCGCCAACAACATCCTCACCCAGGCCGAGGAGAAGGATGGGGTTGAATACTCCTATGGCGCGGACCTCAAATTCGCCGAGAGTGACAGCGAAAAGGCGCTGTTTGCCGCATTGGAGGCCGGGCAGGCCAAAATCACCCCCGCGCTCAAGGCCGAGGATTTCCCGGCGGCGATGGCGGCCATGGCCGAATTGCGCGGGCCGATTGATGCGTTTTTCGAGGAGGTGCAGGTCAATACCGACAATGAGGTGCTGCGCCGCAACCGGCTCAACCTGCTGAGCCAGATCCGCAGCATCTGCTCCAGCGTGGCCGATCTGACCCGGATCGAGGGATAAATCAGGGGATGCGTAGTAATACGCATCCCCAAGCTCTCCCTTGCGTCGATCCCAATCCTTCTTATGCTGCGGCCAACACAAAAAGGTGCCGCAGTGCAGAATAGCCGTGCAGAATAACCCGCATACCACCCTGATCACCCCTGCCGCCCCGGTGGCGACCAACACCCATGGCGGACGGGCCAAATGCCTGCAGCGGCTGGTCCGGCTGGATATGCCGGTGCCGCGCACGGTGGCCTTGTCCTTTGAGACCGTGCAGGGGATCGCGGATGGTCATGTGCCTGACATGGCCCGCATTCTCGAACAGTTCGATCCGACGGCGCTGCTTTGCGTGCGGCCGTCCTCGGAGGACCCTGATTGGGGCGGCCCGGGGGCGGTTCTGAATGTGGGCATGAACGATGCCCGTTATGTGGACATCAGCGACACGATGGGGGCCGATGCGGCGGCGGCGCTATATCTGCGGTTCGTGCAGACCTATGCGCTGCATGTGGCGCGGCTGGACCCGGATGTGTTCGACGATGTGATGGACGATGGCCAGCAGGGCTTGAGCGAAACGCTGCACGCCTATGAAGCCGAAACCGACGAGAGCTTTCCGCAGGACCCGGGCGAGCAGCTGGCGGCGGTGCTGAAATCCATGGCCCGCGCCTGGGATGGCACCACCGCGCGGCTGTTGCGGCAGGCCAAGGGCGCGCCTGCGGATGCGGGGCTGGGCCTTGTGGTGCAGGAGATGATCCCGGGTCTGGGGCGCGGCGAATGCGGTTCGGGCGTGATGCAACTGGTCAACAGCACCACCGGCCAGCCGCAGATCACCGGGCGCTACCTGAGCCAGAGCCAGGGCCGCGATGCGCTGGGGGCGGGGACCGGCGCGCTTTATCTGGCGCGTGACGAGCGTGGCCCCTCGCTGGAGGAGGTCGCGCCCGAGGCTTATGCCGAGCTTCAGCAGCATGCCGAGCTGATGCGCCGCAAGCTGCGCGAAGAAATGCAGGTCGAGTTCGTCATCGAAAACGGCCATGCCCATATTCTGGACGGGGTACGGGTGACGCGCAGTTCGCGCGCGGCGGTACAGATCGCGGTTCGGCTGGCCGAGGATGGCATCATTCCGGCGCAAGAGGCGCTGATGCGGGTCGATCCGCATGCGCTGAACGAGCTTTTGCACCGGCAGGTCCACCCGGATGCGAGTCGCGATGTACTGACCACCGGCATTGCCGCCAGTCCGGGCGCGGCCACCGGCCAGATCGTGTTCACCGCGGCCGAGGCGCAGGCCAGCGCGTCGCGCGGCGAGCCCTGCATTCTGGTGCGGCGCGAAACCTCGCCCGAGGACGTGCGCGGCATGCATGCCGCCGCCGCCGTTTTGACCGAAAAAGGCGGTATGACAAGCCATGCCGCGGTGATCGGGCGTGGGCTGGGCCTGCCGTGTATCGTCGGTGCTTCTGGCCTGCGCTTCGTGACCAAGAAGCGGCAGTTGATGACGCAGGATGGGCGCGTGTTCAAGACCGGCGATCTGCTGACCATCGATGGCACCTCGGGGCAGGTGCTGGCCGGACAGCCGGAAATGCTTGAGGCGGCGCTGGACGACAGTTTCCGAACCCTGATGGGCTGGGCTGAGGCGGAATGCGATATCGGTATCCGGGCCAATGCCGACACGCCTGCCGACGCGCAGATGGCGCAGAATTTCAACGTGCAGGGCATCGGGTTGTGCCGGACCGAGCATATGTTTTTCGAGCCAGGCCGCCTGACGGTGATGCGCGAGATGATCTTTGCCCAGACCCCCAAGGGCCGCGCGGCAGTGATGGAGCGGCTGCTGCCGATCCAGCGCAAGGATTTCGTGCAGCTTTTCCGGATCATGGGGGGCAAGCCGGTCTGTATCCGGCTGTTCGACCCGCCACTGCATGAATTCCTGCCCACCAACCGCACGGGTCAGCGCGAACTGGCCGAGGCGCTGGATATACCGGTCTCGGATGTGGAACGCCGGGTTGCGGCGATGAGCGAATACAACCCGATGCTGGGCCTGCGCGGCGTGCGGCTGGGCGTGACCGTGCCGGAAATCTACGACATGCAGGCGCGCGCCATCTTCGAGGCGACGCTTGAAGCCAGCGAAAAGGGCGAACCGGTGGTGCCCGAGGTGATGATCCCGCTGGTCTCTGCCTGTCGCGAGGTCGAGTTGGTCAAGACGCGGATAGATGCGGTGGCGGCCTCGGTCGCCGCAGAGCAGGGCCGGGATTTCGACTACCGGCTTGGCGTGATGGTCGAGACCCCGCGTGCCTGCCTGCGCGCGGACGAGATCGCGCCGCATTGCGCGTTCCTCAGCTTCGGCACCAACGACCTGACCCAGATGACCTACGGGTTGTCGCGCGACGATGCGGGCCGGTTCATGTCGGCCTATGTCAATCAGGGCGTCTTTACCGAAGATCCGTTTCACGTGCTGGACACGGATGGCGTGGGTGAGCTGCTGCAGCTTGGAGTGCAGAGGGGCCGCGAATCGCAGCCGGGAATCACCCTGTCCGTCTGTGGCGAACATGGCGGAAACCCCGAATCGATTGCCTTTTGCCGGGCGGCGGGCTTCGATTATGTCTCGTGTTCGCCCTTCCGGGTGCCGGTGGCGCGATTGGCCGCAGCACAATTGGCCATCTCTCATCAGGTAGGGGTAGGCCCCTAGGAACCACACAAGATATAGAATGACGTGGCGTCGGAAAAATCTTGCCATCGGCAAGAATCCACTGCTTTTGCGCTTGCAATTTTTTGCGAACTGGACCTACGCCAAACTCTGGGCTAGAGGGCAGCCTGCGTTTGCTTTTCGGGGGGATCGGTAGGCGCGCGTTATAAACCTGGTGGGGTTTTAGAAATGAACCGATTTTTGAAGACGGCCGCTTTAGCGGTGGCTGTGCTGCTGCCTACTGTAACTGCTGCTGATACGGGGTTCTCCTCGTTGATTGAACATGAACAGGCGTCCCTCGGCGAATTGCCCGGGGCGCAGTTCCGCAGATATCTGACCTATGTGCAACCCAAGGCGCGCCCGGTCGAGGTGACCTATTCGCGTGCCTGGGTGGATGATCTGCCCAAGGCCAAGGGCGACGAGAACTGGCAGTGTCTTGCCGAGGCGCTTTATTTCGAGGCGCGCGGTGAATCCGTGAAAGGCCAGTTCGCCGTGGCCGAGGTCATCCTGAACCGTGTCGAGAGTAGCCGCTTTCCGGACACGCTCTGCGGTGTGATCAATCAGGGAACCGGGCGCAAGTACCAGTGCCAGTTCACCTATACCTGCGATGGGCATAAAGAGGTCATCGCTGAAAAGCAGGCCTATCAGCGCGCGACCAAAATTGCGCGTGCCGCCATCGACGGTATCTCTGAGGATCTGACCGATGGGGCGACCCATTACCATACCACGGCGGTCAACCCGAAGTGGTCGCGCGTTTACAAGCGGACGGCGAAGATCGGCGTACACCTGTTCTACCGCCACAACTATCGCACTGCGAGCAACTGAAACCTTTGGAAATCAGCAGGCTGGCATGGCCTGCTGATGTGACGCGTCTAGGCAGGCGGTGTTGACCCGCAGACGCGGGATCGCGAATTCCGATGTCGGGCCGATTTCCTATGCTGGCGTAACCGCGCGCGGGCTGCTATAGCCCGCCGAACCGGTGATCGCCGCATAGCCGAAGGACCCTTTCATGAGTTCGGAAATCCGCCTTGCCTTTGCGCATCCCTCGGAGCGGTCCGAGGCCACGGCACCCCGTGCGCCACTCGACCGGATTTCCCTGCGCGACCACATCGTCGAGGTCGAGATCGGGGCGTTTCAGGCCGAACGTGGCAACACCCAGCGCATCTGCTTCAATGTTGTGGTCGAGGTGACGCCTCTGACCGGGCCGATCGACGATGATGTTGATCGGATTCTGTCCTATGACCGCGTGACCGAAGCGATTGCGCATGAATTGTCGGAAGAACGGCTGAACCTGCTGGAAACGCTGGCCGAACGCGTTGCCGAACGCATCCTGCTGGAACCGCAGGCGGTGCGCGCCTTTGTCCGGATCGAGAAACTGGACCGTGGCCCCGGCGCGCTGGGGGTCGAGATCGTGCGCGCCCGCGACAAAGCGCAAAGCGAACCGCAGGAAGAAGACCGCCCGCATCCGCGCCTGGTCTATCTGTCGAACCCGGCCATTGCTTCACCCTATCTGCCCGGCTGGATCGACCAGTTGGAGGCGCGCGCGCGCCCGCTGATCCTGTGTGTCGGGGCCTCGGACCTGGCTGCGCCGCAGACCGGTCATGCCATGACCCAGCGGCGGATCGACCTGCTGGCCATCGAACAGAACGCGTGGGTGCTGGCGGCGCGCGATCCGCGCTGTGTCGTGGTCTCGACCCGGACCGAGCTGGACTGGGCGATGAAGAACGGCCAGATCAGCGTCTGGGCGCCCTCCAAGGTGGTTCTGGACGCGGTGGATGGCCCCTCGGCGCACCCTTCGGACGCGGTTGCGCTGGCCGCCTGGTTTGCTGCGACCTTCGAGGCGGGTGAGATGCTGGTGATCGGGGCAGAATTGCCGGATGAAACTGGCGTCGCCCTGCTTCACAGCGCGGCAGATCAGGCTGACCTGTGAGCGCGTATCACCGGCCGATTGTCCAGCACGGGTCCGCACGCCCGGCGGAAGCGCTGCCAGTTGCCGGTGGCCCGCTCTGGTTCACCCATGTCGAGATTCTGTCGCGGCAGGGTGATCCCCGTGTGGTCGCGGCGCTGGACCTGGCCAGTGACATACAGGCACGATTGTCCGGCACCCGTGCGCCGATCGCTGGTCTGGACATGGGTCGACCGCATATCATGGGTATCCTGAACGCCACGCCGGACAGTTTCTCCGATGGTGGCCAGCATGCCACGGTCGAGGCCGCACGCGCCGCAGCGCGTCAGATGGTTGCGCAGGGCGTGAGTATTCTGGACGTTGGCGGCGAATCCACCCGGCCCGGCGCTGATTTCGTGCCCGTAGAGACCGAGATCGCGCGCACCGCGCCGGTCATATCGGCCATAGCTGCCGAGAGTGACACGCTGATTTCCATCGACACCCGAAAATCCGAGGTCGCCGCCGCCGCGCTGGATGCGGGCGCCGGCATGGTCAATGACGTGTCGGGATTCACCTTCGATTCCGGTCTCGCACCGCTGAGCGCGACACGCAGCATTCCGGTCTGCGTGATGCATGCGCAGGGCGACCCGGAAACGATGCAGGACGATCCGCATTATGACGATGTCCTGCTGGATGTGTTCGATTTCTTGAACAATCGCATCAGCCATCTCGAAGCCATGGGCGTCCCGCGCGGGCAGATCGTTGCCGATCCCGGAATCGGCTTTGGCAAAACGCTTGATCATAACCTGACGCTGCTGCGCAATATCGGCCTGTTTCATGATCTGGGCGTGCCGATCCTGCTGGGCGCGTCGCGGAAACGCTTCATTGGCACGATTGCTCGGGAACCGCGCGCTGACGCGCGTGCACCGGGTTCGATCGCCGTCGCGCTGGCCGCGCTGGCGCAGGGGGTGCAGATCATTCGCGTGCATGACGTGGGTGAGACCGCTCAGGCCTTGCGCCTGTGGTCCGCCGTCCGCTAATTTCGGGCAGAGAAACAAGAACACTCGGCGAGGGGCAGGATGCGGAAGCTTTTTGGAACCGATGGGGTGCGGGGCACGGCCAACACCCATCCGATGACCGCCGATCTGGCGTTGCGTCTTGGTGCGGCTGTCGGTCGGTACTTCCGGCGCGACGCCAAGGGCGTGCACCGCGTGGTGATCGGCAAGGACACACGACTGTCGGGCTACATGTTCGAAAGCGCGCTGACCGCCGGGCTGACCTCGACCGGCATGAACGTGCTGCTGCTGGGGCCGGTGCCGACACCTGCTGTCGGGCTGATGACCCGCTCGATGCGGGCTGATCTGGGGGTGATGATCTCGGCCAGTCACAACCCGGCCGAAGACAACGGGATCAAGTTCTTTGGTCCCGACGGGTTCAAGCTGTCGGATCAGGCCGAGGAAGAGATCGAGGCACTGCTTGAAGCCGGGGTCCACCCCGCGCAGGCGCACAATATCGGCCGGGCGCGCCGGGTCGATGATGCAAGGTTCCGCTATGGCGAGCGGGTCAAATCCTCGCTGCCGCGAGCGCTGCGTCTGGATGGGCTTAAGGTGGTGATCGATTGCGCCAATGGCGCGGCACACCGGGCCGCCCCCGAGATCCTCTGGGAGTTGGGCGCCGAGGTCATTCCGGTCGGCGTGGCGCCGGATGGTCTGAACATCAACCTCGGCTGCGGTTCCACGCATCCCGAGGCCGCCGCCGAGAGGGTTGTGGCGCATGGCGCAGATGTGGGCATCACGCTGGATGGCGACGCGGACCGGGTGATCCTGGTGGATGAGGCCGGCAGCGTGGCCGATGGCGATCAACTGATGGCCCTGCTGGCCGAGCGCTGGAACGCCGATGGCATGCTCTCGGGCGGGGCGCTGGTGGCGACGGTGATGTCCAATCTCGGGCTCGAGCGTCATCTGGCGGCGCAGGGCATCGGGCTGGAGCGCACGGCGGTTGGCGACCGCTATGTGGTCGAACGGATGCGCGAAGGCGGGTTTAACCTGGGCGGTGAACAATCCGGCCATATCGTGATGAGCGATTTTGCCACCACTGGCGACGGGCTGATGGCGGGGCTGCATTTCCTTGCCGAGATGGTGCGCAGCGGCAAACCGGCTTCCGAGCTTGCGCGCCGGTTCGAGCCGGTGCCGCAACTCTTGCGCAATGTGCGCTTTGCCGAGGGGCAGGCTCCGCTGGAATTGGCGATTGTAAAAACCGCGATTAGGGACGCCGAGGCGGCGCTGATTGGCAAGGGCCGCCTGCTGATCCGCAAATCGGGCACCGAACCGCTGATCCGTGTGATGGCCGAATGCGAGGATGAGGCGCTGTTGGAAGCGAGCGTCGGTTCGGTTGTGGACGCGGTCGAACAGGCGGTTGGGGTTGAAACTCCGGTGGCTTAGCGCCCTGCGAAGAAGAGCCGTTTCAGTGCGCCATACTGGCTGAGCCCCATGCCGCCAAGGATCAGGATCATCGCCAACAAAAGGCTCTGGGGCAGGGGTTCGTGCAGAAAAACGGCTCCCAGAATGACCGACCAGAGCGGCACCTGATAATTCGTGAGCCCCATGAAGACCGGCCCGGCGCTGCGGATCACCAGTACACGCAACAGGTTGGCCGCCGCCGTGGGAACAAGGCCGAGCAACGCCAGATAGAACAGGGTTTCGGAAGAGGGCAGCGGAGGCGGGCCCTCGACAATCAGCGCGGCGGGCAGAACAACGCAAGTCCCGATGCTCAATTGCAGCGCGGCCAGCGCGTAAGGGTCGATCGCGGGCAGTTTGCGCATCATCACCGAACTGGTCGCATAGCAGCAGGCCGCCGACAGGCAGGCAAGGCGACCCCAGCCCTCAAGCTTCGCACCGGTGGTATCGAAAGCCTGACCGCCGATCAGCACAACCACACCGGCGAAGCCGATCAGAAAGCCCAGCACCCGGCGCTGGGTCATGCGCTCGCCGGGCACGAAGACATGCGCCAGCGGCAGCACCATCAGCACCACCGCCGCCATCGACACCCCGGCAAATCCGCTGGTCACATATTGCTGCCCCCAACTGAGCAGCATGAAGGGCAGGGCGGTGCTCAGCACACCAGTGACGGCGAGCGCCCCCCAGGCGCTGCCTTCGCCAAGCCAGATGCGCCCACCCATTATCCGCCAGATCGTCAGTGTGAGAAGCGCCGCAAAGCTGATCCGCGCGGTGGCCAGCCAGAACGGCGTGATCCCGCGCAGGGACAGTTCGATCACCATGAACGTCGCGCCCCAGACCAACCCCAGCGTTGCGATCATCAGCCAGCTTTTGGCGGTGATGTCAGGGGCTTGCGTCATTCAATTGCCTCGCGCGTTTCAACCTGCGCAGATTGCGCAGAAACAAAGGGCGGACCCGCAGGCCCGCCCTTTTGTCTGTCACAACAGGAGCGGACAGATCAGTTCTTTTCCTGGTCCACCAGTTTGCCAGCCGAGATCCAGGGCATCATGTCGCGCAGCTTCTTGCCGACTACCTCGATCTGGTGCTCGTCGTTGGCGCGACGCGCGGCCTTGATGGTCGGTTGCCCCACGGCGTTTTCCAACATGAAATCACGCACGAACTTGCCGCTCTGAATATCCGCCAGGCTTTCTTTCATCGCCTTTTTGGTCTGCTCGTAGGGCAGGATGCGCGGGCCGGTTACATATTGGCCGTATTCAGCCGTATTCGAGATCGAGTAATCCATGTTGGCGATGCCGCCTTCATAGATCAGGTCGACGATCAGCTTGGTCTCGTGCAGACACTCGAAATAGGCCATCTCGGGCGCGTAACCGGCCTCGACCAGAGTTTCAAAGCCCATGCGGATCAGTTCGACGATGCCGCCGCACAGAACCGCCTGCTCGCCGAACAGGTCGGTTTCGCATTCTTCGCGGAAGTTGGTCTCGATGATGCCCGAACGACCGCCTCCGATGGCGGAGCAATAGGACAAGCCGATTTCCAGCGCTTTGCCGGTGGCGTCATGGTCAACGGCCACCAGGCAGGGCACGCCGCCGCCTTTGACATATTCGCCGCGCACGGTGTGGCCGGGGCCTTTGGGGGCCATCATGATGACGTCGATGCCTTCTTTCGGCTCGATCAGGCCGAAATGCACGTTCAGGCCGTGGGCGAACGCGATGGCAGCACCCGGCTTGATGTTGTCATGCACGTATTTCTTGTAGGTCTCGGCCTGCAATTCGTCGGGCATGGTGAACATGATCACGTCACACCAGGCTGCGGCCTCGGCGATGCCCATGACCTGCAGACCTTCAGCTTCGGCTTTCTTGGCCGAGGCCGAGCCTTCGCGCAGGGCAACAACGAGGTTCTTGGCACCGCTGTCGCGCAGGTTCAGCGCGTGGGCATGGCCCTGGCTGCCATAGCCCAGAATGGCCACGTTCAGGTCCTTGATCAGGTTGATGTCGCAATCGCGATCGTAATAGACGCGCATATCGGCGTTCCTCCATGTGAATGTCTGGCGTCGTTTTAGGTCAGGCAGCGGCGGGATTGGAGGGTGATTACCGGCAAATTTGCACTTGAAATGAGATTTTCATTCTCCGATGTAAGTGATACTGACAAAATCATGCTTGATGATATCGACAGGCGCATTCTGCGTCACTTTCAGGGCGACCCCAGCCTTTCCACGGCGGAACTGGCCGAGCGCTGCCGTATCACCTCGGGTGTCTGCTGGCGGCGGATCGAGAAGATGGAGGCAAACGGTATCATCCAAGGGCAGGAGGCGGTGATCGACTGGACGGCGTTGGGCTATGCGGTCGAGGTGTCGCTGCGGGTGACGTTGGACAAGACGCAGGCGCGGGCCTTTGATGAGTTTACCGCGCAGGCGCGTGGGGTTCCGGAGGTGATCGAGATCCAGACCTTTCTTGGACGGGTTGATGTGCGGCTCTCCGTCATTGCGCGGGATATGTCGCATTACCAGCAGATCTATCGCGACCGCATCCTGACCCTGCCGCATATCGCCGATATCGAGGCGCTGATGCATATCGCACGGGTGAAGCGGGACGAGGCGCTGCCGGTATGATCGAGTTTGACGAGATCGACCGCAAGCTGTTGCACGCGCTGACCCAGGACGCCACCCAAAGCGCGGGCGCGCTGGGGCGGCGATTTGGTCTGTCGCAGCCCGCCACATGGCGCCGTATCAAGCGGTTGCATGAGAGCGGTGCGATCAAGGGCCGTCGGCTACGGCTGAATGCCGAGGCGCTGGGATTTGGCGTGACCGTCTTTCTGGGGGTCAAGCTGGCCCGCAAGGGGCAGATCAGCCTCGAGGATTTCGAACGCGCCGTCAGCGCCATTCCCGAGGTGCAGACCGTCGAGCATGTTCTGGGGCTTTATGATTATCGCCTGCGCGTCGTGGCGCGCGACCTGTCCGATTTCGAACGGGTGCTGCGTCGCCGGATCATGACTCTGCCCGGTGCCGGTGACGTTGAGGCAAATGTATTGCTGAGCGAAGAACGGCTGCCCGGCCCGATCGGGGTCAGTAGCGCGCCCGGACCTGAAACCCCGGATGGTGCGTCATCCGCACGAAGGTGACCGGGACCCCCTGTTTCCAGGTGGTCCGTTCGATCTGCATGACCGAAGTGCCCGCCGAAGTGGCCAGAAACTCGGCTATGCGGGCATCGGCTGGTACCGAGGACAGGATCATCTCGGCATCGGTGAAGGGCACATTGGCCAGCAGCCACTCATTCGGACCTGCCTGGGACAGGTCGGCCTGTTCGATCCCAGGCACAACATCCAGATTGACCCATCGTTCCTCGAACTGGAAGGGACGGTTATTGGCATAATGCATACAGAGCACGTGCAGGACACGGCGATCGGGCAACAAACCCAGCCGCGAACGCAACCAGGCCGGGGCCGGATCGATCGAGCGGTTCACCAGCGC
The DNA here is from genome assembly GCF_023502395.1 of Ruegeria spongiae. Classification (GTDB taxonomy): domain Bacteria; phylum Pseudomonadota; class Alphaproteobacteria; order Rhodobacterales; family Rhodobacteraceae; genus Ruegeria_C; species Ruegeria_C spongiae. The sequence continues at coordinate 15,531 of NZ_JAMFMB010000015.1, read as the reverse complement.
ATAGCGATAGGCCGCATTCTGTTCTTCGACCATTTTGCGGACCAGCGCGATCTCGAATTTGGCCAGTTTGACCGGCGCGGTTGTGACCCGTGTTCCGCTTTTGCGGCGGCGTTCCACAAAGCCGCCATCGGCAAGTTCCCTCAGGGCCCGGTTCACCGTGGCGCGGGCGCAGCCGAATTCCTCGGCCAGTTCCGACTCGGTGGGAAGCAATGTGCCTTGCGGCCAGATACCCTTTTCAATCCTGCTCTGTACCAACTGGCGAACCGCTTGGAAGCTGGTTCTTTTACGTTCCTGCAACTGGCTACGACCTTATCTTTCTTTGCGTGTGCTAATCTGTTCGCAAACATCTTATGGTGTAAAGTTAAATTGACACTAATTGGCGTCATGCCCTTGGGGAAGCCCCTATTTCATGATTGATATTGACGTTTCTGTCAGATTGTTCACATGACAATGATGGTAATGCGATTGCGCGAAAGACCTGTCGCTCTTCGCGTTTCCCGGTTTCCCTAACGTCAAACAGCCGGTAACTACAAGGCTGAATACATCAGAAGGATCGCTGCCGTGCCTGCATTGCTTGATACTGTCGACCCAAACGGGCTTGAGGAATTCTCCGTTGTTTTCACGGACCGCTCGCTCAATCACATGTCCGCCGATTTTCAGCAGGTGATGCACGACATCTCGGACCTGCTCAAATCGGTCTATAACGCCGATGGTGTGGCGGTGATCCCAGGCGGTGGCACCTATGGGATGGAAGCTGTCGCGCGGCAGTTTGCGCGCGGCGCAAATGTGCTGGTGGTGCGCAATGGCTGGTTTTCCTACCGCTGGAGCCAGATCATCGAATGTGGCGGGCTGACGGCAAACGCCACGGTGATGAAGGCGCGCCAGACCGGCAATGCAAGCCCGTCCCCCTTTGAACCCGCCCCGATCGACGAGGTTGTCGCCGCGATCCGCGCGCAGAAGCCGGATGTGGTCTTTGCCCCGCATGTGGAAACCTCGGCCGGGGTGATCCTGCCGGACGATTATGTCACCGCGCTGGCCGCCGCCGCGCATGAGGTTGGCGCGCTGATGGTGCTGGATTGCATCGCCTCGGGTTGCATCTGGATCGACATGAAGGCCACCGGGGTCGACGTGCTGATCTCGGCCCCGCAAAAAGGCTGGAGCGCCTCGCCCTGTGCCGGGCTGGTGATGCTGTCGAACCGTGCCGAGCAGCGCCTGCAGGAAACCACCTCGGACAGTTTCGCGGTGGACCTGAAGAAATGGCGCGAGATCATGGCGGCGTATGAGAATGGTAGCCATGCCTATCACGCCACGATGCCCACCGATGCGCTGAAAGCGTTCCGCGACACGATGTTGGAAACCCGCGATTACGGCTTTGAAAAGCTGCGCGAGGCGCAATGGGCGCTGGGCAATGGCGTGCGCGCGATGCTCAAGGACAAGGGCGTGACCTCGGTTGCCGCCGAGGGCTTCGGTGCGCCGGGGGTTGTGGTCAGCTATACCGGTGATCCCGACATCAAGAGCGGCAAGAAGTTCGCCGCCGAAGGCATGCAGATCGCTGCCGGGGTGCCGCTGCAATGTGACGAACCCGAAGGCTTCAGCACTTTCCGGCTGGGTCTGTTCGGCCTCGACAAGCTCTATGACGTGGATGGCACCATTGCCCGATTGAAGCGGGTGCTGGACAAGGTTTTGTAGGACCCGCTCAGCGCACGCCCAGTCCCATCTGCATCAGCGTGCGGCGCACGGCGGGCAGGGCATAAAGCGCGTCCAGACCCAGGGCGCGCACGTCGCGCAGCGGCCGGGCCTCGACCATCGAGGCGCGGTTCAGCAGGTCGATCCCGGTGACCCGCAATTCCACGTCGCGGATGCGGGCCTTGTGATAGGCCTCGAGCATGGTGGCGTTGCCGAGATCGTCGCGATGCGCCTCGGCCAGATCCAGCAGGCTGCGCAGATCGTTCAGCGACATGTTCAGCCCCTGCGCGCCGATCGGAGGCACCACATGGGCGGCCTCGGCCATCAGCGCGATCCGCTCGCCCGCAAGCCGGGTGGCGGATTGGCTGATGATCGGCCAGATCGTGCGGCGCGAGGCCAGTTTCAGCGGCCCGAGCAACCCGCAGGAGCGTTCGGTCATCGCCGCCTCGAAGCCTGCATCTGGCATGACAAGCAGGTCTTGTGCCACCGGTCCGCGCTCCATCCACACAATCGCGGAGGAGGGCGATCCATGCCAGTCGGGCAGCGGCACCATGGTGAACGGCCCGCCGGAGCGGTGAATCTCGGTCGAGACATTGTCATGCGGAGTCGGGTGGGTGACGGCAAAAGCCAGCGCCTTTTGCCCATAGCGAGTGGTTTTCACATTGATCCCGGCGGCCTCGCGCATGGGCGAGTTGCGCCCGTCCGCAGCAAGGACCAGTTTGCAGCGCAGGAGGGTGCCATCGCTCAGACCCACCCGCGCCTCGCTGGTACGCGTGAACAGCGTGGTGGTGCCGGTGCCGGGCCGGAAATCGACATTCGGCAACTCGGTCAGTCGGGCGATCATCTCGCGGCGCAGCAGCCAGTTCGGCAGGTTCCAGCCAAAAGGCTGATCAGAGATGTCGGCGGCGTTGAAATCGCGCACAATGCGCGGTTCCGGCACCTCGCCGCCGGCATCGACGATCCGCATGATTTGCAGCGGGGCGGCATGATCCGACAACCGCGCCCAGAGCCCGCAGTGTTCCAGCAGCGCCTGAGCAGGCTGCAGAAACGCGGTGGTGCGCAGGTCTGAGCCTGCTGCATCGCGTTCGGTCACCGGCGGGGTGGGGTCGACGCAGGTCACGTCAAAGCCTGCCGCGCCAAAGACGGCAGCAGCGGTCAGACCGGCGATGCCGCCGCCGGAAATCAGGATATCGCAGGTCTCAGCCATCGTACGGCCCTCCGTTCGGGCGGACTGTAATCCGCGCCGTGGGACAAGGCCAAGCGACAAGCTGTCCCGGTGCTTAGCCCAGCGTGATGATGAGGAGGATGGCCCAGATGACCGGCACCATGATCAGCGCCGGAATATAGAAGCCGGGCACGCCGAAAAGGGCAGTCGAGCACGCCCAGATCGCCACCCCGGCGGCCACCAGACCCCAGGCCTTTGCCGCGCCGCGGTCAAGCGTGCCCGCGTCGATTTGCCTGACGATGCCAGCGCCAAACGGGAGCGCCATGGCCACACGACGCAAAAAGGAGACCGGGGGATGGGGTGTGCTGGTGCTCATAAGAAACCTCTCTGATACATCTTTTTCTCACAACACCCGATTTCGTGCAAGGCGGCGGTGCGGAATGACGTAGCGGTTTGGCGCTCAGACCAGCCCTGCGAGGAACCCGGTCAGGTCATCGGTATGATGGTGAATATGCTGTGCCCCGGTCGGGTTTGGCGCGACGTGAACGGTACGCATGCCCATTTCGAAAGGGGCCGCCAGATTGCGGGGATCATCCTCGAACATGGCAGCGGCATTGGGCGTGACTCCGTCCTGGGCAAAGATCGCCTCGAATGCGGCACGCTCGGGCTTGGGGCGATATCCGGCATGTTCGACCCCGTAGATGGCGTCAAACAGCCCGCTCAGCCCGCGCGCGGCCAGCACACGTTCGGCATAAGGCGCAGAACCGTTGGTATAGACGATACGCCGCCCGGGCAGCGCGCTGATATGCGCGGCCAGTTCTGCATCGGGTACCATATGAGTGGTGTCGATCTGGTGGACCGCATGCAGATAGGGGTCCGGATCCAGGTCATGCTCGCGCATCAGCCCCGCCAGTGTCGTGCCATAAGTGTGCCAGTAATGGCTGCGCAGCCGGTCGGCCTCGGCCTCGCTGACCGAGAGCGCCTGCATCACATATTGCGTCATCAGCACTTCGATCTGATCGAAAAGCTGCATCTGTGGCGGGTAGAGGGTGTTGTCCAGATCGAACACCCAATGCGCCACATGTGAGAAATTGTGCCTGACCATGGGGCCGGGTCTAGGCCAGTCGGCGCAGGTTTTCAACGCTTTGGCTTGATTGGCGGGGGCAGGGGGCGCTAGACAGGTCCGAACAAGGAAAGCCGCCTGAATGAACCGCACCCATTCCAACCAGAAAGATGCTTATCACCTCGTGCTCGAAGCCATTGATGTCGGGGTGTTCAAACCCGGTGACCGGCTGGTCGAGAGCGATCTGGCGGAGCGTTTCGGCGTATCGCGCACCCCGATCCGCGAGGCGTTGCAGCGGCTCGAGACGCAATCGCTGCTGGAACGCGACGGCCGCTCTCTGATCGTCGCGTCGCTGGACCACAACCAGATGGCCGAGCTTTATGTGGTGCGCAGCGAGTTGGAGGGGCTGGCCGCCAGCCTTGCCGCGCGCCACGCCACCGAAGAGGAAATCAAGGTGCTGCGCGAAATGGTCGAGGCCGACGATGCGCTGGTCGATGATCCGCCCGCGCTCAGCCGCGCCAACCGGCGGTTCCACGAGCAGATTCACCTGGCCTCGCATAACCGTTATCTGGTGCAGCAACTGGACCTGGTGCATCGCACCATGGCGCTGATGGCGACCACTTCGCTGGCGGCGCAGGGCCGGGGCGAGATCGCGCAGGCCGAACACAAAACCATCGTCGAGGCGATTGCCGCGCGTGACGAAGAGGCGGCGGGCCGCGCGCTCAAGGACCATATCTCGGTCGCCTTCGTGACCCGGCTCAAGCAGGATGCGGATGAACGTGAACGCTCCTAAGGGGTGACGCCCTCAACCACTTGCCCGTGCTGGGTCTTGTCCCAGAAATAGGGTTTTACCGCCAGTTCATAGAGCGCCTTATAGGCGGCGATGACTCCCGCCGGATAATAAAGCGGCATGGCCAGGATCCAGGGCAGCAGAAAGCGTCGACCCGGTGTGGACAGGGCGGTGGCGGCGATGGCGAAACTGATCCCTTCGACCGCCAGCAGCAAAGTCGCTGCGATGGTCAGCACCTGCGTGTCGATCAGACCGGTCCACGGACCCGGCGCACCCAGTGCGCCCAGCCAGAAGGTCCAGAGCACCGGTGCCAGCAGAAACTGCCCCAGCGTGCCAAGGAAAAAGGCCTGCACACCCAGAAAACGCCATACCCCCAGGTCGCGCCAAAGCTGGCGCGGCGCCCGCATATGTACCAGATAGGTGATCATGAACCCCTTGAGCCAGCGCGAGCGTTGCTTGACCCAGGGCCAGAGCCGGTGGTTCGCTTCTTCATAGGTGCTGGTGCGGATGAACTCGGTCCGATAGCCCGCCCGGCACAGCCGCACGCCCAGATCGGCATCTTCGGTGACATTGTGGGCGTCCCAGCCGCCAAGCTCTTCCAGTACGGTTTTGCGCATGAACAGCGTGGTGCCACCCAGCGGCACCACCAGTCCCAGCCGGGCGATACCGGGCATCACGGCGCGGAACCAGCTGCAATATTCGATGGTGAAACACCGCGCGCGCCAGTTGGTGCGTGGATTGTAGTAATCCAGAATGCCCTGCAGGCAGGCGACATCCGGTCCGGCCCGGTCAAACTGCTGTACCACCTTTTCGATCTGGTCGGATTCGGGCGCGTCTTCTGCGTCCCAGATGCCGACGATCTCACCGGCGCAGAAGTCCAGCGCATAGTTCAGCGCGCGTGGCTTGGTGGTCAGGCCACCGGTATCGGGCACTTCCAGAACCCGCATCCAGTGGGGCAGGACGAGGTCTTCAAGTGCGGCGCGCGTGACCGCGTCCTTGGCCTCAAGCACCAGGATCACATCGAGCAGCGCCTTTGGATAGGTCAGGCGGCCAAGCCGCCGGATCAGCGCGTTTGCGATCTCGCGCTCCTTGTAAAGCGGCACGATGACCGAGACCTTCGGCAGCTTCGCCCGGATGAGATCGCCATCGGTATCGGCGGTTGGGGCCAGGATATGGGCCAGAAACCCGACGCAGCGCAGCGAAAAGAACATCAGCAAGGTCAGGCAGGCAGCGGCAAAGGCGGCGACGGCCAATGCTGCGGGCGCAATCGACGCGATCGCAGCGAGACCAGCCAGCGCGCCACCGCCCCACAGCCCATAGGTTCTGGCGTAGCCGCGGCAACTGAATTCGGGCGCGACCCGGGTTTCCGCCCGGTGTACCAGAGGGCCTGCGAAGTGATCGGCGAACACGGTGTCGATTGCGGCCGCATGTCCGAGGACCGGCAGAGGGATCAGACCGGTTTCGGAAAATCCGGCCTCAACCTCGGCAAAGCGGTCCGGGCGTGCGGTTGCCACCTGCAGGAACGCGCCGGTCCGTTTGAAGGGCGCGCTGCGGGTGCGCTGCCAGAACTCGCGTGGCTGCAGATCCCAGAGCGTGGGTTCGGGCCGGTCCCGGCACAGGTCGACCACCGCGAGGCCGCGCTGCTCGACCAGGGCGGCCTGCACCTGATCCTCGCTGGCCCAGCCTTCGGCCACGATGATCTCGCCAATCGGGGCGTTCAGCCGCAATTGCAGCTCAAGCGCGGCGTGCAGCTGTGCGTGGGTGATCGCGCCGTTCCTGACCAGAATGCGCCCCAGCGGCACATGCGGCGCAGCGGAGGGAACGGCTGCGGCCCTCCGCTGAAAGTTCAATTTCAGATCGCTCATCGCGTGCCTCGGCAAAGCCCCCGGATGGCAGGCTCTCTCACCAAGGTTAACGCTGGGTTAACTACGTCCGGAGCGCGTCAGCTTGCCGCTTTGCGGGCGGACATGGCGCTGGCGAAGCGTTCGAAGAGGTAGAAGCTGTCCTGCGGTCCGGGCGAGGCCTCGGGATGGTGTTGCACCGAATAGACCGGCCTGTCGGTCAGGCGGATCCCGCAATTCGAGCCGTCAAAGAGCGAGCGGTGGGTTTCCACCACGCCTTCGGGCAGGGTCTGCGCATCCACTGCGAAGCCGTGGTTCATCGAGGTGATCTCAACCTTGCCGGTTTCCATGTCCTTCACCGGGTGGTTGGCACCGTGATGGCCGTGGTTCATCTTGACGGTCTCGCCACCAAGCGCCAGCGCCAGCATCTGGTGACCGAGACAGATGCCGAAGACCGGCAGATCGGTGCTGTCGAGGATCTCGCGGATCATCGGCACCGCGTATTCGCCGGTGGCCGCCGGATCGCCGGGACCGTTGGACAAGAAGACACCGTCGGGCTTGTGGGCAAGAACCTCGGCCGAGCTTGCCGTGGCAGGCAGGACGGTCACATCACAGCCCGCCGAGGCCAGGCAGCGCAGGATGTTGCGCTTCGCGCCATAATCGATGGCGACCACCTTGTGCTGCGGGGCCTCTTGCCTTGTATAACCCTCGGGCCAGGCCCAACGCATCTCGTCCCAGCGATAGGATTGCGCGCAGGTGACCTCCTTTGCCAGATCCATGCCTTCGAGCCCGGCAAAGGCGCGGGCGGCGGCAACCAGCGCGGCGATATCGAAATTGCCCTCGGGATCATGGGCCAGCGCCACATGCGGCGCGCCTTGCTGGCGGATCGCGCGGGTCAGCCGCCTTGTGTCGACACCGCCGATGGCAATGCGACCGCGCCGGGCCAGCCAATCCTTCAACTCTTCCGTGGCACGCCAGTTCGAGGATGTGGTCGGGTCCCATTTGACCACCATCCCCTCGGCCACCGGGTCGGCGGTTTCGTCATCATCGGCGTTCACACCGACGTTGCCGATATGGGGGAAGGTGAAGGTCACGACCTGGCCCGCATAAGAGGGGTCGGTCATGATTTCCTGATACCCGGTCATCGCGGTGTTGAAGCACAGCTCGGCCACGGTCTGGCCGGTTGCGCCGAAGCCGATGCCATAGAACAGCGTCCCATCCGCCAATGCCAGACATGCGGTGGGCTTTGACGGGGCGGGGTGGGCCATGGCGCGACTCTCCTGTTGGGTAAACCGGCTTGTTCCTAAGGGGGTTCATCGCCCCGGTCAAGAGCAGTGGTTTTTTGGGCTATCCTTTAATTTCAACACGTTAGGTGATGCCGCTTCCGGTTGTGTCAGAGTTTTTCTTTGGGTATGGTCAGGTCTGGCGTTTCCATGGGGATGGACAAACAGATGGATCTGCGGTCTCGGGTCAATGCGGCCCTGAAACAGGCGATGAAAGACAAGGACAGCGAGCGTGTCTCGACGCTCCGGCTGATCAACGCGGCGATCAAGGACAAGGATATCGCCGCCCGCGGCGCCGGTGCCGAAGAGGCGACCGGCTGCGAAGAGGGTGATGTGCTTGCGATCCTTGGAAAAATGACCAAGCAGCGGCAGGAAAGCGCGCGCGCCTATGAAGAGGGCGGGCGGCTGGATCTGGCCGAGCGGGAAACCCGCGAGGTCGAGATCATCGCGGAATTCCTGCCCAAGCAACTGGACGAGGATGAGGTCGCCAAGGCGATTCAGACCGCCATCACTGCGACCGGCGCGGGCTCGATTCGCGACATGGGCAAGGTCATGGGCGAGCTGAAGTCGCGCTATACCGGCCGGATGGATTTCGGCAAGGTTGGCCCGATGGTCAAGGATCACCTCTGCGCATCTGCGGGGTGATCTGCCTCAGGCGGGCCTGAGACGGGCCCGCAGATCGTCGTAGAGCGCCTTGCGCTCGTCTTCGGACAGAAAGGCGCCGATCTCAACCTCGCGCCCGGCCCCTTTCAGCGTCACATAATTTGGCACCGGGCCGTCATCGGGATGCAGCGCGGGTCGCGCCCAGTGGCGGTTGCAGTGCCATTCCTGCACCTTGCCGCCGGGATCGTGCCGGACCAGACGGGCATCGGCATCCGAGAGCGTCAGAATCTCGAGAATGCGGCGGCTGCGGTAATTCGCCTGCAGCGCCCACCAGATCCCGGCAACGGCCAGCAGGACAAAAGGCAGCAGCCCCCAGAGCAGGACCGACCCCAGCAGCATGATCAGCGGCACCGTGGCCAGTGCGAAGATTGCCAGAACGGTCGCCGCGAAACCCTTGGCTGGTAGCGAGTTATGCGGCCAGAGGCGCAGTTCGGAAGTGGTTTCAGACGAAGATGTCCAGCGATACGGCATTGGAGTGGCCTAGCATGGCGGCACCACAGGTCGAAGGGGAAAGTCGCTCAGGCCACATGTCCAAGGCGCGACCAGGACAGTGCATCCTCAAGCCGGTCATCCCCCCAGAACACTTCGTCGCGCACCACGAAGCTGGGCGCGCCGAACACGCCCAAGGCGGTGGCGGCCTCGGTTTCGGCAGCAAGGGCCGCGACGGTTTCGGGGTCCTGCGCCCGCGCCAGGACCTGCATCGGGTCCTGATCGGCACGGTGCAGCGCCTCGGTCAGGTTGGCCTCGGACCCTGCCTCGACCCCGTCTTCGAACCACAGGCGATAGCAGTTGCGCACAAAGGGGATGCCCCACTCCGTTCGCAAGCCCAGCAGCGCCACCCGATTGGCCAGCGGCAGGTCTGAAATCGGATAGGGCGCGGGCAGGGTACAGCGCAGCCCGTATTTCGCGGTGCGCCGCTGGATGTCGCGCCACATATAGGCCGATTTCTGCGGTTTGTTGGCGAAGGGGATATTGTTCTGCTCGGTCATGACATGGCGTACGTTGAAGACCCGCCATCGCAGGGTCACGTCGCGCTCGCGCGCCCAGTCGGGCAGACGCATCACCGTCAGGAAGGAATAGGTGCTGCCGATGGAGAACCAGAAATCGATCTCGGGCATGGGTTTGCTCCGGCACTTAAGGGCGACGCCATGGTAAGCCAAATCGTCGCCAATTTCGATGGTTCTTTGCGATGATGGCGGCGGACGGGCGATTCGTCCCTGGCGGCCTGTGACGCCGCCTGTCCGACAGGACAACAACATGAGGAAAACCAGTGACCACATCCGCCATCAGCGAACTATTGTTTTCAGAGGACGCATCCAGTCTCACCGATGAACAGATCGGGTATTTTCGCGACCACCCCGAAATGCTCGACCTTATCGGCGATCGTGAGACGCTGGGGTTGCGCAATCTCTGGCGCATCCTCTGGATCGCTGTGTTTCTGGTCAGCGTCTCAAAGATTCTGTCGGTGTCCTATGGCGACGAATTCGATCTCTTTTTCTTCAACGTCGTGTCGGACCTGGTGTTCGAGATGGGCGCGGCCCTGATTGGCAGCGTGGCAACCGTGATCTTCATTCAGTACCGGCAGAAGCAGCAATTCCAGGACAACATGGCGTTCCGGGCCGAGGTTCAGCGGCGCGTCAAGGCGCTGCCGTCGCGCTGAACGGGGCGCGACCGGACCTGGGCGGTCCCCCGACCCGCGCAAGAAAAAGCCCCGCTCGAAGGCGGGGCTTTTCGGGGTATCGGCGGGGATCAGTGGGCGTGGCCCTTGTCCCAGTCTTCCTGCTTGGGCAGGATTTCGAACGTATGCTCAGGCGGCGGCGACGGCAGGGTCCATTCCAGCGTATCCGCATATTCGTTCCAGTAGTTGTTCTCGGTCACCTTGGCGCCACGCAAGAGCGCGTAGAAGACGATGCCGAAGAACAGCAGGAACGAGGCGAAGGAAATGAACGCACCCCAGCTTGAGATGTAGTTCCAGTAGGCAAATGCCTCGGGGTAGTCGATATACCGGCGTGGCATGCCCTGACGGCCCAGGAAGTGCTGCGGGAAGAAGGTCAGGTTCGCACCGATGAAGAAGAGCCAGAAATGGATCTTGCCCCAGAACTCGGAATACATCCGCCCGGTCATCTTGCCGAAATAGAAGTAGACCCCGGCAAAGATCGCGAACACCGCGCCCAGCGACATCACATAGTGGAAGTGTGCAACCACATAGTAGGTGTCGTGATAGGCCCGGTCGACGCCCGCCTGAGACAGCACAACGCCGGTCACGCCGCCCACGGTAAACAGGAACAGGAAACCGAAGGCAAACAGCATCGGCGTCTTGAACTCGATCGAACCACCCCACATGGTGGCGATCCAGCTGAACACCTTCACGCCTGTGGGCACCGCGATCACCATCGTGGCCAGCATGAAATAGGCCTGCTGGTTCACCGTCATGCCGACCGTGTACATGTGGTGCGCCCAGACGACAAAGCCCAGAACACCGATTGCGATAAGTGCCCAGACCATCGGCAGGTAGCCGAAGATAGGTTTGCGCGAGAAGGTTGCGATCACATGGCTGATGATGCCGAATCCGGGCAGGATCACGATATACACTTCCGGGTGGCCGAAGAACCACAGGATGTGCTGATACAGGATCGGGTCGCCACCGCCAGCGGGATCAAAGAAGGTGAAACCGAAGTTGCGGTCCATCAGCAGCATGGTAATCGCGCCCGCCAGAACCGGCAGGGACAGCAGGATCAGCCAGCTTGTGATGAAAATCGACCAGGCAAACAGCGGCACCTTGAACAGTGTCATGCCCGGGGCCCGCATGTTCAGGAAGGTGGTGATCATGTTGATCGCACCCAGGATCGACGAGGCACCCGATACGTGCACCGCAAAGATCGCCAGATCCATCGACATGCCGCCTTCGGTGGTCGAAAGCGGCGGGTAGAGAACCCATCCGACACCAGACCCAAGCTGGTCATTGCCGCCCGGTGACAGCATCGACGCAACCCCCAGCGAGGTCCCGGCCACATAAAGCCAGAAGCTGAGGTTGTTCATCCGCGGGAAGGCCATGTCCGGCGCGCCGATCTGCAGCGGCATGAAATAGTTGCCGAAACCGCCGAACAGGGCGGGGATGACCACGAAGAACATCATCAGGACGCCGTGATAGGTGATCATCACGTTCCACAGATGGCCGTTCGGGGTACAGACCTCGGCACCGCTGCCGAACAGGCGGAACCCTTCGAGGCACATGTGCTGCACCCCCGGCTCCATCAGTTCGAGCCGCATGAATACGGTCAGTGCGACCGAGATGAAACCAGCAAGTGCCGAGAATACCAGGTAGAGAATCCCGATATCCTTATGGTTCGTTGACATGAACCAGCGGGTGAAAAACCCGCGTTGATCTTCATGCTCGTGACCATGAATGGCTGCATCTGCCATTATAGGTGCCTCCTGTTGCGACTTTGACGCGCAGCCGGTTGGCTCCGGACCGCGCGGATTCCAGCCGGTTTTAGTGGGTGGCGGCGTCCCCTTCAATGGCAGAGTTTGATCTGCATCAAGTAAAATGGCCGCACCCCCTTGAATCAGGGGCTGCTTTGACCTTTCGGTCGGGCGATTGGTTGCCTGAAGGCCATGCCACGTTGTGCCGGGCACGCAGCAGGATCACGTCGAAGAGGGACGTCGCGCCGATGGCAGCACCACGCAGAACGATCAGGCTTTCACGCCTCGCAACAGAAGGGTTCGGGCAGCGTGCCAGCCTCAATACGCGTTCGTCTTGCCGATTCTGCAAAAGAACGCTTTGAAGTCGACGAGGCCCGATGACGGGTTGACCTTGCGCCCCCGGCTGTCAGAAACAGAATCATCAACAGTTCAATCAGGTGCGCCATGGCTTACGATCCCGACAACATCTTCGCCAAGATCCTGCGCGAGGAGATTCCGGCCAACCGCGTCTATGAGGACGCGCAGACGCTGGCCTTCATGGATATCATGCCGCGCGCCGACGGGCATCTGCTGGTGATCCCGAAGACCCAATGCCGCAACCTGCTGGATGCATCGCCCGAACAACTCTCGGCGGTGATCGCGACCACGCAGAAACTGTCGCAAGCCGTGATGAAGGCGTTTGGGGCCGACGGTGTCACGATCCAGCAATTCAACGAAGCCGCAGGCGGGCAGGAGGTGTTCCACCTGCACGTCCATGTGCTGCCCCGGCATGAGGGGAAATCGCTGCGCCCACCCGGGACTATGGGCGATTTTGACCTGATCGCGGAGCATGCCGGGAAAATTCGCGCAGCGTTAGATTAAGATTTTCGCAAACCGCCGCAGCGAAATTTATCTCAACTTGAAACTATGCTACCCTCGCGGCAGCCGCCGTTTTTGATTTGGCGGGCAATCAGAGTGATTTCTTAGGGGTTTACGATGCATAGTTCAAAGCTGTTGTTGGTGTCCTTTTTTACAGTGTTTTCCCAGGTGGCATGGGCGAATTCCTATGACGCCCATGGCACCGGGATCGCCACATCAAGCTCGGTTACCACCAAGGTTTCCGAAGGTCTTGTTGTTGTCGATGTTCATACCGACTACGAGAAATTCGATACCGTCGATCCGCAGAACCCGCTGACAACGGTCAAGGGGCCCTGTTTCGGAGCGATCATGATCAAGGCCGGGCAGGTCTCGGGCGGGGGCGTGTGCAACTATACCGATCACGATGGCGACATGGCGATCATCAGCTGGGTGCCGCAGGGGATCGGGCGCGACGGTCTGACACTCGGCATCTGGTCGGTCGAGGGCGGTACCGGCAAATGGGACCGCGCCTCGGGCGGGGGGGCGTTCCGGGCCGGCATCCGCGACGACGGCAACTATCGCAACGATGTAACGGGGGCGATCACGCTTCCTTGACGCACCGGGCGGTTTCAGTCGCCCTGCGCCAGCGCCTCTTCAGGCAGATCCCCAACGACCTCGTCGAAGGTCTTGCGCAGCGCGACATCCAGATCAGCCATAGTGACCGGCAGCCCAAGATCGACCAGCGAGGTCACGCCGTGTTCGGCGATACCGCAGGGCACGATCCCGTCGAAATGGCTCAGATCGGGTTCGACATTGATCGATATGCCGTGAAAGCTGACCCATTTGCGCAGGCGGATGCCGATGGCGGCGATCTTGTCCTCGGGTTTGGTGCCGGTTGCGGTCAGCGGTTTGTCGTCCCGCTCGATCCAGACACCGACACGCCCCTCGCGGATATGGCCGCGCAGGTTGAATTCGTCCAAGGTGGCGATCACCCAATGTTCAAGCTGCTGCACGAAGCGGCGCACATCCCTGCCGCGCTCGCCCAGATTCAGCATCACATAGATGACGCGCTGGCCCGGCCCGTGATAAGTATATTGCCCGCCGCGCTTGCTCTCATGGACGGGGAACCGGTCCGGATCGGTCAGATCCTCGCGTCGCGCCGAGGTGCCGGCAGAATAAAGCGGCGGATGTTCCAGCAGCCAGATGCATTCCTCGGCCTCGCCGGTCGCAATTGCCGCGGCGCGGGCCTCCATAAAGGCGACTGCCTCGTCGTAATCGGTCAAGCCGTCTGAAGTGATCCAATCCATGGCCCGTGCTTACCCCCGGATCGCTGGCGAGGGAAGGGGTCAGGCGACCTCGGCCAGACAGCGCTGCAATATCTCGGCATAGGTCTCGCGGCCCTGCGCGCCGGTCAGAAGGTACTTGCCGCCAAAGACCATCGCAGGCACGCCGGTTATGCCCCGGCTGGTCCAGAACTGCTGCTTCTCTCGCACAGCCGCCGCGTGAGTGCCTGCGGCCAGCACGGCCCGCGCGGCATCGGACTCCAGCCCGGCCCGGTCTGCGGCCGCGATCAGAACCTCGGGGTCCGAGACATCCTGACCATCGGTGAAATACGCCTCGAACAAAGCCAGCTTCAACGGATGCTGCCGCCCCTGCGCCTCGGCCCAATCCAGCACCTGATGCGCCTGAAACGTGTTCACGATGCGGCTGTCCTCATGGAAGTTGAACGTGAACCCCAAGTCCTGCCCAAACCCGGTCAGGTGCTGGCGCATCTGCTGGCTCTGGTCGGTAGTGGTGCCGTATTTTGCGGCGATATGTTCGCGCAGGTTCTGCCCCTCGGGCGGCATGTCGGGGTTCAGCTCGAACGGATGCCATCTGAGCTGCGCCAGAACGCCGGACTGGGCAAGCGCCTGATCCAGCTGCCTGAACCCCACGATGCACCAGGGGCAGACCACGTCCGAGACGATATCGATCTGGATGACAGGACGGTGTCGGGGATCACTCATGGTAGGGGTTTCCTGTGGTGCTACAGGCATTTGGATAGCAAGTTTCGCGGGTTGGCGGAAATCAAACTCAAGTGTGGATTTCCCTCTTCACATCCCTGCACCCCTCGTCTATATGCCGCTCTACCAAGCCTGACAGTGCGGTCGTGGCGGAATTGGTAGACGCGCAGCGTTGAGGTCGCTGTGGGGTAACACCCGTGGAAGTTCGAGTCTTCTCGACCGCACCAAGAACTTTATCACCAGATATCAAAAACCATCAAAAACTATTAAAATAGGGCCTCCTCGACCGCGCCCGTTCAGTTTTGGGTATCCATGAGCGTCAAAACTGTGCAACCAATTACGCAAATTTCCCGCATATTGCGTAAATCATGGCCTCAATACGAAAACTAAAGACAGGATATCGCGCTGAAGTCGCGCGTAAAGGTGTGCGTAAATCCAAGGTGTTTGCGACTCGACGTGACGCCAAGGAGTGGGCGACCGATACCGAATACAAGATAATGAACGGCGACAAGATTGCCTCCAGGATGGAGCTTGGCGCGTTGTTCGACCGGTACGCCCGCGAGGTTTCGCCCCGCAAAAGAGGCGCGCGATGGGAGACGATACGGCTTGAGAAGTTGGGTCGCGACAGCATCGCAAAGATTCAGCTTGAGGATTTGGCTGCGGGGGACTTCGCAGACTGGCGAGACCGAAGGCTTAGGGAAGTTGCGCCAGCCTCGGTGATCCGAGAAATGCAGCTTATGTCATCTGTCTTGAATACTGCCCGCAAAGAGTGGGGCT
>NZ_JAMFMB010000014.1 GCF_023502395.1 Ruegeria spongiae | reverse complement strand
CCTCGCCTATGACCGTTCCCCAATTTGTAGGCACAAATACACAACTGTGCGTTAATCACCGCTGCAATTCCGCTGCAATTACCCGCTCGCAGGCGGCTGTTCACGCAACTTCGGCCATCACCGATGTTGCATCATTGAACACTTTGTGTGACAATTTATACCACTGAAATCATTGGGTATTCATAGCTCAGTGGTTGTGGCGACAAGCGAACACGAAAATGGTAGGATTTGATAGAGCGCTTCGTTCACATCGAAGATGTCAGGAGTTCAAATCTCTTATCACCCACCATTTTTCAGATCATGTGACACGGTCAAAGATGTCCCGCAGAGCAGGGCACCGCTTGCGCTGATGTTGCGCGAAGCATCCTGAGCACCCGGCAGCGTGGCCGCCGGGCGCGTTCTGATCAAAGGCCGGGCAGCTTGTCGAGAAGGCCGCGACGACCAAAGGTCGTGCCGCGTTCGCTGCCGAAGTTGATGCGCAGACCGGCAGCGATGTAGGCTTCGGTTCTGCTGAAGCTGTCAACACCTGCCCGGGCACCGCCAAGCTCACCGTAGATGTGGGCACCACTGCCCAAATTGTAGTCGGCACCGACGCTGTACCGAGTCAGATCGACATCACCCGAGGCATCCAGGTAATCCACCGAGGCGGACAGGGTGAACAAAGGTGCAACTTCGCTGTCCAGCTTAAAGCCCAGCAGGGTGCCATCCGCATCGCCCGCATCGACGAAATCAATGCGCGAAACATAACCTTCGAGCCCGATCGCGCCAATTTCGTAACCCGCTTCGATTCCGTAGGTGTTGGCATCGTTGTCACCGTCCAGATCGTCGCGGTTATAATAGGCGCCAAGAGAGAGGTTGTCATTGGTGTGGTAGATGAAGTGAAGCGTCCCGTTATAGCCCGTTTCCTCGATTTCACGGTAACGGTAAACGCCCAAGTCTGCCTGGATACCGAAATTGCGGGTGAATCCAAGCTCTCCCGAGGCGGCCCCGTAAAACTTGGATCCGTCGTCGCTGTCGGTGAAGCTGGAATACCCGAGATCGAAATATCCGCCGGTGAATTCCGCTGCGCTGGCTGCGCCAGCACAAAGACCCGAGACCATGGCCCCGGCTACGATGATGTTTTTCATCAAACTGCTCCTGTTTGCGGGCGTTTGCCGCGTTTCGGCGCTGTCGCGCTCTGGCGTCAGATATAATTTCCGCAGTGCAGAAGAGAAAGTGCAAAACAGTCGCAGGGTGAGATTTGGTCAACTCAAGGCAGAACACCGCCAATGCCCGATTTGCAGGCCTTGGCGGTGCGTGCGAGTGGGTTACACCACCGCTTCGAACAATTTGCGGGTGTTCGCGGACGTCATCTCCACCGGGTTGCCACCGGTGGAGGGATCGTTGAGCGCATCGCGCACCAGCGTATCGAGATCGGGGTTGCGCACGCCAAGCTCGCTTAGCGTCCGGGGGATACCGAGCGAAGCGTTCAGCCCGTCCACATAGGCACAGAACCCGTCGAACCCGCCCTCGATGCCCAGATAGGCGGCGGCCTGGGTCAGCACGCCTTCGGCGGCGGGGCGGTTGAACTGCAGCACGGCAGGCATGCAGACCGCGTTGGTGGTGCCGTGATGGGTGTGGTGATGCGCGCCGATCGGATGGCTCATCGCGTGGATGGCGCCGAGACCTTTCTGGAACGCTGTCGCCCCCATGGCCGCTGCCGACATCATATGCGCGCGCGCCTCAAGATCGCTGCCATCGGCATAGGCGCGGGGCAGATATTCCTTGACCAGCCGCATGCCTTCCAACGCCATGCCCTGGGACATCGGGTGGTAATGCGGCGAGCAATAGGCCTCGACACAATGGGCAAAGGCATCGAGGCCGGTTCCGGCGGTGATGATTTTTGGCATGCCCACGGTCAGTTCCGGGTCGCAGATCACCTGCAGGGGCAGCATCTTTGGGTGAAAGATGATCTTTTTCTCATGGCTTTCCGAATTGGTGATGACACCCGCGCGCCCCACCTCGGACCCCGTGCCAGCGGTTGTGGGCACCGCCACGATCGGGTGAATGCCCGCCGGGTCGGCGCGGGTCCACCAGTCGCCGATATCCTCGAAATCCCAAAGGGGCCGCGTCTGGCCCACCATGAAAGCGAGTACCTTGCCCAAATCCAGCCCCGAGCCACCGCCAAAGGCGATCACCCCGTCAAATCCGCCTTCGCGATAAACCTCTAGCCCGGCGGCGACATTGCGTTCATTGGGGTTGGGGTCCACATCCGAAAACATGGCCCGGCCCAGCCCGGCGGCTTCCATCAGGTCCAGCGTGGTTTGGGTGACGGGCAGGTTGGCCAGCCCCTTGTCGGTGACCAGCAACGGTTTGGTGATCCCGGCCGCCGCGCAGGCCTCGGCAATTTCAGCGATCCGCCCCGCGCCGAAGCGGATGGCAGTGGGGTAGGACCAGTTTCCAACAAGTTTCATGGGCTCACGCCTTCTTCAGATGGTAGGATTTCGGGCGAGTCAGGGCGTGGAAGCCCAATACTGACAGACCCGCGCCGCGCCCGGTATCCTTGCAGCCGGTCCAGCACAGGCCAGGGTCGAGATAGTCGCAGCGGTTCAGGAACACGGTGCCGGTTTCCAGCCGCGCACCGATCTCTTCGGCCTTGGCGGCGTCGCGGGTCCAGATCGAGGCGGTCAGCCCGAACTGGCTGTCATTCATCAGCGCGATTGCCTCGTCATCATCATTGACCGGCATGATGCCGACCACCGGACCGAAGCTTTCCTCGCGCATCACGTCCATATCGTGGGTCACATTGGTCAGGATCTGTGGCGTCAGATAGGCGCCGCCATCATCGGCGTCAAAGCGGTCGATATGGGCGGTCGCCCCTTTGGCCATGGCATCCTCGATATGGTCGCGCACCACGCGGGCAAAACGGATATGCGCCATCGGGCCAAGCGTGGTTTCCGGGTCCAGCGGGTTGCCCAGTTTGTAGCCATTCACCAGCGCCACGGCCTTTTCGACGAAATCGTTGAAGAGGGTGCCATGCACATAGATACGCTCGATCCCGCAGCAACACTGACCCGCGTTGAACATCGCGCCGTCGATCAGCGTTTCGACGGCGGCATCCAGATCGGCATCAGCGCGCACATAGCCCGGGTCCTTGCCCCCCAATTCGGTCGAGACCGGAATGAACGTGCCCGCCGCCGCGCGCTCCATCGCCTGACCGCCACCAACCGAACCGGTGAAATTGACGAAATTCACGTGTCGGCCAGAGATCAGCTCGGAGGTTGTGTCGTGATCCAGCACCAGGTTCTGGAACACATCCTCTGGCACGCCCGCCGCATGGAACGCCTCGACCAGACGCTCGCCAACCTGCAGGGTCTGGGCGGCGTGTTTCAGCAGCACCGCGTTGCCCGCGATCAGGGCAGGGGCCACGGTGTTGATCGCGGTCATGTAGGGGTAGTTCCACGGTGCCACCACCAACACGACCCCATGCGGCTCGCGGGTGATCTTGCGCAGGAACGCGTCGCTGTCTTCCACGACAATCGGGGCGAGGCCGTCTTCGGCGATCTTGGCCATATGCAGGGCGCGTTCCTCGAAGCCGCCGAACTCACCGCCATAGCGCACGGGGCGGCCCATCTGATGGGCCAGTTCCACTGCCATACGGTCGGTGGTCTTGCCCACCTCGGCCACGCCCGCCTGTACCAGCGCGACCCGCTCGGCCAGCGGGCGCGCGGCCCAGTCGCGCTGTGCCTGCCGGGCGCGGGCGGCGGCGGCGCGGGCCGCGTCGGGGGACAGAACCGGACGTTCCAGATAAATCGATCCGTCAATCGGAGAGGTGCATTGTGTTGTCTTTGTCATGTCTCAGGCCTTTTCAAATCCACGGGCGATTTCCCAATCGGTCACCACCCGGTCAAACTCTTCTTGCTCCCACTCAGCGCAGCGGGTGTAGTGGTCGACCACCCAGTCGCCCATCGCCGCGCGCAGCATTTCTGATCCTCGCAGCGTCTCGACCGCATCGCGCAGGGTGCGGGGGATTTCGCGCGCCTCGGCATCTTCATAGAGATCGCCCGCCGTGGGCGCGGCAAGCTCCAGCTTGTCCTCGATCCCTTTGAGGCCAGCCGCCAGCAGCGCCGCCTGCGCCAGATAGGGGTTGAGGTCCGAACCGCCGACCCGGCATTCCATCCGCACTGCCTTGGTGCCTTCGCCGCACATGCGGAAACCGGCCGTGCGATTGTCTACTGACCAGACGGTTTTGGTGGGCGCGAATGTGCCCTTCATGAAGCGTTTGTAGCTGTTCACATAAGGCGCCAGGAACGCGGTGTAATCGGGCGCGTATTGGATCATGCCCGCGCAGAATTGCCGCCCCAGTTCCGACAGCCCATGAGGGGCGTCGGGGTCGTAAAAGGCGGGATCATTCCCGTGCCAGAGCGACAGGTGAACATGGCTGGCCGAGCCCACGCGATCCGCGTGCCATTTTGGCAAGAAACTTGCCGCATGCCCCTGAAGATGCGCGATTTCTTTTGTGGCGTGTTTGGCGATTGTGTGGTTGTCGGCACAGGCCAGCGCGTCGGCATAACGGATGTTCAGCTCTTCCTGACCGGCCTCTGCCTCGCCCTTGGTGTTCTCCACGGGAATGCCCGCCGCAAAGAGGTGATTGCGCAGCGGGCGCATCACATGCTCTTCCTTGGTGGTCTGCAGGATGTGGTAATCCTCGTTATAGCCCGAGATCGGGGTCAGGTCGCGGAAGCCCCCGGCACGGATCGCGTCAAACGTGCGGTCGAACAGGAAGAACTCCAGCTCAGTCGCCATCATCGGCGTCAGCCCCAACGCCTCGGCGCGGGCGATCTGGCGTTTCAACATCTCGCGCGGGGAATGGGGCACCGGCTCATGCGTGTGGTGATCCAGCACATCACACAGCACCAGCACCGTCCCTTCCAGCCAGGGCATCGGGCGCAGGGTGCTCAGGTCGGGTTTCATGACATAATCGCCATAACCTGCCTCCCACGAGGTGGCGGCATAGCCGTCGGGCGTCGCCATTTCCAGATCGGTGGCCAGCAGGTAATTGCAGCAATGGGTTTCCTGCCACGCAGAGTCGAGGAAGTTCTGCGCGTGGAACCGCTTGCCCATCAACCGGCCCTGCATGTCCACAAGGCAGACCAGAACCGTATCCACCTCGCCACTGGCCACTTTGGCCGATAACTCTTTCAGAGCAGATGCATCACTCATGGTGTCAATCCGTTTTCTTTTGTTTTCCGGGGGTCAGTCATTGACCCGCTCGCTTTTCATCTCGGTCACCAGCCGGGTTTCCAGAATCTGGCCCGAGCGGTAGAGGATCGGGTAGGCGATCGAGGCGATATGGCCGTGCAGGTCGCGCAGCGCGCGCAGGGTTTCCAGATGCAGGTCGCTGGACTGGAAGCTTTCAGCGGTGCCGCGTTCGAGACGCTTCAGGTGTGCCTTGCGGCTGGCGCGCTCCAGCCGCTTGACCTCGGCCTTGTCCAGAACCAGACGGCGGGCGCATTCCAGATCGTCCACCAGCAGCACGTGGCGGGCCAGCGCAAAGCTTTCGGTCACGGCCCTGTGCAGGTCCGACAGTTCCTTCCAGCCGGGGGGCGAGAACTGCACCCGTTCGTCATGGCGCGCCTTGGCAAAGCCGGTCATGCGTTTCGACACGATATCGCCCGCGGCTTCGACGCGGATGGCGTATTCGACCAGCGACCGGGCGGTCTTGATCTCGGACTTGGACATGTTCTGGCGCGGCATCCGGGCCACGTAGCGGCGGATATCGGTGAACTGTCTGTTCACCTTCTCGTCTTCCTGCAACAGCGCGGCGATCGCCTCGGGGTCGTCGTGCTGATATAGGTCGAGCGCAGGCCGCATCATCCGTTCGACCCGCGCGACCATCTGCAACAACTCCTGCCGGACCGAGGACATCGCCACCGCCGCCTGCGACCCGTGCGGGGCCTCCAGCGGGCTGAGCGGTTCCAGCAGGTCCGAGGAGGTTGTCTCTTCGTCTTCCTGCTCTGGCAACAGCCAGTTCATCGGCTGCTCCAGATGGCGCACGATGCCAAGCGCGCTCAGCGCCAGCAGCAGGTTGAAGCCGATATGGGCGCTGACCAGCGACTGGCCGGGTTGCCCCAGCAGCAGCGCGCCGGAGAGATCGAACAGGTTGATGACCATCAGGCACAGAAACGCCGCCGAACCGCGCAGCAGGAAATTGGCCAGCGGGATACGCTTGGGCACAGGCGGCAGGTCGCGGGTCAACCAGATCGGGATCAGCGCACCGCCCAGATTTGCGCCCAGCATCAGCGACAGACCGGCCGCAAAGGGCAGGGCGTCGACCTGCACCAGCGCCACGCACATCAGGATCGCGGCCACGCTGGAATGCATCACAAAGGCCAGCGCCGCGCCGACCAGAAAGGCGGCGAAATAGTCGGTGCTGAGATAGCCTGCAACGGCAGGCAGAAAGGCGCTTTCGCGGATCGGGTCGACCGCCTCGCGCAGGAATTGCAGCGAGATCAGGATAAAGGCGATGCCCAAAACGATCCGCCCGTTCAGCCGGGTGTGATTGCGGTCGGATTTCAGGTAGAGCCAGCCGCCGGTCGCCAGCAGGAAGGGCATCAGCCAGCGCAGATCGAAAGACAGCAACTGCACCACCAGCGCCGAGCCCAGATCGGCCCCCAGCACCCCGGCCAGCGCAAAGCCGAACCCCACCATGCCCGCCGCCGCAAATCCGGTCAGCAGCAGCGCCACCGCCGCCGAGCTTTGGATCACCACCGCCAGGGCGGTGCCTGACAGGCCCGCGATTGCGGTATTCGTGTGCCCCGTCAGAAGCCGCTCGAACATCGCGCCAAAACGCCGTTCGATCCCGGTGCGCACAAAGCGCACGGCAAAAAGCAGCAACATCGTTGCCGCGAATATCTCGACTATGAAACCTGCGATGGCCAGCAGAGTGTCCTTTCTTGTTTCCTCAGGTTTCGGTCAAAGAGTACCCCGGCGCGACCATATCCGCGCCGGGGCATGGGTCAAACCCGACGGATCAGCCGTAGCGATAGGGCCGTCCGGCCTTTTGCATCACGTCGTTGTATTTCTTGAAGATCTCGACCACCTTCGCCTTGGTCGGGCTTTCGGCGGCGACCTCGTCCCAGAACTTGACGGCGGCCTGTTCGACCTGCGCCCATTCTTCGTCCGGAATGGTGGTCAACTGCATCTTGGTGCCGTTCACGCGCAGATTGGCCTCACCGCCCCAATACCACCACTGGCGATAATAATGCGACTGGTCGCAGCAGACCTTGAAGAGGGTTTGCAGATCCTCGGGCAACTCGTTCCAGCGGTCCATATTGGCAAAGAAATGCCCCGCCCAGGCGCCCGAGACGTTGTTGGTCAGGAAGTAGTTGGTCACATCGGCCCAACCCACCGTGTAATCCTCGGTGATGCCCGACCATGCGATGCCGTCCAGCTCGCCGGTCTGCACCGCGACCTCGATATCTTCCCAGGGCAGGGTGACAGGCACCACGCCGAACTGGGCCAGGAACCGGCCCGCAGTGGGGAAGGTGAAGATGCGCTTGCCCTTCATGTCCTCCAGCGAGTTGATCGGGTCCTTGGTGGCGAAGTGGCAGGGGTCCCAGGCCCCGGCGCTGATATGTTTGACGCCGACCTTGGAATATTCCTCGTCCCAGATCTCGTTCAGCCCGTATTGGTTGAACAGCACCGGCACATCGAGGCTATAGCGCGAGGCAAAGGGGAAATAGCCGCCGAACACGGTGACTTCGGTGGGCGAGGCCATCGAGTCATCATCCGACTGCACCGCATCAATTGTGCCGCGCTGCATGGCGCGAAACAGCTCGCCCGTGGGCACCAGCTGATCGGCATAGAACAGCTCGATCTGCATCCGGTCACCGGCGATCTGGTTGAACATCTTGATGGCCGGGTCGATCACATGCTCGGCCAGCGCGGCCCCCGCATAGGTCTGCATCCGCCAGGTGATTTTGCCCTGCGCCAAAGCGGGCGTCGCCAGCGCGGCGGCGGCCGGGGCGGCAGCAGCGCCTTTCAGGAATGTACGTCTGTTGGTCATGTCTTCTCTCCCATTGTTGGTTTCACGCATCGAAACCTCGTCGGTTTTCCGCCCCGGTTTGGACCGGGATCACTTGTTGTATACATACTCCGGCAGCCACAGAGCGATCTGCGGGAACGTCATGATGATGCTCAGCGCCGCCACCATCACCAGCACAAACGGCAGGATCGAGCCATAGATGTCGCGCAGCGTGATCTCGGGCGGGGCCATGGCCCGCATCAGGAACAGGTTATAGCCGAAGGGCGGTGTCATATAGGCGATCTGGGTGGTGATCGTATAAAGCACCCCGTACCAGATCAGGTCGAACCCCAGCGCGCCCACCAGTGGCACATAAAGCGGGGCCACGATCACCAGCATGGCGGTGTCGTCGAGAAAGGTGCCCATCAGGATGAAGCTCAGCTGCATCAGGATCAGGATCATCCAGGGGTTCAGGCCCAGACGCTCGGTGAACAGGTTCTCGATCGCCTTGACCGCGCCCAGCCCGTCGAACACCGCACCAAAGGCCATCGCGGCCAGGATGATCCACATGAACATGCAGGTGATGCCCAGCGTCGAGCGCACCGAGGTTTCGAATACCTCGCGCGTCATCCGGCCCTTCAGCACCGCCACCGCAAAGGCGGTCAGCGCCCCGATGGCCGAGCTTTCCACCAGCGAGGTCCAGCCGTTGACAAAAGGCACCATCATCGCCGCGAAGATGCCGATGGGCAGAAGGCCCGCGCGCAGCAGCGCCAGCTTCTCGCCCAGCGGCACATCGCGTTCCTCGGGTGGCAGTGAGGGGCCGAGCGCCGGATTGATCCGGCAGCGGATCGCGATATAGGCGATGAACATCGCCGCCATCATCAGCCCCGGCACCACACCGGCCAGCCACAATTGCCCCACCGGCTGGCGCGCGATCATCGCAAACAGCACCAGCACGACCGAGGGCGGCACAAGGATGCCCAGACTGGACCCGGCCTGAATCACGCCGGTCACCATCTTCTTGTCATAGCCGCGTTTGAGCAGTTCCGGCAGCGCGATAGTGGCGCCGATAGCCATGCCCGCCACGCTCAGCCCGTTCATGGCCGAGATCAGCACCATCAGCCCGATGGTGCCGATCGCCAGCCCCCCGTTCAGCCCGCCCATCCAGACGTGGAACATCTTGTAGAGATCATCGGCGATCTTCGATTCCGACAGCACATAGCCCATGAAGATGAACATCGGCAGGGTCAGCAGCGGGTACCACTTCATCAGCTTCATCGCCGCCGAGAAGCCCAGATCATAGCCGCCCCGATCACCCCACAGCAGCAGCGCCGCCATCACCGCGACAAAGCCGATGGCCCCGAACACCCGCTGCCCGGTCAGCAACATCAGCATCATGGTCGAGAACATCAGGATCGCGATCAACTCATAGGGCATCAGATCACCTCGCGCGGGATGTCATCGCCCTTGAGGCGCAGGATGTCCTTGAACAGTTCCGACACTGCCTGCAGCAGCATCAGCGAAAGACCCACGATCATGATCGTCTTGATCGGCCACAGATAGGGTCGCCAGGCGGTCGGGCTGCGCTCGCCATATTGCAGCGAATAGCTGAGAGAGTCGTAACCGCCATAGAGCATGACGATCAGATAGGTGATCAGGAACAGCACGGTGATCGCATCGGTCCAGGCCTTGCGCCGTTCGGACCATTCTCCATACAGCAGGTCCATCCGCACATTGCTGCCCATCTGGATTGAATAGGGTCCGCCCAGCACGTAATAGGAGACCATGGCAAACTGCGCCATTTCCAGCGTCCAGAGCGAGGGCAGAAAGAAGGTCTTCGAGATCGACGACCAGAGCAGGATGCCCATCATGACAAAGATGCCATACATCACCACCCGCCCGATCCAGTGGTTCAGCCGGTCAACGATGCGGACATATCCCCTGAGAAAATTCAAATCCCCGGACCCTTGATCATGGTGCCTTTGATCATGATGATGCCGCCTCTTGTGACAAATCCGAGACCAGATCGGTCAGCATTGGCGACAGCAACCCGGCGATCCGGTTCACGCCCCGGGGCGTGTCGAGCAGATCGTTGCGCAATTCCAGCATCACATTGTGCTGCCCGCGTGAAACAGCGTGCTCGCGCAATGTATGGGTCACACCGTCGCGGGCAGAATATGGCTCGTTCAACGCCACGCGCAGCCCGCAATCAGCGGATCGCTTCAGCAGCACCTGTGCCGCCCGGTCATCCGTATCATGCAGGATGCCAAGTTCAACATCGCGGTGTACACCGTTGTAAACGGGCGTGAAACTGTGGATGGTTACGAGTATAGGCGGCTTTTTGTGCGCGGTCAGAACCTCGGCCAGAAGGTCGCGGAATGGCATGTAGACATCGCGCACCCGCTGCGCGTGATGCGCCGGGCTCAGCCCCTGATTGCCCGGTATGTCGAACCGTTCGCTGCGCGCCGGAACGGCGCTGTCGGCCTCGGGCGGGCGGTTGCAGTCATAGACCAGCCGGCTGACCCGCGAATGGACCAGAGGCGCATCCAGCGCGCCCATCAACTCCACCGCCAGTTCCATCGCGCCGACATCCCAGGCCGCGTGTGACTGCGCCGCTTCACCGTCCAGCCCCAGTCGATCCAGCGCTGCCGGGATGAACCGGCTGGCGTGTTCGCAGACCAGAACGGCAGCGCCGCTGCCCCGCGCATTCAGCACGCGCGCCGCCGGGCCTTCGAACGAGGATAGCAGAGGTGACTCGGGATCAATTGCCATGTGTAGCATTGGTTACAGCTTTGCGCTGACTGTCAACAATATTTCTGTAGACATGATTACAGAACCGCATAGGCTGTAACAATCGTAATCAGGACGCCCGCCCGTGACCCCGACCACCAAGCTCGTCAAGCAACAGATCCAGGAAGAGATGGAGGCGCTGACGCCGTCCGAGCGCCAGCTTGCCTCGATCCTGCTGCAGGATTACCCGATGGGCGGGCTGCAATCGATCACCAAGCTTGCCAATGCCGCCAGCGTCTCGACCCCGACCGTGATCCGGATGGCGCGCAAGCTGGGGTTCGACGGGTTTCCGGCGCTGCAGGACGCCCTGCGCGACGAGGTGGCAGCGCAGATCAAGAAGCCGATCGCCAAGCGGGATGCCTGGGTGGTGGACGAAGGGGCCGAACACCCGCTCACCCGGTTTGCCCAGACCGCCTGGACCAATATGCGTCACACGCTTGACCGGATCGACACGGGCATGTTCGACGCGGTGGCCACTTTGCTCGCCGATACAGCGCGTCCGCTTTACGTGGTGGGCGGGCGCATCACCCGCTCCAATGCCGATTACCTCTACAACCACATGCAGATCATCCGGCCCAATGTGACCATGCTGGGCAATTCCGCCAATGTCTGGCCGCAATATTTGCTGGACATGGACGAAGCCTCGGTCCTGGTGATCTTCGACATCCGCCGGTATGAGGCGCATCTGGCCAAACTGGCGCAGATCGCCTCGGAGCGCGGGGTGACGGTGGTGCTGTTCACCGACCAATGGGGCTCGCCCATCGCCCGCTCGGCCCGCCATACGTTCAACTCGCTGGTCGAGGCGCCGTCAAGCTGGGACAGCACCCTCGCGTTGATGCTGATCGTCGAGGCGCTGATCGCCGAGGTTCAGGATGCGCGCTGGGAACAGAGCAAGGAGCGGATCGAAGAGTTGGAGGCGATGTTCTCGTCCACAAGGCTGTTTCGGGGGCAGGGCTAGGCGGATAATGTGGCGGCCCGCCTTTGCGGTGTTTGAAAACCCTCTGATCAACCTTGTTGTGATGCCTGATATGGCGCGAACCCAATGCACTTGCTATCGTAGCGGCAGCTTGAATGGTTGCCTGTAGCTCCGGGTTGCCTTGAGGGACGCGAGATGCCTGTTTTTCTGACCCTGACCAATGCCGACATCAACAATGCGTCCTTCTGGGCCGGGCTTGATATCGGACCGAACAGCACAATCGACGTGTCAGGCGTCGGCAACGCGTTTCAGATCACAATGACCGGAAGCTCGATTACCTTCACCAACACCAATACCGGCGCTGTCACCACCTACACCAATTCCGATATCGCCTCGGGCTCGTTCAGTGAGTTCGTGGAATATACCGGCAACAACAATGCTGACAATGTCAGCGGCTCGGTCGGGCTGAATGCGGGGGGCTATTCCGGCGGGCGGGGCAATGACACTTTCACCGATGATGGCAGCCTTGGCGGTGCGATTGATGGTGGTCGTGGCAATGACACGCTGCAGGGCGGAGTCGGAGACAACAACATCATCGGCGGGCGTGGCCGTGACGTGCTGCTTGGCGGCTCGGGCAACAATATCCTCAGCGGCGGCATTGGGCGCGATACACTCTTTGCCGAAGACGGCAGCGGCAATCTGGATGGCGGTGCCGGGCGCGATGAAATTCATGCCGGGCTGAACACCAGTTTCGTGGATGGCGGCGCCAACAACGATACGTTGATCGTGCCCAAGGGCTCGACCGTAAGGCCGTTCTTTCCAGGCTCTACCGGCGGCACAGTCAGCCTACCGGGCGACCTAAACAGCTTCACCTATCAGAACATCGAAAACGTCGAGATTGCCTGTTTCACCGAAGGCACTCTGATCAGAACCCCGGAGGGTGAATACGTGATCGAAGCGCTGCAGGTTGGCGATCTTGTCGAAACCCTCGATCACGGGGCCCAGCCCATCCGCTGGATCGGCAGACGCCGTATAGAGGGGCGGGGCCGGCATGCACCGGTGCGGTTTGCGACCGGTACGATCGGCAATGACAGGCCGATCCGGGTTTCGCCCCAGCATCGCGTGCTGCTTTCGGGCTGGCGATGTGAGCTGCTGTTTCACGCGCCAGAAGTGCTCTGTGCGGCCCGGCATCTATGTGACGGCGATCGGATTCACGCTGCGCCCTGCGACCACATCACATATGTCCACCTGATGTTTGACCGCCACGAGATCGTGTTCTGTGAAAACGCGCCGCTGGAAAGCTTCTTTGCGGGTGAGCACATCCTGCAGGCCGATCGTGCGTGTTACGACGAACTGGTCGGGCTTTTTCCTGAAATTGCCAATGGTGACCCCATCGCAGCCGCCCGCCCCTTTGTGCGCCACGCTGAAGGCGCGCTGCTGCAGGCGCGCTGCGTTTCGGGTCGCACGGTCTGACGGTGTGGGTTTGAAATCCCGGTATTTCCCGCTATTGAGCCGGAAACCCGCAGGATCAGGAGCAGGGCGTGAAGAAGAAAAAGCGGAAATTCCCGAAACTCAATGCCTTGCTTGACCCGTTTGATGTGAAACTCATCGACCGGATGGACGAGATGGCCGAGACCGAGCGTCTTGTGGCGTTCGAGCGTCGCGGTGGGCTGAAGCGGTCGGCCTATGCCTTGTCTCCGGGGATGGAGGGGTTCGATATCGCGCCGCTGGTCGCGGAGTATGAGACCCATGCCGAGAGCCTGCGCGCGCTGCAGGATCCCGACCGCAACCGGACCGGCTATCTGCCCCAGAACGGCTATTACGACCGCCCGGATGCGGATGCGCTTTATCTGATGATCCGCCGCTTCGCGCCCAAGCGGGTGATCGAGGTGGGCTGCGGCAATTCCACCCGTGTGACCCGGCAGGCGGTGCTGGATGGCGGGTTGGAGACTCAGATCACCGCCATCGATCCCTATCCGCGCGCCGATATCGCCCATGTGGTGGATACGTTCGAGCAGAAGCGGGTGGAAGAGGTCGATCCGGCGCTGTTTTCGACGCTGGAGGCGGGGGATGTCTTGTTTATCGATTCCAGCCATCAGGTGCGGCTGGGCAATGACGTGGCGCATCTGTTCTGCAACATCATTCCGCAATTGGCACCGGGCGTGGTGATTCATGTGCATGATGTTTTTCTGCCCTATGAATACCCCAAACGGTTTTTCTATGACTGTCCGTCATGGGGCGAGCAATACATGCTGCATGTGCTGTTGCAGGGCGGTGGGTATGAGATGCTCTGGCCTGGATATTACCTGCAGCAGGAGCGCCCCGACGCAGTGCCGGCGCTGCCGTTTCTGCAGGGCGGGCGGGCGCAGAGCCTGTGGGTGCGTAAACGCTGAACGGGGCTGTTTCGAAAAGGAGCGCCTGCGGCGCGCTTTTTTTGTTTGCGTTCACGCCACGCAGGCGCTGGGGCGTTGCCCCAGGCCCGGGTGCGTTTTCTATCGGATGAAGCGCTTCAGATCAGGCGCACCTGGGTGCCGATCTGGACCAGCGGATAGAGTTGTTCCACATGCTCGTTATAGAGGCCGATGCAGCCGGATGAGCTCATCCGGCCGATTTTACGGGTGTCGTGGGTGCCGTGTACCAGATAGGCGGGCCAGTCCAGATACATCGCGCGGGTGCCCAGCGGGTTGCCGGGGTCGCCTCCATCCATCCGGATCGGCAGGTCCGGGTCGCGTTCGCGCATGCTGGCGGTGGGAGTCCAGCTTGGGTTTTCGGTCTTGCGCACCACTTTGGTATAGCCGCGCTTGGTCAGTTCCTCGCTCATCGGGACCGAGGACGGGAACAGGCGATATTCGCCGTTCGGTCCCCAGTAATGCACCGCGCGGCTGGTGATGTCGGCCAGCAGGGCGCCCTTGCCCAGCGTGTCGAAATGGTCCTGCCAGTTCTGGCGGCGGAAGGACGAGACGTTGCGGTTCACCGGCACCTGCGTGCTGATGGGTTGTTCGGTCTGCGGGAAGGCGTCGCTGCTTTGGGCGCGCACCAGGGCCGGGGTTGCAAGGGTGGCGGCAACGCCCAGCAGGGCGCCGCGGCGGGTAATCCGGGAATTCGGCAAAGCTGCCTCCATCATCTGCTCAATTCTTCGCGGGGAAAATAGGGGCTCGGGCGGCGTCTGACCAGAGGGGGCTGATGAAAAGAGCGTGATTGCCGCCCGGCAGGAGGCCGGGCAGCAATTGTCGTCACGTCAGTCCATGGCCTTGAAGTTGAACTCGCCGCCTTCCTTGATGCCCGAGGGCCAGCGCGCGGTGACGGTTTTGGTGCGGGTGTAGAATTTGAACGAGTCCGGCCCGTGCTGGTTGAGGTCGCCGAACATGGATTTCTTCCAGCCGCCAAAGGTGTGATAGGCCAGCGGCACCGGGATCGGGACGTTGATGCCGACCATGCCGATATTGATACGGCTGGCGAAATCGCGGGCGGTGTCGCCGTCGCGGGTATAGATTGCGGTGCCGTTACCGTATTCGTGATCCATTGCCAGACCGATGGCCTCTTCATAGGAGCCCGCGCGGACGGTGGACAGAACCGGGCCGAAGATCTCCTGCTTGTAGATGTCCATGTCGGGGGTCACGCGATCAAAAAGGTGCGGGCCGACAAAAAAGCCGTCCTCGTAGCCTTGCAGGCTGAAGTCGCGGTTGTCGACCACCAGGTCTGCCCCCTGATCGACACCGGACTGGATCAGGCCCATGATCCGCTCTTTGGCTTCGCGCGTCACGACCGGACCCATATCGACATCGTCGCCTGAGGTGTAGGGGCCGACCTTGAGCTTTTCGATGCGGGGAATCAGTTTCTCGATCAGGGCGTCGGCGGTTTCCTCGCCCACCGGCACGGCAACCGAAACGGCCATGCACCGCTCGCCCGCAGCGCCGAAACCGGCACCCACCAGCGCGTCGGCGGCCTGATCCATATCGGCATCGGGCATCACGATCATGTGGTTCTTGGCACCGCCAAAGCACTGCGCGCGTTTGCCGTTCGCGGTGGCGCGGGAATAAATATACTGCGCGATCGGGGTTGACCCCACAAAGGAGACACCCTGAATAATCTCGCTGTCCAGCAGGGTGTCGACCGCTTCTTTGTCGCCGTTGACGACCTGGAACACGCCCTTGGGCAGTCCGGCCTCGACGAAGAGTTCGGCCAGCATCAGCGGCACCGACGGATCACGTTCGGAAGGTTTCAGCACCACGGCGTTGCCGCAGGCCAGCGCGGGACCGACATGCCACAGCGGCATCATGGCGGGGAAGTTGAACGGCATGATCGACGCCACGACGCCCAGCGGCTGGCGCATCGAGTACATGTCGATGCCGGGGCCGGCGCTGTCGGTGTACTCGCCCTTCAGCATCTGAGGTGCGCCGATGCAGTATTCGATCACCTCGAGCCCGCGCTGCAGATCGCCCTTGGCGTCGGGCAGGGTTTTGCCATGCTCGCGGCTGAGCGCCTCGGCCAGCTTGTCCATGTCGCGGTTCATCAGCCCGACCATCGCCATCATCACGCGGGCGCGTTTTTGCGGGTTGGTGGCACCCCAGACGGGTTGCGCGGCTGCGGCCTTTTCAATGGCTGCGGTGGTCTCGGCCACGCTGGCCATCGGGCATCGCGACTGCACTTCGCCGGTGGCGGGGTTGAAGACATCGGCAAAACGGCCGGACGCTCCGGCGACATACGCGCCATTGATGAAGTGGGACAGTTCCTGCATCTCAGACTCCTCCGGTTCAATTTGGGGCCACCATAGGCTTGCAAAAATCCCCTGAACAGAGGCAATGTTCCAAAGCGGTTTTGCAGAAATTCAGGTATGGGCGCCATGGAGCCGAATTGGGACGACATGAAAGTGTTTCTGACCGTGGCGCGCGAGCAGAGCCTGTCTGGTGCCGGACGGCTGCTGAAGCTGGACCCGGCCACGGTGGGACGACGGATCGCCCGTTTGGAGGCCGCGCTGGACGCGCCGCTATTTACCAAGTCGCCGCAAGGCTATGTGCTGAGTGCTGCCGGAGAGCGGCTGCTGAGCCATGGCGAGCAGGCGGAAGAGGCGATGCGCGCCGCTGCGGGCGCGATGGCGGGGCCCGCCGAGACATTGACCGGGCAAATCCGCATCGGCGCACCGGATGGCAGCGCCAACTACCTGCTGCCGCAGGTTTGCGCCCGTATCTGCGATGAAAACCCCGATCTCGACATTCAGATCCTGGCTCTGCCGCGCATTATCAACCTGTCGCGGCGCGAAGCGGATATGGCGATCACCGTCAGCGCCCCCACGGCGGGGCAGTTGCTGGTGCAGAAGATCTGCGACTACAAGCTGCACATCGTGGCCACGCGGCGCTATCTTGCGACCCATCCGCCGATCCACAGTGTCGCCGACCTGCGCGGGCACCGGATGATCGGTTATATTCCCGACATGATCTTTGACCGCGAGTTGGACTACCTCAACGATATTGGTATCCAGCGGGTGGCGCTGGCCTCGAACTCGGTCTCGGTGCAGTTGCGGCAGATGTCGCATGGCTCGGGCGTCGGCGTTGCCCATGATTTCACCCTGCCGTTTCACCCGGACCTGCGCAAATTTCTGACCGAGGAGATCAGCCTGACCCGCAGCTTCTATCTGGTGCGCCACCAGGGCGACCAGCGCAGCGAGCGGCTGAACCGCTTTGCCGCCGCCCTGAGCACCGGGATTCGCGACGAAGTGGCCCGGTTGGAAGGGTTGACTTGACAGGACGCGGCCAAGGGGCAACGCTCGGGGCATACGGGAAATAATACCGAGGTAACGCAAATGCTTGTCCAGGCAATCCTGAAATCCAAGACCGGTTCCGGAGTGGTGACTGTCAAGACGTCGACATTGGTGTCCGAGGCAGCACAGGTTCTGGCCGAGAAACGGATCGGTACGGTGGTGGTCTCGGATGATGGGGAAACGCCGGACGGCATCCTGTCGGAACGCGACATCGTGCGTGAACTTGCCGCCAGCGGCAGCGGCTGCCTGACCCAACCTGTCAGCGCCTACATGACCAGCAACCTGGTGACCTGCAGCCGCGAGGCGAGCGTTCAGGACGTTCTGCAACAGATGACCGAGGGGCGGTTCCGCCACATGCCGGTGCTTGAGGACGGCAAACTGGTCGGGATCGTGACGCTGGGGGATGCAGTCAAGGCGCAATTGGCTGAACTTGCAATGGAAAAGGACGCGCTTCAGGGCATGATCATGGGGCACTGATTTGCCGCATTGCGCTTGCAGGCCGCATGTGGTTCTTTGCGGCGCAATTTTGTTGCGCAGAGGCCTGCCATGAGAACTGCTTTATATCCCGGAACCTTTGACCCGATCACGCTGGGTCATGTCGACATCATTCGCCGGGCGGCTTTGATGGTGGACCGGCTGGTGATTGGTGTTGCGATCAACCGGGACAAGGGCCCATTGTTCACGCTGGAAGAGCGTGTCGCCATGATCGAGGCCGAATGTGTCGCCCTCAGCGCCGAGACGGGCACCGAAATCGTGGTGCATCCGTTTGAGAATCTGCTGATAGATTGCGCCCGCGATGTGGGCGCCCAGACCATCGTGCGTGGTCTGCGTGCGGTTGCCGATTTTGAGTATGAATACCAGATGGTCGGCATGAACCGGGCGCTGGACAACACGATCGAGACCGTGTTCCTGATGGCTGATCTGCGGCATCAGGCGATTGCCTCGAAATTGGTCAAGGAAATCGCGCGGCTGGGTGGCGACGTGTCGAAATTCGTGCCGCCCCGCGTCAAGGCAGCGCTGGATGAACGGCTTGTGCGTTAGCAGGCGGTCCGGTGTCTTCGGCTTGGGTTGGTATCGAAACACGCGCGGCTTTCTGCGCCTTCATCGCAGAGTGTGGGTTCGAGGGGCCGGACCTGTGCTTTGTGATCCATCCGGATGGAAGCTTTGCCGGAACTTCGGACGGGGTGGCATTTGAAGGGCGCTGGGAGTGGCAGGACGGGTTTTTCTGCCGCACGCTCTCCCTTCCGGATGCGCCGGATGAGACCGATTGCGAGCACATCGAAGTGAATGGCGCGCAGATGCGCTATACCCGGGACAGGGGGCAGGGCGAAGCCCATGTGGTTCGCAAGGTTCCGCTCTGATCTTCAGCGCCAGAAGGCCAGCCATTGCAGCAGGTCGTACAGTTTGCGACCCAGAAACAGAAGGTGTTCGGTCCCGAAGAAAATGACATCCCCGACCACGGCGACGAGCAGGATGCCCCCGAGCCAAATGGCGATTTGATTTGTCATCCGGCCCTCGGGAGAAATGAAAAACGCCCGCTCAGATAACCTGAGCGGGCGTTATGTCTCAAGCGCTTAATGGGTTCAATTCAACCGACCCATCGCCACGGCCACATCTGCCATGCGGACCGAGAAGCCCCATTCATTGTCATACCAGGCCAGCACCCGCACCATGCGGTTGTCGACCACGCGGGTCTGATCGGGGGCAAAGATCGAGCTTTCTTCGGAATGGTTGAAATCGACCGAGACCAGTGGCGCGGGCTCATAACCCAGCACCCGCGACATCGGGCCTTGCGCGGCTTCGGCGACGATGGCGTTGACCTCTTCGCGGGTCACGTCGCGCGCGGCGCGGAAGGTCAGGTCAACGGCCGAGACGTTCGGCGTCGGCACGCGAATGGCAGACCCGTCCAGCCGGCCCTTGAGGTTTGGCAGCACCTCACCCAGCGCTTTGGCGGCCCCGGTCGAGGTCGGGATCATCGCCATCGCGGCGGCGCGGGCGCGGTACAGGTCCTCGTGGCGGCGGTCCAGCGTCGGCTGGTCGCCGGTATAGGCGTGAATCGTGGTCATGATGCCGTGCTCGATGCCGATGGCGTTGTCCAGCACCTTGGCCAAAGGGGCGAGGCAGTTGGTGGTGCAGGACCCGTTCGAGATCATCCGGTCCTCGGGTGTCAGCGTCTCGTCGTTGACGCCATAGACGATGGTCTTGTCCACGTTCTTGCCGGGTGCCGACAGCAGCACTTTCTGCGCGCCGCGCTCGAAATGGGTGTTGGCCTTGAGCCCGTCATTGAACTTGCCGGTGCATTCCAGCACCACGTCGCAGCCTTCCCAGTCCAGCTGGCCCATGTCATAGGTCGAGAACATCTGCATCGGGCCGCGGCCCAGATCCATGGTGTTTTCATTGACGATGATGTCGCGCGGAAAGCGGCCGTGGTTGCTGTCATATTTCAGCAGATGCGCCGAGGTTTCCAGCGGGCCGGTAGCGTTGACCTTGATGACTTCGATATCGTTACGGCCGGATGCCGCGATATGGGACAGGGTGCAGCGACCGATGCGACCGAACCCGTTGATGCCTACCTTGATGGTCATATGTTGCTCCGACGACGTGTAATTTGCTGCCATATAGACAGCCATAGCTTCTAGGTGAAGCACAAAAAACCAATAAAACGAGCCTGTTAGCGCAAACCTGCGCCGGTTGCGCTAACGCTTGTGCTAACAGTGTGAACAGATAGTCTGCCAGCGCGCGGATTGATCAGGAGAATCGAAGATGAGCGGTTTGCTGGCTTTGCTGGACGACGTGGCGGGCATTGCCAAGGTGGCGGCGGCCTCGGTCGATGATGTGGTTGCGGCGGCGGGCAAGGCGGGGGCAAAGACCGCCGGAGTGATCATCGACGATGCCGCCGTGACGCCGAAATACGTTCAGGGCTTTGCACCGGCGCGCGAGTTGCCGATCATCTGGCGTATCGCGCGCGGATCGATATTCAACAAGATCATTCTGCTCCTGCCGGTGGCGCTGCTGCTGGCCAACTTTGCGCCCTGGCTGATCACGCCTCTGCTGATGATCGGCGGGTCCTATTTATGTTTCGAAGGTGCGGAGAAGATCTTTCACGTGCTGTTTCCGCATGGCAGTCACGGCGTTCACGAGGACCTGAAAGAGCGCGACCCCGGCCATCTGGAGGAGCAGAAGGTCAGGGGCGCGATCAAGACCGACTTCATCCTGTCCGCCGAGATCATGACAATCGCTCTGGCGGCCATCGAGGCTCCAAACGTCTGGATGCAGGGCGCGACGCTGGCGGTTGTGGGTCTTGGTGTGACGGTCGCGGTTTACGGCTCGGTTGCGCTGATCGTGAAGATGGATGATGTGGGGCTTTTCATGGCGAACAACGCGCCCACGCTGATCGGGCGCGGGTTGGGGCGCGGGCTGGTCAAGGCGATGCCCGGCGTGATGAAGACGCTGTCGATTGTCGGCACCGCCGCCATGCTCTGGGTCGGTGGGTCCATCGTGATCCACGGGATGGAGGTGCTGGGCTTTGGCTGGCTGGGCCATCATATCCACGACTGGGCCTATGCTTTGGGTCATATGGTGCCCGAGCAGTGGGCAGGGGCCGTGGAATGGGTGTCCAAGGCCACCATGGACGGCCTCTTTGGCCTGGCCTGGGGCTTTGTGCTGATCCCGGTGGCGACGAAGGTGATCGGGCCGGTTTTGGGGGCGTTTTCTGGAAAATCTGTTTGAGCCCACAATTCTCATCATTTGCTTTGCAACGAAAGGTTCTTTCCGTTCGAGCAATCCCAAATATACATCGCGCTTGAATTGAGGAGAAGTTAGTAGAGTGGATGAATTTGCCCGTCTGTATGATGAACTCGACAAGCAGTGCCGCTACTATTGTAGACATCTTGGTCATCTGAAGGGGCTGATCGAAAATGATGACTGGATCAGGGTCGTCGACGGTTCGACTTCAGGGCGCGTATTGCTTCTAGGAAATAGCGAAATCACGAATGCCCTAATCCTGTTCAATACTCGGATGTTCGATACTCAGACCGATACCGTTACAATACACAAGCTTGCCAGCAAACTTCCCACTGAGAAAGTAATTGAGAAGTACCATAGAAATAGAATGGAAGAGGTGGGAATACGTTATGAACTTGAAGCATACTTTTCCGCCAGATCAGCTTTCAGCAAAGCTAAACGGGCATTGAGGGGAAATGGTACGCTGGAAAAACTGAGGCCATTGCGAAACCACGTTTTGGCACACAACATAGTGCAGGAGATTGAAACGGAGAGTGCAACCCTCAACGATCTTGTGGAACTAACCGAAGCGGTGAATGAATTGGTGGACTTGGCCGGTTACATAGTAACAAGCACCCGGTCAGCTTATCGCGAATTCTCGAGCAGCGCCGAAAAAGAAACCAGGATGCTATTTGCTAAGCTTCCGGCACTTGCGGCAATAGAACAATAATTCCGCAGGTGAGCTTCTTTCGCAATGCCCGCATTCGAAATTTGACACATTTGTATCAAGAAAGGGCACTCAAACGAGTGCCCTTTTGCTTTGTTCTGAAGAGATGTGGGCTCAGCCCAGCAATTCCTTGACCTTCGACACGGTCGCATCCGCCGTGATGCCAAAATGTTCGTAGAGCTCGCCCGCAGGGGCGGAGGCGCCGAAGCTGGACATGCCGATGAAACCGGCCTTGGCCTCGCGGCCACGCTCGCCCAGCAGCCAGCGGTCCCAGCCGCCCAGACGCACGGCGGCTTCGATGCCGACACGAACCGGCCCGCCCGGCAGGACGCGTTTGCGATAGGCTTCGTCCTGGGCCGCGAACAGCTCCATGCAGGGCATGGAGACGACGCGGGTGCCGATGCCCTCGGCTTCCAGCTTGGCCTTGGCCTCCATGGCGATGGAGACCTCGGAGCCGGTGGCGATCAGGATCGCCTGGCGTTTGCCTTCGGCATCGGCCAGCACGTAAGCGCCCTGTGCGGTCAGGTTCTTGGTCTTGTGCTCACTCCGCACCGTGGGCAGGCCCTGACGGGTCAGGGACAGCACCGCAGGAGTGTCCTTGCTGGTCAGCGCCAGTTCCCAGGCCTCGGCGGTTTCCACCATGTCGGCGGGGCGGAACACATGGGTGTTGGGTGTGGCGCGCGAAATCGCCAGATGCTCGACCGGCTGGTGGGTCGGGCCGTCTTCGCCCAGACCGATGGAATCATGGGTCATCACAAAGACGGTCGGGATTTTCATCAGCGCGGCCAGACGCATCGCCGGGCGGGCATAATCAGTAAAGGCCATGAAAGTGCCGCCATAAGGGCGGATGCCGCCATGCAGCGCCATGCCGTTCATCGCCGAGGCCATGCCGTGTTCGCGGATGCCGTAATGGATGTAACGCCCTTTGCGGTTCTCCGGCAGGAACACGCCCAGATCGGCGGTCTTGGTGTTGTTCGACCCGCTCAGGTCGGCAGAGCCGCCGATAGTCTCGGTCAGGATCGGGTTCACGACGCCCAGCACCTTTTCCGAGGCGGCGCGGGTGGCCAGTTTCGGCTGATCTTCCGAGACCTGCTTTTTCAGCGCGCGGATGGCGCTGGTGAGCTTCTTGGGCGTGTCCCCGGCATAGGCGCGGTTGAACTCGCCCTGCTTGCGCTCGGAGATTTGCGCGAACCGCTCTTCCCATGCGGCACGGGCATCGGCACCGCGGGCACCGATCGCCTCCCATGCGGATTTCACATCCGCCGGGATTTCGAACGCGCCGTGGGGCCAGCCATAGGCCTCTTTTGCCGCCTCAAGCTGCTGCTGATCGGTCAGTGCGCCGTGGCCCTTGGAGGTGTCCTGCGCCGCATGCCCCAGCGCGATATGGCTTTCGCAAGCGATCATGGTGGGCATGTCGGTTGTCTTGGCCTCAATGATGGCGGCGTCGATGGCGGCGGGATCATGGCCGTCGATCTCGATCACGTGCCAGTTCGAGGCGCGGAAGCGTTCGACCTGATCGGTGCGGTCGGCCATATCAACGGTGCCGTCGATGGTGATGTTGTTGTCGTCCCAGAAGACGATCAGTTTGCCCAACTCCAGACGGCCCGCGAGGCCGATCGCCTCTTGGCTGACGCCTTCCATCAGGCAGCCATCGCCTGCGATCACATAGGTATAGTGGTCGACGACCTTCTTGCCGTAATGGGCGCGCTGCACCTCTTCGGCGATGGCGAAGCCTACGGCATTGGCGATGCCCTGACCCAACGGGCCGGTGGTGGTCTCGATCCCCTCGGCCAGGAAGTTTTCCGGATGGCCTGCGGTCTTGGCACCGAGCTGGCGGAAATTCCTGATCTCGTCCAGCGTGATATGCGGGTTGCCGGTGAGGTAAAGCAGCGAATAGATCAGCATCGAGCCGTGGCCCGCGGACAGGATGAACCGGTCGCGGTCGGGCCATGTCGGGTTGGCGGCGTCGAACTTCAGGTGCTTTTCGAACAGCACGGTCGCGACATCGGCCATCCCCATCGGCATGCCGGAATGGCCGGAATTGGCGGCGGCGACGGCATCGAGGGTCAGGGTGCGGATGGCCGTTGCCTTGGCCCAATGTTCAGGGTTCGCTTTGCGCAGCGCAGTCAGGTCCACGGGGCTTGTTCCTTTGGGTTAAGGGCGGTTGCGGCGCTCAATACCATCCAGCCCCCGAAGTGCAAGCAGAACCGGGATTTGCGTCTTTCCGCGCATGAACTGCCGGTCTCAAGTGATTGAAAGCAAAAGGGGGGTATTTCCGCCCCGCTTTCGCTAGGGTAATTTCAATCGAACCGGTGCCCGATTCGTGTGGGTTTTGATGCGGGGGTCGCCGGGATGAAGAACAAGAACCGCAGGAAGATTGGGTGAGGGGCATGAGCCAGATTGAGGAATTGCAACGCCGTATCGCCGCCGCGATGGATCGGATCGGTGCCGGGGTTGAAACGTTGTCAAGACAGCCCGAACCGGCGGCAGATATTGCCGCCGCGGCCGGAGCGCCCGATACGGATCTGCTGGCCGCGCTGGAAGACGAAAAGCTGGCCAATGCCCAGCTTGAGGAACGTCTCAAGGTGCTCAAGGCACGCCACGAGGTCGAGCTGGCGCAGCGGGCTGACGGGGATGGCGAGGAGCTGGCGGCTTTGCGTGCCCATCTGGACGACGCACAGGCATTGCTGGCCGAACGGGCCGGGGCCGAAGAGGCCGCCACATCTGCCGCCAATGCGGTCGAGGACCTGCGCGCCGAGAATGACGTGCTGCGGGTCCGGCTGGGAAGCGTCGAGGATGCCGAACCGCTGAAAGCCGAGATCGAAAGCCTGCGCGCAGCGATGGCGGACACCGAACAGGCGCGCGATCTGCGCTCCGAGAATGACATGCTGCGCGCCGAGCGGGTCAGCCACGGCGCGGCGATGTCGCGGCTGGATGATGATCTGCAGCGGCTGCGCAAAGCCAATGAGCAGCTGCGCGAGGTCAATGGCGCGCTGCGAGAGGCCAATGCCGCCGGGGTTGGCGACGCAGATCTGATCAACCAAGCGCTGCAGGCCGAGCTTGAGGCGCTGCGCTCGGTACGGGCCACCGACATGGCCGAAGCCCAGGCGGTGCTGGCGCAGCTTGAGCCGTTGCTGGCGCAGGCGGAACTGGTCGAAGGGGAGGAAGCGTAATGCCCAATATTACCATCACCATTGGCACGCGCGCCTTCGAGGTTTCCTGCCAGCCCGGCGAAGA
Source organism: Ruegeria spongiae (assembly GCF_023502395.1). Classification (GTDB taxonomy): domain Bacteria; phylum Pseudomonadota; class Alphaproteobacteria; order Rhodobacterales; family Rhodobacteraceae; genus Ruegeria_C; species Ruegeria_C spongiae. Next base: position 90,825 of record NZ_JAMFMB010000014.1, on the reverse strand, counting down.
GCAGTTTCTGCACTCCGCCGCCGCGATGCTGGATGAAGAGGCACAGGTGCTGTCGGATCAGATCGGTCGTATGCCCGAGGGGCGGATGCTGTTGATGGCGGGGCTGATGCTGGCGGACAAGACTGCCGGGCTTGGCGACCGGGTCCGTGAGCTTGAGGCGCAACTGGGCGAGCAGGAGCACGAACTGGCGCAGCTGCGCAACATGCCGCTGCCCGAGCCGGAACAGATCGAGGTGGCGGTGGTGCCGCCCTTTGTCACCGACACGCTGGCCGAGCTTGCCGCGCGTGCGGAATCTTTGGCCGCAGAAGTTGAGGAAAAGGCGCAGGCGTCGTGAAAGCAGTGCCGCTATTGATTGCGCTTGCGGCGATGGCAGGGCCTGCCGTGGCCGATGTCTGGATCGAGACCACCTATTACATCTGCGAGCGCGGGGCAGAGGTTACGGCAACCCATGTCGGCAAGGATGCCGACGCGGCGGTGGTGCTACTGATCGAAGGCAACCAGATCGGTCTGCCGGTGACGCGTTCCGGTTCAGGCGTGCGCTTTGCGGAACCCGGTGGTGGCTATGTCTGGCATGAAAAGGGCCGGTCCGCCCTGCTGCTCTGGGAGGAGGGGGCCTCCACCCAGGCGATCTATGCGGAGTGTCAGTCAGACTGACCGGGGATCAGCCGTTGGCTTCGCGGATCTTGTCGGCGGCGTCCTTGTCATAGGTGACGCCGTTTTCGTCGAAAAGCGTGTCCAGCTCGCCCGACAGGGTCATCTCGGTGATGATGTCGCAGCCGCCCACAAATTCGCCTTTGACATAAAGCTGTGGAACGGTGGGCCAGTCGGAATAGTCCTTGATGCCCTGACGGATCGCCTCATCGGCCAGCACGTTCACGTCGGAAAAATCCACGCCCATATAGTTCAGCACACCCGCCACACGGGACGAGAACCCGCATTGCGGCATTTCCTTGGTGCCCTTCATGTACAGCACCACGTCATTGGCTTTGACGGTCTCGTCGATCTGGGTCTTAACGTCGCTCATCTTGTAGGTCCTCTTCGCGCGCGGTCGCGTGTTTTGTGTCCGTGTTCGGCTGGTCCTTGGTCCAGCCCTCAGTTTCCAGTCGCCGGTGCTCGGCTTGTGCCAGAACCACCGGGTCCAATCCATAGCGGTCGATGCCTGCGATCTTGCTGATCTTGTCCGGATCGGGGCGCATATCCGACAGGCGTCGTTTTCTGTTCCGCTTCACATAGGCCTCTGTCAGCGCGGCGGCAACCACCAGAGTGGCAATTCCGCCTGCGATCCAGATCAGCCAAGATGTCATTTCTTCGGTGCCATGGCCTTGGCGTATTGCTGCGGGTCGCGCGTGACCCGCGAAACAGTTACATGACCACCGCCTCCGCCCAAAACAGTTCCATGATCTATCAGTTGGTCGCCCTGGCCCGGTTCCACGCCTCGGATTTTTTCGGAGCGTGTTTGACGCCCAACGGATCTAATGATGACGAAGCAGCCAATCACGGTGATCAGTCCGCAGATGCAATAGGTCCAGAAAGTGGTGCTCACTCTGGCGCCTTGGTCGTCAGCGCCAGTGCGTGCAACTCGCCATCGGACCCGTCCATCTTGCCTTTCAGCGCGGCATAGACGGCGCGTTGCTGCTGGACTCGGTTCTTGCCGCGAAAGCTTTCGTCCACCACCATGGCGGACATGTGAACGCCGTCGCTGCCGCCGACCTGAATCTCCGCATCCGGAAAGGCCTCGCGCAGCAGATGTTCGATTTCATGGGCGCTCATTGGCATGTGGGTCGTCTCCTGATGGTCATTCTCAAGAAGTAGAGCGGAGTGCGGGCACGTGCAAGGGAGGCGCGCGCCCGGATCGCGCTAAATCCAGCACCCGTCTGGGTGCCGGATCTGCTCGTTTTTGCGGCCTCAGGCCACCGCTGCGGCAAAGCTTTCGCGATAGGTGCCCGCCAGATCATCCAGCGCCGCTTCCGAGCCACCGATACGCACGCTGCTGCCAGTGAAGCGGCCTACGGATTCGATGGTGACGCCCGCCCGTCCGGCAGCGATCATCAGCGCCTCGGCCTGATCAAAGTTGCAGGCAACCAGATAGCGGGCCTGATCCTCGCCAAACAGCTTTTCGGTGGGGGCATCGTCCAGTTGCACGCCAACGCCGGCAGCCTCGGCCAGTTCGAATGCAGCCATGATCAGCCCGCCATCGCTGAGATCGGTGCAGGCCTTGATGAAGTCGCGATTGGCGCGGATGAAATCGCCGTTGCGCTTTTCGGCGTCCAGATCGACCTGCGGTGCATCGCCGTCTTCGCGGTTGAACACCTCGGCCAGCAGAGCGGATTGGCCCAGATGGCCAGCGGTTTCACCGATCAGCAGCGCCACATGGCCCTCGCGCACCTCACTGCCGATGATGTCGCCCGTATGGGCCAGCAGCCCGACCGCGCCGATGGTGGGGGTGGGCAGGATGCCCTGACCGTCGGTCTCGTTATAGAGCGAGACGTTGCCCGACACGATCGGCATGTCGAGCGCGGCGCACGCTTCGCCGATGCCTTTGATCGCACCCACGAACTGGCCCATGATCTCGGGTTTTTCGGGATTGCCGAAATTCAGGTTGTCGGTCGAAGCAAGCGGTGTCGCGCCCACGGCGGTCAGGTTGCGATAGGCCTCGGCCACTGCCTGCTTGCCGCCTTCAATCGGGTTGGCGCGCACATAGCGCGGGGTCACGTCGCTGGTGAAGGCCAGCAGTTTGTCGGTGCCATGCACCCGGACCATGCCAGCCCCCAGACCGGGCGTGCGGGCGCTGTCGGCCATGACCATGGTGTCATATTGCTCATAGACCCATTGCTTGCCCGCATAGTTGGGCGAGGCCAGCAGGGCGCGCAGACCGTCTATGGCGTCGATCTGGGGCACATCGGCCAGCTCTTCGGCCTGCGGCGTCGGTTCCCACGGGCGGTCATATTCCGGCGCGGTCGAGGACAGTTTGGACAGGACCAGATCAGCTTTGACCTCGCCGTTATGGACGATCAGGAAGCGGTCTTCGGCGATGGTCTCGCCAACAATGGCAAAATCCAGATCCCATTTCTCGAACACGGCACGGGCCTCGGCCTCAAGCTCGGGTTTGAGGACCATGAGCATGCGTTCCTGCGATTCCGACAGCATCATCTCATAGGCGGTCATGTTGTCTTCGCGCTGAGGCACATTTTCCAGATCGAGCCGCACGCCCAGACCGCCCTTGTCACCCATTTCCACAGCCGAGCAGGTCAGACCTGCCGCACCCATGTCCTGAATGGAAATCACCGCCCCGGTCTGCATCAGCTCCAGCGTCGCCTCCATCAGGCGCTTTTCGGTGAAGGGATCACCGACCTGAACGGTGGGGCGTTTTTCCTCGATCGTGTCGTCGAATTCGGCAGAGGCCATGGTGGCGCCGCCGACGCCGTCGCGGCCGGTCTTGGCACCCAGATAGACCACCGGCATACCGACGCCCGAGGCCGCCGAGTAGAAGATCTTGTCGCTGTCGGCCAGACCGGCGGCAAAGGCGTTGACCAGACAGTTGCCGTTATAGGCGGGGTGGAACCGGACCTCGCCGCCCACACAAGGCACGCCGAAACAATTGCCATAGCCGCCGATGCCTTCGACCACGCCGTTGACCAGCTGCCGGGTCTTGGGGTGATCAGGTTCGCCAAAGCTGAGCGCATTCATTGAGGCGACAGGTCGTGCGCCCATGGTGAAGACGTCACGCAGGATGCCCCCCACGCCAGTGGCCGCGCCTTGGTAGGGTTCGATATAAGACGGGTGATTGTGGCTCTCCATCTTGAAGACCACGGCCTGACCGTCGCCGATATCGACCACGCCCGCATTTTCGCCGGGGCCGCAGATCACTTGCGGGCCGGAGGTGGGCAAGGTGCGCAGCCATTTCTTGGAGGATTTGTAAGAGCAATGCTCGTTCCACATGGCCGAGAAAATGCCCAACTCGGTGAAACTCGGCTCGCGGCCGATGATTTGAAGGATCATGTCGTATTCATCGGGTTTCAGCCCGTGGCTTTCGATCAGTTCCGGCGTGATGGCTGGCTCTTGCATCCTGTCTGGGTCCCCGAGATGGCAAAGTTTCGCGCCTTTTAGGGGAAGGCGGCGCCGGGGGGAAGGGGGCGCGCGCCGGATAAGCCGGTACCGGGGCCACCGGGGCATATTGACCCGGCGTGCCGCCGGACCGGGTAAGACACGGAAAGCCCTGTCCAATGTGATCGACCGGGCAGCCTCTTTGCACCAAAGGGGCTGCCCGAAGCCATGTCATCCACCGGATTTGGCGGCCTCATCCTTGGCCAGTTGCTGGTTGACCGCCTCACCGGCTGCAGCGCCGATGGTGGCCTTCTGCTCTTCGGTGATATGTTCGGCATCCTCCAGACCCGGGATCGCGACGCGCACCTCACGGCGGGCGAAGTCGATGCCGTTTTCCTTGAAGGAGGCCTTGACGCGGTTGTAGATTTCCTTGCGCAAGGTGAACTGCTTGCCGGGGATCGCCATGAACTTGCCCCGGATGATCATGCCGACATCGTCGAAATCGAAGACGCCCTGCGATTTGAACGGCTCGAGGAACCCGTCCTTGTGGGTCTCGTCGGCGATCATCTCGGCACCGATCTTCTTGAAGATCTTCTTGACCTTGTTGGGATCGGTGTCGAACGGCACGGTGAATTTCAGCTTCATGATCACCCAGTCGCGGCTGTAATTGGTCAGCTTCTGAATCTCGCCATAGGGGATGGTGTGGACCGGGCCGCGATGGTGGCGCAGTTGCATTGATCGGATCGAGATCTTTTCGACCGTGCCGGTGGTGCCACCCACATCGACATATTCGCCCACGCGGAACGCATCGTCGATCAGGAAGAACACGCCACCGACGATATCTGCCACCAGTTTCTGTGCGCCAAAGCCGATGGCCAGACCCAGAACACCGGCGCCGGCCAGAAGCGGCGTGATGTTGATGCCGAGTGACCCCAGCGCCAGCAGACCGAAGATCACCGCGATACAGACCTGCGCGGTGACCCGCAGCAGTGGCAGCACCGTCGCCAGACGCGAGCCGCCTGCGCCACCGCCTTCGCCACCGGATTCTTCCTCGACCGCGCCTGCGGCGGTCTGTTCGCGGGCCAGACGGCGGTTGATCCAGAGCGAGATCACCTCGTTCAGGATATAGCCCACCGCGACGATCATCAGGAACTCAATCACCGCGCCGCCGAAATCTTCACCGATGCCAGCCGCCGCGACATTGCGCAGGTCAAGCTCCCATGCGCCCGCGATCATCAGGACGACAAATATGCCAGCCAGCACGCGGCCAATGCGGATATAGCTGCGTTTGGAGGATTTATAGGCCCGTTCGGCCATCGGTCCTTCGCCCTCCATGGGTGGTTGCATATGGCGCACCATCCCCCGGATGGCGGTGTCCAGCGCCGGGGCGATCAGCAGCCAGAACATGGTGGTGAAATGCGGCCCCTTGAGCAGAATGGCCAGGAGTTGAGGGTCGTTCTGGGCGGCAATGTATTCAACCAGAATCCAGCCGACCGCTGAAACGCCGATGGCAAAATACGGATAATATCGCGCCGCCTTCTCGTCGAAGGCGGTCCGATCCGGGTCGGTGCCGCGCATCATGTCGCTAAGCCCTTCACGGGCGGTCCAGGCGATGACGCCGATATAGATATGGATCGCCGTGTTCAGCCAGAACCCCAGCCGCGTGTCACCCGGTGTCAGCCCGTTCAGCGCGTTGAAGCGCACGATGAAGAGGGTGAAACCAACCAGGATCACCAGGCCGATCAGGTTGCGGTGCAGGTATTTGGCCCAGTGATCGTCCACGTTCACCAGCCGCAATTGCGATTTCTTTGGTGCCAGTACAAAGCGTGAAATGGATGAACCCAGGCGCGGAATCCAGATCAGGAAGAACACGAAAGGCGCGGCAAAGGTCATCTGCTCGGGGGTCAGCAGCGCGCGTCCCACGGTGCGGATCACCACATAAAACACGATGAGCCCGGCAAGTTCGTGGCAGAAGCGCCGGAACAGGTAGCGCAGCGCGCCCCAGAGATCGGCGCTGTCGCCGGGGTCGGTCTGGTCATGCCATTTGCGGGTGATCAGCCCAAACAGCTTCTCGGCGGCATAACCAAGTGCAAGTACGGCCGCGATCAGCCCGAACAAGAGCAGCACACCACCGCTTCCAAAGGATGAACCGAAGGCCCCAAAGGCTTGGCCCTGCTTGGAAAACAGCGTTGGCAGGGTGGTGACCACATGGGTCCAGGACGAGGTCATCTCGCGGAAGGTCTCGGTCACCTCGGTCAGCATGCTCTTGTTGGCCTGCGTTGATGCCGACTGCTCTTCGGCCACGGCATCCAATCGCTGCAACAACAGCGCGCGCACCTGATCGTCCGACAGCCGCGCCACGAGGTCGTCGACGATCTCGGGGGTCAGTTCCTCGGGCAGGGTGGGAACGCTGGGTGCAGTTGAAGCGCCGCCGGTCGACATCTGCGCCTGAGCGCCGGGGCCGGAGAGGCAGAAAATGGCAATGCAAAGCGCAAAAACCAGTTGGAAGAACCGGAGCATGTCAGACCCTCGTCATAATATGAATCTTGTTTTTCGTGAACTTACCGGAGGTTGTGCTTCAGTGCTAGGCATCTTGACCCATCCCTGCGGTTCAATAGCCGCATGTGTCTTGTGTGCCTCTCGGCGCGGGGGGGAACAAAAGCGCTGGCGACAAAGGTCGACTCCAAAGCCGCGCCTGCTTCGGCTAAGACCGTGCGGGACTGCCGACTGCAAGGACCCCGTGATGCTTTCCAATTCCGATCTTGTCGCTTTGACCGCCTTTCGCCGCGACCTGCACCGGTCCCCGGAAATTTCCGGCGAAGAAGTGGAAACCGCCCACACCATTGCGACCGCTTTGGCGGCGCTGAGCCCCAGCCAAATCGTGACAGGGTTGGGCGGGCATGGCGTGGCGGCGGTGTTCGACAGCGGCGCTCCGGGCGAGACCGTGCTGTTCCGGGCCGAGCTTGACGCCTTGCCGATCGAGGAACTTTCAGGTGTTCCCTGGTCCTCTGAAACTCCGGGCAAGGGGCATCTGTGTGGCCATGACGGGCATATGACCATGCTGCTGGGGCTGGGGCGCCTGTTGGCGCGCAGACCGGTGGCGCGGGGCCGGGTGGTGTTGATGTTCCAGCCCGCCGAAGAGGATGGCAGCGGTGCGCGGGCGGTGGTGGGTGACCCGGGTTTTGCCGCGCTCAGGCCGGACTGGGCGTTTGCGATCCACAACGAACCAGGGCGGCCCTTTGGTCATGTCTCGACCCGCGCGGGTCTGATCAACTGCGCGTCGCAGGGGTTGAAGATCACGCTGACCGGGCGCACAGCCCATGCGGCAGAGCCCGAAGAGGGCGTCTCGCCCGGGCGCGCCATCGCGGGCCTGATCCCGGCGCTTGAGGCGCTGGGGTCGGGCGGGGAACTGGATGACGGGTTCCGGCTGGTGACGCTCACCCATCTGCGCATGGGCGAGCCGGTGTTTGGCATCGCGCCGGGCGAGGGGGTGATTCATGCCACCCTGCGCACCACGCGGGACGAGACGATGGCGGACCTGGTTGCGTTGGCAAAAGCGCTTGCAGCGACCGCTGCGGAGGAGGCGCGCCTGACCGTTCAGTTTGAGGTGCATGACGCATTTGCCGCCTCGGTCAACGATGCCGAGGCGACGGCCGTGGCGGTCCGGGCGATGGAGGCGCTCGGGGTTTCGCATGGCGATACCGGCTTGCCGATGCGCGCGTCGGAGGATTTCGGCGTTTTCGGCTGGGAGGCCAAGGCCGCGATGCTGTGTCTGGGACCGGGCGAGGATCACCCGGTGCTGCACAGCCCCGACTACGATTTCCCCGACGATCTGATCCCACTGGGCAGTGCGATTTTCGAACGCATCGCGCGCGATCTGCTGGGCGCGCGCTGACCTCGGTGCGTCCACAGCGCTTTCCTTGCGCTGTCGCTTGGTTAGGGTGGGGCCAGAGGCGGAGGGATCGGCATGGAACAGGCAGGGAAATACGAACGGCTCAGGGCGCTGCATGGCGGAGAGGCGGCCTTTGTTCTCCCGAACGCCTGGGATGCGGGATCGGCACGGCTGCTGACCAGCCTTGGGTTCGGGGCGCTGGCCACCACCAGCGCGGGCTATGCATTTTCCGTCGGCAAACGGGATTCCGCTGCCGGACTCAGCCGCGCGGAAATATTGCAGAACGCCGCGCAGATCGTGGCGGCGACCGATCTGCCGGTCTCTGGCGATCTTGAGGACGGGTTCGGCGCCACGCCCGAGGCCTGCGCCAGAACCATTGCGATGGCTTCGCAGATCGGGTTGGTCGGTGGGACGATTGAGGATGCGACCGGCGATCCCGACGCACCGATCTACGACATATCCCATGCGACGGACCGCATTCGGGCGGCGGTCGAGGCGGCACGGGGCCAGAATTTCCTGCTGACTGCGCGGGCCGAGAACTTCATCTGCGGGCGGCCCGATCTGGCGGACACGATCCGGCGGCTGCAGGCCTTTGAAGAGGCGGGTGCCGATGTTCTCTACGCGCCGGGCCTGCCTGATCTTGAGACCATCCGCACAGTGTGCCAATCGGTGGGCAGGCCGGTCAATGTTGTCATGGGGCTCAGCAGCCTCGCCTGTTCGGTCACCGATCTGTCAAAGGCGGGCGTTGCGCGCATCAGCGTTGGCGGCTCTTTCGCGCGGGCCGCGATCGGCGCGATGATGCGCGCGGCGCGCGAAGTGCAGGAACAGGGCACCTTCACCTATTCGCAAGAGGCGATCCCCGATGGCGTGGTCCGTCAGGTCATGTTACAGACCCGGGACCCGCAACGCGAGGAGTGACCGCGTCGGGGGCGCAAGTCTCACGATGAACTCATGCATGCAGGGAGCGTGCGACAGTCGATACCACCGCAAGTTGGCACGCTTAGCGGGTGGCGCAAAAAAAAGGGCCGAGCACTAAGCTCGGCCTAAGTCCAACAGGGAGGTATGAAGAAGGCGCTGCCCTCTTCAAGATTGGATTTAATCAGCGCTTAATGAGTTATCAAGGACAATAATGTCGCGGCCCAGGCATTCCTGCTATGCGAATTGCGCATATCTCAGGTTTTGCCTTGCATTTTCAGCTGTTTGCGGCTTGCGACGATCTCCTCCTGAACGAAGTCACGAAACGCTGCAATACGTTGCGAATGGCGCAATTCCTCGGGATAGGCGAGATAGACGGGCACATCCGAGGACTCGACCTCGGGCAGGACGCGCACCAGATCGGGCACTTCCTGTGCAACGTAATCGGGCAAAACGCCGATCCCGAGGTTGTGCAGCACGCCTTGCAGCACGCCAAAATAGTTGTTCACGGTCAAAAGCGATGCAGGAGCGTTCTCCATTAACTGTACGACCAGTGACGCCCCTGCGCCGACCTGCGCGGCACTGGCGCTTTGGCAGATCAGGCGGTGCTGGGAAAAGTCTGCGGGGGTGGTTGGTGCATCATGGGTCTTGAGATAGCCCGCAGATACAAAAAGCTGCATCCGGATCGTCATCAGACGCTTGCGGATCAGGTCCGCCTGGCTGGGTTCCTTCATGCGGATCGCCACATCCGCCTCGCGCATGGGCAGGTCAAGCACGCGCTCTTCCAGCATCAGATCAATCTTGAGATCGGGGTATTTCTCATAAAGCTTGGGCAGGCGCGGGGCCAGCCAGAGCGTGCCGAAGCCGAAGGTGGTGGTCACCCGCAGCTCGCCAAACACCTCTTCCTCGCTGTCGCGGATACGCGCGGCGGCGGCGTCCAGACGTTTGGACATTGATGAGGTGGCGTCGAACAGCAGCTCTCCCTGTTCGGTGAGAATCAGCCCGCGCGCATGCCGGTGGAACAGCGTCGCATCAAGCGCTTCCTCAAGCGCCCTGATCTGACGGCTGACCGCCGATTGCGACAGGTTCAGCTTGTCGCCCGCATGGGTCAGACTGCCCGCATCAGCCACCGCGTGAAATATTCTGAGTTTATCCCAATCCATCCCCGAAACTTCCGTTCTTTTCGATACGACCTATATGAAAGAATGCAAAAGCTCCATGAATATCGGACACTTCATCGCAGGGAGTGAGAAAAAACACCTAGTAAGGTCAGCAATTTTGACCTAATATCGATAATAGACCAAGCAAACTAATCTGACGTGGGGAGGCGTCTGATGAGTAAGCACATGATTTCGCTCAACGACCGGTTCGATCTGGACAAAAGCCCCGTTCTGCTGAACGGGACGCAGGCGCTGGTGCGGCTGATGCTGATGCAGAAGGCGCGGGACACGGCCGCCGGGCTGAACACCGCAGGTCTCGTAACCGGCTATCGTGGCTCGCCCCTGGGGGCTGTAGACATGCAGATGAACCGGGCCGCCAAAGAACTGGCCGGGGCGGATGTCACCTTTCAATACGGGCTGAACGAGGATCTGGCCGCCACCGCGCTCTGGGGCAGCCAGCAGGCGGGGCTGCGGGGCGATGGCCGTTATGATGGTGTCTTTGGCCTCTGGTACGGCAAGGGACCGGGGGTGGATCGCTCGGGCGATGTGATCCGCCATGCGAATATGGCGGGCACCGCGACACATGGCGGCGTGGTCATGGCGATGGGCGATGATCACACCGGCGAAAGCTCGACCGTGCTGCATCAGTCGGAATGGGCCTTGATGGATGCCTATCTGCCGATTGTCAGCCCGGCGGGGGTGCAGGAAATCCTCGACTACGGGTTATACGGGTTTGAGCTGTCGCGGTTCTCCGGACTCTGGGTCGGCCTCAAGACCATGAAGGACACCATCGAGGTGACCTCGGTTGTGGATGGGCGCACCGACCGGATGAACATCGTCACACCCGAATTCGACATGCCCGAGGGCGGGTTGAACATCCGACTGATGGATGACCGCACCCCACAGGAAGCGCGGATCATCGACTACAAGCGCTTCGCGGCTGAGGCGTTTTCCCATGCCAACAAGATCGACAGGCGTGGCTGGGGCAAGCGCGGTGCCAAGATCGGCTTTGTGGCGGCGGGCAAGAACTGGCTCGACCTGACCCATGCCATGTCGCTGCTGAACATCGACGCGGAAGAGGCCGCGCGGCTGGGCATCACCACCTACAAGATCGGTCAGGTCTTTCCGCTGGACATGCAGGGCTTCCATGACTGGGCCGAAGGCCTGGACCTGATCGTCATCGTCGAGGAAAAGCGCAAGCTGATCGAGGTGCAGGTCAAGGAAGCGATCTTTGACGACCGGCGCGGGCGGCGGGTTTATGGCTGGTACAAGGGCGGGGCAGGTGCCATGCACCGCGAAGAGTTGTTCCCGACCCGGGGCGCACTTGACCCGATCATGATCGCCGAGAAGCTGGGCGAGATCCTGATCGAAGAGGGGCGCGAGACCGATGGTATCCGCGCCGGTCTGGCCAGCCTGTCCGAGGCGCGGCGGGCCGATAACGCGCAGGAGATCGCGGCGCGGCTGCCCTATTTCTGTTCCGGCTGCCCGCATAATACCAGCACCAAACTGCCCGATGGCAGCATCGCCTATGCCGGGATCGGCTGTCACTTCATGGTCAAGTGGATGGACCGCGAGACCGATGGGTTCACCCATATGGGTGGCGAAGGGGCCAACTGGATCGGCGAAGAGCCATTCTCGAAAACCAGGCACGTGTTCCAGAACCTGGGCGACGGCACATATAACCACTCGGGCGTGCAGGCGATCCGGGCGGCTTTGGCGGCGGGCACCAACATCACCTACAAGATCCTCTATAACGATGCCGTGGCAATGACCGGTGGCCAGACCAACGAAGGTGGTTTGAGCGCCGAACGGATCGTGGCCGAGTTGAAGGCGATGGGCGTGCAACATGTTGCGGTCGTCTATGACGAAAAAGAGGATGTGAATTTCAAGGCGCTGCCCTCGGGCGTCGAGACCCATGAGCGCGCCGATCTGATGGCGGTTCAGGAGCGCTATCGCGAGATCGAGGGCGTCTCGGCCATCGTCTATATCCAGACCTGCGCTGCAGAGAAACGTCGCCGTCGCAAGCGCGGCAGCTTCCCGGACCCCGACAAGCGGGTCTTTATCAATACCGATATCTGCGAGGGGTGTGGTGATTGCGGGGTGCAGTCGAACTGCGTCTCGATCGTGCCGCAAGAAACCGAGCTGGGCCGCAAACGCGCCATAGACCAGTCGAGCTGCAACAAGGATTTCTCTTGTGTCAAAGGGTTTTGCCCCTCTTTCGTGACGTTGGAAGGCGCGCAGATCCGCAAGGAGGCGACCACAGAGATCGATCTGCCGGATCTGCCGATGCCCGACCTGCCAGAGATCACCGGCACCCACAACGTGGTGATCACCGGGGTCGGCGGCACTGGTGTTGTGACCATCGGCGCAGTGCTGGCCCAGGCGGCGCAGATTGACGGCAAGGGCGCGGGTATGATGGAAATGGCGGGGCTGGCTCAAAAGGGCGGCGCGGTGCATATCCATTGCCGTCTGGCCAATCACCCCGACGATATCAGCGCCATTCGCGTGGCCACCGGCGAGGCGCATGCGCTGATCGGCGGCGATCTGGTGGTGAGCGCCGGGGCCAGGACGCTGGGTCTGACGCGCACCGGAAAAACCGGCGCGGTGGTGAACAACCACGAGATCATCACCGGCGATTTCACCCGCGATACCGAGTTCAAAATCCCCTCGGACCAGCTTGAGCTGGCTCTACAGGCGCGGCTGAAGGACCGGCTCGACCTGTTCGACGCCTATGATCTGGCTCGCGCGGTGATGGGGGACGCGATCTATTCCAACATGATGGTTTTTGGCGCTGCCTGGCAGCGCGGGCTGCTACCGATCACCCATGCGGCGATCGTGCATGCCATCGACCTGAACGGCACCGCCGTCGAACGCAACAAGCGCGCTTTCGAGATCGGGCGCTGGGCGGTGCTGCATCCCGACGAGGTTGCCGGAATCCTGCAACCGAACGTGGTCGAGATACCCGGGACGCTGGACGAAAAGATCTCGTTCCGCGCCGCGCATCTGGTGGCCTATCAGGGGCAGCGTCTGGCAAACCGATACCTGAAGCTGCTGGGCGGGATCAAGGATACCGAACTGAAAGAGGCGCTGGCCAAGGGCTATCACAAGCTGCTGGCTTACAAGGATGAATATGAGGTGGCGCGGCTGTTGCTGGATAGCCGGGAGCAAGCCGCTGCCGAGTTTGATGGCGATCTGAAGATGACCTTCCATCTGGCACCACCCATTCTGGGCGGCACCGGATCGGATGGGCGGCCCAAAAAGCGAGAATTTGGCGAATGGATGCTGCGGCCTCTCAGGCTGCTGGCGCGGTTCAAGGGGTTGCGCGGCACGCCGCTGGACATCTTCGGTTACAGCGCCGAGCGCCGGATGGAGCGGGCGCTGATCCGGCAATATGAGACGGATATGAAGGATGTACTGCCGCGTCTTACACCTCAAACCCGCGACGCGATCATTGCGCTGGCCCGGCTGCCGCTCGACATTCGCGGCTTCGGCCCGGTGAAACAGGCCAACGAGGTCAAGGCGGCCAAACGGCGCGAAGAACTTCTGGCAACGATCCGTCAGGGTGGCCCGGAGGTTCGCAACGCCGCGGAATAAACGTCACATTGGTGTCACCGAACCTATGCAGAATCGATGTTCGCGTTTATTTAGCGCGCATCGAACCCGGAGACCCCAATGCCTGCCCATCGTCATATCGCCCGTGACATCAGCTATGCCCATTCCGCTGAAACCAAAAGCGGACGTGCGCTGATCCGGCTGATGGAAAACACCACCGGGCGGATGCGGCTGATCAAACGGGCGGACGGGTATGAAAAGGAAGTGGCGGCTGGGCGCGATTTCTGGGAGGTCATGGTCGAACGCTATGGGCTGAGCTTGGATGTGGTCGGCGGGGCGCTGTCGAACATCCCGCAGGACGGCCCGCTGATTCTGATCGCCAACCATCCCTACGGCATCCTTGATGGGTTGATGATGGGCCATATCCTGTCGAAAACGCGCAGGGATTTCCGCATCCTCGCCAACCAGGTGTTTCGCAAGGCCGACGATATCAACCGGATCGTGCTGCCGATCTCGTTCGACCAGACCAAGGAAGCGATGCGCCTGAACATCGAGACCCGCAAGACCGCGCTGGGTTATCTCGATGATGGCGGCGCGATCGGGATTTTTCCGGGCGGCACCGTCAGCACGGCGGCGAGGCCGTTTGCCCATCCGATGGACCCCGGCTGGCGTGGCTTCACCGCGCGGATGGTGGGCAAGTCGAACGCCGTTGTGGTGCCGATGTTCTTTGACGGCCATACCTCGCGCCTGTTTCAGATCGCCAGCCATCTGCACGTCACCCTGCGCATGGGGCTGTTGCTCAAGGAGTTCAGGAAACGCGTCGACACACCGGTGCGGGTGGTGATCGGCGCGCCCATCAGACGCGATGTTCTGGACCCGATGGCGACGGATACGCGCAAGATGATGGATTTCCTGCGCAAGGCGACATATGAGCTTTCCCCGCAGCCGTTGAAGTCTTATGACTACGGTTTCGAATTCGAGGAACGGCATCGCGCCTGACAGGGACCATGGCAGTAGGCATTTTTGATTCGGGACTGGGCGGCCTGACCGTCCTCAACGCCGCGCAGGCCCGTCTGCCGGAACTGGATTTCCTGTATTTCGCCGACAGCGCCCATGCGCCTTACGGGGTGCGGGATGCCGAGGATATCCATCAGTTGACCCGTAAAGCGGTTCAGAGCCTGTGGGATTCGGGCTGCAATCTGGTGATTCTGGCCTGCAACACCGCCAGCGCCGCCGCCCTGCGCCGGATGCAGGAAGAGGGCGTGCCGAAGGGCAAGCGCGTTCTGGGCGTCTTTGTGCCGCTGATCGAGGCGCTGACCGAGCGGCAATGGGGCGACAATTCCCCTCCGCGCGAGGTTGAGGTCAAGCATGTTGCGCTGTTTGCAACGCCCGCCACCGTGTCCAGCCGCGCGTTTCAGCGCGAATTGGCGTTCCGCGCCATAGGGGTGGATGTCGAGGCGCAGGCCTGCGGTGGTGTGGTCGATGCCATCGAGGATGGCGATCTGATCCTGGCCGAGGCGATGGTGCGCAGCCATGTGGATGCGCTGAAACGCAAGATGCCCGAGCCGCAGGCCGCCATTCTGGGCTGCACCCACTATCCGCTGATGGAAGAGGTGTTTCAGGCCGCGCTGGGACCAGAGGTCAAGGTCTATTCGCAGGGTGATCTGGTGGCGGCAAGCCTTGCCGACTATCTGAAACGCCATCCCGACATGTTGGGCGATGATGGCTGCGGTGGCTATCTGACCACCGGCGATCCATCGCGCGTCAGCGACCGGGCGACGCAGTTTCTGCGACGACAGATCAGCTTTGAGGCGGCCTGACATAAGTCAATGTCGGCAATGCCCCTGATTTGTAGTAAATTGGCCGTCCATGGGCGGCGCGACCCCATGACATCGAACGAAAGAGGTCCGACATGACCCACAAAATCGCAATCCTCGGCGCCAGTGGTTATACCGGCGCGGAACTGGTGCGGCTGATCGCCGAACACCCGGCGTTGGAGATCGCTGCTCTGTCGGCCGAACGCAAGGCAGGCCAGAGCATGGCGCAGGTCTTTCCGCATTTGCGGCATCTGGACCTGCCCGAGCTGTGCAAGATCGGTGAGATTGATTTCAGCCAGATCGACCTGTGTTTCTGCGCCTTGCCGCACAAGACCTCGCAAGAGGTGATCCGCGAATTGCCGAACACCCTGAAGATCGTCGACCTTTCGGCCGATTTCCGGCTGCGCGATCCCGAAGATTACGAGAAATGGTATGGCAACCCGCATGCCGCGCTCGCCCATCAGGAAGAGGCCGTCTATGGACTGAGCGAGTTCTACCGCGATGAGATCACCTCGGCGCGGCTGGTGGCAGGCACCGGCTGCAACGCGGCCACCGGGCAATACGTGCTGCGCCCGCTGATCACCGCCGGGGTGATCGATCTGGATGACATCATCCTAGACCTGAAATGCGCTGTGTCGGGGGCGGGGCGGTCGCTGAAAGAGAACCTGCTGCATGCGGAACTGAGCGAGGGCTACAACGCCTATGCCATCGGCGGCACCCATCGCCATCTGGGTGAGTTCGATCAGGAGTTCACCAAGCTCGCGGGACGTCCGGTGAAGGTGCAGTTCACCCCGCATCTGATCCCGGCGAACCGGGGCATTTTGGCCACCACCTATGTGAAGGGCGATCCGCAAAGCGTCTATGAGGCGCTGTGCTGGGCATATGAGAATGAACCCTTCATCGAGGTGCTGCCTTTTGGCGAGGCGCCCTCGACCCATCATGTGCGCGGCTCGAATTTCTGCCATATCGGGGTTGCTGCTGATCGGATCGAACGGCGGGCCATCGTGATCGGTGCGCTGGATAACCTGACAAAAGGTAGCAGCGGGCAGGCCTTGCAGAATGCCAATCTGATGCTAGGTGAGCCTGAAACCACGGGGCTGATGATGGCCCCCCTGTTCCCGTGAGGATGACATGAAGTCGCTCAAGAAACGTCGCCGCATACAAGTGATCGTGCTGGCCACGGTTGCTCTGGTCATCGCCACCGGGCTGATCGGTTATGCGATGCGCGATGGCATCAATTTTTTCCGCTCGCCCAGCCAGGTGATAGCCGAACCACCCCAGCCCAACGAGGTGTTCCGCATTGGCGGGCTGGTCGAGGAAGGCAGCCTGATCCGCGGACAGGGTGAATTGGTCGAGTTTCTGGTGACCGATGGCGGCGAGAGCGTGAAGGTGGTCTTCGGGGGCGTATTGCCTGATCTCTTTGCCGAGAAACAGGGGATGGTGGGCACCGGAAGTTACGTGAATGGTGTCTTTGAAGCCTCTGAAATTCTTGCCAAACATGATGAAACATATATGCCCAAGGAAGTGGTGGACGCGCTGAAGGAACAAGGCGTCTATCAGGAACCCGGCGAAGGCTGATCCCTCCTTCGCAGCGCGCAGTTGGACAAAGGAAAACGGGGGCGTTGCGCAGGCAACGTCCTTTTCGTTTGCGCGGCTTAAAGACCTGCATCGCACCGTTTGCATGAGATTGCAGAGGGCAGGTGATGCAGACAGTCAGACAAATTGCGCAGGATATCGTGGCGCGTGAGGGCGGGTTTGTGGATGACCCGGACGACCCCGGCGGGGCCACCAAATACGGCGTCACCATCCATACGATGCGGCGCCTTGGCCTTGATCTGGATCGCGATGGCGATGTCGACACGCGCGATGTGCAGGCGCTGACCCGGACGCGGGCGGTGGAGATTTTTGTCGCCCATTACTTCGAACGTCCCCGGATTGATGATCTGCCGCAAATCCTGCAGGCGACTGTGTTCGATATGTATGTGAATGCCGGTGTGCAGGCGGTGAAAATCCTGCAGCGCCTGCTGCGCGAGATGGGCTACCGGGTTGCCGTGGATGGTCTGATCGGGCCGCAGACGACCCGAGCAGCGCGTCAGGCGGCAGAACCGGATGCGCTGGCGCTGCGCGATGCCTATGGCGTGGCGCGGCGGAACTATTACTTCCGGCTTGCCGATCGCCGCCCGTCCAGCCGCAAATATGCGCGGACACGGGCAGGCGGCAAGGGCGGCTGGATCAGGCGGGCCGAGGAATTCCTGTCCAAACGGTATCATCTGGATCAGGCAGCATTTCAGCAAAGGGTGGCGACATGGGGTTGATCGACGGAATAATGGCGCTGCTGTTCGGAGCGGGGCGCAACGTGGTGCGCGAAACGGCCGAGGTGTTTCGCGAAAACGCCGAAGCAGGCGCCGCCCGGGGCGCAGAGGCGCGGCAACAGGCGTTGGCGCAGTTCGGGGCGGAATTTGCGCAGCCCGCGCAGGGTGGCTTTGACCGCTTTGTCGACGGGCTCAACCGCCTGCCACGCCCGGCGCTGGCTTTTGGCACGCTGGGCCTGTTCGTGGCGGCCATGGTCGATCCTTTGTGGTTTGCCGAGCGCATGCAGGGCATTGCGCTGGTGCCCGAGCCGCTTTGGTGGCTGTTGGGTGTGATCGTGTCGTTTTATTTCGGCGCGCGCTATCAGGCCAAGACTCAGGATCTGCAGCGTGATCTGGCGCGCAGCCTGACCCAGGCGCATCAGGTCAAAACCAATATCGAGATGCTGCGGGACCTGCGCGCCGACAGTCCCGGCAGCGCCGATCCCGGCACGGATGCGGCGCTGGCGCAACAACTTGAAGGCACCGATCCGAACCCGGCGCTGGAGGAGTGGCGGCGGCGGCAAAAGGCCTGATCCGCGACACTATGCGCGCCGCGTCCGGACGATTGTGATTGGACGCGGGCAGGGCCGGGTTTATACCAAGGCCCATGACAGCAGAACTCGGACATTTCGCCCTCATCCTCGCATTTCTGGTGGCCGTCGTGCAGATGGTCGTCCCGCTGATCGGCGCCCATCGGCGCTGGCCCGGCTGGATGGCCATGGCCGAACCGGCCGCCACGGCGCAGTTCCTGTTGACCGGTTTTGCCTTTGGCGCGCTGATGTGGGCCTTTATCACCTCGGATTTCTCGCTGCGGCTGGTGGTGCTGAACAGCCACTCGGCCAAGCCGATGCTCTACAAGATCAGCGGCACTTGGGGCAATCACGAGGGGTCGATGCTGCTTTGGGTGCTGATCGTGACGCTGTTCGGCGCGATGGCGGCGTGGTTTGGTGCCGGGCTGCCACCCACGCTCAAGGCGCGCGTGCTTGCGGTGCAATCGGCCATCGCGGTGGCGTTTTTTGCCTTTATTCTCTTTACCTCGAACCCGTTCATTCGGCTGGCGGTGCCGCCGTTTGACGGGCAGGACCTGAACCCTCTGTTGCAGGACCCCGGATTGGCGTTTCATCCGCCGTTCCTCTATCTCGGTTACGTCGGCCTGAGCATGGCGTTCAGCTTTGCGGTGGCCGCCCTGATCGAGGGCCGCGTTGATGCCGCCTGGGGCCGCTGGGTGCGGCCCTGGACGCTGGCGGCGTGGATTTTTCTGACCATCGGTATCGCGCTTGGGTCCTGGTGGGCCTATTACGAGCTTGGCTGGGGCGGGTTCTGGTTCTGGGACCCGGTTGAAAACGCCAGCTTCATGCCGTGGCTGCTGGCCGCTGCCTTGCTGCACTCGGCCATCGTGGTGGAGAAGCGCGAGGCGCTGAAAAGCTGGACCATCCTGCTGGCGATCCTGGCCTTTGGGTTCTCGCTGATCGGGACGTTCATCGTACGCTCGGGGCTGCTGACATCGGTTCATGCCTTTGCCAACGACCCTGAGCGGGGTGTGTTCATCTTGGGCATTCTGGCGTTTTTCACCGGCGGGGCGCTGACGCTTTATGCCGCCCGTGCGCAGGCGATGGAGGCGAAGGGCGTCTTTGGCATGGTCAGCCGCGAAAGCGCGCTGGTGCTGAACAACATCCTGCTGGCGGTCAGCTGTTTCGTGGTCTTCTTTGGCACCATGTGGCCGATGGTGGCCGAGATGTTCTTTGACCGGAAACTTTCGGTTGGTGCACCGTTTTTCAACGCGGCCTTCACACCGTTCATGGTTGTTCTCGGGCTGGCCTTGCCGCTGGGTTCGGTCCTGCCGTGGAAGCGCGGCAAGTTGGGGCGCGCCGCGTGGTCGATGCGCTATGCCTTCGGGCTGGCGGTGGCGGTGACACTGCTGGTCTGGGCGATGCAGACCGGGCGCAGCGCGCTTGGGCCTGTTGGCGTGTTTCTGGGTGTCTGGGTCACATCCGGCGCGATGGTCGATCTCTGGAGCCGTACCGGGCGCAAGGGCAACCTTGGCCGTCTCTTCCGCCTGCCGCGCGCCGATTGGGGCAAGGCGGTGGCGCATTCCGGGCTGGGGGTCACGATCTTTGCCATCGCGGGCCTGACCGCGTGGGAGCAGGAGGATATTCGCGTCACCCAATTGGGCGAACCCTTCGAGGTCGGAGGATTCACCCTGACACTGGACAAGGTCGAACGTCTGGCGGGGCCGAATTACTTCGCCACCACCGGTTCGGTGCGGCTTGAACGGGACGGGCGGGCCATCGCCACGCTGCGCCCTGAGAAACGCGACTATCCGGTGGCGCGGATGCCCACCACCGAGGCGGCGATCGATTACCGGATCATGCGCGACGTCTATGTGGTGCTGGGCGATGAACAGGCGAATGGCGGCTGGACCGTGCGGACCTATATCAAACCCTTTGCCAACTGGATCTGGGCAGGGTGCCTGATGATGGCCCTTGGCGGCGCGCTGAGCCTCAGCGACCGGCGCTTCCGGGTGGCTGCGGGCGCGCGCAGGGCGCCGACGGGCGGGGTACCGGCGGAATGACGGGCCTGCTCAAACGTTTCATGGCCGTCCTGATGCTGGTGTTGCTGGCGCTGCCGGTGGCGGCGGTTCAGCCCGACGAGGTGCTGGATGATCCGTTGCTGGAGGAGCGCGCGCGGGACCTGAGCAAGGGGCTGCGCTGCCTTGTCTGCCGCAACGAGAGCATTGACGAAAGCAATGCCGGTCTGGCCCGCGATCTGCGCCTTCTGGTGCGTGAACGGCTGGTGGCGGGGGACAGCGACGACGAGGTGATCGCCTTTGTCGTCGACCGTTATGGCGAATATGTGCTGCTGCGGCCCACGTCGGACGGAGCCAATATGCTGCTTTGGGCGGCAGGACCGATCATGCTGTTGCTGGCGGCGCTGACCGGGTTCTTCTACCTGCGCAAACGCGCATCCGCCCCGGCACCAACAGAGGCGGCGCTGACCGAGGAAGAACGTCAGCGGCTGCGAGAGTTACTGGACGAGTGATCCGGGCCTGATCCGGGATTGCCGCCAGGGCGCGCGCCGTTTGCCTTTGCCAATCCGGCGCGCTCGGTGTTCTATGCCAAAAGCGTCACCAGGCCGGAGCCATTCATGGAATACGAGACCATCACGCTTGAGATCGCCGACACGCTCGCCATTCTCACGCTGAACCGCCCAGAAAAGATGAACGCGCTGACCAGCCAGATGCGGGCCGAGATCGCCTTTGCGATGCACGAGGCCGCCAAATCGGCGCGCGCCATCGTGCTGACCGGCGCGGGTGACGCATTTTGCACCGGGCAGGATCTGGGCGACGCGGGCAGTGCCGGGCGGATTGATCTGGAACGCACGCTGCGCGACGAATACGGCCCCATGCTGGCGGCGATCTATGAGTGTCCGGTGCCCACGATCGCGGCGGTCAATGGCCCCGCGGCGGGGGCGGGCGCCAATCTGGCGCTGGCGGCGGATGTGGTGATCGCAAGTGAGAGCGCCTATTTCCTGCAGGCTTTTGCCCGGATCGGGCTGATGCCGGATGCCGGTGGTACTTGGTTCCTGCCGCGCCAGATGGGCATGGCCAAGGCGATGGGGGCGGCGCTTTTTGCCGACAAGATCACCGCCACCCAGGCCGAGCAATGGGGCATGATCTGGGAAACCGTGCCCGATGACGCGTTCGAGGCGCAATGGCGCGCGCGCGCCGGCTATCTGGCAAACGGCCCGACCCAGGCCTTTGCGGCCATCAAGAAAGCGATTCGCGGCACCTATGGCAGCAACCTGCCGGATCAGCTTGCCATCGAGGCGCATCTGCAGGGCGAATGCGGTCGCAGCCGGGACTTCAAGGAAGGTGTCGTGGCCTTCATGGAAAAACGCCCGCCCGCCTTTGAAGGGCGCTGATCCGGTTTGGTTAAAGGCAAGAATAACGGGGTCGAGGAGCCCCTCGAACTCAGCCGCCGCCCGGCGACGGCGCTGATCGCCTTTGCCAGTTCGATGGCGATGGATGACGACGTCGACGAAGAGGTGCTGCGCCGCCTGATCCGCGCGGTGCTGAGCCGCAAGGCCGAGCAGGCCGCGCTGATCACCGGTCTGGGACTGGCCAACAATCCTCATACTGCGTTGATCGTCTCGCATCTGCTCTCGGCCCATGTGGCCGAACTGCGCCAGCGGGAGAACGGGTTGCTGGATGCCGATCAGGTCACCGGCGTCTGGGGCCAGCGCCTGACCGTGGGGGCGATGCTGGCGGCGATGGGGGCGGCGATTCCGGGCACGCTGAGCGGCGGTGTGGCGGTCTCGCTGGTGCTTCTGGCGATGTCGGCAGGTGCCTTTGCCGCTGCGGGGCGCTTGCGCGGACGGGCCAAACGCAACCAGATCGCCCGCAACCGGGAGGAGGCCGAAGCCTTGTCGCGGCACCTTCTGGAGGCAATAAAGACCGCGCCATCGCTCTGATGTTGCTCTGATATGGAAATTTTATCCCAATAGGCCTATATTGGAGATGTGAAAGGAGACTGTCATGCTGGAAGGGATTGGACTGGACACAACGATGCTCTGGGCAGCGATCGGGTTCAGTGCGCTCGGCCTGGGGGCAGGGGCCTATATGTTCTATCGGGCTCGACCCGCGACCGAGAGCGCTGATGTCAGCGAAATCGTGAAATCGGCACCCTATCACCGGGTGCATAATGATCTGAAGATCAAAAGCGGCAGCTGAAACAGCCTGTGGCTGCCTGACCTGGCTTCCTTGACCGGAACGCCGGACAAGTCCCTGCTTGTGATAATGGTCTGAAGTTCAGGCGGCTTTTTGTTGCCCCCGCCACAGGATGAACAACCCGGACAACACGATCAGCCCGCAGCCCAGCAGCGTCGCGCCGCTCAGCTTCTCTGCGAACATAAACACGCCCAGACCAATGCCGAACAACAGCCGCGTATAGCGGAACGGTGTGACCGCTGAAACTTCACCCGTGCGCATCGCTTTCATCAGGCTGGAATAACCCAAAACGCCCGCCAGCACCGCGCCGGACAGGATGAGCGCCGTGGGGGCGTCCGGCAGGACAAGCGGCGCGCCCTCCCACACCGAATAGATCACGCCGGCCAGAATGATGGACAGAAAGCCGTAGAACCCCAGAACCGCGGTGCCCAAATTGGCAGGGGCGGCGCGGCTGGCGAGGTCCCGTCCGGCAAAGCCCAACATGCCCAGCACGGCCAGGATGGAGAGCGCCGAAAAGCTCTCGGCACCGGGCTGGATGATGACCACAACGCCAGCCAGCCCGATCAGGATTGCGACCCATCTGCGCCGGCCCACCTGCTCGCCAAAGACCAGCGCCGCGCCCGCGACCACTACAATCGGGGTCGCCTGCAGGATCACCGTGGCCGAGGATAGCGGCGTGAGGGTGATGGCCAGCACATAGAACAGACGCCCGAACACCTCGAACACGGCGCGGATGCACATCGGGCGCGAGACCACGTCGCTTGTGAACAGCGGCTGTTTCCGGGCCAGTGCGAGACCACCAAAGACACAGGTGCCTCCCAGACCGAAGAACAGCATGATCTGACCGATGGGCAGCGTGCTGTGCGAGGCCTTGAGCAACGCGTCTTCAATCGCAAACCCGGCCATGGCGGCAACCATCCAGAGACTGCCGATCAGATTGGCCCGACGGTCGGTTGCGATCAATGGAGCCACGAAATGTCCGATACTGTTCCGATACCTGCCCAACGCAAGACCATCCGTCCTGTCAGGTCGGCGAATAGTCCGGTCGTGTCAATTCGAAACGCCCCGGCGGGCCGGGGACTCAGGCGCGGCGGCGACGCCGGGGGCGGCGCTCGGGTTGGGCCTCATCCCCGGTGCCGTCCGAGGCTGAGGTGAACGGGCCAAGGGCGGCTGTGATCTGGTCCAGCGTGGGCCGCTCGCCCCGCGTGCCAGTGTCCAGCGCGGCCCGCATATGGCGCAGGTGATCGGGCATGGTGCCGCAGCAACCGCCGACAATGCGCGCGCCTGCGTCCCGTGCCATCCCGGCATATTGCCCCATCAACTCGGGCGTGCCGTCATAATGGATATGGCCGTCGACATATTTCGGGATGCCCGCATTGCCCTTCGAGATGATGGGCCGCTCGGTGCCCTGGGCGGCAAAGCCCAGCACGGTGCGCAGGATGTCCGACGCGCCGGTGCCGCAATTGGCGCCAAAGGCGATCGGCGGGTTCGGCAGGGTCTCGACCAGCTGCGCCAGATCGGCTGAGGTCACGCCCATCATGGTGCGCCCGGCAGTGTCGAAGCTCATGGTGCCGCACCACGGCATATCGGCCAGCGCGAACCCTTCGGCAGCGGCGCGGAACTCTTCCGGGGCGCTGATGGTTTCCAGCCACAGCACATCCGCGCCACCGGCTTTCAGGGCCTCGGCCTGTTCATGGAACATCTCGACCGCCTCGGCATGGCTGAACGTGCCAACCGGTTCGAAAATCTCGCCGGTGGGTCCGACCGAGCCTGCCACCACGATGTCGCGGCCCGATTTGTCGACAACTTCGCGGCCGATCTCGGCACCCACGCGATTCAGCTCTCCGACGCGGTTCTGGGCATCATGCAGTTTCAGCCGCGCGGCGGTGCCGCCGAATGTGTTGGTCAGGAACAGATCGCTGCCCGCATCCACCGCACCCTGATAAAGGGCCGCGATCTTGCCAGGCTGATCGACGTTCCAAAGCTCGGGCGCATCGCCTGCCTGCAGGCCCATGGCAAACAGGTTGGTGCCCGTGGCCCCATCGGCCAGAAGCGTGTCCTTGGAGGCGAGCAGGCGGGTCAAAGCATTTGTCATGGGATCATACCGGTCTTGCCGCCAAAACGGCGGTCTTGAACTGAGACACCCCGTCTCTCACGAGCGGGGTGTTCAATCAAATTCATAATTCTCATGAAGATCATGAGGATCGCGGCAGGGCGCGGGTCAGCTACCCGCTTCGCCCAGCATCTGCGCCTTTGCTTCGGGCAGCAATTCGGCGCGCTTGGCCCGGATGGTGTCCGATGTGACGCGCCCTTCGAGATCGGCAGTCACCTTGCGCACCACATCTTCGGTGCCGGGTTCCTCGAAATCAGCCTTTACCACGCTGAGCGCATAGTCCTGGGCCGCATCGCCGGTTTTGCCAAGCTGTTCGGCCGCCCACAGGCCCAGCAGCTTGTTGCAGCGCGCCTCGGCCTTGAACTGCATTTCCTCGTCATGGGCGAATTTGGCCTCGAATGCGTTTTCGCGCTCGTCGAAGGTGGTCATGGATGGGGACCCTTATCCGGTTGGTACTGTTACCAGAGATATGCCCCCGTAATTGCGCTTTCGCAAGAGGGTCCTCATGCGGCAAAGCCACGCTATCGGGGTTGGGGCGCGTGTCAGGACCGGGCGAATGCGCTCAAGAACCTACTGGATCGACAGGTCGATATTGTAGCCGACCGTTTTGCCGGTGTCCCGGTCATTGCCCATCAGATAGACCCGTATCGTGTAATCGCCGTCCTCGGGCAGGTCGAGAGTTGTGGTGTCGCCGTTGATCGACCCGTTATAGATCGCCTCGCCATCGCTGCCCGGTGGCAGAATGTTGAAATAGATCGTGCCATTGCCATTGGTGTCCGCCACGCTCAACTCTGCAAACATCTTCTGGCCCGCATTCGCGCCGAGCCTGTAGTCGAAGAATTCGTCGCCGGTGACCGTGCCGCTGACCATGGTTCCGTAATTGCCCGGTGCGAATGTCACTTCCGCTGTCATTTGCGCGTTCGCCGCAGAAACGCCCATCGAAAGGATCAAAAGGACAGGGGCGAGATATCGCATTCAGAGCTCCTTGTGCAGGTTGCTACGCGAGACGAAGCCTAGTCGCCGACGAATAGAGGTCAATGCAAAGTCGGGATACGGTCATCAATACGTAGAAGGCGCGGCTGAGCGTCGCTTGCGGCACTGCCGCACTTGCACTATGAGGGCGCGGTGGGGGGCTGATCCCCCGTCTCCATCCCGAAAGGTCGGCAATGGCGCGTCGCAAGAAAATATACGAAGGCAAGGCGAAGATTCTGTATGAAGGTCCTGAACCGGGCACCATCGTGCAGTATTTCAAGGATGACGCCACCGCCTTCAACGCCGAGAAGAAGGACGTGATCGAAGGCAAGGGGGTTCTCAACAACCGCCTGTCCGAGTTCTTCATGACCGGTCTGAACCATATCGGTGTGCCGACCCATTTCCTCAAGCGGCTGAACATGCGCGAGCAACTGGTGCGCGCCTGCGAGATCGTGCCGCTGGAAGTGATCGTGCGCAACTTTGCCGCCGGGACCATGTCGAAACGGCTGGGCATCGAAGAGGGCACGCAACTGCCGCGCCCGATCGTCGAATATTGCTATAAGGACGATGGGCTGGGTGATCCGCTGGTCACCGATGAACATATCGCTGCCTTTGGCTGGGCCAGCCAGCAGGACATGGACGACATCCTCAGCCTGGCGCTGCGGGTCAATGATTACATGTCGGGCCTGATGTATGGCGTCGGCATCAAGCTGGTCGATTTCAAGATCGAGATCGGACGGGTCTATGATGGCGATTTCCAGCGCCTGATCATCGCCGACGAGATCAGCCCCGACAGCTGCCGCCTGTGGGATATGGAGTCCGGTCAGAAGCTGGACAAGGACGTGTTCCGCCGTGATCTGGGCAATCTGACTGATGCCTATTCCGAGGTCGCGCGCCGTCTGGGCGTGATGCCGAAATCGGCGCCAGTGACCAAGCCCACGCTGATCAACTGAGCGCGCGTCGCTGCAAAAGGCTACTTTAGTTCAATCTAAAGTAGCCTTTTCCCAAAAATTTCTGTTTTCATTGCCGCCACGGGAACCTGAGAATACGGGCGGACGGTGATGGCAGAGCTATTTGATCAGGCGGTGTTTCTGAAATTCCTTGCAGCGCTGCTGGCAATTTTCAACCCGCTTTACGGCATTCCCATCTTTCTGAGCATGACGGCGGGCTATTCCAAGCCCGAGCGGTTCCGCACCGCGCTCACCGTCACTGCCTCGGCCACCATCATCGCGCTGATCGCGGTTGCGGTGGGCGAAGAACTGCTGGCGATTTTCGGGATCGAAGTGCCCTCGTTCCGCATCGCGGGCGGGTTGATCATCTTTGGCATCGGCATGGCGATGCTGAATGCTCACGCACCATCCCCCGGCGACAAGGCCGCGCATGACGAAGGCCATGCCCGTGACCGCAATATCGCGGTGGTGCCGCTGACCTTGCCGCTGACCATCGGACCGGGCACGATCGCCACGACCATCGTGTTCTCGCATCAGGTTCCCGACGGGGCCGAACTGGTCACGCTGGGCTCGGCGGTGCTGATCGCCTGCGCCATCGTCGGTCTGGGGCTGATCTTTGCCGACACGATCTCGCGGGTGCTGGGCGAGACGATGATGAGCGTGCTCACCCGTGTCATGGCGATCATTCTGGTCGCGGTCGCGGTCGAGATGGTGGTGACCGGCGCCTTTAACGCGATCGACAGCCATTACCCCGGATTGCTGCCTGCCAAACCCGACGGCTAAGGCCCCTGCGAAGGGTTGTTCAAACCACGCAGGCGCGCTATTGCCTCGCGCAACGGGAAATGGGCCTCGGACAGTCCGGGCCGCGCTGGGAGTTGCGACAGATGAAGGCACGGGTGCATGTGATGCTCAAACACGGGGTTCTCGATCCGCAGGGCGAGGCGGTGCGCCACGCGCTTGGCGCAATGGGCTTCGACAAGGTCGAGGGCGTGCGCCAGGGCAAGGTGATTGATCTGCAACTGGCCGAGGGCGCCAGCGAGGCGGATGTCACCGCGATGTGCGAAAAGCTGCTCGCCAACACGGTGATCGAATCCTACAGCATCGAGATGCAGGGATGAAGGCGGCGGTCATTGTCTTCCCCGGCTCCAACTGTGACCGCGATCTGGCGGTGGCCTTTGAACGCGCGGGATTTGATGTCTCGATGGTCTGGCACAAGGATGCGGACCTGCCCGAGGGCGTCGATATCGTCGGGGTGCCCGGCGGGTTTTCTTATGGTGACTATTTGCGCTGCGGCGCGATCGCGGCGCAATCGCCCATCGTCAAGGCGGTCAAGGCCCATACCGATCGCGGCGGCTACGCCATGGGCATCTGCAACGGCTTCCAGATCCTGACCGAGACCGGCATCCTGCCCGGCGCGTTGCTGCGTAACGCGGGTCTGAAATACATCTGCAGGACGGTTGGGCTGAAAGTTGCCACCAGCGACAGCGCCTTCACCGAAGGCTATAACGCGGGTGACGTGATCGGTATCCCGATCGCCCACCACGATGGCAACTACTTCGCCGATGGAGACACCGTGGCGATGCTGCACGATCAGGACCGCGTGGCCTTTACCTATGACCAGAACCCCAACGGCTCGATCGCCGATATTGCGGGGGTCCTGTCCGAGAACCGCAGGGTGTTGGGGATGATGCCACATCCGGAACGCGCGGCGGATGACGGCCATGGCGGCACCGACGGGGTGGCGCTCTTCCGCGCATTGGCGGGTGTTCTGACCCCGGCATGACTTGAGCAGAACCCCGCGCCCAAGTAGCGTTGCCCCATGAACGGTGACATTTCCAATGCGCGGAACTCTGCCCCCCCGGTCCGGGACTCCGGTGCGGTGTCCTGGCGGGTTCGCGGTATCCTGCTCATGCTGCTGGTTGCGGTGGCGGCCACGGTGTGGGTGACCAACCGGCTGCTGACCGACCGCTTTACACAAAGCACCCGCAACCGCGCCGAGCTGCGGCTGGCGCTCTATTCCGGCAACCTGCTCAGCGAGCTCCGGCGCAATGCCATCGTGCCGCAATTGCTGGCGCGTGACCCGACGCTGATCTCGGCGCTGCAATCGAACGATTTCTCGCTGTCGACGCAGCGGCTGATCTCGTTTGTCGAAGAGATCGGCGCCGCCTCGCTGATGCTGCTGGATCAGGACGGGCGCACCGTGGCCGCCACCGACCGCAACCGCATCGGCGAACAACATCGCGCCACGCCCAATTTCATTGAAGCGATCCGTTCGAACGCCACGATTTTCAACGTCATCCCGCGCGAGTCAGGCGGCTACAGCTTCAGCTATTCGCGCAAGATCGAAAGCAATGGCGAGCTGTTGGGCGTGATCGTGGTCGAGGTTGACCTGCAGAAATTCGAACGTGCCTGGGCGGGTATTTCGGATGCGGTTCTGGTAACAGACAGTACCGGAACGATCATTCTGTCGACCGAACCACGCTGGCGCGGGCTCGACGAGGAAGAAGCGCTGCAGCGCCAGACCCCGCAGGGCGCCATCGAACGGGCGATCCGGGCCACCGCTGGCTGGACCGCGCTGCCTGCGGATGCCTATCTCAAGGGCGAGGCAGTGATCCGGATGGAAAACCGCATCCCGTTCCGGGGCTGGCAGATGACGTCCTTTACCACCTATGCCTCGGTCCGCGAGCGGGTGAACGGCGTTTTGGCGTTGGAAATCATGGGATTCGCGATTCTGCTGGCGCTGGTCTTCTATGCGTTGAGCCGGAAAACCGCGTTGCGCATGGCGCTGTTCCAGCGCGAGTCGGCAGAGCTTCGCGCATTGAACAGCAGGCTGCAGCGGGAAATTGCTGAACGCGAACGGGTGCAGGAGACGCTCGCAGTGGCCGAACAGACGCTGGAACAAAGTTCGAAACTGGCCGCCCTGGGTGAGATGTCGGCAGCGGTGAGCCACGAGCTGAACCAGCCGCTGGCGGCGATGAAGACCTACCTGGCGGGCGCGCGCCTTTTGCTGCGCCGCAACCGCCCCGAAGAGGCGCTGTCCTCCTTCGGTCGGATCGACGATCTGATCGAGCGGATGGGGGCGATCACGCGGCAGCTGAAATCTTATGCGCGCAAGGGCGCGGATGCGTTTTCGCCAGTAAACATGAGGGATGCGCTGGCCGCGTCGCTGGCCATGATGGAACCGCAGCTGCGCCACCGGCAGGTCAAGATCACCCAGATCCTGCCCGACACTCCGGTCCTTGTGATGGGAGATCGTATGCGAATTGAACAGGTTATGGTAAACTTGCTCAGAAATGCGCTGGATGCCACCAAAACCGTGGCGGACCCCGAGGTCGATATCATCCTCGCGGCGGGTGAGACGGCGACGCTGAACGTGCGCGACAACGGTGACGGGATCGAAGATTTTGATGCCCTGTTCGAGCCGTTCTACACCACCAAGCGGCCGGGGGATGGCGTCGGACTGGGGCTTGCTATCTCGTCGGGGATCGTGAACGACCATGGCGGGCGTCTGACGGCGCGCAATGGGCAACATGGGGGCGCGGTGTTCGAGATGCGCCTGCCCATTCTGGAAGGCGGCATTGAGGCCGCAGAGTAAGAGGTACATCTATGGCACAGGCCATGAAAATCGCGATTGTGGATGACGAACAGGACATGCGGCAGTCGATCAGCCAGTGGCTGGCGCTGTCGGGCTATGACACCGAAACCTTCGCCAGCGCCGAGGATGCGCTCAAGGTGCTGGGGCCGGACTATCCCGGCATCGTGATCTCCGACATCAAGATGCCTGGCATGGACGGGATGCAGTTTCTGAAAAAGCTGATGGGCTCGGACAGCACGTTGCCGGTGATCATGATCACCGGGCATGGCGACGTGCCAATGGCGGTCGAGGCGATGCGCGTGGGGGCGTTCGATTTCCTTGAAAAGCCGTTCAACCCGGACCGGATGTCGGAACTGGCCAAACGCGCCACGGTGACCCGCCGCCTAACGCTGGACAACCGGGCGCTGCGCCGTGAGCTGAGCGATGGGACGCAGTTGATGAAAAAGATCATCGGTGCCAGCCCGGTGATGGAGCGGCTGCGCGAGGATATCCTCGATCTGGGACAGGCCGACGGTCATGTGCTGATCGACGGCGAGACCGGCACCGGCAAGACACTGGCGGCGCACGCGCTGCATGCGGTGGGCAGCCGGGCGGGCAAGAAATTCGTGCTGATCTCCTGTGCGGCGCTGGAGGAAGAGGCGCTGGCGAAACGGCTCTTTGGCCCGATGAACCCCGAGGATGCGGAACTGCCCGCGATCGAAGAGGCGCGCGGTGGGACGCTGGTGCTGGAGGATATCGAAGCGCTGAGCGACACGCTGCAAGCCAAGCTTTTGAGCGTGATGAACCAGCAGGGCACCCCGGCCGAGACACGGATCGTGGCGATTTCGAACCTGCAAGAGGCGGGCAAGACTTGTGAGGATGCGCTGCGGCCTGATCTGTTCTACCGGCTGGCGGCGTTGCGCATCACCATGCCGCCGCTGCGCCAGCGCGGCGAGGATATCCTGACGCTCTTTACCCGGCTCAGCGAGCAGTTCGCCGAGGAATACGGCTGTGACGCGCCCCAGGTCAGCGCGCAGGAGGCCGCGCAGCTGCTGCAGGCCCCCTGGCCGGGCAATGTGCGCCAGCTGATCAACATCGCCGAACGTGCGGTGCTGCAGGCGCGGCGCGGCTCGGGCACGATTGCCTCGCTGCTGATGTCCGATCACGAAGAGATGCAGCCGGTGATGACCACCGAAGGCAAGCCGCTCAAGGAATATGTCGAGGCGTTCGAACGGATGCTGATCGACAACACCATGCGCCGCCACAAGGGCTCGATCGCCAGCGTGATGGACGAGCTGTGTCTGCCCCGCCGGACACTGAACGAGAAGATGGCCAAATATGGCTTGCAGCGGTCGGACTACCTCTGATCACGCTCTGTTGCTGATCGTCTGAAAGAGTGACCGCGGGTTTGGCCCGCGGTCCTTTTTTGTCCTGATCCATTTAGGTAGAACGGGCACTGGAACGTATTGCCGAGGCATCCGTAATGTCGACACCAGCCGCTTTTCTCTTCGACATGGACGGCCTGCTACTTGATACCGAGCGGGTTTTTCTTGAGGTCGCCGTCGCGTTGTTGATCCGGCGCGGCTACGATCCGGATGCGGGCCGAGCGTTTTTTCTGACGTTGGTCGGGTCTTCGGACAGCCATGCGCGCGAAAGGCTGGAGGGTCTTCTGGGGCAGGCGCAGCACGTCGATGCATTTCACGCCGATTTGTATGCGGCAGTTGACGCCAGATTGGACAGCGATGTGCCGCTCAAGCCATATGTTCAGGGTACCCTGTCAGCGCTGTCGGGTAATGGGCATCCGATGGCAGTCGTGACCTCGACCCGAGGAGCGGCGGCACGGCATCATCTGTCGAAAGCAGGCCTGATCGGGCATTTCGCGCATGTGATCGGAGGCGACGAGGTGTCGGCCAACAAGCCCGATCCCGCCCCGTATCTGGAAGCAGCGGCCAGGCTTGGCGTGGCACCCGAGCGCTGCGTGGCCTTCGAAGACAGCGACCGGGGGGCGACATCTGCCGCTCGCGCGGGATGCCGGGTGATCCAGATCCCGGATTTGCGACCGCCCGAGGTGGAACTTCCCGATTTGGGTCAACACGTTGCGACTGATCTGGCGGCTGCGATGGCGCATCTGGGGTTTTCGACGCCGGTGTGATCGGACAGAGGCGGCCCAAGGTGGATTGCCCATTGTCTTTTCCACAAGTCTCCCTTTATGGTGTGGAGACGGGTCGGATCGCGATTTTGATCCCTAAACCCCGTTGAGAGATTCGCTGCTTTGGCCAGGCCGGACGAGATACCTGCAGGACATCGCAGACCGATTATTGCCCCTCACAAGGGGCAGTGGAGTGCCTTCTTCCGATGCGTCGGAAGAAAGGAAATAAGTGGGCAGGCTGCGGAATACCCGCGCCTGTCGGAGAAGAACCGCGATGACGCGCGCGCAAGGATTGAGAAATCGGGCAGGGGGCCAGTTGGCCGGACCCTGCCGCGCTGCGTCTGAAATCGCCCTGACAAGACACCCCCCCAGACATGCCGGACCGCCTGGTTTCAGGCGACGCGTGCCTTTGGCGCGGTGCACCAAGGAAACATGGGAAAGAAAATGCTTATCGATGCCACCCACGCGGAAGAGACCCGCGTCGTGGTGGTTGACGGAAACAAGGTCGAGGAATTTGATTTCGAGGCCGAAAACCGCCGGCAGCTTGCCGGCAACATCTATCTTGCCAAGGTAACGCGGGTCGAACCCTCGTTGCAGGCCGCCTTTGTGGATTATGGCGGCAATCGCCATGGCTTCCTGGCGTTCTCTGAAATTCATCCCGACTACTACCAGATCCCCGTCGCCGACCGCGAGGCGCTGATGGAGGAAGAGCGCGCCTATGCCGATGCGCTGCGTGCCCGCGATGAGGCCGAGGTGGCCCGTGCTTCGAAGCCGCGCCGCCGGTCGCGGTCCAAGACCAAGGCCGAGGATGTGGTGACCGAGGATGCCGTCGAGACCAAGGAGGTCGAGATCGGCGGAATGGAAACCATCGATCTGAGCGATGAGGTCAGCGCAGACGATGGCGACCTGGTGGCCGAAGGCAGCTCGCCGATGGAAACCGTTTCCGAGACCCCGGTCGAAGAACCTGCCGCCGAAGCTGAAGCTGAAGCTGAGGCTGGCGAAGTCGAAAGCAGCGACGCTGCCGAGTCCGACAGTGCCGAGACCGATGCAGTTGCGACAGCGACAGAAGCGGAAGAGGTCGCAGAGGCTGAGGCAGACACTGGAGACGAGAGCGAAGACGAATCCGAGGACACACCAAAGGCCAAAGGCTCGGACGCGTCCAAGAAGGACGAAAACATCGAATCCGTTGCGGATGACGATGACAGCGAGGATATCCGCCCGCCGCGCAAACCGCGCCCGCGCCGCTACAAGATTCAGGAAGTGGTCAAGGTGCGCCAGGTCATGCTGGTGCAGGTGGTCAAGGAAGAGCGCGGCAACAAGGGTGCCGCCCTGACGACCTATCTGTCTCTGGCGGGCCGCTATTGCGTTCTGATGCCCAACACCGCGCGTGGCGGCGGCATCAGCCGTAAAATCACCAACGCCACGGACCGCAAGAAACTCAAAGACATAGCCGCCGAAATTGATGTGCCGTCGGGCGCCGGTCTGATCGTGCGCACGGCAGGCGCCAAACGCACCAAGGCCGAGATCAAGCGCGACTATGAATATCTGCAGCGCTTGTGGGAACAGATCCGCGAGTTGACCCTGAAATCCATCGCGCCCGCGAAAATCTACGAAGAGGGCGATCTGATCAAACGCTCGATCCGCGACCTCTACAATCGCGATATCGACGAGGTTCTGGTCGAAGGCGAGGCGGGCTATCGCATTGCCAAGGACTTCATGAAGATGATCATGCCGAGCCACGCCAAGAACGTGCAGCGGTATGAGGACACGCTGCCGCTCTTTGCCCGGTATCAGGTGGAAACCTATCTGGGGGGCATGTTCAACCCGGTGGTGCAGCTGAAATCCGGCGGCTACATCGTGATCGGCGTGACCGAGGCTCTGGTGGCGATCGACGTGAACTCTGGCCGGGCCACCAAAGAGGCCTCGATCGAGGAAACCGCGCTCAAGACCAACCTGGAGGCTGCGGAAGAGGTGGCACGCCAGCTGCGTCTGCGCGATCTGGCCGGTCTGATCGTGATCGACTTTATCGACATGGACGAGCGCAAGAACAACTCGGCCGTCGAAAAGCGCATGAAAGATAAGCTGAAGACCGACCGCGCGCGCATTCAGGTGGGCCGCATCTCGGGCTTTGGTCTGATGGAGATGAGCCGTCAGCGCCTGCGCCCCGGTATGCTCGAGGCGACAACCCAGCCATGCCCGTCCTGCCACGGCACCGGTCTGATCCGTTCGGACGACAACATGGCGCTGGCCATACTGCGCCAGGTCGAGGAAGAGGGCACGCGCCGCCGCACCCGCGAGGTTCTGGTGCGCTGCCCGGTCAATATCGCCAACTTCCTGATGAACCAGAAGCGCGAACATATCGCCCAGATTGAGGCTCGCTACGGGCTGTCGGTCCGGGTCGAAGGGGACACGCATCTGGTCAGCCCGGATTTCTCGATCGAGAAATTCAAGACCGCGACGCGGATCGTGGCCGAAGTGGCCGCGCCTGTTGTGTCGGTGGACACCTCGCTGATGGATCAGATCGACGCGGATGAGGCCGAGGCACCGGAGGAAGACGAACTGCCCTCCGAGGTCGAGAGCGTTGATGCCGAGAGCGAGGCCAAGCCCAAGCGCAAGCGTCGGCGTCGGCGCAAGCGGAAGGGCAACCGGTCCGAGGACGGTGCGGAAAACGCCGAGGCGCAGGATTCGGGCGCTGAGTCGGATGCCGAGACGGCAGATGCGGCGCAGGACGCCGAAGCGCCCGCCGAGGCTGCCGATGCCGAGGAAACCGCCAAGCCGAAGCGGACCCGCAGGTCGCGCAGCCGGAAGAAAAAGACTGAGGATGACGTGCAGGAGGCCTCGGAGGCCCCCGAGATCAGCGCGGATACTGATGCGCCTGAGGCTGCTGGCGAAGACCCCGCAGCTGAGGTCGCACCGGCTGAAGCGGCCGAAAGCGACAGCGCTGAAGTCGAGAAGCCCAAGCGCCGGACCCGCAAACGCGCCACCAAGAAAGTCGATGTCGAAGCAGAGGTGACACCGGAAGCGACCGGGGTGGAATCACCTGCGGCAGAGGTTGCTGAAGCACCTGCTGGCGAGACGGTCACCGAAGATGTTGTAGCAGCGCCCGAGGTGGTGTCCGAAGCCGCCACCGAGACTGCGATTGAGACCGTATCTGAACCAGTCGCTGCGCCCGAGCCGGCAGCTGCACCTGCGCCCGTCGCGGAAGAGGTCGCCGAACCGGCACCCGAACCTGAGGCGGAGCCGGTGTTGGAATCGGTGGCGGAAACGCCCGCGCCCGAGCCGAAACCGGCCAAGCCCAAGCGGCGTGGCTGGTGGTCGCTGGGAAGCTGACAAGTGCAAAAGGCGGGTTCCGGGAACCCGCCTTTTTTCATCCGCCCTTGCGGATCACGTAAATCTGATGGTCAGGTGCTTCGCTTTGCGAAATCAGCGCATGCCCGGCCTCGGCGCAGAAATGCGGCACGTCCACCACGGCGGCAGGATCATCCGCCAGCAGGCGCAGCATGGCCCCCTGGGGCAGGGACTTAAGCCGTTTGCGGGCCTTCAGGACGGGCAAAGGGCAGAGCAGCCCCAGCGCGTCCAGCGTATCTGTGTCTTCGCTCATGAGGGGCACTTATTGCGCCGCGCGGCCCGTGTCCAGAATATCACCACAAGGATGTGACCCATTGGCGCCGTGACCTTGCCGCAAAGATCGCCTATGTGACTGCTATGTTCGACTTTTCCATCATAGACGCCAGCCTGATTCCGGCGATGACCATTGCCCTTGTTGCAGGGGTGATCAGCTTTCTGTCGCCCTGCGTGCTGCCCATTGTGCCACCCTATCTGGCTTACATGAGCGGTGTGTCGGTCACCGATTTGAGCGAAGAGAGCGCAGGGCGCAACAAGGTGATGCTGCCGGCATTGTTCTTTGTGCTGGGGCTGTCGACCGTCTTCCTGTTTCTGGGCTTCACGGCCTCGGCGATCGGAACCGTGTTTCTGCAGCATCAGGATACGCTGAACCTGATCGCGGGCCTGATCGTGATGGCCTTTGGCGCGCATTTCGTCGGTGTCTACCGGATCGGGTTTCTTGATCGCGAGGCGCGAATCGATGTGGGTGACCGGGGCGGCAGTTCCTTTGGGGCCTATGTGCTGGGGCTGGCCTTTGCCTTTGGCTGGACGCCCTGCATCGGACCGCAGCTGGGCGCGATCCTGTCCATGGCGGCCTCGGAAGGGTCGCTGACGCGCGGTACGGTGCTGCTGGCGATCTATGCGCTGGGGCTGGGTATTCCGTTTCTGCTGGTGGCGGCCTTCCTGCCGCGGCTGAAAGGCGTGATGGGCTGGATGAAACGGCACATGGACCGGATCGAGCGGATCATGGGGCTGCTTCTGTGGACCATCGGGTTGTTGATGCTGACCGGTGGCTTCTCGGATTTCTCCTATTGGTTGCTCGAGGCGTTCCCGGGACTCGCCCTGCTGGGCTGAACCGCAAAAGCGGGTGCCGTTTCAGGGCCTTACTCTTGCCCGTTCGCTGCGCTAGGTTGATCCCAAGAGGTCAGGAATGAGCAGCAACAGGCCAGATGAGATCTTCCGCCGCCGGGTGTTCTATATCCCCGGCTATGACCCCATTCATCCGCGCCGCTACCGCGAACTGTATCGTAAGGAAGGCGCCGCGCAGGCCGTGATCTCGGGCTATGAGATCGACCTGAGCGCAAAGACCGGGACCGGGCCCTATGGCTGGCATGTGCGCTCGGTGCAGGACGGTCGGCAGGTCGAGACAGAGGTCGAGGTGCTGGTCTGGTCCGATATCGTGCGTGACAGCATGTCGAACTCGATCCCTGCCGCCTATCTGCAGATGCTGCGGACGGCGTGGATCTATATTTCTTCAGGCGCGCTCTGGCGGCTGATGCGGCTGCGCAAGGGACCGGTGATCGCGGCGCTGTACCCGGTGGCGATGTTGCTGGGGCAATTGCTGCTGGCGGTGGGTCTGGGCTGGCTGGTGTTTCGCGCCATGGCATTGCTGCCGCTGGGGGTTGCCTCGCTGGTCGGCGCTGTTGCAGGGCTGCTGGCGGGCGTTGCCCTGTTGCACTGGTTCCGGGCGCGGGATGGCCGGTTCTTTGCCTATTACCTGATGCATGATTATGCCTATTCGGCGCAGCTGCACGGGGCCACCCCGCCAGCGCTGGAGGCGCGGATGGGTGAGTTTCGGGAACGCGTCGGCGCGGCGCTGCGCAGCGATGTGGATGAGGTTCTGGTGGTCGGCCACTCTTCGGGTGCGCATCTGGGCGTGTCGGTTCTGGCCGATCTGATCCGGCAGGATGATCTGCCCAAGAACAGCCCGGCGCTGGGGTTCCTGTCGCTGGGGCAGGTGGTGCCGATGGTGTCCTTTCTGCCGCGCGCGCAGCGGCTGCGCCGTGATCTGCACGCGCTCAGCACCAGCGAGGCTCTGGCCTGGGTCGATGTCTCGGCCCCCGGTGATGGCTGCGCCTTTGCGCTTTGCGATCCGGTGACGGTGAGCGGCGTGGCCCCGGCTGGCAAACGCTGGCCGCTGGTCTTTTCGGCGGCCTTCACCCAGACGCTCAGCCCCGAGCGCTGGCGGGCGCTGCGCTGGCGCTTTTTCCGGTTGCATTTCCAGTATCTCTGCGCCTTCGACCGCCCCGGCGATTACGATTATTTTCGCATCACCGCCGGGCCGCTGACGCTGGCCAACCGCTATGCGACACGCGCGCCCTCAAAGTCGCGCATTGATGTGGCCGTGTCCAAATACACTTCGATGGACGCCGCATGATTCCGCCGAAACCACCCTCACGCCCGGACCGGGTGTCATTGCTGCGCTACCTGCGGCTGTTTCGCCGGGACATCCTGTCGGCGCAGCCGGAGCGGCTTTATCGCGCGTGGATGGCCGAGTTCCGCACGCCATTCTTCCGGTCTTTTCTGATCAACCAGCCCGAACTGGTGAGCCGGGTGCTGAAGGAGTGCCCCGAGGCGTTCCCAAAATCCGACCGTATCGGCGAGGGGCTGCGCCCGCTCTTGGGCAATTCGGTCTTTCTCACCAATGGCGAGACCTGGAAGCGGCAGCGCCGGATCATCGACCCGGCCTTCGAGGGCGGACGCCTGCGCGACACTTTCCCGGCGATGCAGGCGGCGGCGCGGGCGGCGGTGGACCGGTTGGAAGGGCAGGTCGGTCAGGTGAGTGAGATCGAAGCACTGACCAGCCATGCGGCGGCGGATGTCATTTTTCGCACCCTGTTTTCCATCCCCATCGAAAACGAGGTGGCGGCAGAGGTATTCACCCGCTTCCGCGCCTATCAGCGGGCGCAGCCGATATTGAATCTGGCGGCTTTTGTCCCATTGCCGCGCTGGCTGCCCCGGTTCCATTCCCGCGCCACGCGGCGCAACGCAGCACGCATCCGGGCGCTGATCACTCAGCTTACGTCAGAGCGGATGCGCGCGATCGAGGCGGGCAGCGCGCCGGACGATCTGGCCACCAAGATCATGACCACGCGCGACCCGCAGACCGGTGACCGGTTCGATACCGACGAGATGGTGGATCAGGTGGCGATCTTTTTCCTTGCCGGGCACGAGACCAGCGCCTCGGCTTTGGCCTGGGCGCTGTACTTGCTGGCGCTCTACCCGGATTGGCAGGACAAGGTGGCGGACGAGGCGCAGGCGCTGGAGCCCGACGCCGATTTCAGTGCCCTGTCGCGGCTGAAGATCAGTCGGGACGTCTTTCGCGAGGCGCTGCGGCTCTACCCACCTGTGCCCATGATGGTGCGCGAGGCGACATGTCCGCATCAGTTTCGCAACCGCGCCGTGCCAACGGGGGCGCAAGTGGTGATCAGCCCCTGGCATCTGCATCGCCAAAGCCGCCTCTGGGACGATCCCGACGGGTTCGACCCGTCCCGCTGGGTGACCGAGAACGGCAAGGCCTGTCAGCGCACTGCCTATATTCCGTTCTCTGCCGGGCCACGCGTGTGCCCGGGGGCCGGGTTCGCGATGGTCGAGGGGCCGCTGCTGTTGTCGACGCTCCTGCGGGACTACCGGTTTGAATGTGTGGCGGGGCGGGCGCCGGTTCCGGTCGCGCATCTGACCGTGCGGGCAAAAGATGGGATCTGGTTGCGGGTTGTCCGACGCTAACAACCTACCATCGCGGCATATCATCGGGTATGCGGTTTGTAAGTGGAATCAAGTTGACGGGTAAGTGACATGTCCAATCAAGCGCAGCGCGAACAGATGACCAAAGGGGCCGGTTTCATTGCGGCGCTGGACCAGAGCGGGGGATCGACCCCGAAGGCGCTGGCGCTTTATGGTGTGGACGCCGCGCAATACGGTTCGGAAGAAGAGATGTTCGACGAGATTCAGCAGATGCGTGCGCGGATCATCCTCGCCAATGACTTTACCCGCGAAAAGGTGATCGGCGCGATCCTGTTCGAACGCACTCTGGGCGAAGAGATCGATGGCCGCCAGGTTGCGGAATACATGTGGTCCGAACGCGGGGTGGTGCCGTTTCTGAAGATCGACAAGGGGCTGGAGGATCAAATCAACGGCGTTCAGATGATGAAACCGATCCCCGGTCTGGCCGACACACTGGCAAAGGCCGCGCCTCTGGGCGTGTTCGGCACCAAGGAACGCTCGGTGATCCACGAGGCAAATGCCGAGGGTATCGCCGCCGTGGTGGCGCAGCAATTCGAGGTCGGGCGCACGGTGCTGGGTGCCGGGATGGTGCCGATCATCGAGCCCGAGGTGAACATCCACTCTGAGAGCAAGGCCGAGGCCGAGGAAATTCTGAAGGCGGAACTGCTGAAAAACCTCGATGCGCTGGGTGAAGGTCAGGACGTGATGCTCAAGCTGACCCTGCCGAGCAAGGCCAACCTCTTTGCCGAGGTGGCGGCGCATCCCCGCGTGCTGCGGGTGGTGGCGCTGTCGGGCGGGTATTCGACCGACGAAGCCTGTGCGTTGCTGGACCAGAATGACAACATGATCGCGTCCTTTTCGCGCGCGCTGGCCGAAGGCCTGTCCAAGCAGATGTCGGATGACGACTTCAACGCCGCGCTTGGCAGCAATATCGACAAGATCTACCGCGCCTCGGTCTGAGCCGGGGCAAAGGGCTTCGAAACGCCTTAAGCGGATTGCAAACCGCTTTGACCGCGCCCATCAGGCGCGGTTTTTTGGTGCTCAGGTTGGTTTGAGGAAAGACAGCCGTTCCGAGGCGGCTTTTTCGCGCAACACGCAGCCCTCTGCGTGATCGTTGACCAGACCCATCGCCTGCATGAACGCATAGACCGTGGTGGGGCCGACAAATTTCCATCCCCGTTTGCGCAGATCCTTCGACAAGGCATGCGACTCGGGCGAGGTCGAGACGGTTTGCGGCTCGGGCAACGAGGCCGCGTCGGGCTCGAAGCTCCAGACATGGGCAGCGATGGAGCCCTTTTCGGCGACCAATTCCTGCGCGCGGGCGGCATTGTTGATCACCGCCTCGATCTTGCCGCGATGGCGCACGATTCCCTTGTCACCGAGCAGACGCGCGACATCACCCTCATTAAATGCAGCCACCGCATCGAAATCGAACCCGGCAAAAGCGGCGCGAAAATTCTCGCGCTTGGCCAGGATGGTGCGCCAGCTCAGCCCCGACTGGAAGCTTTCAAGGCAGAGCTTTTCAAACAGGCGCTGATCATCTGCCACCGGATAGCCCCATTCGTGATCGTGATAGTCAAAGAATTCCGGTGCGGACTGGCACCATTTGCAGCGGGGCTGGCCATCGGGGCCGGCGATCGTCTGTGTCATATGCGGTGCTCAATTTCTTGAGAAAGGGCAGGCCGTCGACCTTCCGGTGCGGCATGCGCTTGTGGGGGTTTTTTCGGGCTTACTGCCGATCACGGTACCAGGCCAGAATATAAAGGCGGATGGCTGACGCCAGACCGGTTTCAGGGTCTCTACCTGCATCAA
This sequence comes from Ruegeria spongiae, assembly GCF_023502395.1. Lineage (GTDB taxonomy): Bacteria > Pseudomonadota > Alphaproteobacteria > Rhodobacterales > Rhodobacteraceae > Ruegeria_C > Ruegeria_C spongiae. The sequence continues at coordinate 49,691 of NZ_JAMFMB010000014.1, read as the reverse complement.
TTTCAGACGCCAATGCATTGATCGGAATACCTTTTTCTTGTGCGATATCACGAAAATCCCGCCAAAACGCATCCTCCAGCGAGACCGAGGTGCGATGGCCTTGCAGGGTCAGCGACCGCTTGACGGGGCGCGGGTTCATTCCTCGATCTCGTGACCATCCAGATCGCGGCGGGCCTTGTCCTGACGGGCCCGGGCAAGGTCTTTTTCAGCCTTGCTGCGACCGTGACGGGCGGCGTTGACTTCGGCGCGCGACTTTTTCGCCGTACGTTCGGCGGTTTTGCGGGCGCGGCGCAGATTGATCACTTTGGCCATGTTGATACCGGAGGCGGGTCTGGGTTTTCCTAGACCCTATGCGAGGCCGACTGGTCTGTACAGCGTGCGCGAGGCTCCAGAAGAGCGGCCTCGCGGACGCTGATCGCCGGGTAAGCGCTGTAATTGTCCGGTGCGCCATCCAGGCTGAACTGCGGGAAAAGCGCGTTGAATTCTTCTCTTGCGGCTTGCGGCAATACACGCAGCGCCCATGCACCGGGCACGAAACTTTCGGCCTCGAGCCCGTCGGCGAAAATGATCTGGTGGTCATCAAACATCAGATGAATGTATTCGACCTCTTCCGCTGTCTCATCGACGCGAATGGTGGTGCCGTTGGTCAGACCCTTGGCCGGGGCCAGAACCGTTCCGGTCCCGAACAGCAGCTCATTTGCGGCGGTGTTCACCAACACGCGGTGCTGCGGCGACAGGCGCATCTTTCGCTCGGGTTGCAGCGGGCCCAGCGCGTGCGGTTCAAACAGGATCGGGCGCAGCGCGGGGGCTTGTTCGAGGTCGCAGCAATCCAGCTTGCGGCGGGCTATCCAGCGCAGCGGCTGATATCCGTTGTCGCGGGTCCTGATCATCGTGCCAGGCGTCAGGGCACCGGCGCGGCAGGGGCCAGCCTCGGTATCAATCATGCTTTCTGCAGTGAAACAGATCGCGCCATCAATCGTGGGGTAGTCCGGCGCGTTGGTGGCTACCGTATTGGAGGTTGAAAACGTGTAGGTCACGCCCGGCTTGAGCGGCACCGATGGCAGATACCCCACAAGAATCCCGTTGCCGGAAGTCGAAGCGGGGTTCGAGTCGATTTCGATCTGATAGAGTGTGATCGGGTCCTCGCCCGGTGCGGTCAGCGCAAATTGCTGTTCTGAGTAGACGGTGACCGCAGGGCCACCGATCACCGTGCCATCCGCCAGAACAGCCGTACCGAACTGGTTGGTGTCATTGCCGTCCTCGTTGCGGAACCGGTCGCCGTTTAAGACGTCGTCATCGTCATCGACCGTCAGGATCACATCGTTGTCGCCGGTATACCCCCCGACAAGAGCGACGGTGTTTCCGGCGAAGACAAGATCGGTCGGCGTGTAGAGTTCATAGGTCGTTACTGGCATTACGTTTACTCGTTAAACAGAACAGGGTGGTCAAACTGACCTGGATCATCATTTCAGCGTGTCTAGCACCAGATTATCGCCAAATTATGGTGTGGAACGGGGAATTCGGGCAGCTTCTGGGCAGATCGCGAAAGGTTTAACAATCCGTCGCGTGCCCTGCGCCTGCGCGGAAAGGCCCGGTGTGGCCGGGCCCTTCTGCATGTCAGCTTACGCCTCGGGACCGATCATGTGCTCGGGGCGGACAACCGCGTCAAAGGTGGCTTCATCAACAAAGCCAAGCGCGATCGCCTCTTCCTTGAGGGTGGTGCCGTTCTTATGCGCGGTCTTGGCCACTTTGGTGGCGTTGTCATAGCCGATCGTGGGGGCCAGCGCGGTGACCAGCATCAGGCTTTCCTTCATCAGCTTGTCGATGCGCGGCTCGTTGGCCTGGATGCCATTGAGCATCCGTTCGGTGAAGCTGTCGGTCGCGTCGCCCAGAAGCTGGATGGATTGCAACAGATTGTAGGACATCATCGGGTTGTAGACGTTCAGTTCGAAATGTCCCTGACTGCCCGCGAATTTGATGGCCGCGTCATTGCCCATTACATGGGCGGCCACCTGGGTCAGCGCCTCGGCCTGGGTCGGGTTGACCTTGCCGGGCATGATCGACGAACCGGGCTCGTTTTCCGGCAGGATCAGTTCGCCCAGACCCGAACGCGGGCCCGAGCCCAGGAAGCGGATGTCGTTGGCGATCTTGTAGCAGGACCCGGCGATGGTCGCCAACGCGCCCGACAGGAAGACCATGGCGTCATGGGCGGCCAGCGCCTCGAACTTGTTGGGGGCGGTGACAAAGGGCAGGCCGGTGATCTCGGCCATGTTGGCTGCGACCGTCTCGCTCCAGCCGACCTTGGTGTTGAGCCCGGTGCCCACGGCGGTGCCGCCCTGCGCCAGCTCATAGATGCCGGGCATGGCCGCTTCGACCCGCGCGATACCCATACGAATCTGATGGGCATAACCACCAAACTCCTGACCCAGGGTCAGGGGGGTCGCATCCTGCGTATGGGTGCGGCCGATCTTGATGATATCGCGGAATTCTTCCGATTTCTTTTTAAGGCCTTCGGCGAGCTTCTTCAACCCAGGCAGCAGCACGTCGCGCACGCTCATCGCGGTGGCGATATGCATCGCTGTGGGGAAAGTGTCGTTCGAGCTTTGCCCCATGTTGCAGTGATCGTTCGGGTGCACCGGGTCTTTCGAGCCGATCACGCCGCCAAGGATTTCGATGGCGCGGTTGGCGATCACCTCGTTGGAGTTCATGTTCGATTGTGTGCCCGACCCGGTCTGCCAGACCACGAGGGGGAAGTTGTCGTCGAACTTGCCCTCGATCACCTCTCCGGCGGCCTGAATGATGGCATCACCGCGTGTCGCGTCCAGCTTGCCGCTGGCCTTGTTGGCCATGGCGCAGGCTTGTTTGATCACGCCAAGCGCCCGCACGATGGCCACGGGCTGCTTTTCCCAGCCGATGGGGAAATTCATGATCGACCGCTGCGTCTGCGCGCCCCAGTACTTGTCTGCAGGAACCTCCAGCGGGCCAAAACTGTCGGTTTCGGTGCGCGTTTGGGACATCTCGTCACTCCGTCTTGTATGCCGTTGCATGCCGTGTACCCGGCCCGGGGGCCAAAAACAACGGGTCAGTCGCGCGCACCATAGGTGCAAGCCTGACCGAGGTACAGGTGGGTTCGGGCGCGGATTAAGCCAATTTCACGCGGCTTTCGATTGCCGCTGACGCGCAGACCGCTAAGATGATCCGGCGACCGACCGGAGGACCGTCATGCGTGCACCTGCCATTTCCCGAACGATTTCTCTGGCACTGTCGATGCTTGTCGCACTGACCCTGCTGGCGCGCGCCGCCGCTGCGGCGGACGTTGCCGACTTCGTGGGCGATTACACCGGATCGGCCGAAATGCTTCGCTCCGATGGCACGCTTGAGAGCCGCGACATGAGCGTGTCGATCTCGGAAACCCGGAACGGGTTCAACGTGAGCTGGACAACCGTTGCCTTCAAACATGATGGCCGGGTCAAGGAGCAGGCCTTTTCCATCGATTTCATCCCGACCGATCGCAGCGACGTCTTTTCCGCCGCCATGAAACGCAATGTGTTCGGTCATGAGGTGCAGCTTGACCCGATGAAAGGCGAGCCCTTTGTCTGGGGCCGCATCTGGGGCGATACGCTGACGGTCTATTCGCTGTTCATTGATGACGAGGGCGGCTATGAAATGCAGCAATTCGACCGGACGCTGACCAAGGACGGGCTGGACCTGAACTTTTCACGGGTGCGCGACGGGGTGCCCGAGCGATCGATCAACACCATGCTGGAAAAGAGATAGCGCGCCGCGCCGTCACTTGCGGAAACTGTCCAGCGAGACAATCTCGGCGTCCGGCTTTGCCTCGCTCTCTTCCAGGTCTTCGACTGCGTCGGGGGCGATCGTGATTTCTCCATCCGGTTCTTCGTCATCCTCATCAGAGGGCGATTCGAAGCGCAGGCCAAACTCCACCGAGGGATCGACAAAGGTCTTGATGGCGTCATAGGGGATATAAAGCGGCTCGGGCGAGTCGCCGAAATTCAGTGTCACGCCAAACCCGTCATCGCCCACCAGCAGGTTTTCGTACCAATGCTGCATGACCACGGTCATTTCACCGGGGTAGCGGTCGCTCAGCCAGTCGGCCAGCTGCGCGTCGGGATGGGTGGTGTCGAAAGTGATGAAAAAGTGGTGCGCGCCGGGCAGGCCGCGCTCTGCCACGTCCTGCAGCACCGATTTGATGAGGCCGCGCATGGCGGTGTGCATCAGGTTTCCATAGTCAATGGATTGCGACATGTTTCATTCCCGAATGGTGTTACGCCCAACATACGGGATTCGGAGGGAAACAAAAGGGCAGGCGGTCCATTAACGCGTCAAACAAAGTGGCTTGCAGCCCCGGCCAGCGCGAGCATCGCCAACGTGCGTCCCAATCCCTGTTTCAGCGCCCACATCACGACCATCGCCGTGCAGATCATCGCCGCCGCGCGCGGGTTGAAACTGGTCGGATCGGGCAGGGGCAGGCGGAGAACGCCCGACCCTTGCTGCGTGACGGTTCCAAAAAGCACGTGCAGCGCAAACCAGATCGACAGGTTCAGGATCACACCGACCACCGCCGCGCTGATGGCGCGCAACGCCGCCGCCAGCCGGGGCTGTGCGGCGATCCGGTCCAGATAGGGGGCGGCCAGAAAAATCCACAGGAAACACGGCGCGAATGTGGCCCAGAGCGCAACCAGCCCGGCCACCAGCGCCAGCCCGGCACCGCCCTGGATCTGGCCGGTCAGCATGGCCACGAACTGGGTGACCAAGATCAGCGGGCCGGGCGTGGTCTCGGCCAGACCCAGCGCGTCGATCATCTGCGCGGTGGTGATCCAGTTATGTTCCTGCACCACGGCCTGGGTCATATAGGCCAGCACGGCATAGGCCCCGCCAAAGGTGACCACCGCAAGCTTCGCGAAGAACCAGCCGATCTCGGCCAGCAGGGTCTGCCCACCAAGGCTGAGGGCAATCAGCGGCAACAACCAGATCGCCGACCACGTCAGAACGGTCCGAAGCGGGCGCGCCCTTGGCCTGTGCGGCGGCTCGGGCAGGGGGTCGGCTCTGGCGGTCAGCAGCCCCCAGCAGGCGGCAGTGGCGATGATCAGCGGGAAGGGCAGGTTGAGTGCAAAGAGCGCCACGAATCCAAGCCCGGCGATAATGTAATCCGTTTTGCCTGACAGCGCCCTTCGCGCCAGGTTGCGCAGCGCCTGCAGCACGATCACCACCACCGCCGCTTTGACCCCCAGAAAGACCGACTGCACCAGCGGCAGATCGCCATAAGCCGCATAAAGTCCGACAAGACAGGCAATGATAGCTGCCCCCGGCAGCACGAAAAGCAGCCCGGCCAGCAGCCCGCCCGGCACGCCGCGCAACCGCCAGCCGCAATAGGTGGCAAGCTGCATCGCTTCGGGCCCCGGCAACAGCATGCAGAGCGAGAGCGCGCGCAGAAAGCTGCGTTCTTCCAGCCAGGGGCGCTCTTCGACCAACTCGCGCTCCATCAGCGCGATCTGTGCTGCCGGGCCACCAAATGAGAGCAGCCCGATCCAGCCAAAGACACGGGCCATCTCGGCAATTGAGGGTGGTGTCATGACCGGCGATCCGCAGCGTGTTCGTGGCCTTCGCCATGACCATCGCGCGCCCAGCGATAAAGCGCGTCATAAAGCGCCATGCCTGCCTCAAGCTGCTGGTGATCGTCGCGGTACTGGCGCGACAGGCCCACCGACAGGGCCAGCAGCCCGGCCGCCTCGGGTGCGAGGTTGTGTTGGTTGGTGTCGGCCCCGCGCACCACGGTTGCGAGACGGTCCAGCGCCTCGGTGCGCAGCTGAAATTCGTCCAGCATGGTGTCGAAGGTGCAGTTGGGACCGCGATGGCCCCAGAACGCGCCCCCGACGTCAAACGGCGTCGCGTCATAGCGCTCGGCAACGCCGGCGACCTCGGCGGGGGCCACGAACAGGAACCGCGCCTGTGCGTCGACGAAGCGGCGGATAAGCCAAGGGCAGGCAATGCGGTCGATCTTGGGGCGATGACGGGTCACCCAGAGGGTGCTACCCTCCACCGGCAGCGGGAGTTTCCCGGCAGGCAGACGCGGCGCGTCATCGTGATCGCGCCAGGCGAACATGCCCCCCTTGAGGTATTCAGTGGCCAGGCCGTCATTGCGCAGCCAGGCCGCAAGCCCCTGGCTCAGCTTCAGACCCTTCTGGCAAACGATGACGCAAGGGCGCCCGTTCAGGCGGCGCTTCAACCCCTCGATGTCGCTGTGATCGTGGCGGATCGCGCCGGGGATCAGGAACGGATCGGCCTCGAAATCCGGGTCGATACAAATATCCACGATCACCGGCGCTTGCGGTGTGCCGATCAGGCGCAGCAGTTGCGGGACTGTGATCTCATTGGGTGCAGCCATGGCATGAATCCTTGCGGTTCTGGAAACATGCGAAACTTGAGCTGACGCCTCACGGGGCGCTCGCCTGCCCCCTGCGCATAGCAAAGGGTAATCCGGCCGTCCTTGTCAAGCGATCCGACCGCTGCTGCCCCGTCCTCAGGCCCAGTCGAGTTGCTGTCCGGTCATGCAGACCGGCAGCGTATCGGGGGGGAACTGTCCCAATTGTTCGAAGAAAGAGACGAAGTCGAACTGGTTATAGGCTTCGACCACCTTGTCATCCTTGAACCGGGCCATCACCTGACCGGTCACTTCGATCGGGGCACCATTGTCGGCCCGCGAGGTATTTACATGCAGGATCGCCGCCACCCAGTCGCCGTTTTCGATGGTCTTGGGCATGTCCACGCGAATCTCTCCGACATGGAAGCGGAACGCGGTGACCAGATCGCGGAAATCGTCGGCCCCCACCTGCATCTCGGGAATGATCCCCTCGGCCGCGGTTCCGGGGTCGAAGAACCGCTCGATCGCATCCAGATCGCCCTGCACCCAGACCTGATCATACCATTGTTTCAAGATATCTGATTTTGTCATCTTCACCTCCAGCGCGCTGTCACTGTGAAACCAAGTGGTGAACAAAATCTGAATCGGAGCGCAATTTGTGCGCACGGGGGTCAATATGTATGAGGAAATGCAGGTTTCTGTTGCCAGGTACCTGCGAACCCCGCCTTACGCGGCTAGGCGCAAGGGCTTAAGTTTCGGTTTGGTTACTGCTTACGCAGCAACGGCAACCGGAGCACGATTGTCATTTGCAATTGTACTGTTCGGGCCGATACGGTGGCACCCCGCCGAGACAAAGCTAACCCCTTTAGACGTCCGTCGATCCTGTTTCGACCCCATGATCCTCAAATGAAGGATGTTTGGTGGAGTCGCCGGGTACCGCCCCCTTATGACTCCCAAAATGTTTACTGATTGATTGATTGCCGTTAAAAATATAGTAAATGGATACGGTAAAATCTCGTATTTTTACCGCAAATCGGGCGAGTAGTTTACCGCAATGGCTTTAGGTAAATCTATTTGCAACACTGGGTGCTTAGTCCACTCCGTCGATAAAAGTCCCAACGAAGGCCTTGATTTTCTCTATCACCCGATCTGCAACGCCGCGGCGTTCGCGTAGGGAAGGGCGCTTCTCCATGATCCCGATGACATCGTCGCGCATCGGTGTTTTTTCGGTGAAAAGGTAGATTCCAATGACCTTTTCAAGGCCTTCTTTCTTCAAACCCTCGTCTTCACTGAGGCTTGTGATGGCTTCCTGCTTCCTGGCCTGCCAGTAGCTATCAAACTCCTCGCCAACATCGGCGCCGGCCGGGAGGTCAGGGAAGTGCTGCGAGATAAAGCGTTCAATGAGCTCTTTTTTGCTTCGGAGCTGCGCCTCGGTGTCGAGCACATCCATGATGCTCTTGCGAGCCCTCGCCTGATCCGCAGGATTCTTGTTCTGCATGTCGCGAAGCAGATTGATGATGTAACTTACGTTGATCTTGTCACGGCTGATGAGTTCGACCTCGAAGTCAAGGTCGTCAAGGATCGAGACCTTCTCTTTCTCTTTTTCACCACGGACTTTGTCGTAGAGGTCGAGATATTTGCTCCGGAAATCTGCGAAGGTCTGTTCGTCCAAGGATAGGATGGAGAAGTCGAATTGCGTGAAACAATCCAGCACATTCTTCACCCGGATCACTTCACGGAAGGTCTGCACGAACGCCGCTTCGTCTTCTTCAGTGAGAAGGTCGTCAACGCTTTCGACGGTCGGAGTGATAGCAAAGAGTTTTGCCACTGCCTCCTCAAATTTCTTCACATAATCCTCGTATGGTGCGAGTATAATTTCTTCCTGCGCGTCCTTATTAGCGAAGAGCTCAATAGCTTTGTCGGTCGCCGGTTTCAGGTTCCGAAAGACAACCACGTTCCCTTGGGACTTCTTTGCGCCCATGGTTCGGTTGGTGCGGGAATAGGCCTGCAACAGCCCATGATACTTGAGGTTCTTATCGACGTAGATCGTGTTGAGCGGTTTACTATCGAATCCGGTAAGGAACATGTTCACAACAAGCAGAATATCAACCTGACGCGCTTTCACGCGTTTTCCGACATCCTTGTAGTAGTTGTAGAAGAGCTTGCTGTCTTTGGTAGAGTAGTTGGTGCCATACATCGCGTTGTAGTCCGCTATGTACTCGTCCAGCTTCTCCCGACTGTGCTTATTTATTGGACGGCTCTCATCGGGCAAGTCGTCCGCATCACCAAGCCCGTCAGCGTCGGCGTCTTCTTCGTTTGTTTGGTAGGAAAAGATCGTCGCAATCTTGAGGTTGTGCTCTCCATCTTCCTTCTTCGCCTTGAAAAGATCGTAGTAGGCGATGAGGCTTTTCACGTTTGAGACACACATTATGGCAGTGAACTCACGGCCGTGCGTTTTTCGTTCGTGGTTTGCGATGATGTAGTCGGTGATTTTTTCCAAGCGGGCAGGAGCCTCCATGACCTCAGCCGTGTCGATGGCTTCTACCTCGATGTCTTCGACTTCATTCTTCCGTTTCACCGTTCGAATATACTCGACTGAAAACTTCAGAACATTTTCATCTCTGATCGCGTCAGTGATCACGTAACTATGCAGTTTGTCGCCAAAGAGGGTTTTTGTAGTGCGCTTTCCAAACACATTTTTGGATGCATTCTTGTCGAAGATCGGCGTCCCGGTGAAACCGAACATTTGAACGTTATCAAAATAGTCTGTGATCCGCTTGTGGGTCTCTCCGAACTGGCTGCGGTGACATTCATCAAAGATGAACACCATGCGCTTGTCTTTGAGACCTTCCATAACTTTGAGGTGACGCTCTTTACTGATAGCAGTGTTGAGCTTCTGAAGGGTCGTCACAATGAGCGGGGTGTCGTCGGCAAACTGATCCACCAGCTTCCTAGTGTTGTTCGTCGCGTCAACGCTACCTTCTTGGAAGCTGTTGAACTCCTTGATCGTTTGAAAGTCCAAATCCTTGCGGTCAACAACGAATACCACTTTATGCACGTGTTTGCTTTGCGTCAGAATTTGCGCGGCCTTGAAGGATGTGAGTGTCTTCCCGGATCCGGTTGTGTGCCAGATGTAGCCGTTCTTGGTCGTGTTCACGACGCGCTCAACAATCGCTTCAACAGCGTAGAATTGGTAGGGGCGTAGCGCCATAAGCAGCTGATCGCTTTCATGGAGCACGATGTATTTCGTGATCAACTTCGAGAGTTGGCATTTCTCTAAGAAGGCCTCAGCAAACTCGCTGAGCTGCGCGATCTTTTTGTTGTCTTCTCCGGCCCAGAAAAAGGTTTGCTTGAAATCGCGCCGGTGCACCGGGTTGTTGGCGTAGTACTTCGTATTGACCCCATTACTGATGACAAAAAGCTGGATGAAATCAAAGAGTCGGTATCCAGCTGAGAAGCTGTGCCGATGGTAGCGGTTGGTTTGATTGAAAGCCTCTTTCATCTCGAGGCCTCGGCGCTTGAGCTCGATCTGTACGAGGGGCAGACCGTTAACTAGCAAAGTTACATCATAGCGGTTCGTATACTTGCCGGTCATCGTGACTTGATGCGTTACCTGGTACTGGTTTTTGCACCATTGGATTTGGTTGATGAGCTGGATGTGACCGGTGGTTCCATCGTCGCGGGTATAGTCCACCATATCGCGAAGGGTTTTTGCTTTCTCGTAGATGTTTCCGCGTGAAAGTTTGTTGAGTATCTGCCGAAACTCAAGATCAGAAAGCAACACTCTGTTGTGCTTCTCCAGCTGACGCTTCAGGTTCTCCAACAAGTCCTGCTCGCCGGCAATGGTCACCTTGTCCCAGCCCAAGATTTCAAGCTGAGCGATTAATGCGTCTTCTAGCTGTTGTTCTGATTGAGGTGTCATTCGTCATCCGGATTAAGTTCTAAATTGTAGTCACTCAGTAAAATCTCATAGGTCTCAAACTCTTGGTTGAAGAGCGCATGGCTGTAGCGCACCTTGCCAGGAAGGGCGTGCTGGTCGTCAAGGTACTCATTGAATTCAGGATTGTCCTCGTATTCGAGAACAGGCTCAGCAAGTGTATCCAGCCGCCGCAGCATGTAGGTGCAAATATTGTCGGTGATCCCGATTATTAGTTCGGCAAAATCCGCGTCGTTTACCTGTTCTTTGAGCGAAGCGCGGCCATGTCCGATATCACCGTGATCGTTTCGCAGCTCACCGATATACTGGATTGCTGTGCCGAAGCGGTTGCACAGGGCTGCATCGGAAAACCCGCGCCCCTTCTGGAGCTCTTGAAGTGCTCGCTTGAAGACGGTTTGAAACGGCTCGGATTTGTTCCCGCCGTTCCTGTCCTGCTTTACCAAACCGTTCAATGGTTCTTGGTTGAGGAGGTGCAGGGAAAGTTTGGAAATGCCTTCTATGAGAGCCTTACAGGTCTCAATCGAGATATCAGGCTTCTCGTCGATATAGCCTTCCACAAGGTCGAGGTGACTGTGGTAATATTCCAGCCGGTGACGCTTGATCCGGTGGATTTCATGTTTCAATTTATCCATAGGGTAGGGTGCAACTACTATTCTTGTCAGAGATTTTTGCTGACCAAATCGATTTTTGTGTCAATACAACTGAGGAATTCAGCAATCCGCTTTTGTTCGTCAACATGCGGGAGCAGCAGGGAAATTTTCTCAAGGTTTCCCTTAGAAATACCTAGAACAGAAATGCCTTGCGCGACACGCATAATTTGTCGCCTGGCTTCAGCACTGCGAAGCAGATAGCCCGGAAAACCTACAACTAACTCTGTGGTATTCGGCCGCGCAATATAGGTGTGCAGGCCTGCGACCAAAGGAGTCTCGTCAGGTTCTATTATCTCAATCGCCTTTCCTATGTCGGCGTGGTCTTCTGATGCGTCTGCTATGACCACATCGCCTTTTAGACAGAAATCCTCGGGCCGAAAGTCCTCAGTGCTTGATCCGATGATAAAAGGAACTTCCTCGTCGCCTTGCTTAAAATTCGCTCGGAACTTTGTGTGGATATCGCCATAGTGAATGTTTTGAACCTCTCCCTCTGGATCGGCACTCAACTTTTCGCGGGGAAGGCTATTTGTTCTCACCCACGTAAAAAGGCTACCAAATAACACAGGTTTCCAATCGGGGTAGGGGGCACCGGCACCCGTTTTGAAACGGATCTCCTGGGAGAATATCCCTTGCATGCAAGCCTTCTTGTAAGCCTCGAGAAGTGGAACATTGACACCGCTCGGAGGGTCAATTTCCAATTCGCTGGAATGTTCTTCAAGAGATCGATTAACCGTCTCAAGCTCGGACGATGACCGTCGAAGCTCGCGAGTTACATCAGAAACGTCGATGATTCTTTCTTCTTCGAACGGATATACGTATCTAGAAATATTTAGATTATAGCCGTTCTCTGCGACTTCTGAGAGAGGTGCAACATAAGCATATTTCTCAGAAGTTTCACGCTTCTCGTAGGCCTGAACAATATTTTCGACGAGCCTGTCTGTCAGGAAATTTTGGTTCCCACGCTTGTCAAATTCTGCACTTGCGTCGATGAACAATATGTCTTCGTCGTGTATTCTGCACTTCTTCAGAACCAAGATGCATGCGGGAATGGATGTTCCATAGAAAAGGTTTGATGGGAGTCCGATGACTGCATCAAGGTAGTTTTGTTCTTTAATGATGTACTCGCGGATGATACCTTCAGCGGCTCCACGATAGAGAGCACCGTGGGGAAGAACGACCGCTGCCGTGCCATTGTCTGCGAGCTGGTGGATCATATGTTGAACAAAAGCAAAGTCGGCTTTCGAGCTGGGGGCTAAACGCCCGTACTGACTGAAGCGGTCGTCCGTTTCGTGAAGAGGATTATCTCCGCTTTTCCATTTGGCTGAAAAGGGTGGGTTGGCAACCACTGCTTCGAATCGCTCTTCGAGATGCATGGGCTCTTCAAGTGTGTCCTCTTGGCGGATGTCGAATTGAGAAAAATGCACACCGTGCAGGATCATGTTCATACGTGCGAGGTTGTAGGTGGTGCGGTTGAGTTCTTGCCCTGCAAATTCTCCAACCTCGGCTTCCTTGGCGATCCTGAGAAGCAAGGAGCCCGACCCACATGCCGGGTCGTATGCGTTCTTGATACGGCTTTTCCCCAAGGTAACGATCTTTGCCAAGACACGAGAAACTTGTTGTGGGGTATAGAACTCGCCGGCTTTTTTCCCAGCTCCGGACGCAAACTGTCCGATAAGGTATTCATAAGCGTCCCCGAGAACGTCTGCGTCCACCTGTCCAAGTTGGAAGTCAATTTTTTCCAGGTGAGCAAGAACCTTGGCAATCAGTTTGTTCCGAGCTGAAGGGCTGCGACCAAGTTTAGTGCTGGCAAGGTCGATGTCTTCGAAGAGCTTGTTGAAGTCGTCTTCGCTCTCGTTACCCATCGTGCTTTGCTCAATGGCGTTGAGAATTTCCTGAAGATCATCGAGGATAAAGTTCCCAACTTCCTCCTCATCCTCCTCATCAATTTTAATGTTCCCTTTCGCTGTGATCGCGGTGAACAGCTCTCCAGGGTGAAGAAAATACCCTAGCTTCTCAAGGGATTCCTCTTTGATCGCCTCGAGGTCTTCCTCGTAGGTTACATCTTGATAGTTTTTGACGTCTTCGGTCTCGAGGAGCTTGTTCGCAAACAGGAGCTGTTTCTCGGAGAGGTACTTGTAGAAGATGAAACCAAGGATGTAGTCACGGAACTCGTCCGCATCCATCTTCCCGCGAAGCTCGTTCGCGATCTTCCAGAGCTGGCTTTCAAGGCGCTGTTTTTGGGCTTCGGTCATTGTTGTTCATGTTACATCTTAATGGGGAGTGTCCGTTAAGATGTTATTCAGCAAAGTGATTTTCGCATCAAAATGTGCTGAAGGTCTCGCGCGAATCTGCCCGGTTGCTCGTTAAGCTCGACGCTAAACAATAGCTCCTTCTTTGGCTATACCATTCGAGCGAGATATTTTGGGCCTGCCTAAATACAAGTCCACCGGGGTCAGACAAACAGTCTTCAACGTACGGTGTGATAGGTGGCTGAAAGTGCAGGCTTCTGTTGCCAGGTGCCTACGAACCCCGCCTTACGCGGCTAGGCGCAAGGGCTTAAGTTTCGGTCTTGCTACTGCTTACGCAGCAACTGCAACCGGAGCACGATTGTCATTTGCAATTGTACTGTTTTCGCCGATAACGGTGGCAGACAGCCGAGACAAAGCTAACTTCTTTAGACGTCCGTCGACCCTAATTCAGCCCCTCAATGCCCTTCAAATGAAAGGGTTTTTGGTGGAGCTGGGGGGAATCGCACCCCCGTCCGGCCCGCTTATTACAAGCGCCTTTATGTCCATAGTCCCGAGGGACGCTACAGATATAGGCTGTATACACTGCCAATTTCAAGTGCCATATCAGTCTTCGAGCACATTCATGATCGCGGCAACGAAACCAGTTGCCTGAAGTGGGCGGCGGCCCTTGAAAATTTCCCCATCCCGAAGGTCGTAGCCTTCGTTGTAGAGTGTAGTTTCAAGAAACTCTCGGATGGACGCTCTTTCCTCCTGTGTAAGTCCAAGCTTCGCCTGATCTGCAATCTGTGCACTCGTGACTTGGGACTTACTCGCTGCAAAATCGGCGGCTTTGAATTCCTTCAGGAAGGCATCAAGGATACGAATGTCTGATTTAAGCTGTTGGTTTTCTAGAAAAATATCGCGGATCGTGGAGCGGTGCTTGGGGCTGGTGACAGCGTCGAGGACAGTATTCATTGCCTGGTCGGCTGTTGAATTACCTGATGTCTTTTTCCGCTTTCCCGGTGACGCCGTGTGAGCTGCTTTCAATTTTTTGACGAGCAGCTTTAGCCCTGAACTATTGTTGTAGATTGTCTGTGCGCTTGGTTCTCCAAATTGGTCTAAGCATCGACGAGCTAATCCAGAAGTTGTGATTGTGTCGCCGTGCTCCAGCATTTTGTTACCAACCGTCCAGACATTCTCTAAGCATCTGAGACTTCTTGGGTCAGTAGTCTCTTCTTTTATGGTCGTGTAGTAAGCAAGTGCGGTCCTGTACTCGGCTGTTTCAGCGTTTAATTTGTCAGTCATCGAGACACCTTCCGATGTGATAGTCCATTGCTGTTTGCCGGCGGTTAGCAGCTGTTTGACCCTCAATGGCAACCCTTAGCACCTCGAAATCGCCAATCAGAACAACCTGCTCAGTTGCACGAGTTATTGCGGTGTAAATCATTGATCTATCAACGAATTTACTTTTGCTAAGATTGAAGATAGGCACGATGACACGGCGCCATTGAGAACCTTGAGATTTGTGGACCGTTAGGCAGTAGGCGAGGTCGATATTGTCAGCATCCGACCAGGTCAGATCAACCTCTTCACCATCAAACTCCGCCAACTCAGGTTCTAGTAGGCGGCCAAGAGAGCCATTACGAAGACCTCTTTCGAGATCTGTTTTGAGGTAAACTATAGGATCTCCGACCCTGATATCCGGCCTGTTCAACATGGTTGGGCGACCCGGCTTCAGATCTGAGAAATAGTTGTTGAGCTCGATAACACCGCCTGCATGCTTTTTGACCGGACAGATGATCTGAATATCGTCCCGCTCAGTTCCAGCCTGAACAAATTGACGCCCGATATTCTTGATGATTTCCGGGGCGTCTTCTGGTGCTGCATCAAAGAAGGTAACACCTTCGCCTGTACCAGTAAAACCAAGAAGGTTTGGGGTGATGCCGTCCCGCACGCCCTCCGCAATAGTTGGAATGCCTGAACTTGCTGACTGTCTGTGAACACGATCAAGGGTGACCGAGCGGATCTCATCGTCTCGCATTAAGTCATTGAAGGGGGTGCCAAAACCGATAGGTGGTAATTGTGCGGGGTCTCCCGTAAGGACTATCTGTGCATCGCCCGAAGCCCGGATAACACGATACATGTCGGACAGATCAACCATACTGGCCTCATCGATAACGATCATATGCGAAGAATTCAGTTCGGTTCCCTGATGGTCTTTGATGAACTTATAGATGGTGGAGGCTGGGAACCCTGTGGCCTCTGTAATCCTCTTTGCCGCCCTGCCTGCTAATGCCATCAGGTGAACCGTTCGGCCATTCGCTACGGCCACATTGCATACACCTTTCAAGACGCTTGTCTTGCCACTGCCGGCATAGCCACCCAACTGGCAAAATGGGTGATTGATTGCGGTTTCGATTGCTCTTCGTTGCGGGGATGTGAAGGGGAACCCCTGTGCCCGCTCTATTGGCTTGAGAATGCCGTCAACAACGTTAGACCCAACCTCGGCCCTAAAAAGGTCTCCCTGCGCCTGAGAGAGCCTGAGAGCGCGTCTAGCGAGCACTCTTTCCATGACGCCAGCACCGATTGGCTGGTATCCTCCCGCAATCAGGATTGCCCCCATGTGTTCGACCGATGCGTCTAGCGCCTCTTCTATTAACTCATCAGAGCGAAGAAGAGTCCTCAAACGCGCCTTCAGGGTGTTCTCCGGTGTCCAAGTGTGCCCACGCTCTAGCCGAGTGTACAACACGGCTTCTACAGCCGCTGTGAGCCTCCTCGTGTCATTACCTTTGACACCCATTGCCAAGCCGAGTTCGTCAACTTTTGGCCAGCTAAGCCAGGAGACCAGAAGGTATGGGTTTTCCCTAAGAGCCTCAACGCCGCGGGATCCCCAGGCACGAACAATTATTCGACCAACCCACCTACTAATTCCGATTTCGTCTAGGTAGAGTGCTAGACTGGCTTGTTCGAGCTTCTGCGGATAAATTGAGCAAAGGACCGCGGCGACTTCAAGCGGTAATAAACCATTGAGGCGTTTGTCTTTGCTGATGATCGCAGCGTGAAGATCCAATCCAAATGCTTTGACCAGTTTTCCAGCGCGAGCGCTACCTATTCCGACAAAGTCAGGATCTTCACGGAGGAAGGTAGCGTAGTTCAGGTTTCTGATTTGCTCAGATGACGACCCTCCAAACCCAAAGCCACGCTTTGTTTCCGTATCCGCATCCACACTCTCGCATTTAGACGTATCAGACCCCGTTCTCGCATCAACTGGGCCGTGTCCTCGCTCCTTCGTCGCTGCGGGCCGCGCCAACCCAGTTGACACTCCCCCGGCGCCAGATAAGTCACTTGCTGCGAGGGTGGCGCGGCTCCGAAACCAAAGCTCATAACCTGGCTTCATGGCTGTTCTCCAAGGTTCACTCGGCGACCCCTTGGAATTATTTCATCGAGAATTGTGTTTCGAGACTTCAGTTGCGCTTTGAGTTCAGCGTTCTCAGCGGCAAGCGTGGACACACGTTCTCTCAGTCGCTTGATTTCCTGATCTCTGGGGTCTGGGCCAACAGGCGCTCGTTTCTCTTGTTGATCGCTGGATCCAGTTGAAGCAGATACTGGCGCAAGAATGTCCTCCGCGATCAATTTCTTCTCCGCTTTAGCTAAGGCAGATTTTAAAAGATCGTTGGTTGAGAAGGCCGACCTGGCAAACCCACATTCCGTTGAGATCTCGCTTCGATTCAGCTGGCCTCTTCGGATGTATTCAGACCAGTCTTCCTTTGCTTTTCGTTCTGCGATCCACGCGTTGAAACGATCAACGCTTTCCTGCTTCATCTGCGCTGTACTCTTAGTCACCGCTAGCGACCTCCAATAGACTTATGGTTCTAGTCAGTAGTGATGGCGTAGGGATCGCGTCACCGACTGCTATTTCAAAATCACCAATCAGTCCTAATTCGAGGAGAGATTGCTCACCAGACATCAGGCTGTTTAGAGCTTCTCGTCCGACAGATTTGGTCAAAAGGTCGGTGAGCTTGTTAGCTGCTGTCTGGGCCTCGTCGTCTGAGAGATGTAGGAAGAGGGGCTTCAACCCGTTCCGCTGAGCCATTTGCTCCAAAAGCAACTGCTTCCTGAAGCGAGCTGAAGAAACTGGAATGTGCGGAAAGAACTCGAAGGACTGTGCCGCGAACTCTACCAGCTCCCAAGACTTGGTTTCTTCAAGTACAATCTGTAGCTCGTCTGCACTCATTGAAGTCAGCATTGCGTGAGAAGATTGCTCGGAACTAGCTCTGTTTTTGTTATCACTTTTGAGCTGCTTGGATGCGTAAAACCTTTCAAGGCGCGTTCCGAGAGATGTGACCTTGTCGGTCAGCTCATCCTCAATCTTCTTTAACTGCTCACCAAGTATTTTGGCTTTTCGGGTATTTCCTGAGTTGCGCTGCTCATCAACCTTCTCGAGAATTTTTTCGCGTTCAGCAGATCGCTCTCGAATGACATATAAAAGGTTGTTGAACATGGTCGCCTGCCCAACCAAAAAATCTGGCCCGGTCAGCCAAAACCTACATTGAGAGCAGTTAAAACCATCAGGAACAATAGCTCCGAAGACCGGCTTTCCATTCTCAGAATGCCCATTCAAACGGCCCGAACTACAATTGGAACGACCAACCGGGCACACCCCATCAATATCAAAGCTCCAGAAACCCGGCTCTGACTCAAGCAGAGTTCTCTTTCCTGGCGATCCCTCAGACTGGTTTTCGAGAAAGCGGTCTGACATTTCTTCGAGTTTATCGAAGAAGTCTTCTTCGGAAACAGATCTCATATTTTCATAGGCTAAGTCTAACTTGTCGCGAATAGCGCCTGGATTCAGCTTAGTGTAGTACAGCGTCATGATAAGCTGGGCATGGCCGGAAACAAACTCCGAGATCACATGAATTGGAACGCCATGCTCAATAAAGTTTGTGATTCCGGAGACTCTCAGGCTGTGCAGTGTATACAGAGGGTGGGGTTCTGCTCTGCGACCCTTCTTCCCTGTCCAACGAACCAATTGCACCGACTGACCTAGCTTTTCGAGGCGGTTTTGAACTTCCAGACAAACATGCCCCCAAAATGCTGTTATTTTTGCGCTGGTTATAGGCAGAAGTTTGTTCGTCGCACTTGTCGCATCACGGAACAAGAAGGTGTACTTGGGCTGGTTAGGAAGGGTTGAGTTAACCCTCTGACTTTTGTCTTTGAGCTCAGATCGAGCAAGCATTGCGGGAACAGGATTATTATTGATCTGCCAATCCCGCAGTCGATGAAGTTGCTTAATCAATCGCTCTTC
This sequence comes from Ruegeria spongiae, assembly GCF_023502395.1. Classification (GTDB taxonomy): domain Bacteria; phylum Pseudomonadota; class Alphaproteobacteria; order Rhodobacterales; family Rhodobacteraceae; genus Ruegeria_C; species Ruegeria_C spongiae. Next base: position 31,189 of record NZ_JAMFMB010000014.1, on the reverse strand, counting down.
ACACCATGGGATTTCATACCCAGTTTCTAGCTCTCCAGACTGTTTCACAGCTGTTTTGTTGGTGTTGATAAAGAACCCGACAAAGCTATCGGAACCCAGACGGCCAGGGAATGTTCGAAGACAACCAACTTCGCGACCCTTTTGAGCAAGCGGATGCCTGTTTTTCACAAGTTCTCCGTCAGTATCAACGAGGAACTCGTCGGCCTCCCCAGAATCCAGTAAGCAGGCCTGGAGTGTTCGAATAGGAAGGGTCAAAAGCGTCAGAAGTGCAGTTGCAACGACGGGGCACCAGACATCTTCTCGTTCGCCGCGGCCTGTATATATGCTTCTGATGTGCTGATTTTTGAATGATTTCGGAAAGGCAAAATCATCCTCTGTGATGACCTCGATTGCCATTTGGATGATTTCTGAGGGGAGGGGATTTTTGTTGCTCTTCCCACGATTTGTGGAGCTCGAAAAGAAACGTTGCGAGTCGGATTCATGCACTGGGTTCAGAAAGGCAGCGTCTGGCTCTTCGTATCTGTATTCCTTTTCTACGTGGGCAAAGAACTGATGCAGGGCGGTCGTCGTTTTGTACGAGGGCTCTTGCGCTACGTTGTCCTCCAGCCAACTAATAAAGTTTGGCTCTTCTGAGTAATTAACTTCCGCAATATCCTGCCGATGCACCAAGCGGGGGTTCAGTATCTCCTTTGAGTTTTCGCGGAGAAAACTGACAAAATGAGTGATGGCGTTGACCTTTCCATCGAGTTTTTTGTCAGAAACATTAGCAAGCCATTGCGTTGCCATTTCCTGCCAAGTCGCCCACTCCGGAGCGCCGCCTTTGGATGCGTCTGTCAGCCACCAAAAATCAGTATCAGTAAGCTTCCTTTTCACAACATAGGCGTCTCGGGTAAGTGCTGGAGCAAAGTAGTTGGGGTCTTGCTCCCTAGCAACGCTGGCAATCGCCTCTAACGTTTTGTTGTACAAAGACGTTCTATTTGTCGGTAAGGCCTTTACGAAAGGGGTGTGATAGTATGATTTGCAGAACTCTTCGGTCAGTTGAGAGGCTTGCTTCATATCTGTGTAGTTGAAAAAAGACGCTGCTACAGAATTAAGCCTCCCATCAGTCCAGCCAGAGAACGCTTGGTCGACGCTATCCGCAAGTTGAGTGTCCCGCCTAATTGTTGGATTGTATGGATGCCATTTGAGCTGACCGCGGCGTGTCATAGGAAGCAACACCAGTGTTTTGCCTAACGCCTCATCCAAAAATTTCCGAATAGATTGGTTTGATCTATACAACGCTGCCTTGGTTTTGGAATTGGCCTGTTCTTCCACAATTGCTTCGAAAAACGCTTGAACCTCCTTGATTGACAATAGCTCGCAGAGTTCAGCGATACTCTCCCACTTCCAGCCCGTGTAAAGATCATGTTGTCGGGTTTTAGCTGATGAATTGACTTGTTTATTTTCTTTTCCTGCTCTGAGGTTAGCATTGTAAAGTGCCGTTTCGGCTCTCTCATTTTCACCTTCCTTGCTCCATTTAAGGAATAGCGACCTCCAGCGACCGAGATCTTCCTTCACCCAAACTTGGGTTTCGGATGTGTTCACCCTCACTCCGTCGAAGACTTCCACCTTCAGGGTCGAGTACTTGTACTGCTCAGTCATTAAGGTGATCCTTCCCAAACCCTAGATTTTGTTCAGTGAACACACCAGATGGATCACTTTTATACTGGGCCATCAGCAGTTTGCCTTCCATGCCGACTTCCTGATCGGTCCTTTCCGGATTAGTCTTGGACATCATCGCGGTATGGGCTTGCCGCAACGCGTCATTGATCTTTAGGGGGGTGGGCCGCGTGTAGACCAGTTGAGACGTGATGCTCATATGGTGCATGCACTGCTGAATGATTACGGGTGATAACTTCATGTCCATGAGGCTCTGGCCGTAGTAGTGGCGGCAGCCATGGGGATTTGTCCCAAAGTCCATTCTAGGCTCTAAGCCTATGGTCTTTACAGATTCGGTGAATTGCTTTGACAGGGCTGCCGGCGTCCATGGCTGCCCGTAATTGTCGCGGTCAAGTGATATGAACAGATACGGGTGGTCGAGATCGTCTGGTAGAACCAAGCTTCTATATTCGTTGAACAATCTAAAAAACAGATCCTCCCACTTTGGAAGAAAGTGGCACTCGCTCCTTTCGTTAGAAGCGTCGGTAATCAGCAGGTTCTTCCATCCTACTTTTTGGTTTCCTCGCATCTTGCGGCGTGAAACACGGCCGAATTCCTTCATGAGGTATTCCTGCCGCGTCAGATTGGGGCCTGAGTGCTTTTTGTGAACGCCATCCTCAGGGTGGTATAGGTAAACCGTCTTCTTAGTCGGCCAGACATCCTCCACAAAGAGGTGAAACAACTCTGACTTTCTGAGGCCCGCGCCCGCCATCAGTGCAATCGCCATCATGAGATTGATGTTGTACTGACTGGCCAGTGTTCTCCGACCGTTTTGGTCATAGAACTCCGGTACTGACCTTTTTCTTTTGCAACCAGTCCAGATCAGCTCATTGAGCTTATCCTCGGGAAACTCAACTGCACGCTGTGATTTTCGTAGGACGAGTGAAGAATTCGGCCGAGTTCCCTGATTTTTCTGGGTGGGCGCCGCAGTGTGATAAAGCAGCGACCGGCTTTGTCGCTGTTCAGTTTTTCGTGCCTGCCTTGCCGCGTTGTAGAAAGATGTCGCCCTAAGAGCGCTATCAGAGTGGAAATCTTCAAGCTTTTCGACAAAGCTTTTCAAATATGTCCGTGACTGGCTATACACTTGCTTCGACACTGGTTTCCAATACAGGCCAAAAGGGTCAGAACCATCCTGCTGGATCGTTCCGTAGCGAAGCGAAGTTAAGTACCCATTGATCAGCCGATTAGCTTGGGTTGGATCCGTAGGCGCCAGATATTGCTGCGCCTTATAGTAGTCGAAGAATTTGCCGATGGTTCGAGCCGCAGCACTTTTCCAAGAGGAGCTTTTGTCCTCATAGGGATATTCTGTAAGGAAGCGCCATGCATCTGCCAGCACTAGCCCGTCCTCCGGAGGAATTAGAATCGCCGGAGTTGGCCTTCCCGCCAACTGGCGAGAAGGTATGTTTCTAATAAGATGAAACCTGAATCCGCCACTCAAACCCTAACCGCCCCCTCAATGTTAGGTAAATGGTAAGTGGGTAGTAAATACGTGTCAAGAACGTAGGAAGGACCAAAAGCATTTTTGGCTTTTCGGGGGAAAAGCGATCAGCAGGCCGTTTTGGGTAACTTTCTCCGGGTAGCTATAAGCCCCCGGGTCCGATCCGTTTATTACGAGCGCGTTTATGTCCATAGTTCCCGAGGGAACAGAGTGAATATAAGCGTATGTCCTGGGGATGCAAACCCCTGAGATGGCAGAGCGCGCAGGAAAATTCAGGTATGCCGTGACAGGGCTCTCAGCTTTGTGATCCCTGCACTTGTAAGGCGAATCGGGGCCATTTATGGTGTTGCCAGGAACAATAAGGTCAACTCAGGATAGATTGTTGCCCAGATGTCATCAAATTGCGACCAAACCCTGATGCTCAACCTATGCGCTCTTTTTCCAGGGCGTATTTGCGGTTACTGTCTTGTGGCCGGTAAGTCTTAGGGGGACGAGGTCCATGGTCTTGCCGCGCCGCGAACCGGTGCGGCGGCACAGTCCTAACCGGCAATCGAAGTAAAGACCTGACCTGCGTCGGCTTTGCCGCGCAGGTCGTTCTTATTTACGCCTATCGGGTGTCAGGACCGCCTGGCGCCCGGATGTTGCGATCCTCCATACCTGCGCCGGGCTAAGCCGCATAGGCGCTGTCAAAAAAAGCGCGCTCCAGCGCGACGGCGCGGGTGAAAAGCCGGGTGACTTCAGCCTGCGCTTCGGGTGACAGGCCGGGCCAGACCTGATCCAGTTGATCGCGCAGATAGGCCACGACCGCCTCGAACCCATCGCCCGCATGCAGGGTAATCCATTCTGCGAACCAGAAGGGCAGGTCAGCGGCGGGCGGGTTCACCGGCGTCGCCCAGTCCAGATAGATCCACTCCGCGACGATCAGAACCGCCAGCATGTTCTCATACCGCCCCGAGGCGGCGGCCTCGGCCATCAGGTTCTGGAACTCGTGGGTGACCGGGGCCAGATCATCGGTGGGGTCGACGCCCAGTGCGTCCAGGCTGCGCAGGAAATAGGTGTTCTCGGGGCCGGTGATGATCGCCAGAAACTGCGCTGCCGGTACGGAATCAGCCAGGCTGGGGGCATGGGCGATGGCGCTGGCCAGCAGGCGCACGAAGCCGTCCACGAACTGATAATCCTGCTGCAGATACCAGCGCATCTTGTCCAGCGGCAGCGTGCCGTCGGACAGCTCGCGGCAAAAGGCGTGGGTTGTGGCGGCCTGCCAATCCCCGGCCACGCTCTGTTTCAACTGCTCGGTGGGGCGCATGTCCTGTCTCCGCTGCTGGATCGCTCGGGCGAGACAATGCGGATTTTCAGCCCGTGTTCAAGTGTTTGCCTTGGCCGCGCGCGCCGCCATGACATCGCGGGCAAGGGTACGGGTATAATCCTCGAGCCGGTCAAGCGCGCTGTCGGCTACAGATGCGTCGCCCGCTTCGATCGCATCGGCCAATTCGGTGTGAAACGCCACGATGGCCCCGCGCGAGCGGGCGGTGAAGGTGATCATGTTCATCAGCGGCTGCATCGCCTCGACCGCACCGGCCAGTTGATAAGACAGCACCGGATTGCTCGCGCCATCCACCAGCGCCCGGTGAAAAGCCACATCCGAGGCGCAGAAGGCCTCGTCAGTCAGGCCCGGCTGCTGCTGGCGGTGAATCTCGGCGCGCATGGTGGCCAGATGGTCGGCGGTGCGGCGCAGCGCCGACAGCGGCGCACAGGCCCGTTCCAGCGCAAACCGCGCCTCGCAGGCGGTGTCGAAACTGACCGCATTCATGCTCAGCAGCAGGGTCGAGGTGGTGATCTGCTGGGCATAGGCATTCTCAAAGCTCAGCCGGTTGACGAAGGCGCCACCGCTGGCCCCGCGCTGGGTACGGATCAACGATTGCGCGGCCAGTCGTTTCAGCGCCTCGCGCACGGTGGGACGCGACACGTTGAAATGATCGGCCAGCTCCGCCTCCGACGGCAAGCGCTCATCCACGATCAGATCACCGCCGATGATGGCATCGCGGATTGCGCCCGCGATCTGGGCTGAAAGGTCGGCGGGGCTGCTGGGATCAATTTTCATCGCTTTGACTCAGATTTTAATTGTCTGACATTTAAAAGTCTGACATTTGAATTGCAAGGACCGAGTCAGGGAGGCGCAGGTGCCTGTCGGATCATTTCGCACCGTTTTGTGGCTGGGCTTTTATGGCCTGATCCTGTGGGCCTGGTGGTTTCTGTACGCCATGAGCCAGTCGATGGATCTGGATCTGATCGGGCGCCCCGGGGTGATGGGGCAGGCCATGGCCGCGATGGACCCGCGCATGGATATGGTTATGCCCATGGCCGAGTTCGGGCCGCTGTTCTGGATGTGGGCGGTGATGATGGCGGCGATGATGCTGCCGACGCTGGTGCCGACCCTGCGCAGTTACGAGGACCTGATGGTCAGCGCCGATGGCACGCGGGCCGGATGGCTGGGCGTTGTGGCGGGGTATCTGCTGGTCTGGGTTGGCTTTGCCGCGTTGATAACGGCCGTGCAGTTGGTGCTGCTCTTTGGCGGCGTTGTCGACATGCTGGGCATCGCGAAATCGCCACTGCTGGCGGGCGGTCTGCTGATCGCGGTCGGTGCCTTTCAGTTCACCCGCGCCAAAGAGGTCTGCCATGGCGTCTGCCACGCGCCGATGATGTATTTCCTGGGCCACTGGCGGCGCGGCTTTGCGGGCGGTTTGCGCATGGGGCTGGGCCTTGGCGCGTTTTGCGTCGGCTGTTGCTGGGGCTTCATGGCGCTCGGCTTTGTCGGTGGGGTCATGAGCCTGTTGTGGATGGGGCTCGCCACGCTGTTCATGGTTTTGGAAAAACTGCCGCAGATCGGTCATGTGGTGACGCGCCAGATGGGTGTGGCGCTGATCGCGGGTGGCCTCGCATTTCTCATCTATCCCGTCATGTTCGGAGGATAACGTTATGGCAAAGAACAGAAAACCAGATGCTGACCGGTTGCCGATCAGCCAGCGCATCGACAGTCGGATGCCGAACCCGAAACGGCGCGAGATGTCGCCGACTGAGTGGGCGATCAAGGGTGAGCTGATCCTGAACTGCTCCTGCGACGTGTTCTGCCCCTGCGTGGTCTCGCTGGGCGCGCATCCTCCGACCGAGGGGCATTGCCATGCGTGGATGGGGATCATCATCGACGAGGGTCATTATGAGGGCGAGGACCTGTCGGGGCTGAATGTGGGCCTGCTGGTCGATATTCCGGGCCGCATGGGCGAAGGCCAGTGGAAGGTCGCGGCTTATGTGGATGAGCGCGCCAGCGGCAAGGCTTACAACGGGCTGCTGCAAATCTTCAGCGGGCAGGCGGGCGGCACCACGGGCCTCTTCACCATGCTGGTCAGCGAGATCATCGGGGCCGAACGCGCGCCCGTCGAGATCGAGCGCGACGGCACCAGGCGCCGGATCATGATCGGGCGCAAGATTCAGGGCGAGATCGAGATGCTGGCGGGCAAGGACGAGGATCACCCGGTGATGGTGAGCAACTCCAAATACTGGATGGGGCCGGATATCATTGTTGCCAGGGGCACCAAATCGCGCGTGCGCGATTACGGGCGGATCTGGGATTTCGGCGGTAAATCGGCCGAGATCTGCCCGATCGACTGGCACGGGCCAAAGTGATGATCACCGGTGATTATGCCCGCCAGATGGCGCGGTACGGTCATTGGCAGAACACCCAACTGTCGGGATTTCTGCAAGCCTTGCCGCAAGACGAGTTGACGCGGGAACGCGGGGCGTTCTTTGGCTCGATCCTGGGCACGGCGAACCATCTGCTCTGGGGCGACTGGATCTGGATCTCGCGCTTCGACAAAGGGCAGGGGCCGGGCGGAGGTATTCCCGAAAGCGTTTCGCTCTGTGCCGATCTGGCGGCGTGGCTGGCGCTGCGCGAGCGGATCGACGCGCGCATTGCCGACTGGGCAGAGGGCCTGCCGGAGGGGCTGCTGAGCGGGCCGTTCTCGTGGTTTTCGGCGGCGAAAGAGGCCGAGGTGGTCAGGCCTTATGCGCAATGCGTCATCCACATGTTCAACCACCAGACCCATCATCGCGGCCAGTTGCACCAGATGCTGACCGAAACCGGCTCGGACGCCCCGGTGAGCGATCTGGTATTTCTGCCGGAGGATGTCTGAATGACCCTTCTGTCGATGTCGCGGCGCTTGCGCAGAACGCCTTTCTCGGACGGTGTCGAGGCTGCAGGGGTCAAGGCGTATACGGTTTATAACCGGATGCTGCTGCCCACGCTCTTTGAAAGCGTCGAGGCCGATTGTCACCACCTGAAGACCCATGTGCAGGTCTGGGATGTGTCCTGCGAAAGGCAGGTCGAACTGCGCGGACCCGATGCCGCGCGGCTGATGCAGATGCTGACCCCGCGCGACCTGCGCCGTATGCTGCCGGGGCAGTGCTATTATGTGCCCATTGTCGATGAAACCGGTGGCATGCTGAATGACCCGGTGGCGGTGAAATTGTCCGAAGACCGCTGGTGGGTGTCCATTGCAGACAGCGATCTGCTATTGTGGGTCAAGGGCCTGGCCAATGGCTACCGGCTGGATGTGCTGGTGGACGAGCCCGATGTCTCACCCCTGGCGGTGCAGGGCCCCAAGGCCGAGGAGTTGATGGCGCGGGTCTTCGGGGACCGGGTGCGCGATATCCGGTTCTTTCGCTTCGACATGTTCCAGTTCGAAGGCCGCGATCTGGCGGTGGCGCGCTCGGGGTATTCCAAGCAGGGCGGGTTCGAGATCTATGTCGAAGGGGGCGATATCGGAATGCCGCTCTGGAACGCTCTGTTCGCCGCAGGCGAGGATCTGCACGTCCGGGCCGGATGCCCGAACCTGATTGAGCGGATCGAGAGCGGGCTGTTGTCCTATGGCAATGACATGACCGATGACAACACGCCGCATGAATGCGGGTTGGGCCGGTTCTGCAACACCCATACCGCGATCGGATGTGTTGGCCGCGATGCGCTGTTGCGGGTGGCCAAGGAAGGACCGGTGCAGCAGATCCGACCCATTGCCATCGCCGGCGATCCGGTGCCGCCCTGCGACCGCCCGTGGCCTGCTTATGCGGGGGATACCCGGGTCGGTCAGGTGACATCCTCGGTCTGGTCGCCCGAGTTCGAAACCAATGTCTCGATCGGCATGCTGCGGTTGAGCCATTGGGATGCGGGCACCGTGCTGGAGGTTGAAACGCCAGACGGGATGCGCCGGGCCGAAGTGCAGGCGGGGTTCTGGCGCTGAGCGGGTGGGGGCGCTGCCCCCGTCGCTGCGCGACTCCCCCGAGGTATTTGGAAACAGAAGAATGATCTGGGACAGGAGCGTCCCGAAAAGGAGTGAAGAGATGTTCAACGCATTGGTGATGGAAAAGGATGAGGCGACCGGCAAGGCCGCACCGGTTGTGAAGCAGATCTCGGAAAGCGATCTGCCCGAGGGCGAGGTCACGGTGGCGGTGGACTATTCCACGGTCAATTACAAGGACGGGCTGTGCCTGTCCTCGCATGGCGGCGGGCTGGTGCGGACATACCCGCATGTGCCGGGGATCGATTTTGCCGGTACGGTCGAGGCGTCCTCGGATGCGCGTTACACGCCGGGTGACAAGGTCGTGCTGACCGGCTGGCGCGTGGGCGAGGCCCATTGGGGCGGCTATGCCCAGAAGGCCCATGTGCGGGCCGACTGGCTGGTCCCCTTGCCCGACGGGCTGAGCACGCGGCAGGCGATGGCGGTGGGCACCGCCGGGCTGACCGCGATGCTGTCGGTGATGGCGCTGGAGGATCACGGGCTGGCATCGGGTCATGGCCCGGTGTTGGTAACCGGGGCAGCGGGCGGTGTCGGTTCGGTGGCCACCGCTATACTGGCGCAACTGGGCCATCAGGTGGCGGCGGTGACCGGGCGGCCCGAGAGCGCGGACTACCTGACCGGGCTTGGCGCGACGCAGATCGTCGCCCGGGAAGAGTTGAACGAGACCGTCAAGCGCCCGCTGGAAAGCGAGAACTGGGCGGGCTGCGTTGACGCGGTCGGTGGCGCGATGCTGGCCCGCGTTCTGGGGCAGATGAAATACGGCGCCTCGGTTGCGGCTGTCGGGCTGGCGGGCGGGGCGAACCTGCCTGCGACGGTCATTCCCTTCCTGCTGCGCGGGGTGAACCTGCTGGGCATCGATTCAGTCATGCAGCCCTATGACAACCGGTTGCGGGCCTGGCAGCGCATCGCCACCGACCTGCCCATGGACAAGTTGGAGGCGATGGTGCGGCCCGCGACCCTTGGCGATCTGCCGCAGCTGGGGGCGGATATCCTGGCCGGGCAGGTTCAGGGCCGGGTTGTGGTGGACGTGAACGCCTGACGGGCCGATTGGCTTAGTCGGAATTGGCCTTGAAGAAGCCCAACGAGTTGCCGTCTGGATCGGTGGCGTAAAAGAAGCGACCAGGCGGGATCTCGATGATTTCGGATGTCACGCGGCCTCCGGCTTGGAAGACGCGGTCCATGACCTCTGCCAATGTGCCCTCGGCGGCCAGGTGCAGCGTCGGGCCGCGCCCGTCGCTGGCCGGGGTGCCGGGATAGAGGTGCAAGGCGATACCGGTTTTGGGGTCTTTGGGCTGGAACATGGCCACCGGATTGGGGCCGCTCTCATCCATCGTAAGCTCAGCGCCGGTCACCCGGCTGTAAAAGGCAATGGCCTTGTCGAGGTCGCTGACCGGTACCTCGCCCCAGACCAGAAAGTCCTTGGGTTGAAAGCTCATCTCATTTGCTCCTGTGTTTGAAGGGATAGGGGCAGAGTGGCATGGCCCGATGTCAGAAACTGTCATCAGCATTTCTATTGACCCCGCTGCCTGCGATCTGCATCCATTCCCGAAACCAAGCCCGGAGCAGACATGGCCCTAGATATCGATTTCGTGCGCACGCAGTTTCCCGCCTTTGCCGAGCCCTCGTTGCAGGGACGTGCGTTTTTTGAGAGCGCGGCCGGGTCTTATACCTGCCGTCAGGTGATCGACCGGCTGACGCGGTTTTATACCCAGCGCAAGGTTCAGCCCTATGCCGCCTATGATACCAGCCGACTGGCGGGCGAGGAGATGGACGAGGCGCGGACGCGTATGGCGGCGCTGCTGGGGGTCGAGACGGATGAGTTGAGCTTCGGCCCGTCGACCACCCAGAATACCTATGTTTTGGCGCAGGCGGTGCGCAAATGGATGCAGCCGGGCGAGGCCATCGTGGTCACCGATCAGGATCACGAGGCCAATAGCGGGCCGTGGCGGCGGCTGGCCGAGGATGGGATCGAGATTCGCGAATGGCGGATCGACCCCGAGACCGGCCATCTCGATCCGGCGCAGTTGGAAAACCTGCTGGACGAAAAGGTACGGCTGGTCTGTTTCCCGCATTGCTCGAACGTGGTGGGCGAGATCAACCCGGTGACCGAGATCACCGCGATTGCCCATGCCGCAGGGGCGTTTGTCTGCGTCGACGGGGTTTCCTACGCGCCACATGGCTTTCCCGATGTGGGGGGGCTGGGGCCTGATATCTATCTGTTTTCCAGCTACAAGACCTATGGGCCGCATCAGGGCTGCATGGTGATCCGCCGCGCCCTGGGCGAGATGCTGCCCAATCAGGCGCATTATTTCAACGCTGACGTGCTGTACAAACGCTTCACCCCTGCCGGGCCGGATCACGCCCAGATCGCCGCCTCTGCCGGGATGGCCGATTATGTGGATGCGCTGTGCGATCATCACGGCGGACCGGCTGAGGGCGCGGTCGCGCGCGGCGGCTTCGTGCATGACCTGATGCGCGATCACGAGGTTGCGCTGCTGCAACCTCTGCTGGATGCGGTAAAGGATCGCAACGCGGTGCGCTTGCTGGGGCCGGACCGGGCCGATCTGCGCGCGCCAACTGTGGCGCTGTCGCTTGGCCGACCCGCCCAGCCGGTTGCGGCGGAACTGGCAACGCACGGGGTCATGACCGATGGCGGTGATTTCTACGCAGTGCGCCCGCTGGCCGGAATGGGCATCGACCCGGCGCAGGGCGTGTTGCGGCTGAGTTTCACGCATTACACCTCGAAACAGGAGATTGACCAATTGATCGAAGCGCTTGACCGCGTTTTGTGATCCACTCGCAGACCTCCGCCGTATGAGTTTGTAAACAGGCGGGGGCATGATGGACGGGCCGGGATCACCGATCATATTCTGGTTCAGGCGTGACCTGCGGCTGGCAGATCATCCGGGGTTTTTTGACGCCTGCCGCAGCGGGCGGCCGGTTCTGCCGGTCTTCATTGCCGATGAATCCGTTTCCGGGCTGGGCGCTGCGCCGAAATGGCGGCTCGGGCTGGGTCTTGAGGTGTTTTCGCGGGCCCTGATGGCGCGCGGTAGCCGGTTGATCCTGCGCCGGGGGCCTGCGGCGCAGGTGCTGCGCGATCTGCTGCAAGAAACCGGTGCGGATGCTGTCTGGTGGTCGCGGCTCTATGATCCGCAGGCGCAGGCGCGCGACAGCGCGATCAAGTCGGACCTCAAGACGCAGGGGGTCGACGCGCGCTCATTCGCGGGGCATCTGCTGTTCGAACCGTGGAGCGTCAGCACCGGATCGGGCGGGTATTACAAGGTATATTCGGCCATGTGGCGCGCGGTGCAAGGCCGCGAGATCGCCGCCGCCCTGCCACCGCCGGCGCAGATACCGCCCCCCGCGGCCTGGCCACGCTCGGACGATTTGCAGACGTGGCGGCTTGGTGCGGCGATGAACCGGGGCGCGGCGGTGGTGCAGGCGCATGTGGCCCCGGGCGAGGATGCGGCGCGGGCGCGGCTGGATGCATTCGTCGAAACCGCCATTGCCGATTACAAGGAACTCCGCGATGTCCCGGCACTTGATGCCACGTCCAGACTGTCGGACTATCTGAGCCTCGGCGAAATCAGCCCCCGGCTGCTCTGGCATGCAGGTCAGCGCGCACGGGACGCGCGCAAGACCGGCGCCGAGCACTTCCTGAAAGAGGTCGTCTGGCGTGAATTCGCCTATCACCTGATGTACCACGCGCCGCATATGCTGAGCGGCAACTGGAAAGAGGGCTGGGACAGATTTCCGTGGCAGACCGAGGCGGATGCGCCCGAGGTACAGGCGTGGAAACAGGGGCGCACCGGCATTCCCTTTGTCGACGCGGCCATGCGCGAGCTTTATGTGACCGGGCGCATGCACAACCGCGCCCGGATGATCGTTGCAAGTTACCTGACCAAGCATCTGATGACACACTGGAAAGTCGGCATGGACTGGTTCGCCGACTGTCTGGTGGACTGGGACCCCGCCGCCAATGCGATGGGCTGGCAATGGGTCGCGGGCTCTGGCCCGGATGCCACGCCCTATTTCCGGGTGTTCAACCCTGATCTTCAGCAGAAAAAGTTCGACCCTGACGGGGTTTACGTGGCGCGCTGGCTTGCCGAAACCCAGGCCGACCCACCCGAGACCGCGCTCAGTTATTTTCGGGCGGTGCCGCGTGCCTGGGGCGTTGCCGCCGATGATCCCTATCCCGACCCGGTGATGGCGTTGGACGAAGGGCGCAAGCGGGCGCTTGCCGCCTATCAACTCAGAAGTGTGTAATCGTGTTAAAACAAATGCTTGCCTGAAAAAGGAACTCGATTTAGCCTTGTAACGCACCGCGATAAGGAGAGCGGATGATCCTGACCTCGACCCACGGGCAAAAGAACCTGCCCAGATATTTTACGCATGTCTTAAAGATGCTCGAGCAGATGAATGCCGGGCGCCTTGATATCGTTTTGCCCGACGGGCGGGTCTTCCGATCCGAGGGCAAGCGGCCCGGTCCGGTGGCGCAGATCGACGTACATGACCCCGATATCTTTGCCCGGCTTGTCCGCGAGGGTGATCTGGGTTTTTCCGATGGCTATCTGGAAGGGGATTGGAGCACACCCGACCTGCGCGCCTTCATGGACCTGGTCCATCTGGACAACGAGGCGGTCTATGACGGGTTTACCGGGCAGATTCTGGCCCGTGCCTATGAACGGCTTCGCTTCTGGCTGCATCGCAACCATCGCGAACAGGCCAAGAAGAACATCTCGTACCACTATGATCTGGGCAACGACTTCTACGCGGCCTGGCTGGATGACACGATGACCTATTCCAGCGCGATATTCGAGACCGGGCAGGAAAGTCTGGAAAAGGCGCAGATCGCGAAATATGCCAGCCTGATCGACGAAATGGGTGCCAAACCCGGCGATCATATCCTTGAGATCGGCTGTGGCTGGGGCGGGTTTGCCGAATATGCCGCAAAAGAGCGTGGCTTGCAGGTCACGGGCCTGACTCTCAGTCAGGAGCAGTTGAACTTTGCCTCGCATCGTATTGAAAAGGCTGGCCTGTCAGGTCATGTAAAATTCAAGCTGCAGGATTACCGGGACGAGCGTGGCAGCTATGATGGCATCGCCTCGATCGAGATGTTCGAAGCGGTGGGCGAGAAATACTGGCCGGTCTATTTCGAGACGGTGCGTGACCGGCTCAAGCCAGGTGCGCAGGCGACGCTCCAGATCATCACCGTGGCCGACAAACGCTGGGAGATTTATCGAAACGGTGTTGATTTCATTCAGAAATACATCTTTCCCGGTGGCATGCTGCCAGCCCCGAAAATCCTGCGTCAACAGGTGGATCTGGCCGGGTTGACATTCGTGCGTTCGAAAGAATTCGGCAAAAGCTATGATCTGACCCTGCGGCGCTGGCACGAGACCTTCAACGAGAAATGGGAACAGATCGCCGCCATGGGCTTTGACGAACGGTTCCGCCGGATGTGGAACTATTACCTGACCTCCTGCGGGGCGGCCTTTGACACCGGCACCTGCGATGTGACACAGATTACGCTAGCAAGACCAAGCTGAGCAGGACCCAGAACACCATGCCCGACGCCGCCCGTCTCGTCGCCGCCACATGCATGGCGTTGATCGCCTTCATCGTGTCCGGGCAGATCATTCCGCTGATGCCCGAGGGGCTGGACTTCGGCTATTTCACCTATGTCAATATCGGTCTCGGCCTGCTTGTCGGGTGGATCGTGATGGGCAAGCGCGCCGGCAGGGGGATCACCAACGCGATCAATAACGGCATCACCGGGGTGGTGGTGCTGTTGTTCTGGGGCCTGTTCGTTCAGGGTTGTTACGAGATGTTTCGCCAGGCGATGCGCAATCGCTATGACGGCCCGTTCGAGGCCATTGGGGCGATTTTTCGAATCGGTATCGATTATGGCTATACGATCGCGGTTCCCGGTATTATCTGGACCCTGCTGATCGGCGGCATCCTCGCCGGTCTGGCCACCGAGTTTGCATGGCGCAGATGGCGATAACCTTTCACCCGACGGTCACATTGTTTTGAAAAACCTGTTCTTTTATGGCTCGCTGCGGCATCACGCGCTGTTGGAAATCGTGCTGGACCGTCCGGCGGGCGAGATCGATTTGGTTCCGGCCCGATTGCCGGACCATGCCGTTTTTGCAGTAGAGGGCCAGCCCTTTCCGATGATCCTCGCGACCCCCGGCCAATACGCGCCCGGCCTGCTGGTACGGGGGCTGTCGGCGGATGATCTCGCCCGGATCGAGTTCTACGAGGGTGGGTTCGATTATGCGCTGGCGGTCAAGCAGATCGCGTGCGAGGACGGCACCAGTGCCCAGGCAGAACTGTTCTTTCCCGATCCCGATCGTTGGCAGCCCGGCGCGCTCTGGTCGCTGGCGGACTGGGTCTCGGACTGGGGCAGGTTGTCGGAATATGCCGCGCAGGAGGTGATGGCGTTTTACGGTCGCCGCAGCGCCGCCGACATGGCGCGCAGCTTTCCCGCGATCCGGATGCGCGCAGCGGCCCGGATCGCTGCCGAGGCGCGCGCGGTCCTGCAATCCCGCGATGTGATCGTGCAGTCCCATACCCGCGCCTATCAGGATTACTTTGCTCTGGACGAGATGCAGATTCAGCACCGCCGCAATGATGGTGAGTTGACACCGGTGCTGAACCGTGGGGCCCTGATGCATGGGCAGGCGGCGGTTGTGCTGCCTTATGATCCGCAGCGCGATTGCGTGTTGTTGATCGAACAATTCCGCGCGCCGGTCTACATGGGTGGTGACCCGGCGCCCTGGATGTGGGAGCCGGTGGCAGGCATGGTCGATCCCGGCGAAAGCCCCGAACAGACCGCCCATCGCGAGGCGATGGAAGAGGCGCATGTTCCCCTGCAATCGCTGGAATGTGCCGGGCGGGCCTATTCCTCGAGCGGGTCCTCGACCGAGTTCCTGCATCTCTATGTGGGGATCGCGGAACTGACCGAGACCACCGAAAATGGCGGGCTGGACAGCGAGGGCGAGGACATCCGCAGCGCGATCCTACCCTTCGACGCGCTGATGGCCCAGGTGGATGCCCATGAGATCAAGGATCTGCCGCTGCTGTCGATCGCCCACTGGCTGGCCCGCCACCGCGCCCGGCTGCGCGCCGGGGTGGTCTGATTTTGGTGATGGTAAATGACGTGCATCTGTGGTCCGAACCTGTTTCTCAAAAGCTGACCAGGGATAAATTCGTTAAAGTCGTCAAGGTCCACTCAGAGCCCAAAGTGACAGCGTCACCTGATGCGGCTAAAGTCTGCCAAAATAAATCGCATTGAAGTCAATGTTATGACGGAAGGCAACCTCAGAGAATTCGAATGCATTGAACCTGACGAAGATGCTTATGCGGACTATTCGGCTCGGTTCGGGCAATACAACCAAGACGGAAGCGGGTGGCGCGTGCAGACCTTCAGCCTGATCTTGCGCGATGGCGAACGGATCATAGCTGGCGGACGAGGGCACGTATACCTCGGCGCCTTGGAAGTTCGAGGCCTATGGGTCGATGACTTACTTCGTGGTCAGGGTGTCGGTTCGGACCTATTTCGAGCGATCGAACAAGAAGCTAAGCGGCGCGGCGCGACCAAGGCGATGCTCTATACCTACTCCTGGCAAGCAGAAGCCTTCTATGAAGCGTATGGCTACAAGGAATTCGCTCGTTTCGACTTTCCAAAAGGGCACTACAGGGTGGACATGCAAAAGGCGCTCTGACGATGAAACGGACCTCTGATTGACTGACGGAACTGGCAAAAAAGTCTGCACGCCAGACCTTCCGTTGGCTCTCAATACGGTGTCAGTGTATCGGTGTCATTGAACTCCTAACCGGGCTCTGAGCGTCACTGTCATCAGATTCGGTTGATTCCAGTTTGCGGGTCTGAACAGCCCTGTGTGATCATTTACCCTTCCAAGTCCCCTCCTGCGCAACACCGCTTGAGGTCGGCGGGGGGCGAGGGTACACCACGTGGGTGAAACCGAAGAATTGAGGGCACCATGCGCACCGCACGCGATCTGGCTGATGCTGTAGGACATACTCCCCTGATCCGGCTGCGCCGTGTCAGCGAGGAAACCGGATGTGAGATTCTCGGCAAGGCCGAGTTCCTGAACCCCGGCCAGTCGGTCAAGGACCGCGCCGCGCTTTATATCATCCGCGACGCCATCGCGCGCGGCGATCTGAAACCCGGTGGCACCATTGTCGAAGGGACCGCTGGCAATACCGGCATCGGTCTGGCGCTGGTGGGGGCCTCAATGGGCTTCAAGACGGTGATCGTGATCCCGGAAACCCAGTCCGAGGAAAAGAAGGACATGCTGCGGCTGGCCGGGGCGGAACTGGTTCAGGTGCCGGCGGCCCCCTACAAGAACCCCAACAACTATGTGCGTTATTCCGAACGTCTGGCCGCCGAACTGGCCCGGACCGAACCCAATGGTGCGATCTGGGCAAACCAGTTCGACAATGTGGCCAACCGGCAGGCGCATCTGGAAACCACCGGCCCCGAGATCTGGGAGCAGACCGGCGGCAAGGTGGACGGGTTCGTTTGTTCGGTCGGCTCGGGCGGCACTCTGGCGGGTGTGGGCCTCGCGCTGCAGCCCAAGGGCGTGAAAATCGCGTTGGCCGACCCCGAGGGCTCGGCGATCCACAATTTCTACACCACCGGCGAATTCGCGGCCGAGGGCAGTTCGATCACCGAAGGCATCGGGCAGGGGCGTGAAACCGCGAACCTGCAGGGGTTCACGCCGGATATGTCCTACAATATCCCCGATGCCGAAGCTCTGCCGCTGGTTTTCGATCTTCTCGAACACGAAGGGCTCTGCCTGGGCGGTTCGACCGGCATCAATGTCGCGGGCGCGGTGCGCATGGCACGCGAGATGGGGCCTGGGCATACCATCGTCACGGTTCTGTGCGACTATGGCACACGCTACCAGTCGAAACTGTTCAACCCCGATTTCCTGCGCGAAAAAGGCCTGCCGGTGCCGGGCTGGATGACTGAGGCACCGCGCTCGATCCCGGGCGTGTTCGAGGACGTCTGACATGGCAGCCCTGCGGTGGCTCCTGGCGGCGGGGCTTGCGGTGTTCCTGCTGGCGGTGGCCGGAACGGCCTCGGCCCAGCTTTCCGAGCAGCAGAAAGACTATTACCAGGACTGGCTCAAGACCGCCGACCGGGCTGAGGATGCCGTCAAGGCGGGCCGGGCCTCGGATGCCGCGCTTGAAAAGCTGCGCTCCCAGGTGGATACCTACCGGACCCGGTTCGACACGGTCCGCAGTGGCAACTCTGAACGTATCAAGACGCTGAAAAGCCAGCTGGATGCGCTAGGAGCAAAGCCCGATGACGGCAGCGAGGAGCCCGAGGATATCGCCACGCTGCGCGACCATCTGCAAACGCAGCTTGATGCGTTGCGGGTGCCCCGGATCATCTCGGAAGAGGCCTATAACCGGGCCAACGGCCTGATCAACGAAATCGACCGGATCATCCGCCTGCGACAGACCAGAGAGTTTACATCGCGCGGGCCGTCCCCGCTCAACCCCGATCTCTGGCCGGCGGCGGGCGCGGATGTGAAACAGGCCCTGGGCGGGCTCTGGAACGAGATTGCGGCCAATCTCAAGACCGATGTGGTACATGTCCAGTTTCGCGATCATTACCCCGCGATCATCTTTCTGACCGCATTCGGGCTTTTGCTGATTGCCCGCGGGCGCGTCTGGTCTGAACGGATGGGCGCCTATCTGCGCACGCTCAAGGGCGGCGGTCGGCGGGTCTGGGCCTTTGTGGTGTCGCTGTCGCGGATCTTTCTGCCCTGGCTGGGCGTGGTTCTGCTGGCCTCGGCGGTTTCGACCACCAATGTCGTGGGGTTGCGGGGGCAGTTCCTGCTGGATCAGGTTCCCAACTGGGCGGCAATCTTTTTTGTGTTCGACTGGATCGGGCGGCAGCTTCTGGTGCTGCGCGATGAGGACCAGCGGCCGCTCTTGAGCCGGGTGCGCATGGCCGAGCTGCGGGTGGTGATCGATCTGCTGGCGGTCATGCTGATCCTGAACGACCTGCTGGCGGCTTTCAATCAGATCGAGAATGTGTCCGATGCGACGCGCGCGGTTGTCGGCTTTCCGGTGATCTTTCTGTCCGCGCTGGTGCTGCTGCGGCTGCAGCGGCTCGGCCCGATGCGCGACATGGGCGTGGCAACCGAATCCGACGAGGTCGTGCAGCACTCGGGGTTGTCGCGATTCTTCCTTCAGGTGCGGCGGTTGCTGATCGTGCTTGGCCTGCTGTCGGTGGTGGCTGCGGCGCTGGGATATATGCACGCCGCCGAAGGGGTCATCTTCCCGGCGATCAAGACGCTGGCGCTGATCTCGATCATCCTGATCGTGCAGCGGTTTCTGGGCAATCTCTATGGCTGGCTTGCCGGTACCGGCGATGCGGGCCGGGAATCGCTGTTCTCGGTGATCGCGGGTTTTGTTCTGGCGATCGGATCGCTGCCGATCCTCGCGCTGATCTGGGGCGCGCGCAGCACCGATCTGCTGGAGGCCCTGAGCCGGGCGCGGCAGGGTGTGACGCTGGGCGGGGTTCAGATCTCGCCGGGCAGCTTCGTTACCTTTGCCGCCGTTTTCGCGATCGGCTACATGGTCACGCGGCTGCTGCAGGGAGGCTTGCGCACGTCGCTGCTGCCCAAGACCAAGCTGGATGCGGGTGGCCAGAACGCCATTGTTGCGGGCACCGGTTATGTCGGTATCGCGCTGGCAGCGGTGGTGGCGGTGACCAGCGCCGGGATCAACCTGTCGTCGCTTGCCATCGTTGCCGGCGCCCTGTCGGTCGGGATCGGCTTTGGTCTGCAGACCATCGTGTCGAATTTCGTCTCGGGCATCATTCTGCTGATCGAACGCCCGATCAGCAAGGGCGACTGGATCGATGTGAACGGACAGATGGGTTACGTGCGCGACATCTCGGTTCGCTCGACCCGGATCGAGACCTTTGACCGCACCGATGTGATCGTGCCGAATTCGGACCTGATCAGCCAGTCGGTCACCAACTACACGCGCGGTAATACGGTGGGCCGGGTCATCGTGCCGGTGGGCGTGGCCTATGGCACCGATACCCGCAAGGTCGAGACCATTCTGGACGAGATCGCCAATGCCCATCCGATGGTTCTGGCCAATCCCGCGCCCAGCATCGTGTTCCAGGGCTTTGGCGCGGATTCGCTGGATTTCGAGATCCGGGCGATCCTGCGGGACGTGAACTGGGTCCTGTCGGTGAAATCCGACATGAACCACGAGATCAACCGCCGCTTTATCGAGGAAAGCATCGAGATTCCGTTTGCCCAGCGCGACCTCTGGCTGCGCAATCCCGAGGCGCTGTCGCAGCAAAAGGGCAGCGCGTCTCAGTCTGCGCCGACCGTTCCGCAACCCGTCTCGGCCAAACCGATGGATTTGACCGAAGCCGACATGGACGGGGATGGCGACGGTGACTACTGAGCCGCTTTTCCGCACCGACGCCTATCTGCGCGAGGCACCCGCAGAGGTGATCGGCCACACCGCGCAGGGTGGCATCCTGCTCGATCGGTCGCTGTTCTACGCCACCGGCGGCGGACAGCCGGGCGATGGCGGGGGTCTGGGCTGGGACGGCGGGCGTATTGCCATCTCGACCGCCGTGAAGGCCGAAGGCGGTGCCATCGCGCTGGTGCCGGAAGCGGGCAGCGCCCTGCCGCCGGTGGGTGCGCAGGTCACGCAAGAGATCGACTGGACGCGCCGCTATGGCCATATGCGGGTGCACACCGCGCTGCATCTGCTGTCGGTGGTGATCCCGCTTGAGGTGACGGGCGGTTCGGTCGGTGCCATCAAGGGGCGACTGGATTTCAACATGCCCGAGGCACCACAGGACAAGGAGGCGCTGCAGGTCCGGCTGCAGGCGCTGATCGACCGCGACCTGCTGGTCAGCGAGGACTGGATCACCGAGGTGGAACTTGATGCCAACCCCGGTTTGGTCAAGATCATGTCAGTGCAACCTCCGCGCGGCGCGGGCCGGATCAGGCTGGTCCGGATCGGGCAGGGCGCGGATCAGGTCGATCTGCAACCCTGCGGCGGAACCCATGTTGCGCGCACCGGCGAGATCGGCAAAATCCGCCTCGGCAAGGTCGAGAAAAAGGGCAAACAGAACCGCCGTGTCTATCTGCATCTGGACGGCTGAGAGGGCGAATTCCCCTCTTGCAAATCCCTGCGTGATCGGCCAAACAGCGCGGCACGGAGAGGTGGCCGAGTGGTCGAAGGCGCACGCCTGGAAAGTGTGTAGGCGGGAAACCGTCTCCAGGGTTCGAATCCCTGTCTCTCCGCCACAATTCATTGCCAATCGAAGCTGGACCACCGCGAATTGCCGCGTGAATTGATCCCCGTCGCCGGGGGTCACTGGTTGGACGCCAACCGCGCGGATGTGTCCTGCACCCTCAGCTTGCCGATGCTCAGCCAGCTCAGCGCGATCATCAGCGCGGCGATGCCCAGGCACAGGGGCAATCCGCCGAACTGGTAGCTTAGCCCGGACAGGATCGTGCCCAGCAGTCGGCCGGCGGCGTTGGCCATGTAGTAGAACCCCACATCCATCGTCACGCGCTCGGAACTGGTGAAGGCAAGGATCAGGTAGGAATGCAGCGATGAGTTCAGCGCGAAAAGCGCGCCGAAGACCAGCAGGCCGAGGATGATGCAGACCGTCAGCCAGAGCGCGGGCGTCGGGGCGAGCCAGACGAGACCGGCCAGCACCAGCGGCACGAAGAACAGCAGTCCCACCCAGAACCGGGCCCCGGCCACGATCTGCGCCTCGCTGCGGTCCCGCGCGCGCAGGAGCTTTGGCGCGCTGGCCTGTACCGCGCCATAGAGGATGATCCAGAGCGCCATGAAGGTGCCGACCATGAAAAACGCCGCGCGGTTGCCCTCGGGGGTGCCGTCCGACAGGACCGCGTAGAAATAGATCGGGATGCCCACGACAAACCAGACATCGCGCGCCCCGAACAGGAAAACGCGCGCAAGGCTCAGCCAGTTCACGTTGCGGTTCTTCGAAAAGACCTCTTTGAACTTGGTGCCTTTCCTGCCGGTGGGCAGGCCCGAGGGCATCCGGAACAGCAGCACCACAAGGATCGCCGCCAGGATTGCGGCCATGCCCAGCACGGAGGGGACAAAGCCGATCACGCCAAGGGCTGCCGCCCCAAGCAGGAAGCCCAGACCCTTGACCGCGTTTTTTGATCCGGTCAGCAGGGCCACCCAGCGGAACAGGCCTGCGCCCTCGGTTGGGGCAAGCAGTTTCACCGCGCTTTTCGAACTCATCTTGGCGAGGTCCTTGGCGACCCCCGACAGCCCCTGCACCAGCATCACAAACACCACCGAGGCGGCGACGGTCCAACCCGGGTCCAGCATCGACAGCGCCAGCAGCGCCAGAACCTGCAGCGCCAGACCGGCATAGAGCGTGCTGGTCAGCCCGAACCGCGCGGCGATCCAGCCAGCCGACAGGTTGGTGACCACGCCTGCGACCTCGTAAAGCACGAACAGATAGGCCAGCTGAACGGGCGAGAACCCCAGCGTGTTGAAATGCAGCAGCACCAGCATCCGCAGCGCGCCAT
This sequence comes from Ruegeria spongiae, assembly GCF_023502395.1. GTDB lineage: Bacteria > Pseudomonadota > Alphaproteobacteria > Rhodobacterales > Rhodobacteraceae > Ruegeria_C > Ruegeria_C spongiae. The sequence goes on along the minus strand of NZ_JAMFMB010000014.1, from coordinate 9,104 downwards.
CGGTCAGCATGAAAGCCCAATAGGCCGCCGTCACCGCGATATAGGCGGCCAGACCTTCAGGCTTGCTCATAAGGAATTGCCCACCATGAACGCCACATCCACCAGCCGGTGCGCATAGCCCCATTCATTGTCATACCAGGCATAGATCTTTACCTGCGTGCCGTTCACCACCATGGTCGAGGGCGCGTCGACGATCGAAGAACGCGGATCATTGGTGTAATCGGTCGAGACCAGCGGGCGGGTCTCATAGCCCAGAATGCCGTTCAGCGGCCCGTCGGCGGCGGATTTGAACAGCGCGTTGACCTCTTCGGCGCTGGTCTCGCGGGCCACCTCGAACACGCAATCGGTGAGCGAAGCGTTGAGCAATGGCACCCGCACCGCATGGCCGTTCAGCTTGCCGGTCAGTTCGGGATAGATCAGCGTGATCGCCGTGGCCGATCCGGTCGTCGTCGGGATCAGCGCGTTCAGGGCGGATCGGGCGCGGCGCAGGTCCTTGGCGGGGCGGTCCACGATGGTCTGGGTGTTGGTCACGTCATGGATCGTGGTGATCGACCCATGTTTGATGCCAAGCCCTTCGTGGATGACCTTCACCACCGGCGCGAGGCAATTGGTGGTACAACTTGCCGCCGTGACGATCCGGTGCGCTGCAGGATCGTAAATGTCGTGGTTCACACCATAGACGATGTTTGCGACGCCCTCGTCCTTGACCGGGGCGGATACGACAACCTTTTTCACGCCCGCCGCAAAATAGGGGGCGAGCGCGGCCTCACTCTTGAATGCGCCAGTGCAGTCGATCATCACATCGACGCCCTCCAGCGGCAGATCCTCCAGTTTGCGGGTGGAGAGCGCGGGAATACGCGTACCGTCGATCGTGATACTGTCATCACGCGCGGAAAACGCCGCAGGCCAGCGGCCATGGACGGTGTCGAACTCCAGCAGATGCGCGTGCATATGCGGATCGCCCACCGCATCATTCACGAAAGCGATCTTTGCACCACGTTCCAGCAAAGGGCGCAGCGCCAGCTTGCCGATCCGGCCCAGGCCGTTGAGAGCATAAGTTGTCATAGGGTTTCCGACGTCCTTCCGATGTCATCGATATGTTTTTGTAGCGAGGCCCGGTCCAGCGTGCTGAAGGGCAGGGCGGCAAAGGCTTTGATCCGGTTGCGCATCGCCCCATAGGTCTGCTGGAACGCCAGACGCTTTTCGGCCTCTGTTCCTTGCGCCTTGACCGGGTCGGGCAGACCCCAATGGGCCGAGATCGGCTGACCGGTCCAGGCCGGGCAGTCTTCGTTTGCGGCCAGATCGCAGACCGTGAAGACAAAATCGAGCGGCGGCGCATCGGGCCCCTGAAACTCGGTGATGGTCTTGGCGCGCAGGGCCGATGTGTCGATGCCCCGGCTTTCCAGCATCTCGATGGCATTGGGGTTCAGCTCTGAACGGGGTTGCGTACCGGCAGAATAGGCGGTGAACCGGTCACTGGCCTCATGCCGCAGGATCGCTTCGGCAAAGACCGATCTGGCCGAGTTCCCGGTGCAGATGAAAAGGACATTGAAGGTCTTGTCAGGCATGGTCTGACTCCGCGCAATCGTGTCGGGGAAGCTGGGCGGGCAGAGGTCCGGGCGACCTCTGCAGCAATCCAGAAAGAGGTCGGACACTACGCTTTGCGCCGCATCGAGATTCATCTGATAGAGGACCGAGGTGCCCCGGCGGCTCTGCCGGATCAACCCGGATTGGTTGAGCGCCGAAAGGTAGACCGAAGCCGTGCTGGCCTTCAGCCCCAGCACACGCGCGATCTCTCCGGCTGGGACCGCATCAGGACAGCGCCGGACCAGCAGGCGAAAGATGGCCATCCGCTGCGGATGGCTCAGGACGGACAGGCGGTCGAGAAATGTTGATTCCATAATTCATGAATAAATGAAATATAGCGAAGAGCAAGTCCCGGAATGCGGTTGGGGACGGAAAGCCGCTCAAACACTCTCACTGTGCCCATCGGGCTGAATTTACGTTGCTCTTGGCGGGAACGTGTTTTTATGCTCGTCACACCTCGCCCCGAAAGCCATGCGCAGCCGATGACCACTCAACAGGACAAGCCTCAGGCAGACAGCACGGCGGTCGCGCGTCGGAACCTGCCGATCCTTGCGGGGCAGGGTGCGTTCAACATGATGGCGTGGTCGATGGCCAGCCCCTCGATCGTGCTGACCTTTCTGGCGGTCTCGCTCGACCTGCCGATTTTCCTGGCCGGGCTTCTGGTGTCGATCCGGCACGGGGCCGGTACGCTGGGTGATATCTTTGTCTCGGCCAGCATTGCGCGGCTGCCCCGAAAAAAAGGCGCCATCATTTGCATGGATATCGCGGTGGCCGTCTGTTTCCTGCTGGTCATCGTCGTCACCCTGCAGGGTGACCGCACGGCAACGATAGCTGCCTTTGTCATCGCGATTTTCCTGATCGGGGTGTTGGAGGAAATCAAAGCGATGCTGATCATCGATTTCGTCAGCGACAATGTCGACAGCCGCAGCCGAATGCATGTCAGCTATCTTCAAAAGGCCATCGGCGGGGCAGGCACCATCGCGCTGGTGCTGCTTGTCCATCAACTGATGCAGGACGCAGGCCCGCTGTCACGGCATTCCACCGTGGTGATGATCGGGGTGCTGTGTTTTCTCCTGTCAGCGCTCTCGATGCTGGCCTTTCGCGAAATCGCCATCACCGAGGCTGCGGCGCCTGAACCGGGCGCGCGCAAGCCTCGGGCGCTGACCGGCTTTTTCAGCCGCGCCCGAGACCTGTTTGCCGAACCCTGGTTCCGACGGTTCATGGTCATTCGCATGTCTTTTGTGGTGGTTGGCCTGTCGGTCCCGTTTTTTGCCTTGATCGCCGCCGAGGCGCATCACACGTCGGCCAAGGGGCTGACCGCCCTGATCATCTCGTCATCAGCGGCGGTGCTTGTGGCAACCCCACTCTGGCGGGTGCTGAACGGCTATTCGCTGAAGCTGGTGATGGCGGTGGCGGCCCTGATGGTTGCACTGACCGGGTGCGCACTGGTGGGCCTGCACTACACAGGCGTTGATCACGACATTCACCTGCATGCGGCTTCGCTGTTTCTGGTGACGATCGCGGTGACGGGGCTGGGTGGTGCCCGCTCGCTCTACTTCATGGAAGTGGCCCCGAAAGAGCAACGCATCGCCGCCAAGGCGGTGTCCACCAGCCTGGCCCGGATCGCCATCGTCGCCATTTCCGCTGCGCTGGCCGCGGTGGCCCATTCGGCCGAGGTCGCCTGGGCAATTGTCTTTATCACGGTGGTCAGCTTTCTGGCCGCAATCCTCAGCTTTTGGGTGCTGCCTCCGCGCATGGCTGAAGAGGCGCGACAGCATCCCAACAGGTGATGAACAGGCACAACGCAAATCGCCGGGGCAAAGTCGTGGTGCTTGCCAAGACTCATCTCGGGTGACACAGTTCTACAAAAGACGATGGCGACAAGCCACGCAGGAGGTTGATCGAGGGCATGATAGCGTCTTTGTTGGTCATTTTGCCGGGTGTGATGGCGCAGGGAAACCTGTGTCGGTCAACCGCCGCAGCGCGCATTACGGAACGAAGTCAAGAGCGGTGCCTGATGCCTGCCGCCGCAACACCGGAGGGATGCCATGGGACTGCTTGGCGCACCGCTTGAGCATTATGATTACCTGACCTTTCTGGCGCTGATCCTGATCCTGGCGGCGGTGATGGGGTTGTTTCTGTTCCTGATGGGCCTGCCGGGCCGGATCGCGATCAAGCGCAACCATCCCCATGCCGAGGCGGTCAAGATCATGGGCTGGATGGGGTTTCTGGCGGTGGTGCCCTGGGTCCATGCCTTCATGTGGGCCTTCCATGATGGCGTGACGGTCGATCTGCGCCGGATGCCCGAAGATGAAAAGAAGAATATCCGTAAGGAAATCAAGCGATTGGGCGGTGACGTGAATGAAGAATACCGCGAAGCGGGCGACAGCGATGCGCCCCCTGATGACAGTGCAAAGAGCTAGGGAAAGCTAACCGGATATGTTTGTCGCGCTCTGCATCACACTGTTCTATATCGTCTTTGTCTGGTTCGTCTTCTTCAAGGCGCAGTGGCTTAAATTCAATATCGCCTGGGGCATTGTCTCGTTCTGGGTGGGAGCGCACCTGCTGCTGATTTTCCTCGTGGCGTTGCGGTTCTTTCAGCCGATGTCCATCGACAGCCATGTGGTACGCTCGACCATCCAGATCGTGCCACGCCTGTCCCAGCCGACGCTGTTGAAAGAGGTGCTGGTCACCCCGAACCAGCCGGTCAAGAAAGGCGAGCCGCTTTACAAATTCGATGACACGGTGTTCTCGCAGCAACTGGCCTCGGCCAAGGCGCAGCTGGTGGCGGCCGAGCAGAACGCCAAGATCCTCGAACAGGATGTGATTGCCGCCGGCGAGGCGGTCGAGCGCGCCAAGGCGCAGCTCAGCTATGCGCAGACCCAGCAGGCGCGCTATCAGAATCTGGTGCCCCAGGGCGGCGCCCGACAGGAAGAACTGGATCGCTGGAACGAACAGGTCGTTGAAGACACCGCCGCCGTGCATGAGGCCGACGCCAATCTGGCCAAGGCCAATCTGGCGCAGCAATCGCAGATCGACGGGGTGAATACCGGTGTGGCACAGGCCCGTGCGCAGCTGGCCGAGGCGCAGTATTTCATGGACAACACCACGATCCACGCGCCCGAGGACGGCATGATCGTCTCGCAACAGGCCCGCCCCGGTCTGGTTGTGGGTGAAATCCGGCTGGGTGCCATCGCCAGCTTCGTGACCGATGACAACCCCTACATCCTCGCCTCCTACCGCCAGCAGAACCTGAAATTCGTCGAACCGGGCCAGCCGGTCGAAGTGGCGCTGGATCTTTATCCGGGCGAGATCCTGACCGGCGAGGTCGAGGCGATCTGGTGGGCCACCCGGCAAGGGCAATACCTGCCCTCGGGCCGGTTGCCGGGCTTTGTGCTGCCCAAGGCGCCGGGCCATATCGCGGTGCAGATCAAGGTCGATGTGCCCGAAGGGCATACCTTTCCGGCGGGCGGTCACGCGGCGGTGGCGATCTATACCGGCAAGGGCCAGAGTTTCGAGTTTCTGCGGCGTATCAACATACGTCTTTATTCCTTCGCGAACTTCATCAGGCCGCTCGATATCTGAGGCCAAAAAAGAAAAGGCGGGCAGGGCATGACAGGCAAGGGACAAACGACACGCGCCAGGCTGATGATGCTATGCGCCGCCGGGGCGCTGACCGCCTGCGCGCCGCTGGGTCCCGATTTCGTCCGTCCAAGCTCGCCCGTGATGAAACAATGGATCGAGGCCAACAGCCCCAGCGTCAGCCAGGGCTCGGGCCTGACCGCGCGCAGTGAGCCGGTCGTGGAATGGTGGAAAAACTTCAACGATCCGGTTCTGAACAAGCTGATCCGGCAGGCCTATGCCCAGAACCTGTCGCTGCAGATCGCGGGTGCGCGGGTCTTGCAGGCGCGCGCCCAACTGGGCATCGCCTATGGCGAGTTGTTTCCGCAATCGCAGGCGGTTGGCGGCTCGGCCCAGAGGCGGGTGATCAGCGAGAACCTCGATCCGATCCGGGAAATTCGCGAAGTGGTGCCTTTTGACACCGATTTCACCACCAATCAGATCGGCTTTGATGCCAAATGGGAGGCAGATGTCTGGGGCGCCCAACGCCGTGGCGTACAATCGGGCAAGGCCAATCTGGCGGCGCAGGTGGCCAATTATGACGATGCGCTGGTCACTCTGACCGGCGATGTGGCGGCGGTCTATATCAATATCCGCGCGTTGCAGGAAACGCTGCGGATCGCGCAGGTCAACATCAAGCTGCAGCAGCAAGCGGCTGATATCGCACAGATCCGCTTCAATAACGGGGTGACGACCGAACTGGACGTGCAGGAATCGCTGACCCTGCTCAATAACACCAAGGCGCTGGTGCCGCAGGTGGAAAGCGATCTGCAGCAGGCCAGGAACGCGCTGGCCGTGTTGCTGGGCACCACGCCCTCGAAAATGACCTCGCTTCTGGGCACCGGCCGCATCCCGGCGGCGCGCTCCAGCATCGTGTCCGTGGGCGTTCCAGCCGAATTGCTGCGCCGCCGCCCCGACATTCGCGCCGCCGAGCTTGAAGCCGCCGCACAATCGGCGCAGGTCGGGATCGCCATGGCGGACCTTTATCCGCAATTCATCCTGTCAGGCTCGATCGGGTTGCAGGCCTCGGCCAATCAGAACCTGTTCAACAGTTCGGGGACAACCAGTCTGGCCAGTGCGGGCGTGGTCTGGAACGTGCTGAACTATGGTCGGATCAAGGACAACGTGCGCGTTCAGGACGCCGCCTATCAGGAGTTGATCGCGAATTACCAGAACACCGTGGTGACCGCCTATTCCGAGGTCGAGAACGCCATGGTCGGCTATACGCAGGCCCGCAAGCAGGTCGGGTTCTACCAGCAAAGCACCAAAGCCTCGGATCGCTCGGTCGAGATCGCCATCGACCAGTATCAGGGCGGCACGCAGGACTATTCCCGCGTGATCGACGCGCTGAAGGCAGCCTTGAATGCCGATGCCGACCTGATCCAGGCGCGGGCGTCGGTGTCGAACAATCTGGTGGCGATCTACAAGGGACTCGGCGGCGGCTGGCAGATCCGGCAGGGGCGCGAATTCCTGCCCTCGGACGTGCTGGCCGAGATGTCCTATCGCACCGATTGGGGCGATCTGCTGAGCCAGGACCCTGAAGGGGCCAGCATCCGCTGAGTCTGGGAGCGCGCGCATGCAGGTCACCAAGGGGATGGTCGGGCACGGCTTTTACGACGACAATTCCGCCCCGCAATGGGAGGCCACGGCGCATGTGCTGCCCTGGCTTGAAGAGGCCGCTACCACGCTTGACCTGTCCGGTCCCGGCGCGATCACGCTGGCCGATTTCGGCTGCTCCGAGGGGCGCAATTCTGTCGCGGTGATGCAGCGCGTCGTGGCGGCGTTGCGGGCGCGCAGCGACAGACCGATCCGCACCATTCACAGCGATCTGCCGACCAACGACTTCTCGGGCCTGTTCCAGCGGTTGAACCCTGAGACCGGGCGCGTCTTTGAAGCTGACAACGTCTATTCCTCAGCCGTGGGCGGCACCATGTTCCGGCAAGTGCTGCCGCCGGGCTCGGTACAGATCGCGATGACCTTCAATGCGATCGGCTTTCTCAGCCGCAGACCGCTGGACAGCCTGCCGGGTTACATCTTTCCCAACGGACCCAGCGCGCTGAACCCTGTCGGCCATGTCAGTGCCGCAGAACAGTCGGCGTTCGCGCAACAGGCCGATGCTGATCTGCGCAGCTTCGCGCTGGCCCGCGCCGCCGAGCTTGCGCCGGGCGGCAAGCTGCTGATCGAGGTCTTTGGCGCCGGAGATCGCCTGCGCACTTGCGACGGCATCTATGACGTGCTCAACGACGCGGTGCTGGACGCGCTGAAGGCCGGGATGCTCACGCAGGAAGCCTATGCGCGCTATTACCAGCCGGTCTATATGCGCCGGCTGGAGGAGGTCGTGGCCCCGTTTCAGGACCCGAGTTCGGAGCTGAGCGCGTTGTTCTCGCAAGAGCGATCCGAGCTCTATGAGATCCCGGTCTCCTTTGTCGAAGCTTTCAAACAGAACGGGAATGTCGCGGATTATGCCAAGGCCTATACCGACTTCTTCCGCGCCTTCACCGAGACTTCGCTGCGGCTGAACCTTTCCGACTGCGACAATCTGGAGGCGCTGGTGCACTATATCTACACCCGCGCCGAACAGCGCCTCCGTGAGACCCCCGAGCGCTACCCGTTCAATTATATCGCCATGGCGGTGATGCTGACGCGGAAAGGCTAGGAGCTTCGCTGTCGTATTTTTTGGACAAAATCCGTCAGATGACCGGTTTGGGCCCATCCTGAAAGCTTGAATTTCTCGCTGCGTACACTCGTAACACGAAGATCACCGCAACAGCATCATCTTCAAGGCCGCCGCGTGGCGCGAAAATCAGCTGTTCATGTACGCCTCAGCGAGATTCAGTGCCCGAATTCACAGGTCGCGAACAAAACGGGCACTCCCCACCGAAATTCCAGTGGCTTCATGTTCCGAGTGTGATAATGGTAAGGATTACAGATACTTGGGTTTGACTCTGGTAGCATGTTTCTAAGCCGGATTGTCATATCTGCCAAAGGAGAATTGAGTGAGTAACATTGTTTTCGACATTGGCAATGTACTGATTGCTTGGGACGAACGTGCTGCTTTCAGGAGCGCTTTTCCAGATGATGCGAGCATTGATCAGTTCTTTGCCAAGGTTGGATTTTATGAATGGAACTTGGAGCAAGATCGTGGCCGGTCACGTTCGGAAGCCGTAGCAGTAGCGAACGCGGAATGGCCCGATTGTGCACCACTGCTCGATCAATATTTTGACCGATTTCCCGATACCATCCAGAACAAAATCAATGGTAGTTGGAGTACCCTACATGATCTGAAATCTTCAGGGCACCGGATATTTGGGCTGACCAACTGGGGGGCGGAGACTTGGCCCATGGCCAAAGAGCTGCACCCTGAATTGACTACCGCCTTTGAGGATGTCGTCGTGTCATCTCATGAAAAACTGATTAAGCCTGACCGGCAGATATACGAGGTGCTTACCGACAGGAACAATCTACGTCCTGATGAGTGTACATTTGTGGATGATAGCCCAAAGAACGTCGAAGGTGCGCGGTTAGCGGGCTGGCAAGCACTACAGTTTGTTGGTCCGGACGAGTTACGAAAGTCATTAAAGGAACTTGAACTTTTGTGAGCTGGGCGTGATTTTGCGCCACGGCTTGTTGGTAAGCGGCCATTCCAAAAAAGACGCTGCAGTTTACATATTGGGCTCTCTGCTGACAAATGCTGCTGAGGCGCGCCCTAAGGTTCGGACCGCGTGGAACCAGTCGTACGCCACAAAGGCCAAACTGTTGAATTTTCGCTGACCCGGTCGAAGTCGTGACATCCGAGTTTCAGCAACTGACGTTCATGTCGCACGCCGCGAAACCGCGCCCGGGGGCCTTCTTGTATTTATTCTGTCTCGCGGCGAACGTGGGTTACAGCGTCAATG
>NZ_JAMFMB010000013.1 GCF_023502395.1 Ruegeria spongiae | reverse complement strand
GCAAACGTCGCCCGCTGATTTTCGGACACGAACCACCCAAGCCCGACAGTTCGACGCGCTCCGTTGCGAGGTTGTCAGGGTCCGGCTAAGCTGCCTTCATGAGAAGGCGTTGGAGGACTTGCCTGCCCTGCGGCTCTGCCAAGATCTGGAAGCCGCCTTTCATGCGAATACCATTTCTGAATTTATTTGCTTAAGGAGCGACCGGATGTCACTGAACTTGGAAGAAGTTGCGAGCGGTCTGGGCTTTCCAGAAGGCCCGGTTGCAATGGACGACGGCTCTGTTTTGTTTGTCGATATCAAAAACAAGAAACTCATGCAGTTGATGCCCGACAAGTCGCTTGACCCCATCGCAACGCTTCCGGGTGGGCCAAATGGCGTGGCGATCGGACCCGATGGCGCGGCCTATGTCTGCAACAATGGTGGCGTCTACACCTTCATTAAGTATGGCCCCGATCGCATTACGATCCCGGACTCCGAGCGACCGGACTACATCGGAGGTTCGATCCAGCGCGTTGATCTGAAGACCAAAGAAGTCACCGAGCTTTATGGGAAATCTCGGGGAGATCATCTTATTGCGCCTGACGACATCGTTTTTGATGCGGCGGGTGGCTTCTGGTTTACCGATACGGGAATGCAGCATGCGACAACCAGCGAGTACGGTGCGGTCTATTACGCGACGATCGATGGCAAGACCCTGAAACATGCGGCAACTGTGCCGACGGCCAACGGTGTCGGACTTTCACCGGATGGCAAGAAGCTCTTTGTCTCGGACACGGTGTTCGGACGGCTTTGGGTCATGGACATTGCCGGACCCGGTGAATTGCAACCAGGACAAATCCCGCAAACACCGGGCAATGTGGTTCAGACCCTTCCGGGCTATCAATGGCTCGACAGTCTGAAAGTCGAGGCAGATGGGCGTGTATGCGTCGGCACGATCTTTAACGGTGGCATCACCGTCTTCAGCGCGGATGGATCAACAGAGCATCTGGCTGTGCCCGACCTTTTCACGACCAATCTCTGTTTCGGTGGTGCAGATCTGCGGGATGTGTGGATCACCGCGTCGAGCACCGGCAAGATCTACAAAACACGCTGGCCGCGACCGGGACTCAAGCTAAATTTCACCGCCTGAGGGCCAGGAGGCAGAGTCTACCATTGCGCGCGACGCTATGTGTCGCGTGATTGAACCTGTTGTGAATTGGCAATTGAAAGTCAGGTGCCGCAAACAGTAGCCCGCGCGGTATTTGTCGTGTTATGCATCTACCGCAATGAAGAACAACGCCAAAATCACAGACACATCGTCACCAAGGCTCGGCGAGCGTCGTCTGGTTTCGGTGCTTTTTACCGACATGGTGGGTTACACACCCATTGTGGAACAGCTGGGCGCGGAAACCACCGCTCATTTTACCAGTATGATCTATGGCATGCTGTCCGGTGTCATAGAGGAACATGGCGGTGTCATCCGGGGGTTTGCAGGTGACAGCATCATGGCCGTATTTGGCATTCCCGATGCGTTGGAAGATGCCGGGTTAAGAGCCTGCAAGGCAGCCATGGCGATCCAGGCTCTGTTCACCGCCTCTGGGGATGGTATCGAGGACCGGTTCGGTGTGCGGCCGATCATGCGCGTTGGCGTCAGCTCTGGTTCCGTGGTCATGGCTGCGGTTGAAGGCGCAGACGGGCAAATGACGGCAGTCGGCAACAGCGTCAATCTCGCGGCCCGCATTCAGTCGCTGGCGCCCGAAGGCGGCTGCCTGATCTGCGACACCACGCGAAGGCTTGTCGAATGGCTGGTCGATCTGAGCTTTGAGGGCGAGCATCAGATCAAAGGCGTGGCCAAGCAGCAAAAGCTATGGCAGGTGCAGTCGATCCGCGAAGGTGCCACGCGCTTTGATGCGTCGCGCGCGCGCGGTCTAAGCCCGTATGTGGGACGCGACCTCGAATTATCCTCACTTTCAGGGGCGCTGGACCAGACGCGCGACGGAATGCGGGTGGTCGATCTTGTTGCCGAACCGGGGCTCGGCAAAACACGCCTCGTCTACGAGTTTCTGGACCGGGCGAAGGCTGAAGAAACCGTCATTCTGACAGGGCATTGCACCACAGACGGTCAACAGGTGCCGTTCTTTCCATTTCTTGAGGTTGTGCGCAGCTCGTTTGGCATCAATCAAGATGACGACCCGGCCGAGATTGCGTCGAAGTTGCAGGAGGGGCTGCAGCGTGCCGGGCAGGATACGCCCGAAAATCTCGGACTTTTGATGAACCTGCTGGGGCTGAAACCGCCTGAAGGGACGCTGGATGGTCTCGACGGTGTGTTGATCGGTTTGCGAACACGCGATCTGCTGCCTGCACTTCTGAAGGCGCAATGCCAATTGGGGCGGGTTGTGCTTTTGGTCGAAGATACCCATTGGATTGACGGCGCATCGGAAACGATGATGTCCAAACTGGTTGAGATCGGCGAACTGGATAATTTGCTGATCCTGAACACCCATCGTCCAGAATACACTCCGGGATGGAAAGACAACCCATCGGTTTCGACCCTGAAGCTCAAGCCATTGACCGAAGGAGATATCCATCATCTTGTTCAATCCCGACTGAAGATTGACTCTCTGCCGGATGCGTTGATCAAAGAGGTGGTCGAACGCTCGGGTGGTAACCCGCTTTTTGGTGAAGAGATCCTGAGCTTTCTGACCGAGAAGGGCACGCTGCGGGTGGAACAGGGTCAGGCGGTTTATGAGAACCAGCTTGACGATGATGAATTGCCGGCAAGTATGCAAAGCCTTCTCTCTGCGCGCATCGAGCAGCTTCAGCCACAGGATCGCGCGCTTTTGCAGGCTGCCGCCGCCATTGGCCGAGAGTTCGATCCAGGGCTTCTGTCGATGGTTGCCGAACAGGCCGACGAAACCGGCGCGGCGCTGCAACGGCTGCAGGCGCTTGATATCGTGTTTCGCAAGCCCGATTCTTCTGACTACATGTTCAAGCACGTCTTGCTGCGCGACACTGTTTACAGAAGTCTGGTTGCGAACCGGCGATCTGAGCTGCATCTCGCAATCGCTGCAGCGTTGGAGATACGCAACGCCAACCGGCTTCCCGAAGCAGCCGAGACACTCGCCCATCACTACATGCAGACACCGCGCACCGATCTGGCCTTTGAATACAGCGCGCTTGCCGGGGCCAAGAGCCTTGGCGTGTTTTCACATGATCAGGCAAACCAATATTTCGCCGATGCTCTGGTGTTATATGAACAGGACCCGACTTGCGCCAGCGACGAGGCTTTTGCCAATTTTCTGGCCAATTATGCGCTGTGTTCAAACATCTCTCTGGACGTCATGACCATGATTGAACTGGCCCCGCGGGTCAGGCCGATCCTGAACGAGATCGGCGACAACAGCGACCACGTTCTGTACTTGCATCATTATGTGTCCTGTCTTGTCTGCAACAGCCGGTTTCTTGAAGCGCTCGGTGTGCAACGGGACCTTACCGAGATGGCGAAGCGCGTCGGAGATCCGAAATCTATTGCCTACGCGATGGTCAATGAACTGTCGGTCGGGATCTATTGCGCACCGCTGTCCAACGCCGAGTTCGCAGCCAAGACAGCCGAAGTCGAAGCTGCATTGACCAAGTTCGACGACGCCTATCTGCAAAACTTCTTTTTCGCGACGCTGGGGTGGAACGAGTTGACGCGTGGCCGGGTCATCAAGGCCCGAGAAACTGCAGCGCGTATGGTGGCGGATGGCGAAAAGAACAATGATCCGCGCGCGCTTGGATATGGAACCGCCATGAAAGCGCTTATCGCGGTCGTCACCGACGACCACCAGACCGCGCTTGAATTGTCCGAAGAAGCGCACCGGCTTTCACGCGCCGAGTTTGAGATGGCCATTGCAGAATCCTCCAGAGTGGCCGCGCTTGTTCCGCTTGAGCGACCCGGCGCCCGCGAGGCCGTGCAAAGCTACGTCGATATGTGTGAAACCAATGGCTGGCTTCTCTTCGCTGGTGTTCCCCAGACAATGCTTGGTGTCGCTCTGGCAATGGAAGGCCGCGTGAGCGAGGGTCTGCAACAGATAAAGGCGACCATCGAACGTCGCGAATCCGAGGGCGCGCAGATCGCGGCGGACTGGAACCGCCTGTTTCTCAGCGAAGTGTATCTGCAGATTCTGACGGGTGAGGGTGATGCCTCGTTTGGTGTCTTGATGCGCAATTTCGGATCGCTCGCGGGCGTCATGCTGTTTGGCAAAAAACGGATTATCTCGCTGATTGAGAAAGTGCGCAAGAATACGCAATTCGACCCTGACGGGCACTATTTCGCCCGGGGAGAGATGATCCTTGGCCTTCTGTACAAGCTCAAGAAAAAGAATGAGCAGGCGGTTGGGCATCTGATGACCGCCCATCGCCTGATAGAACCGACAGGAACATCGCCCATGCTCACGAGAATTGAGGGCGCCCTGGAAGAGCTGGACGCCTGGGCGGGACCAACCCCTTCAACCTAATCCGAAAGTTGCGACAGGTACCGGATCGCCGGAAGGCTCGGAAGAAAGGTATAGGCACCGCCACGCGTTTTGACGAAACGTGGGAAACCGTTCAGCCGAATGCGACCGCCGTCTTTCAGCGTCAGTTCGAACGCGCTTGTTTCAGGCACATTGGCCCCGAGCAAAGGATCGTTCGTGCCGGTGATTTCGGGATCCTGCAACCCGAAGTTCAGCCAATCGCAAACAACCGCTTCAAATTGCGCGCCGTAATTCGCGCCGATGAAATTCCCCAGCAAGCCGCGCTCTGCACTGTCCCGGTTTGCAGGGTCGAAATCGGGGCCATATGACATGCCCCGACGCACCAGCCTCCTTGAATAATTGGCGACGCGCTGAACGATGGGACCGCCTCGCGGATTGACCCGACGCATATGAGCGCCGGCCGGGCAGCGAGACGCGCGGGTATAACTATAATTGGTCAGCGAAACCGCATCCGCAGGCCATTGCGCATCGGGGGACAGTTCGTAGGGGACCCCGTTGCGCCAGCGACCGCACATCTGCGCGGCAACGACCTCGCGCAACGCGCCATGGCGATCCAGATCCTCTCCGACACGCTTTTCATCTTCGGGCGCCAGCAGGAGGTCACCCTTGGGATGATCAAGCAATTCCGTGGCCGCCTTGTCGAGGTAATCCTCAAATCCCTTCGCATCCTGCTGCAACACACGGAAGGCATTGAAGGCCCCGTTGCGGCCCAGAACATCAGGTTGAGGAATACTGAACAACATCCCCTCGAAATGCGTCGGGTGTCCCAGCAAGACCGTTCCCAGTGGATCTTTGGGTTCATCCACCTTGACCTGCGCGGGATCGAAGACATGGCGGAACCTGGGCTGCGAGATGCTGTCAACATAGCCAAAAAACACCTTGCTGTCGGGCAGGTTGCGCCCGTTTCGCACGCCCAGAACGGTGAACGCCTTTGCCACCTGCGCCTCGGCCTGATCAAGGTAGTGTTCCTCGTCTGCATAAACCGACGCAATGATGTGTATCCGGCCAGGCTCATCGAAGGGTGCGGGCCATTGCCCGGGCGCGCTTTCATCGACGTCGCCGAGTTTGATCGCGCGCTTTGCCATGCCTTCGGCGTATTCCAACGGAAAGCTGTCAAGATCACGGTTGGTAGTCCCCAGCGCGCGCAGGCCTTCAAATGTCACGCCGATATTGAAGCAGACCTTGGGCTTTTCCTTCCAATTCGCCGAACGTGTTATTGCCGGAATCTCGCTGCTGGTGCCATCGGCGGACGCCGCCAGAAACTGCCGTGCCTTTGCCCGGTCAGAGACTTCGAGAACAATGTAGCGCACCAGATTGTTGCGATAACCACGCAGGATGTTGCCCTGCAGTTCTTCGGGATCAAATGCAGCACTCACCAGCCCACTCCCAACTTGTCGCGCACCTGCGCGGCCGAAAACCCGGGATAGCCGCGATAACCGCCGCCCAGTGAAATATTGCGATTGCTATGGAGCTGCAGGATCAATTCGCGCGGCAGCGACATGAGTTCATGAGGGGGCGCGTCAGCTGGTCGATCCGCTTGTGCATCCTGCACATGAAACAAATTGATCGCGTAATCGGGGGCCTGAAACAGATCATGCGCCTTGACCCAGTCGATGAATTCCTCGACGTGATCTTCGCAGGGGTAAAGCGCCTCTCCCCCCTCTACCAGATGCATGAGATCGTCAAAAACACTGCCGATGGTCGCGATGAAATCACGGATGTAATTGCTGAAATCCCCATCATAGACCGAGATCATGCAGACATAGTCTTCGACCAGCAGAAACCGCGCCGAATGGACCGTCCCGACATTGTCGAGACCCGAGAAAATCTCATCCACGTTTTGCGCAAGCGCCATAACCGCCTTGGCGCGACCTATGGGCGATGTATCTTTGAGGGGCATCAAGAGGTTCATCATGCGCTGCACATTGTCACTGGGCTGCGACGACGGCCGCGGCCCCCCCGGCAATTTCGGTTTGGGATCACGCCAGACCCAGTAGGGAACCACCACATATTTGGACAGAAACTGGAACCAGCCCCGTTCGGGCAGGCTGTTTATGTATCTGTTGAGCCATCCGCCATCATCACTCATGCTCTAGCCCTCCGTCCGGCTGAACGGGCAAGGAATGCCCCCTCGCCGGTTGCTTGAAAATTCATAGACTTGCTTGCGGATCTTCAGCACGGGATCTTCGGACGCTCTTATGCCATCGGTCAGGAGCCACGGGTTGAAGCTCAGATCCTCGCAATGTGTCTGCTGATCCTCAGGCACCTCCTTGAGCGTCAGAAGGCCCATCATCACCCGCTTGCGATGCGGCGGCCATTGTTTCGTCGGATCGTCGAAGTCATCGCCTGTTTCACCAATGGTCATCATAAGCGAAAACCGCTCGATGCCGGCTGCAAGCCGTTTCTCAAGATCTTCCTTCAGGTAGATGTCCACTGGTGGTTCCAGCGGGTTTGTGTTGAGGACGCCGGCTATTGGCTGCCAGTTGAACCGAACCCAGCGGTCGGTGCCATCCGGTGCGGTCACGATAAAAGTGTGAACAGCGTGGTAGGACGCCCGAACATAGCTCACCGGCGCCCCGATAATCGATGCCTGGAGGACCGCTGGCTGGGCATAGGCATGTTTGTCGGCAAATTCTGTGGCCCCTTCGTTGGGGCGCGTTTCCTGTCCCGGATAAGGGTCGGGCATCGGCAATTGCAGCTTGAGGAAATCGCAAATCTTTTGCCAAGGGGTTTCGCGATGGCATTCCTTTGGGCGCGCCGCGAGCGCAAACTGCAAAAAAGTATCGGGTGTCGGTGCAAAAAACACCGGCAGCGTCATTGAAATGAGATCGGTGGCCCTGTCATCGCTCAGCTTGAACCGCACTGCCATGCCGCGAACATCCGACCAGCCATCATGCTCTTCAACCAGACCCATGCCGTTGGAAAACCGAACAGCCACATCCAGCGGCTTTTTGGATGGCTGAAAATGCGCGGCGGTACAGTAATTCTTCGCAACCGGCGACGCCTCAAAAACACCAGTGGCACCAACACCAATTGTGTGGACCGGTCGTCGCTCGGTACTGCCGCCTTCGATATCAAGCGCATGAACAATGTCTTCAACAAGTTTAGGATCGTCCATCAATATCCCCAGCGTGCCAGAAAAAGATTAGAAAAAACAGATACTTTGCAAAACGCATGTCGCGCGACCATGTCCGCGAGAATGCAAACCCCTCGCCAACAGACTGCGACCCGCCGCCAAACTGTGTCAAGAATATATTAACAAGAACCTGTCCGGCTCAACGCGCGTTGTCTGGTGAAATCCGTTGGCACTCCGAGTGAAAACACCCGTTCGAAAAGATCTGGATTTGTCCCGGCGACCTCGTTTCGCTCGCCATTGCAACGTTCAGCGAACGTTACCAATTCTTAAGCATGGTCACCGTATGCGCCCATTGCGCACTCTCTTTGCAAGTTTGAAATGCCTCCTCCATCAGGGTGAAACTCTCTGGCTCAACAGTCGCCAGACCAACGACCTTTGAGAGTGGCGGGTTCAGGCGCGCGAGCCGCTCTTTCAGAACCAGATGCGCGATCCAGTACTGGTTTTCGGCTGATGTTGTCAGACCCAGATCAAGCAGCGCACCGGTTGGCATGTCGGAGGTAACGCCAAACCATTTGAGCATCCCCCAATCTTCGGGCCTTTTGAAAGTGGACTCTGAGACCTCGATTGGTTGTTGCCCCGTTCCTATTGATACGGCTTCGATGTCCTCCAGACTTTCTGCCCGTTTCGCAGCAATCGCCACATTGATTCCGTTCAAGACCGGATTGTTTGCAAACATGCCTCCGTCCGCGAAATACCCATAATCAACACCCCCTGCCGTGATGCGATGCGGTGGGAAATAGGTTGGTGCCGCAGAGGTCGCCATGGCGATATCGACCAGCTTGACCGTATGCATGTCCAGCCAGGGCCCGGTGCCGGTGTTATGATTTGTCAGGGTAAAGGGGGCCCAGCCGACCCGCTCGCTCAGATGCAAACAGACAGTCGTCACCGCCAACACAAGATCCTTGGATATAGACCCGATGGTTCGGTCGCCAACAAGCCGTTCTCCGGTCTCCAAAAGACCATCCGCCGAAAATTGCGCCGCCGTGATGCCGGGTCCGCCGCTCCATCCGCATCTTTTCAGAATTTGATCGAACACCTTGCCAGCCAGCGTGCGGTCGTTCTCGCGGAATATCATCTCTGCGTCGTCGCGATATACCGTAAGCAGGTCATCAAGCAGGCTGGACATGTCCTTGCCCTGAGACCTTCCGTCCGCCAACGACACCGCAATCAACCCACCGGTCGAGGTGCCGGCAAAGCCGTCTGCCCGATCCAGAAAACGGGTTTCTTCCTGAAGGCTCTGAAGGATCAAACACGTCAGATATCCCCTGATCCCCCCTCCGTCGCAGGAAACCAGCTTGAATGCCATCTGAGACCCCCGGTTAACCTCATATTACTCAGGGTACGGCTGATCGGGCAGAAATCAAAGATCGGTTTGGAGCGGCTGCGCGCGCCCGGCGAGGTGACGATGCTGGATCAACTCCTGAGCGAGGCTGGCCATGCCACCCGGCTGAATGTCAAAATCGTTGACCCGTAGGGCAACGCATAGGAAATTGGATGGGCAGACAAACAAATTGGATTGGTCATTGCCGAGCTCACAGATGACCTTGTGACCCAAAGAAGGAGATGGCCATGACATCGGACTGCTGCGGACCGGGATATGCGTCGCCGGCAGAAGCGATCAGAGCGCCGCGAGAAAAGCTGCTCTACACGATCGCGATCTACACCGGGACAGGCATTCAAAAGCCGGATTACCTGGCGACCGTGGATGTGGACCCGGAAAGCCCGACATACAGCCAGGTGATCCATCGGCTCGAGATGCCGGGCATCGGCGACGAGTTGCATCATATGGGGTGGAACGCCTGTTCGTCCTGTTTCGATGACGGGTCCATGTCCCGCAAATACCTGATCCTGCCGGGTGTGCGGTCAAACAACCTGCATATCGTGGATACCGCCTCCGACCCACGTGCCCCGCGCCTGCACAAGGTAATCGACGGGGCAGAGATCAGGGCCAAGGCCGATCTCAGCGGCCCGCATACGGTGCATTGCCTGGGATCCGAAATCATCATCTCGTTTCTCGGCGACGCCAAAGGCGAGGCACCGGGCGGCTATCTTCATCTGAACAAGGATTTCGAGATCGTCGGGCGTTGGGAAAACTCGATGGGTGCGATCAAATTCGGTTATGACTTCTGGTACCAGCCGCGCCACAACGTCATGGTCAGTTCCGAATGGGCGGCCCCCAACACCTTCATGCCGGGGTTTGATCTGGAAGAGGTTGGCCATCTGAAATACGGGCGCGAATTGCATTTCTGGGATTTCGAGAAACGCGAACCGATTGAAAGCATGTATCTGGGCGAGGATGGCCTCATCCCACTTGAGGTCAAGTTTCATCATGACCCCGACAGCACGCATGGGTTCTGCGGCGCGGCGCTCAGTTCCAACGTCATTCATTGGTGGAAGGACGGTGCGGACAAATGGCAGTGGGAGAAGATTATCGACGTGGAAAACGAGCCGCATCCCGATTGGCCGATCCCTGTCCCTGGCGTGATGTCGGCGATCCTGGTGTCGATGGATGACAAATACCTCTATCTCAATAACTGGCTTCATGGCGACATGCGCCAGTATGACATCAGTGATCCGCACAATCCGGTTCTGACAGGACAGGTCTGGATGGGCGGGCTTCTGGGACGTGCTCCGGTGGTCAATGGCGTGACCATCGCCGGTGGGCCACAGATGTTCCAGCTTTCGCTCGACGGCCGGCGGCTCTATGTCACAACCTCGCTGTTTTCCACCTGGGACAACCAGTTCTATCCTGAAATTCGCGAACGCGGCGGGGTCATGGTGATGATCGACTGCGATCCCGAGAACGGCGGCATGACGCTCAATCCCGATTTCATCGTCGATTTTGGCAAGGAACCGAACGGGCCAAGCCGCTGCCACGAGGCGCGCTATCCCGGTGGAGACTGCACAAGCGATATCTGGCTATGACCACCCGTGTTGTAACTTTGGCCAACCGCAACAACGCCAGCTATGAGGTTGATGCCCGCCGCCCCCTGCTGGAGGCGCTGCGCGACCACGGCATCGATCTGCCTTATGGCTGCAAATACGGCGGCTGCATCACCTGTGCGGCGAAGCTGACCGCAGGACAGGTGGATCAGCGGCGGCAGGTGGCGCTCAACAACCGTCAGGTCAATGACGGCTATGTCATTCTGTGCGTTGCGCGGCCCGTCACCGACATCACGCTTGAGATCGGCGTCGAATGCCACGACAAGCTGTATCGCAACCCTTTCCTCGATCCCCTGAAGCCGCACGAGCTGAAAGCGGATATTGCCACACCGGAGGAACATTGAACCATGCCCGCCACCGCATTGGACGATCTCTATGACTATGACCCGGCCTATCTGGCCGACATCCTGAAATCGGTCAAAACCATCGCCATGGTGGGCGCCAGCGCCGACAAGACCAAATTCAGCTATGGCGTGCTGCGGGTGTTGCACGAAACCGGATACGACATGATCCCGGTCAATCCGAACCCGAAACTCACCGATATTCGCGGCATCAAGGTCTATCATGCGCTCGAGGACATCGACCGACCCGTCGACATGGTCGAGGTTTTTCGCCCGAAAGAGGAGTTTTACGGGTTCGCGGAACAGGCCATCGCCATAGGCGCCAAAGTGCTTTGGGGCCAGATCGGCGTTTATGACGACCGCGCCGCAGCAATGGCCGAAGAGGCCGGGCTGAAAGTCGTCATGAACCGCTGTCCCAAGATCGAATTGTTCAGACCGTTCTGGAAGCCAAGGCTCGATCTCCAGATTTGACATGACGGCTGATTGCCGCCTGTTGTGTCACCGCGCTGCGCCAACAAGAAACTCCAATGGCCCTGCCGATCACCCGCTCTTCAAAGGACATCGTCAAGGCCGCGCTGGCTGCGGCCCCCGCCATCAGTGTCGAAGACGCACTTGCCCTTGTGATCAGCGGTGCACATGTCTTTGTCGATCTGTGCGACGGTACTGATTAGGCCAATTCCGGTACCATTCCGGGCACTGCAACCTCCGCTCGCGGCATGATGGAATTCCACATCAATCCTGAAAGCCCGGCTCACATGCCGGCGTTCAATAAGGACAAGACCTACATCTTCTACTGCGCCTCCGGTGGCCGCTCGGCATTGGCCGCGCTGGTGGCAACAGCGATAGGCCTTGCCCCGGTCGCAATCCTTGCAGGCTGTATCGCTGCCTGGATAAAAGCAGGCTGGTCCTTGGCTGTCGAGCTTTCCGAGCGGGACCAACCATGAAACACCATGATCGCAACCTTCTTGCAAGCGCCCATTGGAGAACTTATCGGCTAGAGGCCCAACACGGTCGGGTCGTGGGTCTTCGCGCCTTCGAGGAAGGCCCCGGCCCCGCCCCCTTTGGCCACTACATTGCCGATGTGCTTGGCGACCTTGCTTCGAACCCGCTGGATACGCCGCCCGGAAAGATCGAAATCTACTCCGAGACCATCGCGTTTTTTGACTATGAAGAGTGTCCCGATCATCCCGCGTGGATGGAGCCGGTCGAGTGGCTGGGCCGCGCCGGGCCAGTTCAGTTGCACATGATCTTCAACCAGCCGCATAACAAGCTGCACAGCCAGCTTGACCACGGACCAGTCAGCCGCGCGGATCGTCCCAATGGAAGCGAGCCGGTGACGATGCATCCCGAAGATGCCGCCGCCCGCAACCAGTGCGACGGACAGAACGTGCGCCTTCACAACGCGCGTGGTGCCTGTCTTGCCGAAAGGCTGTATTACTCTTAGTCGAAGGCGTTCCTCGAAGTTGGGAAGAGTCGGCGGGCGGGCGACACCGCCCCAACGGCTTCTCCCAAAGGATGGAGGGAAGTCGGGTCTCAGGTCAGCTGCGCAAGAGGAGGCACCGAAAACACCGCGACGAGACGGTCCAGGCAACAAGGTCCAACTTTGGGCTCTGCCCAAATCACAAAAGCTTCAACGACCCTTTGATGTGATTACTGTGTCAGGTAAGAGAAGGGTACAGCCCGAAAAACACCGCGGGCGGTCTGATTCAGCGCAAGAAATAGGGTACCGGTCAATGTTATTTCTTCGCATCGCTCTCGTTCTGTCGGCAAGCGTGTTTCCTCTAGCAGTGCTTGCACAATCTGCCGACGGTCCTGCCTCAAGACTTTCAGTGGAATTGAACGCTGTGCAGGACGTTGGGGAGGCGTGCCGGTTATCGTTCTTGGTAGAAAACCTCACCGGAACGACCATTGATGAAGCGGTACTTGAGACCGTGATTTTCGACACGGCAGGCGGTGTTGTAACCCTTTCGCTTTTTGATTTTCGTGACCTGCCGGTGGGCCGTCCGCGTGTACGCCAGTTTGACCTTCCCGGGATGGCTTGCAACGCTGTTGGCCGCGCGCTGATCAATGGCTCAAGTTCTTGCATTGTGAACGGAGCCGAGAGTGGTGTCTGCCAGGAGGCTCTGTCGCTAAGTAGTCGAGTAGATGTGGAGTTGCTTGGATGAACGTGCTGAATTCGCTTCGTGAAATTCTTGCCCTGGGTGGGCCTGTTGTCGCTGTCCTGATCTTCATGTCCGTGCTGACCGTGGCGGTTACACTCTACAAGCTGTGGCAGTTTGCAGCCTGTGGTGTGGGGCGGCACCGGGTGTTGTCGCAGGCCCTTCAGGATTGGGATACCGGAGATCGAAGCTCGGCTCGTGAGCGCCTCTCAAAGAGCAGCAGCTATTTGGCTCCGATCGTCGCAGCGGCGATGGACGCGCCGGACACGCCAAATTTGGACAACCGTTTGGATGCTGAAGCTGGACTGGCGCTCGCCGGGCTTGAGCGTGGTTTCCGTCTTTTGGATACGGTCGCGCAGCTCGCACCACTCCTTGGTTTGTTCGGGACGGTTTTGGGGATGATTGACGCATTCCAAAGCCTTCAGACCGCAGGCGCCTCGGTCGATCCGTCACTGCTCGCGGGCGGGATCTGGGTCGCATTGGTGACGACTGCCGTGGGCCTCGCCGTCGCAATGCCAACCTCGATGGTTTTGTCCTGGTTCGAAAGCCGCACTGCGCGAGAGAGGGTTTTTGCCGACAAGGCGCTGCGGACCGTTTTGGTGCCGGGCCAGCCCATTCACGAAACGGTGGGTGTCAATCAGCCGATGGCTGCGCATGGGCATGCGTAACACAGCCCCCTTTGTCCGACGCCCGATGTCGATGACGCCGCTTATAGACGTCATTTTTCTTCTTTTGCTCTTCTTCATGCTGTCCTCGACCTTTTCGAGGTTTGCAGAGATCGAGCTGAGCAGTGCAACTGCGAGCGCATCAGCACCGGACAAGCCATCTGAGAGGATATTTGTTCAGATTGGTTCCGATCGACTAACGCTAAACGGAGTTCCGGCAACGTTGGACGAGCTGTCTGCGCAAATCGAAACGGGGCAGGTTCTGGTGAATCTGGATTCGGATACGTCGGCACAGCGGCTTGTCGATCTGTTGGTCCGGTTGCGGGGACGCGAAGGCTTGACCGTGACGGTGCTGGAGTAAGGTCATGATCCGCGCCACCCACCCAAGCCGCAAACGCGACTCGACAATTCCCTTGATCAACGTCGTTTTCCTGATGCTGATCTTTTTTCTGATCGCCGGGACCGTCGCGCCGCCAATCGACCCTGATCTGGAGCTCGTGGATACCTCTGAACTGGAAGGACGTGAACCACCCGACGCGCTTGTACTCAATCGGGAAGGCGCGTTGAGCTTTCGCGGCGTTCCGACCGACCCAGAGACTTACATGGCGAGCCATGACACCGGCCCCGTAAGGATCGTGCCGGACCGCGATGCTTCCGGCCCCCGGTTGATGGAAGTCACCGGAGCACTCCGCAGGCTGGGTGCGCCCTCGGTATTCCTTGTGACAGAACAGGCTCTCGAATGATCCGGAGGTCTGCAGTCGTCGCCTTAGTGGCCGTCCTTTTGTCGATTGTAATGCACCTTTGTTTTCTCAGCCTTACCGCGGCTGATCTGGAAGAACCGCTGACAGGGGACAGCCCGGTCGATGTGGTTGAGCTGGGGAATGCTTTTGAAGAATTTGCGGATGCCGCACCAGAGCCGGTTCAACCGGAACCCGCAGAGGTTCCCGAGCCTCCGGTTGAAGACACGGTGGAAGTAGACCGGGCCGAAGTTCCTGTCAGCGAGGCGCTTGTGGCCTCTGCCGATCCGCAGAGAGCTACCTCGCCCGACATCGGGTCATCTGCGGCACCGCAACCAGATCCGCCCGAAGCAGAAGTGACGGAGCCTGTGGATCCTTCGAATGCTGACGCTGGTTCGAGTGTGGATACCGCCGTTGCACCGGTTGAACCCGATACAACAATTGAAACGCCGCAGGAAGCCCCTGCAGCGAGGAATGAAGTTGCCGAAACACCCGACGCAGAAGCTTCCGCGACCCCGGAGCCGCGTCTGTTGGCCGCCGTACCAGCACCCGACTCTGCTGTGGTCCCGGTCGTTCCGCCAGAGCGTGAGGTGCTTAGACCAGAAACCCCGGAAACCATTGTCCAACCTTCGGCGGATGGTTCGGAAACCGCGACCGTAGAAAGTGAAACAGAAGAGTCCGCGCTGGCCGTGGCCGTTTCGAAACGCCCGCGTCTTCCGGAGCGCAAACTTGCTGACCAACCACGGGGCGCATTCGACGGGTTCAGTAATTTTGATAACCTGCGCAATCCCGAACAAATTATGGACTCACCGCTGACCCTTTATCGAAGAGAAGCTATTGACCCCTTCGCCAGAAGCGGTAACCAGAACAGGTCCGGCGGACGCGGACCGGGAAATTCCAACGTCACCAACTATGCAGGCCAGGTTCTGGTCCATTTGAACCGCGCCCCGGTTGTCTATGTTCCGGTACGTGGGTTTGCGCAGGTGTTTTTTGAGATCAATCCAGATGGTTCCTTGGCATGGGTGGATATCGTGGATAGCTCAGGCTCACCCGAAATCGAACGCGCTGCCAAAGAACAAGTTCGAAAAGCTGTTCCATTCCCTCCCCCGCCAGGAGGCTCAAGTCGCAAGTTTTCGTTTTATTATCAGAACAGCTGATCCGGGAAGGTTACTTGGTCAGAGTAAACGACCAACAATCATGTGAGTTGCCCAAAGAAGTCGCCTCGAAGCCCTACGATCCGGAGGACCGCTGGACACCTCTGTCACGCGCAACAATATCAGTTTTGACTTTCCAAGAGTTCAAAAACCGCATCACGTTCGGACAGCACCAACAGCAACGCTAAGTCGTCGGGCTGTAATTGATCCAGGATCATACGCGCCGCTTCTGTGGGCGAGCCAGCGTAGAGCACACTATCCGCAGCCAGACCAGCATCCATCGCTGCACGCCTGATAAGGGCCGGGATTTCCCCCGCTTTGCGTCCGCGCAGATAGCTCTCCATTTCAACAGCAACCACCACGTCCGGATTGAACTCAAGCGCAGTCAAGGTGACGTCATGTATATCCTGGTCAGATCGGTCGCCCGCATGGCTGAGCATGATGAACCGCCGTTTGGCCGGTATCGCGGACATCGCATCGCAGACGGCGGCAATCGAATGCGGGTTATGGGCAAAATCCACAAAAACGCGTGCGCCGTTATACGCGAATTCGTTGCAGCGACCCGGGTTGTCCTTGGCGTCTGGTTTGAAACCGGCCAGACCCGCGCGGATGACGTCATCGTTCAGGTCCATTGCCTTGCCGACACAGAGGGCAGCCAATGCGTTTGAAACGTTGTATCTGGCAGCCCCGTTCATGGTGATCGGTACATCGCGCACGGATGTTACCGGATGCTCTGCCGTGCCGTCGAAAAATACCATCGTACCCTCGCGCAGATAGGCGCAGGGTGCGCCCTGCGCCCGGGCAACGGTGATTTCTGCGGCGCCCGGGTCCAGCGAGAACCACCAGATCGTCGCGTCGGCACGCTCACCTTCGGCGACAACAAAGGGGTCATCTGCGTTCAGAACCAGCACGCCTTCTTCGGACAAGGTTCTGCGAACCGCGAATTTGGCCTGAGCCAGATCGGGAACGGTGTTCACACCGTATTGCCCCAGATGATCGTTGGCGACATTGGTCACCACGGCAACCCTTGCCCGACGCGTTGGCAGGCCGCGCCGCAGAATGCCTCCGCGTGCCACTTCCAGAACGGCAATCTCCAGCCGGGGGTCGCGCAGCAGCATCCTGGCCCCGCCCGGACCCGAGTAGTCGCCGCGGTCGAGAATGTCGTCTCCGACCCGAACAAAATCGGTCGAGGTCAGCCCCGCCGTCTTTCCCGCCGCTCTGGCGATTGCCGCGCAGAGCCGGGTTGTGGTGGTCTTGCCGTTGGTTCCGGTGACAAAGGCGATGGGCACGTCATGGAGCACCTTCCAATCCACCTGCTCCGGGGATGGCAAGGCATCGACCGGCCAAACCCGGCTGCCCGTGCCATGGCCGATCGAGATCTCATCATCATCACACAGGATATCAACGCCGTGGCCATGCGCGGCAGCGATCAAAGCGATCAGAGCCGGGTTCGCCTCTTTCGCCATCACCGTTTTGACGTCCGCGATCATGGTGTCGAAATCGCCCGGGGTTTGCCCGAGCAACTCTGCGGCGCAAAAATGCCACGCGGTCTGCGCGGCAAATATCGAGGAATAAAGCTGGTCCATCGGAGCCGAGATGGCGAGGTTCACGCCGCCTTGAAACTGGCGAAAGATGCAGCCCTCGGATTGCCAGCCCAACGCATCCAGAACCTTTCTTGCGTGATGCATCCACAATTGTGCAATCAGATCGGGCTCTACCACCTCAAAAAACACGTCGATCACCGCGCCCGGACGGTCCCATAACAACCCCGGTCCCGTCAGGCGGCGGGCGTCATCGACACGAATGTGGTCCGCGCTTGCACTGACAATCGTCAGCGCTGTCTCAAGCTCTTCGATACGATCCATCGGCGATCCTCCGATCAATCGGCGTCTTCGTCTATCTCGCGCGCAAGGCGCACACCGCGCTCATCCCGGATGAGCGATTGGTCGGAATCGAACATCTCTTCGAAGTCCGGCGCGGCCGCAGGTCTTGGGCTTTGTGCCTCGGCCTCGGCCTCGTTTTCGCCCGCGTTGTGATAGACGATCTGTTTCCAACAACGCGCGCTGTCATCGCCAAAGATCACCAGCAGGTCGCCTGCGGCGGCCATCTCCAGCCCGGCGTTCACCGCTTCGACCTCGTTGGGGATGACGGTGATGGCGCTGTCCTCGACGCCGTTGCGCGTCAGTTCCGCCCTGATCATCTGCGGCACTTCGTCATGGCCGCGCCCGCGGCGTCGATCGTCTGCCTTGCAGATGTAATGATCGAAATGCCCGGCAAGGATACCCGCGCTTTCCAGAATATCCTCATCCCGCCGGTCACCAGGCATCGCGGCCACGGCAATCCGGCGCCGTTTTACGTCCAGCCGGTCGACAAGGTCGGTCACCACGCCGATGGCGGCGGGGTTATGCGCGTAATCAAGGATCACTTTGAACGGGTGTTCGTCATAGACATTCATCCGGCCCGGAGCCTGGAAATAGCTGGTGTCGAAGGTCCGCAGCCCATGGCGGATATTGTCCAGATCGACGCCGAAACTATAGGCCATGGCAGCTGCAAACATTGCGTTCTGGACGTTGAAGATCGCCTTGCCTTCCAACCCCGCCGGGATCAGATGCGACCAGAGCACAGGCATATGCAGGCCATTGTCGTAAATGGTCAGCATGTCGCCATTCATGCCGCTTTCCAGCACGATGGCCTTGCCGCCTGCCTTGATGTGCTCTTTCACCAGACTGTGCCCGGGATTGGTGGTGACGTAGAAGATCGCATTGACGTCGGCGTAATCCGCCATCTTGAGACAGTTGATGTCGTCCGCGTTCAAAACCGCCGTCTCTGTCGCGCTTTCCACCACCACACGTTTGACGACGGCCAGTTCCTCGACCGTGTTGATCCCGCGCAACCCAAGATGATCGGCAGAGACATTCAGACAGGCCGCCACATTCGATCTCTGGTAGCCGAGGCCGGACCGAACCAGCCCGCCCCGCGCCGTTTCCATGACGGCGAAGTCCACCATCGGATCGCGCAGAACGATCTGTGCGGATTTCGGGCCGGTCATGTCGCCCTTGACACTCAGCTTGCCATCCACATAAACGCCGTCGGTCGACGTCATGCCGACGGTTTTGCCGCTGCCTTTCATGATATGGCCCAGCATCCGGGAGGTCGTGGTTTTGCCATTGGTGCCGGTGATTGCCGCGATTGGAATGCGCGCCTCTTCCCCGACCGGGAACAGCATGTCCATCACCTTGCCCGAAACGTCGCGCGACTGGCCCTCTGATGGGGCCACATGCATACGGAAGCCGGGCGCGGCGTTCACCTCGACAATAGCGCCGCCGATGTCCTTGTAGGATTTGGTGATGTCATCGATCAGGAAATCGACCCCGCCCACGTCCAGCCCAACGGCCATGATCGCGCGCTCTGCCATGTCGCGGTTGTCGGGATGGACCACATCGGTCATGTCGATCGATGTGCCGCCCGTCGACAGGTTGGCGGTCGAACGCAGGTAAAAGATCTCGCCCTCGGTCAGGACGGTTTCGGCGTCATACCCGGCCTCGGAAAGCAAGCGGTTTGCCTGATTGTCCAGCTCCAGCCGGGTCAGCACCTTTTCGTGACCAATCCCGCGGCGCGGGTCGAGGTTCACGATATCGACCAATTCGGTGATGGTGCTTTTGCCGTCGCCGACCACATGCCCGGGCACCCGTTTTGCCACGGCCTCGAGTTTGTTGTTGATCACCAGCATCCGGTGATCGAACCCGGTGACAAAGCTTTCCACCAGAATGGCACGGCTTTTTGAATGTTCCTTGGCCTCGTGAAAGCCTGCCTCGACCTCTTCGTCGGTATTGAGGTTGATCGACACACCGCGCCCGTGGTTGGCATCCAGCGGCTTAACCACAACCGGATGACCGATGCGACGGGCGGCGCGGATGGCCTCGCGACCACTATAAACCATGTTTTGCTGGGGTACCGGCAGCCCGAGATCATTCAGCAGATTATGGGTATCTTCCTTGTCGCAGGAAATCTCGACCGCGATATGTTTGGTTTCAGAGGTGATCGTCGCCTGAATCCGCTTTTGGTAATTGCCATGCCCAAACTGGACCAGCGAGTATTCATTGAGCCTGATCCAGGGGATATCCCGTTCTTCGGCGGCCTTGACCAAAGACCCGGTCGAGGGGCCAAATTCCTTGCGCTGCGCGCGCAGCACAAAGCTGCGCAGTTCTTCTTCCCAGTTGAAGTCCGGGTCGAACTCATAGTCCGAGTGGTTTTTCAGGTCCTGCGGCAGCAGATGCATCAGCAACCGCAATGCCAGTTTACCTGCATCCAGACCAACGTCGCGCTGCCGGTACTGGTAGACCATGTTGTATTGCCCTGGCTCACCGGTGGACCGGGTTCGCCCGAAGGTCACATCAGTGCCCGCAACGCCCTGAATTTCCAGCGCGCAATGTTCCATCACATGGCCCAGCCAGGTGCCTTCGTCTTCGCGCAGGCGGCGGATGAACCCGCCGGGTTCGCGATAGGAACAACCGTGTTCTGACAGGCCGGGCAATGCCGCGATCAAGCCGTCGATGAATTCGTTCCCGATTTTTGCCGAGGGCCAGTCTTCCAGAAATCCCAAATCAATGACATGTCGTATGACCGGAAAGCTCGCCCAGACGTTCGGGCCGACATAGACATTGGTTGAGACGATTTTCATAGGCTTCCCCGTTCAAGAATTATTATACTCCCCGATCACCCGATGTTGCCGCCGCTTGGAACTGGCAGGGTGCAGAACGCCGCATGCTCATCGGGTGGATAGGCTTGACGTGCCGTCAGGTCATAACGGCATCCTTCACCCAAAACGTCAAGGCGCAGGCCCAGCAGGCTGATCGCCTCGCCGCGGCTTGCATCCCACATGGACGAATGAGTCAGGTGACTGGCATCGACTACGGTGACCGTGCCGCTGCCCACAACCTCGACAACATTGTCGGGGCCAATGAAGGCGGCGGTGTCTTCGTCGATCCCCAGACCGATCAGAAAAGGGTTGAACGAAGAAGCGGTTAGCAACCGCCCCAGCCGGTTACGCTGAGTGAAATGCTGGTCGATAATCACCGCATTGGTCAGGCCCATTCCGGGCGCCAAAGTGATGTTTCCTTCTGCGGGGGCGGCATTGCTGCTGCCCCCGGCGACCATGTGTTCGGACATGATCGAGGCCCCCGCAGACGTACCGGCAACGGGGATGCCAGCCGCGTTCCGGCGGCGAATCTTTTGCGCAACAAGGGTCCCGCCAAGAATGGCCGAGAGGCGGAGCTGATTGCCACCCGTCATGAATATCCCGGTGGCACGGTCCAGCATGTCGGCAAATTCGGGGTTGTCGCAATCGGCGCGGCGCGAGATGGGCAGGAACTCGACCGTACCGGCCCCCAGATCAGAGAAGATGCGGTGATAGTCGGGGCCGGTTTCCTCTAGCATAGAAGCTGTTGGAATCACGACGATATCTGCGTCTTGCCCGCCGGAGAGTTCCAGAAACCTCCGGTGGATCTGCATCTCTTTGACCCGATCTTCGCCACCGCCGATCGGAATGATGAATCCGCGATCCGTGTCTTCTTGTGCTGGTGCTGGGCACATGGCTGTTCTCTGTCCTTCGTTCGTCCCGGCAATTCGCAGGATTACGCCGTGGCTTCGTACATGCCCCGGCGCACTGTCTGATGATCCCGCAGGTGCCAATTGCCGCGAGCCATAACATCCCGAACGTCCAGATCGCCATCCAAAATCACCAAATCGGCATCCATACCCACGGCCAGACGGCCTTTGTGGTGTAGCTTCAGCAGGTCGGCGACATTGTGCGTCAAGGGTGCAAGCGCCTCATCAAGGGGGACACCCACCCCGAACCGTGTCAGCCTGCCTTCTCTGTCGAAGGCGGGCAGACACCCGCCACCATCAGAGCTGATCGTGAAACGGTCGGCCTGACATCCGGCTTCGCGAAACCGCAGATAGGCGATTTTCTTGCCAGCGATCAGAATTGAGTCCGGTCCAAGCGGGTCGGGCGCATAGACCTCTGCGTTGGTCAGAAGTGTTAGCACGCGGCAAACCCTTTGAGGATTCCATTGCTTTCGTAAAAGCTTGTCACGCGGTTTGCAAACTCCGCCCTTGCTGAACGGGTTCTGAAAGGCAAAAGCCCCCTACCCCGACGAGCAAGTCTTGCCGGTTTCATCGACTTGGCGACCACCAGGATGGGCTCGGCTCCACAGCGGCGCATTTTGTCGCCGTTTTTGCTCCGCATGGTCTCGCTCAAGGAATTGCTCAGTTAGCTTTCGCTGCTTCTTGACCTGCCGACTCCTGATGCTGTTCCTGGTCCGATCGCCAGATTGTCCAACCCATAAATCCAAAGAGCATTGTCACCAGCGGCGACAGCCAACAAAAGAACGCAAATGGCAGATAAGCCAGCGTCGCGACGCCCAAGGTGGCGGCCTGATACGCGCCGCCCGAATTCCAGGGGACCAGGTTGGCGGTGACCGTCGCGGAATCTTCGACGGCCCGTGACAGGTTTTCGGGGGCCAATCCACGTTCACGATAAGCTTGCGCGTACGTGCGGGCACCCATCACAATAGCCATATACTGATCGCATAGAACCATATTGGCGCCAATGCCGGTCAGTACTGTTGACGCGATAAGCGATCCATCTGATTTCACCATCGTGAGAACCTTGTCAGCGATGGCCTTGAGTTGATTGGTTCGCTCCATCACGCCGCCGAACATCATCGCCACGATCACCAGGCTGATCGTGTACATCATCGAATCCATGCCACCCCGGCTCAGGAGCGTATCAACGTCCGGGTTGCCGGTGTCAGCGGAATACCCACCGAAAGCCGCATTCACCAGAGCTTCGTAATTTGCGCCCTGCAATCCAACCGCCAAAATGACGGCAGCCACCACTCCCAAAGTAATTCCGGGGATTGCGGGCATGCGCCGATAAGACACAACAAGCACGACGACGGGAGGCAGGATCATCGCCAGGTTAATAGTGAAATTCTCTTTCAAAACGGCAAGCATCGTCTCGACACGCGCCAGATCGCCGTCGCCTCCGCTGTATTGCAGGCCAATGATGATTTCGATCACCAGTGTCAGTGCAAAGGCAACGCCCGTCGTATAGGTCATATGCTTGATATGTGTGAACAGGTCGGTTCCCGCCAATGCGGGGGCCATATTGGTGGTGTCGGAAAGAGGCGACATCTTGTCCCCGAAATAGGCACCCGACAATACCGCGCCAGCCACAAGCGGAAGCGGAAAGTTCAGTCCAGCGCCAACCCCCATGAGCGCCACACCAATGGTACCCGTTGTCCCCCAACTGCTGCCTGTGGCCAGTGAGGCGAGCGCACAGATGATCACAGTTGCCGGCAGAAAGATTGAAGGGGACAGAATCTTGAGCCCATAGAAAATCAGCGTCGGCACCACCCCCGCCAATATCCAGATCCCGATAAGGACACCTACTATGATCAGGATAATGGTCGCCGGAAGGGCATTTGTAATGCCCCTCACCATGCCGTTCTGTATATTCTGCCAACTGAATCCGCAGCGCAGTGCTACCAGCGACGCGACAATGACCCCCAGCAGCATGGGAACATGCGGATCAAGCCCATAGACAACTATCGAAATGCTGATGCCTACAATAAGTGAGACAAGAGACAGTATTGCCTCCCAAAAATGTGGTGCGCGAGCGCCATCGGGTATGTCGGTCTTCATTATGTGTCTCCCTGGCAGTCCGGCCCTTTCAAATGTGAGACGCCTAGACCGGTGGTGGCGGTGAATTCTTGCAGAAATACGCGTGAGTTCTCGAAGTATACCCTGCAATCCCGAGCGTACGAATGATAGGTCCAACAGACCTTGTTGCAGTAAAGCCGGTCAGGGCCATCCCTGTCGAGAAATGAAGCGATGCTCTCCAACGGTTTGAGCGAAGCGTATTCCGGGGCAACCGCAAAGGGATCGGTGTTACAAAATTTTAAGATGTCGTTGGCGCCTGGCACCCGGGGTCTCCGCACCCTGTCGGTCAGTAAAAAAACAATGAAATGCGGGAACCTTTCTGTCTGTGCCGCATCCAAGGGAACAGGTGTGCATCAGGACGCACCTGTCGCAAACCTTGGAAAGGACATAGTCATGCTGAGAAACTCCTTGCTTGTTGCAGGCGTTATCGCCGCCACGACGACAATTGCCAGTGCTCATGATGAAGAGGCACTGATGAACGCGCCCGCAGGTGATCCTTATGTGAAAGTGAGCGATGTTCTGCCCCTGCCCGAGTTCATTCCCGGTCTGGGAACTCTCTTTGTAGACCCCGCCACACTGCCGGCCGGTCCGTTTCTTGCTTACGACCACGACGGTCTGCTTTCAGCCACCATTTATATGACCCCGCTTGAAGAATTGCAGAACGGCGTCTCGTATGACGGGCTCGACATCGGGTCGCACACCGTCAGCTCGACCGACATTTACTTCAATGCCGGTCACCCCGGCGTGGAAAAGCCGCATGCTCATGTAGTTTTGTTTCATGATGAGAAAGCAAAGGAACGGCTTGCCAAATGAACTGCACGCGACGGGATGCCATGAGGCTCGGGGGTGGCGTGATCGCCACCCTCGCGGGGTCGCTATCTGCACGTGCTCAAGCGATCACAGAAATCGAGATGCGCGGCACGCCGCGTGGAGAGCGGATCTGGTTTGATCCCCTTGGCCTCGCGGTGGTGCCGGGCACAACCATCCGTTTCACCAATCGTGATCCCGGAAACAGCCACACGGCAACCGCCTATCACCCGGCGATATATGGTCGCAAACGGCGCATTCCCTTGGCAGCAAGGCCTTGGGACAGCGATTTTCTGCTGCCGGATGAGCGTTTTGAAGTCACCCTGACCGCGCCGGGCGTGTATGATTACTATTGTCTGCCACACGAAATGGCGGCGATGGTCGGTCGCATTGTGGTGGGAACCCCCGCCGGTGCGGGCTGGGAAGGACGTTCCAAGGATACAAGCGATGTGTCCGACCAGGTCCTGGCAATTTTGCCGCCGGCAGAGAGGATCATCGCTGCAGGTACCGTTAGTTGGGAGGGACGGTCGTGAAAGAACGGACGAATCTCAGACATCAGGTTCAAACGGAAGCCGCCAAGTCTGAAGCTGACCTTGTGACCGCCGCTCGTGGCGGCAGCGAACAGGCCGTTCGGGAACTTATCCGCCGCCTGAATCCCCGTCTGTTCCGGGTTGCCCGGGGCATCGTCGACAGCGATGCCGAGGCCGAAGAGGCGCTGCAGGAGGCCTATCTTTCCGCGTTCAGCAAACTTGAGAGCTTTCGTGAGCGCGCAAGATTTTCCACCTGGATCACGCGGATCGTCATCAACACGTCACGCATGCAACGAAGGCGGGGGCGCTCTGACGAAGAATACAACACAGTTGACGAAATCCGTGTGCCCAATGTCCTCGTATTCCCGGGCCAGATTTCCGAGCTTCCCGAAGCGACGCTCGGTCGGGCGCAGCTACGCGAATTGCTTGAGACAGCCGTTTCCGATCTGCCGCCCGAGATGCGGCTGCCGTTCCTGCTGCGCGAGGCGGAGGGAATGAGTGTCCTTGCCATCGCGACGGAACTTCAGATCAACCCGATCACCGTAAAGACGCGCCTGTTTCGCGCCCGCCGCCGGTTGCGGTCAACCATCGAGCAACAGATCCGCGGCGGATTCGATGCGATCTTCCCATTTGGTGGCAAACGATGCGCCAACATGGCCAGTTGCGTCATAGATCGGCTGCAGGCAAACGGTGGGCTCTGACGAAATTTAGACCAGGTCGGCAAGCAGGAAACTGGTGAGACGGCCCGTTATGGCTATTTGCCAAACCGTCAATCGCCGCAGCTCGGTTTCGTCGGACCGGACATTCGCCGCACTTGCAAAATCAAGGTGCGAGTGACCGCAGATTGAACGGATAACGCATCCTTCCATTCCATCGAATGGATCGCACCATTAAACCTTGGGATCAAAAACCTAGAACAGGATGAACCTGGCCCCATGTCGAGATCGCCATCCGATGAAGCTGAGGCAGGCAAACAAAATGGCAGCAACGCAGACGATGGATGGACCTGCCGGGGTGTCAAAAACATATGCTGATCTCAATCCGGCGACAGCGGAAAATGCGCCGATCACCGCTGCTATCAAGGCCATCGATTCCGGTGATCGCGCCAAACTGCGCGCGGCAGCGGCCGGAATGATCAGCATCGCAGCGATCAGCAGAACGCCCACGACCTTGATCGCCACTGCCACAGTCACCGCGAGGGCTAGGGTCAGGATCAACTGCTCGCGCTTGGGATCAAAGCCGCTGGCATAGGCCAGTTCTTCGTTCAGGGTTGCCGTCAGCAGTTGAGACCAGCGCCAGGCGATCAGAGCGACGACAAGTGCTGCACCACCCCAGATCACCGCCAGATCAGCGCGCGACACGGCCAGAATGTCGCCAAAGAGATAAGCCATCAGATCTATCCGAACACCGGATAGGAACGAGACGGCGACAAGACCAAATGCCAGAGCCGAATGCGCCAAAACCCCCAGCAATGTATCCATCGCATACCCGCGACCGGCCAATAGCGTAACAGTCAGGGCCATGACCAGTGCAACGGCCAAAGCACCGGCAAAGATTGACATCTGAAAGGTCAGTGAGAGTGCGACGCCGAGGATCGCCGCGTGGGCAGTTGCATCGCCAAAATACGCCATGCGGCGCCACACGACGAAACATCCCAGCGGAGCTGCGGCGAATGCCACGCCAACACCTGCGAGCGTTGCCCGCGTCATAAAATCATCAAGCATTATTGCGCCGCTTCCTTGGGGTCTTCACTATGGTCATGGTGGTGGTCATGATGATGCCGATATAGGGCCAGCGCGCCGCCCGTGCCGGTTCCAAACAGGGCCCGATATTCCGGTGCCGAGGCGACGACCGCAGGAGAGCCTTCGCAACAGACGTGTCCGTTGAGGCAAATGACCCTGTCTGACGCGCTCATGACAACGTGCAATTCGTGGCTGATCATCAATATGGCGCACCCTGTTTCGCGGCGCACCGCCTCGATCTGCTGGTAGAAGGCCGCTGATCCTCTCTGGTCCAGGCCCTGCGTCGCCTCGTCCAGCAGCAAAACGTCCGGCCGGTCAATCAGGGCTCGGGCCAACAGAACCCTCTGGAACTGCCCACCGGAGAGTTGCGACATCTGGCGCTTGAGCAGATCAGGTACCCCGGCGGAGTCGAGCGCATCCACGCAATGTTGCTGCGAGACACGGTTTGTCAGACGCATGAAACGCTCGACAGAAATCGGCAATGTAGGATCGATATGCAGCTTTTGCGGGACATAGCCGATCTTTAGACCCGGTTTTTTTACAACGCGCCCAGCCACGGGCCTGGTCGCGCCAATGATCGCGCGAAGCAAACTGGTTTTGCCGGAACCGTTAGGTCCGACGATCGTTACGATCTCACCGGGTTCAATGGTCATGTCTACACGATGCAGAACGGTATTGGCGCCATAGCGGACGCTGAGACCTTCGACAGAAACAAGGGACATCTTTAAGCCTTCTTGGTGCAATCGGGGCAGACGCCTTCGGCTTCTACAACCGTGCGCTCAATCTCAAATCCCACCGCGCGGGCAGCGGCGCCAAACGCCCCCTTGGCCGGGGCAGATTGCGCCTCGGCCACCGCGTCACATTTCCGGCAGATCATGAAGGCAGGCGAATGCGTGGCACCGGGATGCGAGCAGGCAACGAACGCATTCAGACGCTCGATCTTATGCACGAACCCATTCTCGACCAGAAAATCAAGCGCTCGGTACGCCACCGGTGGCTGGGATCCGAACCCTTCTTCACGCAAGCGGTCAAGTATTGCATAGGCCCCAAGCGCTCGGTGTTCCTGAAGGAGCATCTCCAAAACCTTGCGCCGAACCGGCGTCAGACGCAGCCCTTCTTCCCTGCATCGCTCCTCGGTTGTTGCCAAAGCTGTCTCAACACAGGTCTCGTGGTCATGTTTCTGGAACCCGATCAGCGCCGTGTCATCGGCGGGTATGGGTCGCGTGTCACTTGTCATGTTATTCCATATCATGTATGCCGCCCGTAACGTTATACAATCACATAGAGAGACCGATGTCCAGAAAGCTCCTTCCAGTTTCGATCACCGCTGCGTTAGTGGGTGGAACGGCAATGGCAGATGTTCCGAATGTCGCGGTAGATATCGCGCCAGTGCATTCGTTGGTGGCGCGTGTCATGGATGGCGTTGGGACACCTGATTTGATTGTGCCTCCGGGCGCGTCCCCCCATGAGTACAATCTGCGCCCGTCCGAAGCGGCAGCGCTGCAGGAAGCAGACCTTGTATTCTGGCTTGGCGAAGACCTGACACCCTGGATGGAAGGTGCGGTTGGAACCCTCGCTGATGGCGCGACAGTCACAGCCCTAATGGAGTCTGACGGCACCGTCCTTCTGAATTTCCGCGAGAGTGTTGTGTTCGAAGCGCATAGCCACAGCAATGAGGACGATCATGGAGACAATAACCATGACGTGCACGATGATCATGGTCATGGCGGTCACGACCCACACGCATGGCTGTCACCTGAAAATGCAAACACCTGGCTGACTCTTATCGCAGCCCAGCTGTCTTCTGCTGATCCGGACAATGCTGGTGTTTACCTTGCGAACGCGGCGGCAGCACGTGAAGAGATCGATGCGCTTTCAGCGGATGTGGCCGTCACACTTGAACCGGTTCGCGGCGGTAACTTCATTGTGTTCCACGACGCATATCAATATTTCGAGGACGCATTTGACTTCCCCGCTTCGGGCGCGATTTCAATCGGAGACGCGTCCGACCCCAGCCCTGCACGCATTGCAGAAATTCGGGCTCGTATTAAGAGTGAGGGCATTGACTGTGTTTTGGCTGAACCGCAATTCAACCAGGGAATAGTCGACACTATTCTGGACGGAACCGAAGCCAATACCGGCATGATCGATCCACTTGGGTCTGAACTGGAACCTGGATCGGCTCTGTACCCGCAAGTCATCCGAAACATGGCCAAAACACTGGCCGAGTGCCTTTGACCCACGCGATCAGCCCGGTCAAAGATGAAGCTTTGACAGGGCTGTTCCCGGGCATCCTCGGCAAAGCGCCAGAGCAGATCCGGGAAAACGATCCTGGCGGCAAGGTCGTTTGCTGCAAAGCAGGCCTAAACCACCTTCAGATCAAGCCGCCATTTACGTGCAGCGTCTGTCCACTGATGTAGGATGCTTCAGCGCTTATCAAGAAACATATGCAGTTCGCTATGTCCTGTGGCGACCCAAGACGTTTCAACGGGATGCGGCCTTCGATCTCGTGTAATGCAGCTTCATCCAGACCGTCGCTCGTGCCAGCATCTTTCCGGATGTATCCGGGCACAACGCAGTTCACCGTAATGCCGTCTTTGGCCAATCCCAAAGACAGGCTGCGCACGGCAGTTTCAACAGCGCCTTTCGAGGCTGCGGATGCCGGGAACTGCGGCATGTCAGTACGGAACACATGCGCGGTGAAACTGCTGAGTGCGACGACGCGCGGACAGGACGAAGATTGCAACAGCGGATGGCAGGCCTGAACCAGTTCAAACAGGCTCTGGGTATTTCCGCGAAAGGCATAGGCGATGTCTTCTGGCGTCATGGCGTCCAGAGCTACCAGCAAGGGAAAACCCGCATTGGCGACAAGCGCATCCAGATCTCCGAACCGGTTTTTGTGAGCCGCGACGATTTCGTGACCGGTTCCGGGTTCCGCAAGATCACCGATCACCGTTTCCACTTCGGCACCTTTGTTGCGCGCCTGGTTCGCCACGTCCTCCAGGCGTTTGGCAGACCGACGTGTATGCAACGTCAGACATGCGCCTGTTTGGGCCAGCTTAAGGGCTGTGGCAGCCCCGATGCCGGATGCGGCGCCCGTGACAATTGCGGATATACCTCTGGTCATTGACTGGTGTCCTCCCATGTCTGGTCGGCCACCCAGTTGCAGAAATTTCCTACTGCGCTGACGCGCCGATGCGCGCGTGGCAGCACCAGAAAGAACCCCGGCACCTGGTCCGGCGGCATGCCGAGCAACAGACCTTCGCCCAGTGGCGCGACCAGATCGCCCGCCCGAATGTCGTGATGAGCGTCAACACGGGAAATCAACCCGACACCCATTCCAGATAATGTAGCCCGCCGCATCGTGGCCGCATCGTGAAATGCCAATTCCGACGAAGCGCCAGGTGCTTTGACATTCAGAAAGCCCAGAATATCCGTCCACAGAGTATTCTGCAAAACCGGGTGCAGGAGGCGCTGCTTGGCCAGATCCTCTGGCGTCCTTATCTGCGTCGCGAGTTCTGGCGTGCAACAGATGACCTTGTGATCCTTGATCAGCAGTTCCGTCTCAAGATCGCCCCAGCCGCCATAGCCCCATTGCACCGCGACATCGATATCGTCACGTTTGAAATCCGGCGTTTCAACCATTGTCGTCAGACGCAGATCGGATTGGGGCACGGATTCGCGAAAGCTTTCGAGCCGGGGCAATAGGTAGCGCGTTGCAAAATAGGGCGAAACGTTCAGGGTGATCCGGTCCTGATACTTCTTGGTTGTTACGCGACGCACGCCTTCGGCCAATTCCTCGAACCCGGCCTCGACATACCGGGCCAGCAGCACGGCGGCCTCGGTTGGCTCAATCGACCGCCCGCGCCGTTCGAACAGCGAGACCTGCAACGTGTCTTCCAGCAGTTTGATCTGCTGGCTGACAGCCTGAGGCGTCACAAGCAATTCATCTGCCGCGCCCCGGATCGATCCGTGGCGCGCCGCTGCATGAAACGCCTTGATAGCGTTCAGCGGAGGAAGTCTGAAACGGTTGGTGCTCATCGATCTCCGAAGGTCAGATCACTGCCTTTTCCAGGAACGGTTCGTTGCGGACGATCCTATCATAACCAATTTCGCTGAGGTCAAGAGTTCGAAACGCGCCGTAGGTGATCCATTCGGATATGCCGCGGCCAACGGCAGGGGACTGCTGCAAACCATGGCCAGAAAATCCGTTGGCAAAGAGGAAATTCTTCACCTCATTATGCGGCCCTGCGATCACGTTGTGATCCAGCGTGTTGAACGCATAATGCCCGGCCCAGAAGTTGATCAGCTTGATCGCCTCAAACGCCTCGGAGCGTTCCGCAAGGTCCATCCAGATGCGTTCAAACTCTTCGTGCCGAGGTTCGAAATCGTCCCAGTCAACTGCCGGGTCATCGGCAGGCGCGGTGCCGGACAGGAAGTATTTGCCTTCCGGGCGGCAGAACGTCCCCGACGGGTCGATCATAAGCGGCAAGCGCCCGTTGTTGACCGTGGCCGTGCCTTCGGGGGTCTTTGCACAGTCAAAGACAAAGAGAGAGCGTTTGCGAGGCTCAACCGGCACGTTCAGCCCGGCCATGGCGGCGGTCTGCGCCGCGCGTGGGCCGGACGCGTTGACCAGGGTACCGCAGGTGATGGTCTGACCGGATTTCAGCACGACACCGGTAATCCGATCGCCGTCACGATTGATACCTACCACTTCGTCGATCAGGTAATCGGCGCCCTGCGCGCGGGCCTTCTTGCGGAACCCGTTCATCAAACCGGTGTTCGAGAACCATCCCTCACCCGACTGGCCATAGCTGGCCAGTTGCAAATCATCGACGCGCAGATGCGGAAAGGCCGCTTTGATCTGGTCGGGTTCCCACAGCACGACATCCGCGCCCAGGGATTTCTGCACCTCATGGTTTTCGCGCAGAATCTGCACCTGCTCGCCGGTCGACGCCAGAAACAGGTAACCCCCTTCGTGGAAGCTGAGATCGGGCTTGTCCCCATCGACTTCCATCGTGTCGGCAAATTCACGGATGAACTTCGTGCCGAACTGGCCGATCTGCACATTGATCGGGTTCGAGAACTGGTTGCGGATGGCGCTGGAACTCAGCGAGGTTGACGCCTGCGCGAAAGTGGGGTCGCGCTCGATGATCAGAACCGAGCCGTCGAAATCCGGGTTGGCAGTCAGAAAATAGGCGACCGCCGAGCCGATCACCGCTCCGCCGATGATCACCACATCATAGCTGTCACGCATCACTTGCCCTCATCATCAGGATGACCCAATTCGCAGAACCAGCCGCCAAGAAACCTGACACCCGGCGCGTTTGGATCAGGTATGTCCGTCTTCGCTTCCATCGCGTCCCGGAAGTGTTCGGTGTTGTCTTTCGGGCGATAACCAATGTGGCCCGCTTTGCTGTCGTCCACCACTTTGAGACGATTGTTCGATATGCCGAACCCGATCGTATGTCCGACGCGCGGCGCGGTCAGGCCCTGTTCAACATAGCGGACGCAATCCGAAAACGAGAGCCAGCTCCACAGCATCCGCCGGTCCGCCGGTTCCGGGAAGGACGAGAAGATGCGCAGGCACAGGCTTTCGATGCCAAACTTGTCCCAATACAGGCGGGACAGGCTTTCGACAAAGTTCTTCGACACGCCGTACAGGCTGTCGGGCCGTACCGGACTGTCGGCGTCGATATGCGCCTCGACCTCGTGATAGCCGATGGCGTGAACCGAAGAGGCGTAGATCACGCGCTTCACACCGTTTTTCCGCGCGCCCTCATAGATGTGATAAGACCCGCGGATGTTGCTGTCGAGGATGGTCTCGAAGTCGACCTCCAGCGGCGCGCCGCCGAAATGCACGATGGCGTCAACGTCCTTGGTCAGCGCCATGACGGCGTCATAATCACCCAGTTCACAGACCACGGCCTCTTCATTGGGTTGCACATCCCCAATCTCGACCCGGTCCGAAATACGGATATGTTTGGCCAGCGGTGCCAGACCTTTGCGCAGCTCAGAGCCCAGACGGCCTGCGGCCCCGGTGATCAGGATACGGTTGAATTGAGTCATATCGGGTTCCTCAGCGCAGACGCGCAACAGCGTCGCGGATACGGGTGATGGCGGCGCTCAGCACCTCATCGGACGTGGCGGTGGACAGGCGAAAAAAGGGCGACAGGCCGTAGGCGCCGCCGGGTACAGCGGCCACGCGAGCCTCGTCCAGCAGGAACTTGGTCACAGCCGTGTCGTCCGCAAGGATTGTGCCATTGGGCGTGGTGCGCCCGATCAGAGCGGTGCAGTCGATATAGGCATAAAACGCTCCCTGCGGTGCGTCCAGCGCCAGTTCTGGAATGGCGTTGATGCCCGCAACGACCAGATCGCGGCGACGTTCGAAGGCCGCGCGAAAGCGCGCCACCTCGTCTTGCGGGCCGTTCAGCGCGGCCACCGTCGCCGCCTGCGCAATCGAGCAGGCATTGGTGGTGGATTGGCTCTGTACGGTGGTCATGCCCTTGATCAGGGCGGCGGGACCAGCCCCGTAGCCGATGCGCCAGCCCGTCATGGCATAGGCTTTGGAGACGCCGTTCACGATCAGCGTGCGATCGCGCAATTCCGGGCAGGCTTGTCCGAACGAGACGAATTCCAGCCCGTCAAACAGGATATGCTCGTAGATCTCATCCGACAGGATCAGCAGGTTGGGATGATCACCCAGAACCTGCCCCAGCGCCTTCAGCTCGGCATCGGAATAGACCGCGCCCGACGGGTTGCCCGGCATGTTCAGGAACAGCCATTTGGA
Organism: Ruegeria spongiae; assembly: GCF_023502395.1. Taxonomy (GTDB): domain Bacteria; phylum Pseudomonadota; class Alphaproteobacteria; order Rhodobacterales; family Rhodobacteraceae; genus Ruegeria_C; species Ruegeria_C spongiae. The sequence goes on along the minus strand of NZ_JAMFMB010000013.1, from coordinate 86,647 downwards.
TTTCGGCGTAATCGCGGCCGCCAGCGCCTCGGGTGTCAGCTTGAACCCATCCGCCCGCGAACATTCGACGACAACGGGCTTGCCGCCCAGCATCAGCGCCATGTCCGGGTAGGACACGAAATAGGGCGCGGCGAGGATCACCTCATCACCCTCTTCCAGTGTCGCCATCAGAGCGTTGAAGATGATCTGCTTGGCCCCGTTGGCCACGACGATCTCATCGGCGGCAAAGTCCAGACCGTTCTCGCGCTTGAACTTGCCTGCCACCGCAGCCTTGGTCGCGGGCGCACCGCCGGTCGCGGTATAGCGGGTGTCGCCCTCGATCGCCGCCTTGTGCGCGGCCTCGATGATATGGGCGGGGGTGTTGAAGTCCGGCTCTCCAAGACCCAGATCAGCTACGTCCACGCCCTGTGCCGCCAGGGCCTTGGCGGCCTGGCTGACCGCCATTGACGGCGACGGTTTCACCTGCGCCATGCGTTTTGCAAGCATTGTCATTTCTCTTCCGTTACGTATCCGGCCAACCGGTCGGTGGCCTGTGCTTCTGGCGCGCGTTCTTCTGCCGGGCCGAACCCGCCGCCGCCGGGGGCCTTCAGGATCAGGCGTTTACCCGCAGGGACGTGTTGCCACCCTTTCGGGCGCAGCTGGGTGCCGTCGCACAGCTCGACAACGCCGGGCGCACCATTTTCACCGCCATCCCGGCCACGCGCCGGGTGGTTGACCCGGTCGAACATGGCGGAAAAGTCGAATTCGTGACCCTCGGCAGGTGCAATTTCGATGATCTGGCCCAGACCACCGCGCAGCTTGCCTGCACCACCGCTGTCGGGGCGCAATTCCTTGCGCCAGACAACAATGGGGCCGGTGTGTTCGGTGGCTTCGATCGGCATTGTATGCACGCCCGATGGGAATGCTGTCGCGCCCAAACCATCCAGTTCAGGCCGCGCACCGGTGCCGCCAGAGTTGAACATCAGAACTTCGGAGTTGCGACCCTGACCGCCCGCTTCGGGGCGGACCGAAATGTGAATATTCCACAGCGCCGCCGCGCCTTCGGCCATGATCTGCCCGGGAAGGGCTTTGGCCAGCGCCCCAAGAACCAGATCAGGCACCATATGGCCCATGACATGGCGGAGGGAGACGGGCGCTGGCCGCTCTGCGTTCAGGATGTTGGTGGGAGACGTTACCGTAAACGGTTCCAGAGACGCAGAGTTGTTCGGGATATCGGGCGCCACGACGCATTTCACGGCGTAGCAGGCGTAAGCCTTGGAATAGATCAGCGGGCAGTTGATGCCCCATTTGCTTTGCCCGTCGGTGCCGTTGAAATCGACATTCACTTCTCCGTCCTTGACCGAGAGCGTCGTCGCCAGATTGACCGGCACGTCATAGCCATCAACGGTCATCTCGTTCTGCCAGCTTCCCTTCGGCAGCGCAGCGATCCGTTCCAGCGTTGCGGCCCGCGAGCGGGAGAAGATGAATTCGCCCAGACCACTCAGGTCGTCCATCCCGGTTTCGGTCATCATGTCGACCAGACGGCGATGGCCGACCTCGTTACAGGCCGCCAGCGAATAGAAATCACCGACCACCTGATTGGACTCGCGCACGTTGTTGCGCAGAATGTTGATCAGGTCCCGGTTCACCTTGCCGCGTTCGGCGAATTTCATGATCGGGATCAGGATGCCTTCTTCGTAAACGGACTTGCCATCCGCCCCGAAGCCGCGCCCGCCGACGTCAACCACATGCGCGGTACAGGCAAAAAACGCCACCAGTTTGCCATCCTTGAATGACGGCGCGACCATGGTGATGTCATGCAGGTGACCTGTGCCCTTCCACGGGTCGTTGGTTACGTAACAATCGCCCTCATACATCTCATCGCGCGGAATTTCGGCGAGGAAATGCAATACGGCCTCGGCCATGGTGTTCACATGCCCCGGCGTGCCGGTCACGGCCTGCGCCAGCATCAGACCCTCGGGTGAGAACACACCGGCCGACAGGTCTCCCGCCTCACGAACCGAGGTCGAAAAGGCGGTGCGCAGGAGTGTCAGCGCCTGTTCCTCGACGACCGAGATCAGGCGGTTCCACATCACCTGCATGCGGATTTCGGAAAGTCCGGCCATGGATCAGGCTCCTTTTTGTGCGCGACCGTCAAGTGCGGTTTTGCGGATCATGAGAATGGTTCCGTCGCCCTGCAGCACGGCGTCAAAGGGCGAGGTCACGACGGTCGAGGTTTCGCGCTCGACGATCACCGCCGGGCCTTCGACCCGATCGCCTGCGGACAGGGTATCGCGTTCGATGATGCGGCTGTCTTGCAAGCCGTCACTGCTGGGGTCGAAAACCGGACGCACATCGGCACCATTGGTGATCTGTCCGGCCATCAGCAGGTCCTGCCGTTCGGGCGCGGGGCGGATATCGCTGGCTTTCATCGACCAGGTGACAATCTCGATCTCCAACCCGCTCAACCCATCGATCGCGCGGCCAAAGAAGCGCGTATAGTTCTCGCGGAAACGGTCGCGGATCAGGTCGATATCATCGCTGGTCAGGGTGCGGTCGGGGATGGCCACCGGGATTTCCCAGCCCTGACCCTGATAGCGCATGAAGCCGACGATCTCGCGCTTGATCTCACCATCGGTACCGGCGCGGACAAACCGCTCGGCGGTCTCGCGCAGCTCGGTCAGCATGGTGTTTACGCCGTCCACGTCGAACTCGGACAGGCGCACGAGGCGCGAGGCCAGCGCCTCGTACCCGAAGGGCGCCTTGAGGAAACCAATGGCCGATCCAACGCCTGCGCCCGGCGGGATCAGGCATTGATCCACCCCCAGTTTCTCGCAAAGCCGCGCGGCGTGCAGCGGTGCCGCCCCACCAAAGGCGATCATCACGTTGTCCGAGATGTTCTTGCCATTCTCAACCGCGTGAACCCGCGCGGCGTTGGCCATGTTCTCGTCAACAACTTCGACAATGCCAAAGGCGGCTTCCAGAGGGTCCAGCGACAGCTTGTCACCAACATCCTTGCCAATCGCCTTGCTTGAGGCGTCCTTGGACAGGCGGATCGCGCCACCGGCAAAATTGTCGGGATCAATCTTGCCCAGCATCAGATCCGCATCGGTAATTGCAGGCCGATCCCCACCGCACTGATAACAGGCGGGGCCGGGCTCGGAAGCGGCGCTTTCCGGGCCGGTCTGGATCCGCCCCATCGCATCGACCCAGGCGATAGAGCCACCACCGGCACCGATCTCGATCATCTCGATCACCGGGATCGAGATTGGCATGCCCGAGCCCTTGCAAAAGCGGTAGGTGCGCGCGACCTCGAAGGTGCGGGCCGTCTGGGGTTGGAAATCCTCGATCAGGCAGATCTTGGCGGTGGTCCCGCCCATGTCATAGCTGACCACCTTTTCGAGGCCGAACCGGGCCGCCACATCGGCGGCAAATATCGCACCGCCAGCCGGGCCGGATTCGACCAGCCGCACCGGGAATTCAATCGCGGTTTCGACCGAAATCAAACCACCGCCGGAATGGATCATGAAGACCGGGCAATGTGCACCCTGCGCCAGCAGGCGGGATTGCAGGCGGGTCAGATAATCCTCCATCTGCGGCCGCACATAGGCATTGGCGCAGACGGTGTTGAACCGCTCGAACTCGCGCATCTGGGGGGACACTTCGGCACTGATCGAGATCGGCAGGCCGGGCAGTTTTGCCGCCAGAATTTCGCGCGCGCGCTCTTCATGGGTGGGGTTCTGGTAGGAATGGATGAAACCGATCGCCACCGCGCCAAATCCACCGTCACGGATTTCATCGGCCAGCGCCTCGAGCCGCGCCTCGTCCAGCGGCTGCAACTCTCTGCCCTGTGCATCGATGCGCCCTGCCACCGGGAACCGGTCCTGACGTGGAATCAGAGGCGTGGGCAGCTTGAGGTTCAGATCATATTGCTCGAACCGGTTCTCGGTCCGCATTTCGATCACGTCCCGGAACCCTTCGGTGGTGACCAGGGCAGTCTTGGCCCCGCGACGTTCGATCAAGGCATTTGTGGCCAGCGTGGTGCCGTGAATGACGATGTCGAGATCGCCGAACCCGATCCCGGCCTGTTCCGTCACGATGGCGATCCCGTCGAGGATCGCCTGTTCCGGCGCAGTATAGTTGGTCAGAACCTTGGTCGAGTGGATCTCGCCACGGACGTCCAGCGCGATGTCGGTGAAGGTGCCGCCAATATCGGCGCCCAGGCGGATATCTTGTGTCGTCATGCCACAGCTCCTTTCGCAGCATCCCGCATCTGACTGAGGGTCTGGCGCGGTGTCAGCGCCTCTGGGGAGATATTGAGCTCCAACACCGCGCCGGTATCCGATGCCATCGCGCGTTCAAACGCGGCCTCGAATTCCTCGGTCTTTTCCACCCGTTCGGCGTGATAGCCATAGGATTTGGCAAGTGTCACAAAATCGGGGTTCTCAAGCGTCGTGCCCGAGATACGTTCGGGATAGGTCTTTTCCTGATGCATGCGGATGGTGCCGTAGATGCCGTTGTTCAGGATCAGCACGATGGGCTGCGCGCCCGCCTGCATGGCGGTGCCGAGTTCCTGACAATTCATCTGGAAATCACCGTCACCGGCAAAACAGACCACGGTACGTTCAGGGTGCGCGACCTTGGCGGCGACGGCGGCAGGCAGACCATAGCCCATCGCACCCGATTGCGGCGCGAGCAGGCGCTGGCCGGGGCCGAATTTGAAGAATTTGTTGGGCCAGACAGTGAAGTTGCCCGCCCCGTTGGTCAGCACAGTATCCGCTGGCAGGCGGTCGCGGAGGTAGGCCGTCACCTTGCCCATGTCGACCGGGCTGGGCAGATCAGGAAGATCAAACGCGGCCTCAAAGGCAGAACGTGCCTCACTACGCCAGTCGGCCCAATCGCCACTGACCGTGTTTTCCGCCAAAGCTTTGGCAAAGGCGTTGTTTCCGGCCTGAACAGCCAGATCGGGGATATAGACCTTGCCCAGTTCGCGATCCGAGGCATGCACATGGATCAGCTTCTGCGCTGGTTTGGGAACCTCCAGCAGGGTGTAGCCATCCGTTGTCATCTCGCCAAAGCGGACGCCGATGGCAAGGATCAGATCCGAGTCCTTGATCAGCTTCTTGGTCGCAGGCGTCATGCCCACCCCTGCATCGCCCACATAGGTGGCAGAGTGGTTGTCATAGAGATCCTGAAACCGGAATGCGGCCAGAACCGGCAGGTCCGAGGCTTCGGCGAACCGTTGCAGCGCCGCGCTGCCCTCGGCTTTCCAGCCGCCGCCACCCATCAGGATGAGCGGGCGCTTGGCCTCGGCCAGGGACGAAAGAACCGTCCGCATCGCGTCTGGCGAGGGGGCGGCCTCTTCGACGGGCATCGGGCCGGTAAGGGCGGGAACGGAGGTCATGTCGGTCAGCATGTCTTCGGGCAGGGCGACAACCACCGGTCCGGGACGGCCCGTGGTGGCTGTGGTCCAGACCCGCGCGATGATCTCGGGGATGCGATCAACGTCGTCGATCTCGGTGGCCCATTTGGCGACGGTGCCAAAATAGGCGCGGTAGTCGATTTCCTGAAACGCCTCGCGGCCTTTCATGTCCGTGCCCACCTGACCCACGAACAGGATCATCGGGGCGCTGTCCTGCATCGCCGTATGCACACCGATCGAGGCATTGGTCGCACCGGGACCGCGCGTGACAAAACAAATGCCCGGAGTTCCTGTCAGCTTGCCGTAGGCCGCCGCCATGAAGCCCGCACCGCCCTCGTTGCGGCACAGGGTGAAATCCAGCGCACCCCGGGTGTCATGCAGGGCGTCCAGTACCGCCAGATAGCTTTCGCCCGGAACGCCGAAACTGTGCCGTGCCCCAAGGGCCTGCAGGCATTCGACAATCAATTTTCCGCCATTTCGTTCAGTCATTTCGGACCTGTCACTTTAAGGTTTCTAGGGCCTAGCCTAGCGCTGCCTGACCAAGCGCGTCGGTGCAGAAATTCTTGGAACCGCAAAGAATTTCTGCACCCAGCCCGCATCAGATTACGCCGTAGTAAGGTTTGCGTGCCAGCGTTTCGTGTACGTAGTTGATCATGGTGATGAAATCGAAGACCGGCAGCCCCGTCGCCGCCTGAACCGCATGCGCATAAGGCGGCAGATCGCTGCACTCCAGCAGGATGGCGCCCAGATCATCATGATCGGCTTGAAGCTGTTCGGCCACTTCGACCACGCCTTTGCGGATGCCGTCATCATCCAGCTCGCCGATATTGGCGATGATGCCCTGCATGAAAGCTTCTTTGCTTTCCATGCCGCCGATGGCCAGCGGGATATCCTCGGAAATGCCGGTCCCCGAGTAGTGCGCGGGTTTCAGGCAGGTCGAATCCGCGGTGATGATACCCACGCGCTTGCCGGTGATCTGGTGCACGAACGGCACCTGCAGCAAACTGGACGCAAAGACCGGGATATCGACCGCGGCAGCAATTTCTTTCTGAAACAAGGCCATGAAACCGCAAGCGCCGGTAATCGCCTTGACCCCTTCGTCCTGCAGCTTGCGTGCGGCCGCGATGAAGGGCTCGATCAGTGTCGGGTCAGCCTGATAGAGCAGCCTGTCAGCCGTGGCGCCTTCGACCACGGCGTAACGCACGGGGAAGTCATAGGTGGTGGCATTGGCAACATTGCCGGGCAAAAACGGGTAATAGCAATCGAGCACCAGAATACCGATTGTCTCACCGGCCCAGCTCTGGCTTTTCAGGCGTGATTTGTAGATCATCGTCAGCCCCTTATGCGTAAATGTAACCGCCCGAGACGATGATGTTCTCGCCGGTCATATAGGTGTTCTTTGGCCCACCGGCCATCAGGATCCATTCGGCCATCTCGCGCGGCTCGCCGCCGCGACCCAGCGGGCTGGCGGCCGCCAATTCGCCCAGGAACCCGGCCTCACGCGCTTTATCGGTGGCCATGCCTGCAGGCGCAACCGAATTCACCAGTATATTGTCCGGCGCGACCTCATGCGCAAAGCTCTTGGTCAGGCTGACCACGGCTGCTTTGGTTGCGGCATAATGGGCGTTCTGCGGATGGGCCTTGAACGCGTCCACCGACGTGATGTTGACGATCCGGCCCTTGACCACGTCATCGCTTTCCTGTGCCCGGAACTGCTTGATCGCCGCCACACATATGTGAAACGTGCCCTTGATGTTGACCGCGTTCGAGGCGTCCCAATCCGCATCGGTGATCTCAAGCATCGGTTTGCGCGGATAGATCGCGGCCGAGTTGATCACGGTATCCACCTGGCCCAAGGTTTCGGCCACCTGCGCAAAGGCCGCATGGGCGGCATCCGCTGTACGGATATCTCCGGCGGCCGAGGCAGTTTTGAGACCGGCAGCGCGGGCAGAGGCCAGCGCCGCGTCGGCGGCATCGCCATCGACATCGATAATGCCAACCCCGGTGGCGCCGCTTGCCACCGCCATATCGGCCAGCAAAAGGCCCAGTCCCGCACCGCCGCCCACGATCACAACAGACAATCCGTCCATCTCAGTCTTCCTTCTGAGCAAACCCACCGCCCCCAACGAACTGGGCCGTGGGCAAAATATCAAAGCGGGTCACATCCACATGCGCGGGCATTTGCAGCACCGACAGCAGCATTTTGGCCACGTCGTCGGGCTGGACAGCGTCAAAGGCCGCGTACATGTCGGCGCGGGCACGGTCGGTCAGCACCTTTTCATAGAGGTTGGTCTCGACCCGGCCCGCCACGATTTCGGTCACACGCACGCCGGACCCTGCAATGTCGCAGCGCAATGCAGCGGCGAAGCTGGAGATCGCAGCCTTTGAGGCCCCGTAAACCGCCATATTCGGAAACGGCGCCTGACCGGCGGTTGATCCGGTGAAAAACACATGTCCCCGCCTGCGTGCCATCATCCCGGGCAGGATCAGGCGGGTGGTGGCAAGGGCCGCGCTCAGGTTGACTTCAAGCGTGGTGTCGATGTCCGACTGGTCCATCTGGTCGAACCCGGTGACAGGCGGGATAACACCGGCATTGTTGACCAACACGTCGATCTCTTCGCCTTCCAGCGCGGTGGCCAGCGCCTCGCGGTCGGTCAGATCCAGTGCCAGAGGCTGCACACCGGCGGTCGCCTGCATCTTCTCAAGCGTCGTGGCGCTGCGCCCCAGAGCGATGACCTGATAACCCGCGCCAGCCAGCGCAAAGGTGATGGCTTTGCCGATGCCGCTGGTTGCCCCTGTGACCAGCGCGGTTTGCGCTGGCCCGCTCATGCTTTTACAACTTTCAGCAGACGCCCTTCGACCATGCTGACCGCACGGGTCAGCGGAAAGCCGATGCAGAAGTAGATGATGGCAACAGCTGACAGGATCTCGATCGGGCGGGCCACGTTATTGGCGATGTTCTGGCCGACATACATCAGGTCCGCCATGCCCACGGCCGAAACCAGCGCGCTTTCCTTGAACAGCGACACCACGTTCGACAGCAGGTTCGGGACCGCCCGCAGCACCGCCTGCGGCAGGATCACAAAGATCGTGCGCACACCATTGGGCAGACCCAACGCGGTACAGGCATCAAACTGGCTGGCCTCGATGGATTTCAGTGCGGCGCGAAAGCTTTCTGAGGTGATGGCGCCGCTATAAAGCGACAAGGCGATGACTGCCGAGGTGAAACCGCTCATATCAACGCCCAGAAACAGCGGCAGGCAGAAGAAGATCCAGAACAGCTGCACCAGAACCGGCGTCCCGCGAAAGAACTCCACATACAGGGTGGAAATCCAGTAGATGAACAGGTTCTTCGATGTGCGCCCCATGCTGAGGATGAAACCCCAGATCAGGCCCAGCACCACCGCCAGCCCCACGAATTGCAACGTGGTCAGCAGCCCGCGCCACAGGACACCGGAATATTCCAGGAGGAATGAGAAATCGAGTTCCATAGTTTCCTCCTTACGATGCCAGCAGACGCTTGGTGCGCCGCTCGACAAGGGTTACAGCCTGCGACACCGGGAAAGACACGGCGAAATAGATCAGCGCAACGGTGGTCAGGGTCTCGATGGGACGGAAGGTTTGCGTCGCGATATAGCGGCCTTCGTACATCAAATCCTGCACCGAGATCAGCGCCACCAGCGCCGATTGCTGGAAGATACCGATGCCGTTGGTGATCAGAACGGGCAGCGCAAGGATCAGCGCTTGCGGCAGGATCACATAAATGATCCGCTGCAGGACGTTGAGGCCCAACGCGGTGCTGGCATCCGTATGAGCGTGCGGAATGGCCTGGATCGCGGCGCGATAAGCCTCGGCGTTGAACGCGGCCAGGTTCAAACCCAGCGCGAGCATGCCCATGAATTCAGCGCTCCACCACACATTGAACAGGATCGGAACGCAGAAGAAGAACCAGACCAGCTGGATCAGCGCCGGAGTGCAGCGGAAGAACTCGATATAGGCCGTCAGCGGCCAGACGATCATCCTGATCTTGGACAGCATGCCGATGGCGACGATAAAGCCCAGCACCAGACCGATGATATTGGCCCATAAGGTCAGTTGCAGCGTGACCATCAGCCCGTCCATCAGCTGTGGCAGGGCTTTCTTGACGTAGAACCAGTTGAATTCGTAGTTCATCGGTTCACCCCTCGATATGCAGCACGTTGCGCAGGAAGTCGCGGGTGCGGTCTTGCTGAGGGTTGCCGAACAGATCCTTCGGCGGTGCGGCCTCGATCACTTTGCCGCGTTCCTGAAACACCACCTGCGTGGCGATATTGCGGGCGAAATGCATGTCGTGGGTCACGATCATCATCGGCATTCCGGCCTCGGCCAGTTCCATCATGGTGTTCTCGACCTCGACAACCAGTTCGGGGTCCAGCGCCGAGGTTACCTCGTCGAACAGCATCAGCTTGGGATCCAGCATCAGCGCGCGGGCAATCGCCACACGCTGTTTCTGACCGCCCGAAAGCTGGCTGGGATAGAAATTCGCGCGATCGGCCAGACCGAACCGTTCCAGCAGGCCCAACGCCTTGTCGCGCGCTTCGGATTTCTTTATTCCACGCGAGCGCACGGGAGCCAGGCACAGATTGCCCAGAACACTGAGATGCGGGAACAGGGTATAGTGTTGGAACACCATCCCCACCTCTTTCTGCACCTGCCGGTTCAGCTTCATCTTGCCGTTGGGTGCACCGTCGATATAGTCGTCATCGCCCAGACGGATGGTGCCGCCTGCGATGTCCTCAAGACCCATCATGCAGCGCAAAAGGGTCGATTTTCCGCATCCTGAAGGCCCGATCAGAACCAGCCGATCAGTGCTGCCCATATTCAGATCAAACCCTTCGAAGATCGAAAGCGTTCCGTAGCGTTTGATCAATCCGTCAATCTCGACAAAGGCCATGACGCCCTCCCATCTGTTCGTCCCGGCTTGGATATGCCGCCCCGACAGTGCGGGGCGGCACGGAAAGCCGGACTTATTCGGCAGTCATTTTGTCTACGGCAGCTTGGTATAGGCGCTGAACGTTGCCGGTTGCGACTTGCTCTTCGAGGTAGATGTCCAGCACCTGAATGTCCTCCAGCGGAACCGACTTGCGCAGGCCAAAGGCGATACCCTGCTTGGCAATGGCCGGGTCGGGCAGGGTTTGCGCGGCCCAGTCGGGGTTCTGCAGGATCGTGATGCGATGGATGTCGCTGTCGGTCGCGAACACGTCGGCCCGCTTGGCGATGATGGCCAGACGGCCTTCGTTGGCGCCGTCCAGACGGATGATCTTGGCGTTCTTGATCTGCGGCGTGATCGAAAGGTCGCCAGCGGCGCCCTGCATCACGGCAATCGTGATACCTTCCTTGTCGAAATCGGGCAGCGAGGTCATATCAGCCGTAATCTTCGGGTTGCGGGTGTCATAGAGCAGACCGATCTCGTAGCTCCAGATCGGGATCGAATAGTTCACGGCCAGCGCGCGCTGCGGCTTGCGGTTCAGGGCCGAAGAGATGTCCCACTTACCCGCCTGAAGACCGGCAACCATGTTGCCCCAGGTGGTTTCGACCGGCTCAATTGTGACGTCGATCGACTCGGCAAAACCGTTCATCACATCCAGAAAGTAGCCGGACCACTCTCCGGTCTTGGGGTCACGCACCAGCAGCGGCGGAGCCTCGGCGACACCCACGCGCAGGGTGCCGCGTTCCTGCACATCGGTCCATAGGTCCTCACGCTCCTGCGCGACGGCGCTCTGCGTGAGGGCTGCCGCAGACAGGGCGGTCACTGCGGCAAAGGATTTCATTTTCGACATAAACGACATTCTTGTTCTCCCGTTGGTCTCAAGACCCGGCATGCGCCAGTGCACATACGCGGAATACAAAGACTGTGACCCACCGCCCCCGCGCCGATACATCAAGAAATCCGGTGCTTTGGTAAGTTATTCTTGCGGGTTTTCTGCCGGGAGTATCACCCCGGGGTTGAGCAGGTTCTCAGGGTCAAGCGCCCTCTTTACCGCAGCCATCAGATCGCGTTCTTCCGGGCTACGCAATTGTTGTGCAAAGGTTGTTTTTGATCTTCCCAACCCGTGCTCTGCCGCGAAACTGCCTCCGGCCTGTTCAGCCGAACGGTAAAGACAATACGAAAGCGCCGCTTTGTTGTCGCCAAAATCCGGCATACCGGCGGGGGGTGACAGGTTGAAATGAATGTTTCCGTCGCCCAGATGCCCGAACGGGTTGAGCCGCACGCCCGGCAGGATCACCTCCAGCTCGGCCTCCATTGCGTCGATGAACTGGCTCAGCCCGGCAACCGGAACCGAGATGTCATGCTTGACCTGCGCGCCTTCCAGCCGCTGACCTTCGGGCATTTCTTCGCGCAGGTGCCACATCGCAGCGCGTTGGGTATCATTGGCGGCAACGGCACCGTCGACAATCAGGCCGGTCTCAAACGCGGCCCCCAGCGCCTCTTCCAGCATGCTCGACAGATCAATCCCGCGCGCTGACGTCGACAATTCCACCAGCACATAGGCGCGCGTGCGTTCGGACAGCGGATAATCCAGCCCCGACACGTTGCGCAGCAACATCTCAAGCCCGGACTCGCAGAAAAATTCAAGTGCCGAGATGAACTCGCCCAGATCCCGCCGCAGCCCTGCGCCAAGACGCACAAGGGTTTCAAAATCCTCGACCGCCAGCAGCGCGGTCGCGCGTGATACCGGTGCGGGATAAAGGCGCAGGGCGGCGCGCGTCACGACACCCAGCGTCCCCTCGGAACCGCAGAACAGGCGGCGCAGCTGATAGCCCGCGTTATCCTTGAGCAGCGGGCGCAACCCGTTCCAGATACGCCCATCGGGCGTAACCACCTCGAGCCCCAGAACCAGATCCTGCATCATGCCATATCGCAGCGCGTGGCTGCCGCCCGCGTTGGTGGCAATCAACCCGCCAATCTGCGCGCTGCCTTCTGCCCCCAGATGCATGGGAAAGATCAGATCATGCGCTTCCACTATCTGATGAACCGAGGCCAGCACCGCCCCGGCCTCGACCGTGACGGAAAAGGCCAGCGGATCGACCGGTTCAATCTTGTTCATGCGCGACAGCGAGAGAATGACATGTCCCGGCGCCCCTGGCACGGCGCCTGCGCACAGGCTCGTGTTGCCACCCTGCGGTGTGACGGGCACACCAGCGGCATGTGCCAGCCGCATGACCCCGGCGACTTCTGCTGTGCTTTGCGGGCGGGCAACCCCCAAAGGCGCGTGCGACTGCAGTTTCAACCAATCGGTCTGATAGGACCCGGTGTCCTCGGTCAGCCAGCCCTTTGGCCCAAGCAGAGCGGCAAGATCCTGTTCCAGCGCCATGGTTCAGCCCGCAAACGTATAGGCGGTCTTGACCGAGGTGTAGAAGTCCACCGCATAGCGCCCTTGTTCACGCGAGCCGACAGACGAGCTTTTGCGACCCCCGAACGGAACATGGTAATCCACGCCCGCCGTGGGCAGGTTCACCATCACCATCCCCGCTTCCGACCGTCGCTTGAAGTCACGCGCATAGCGGAGCGAGCTGGTGCAGATGCCAGAGCTCAGCCCGAATTTGGTATCATTCGCCAAAGCCACCGCGTGATCGAAATCGCTGGCCTTGATGATGCTGGCGCAGGGGCCAAAAATCTCTTCCCGGCTGGTTCGCATATCATTGGTCGCATTCACAAACATCGCCGGTGCCTGAAAGTATCCCGGGCGGTCCAGCTGTGCGCCGCCGATCACCTCGGCACCTTCCGTGCGCGCCAGATCGACATAACCCAGGTTGCCGCGCAGCTGGCTTTCCGATGCCACCGGTCCGATTTGCGTTGCCGCGTCCAGCGGGTCACCCAACACAAGCTTGCGCATGGCGGATTGCATGCGGTCCACAAAGGCGTCGTGAACACCTTCCTCAACGATCAGACGAGAGGACGCGGTGCAGCGCTGCCCCGTCGAGAAGAACGCGCCGTTGATGCACGCGCCGATGGCCACGTCCAGATCGGCATCCGCCATCACCACCATCGGGTTCTTGCCGCCCATTTCCATCTGCAGCTTCTTGCCCTGGCGGGCACAGCCTTCGGCGATGCGCTGGCCGACGCCCTCCGACCCCGTAAACGAGATCGCGGCCACTTGCGGGTGTTCGACCAGCGCGTTGCCGATTACCGAACCCGGACCCATCACCAGGTTGAATACGCCTGGCGGGCACCCCGATTCGTGCAGGATTTCGGCCAGGATATGGGCCGATGCAGGCGTTTGCTCGGCAGGTTTCATGACCACGGTATTGCCAAAGGCCACGGCCGGTGCAGCTTTCCAGGCTGGAATGGCAATGGGGAAGTTCCAGGGGGTAATCAGGCCGATCACTCCCAGAGGTTCACGCGTCACTTCCACATCGACCCCATCGCGAATTGATGCAATGGCATCGCCGGTCAGCCGAACAGCTTCGCCTGCGTAGAATTTGAACAATTGCCCGGCCCGCACCGCCTCTCCGGTTGCTTCGGCCAGAGTCTTGCCCTCTTCACGGGCAAGAATGCGCCCGATCTCGGCGCTGCGGTTCAGGATGGTGCTGCCTGCGCGATCAAGAATATCCGCGCGATACTGGGGCGACGCCGCCGCCCAACCCGGAAACGACTGCGTGGCGGCCTGTACCGCGTCATCGACCGCACCAGCATCGCCACGTGCGAACATCCCGACCAAATCATCTGGATTCGCCGGGCTCCGGTTGTCAATTTCCGCCTGTGCGGCGACCCATTCCCCGCCAATGAGGTTCAAATTGGTCATATGCAGCTCCTGACGTCGATTTCCGGCGAACTATGTGGCAATAGGCGCGTCTGCATATTCAAGAAATTCTGACGACAGGAAAAATTTTCTTCTCCAGCCCAAGTGCTATGATTACTCAGAACTCATTTTTTTGGTATCGCTGCAAATTTTTGCGTACGGCGAACTTTATCAGCGAACGCATCAGAGTTATTCGAGCTTGGTCGGCAAGTTGTTTAAAAAGACAATGTCCCGGCTTGAATTGACCCTTGTGGATCAGGTGCGCCACTTCGCCTCCATCAAGCGTCGCTATTGTTGAAGCGAAGCGTTGAATCCGCCCATGTGCCGAACGCGCCATCTGGCAAATCTGTGTTCTTGCTTGATCATGCTACTCAGAAACTTGGACCTGATCGTTTGCAATTTGACCGGGGCAGCCAAACAGTTTCAGGATCGTGTTCACGTTCAGAATACCCGCTGCAGTGTCGTGGCGCTCCCGTGACGTATCTGTCCCATAATGCGTTCTTCCATTCCATCGAATGGACCGCATCATCATACCGTGGGATCGAACATCTCGCAGGCGTCGGACATTTTCTGGGCGTAACGTGGCGCCGACATATAGCCGGTCGCCAAATCCTATCCGTCTCAACGTCCACTGACTCGGTAGTTGCCATTGGTTCCGAGTACAGCATTCGTTACAATAGGCTCTTTCAAGACCTCGGATGCGGTGCAGCCTTTATGCCCGCTGGAGGAGCGCCGATCGTTGCTCACGGCCCATAGTCGGCATTCACCTTACTCGCTTCGCAGCGGTGCAGTGACCCTAGAGCGGTCATTTGATTTCGAACCGAACACCGCTGCAGCGCGCAGCTTCTCCGAAGACGCTGCTGCGCGTTTTAGCTAGCTGTCTCGGGCAATATAGGCTGCAAAAGAGTCAGCGTAGTCCGGGTGCCAGCGGCTGAGCGGGGGGCGGTTTTCGATGATGTCGCCGGCGGCCCATGCAATGCGATTTTCGTCCAGCCTACGGGGTACGTCATTGTCGGGGCAAAGAATGTAGAAATCGCCACGATTCACGCTTTCTATGAAGAAATCGGCCGTTTGTTCTGCGGTCCATGCGGCTGCGGGCTTTTCGGTCGCGCCGATCATTGCCGTATGAACAAAGCCCGGCACCAAAAGATGTGCCGTAATGTGGCTACCTTCAGTGTTTCGTAGCTCGTGCGCGAGTGCTTCGGTGAATACTTTTAGGCCCGCCTTGGACATGTTGTAGGCCGGGTTTCCGGGCGGTGTTGTGATGCCCTGCTTGGACCCGGTATTGATAACTGCGCCTGGGCGACCCCGTTCGATCATGCCCGGCGCGAACACTTGCGTCCCGTGGATGGCTCCCCAAAGATTGACGCCCAGTATCTTCTCCCAGACATTGAGTGCGGTCAGGCACGACGTGCGGCCACCGACACCTGCATTGTTCATCAGGATATCCGCACCTCCGAAACGTGTAGTCACCTCTTTTTCAAGAGCTTCGACTTGCACGCGGTCTGAGACATCTGTGGCGGCCGTCATCACGTCCGCAGCGCCTGCGGCGCGCAGGGTCTCTTCCGCTGCGGCCAGCTTGTCTGTGTCGCGGTCTACAGCGACAACCTTCATGCCCATTCCAGCAAATATGGCTGCGGCGGCGAGGCCAATGCCTGAAGCGCCACCTGTCACGACAGCTACGGAACCAGATTGAAATGCGGGGTGCGTCATATTGATTATCCCTTTTCAGGATGCCAGAGTTAAAGGCGTTACGGCGGTGGCTGACCGTTTCCAATCAAGTCAGCCAATTTGTTCATGCGGTTTTCTTGGCAGCCACGTTCAGCTTCAGCATGTCTGCCATACCAAAGTTTGTGAAGAGCGCTTCGGTGTTGGTTGCTGCCGTGGGAGCGCCTGCCAATTCACTGTAACCGCAATTGTGGTCGGTCGCGGATGGTGAAAGCAGATTGCCATGGAAGTCCATCGGGAATCTGCCTGATATCCCGAGCGGAAAGATGACATTGGTAAATGTTGGATTGGCACTGTCGGCCTAAATCTCCGAGAACGCGATTGTGTGTGATGAAACAGCAACTTCCGGGTTTCATGTCATTCCGCCTATGGCAACAGCCTGACCGCCTGAAGGCTTGGCAGGCACCGGAGGGCGATCGGCCTGTGTTTGCCTTGTGCCACCGACGCCGCCATCGTTTGCCCCGACCGCGAAGTCATCGCTCTGATCGGCGATGGTTCGGCAAGGTGTACTTTGCAATCCTTGTGGACGATGACCCCCAAAAATCTCGTTGTCACAGTCATCGTCTTTGCCAACAGGGGCCATCAGACACTTCGCGAGGAACTTGCAATTGTAGGGATCGAGAAATACGGTCAGAACGCGCACTTCGCCCAAAGAAGCTGCCGTTTGGACCATGAAACGAAATGTTCGGTTCTAGAAATTTGCAGCATCGGTGCTCAAAAACTCAGAACTGTTGTCGAAGCCAGGAATTGAACGCTTCGGCTTGTGGTCGGTGCACTATGTGATGCTCAGTCCGAACCAGATAGTGTGACTGCCCCAAAGCCGCCGCATCGCCGACGATCCGAATATTCTGTCCGGCATTAATCGCCCCTAGCGCAAAGCGCTCAATGATTACGGCACAACCCAAACCAGCAGCAACCATCTCGATCGCAGCAGTAGAAGTGTCGGTAACCAGGCGCGCACTGAGGCTTGCCGGTTTGAGAGAAAAGGCGGCTAGGTAGCGCGCCCAGTGGTCGTCGAAGCCCAAGATGTGAATTGAGGGGTGCAGGAGCAGGTCCTTGGGTCCATTTATCCCTCCATCGTATGCCGCACGGAAAATCGGGACAATCGCTTCATCCGAAAGCAACTCGAGATCCGATCTTGCATACTCTTTGGAAGCCAAAACGATATCCACGTCGACCGGGTGTTGATCAGATGGATTTTTCCAGATTGAGGTTATCAGTTTGACGCTGGTATCCGGATGATCACGCAAGAAGCTTTCCAATCTCGGAGTTAGCCACATAATGAGCGCCATAGAGGCACGTACTGTGATCGTGCTGGCCTCTTGGGGACCAAACAGGCCGGTGGTCGACATCTCGATCGTGATCAGGGCTTCGCGGACAGTCAGCAGATAAGCTTGACCCACATCGGTTAGTTGCAGGCTTTTGGGGCGGCGCTCGAACAGCTTCTCGCCAAGCTGGGCCTCCAGCGCCTTGATATGCTGACTTACGGCCGTCTGGGTCAGGCCGATCTCGTGGCTCGCCGACGTGAAACTCAGTAGCCGTGCGGCCGCTTCAAAACTACGCAGCCAGTTCAGGTTCAAGTTATGGCGCATGACATACTCATAAGCTTTTTATGTTCATGATCGTGTTTTGTTTCGTTTTATCTGGCTGCAGAGCCTCTGCATAGTACCGGGTAAGGTCACTGTTCCCTCTGGCCGATCGAGATTTTCAAAGGAGATCATCATGGCCGACACCAGCCAAACCCAACGGGACGTCGTTTTGGATCTTGTTGACCTCGACCGTTACCCGATAGCCGATCTGGACAATAATCCGGGTGCGGAATTTTTGGCCGAATGCCAGAGCAGCATCGACAGCAATGGCTGGTGCAACCTGGAAGGATTCCTGCAGTCCGATGCTTTGGCTCGGTTAAACACAGAGGCGAATGCGCTGTTGCCAACCGCCGAGGTCCTGAATGTGAAGCGGAACATCTATCAGGGTGCGGTTGACCCGTCGCTGCCCAAAGACGATGCGCGCCGGAAAGAGTTCATCCATAGCGCTGTGCAGCTTGCCGATGATCAGATACCCGCCGAGACCGCGCTCAAACAGCTCTATAAATCTGAAATCTTGACGGAATTTGTGCGACGGGTGCAGATGAAGGAACAACTCTACCGCTGTGCAGATGAATTCCAGGCGCTCAATGTCGTCGCCTTGCAACCGGGAAGCTGGCACGCCTGGCATTACGATACGACCGAGTGCACGGTGACCTTGCTTCTGCAGGCCGCCGAAACTGGAGGCGAGTTCACCTTCCTTCCAAATTCCCGGACGGACGAAGAGGAAGACCGGGAGGCTGTGGACCGGCTATTGGGAGGTGATATGTCCCTGGCACAGACATTCTCGCGAGGGGCTGGCACGTTTACCCTGTTCCGCGGCGGATACTCATTGCACGGCGTGACAGAGGTAGAAGGCAACCATCCGCGTATTTCCGCCATTATGACCTATGACGAACAACCCGGCAGGGTGATTGGGGACGAGATCAATATTCGTATATATGGCAAGCGGGTGGAACAGATACTGGCCAATCGCAAGACCGGCGCGATTGCATAAGGATGGGTGAAGATGAAAACCGCACTACTGGTGATTGATGTTCAGATGGCGTTGGCGCACGAGGATGCTTCGGGCGTGGATCGCTCCTGTCCAGAAGCGGAGAGCAATATTGCCCTGCTGCTGGAAAAGTTTCGAAGCAACAACAGCACGGTCGTGCATGTTCATCATCACGGCACGAGCCCTGACGATCCGTTCCATCCGGATGCTCCGGGCGCCGTAGTTCAACCCGTCGCTGCCCCGGCACAGGGTGAACCCGTTGTCATCAAGACCGGTAGCAGCGGGTTTGTGGGAACACCATTGCAGACCATTCTGCAAAATGCGGGCGTCGAACGGGTCGTCCTTTGCGGAGCAACCGCAAATCATTGCGTGGAATCGACCACTCGCAGTGCGGCTGATCTTGGATTTCAACCCATCTATGCCGCTGATGCAGTCTGGACTTACGGCATTGCCGGGCCGGACGGAAAATCCCATAGTGCAAGCTTGGTTCACTCAGTCAGTATGGCGACGCTTGAGGGCGAGATAGCTGCCGTTAAATTCACGAAAGACGTTCTGGCCATGTAAAGACTGCCAAGTTCGAATTACATTTCCTGCGTTGCGGTGTCACTCACTGGCGGTTTCAATATTCCAAGCCCGAACCAACTGTGGCAGCGCTTCGTTCCAATCCTGTACGCCGGTGCTTTCGGCCCAGACCCTATATTGGCGGATTAGGTAGTTTTCCAACGCCGGATTGCGATCCGCAGTATCGGTCAGCTCAGTTTTGTCGGACTCAATGTCACAAAGCGGCTTGGCACGGGCCGGCATCGCCACCAAGCACCCCGGTAACTTGGCAAAGAACTCAAGGGATGACCTCTGCGTGGTCCTTTCCAAAAAACAGCGTGATCCGTGTGATTTGCTCCGCGCACCTGAAAAACGTTTCTCGCCAGATCCTGGCCAATCATGCAATTTCTACCATAGGCGCCTTCATTCGGGTCGTTGCAAGACCACCGTGACAGGTCGAAACCAGCGGAGCGTCTACGACTTCCTAACCCGTCTCAGGTCATCGCGGTCGTCGATACTCGATTGCAAAACTCAGCTCTGGGTCGTAGTGGGTGTCCCAATACCCCTTCCACAATGCCTTTGTAACAGTGCCGGCCTCACCGTTTCCAACTGGATTTCCATCAATCCGCGTAACCGGCATGACGCCACCTGCGGTTGTCACGAAAAAACATTCGTCGCAGGTGTAAGCAAGCTCGACCGGGACATCGTCCAATGTCCAGGCAAAGCCAAGCCGATCCGATATTTCGAGAACTGTTTTTCGAGTGACTCCTTCCAGAACCCCTTTGCGCGCCGTAAACAAATGCTGGTCCTTCACGAACACAACATTGAACCCTGACCCCTCGGTGATGTTGCCATCGCCATCCGTCAGCATCGGGTACATGGCCCCCCGATCGCGTGCCTCCAGAAGTCCACGGGTGAAATCGCCCCATTGCAGGTTCTTGATTGTGGGGTCGATGGCGCCGGCAGGAATCCGGCGGACATTGCGGGTCACGATGGCGTGGCCGCCGGTCCGCTGCAACTCTTCGCCCATGACCCAGACATACGGCATGACCATGAGATAGCAGCAGTTCTTGCAATCTTCCGGCGCGCTTTGCCGGATGAACTGCAGACCTCTGGTCAAGATCATCTGGACATAGGCATCCCTGATGCCGCTCATCGCGACCATTTCGATCAGTTTGGCGCGCATGTCCTTTCGGGACAGGGGGTTTCGCATCCGCAGTTTTGCAATGCTGGCCTCAAACCGGTCAAGGTGGTCATCCAGACGAAAAAAGCGGCCATCCCAGACAGCGGGCACGTCATAGGTCAGGTCGGAGTGCAAGAAACCCTGATCCAATATGGGTATGCGGGCGTCATGCAGCGGTGCAAACTCACCATCGACCCAGGCGACTCCCCGAGCGTAGGGATTGTCGCTTTGTGCCAGGGCAGCAGTGCGTTTGTTGTATTCGGTGAAGATGTAGTCGGTAAAGCTCATGTCGGGACTTTCTCGGTCTGTTTGGTGATAGGCAAAACATGCAGCGATGGCGGCGACACGCTCGGCAAAAGCTGTAACCCCAGGCCAATCACGCGTGGGTTCATGACGATCTAGGCAAGCTTCTGCTTTTGCCCGAGGCCGAGAAGAGGCTTTCGCTTGTTCAGCTTCTCTGTAACCCGGTCTGGGATGGCGGGAATATTGCCTCGAGTATCCTTGAGTTCGGCGAACACCTTTTCTGATGTTTCCAACACCCCGTCGATCGCCTCATCTGTCATGCCCGCATTCATGAACATGTTGTGGTATGGGCTGAACAACACACCGTTCTGTGCCAACAGCTGGCAGAATCGATAGGCAATGCGGAAATCGGGATCCTCCCTGAACAGGATTTGCGGCATCGTCACTGGTCCCGTCTGGCTCAGTTCAAATCCAAACGCGCGCGCGCGATCCTCCAGCCCGGCTCGCAGGCGGCGCCCATAGGCCATTATCTGCTTGAAATAACTGCCTTCGCGCACTTGCCGAAGAGTCTCGATTGCCGCGGCCATCGGCACGGCCGAAAACCAGAAGGAACCGGTTACATAAATGCTACTGGCTGCCTGTTTCACCTCATCGGTGCCCAGAACAGCGGAAATGGGCTGGCCATTGCCCAGCATTTTGCCCCAGCAGCTGATATCAGGTTGAACGCCATGTTCGGACCATGCGCTGCCGACAGATAACCGGAAGCCGGTACGCACTTCATCCAGGATCAGCACCGCCTCCTTTTCATCGCAACTCTTGCGGATCAATTGCGCCATCTCCTGCGGGAAAAAGTGCTGATCGCCAAATACCTCGTGCCGATAGGGCGTCACGATTACACCAGCCAAATCATCGCCCGCCTGGCGCACCGCGTCGGTGAAACTGTCCATGTCGGTGACGTCGAAATAGATCAGATTCATGCGGTCCGCTGGCTGCACACCTTCCATGCTGGGCGTCGACCAGGGCAGGCAACCATGATAGATTCCGCGCCCCACCACGATTTTCGAGCGGCCCGTCTTTGCCCGCGCAATCGTTGTTGCGATTGAGGTCGCATCGGTCCCGTTCTTGCAGAACATTGCCCAGTTGGCATGGTCGATCATATCAACCATGGCTTCGGCCAGATCCACCATAAGCGGCGACGGACCTGACATTGTATCACAGTGCTCCAATTGGTTCCGTATGGCGTCTTGCACCTGCGCGTTTCCGTAGCCCAGCAAGTTCGGCCCATACGCCGAAAGGCAATCAAAATATTTGTTGCCGTCTGCATCCCACAGGTAAGTGCCTTTGGACTTGGTGTAATACTGCGGCACACCATCCGGCATCAGGTAGGTTGACATGTGGCCATACACACCGCCCGGAACAACTTGCTCGGCGCGCTCGATCAGACGTTTGTCATTGCGAAGCATGTCTTCCCCTCCAATGCGCTCAGTTGCGCCAAATATTGAATAGGTAATCGCCTGTCGGACCGCACCCAATTGCGAAAACCTGGAAGCCTGGGCTATCGCAGGTAGTGCCCCCTTTGGCGGGCAAGAGGGGCCTTTCGGCCCCTCATTTTCGGTTTCAGTTGGTGATTTCAGCCAGTGGCAGATTGCAGCACGCGCTATAACGCACGCCTTCAACACCGTTGCGATAGGCCAGGATCAGGTCCGGGCTGACCATGGGGACGATAATCTTGTCGTTTGCCATATGCGCCCCGGCCTCGTGCCAGAGTTTTTCGGCGGCATCCGGTGATTCAGCCTGCAGCGCCCGGGCAAGAAGATCCGGGATTGCAGCGTTGATGACGGACGGGTTGTTATCTGCGCCCGCCCGATTGGCCCAGACAGACCCCTCTCCAAGACCGAAATAGTCGACATATTGCGAGCTGCCATAAAAATCAGGGGCAAAGTAGACGGCGGTTAGCGGAATATGGTCGCCGCCAACCTGCTCACCCCATGTGGGGAAGGGAACCGGTGACAGATCAACCTCGATGTTTACCTTTTTGAGGTCCTGCTGAATCTTCTGCATCATCAGCGAGAAGTCGATGCCATAGACGTTTGTGTCAGGATAGACAGAATCCAGCCGGAAACCATCCTGAAGCCCTGCCGCAGCAAGCAATTCCTTGGCTTTCTCCGGGTCATAGGCGGGAATCTCATGCCCGGAGCTTCCCGGGAAGCCAAGCGGAATCGGGGTCGCGATTGGGCGCCCGGCACCTCCCAGCGTGAAGTCGATCAGACTTTCCCTGTCGATCGCATAAGAAATGGCCTCACGTACGTCCTGGGTCAGATCAACCTCCAATCCCTTGGCGCCCGGAGACAGCGCAACATAGACAAAGTTGAATGACGGGACAGTTTCAATCGTGACATCCGCACCCTGAAGCGATTTTGCGGTTTCAGGGTCGATTTGCATCGCAATGTCAGCAGCGCCTGATTGCAGCATCTGTGCCTGAGAGACCGCATCTTTCACCTGCATGAAAACCACCTCGGGAACGCCCGGCGCGTCACCCCAATAGTTCTCGTTCCGGGCCAGGCGCAGTTCCGAGTTCGGCTCGTATCGGCTGAGCACAAATGGGCCGCTGCCAGCGGAATTGGCAAGGAACCAGGCCTCTGCCGTGTCTTTGTCGGCGGCGGTCTCATCGGCAACGGCGCCATTGGCCTCTGCCACATCGCTGTTAATCACCCCCAAGAAACCCGCCGCCAACTGGTTGACGAACTCGGAATTCGGTGAGGACAGCTTAATCACAACCGTTTGCTCATCCGGCGTTTCGATGGTCTCGATCGCTTCTACAAGAAAAGCACCGTTTGCTTTGATGTTGCTGAGACGCTCGAAGGACCATTTGACGTCTTTGGCTTCGACCGGGGAGCCATCGGAAAACTTGGCCGCAGGATTCAGTTTGAAGGTGAACAGCGTCTGCTTGTCCGCAATCTCCCAGCTTTCGGCCAGAAGCGGCTGGATCTGGTTGTCCTTGTCCAGGGTCGCAAGCTGTTCGTAGACCGATGTCAGGTAGATCTGGCAGGTGTCGCACCAGGCACGCGCCGGGTCCAGCGCGTTCAGATCCATGTCGCGTGCGATAATAAGCGGTTGCTCATCCGCCTGCGCCGCAGGCGCGCAAAGGCTTGCCAGCGTGGCGGCAAGGGCCATGGACATCATGTTTCTGCGCCACGGTGTTGGAACGATTTTCATTTTCCTCTCCTCCTTCAGGAAACGGGCTGTTACGCCACGATTTTGGTTTTGCCTGCAATTCGAACCAGCGCGTCGCTGACGTCCGAGACCTGCGCCAGCGCCGCGCGGTTGAGCACGGCGGACACGGTGGGTGCGGCGCGGCCGCCGGTCACCCGAATGATCTCGTGGTCCAGATAGTCGAAGAAACGATCCTGAATCTCGGCGACCCAGGACGGCGCCAATGACAGGCTGCGCGCGGTTTGTTCAGCCGTGACAACGCGCCCGGTCTTTTCGATCGACGCACCGATCAGATCCCAATCCAGCCCGTGCACGTCAATGTTGCGCAGGTCAATGATCTCGGCATCAATTCCGGTTTCCTCAGCGGCCTTCTGCGCGTGCTCCACAGCGACCCCGTAGGCCAGGACAGTGCAAGCCGTGCCGGGCCGGACGATCCGTGCCTGGCCGAACGGGATCAGGTAATCCCGGTCCCCCTTCGGCACGTCATATTTGCGCTGATAGAAATCCGTGTGTTCGATAATCACCACAGGGTCGTCGCAGGTCAGCGCGGCATTCATCATTCCGATATAATCAAACCCATTGGAGGGCGAGAAAATGCGCCATCCCGGCAGCAGGTTAAAAAACGCCGACGGGTCGCTGGAATGCTGCGACCCGTAACCGGTCTGCGGCGAGATTCTCACCCGCATGACCAGAGGCACCGGAAAGCCGGACCCGAACATATGGCGCACTTTGGCAATGGCGTTTGCGATCTGATCTGCGGCGGTAAAGCAGAAATCTCCGAACATGATTTCGACAACCGGGCGCAGCCCGTTCAACGCAGCCCCCATGGCCACGCCGGAAAAACCGTTTTCCGCAATAGGCATCGGAAGCACCCGCTCGGGCCAGTTGGTGAGCGCATCGCGAGTCATGCCGCTGACGCCGCCGCTCAGCCGGTGAACGTCTTCGCCCAGGACAATAATGCGCGGGTCCCGCTGCATCGCCGAGGCCAATGTTTCCGAGGCCGCAACCACAAACCGTTTTTGCTCGACCGCGCCGTTCAACATGTCGTCGCGGGTCAGAAACCGCTTGCCCCTCAGTTCCGACAGATCGCCCACGATCCCCTCATCCTTGCTGCCGGGATCAGGCCAGAGATGTTGCGGAATTCTGAGGGCGTTTCCACCGGGGTCTGGCTCGGTCAGGCGTTCGGCGGCAGCTTTGACTCTGGCGGACAACAGCTCGTCCAGGTGTTGCAACTGCGCTGCGTCCAATACGCCCAGCTTCTTCAGCCGTGCCTCTGCGGTGGCAATCGGATCGCGGCTGCGCCACTCGGCCTCTTCCTCTTCGCTGCGATAGCCAAAGGCGCTGCCCGGCATGTCGCCATACTGATGGAAATGCCGATAGCACAGCGCTTCGATGACCACGGGACCGCCATCTTCGCGGATGATGCGGCGCGCCTCGACCATGGCCTTGTGCACAGCGACAACATCCATTGCGTCCACTTCGATCGACGGGATGCCGAACATGGCTCCGCGCGACGACAATCGGGTTTCCCGTGTGATGTCGCTCAGGTGGGTGGACACGCCATAGAGGTTGTTTTCGATAAAGAAAATCGTCGGAACACTCTGCACAGCCGCGATGTTCATGGCCTCGTAGGTCGCGCCGTTTTGCGCCGCGCCATCGCCAAAGAAGGCAATCGAGATACGGTCTCGTTTCAGCATCTTGTCGGCCAGCGCATAGCCCACCGCATGGGGTGGGTTGCCGCCGACGATGGCGGATGTGCCGCCGATCCCGGACGCCTCGTCGCGCATGTGCATCGACCCGCCCCGGCCACCGCAATAGCCCGGTTCCAGCCCCATGATTTCGGCCATGAAGCGATACAGCACATCGTCCATGTCACCAGTGAAATCATCCGCCAACAGGTCCAGCCCCTGCGGTGTGACAGCCGCGAGCAGTTTCATCAGAACCTGGTGATGCGCGCGGTGGGTGCCGTTGATCTTATCCTCCGGCATCAGAATCGACATCGCCCCGACGGCCCCGGCCTCCTGACCGATGCTGGCATGGGCCGGACCGTGGATCAGGCCCGATTTCGACAGCTCCAGCAAACGTTCCTCGAAGCGGCGGATCAGCAGCATCTGCCAGTACCAGCGGATCAGGTCTTCTTTCGCTTCACCCTTCCAATCACGCTCCGAGCCCTCGATCCGGTACCAGGCCGCAGAGGGGGTAAGCTGCTTTGTTTTTCCAGGCTTGGAAGTGGGGGCCGCCATTCTGCGTTGTCTCCGTCCTTGATCGGGTTTTGTTTTGTGGAATTTAATTCCATTTATAATTTATGTCACACTAAGCTGCCTCCGCAAAGCCGCGCAACAAAATTTTTCAAGATTCTGAAGAGGTCGACTTGACCCGAAGCTGCAAAAGTGGCCGGCAGCAGGAACATTTGAAGAACTTTCTGAGACTCGTCCCGTTACTGTGCCGGTATGACTTGATACGCGGCGCGACGGTCCGGGCTTTCCCCGAGGTGCGAGAATCGATGCTGTGACCCGGGCGCGGCAAATCATCCCCGTTTGAACAGCAACCTGCTATTTGGCACCTGCGTCGCCAGAGGACACAGGCGTCGCAGGTGCCAAGCCCGATGGTTGCTGGCGCAGACCTCTAGGGAGAATGACCACGCTGCCCTTGCACTCAACACGCATCGAGTTTCAGTGCAGATGGGTCACGAAACGGGTATTCAGATAACTGTCCAACGCTTCAGAGCCGCCCTCGGTTCCATGACCGGAATCCCTGATGCCGCCGAAGGGAACCTCTGGCAGCGCGAATCCCGCATGGTTAATGGCGGTCATTCCCGCCTCAACCTCGCGCCCAAGCCGCGCCGCCGTATTGCTGTCGCGCGTGAAGCCATAGGCGGCAAGGCCATAGGGCAGCCGGTTCGCCTCGGAAATCGCGGCATCCAGATTCTTGACGGGATTGATAACTGCGACCGGGCCAAAGGGTTCCTCGTTCATGATCCGGGCGGTCTGCGCAACATGGGTCAGCACTGTCGGTTGGAAAAACCAGCCCTGATTGCTGGCCCTTTTGCCCCCGGTGCGCAATTTCGCACCGCTTTCGACCGCGTCCTCAACCAACGCATCCATGGCCGCAAGACGGCGTTCATTGGCCAGCGGTCCCATTTCAACGTCCGCATCCAGCCCATTTCCCAGTTTGATCGCCTCAGCCTGCTCCACGAACCGGTTTGTAAAATCATCCGCCAGATCCTCGTGCACCAGAAAGCGGGTTGGTGAAATACAGACCTGGCCCGCGTTTCGGAACTTTGCCGGAACGATGACCGATAAGGCCTGATCCAGATCGGCATCCGCCGCGACGATGACGGGTGCATGGCCACCCAACTCCATTGTGGCGCGTTTCATATGGCGCCCGGCAAGTTCAGCAAGATGTTTTCCAACCGGGGTAGACCCGGTAAAGCTGATCTTGCAGATCACCGGATGCGGGATCAGATATTCCGAGATTTGCGCAGGTTCGCCAAAGACAAGACCCACAACCCCATCCGGCAGACCGGCATCGGCAAACGCCTGGATCAGCGCGGCAGGCGCGGCCGGGGTTTCCTCGGGCGCTTTGACGATGACGGAACAGCCCGCTGCCAGACCCGCAGACAATTTCCGAACGGCCTGATTTATCGGAAAGTTCCATGGCGTGAAAGCAGCGACCGGCCCGACCGGGAGCTTGAGCGTCATTTGCGTTGTATTTGGATTGCGCGCCGGAATGATCTGCCCATAGGCGCGCTGGCCTTCGCCCGCAAACCAGTCGATGATGTCGGCTGCCGCCAAAGTTTCCAGTCGCGATTGCGCGAGTGGCTTGCCCTGTTCCAGCGTCATGATGCGGGCAATGCTGTCGACCCGGTCGCGCAGCAACCCAGCAGCCTTTCGCAGAACTGCGGCGCGCTCGTAGGGGGAAATATCCCGCCAAATGCGAAAACCGTTATCCGCTGCGGCCAGCGCCTCGTCCAGATCCGCAATACCGGCATGTGACACGGTACCAATCTTTTGCTGCGTGGCCGGGTTCAGCACATCAATGACCCGGCCGTCACGGGCAGGCTGCCACCTGCCATTCAGGAAAAGCTGCGTTGAGGGATATTCAGGCATCGGATCTCTCCTTTCGAAACTTCTTGTGCCGAACCGATTGCAAAACCGGTTCTGCGACACTTCGCTGGGCTCTCTCTTGCGGCCTCTTGCGGGCACCATTCACACCCCTTGCAAAACAAACGGATCATTTGGCCAACCACAGGAAGTGTGGCCCCCATCGTCAAAACAAGCTGGTTTCATGGTTGAGACTTTTCGGTCTAGGCGACCTCTGGGTCTTTTGGGCACTTCACCACACCCCTCGCAATCAGATCGTCGATCTGGGTGGGCGTCATGTTCAACACATCCTGAAGAACGGATTTGGTATCCTCACCCAAGAGCGGTGGCGGCTTGGGGCGGTATCCCTCCTGCGCCTTGATCCCATGGGCCGGGCCGATCAGGCGGACCGGGCCCAAAGTGGGATGCTCGAGTTCCTGGATCGTGCCCCTCTCCCGAACGCCGGGGCTGTTGAGCGCCTCTGCCACGTTCTTCACGTGACCGGCAGGAACACTATGCGCGATACACAGATCCACCCAATGCTTACACGTATTGTGTTTCAGGATGCCTGTCAGGATTTCCAGCAGATGTTCGCGGTTTACGGCGCGATCATGGGATGTCTTGAAACGGGGATCGTCTGTCAGGTCCGGGCGATCAATCACATCCCTGCAGAATCTGACAAACATGCGATCGTTGCCAACGGCCAAAGCGAAGATACCATCAGAGGTATCAAATATCTGGTATGGAACAACGGTCGGATGGGCATTGCCGAAGCGGACCGGCTCGACCCCGGCATTGAGATGCCCGGTGCCGACATTGATCAGCATGTTCAAAGACGACTCGAGAAGGGACAGGTCAATGAACTGACCATCCCCGGTGCTTTTGCGTTGATACAGCGCCGCCAGAATGGATTGTGTGGCAATCATGCCAGCGACAACATCGGTAAAGGCAACGCCCAGGCGTGTGGGGGGGCCGTCCTTTTCACCGGTAATCGACATCATTCCGGATTCGGCCTGCATCACAAAATCATATCCTGGACGCTGACTTTGCGACCCAACTTGCCCGTATCCCGAGATTGCGCAGTAAACAACGTCTGGATTTATCTTGCGAATATCCTCGTATCCCAAGCCAAGCCGACCCGCGGTGCCAGCGCGAAAGTTCTCGACCACCACATCCGCTTGCCGCGCAAGGTCAAGAACGATCCGCAATCCATCGGGGTCTTTCAGATCGACGGCCAGACTGTGCTTGCCGCGATTGGCGCACAGGTAGTAGGTCGATACGCCTTTGTAGTTGGGCACCGACCAGGCTCTGGTGTCGTCCCCGCCTTTGACATTCTCTATCTTCCAGACATGCGCGCCAAGATCGGCGAGGCTCATGGTGGCCCATGGTCCTGCCAGTACCCGGGTCAGATCCAGAACTTTGATGCCGTCCAGTGGCAGGTCTTTATTGCACATGATTTGCTCCAACGCCGCTTGGTCAGACGGCCAGTAATCCGGTTTCCATTTCAGACGGGAAGTGACAGGCGACGGAATGGCCCTTTTGGGTTTCATCCAGCCTGGGTGGGTCCGAGGCGCAAATCTCGCGTGCCTTCGGGCAGCGGGTTCGGAACGGGCATCCAGAGGGCGGGTTCAATGGGCTAGGCACATCTCCGGTCAGCACGATATGCTTGCGCGCGCGTTCCAGTTTGGGGTCGGCCAGCGGAACCGCGGACATCAGCGCCTGGGTATAGGGGTGCGCCGGGGCGCTGTAGAGCTTCTTTTTGTCCGCTATCTCAACGATTTTCCCCAGGTACATCACGGCCACGCGATCGCTGATGTGTTGCACCACGGACAGATCATGCGCGATGAAAACATAAGCCGTCCCGATCTCTCGCTGGAGGTCCTTGAGCAGATTGAGCACGCCCGCCTGAACCGACACATCCAGTGCCGAGACGGGCTCATCCAGCACCAGCAACTCGGGCCGCAGCGCCAGTGCGCGGGCAATCACCACCCGTTGGCGCTGGCCTCCGGACAATTCGTGGGGATACCGGTCGCCGTGTTCGCGCGTCAGCTGAACAAGGTCGATCATTTCGGCGACACGCGCCTTGCGCTCGGATTTCGACAAATCGCTGATCCGCAACGGCTCGGCAATGTTCTGAGCGATGCTCATCCGGGGATGCAGCGAGGCATAGGGGTCCTGAAAGACCAATTGCACCTTGCGCCGCATGGCCCGCATCTCGGTCGCGCTGATCTGGTTTATGTCCGTACCATTGAAAAGTGTCTGACCGCCCGTGGCGTCGATCAAACGCAAGATGCAGCGGCCGAGGGTGGACTTGCCGCAGCCCGATTCACCAACAAGCCCAAGGGTTTCCCCGCGCCGGACATCAAAGGACACACCTGCCACCGCCTTGATCTGCCCGATCTCATGCTCGATCAGAAGGCCGCCCTTGACCGGGAATGACTTGCTCAGATTGCGGACGGACAGGACTATATCCGGGGTGCTCATGCGCAGGCTCCCTCTTTGTCGTCGGCAAAGTGGCACGCCACACTATGCGCGCCGTCTGTGGTGGTTTGCGGGTCAAGATTGCGGCAGACGTCCTGCGCCATCGTGCAACGCGGGTTGAAGGCGCAGCCGGACGGCAACCGCCCAAGCGGCGGTGGGGCGCCTTCAATCGAAAAGAGCCGCTCTTTTTCTTCCGAAATGTTCGGGATCGAGGCGATCAACCCACGTGTGTAGGGGTGTTTGGGATTGGCAAAGAGGTCGTCGATCGAGGCCTGCTCCACGACCTGACCGGCATAGACAACCGCGACGCGGTCCGCATGACCGGCCAGCACGCCAAGATCATGGGTGATCAGGATCAATCCCAGATTCAGCCGTTTTTGCAGAGTGGCGAGGACCTCCATGATCTGGGCCTGCACCGTCACATCCAGCGCGGTTGTCGGTTCATCCGCAATGAGCAGGTCGGGATCGTTCGCCACCGCCATCGCAATCATGACGCGCTGCCGCATCCCTCCGGAAAATTCATGTGGATACTGATGCACCCGGCGATTAGGTTCGGGTATAGCGACCAGTTCCAGCAGTTCGATCGCTCTCTCCATCGCGTCGCGTTTGGAGATTTTGCGATCGTGCAGCCGGATCGCCTCGACAATCTGGGTGCCCACTTTCGTTACCGGATTGAGAGATGACAGCGGGTCCTGAAAGATCATGGCAATGCGCGATCCGCGCAACTTCTGAAGCGAACGGCGGTCCAGACCCACCAGTTCCTGCCCCTGAAACCGGGCCGAACCCGTGACATAGGCCGAAGGCGGCAAAAGGCTGACAGAGCCAAGCATGCCAACGGATTTGCCCGACCCGGATTCTCCGACGATACCCAGAACTTCGCCGTGATCGACATGCAGATCAATGCCACGCACAGCCTCCAAAGGGAGGCTCCGGCTTAAGAAGCCAACGCGAAGGTCACGTACGGAAAAGAGCGGAGTATTCATGTTCTAACTCACTTATTCCGACCGTGGATCAAGATAATCATGCAGACCGTCACCAATGAAGTTGAACCCAAGGACGACTGTCAGGATGGCAACGCCGGGGCCAAACGCGACCCACCACGAATAAAATTGCTGCGCCCCGTCCGAGATCATCGATCCCCACTCCGGGGTTGGTGGCGTTGCCCCCAGCCCGATGAAAGACAGCGAGGCCGCCAGCAGGATGACCTGACCCAGATCCATGGTGGCGCTGATCAATATGGGGGTCCAGCAGAGTGGCAGAATGTGTTTGAACAGGATGCGCGGGCGGCTTGCACCAGCGGCGATGGCGGCCTCGACATGTTCGCGTTCGCGCACTTCCAGCACCTGCGCGCGCATCAGCCGGGCATAGACGGGCCACCAGACGATGACCATCGCAATCGCGGCATTTTCCAGCCCCGGCCCCAACGACGCCGCCACAGCCATGGCCAGCAGCATCGGCGGAAACGACAGGGTGACATCCACCAGCCGCATGATGGCGGACCCAAAGAGGCCTCCGATGTAGCCAGACAAAGCGCCCAACAGAGCCCCGAAGGACACCGCCAGGACCACCACGATCACCGCGATTGGAATGGAATGCAGCGCTCCAAAAAGTGTCCGGCTCAGAACATCGCGCCCCAGCGCATCTGTTCCCAGCCAATGCTGCCAACTGGGAGGTTGCAGCCGACGCCCCACCAGTTCCAGCGGGTCATAGGGGGCCACAACGGGTGCGAGCACCACCATCAGCAACCAAAACAGGACGATGGCCAGACCGATGGCCATCGGCAAAGTCAGCCAATACGGCAC
This sequence comes from Ruegeria spongiae, assembly GCF_023502395.1. Lineage (GTDB taxonomy): Bacteria > Pseudomonadota > Alphaproteobacteria > Rhodobacterales > Rhodobacteraceae > Ruegeria_C > Ruegeria_C spongiae. Next base: position 54,611 of record NZ_JAMFMB010000013.1, on the reverse strand, counting down.
GAGCAAGCGGCGAGCGAGAGGAAGGGATTGATCGGTCATGTGGTTACCCCAGACGAACGCGCGGGTTGGCGATGACATACGCAATATCGGTGATCAGATTGGTCAGAAGGAATATGATACCCCCCACCAACGTCACCCCGATGATGGCAGGAAAATCCAATGCGCGGGCGGCGCCCACAGCATAAGATCCCAGACCCGGCCAGGAAAAGATGGTCTCGGTCAGAACGGCGCCCGTCAGCAGGTAGGCAAAGGAATAGCTGATCACCGTCAGGGTCGGCACCAGCGTGTTGCGAAGCGCATGCCGGATGACCACGCGCAGCTCGCCTGCCCCCTTGGCGCGCGCCGTCAGGATGAACTCGCGCCCCAGCACTTCCAGCATATTGGCCCGCACCAGCCTTGAGATCGTCCCGGAAACCGCCCAGCCAAGCACAAACGCGGGCAAAAGTAGATGCCACAATGCGTTTGCAAACAGCTTGAACTCACCTGCAAGCAACGTATCGATTGTCATGAAGCCGGTGACGGTTGGCGGCAGGCTGGCTCGGGGATCAAGACGCCCGGGACCGGGAACAACCCCCAGTTTCACCGAGAGCACATAGAGCAGCGCAAGCCCCATCCAGAAAACCGGAACCGATGATCCGACCAACGCAAACAGCCGCGCGAGGTGGTCGATCCAGGAATTCTTGAAATAGGCGGCCAGCACGCCAAGCGAAATTCCGATTGTTGAGCCAATGACCATTGCCGCACCAACCAGCTCAAGCGTGGCCGGCAACCTGAAGAGAACATCCGTTAGAACAGGTCGCCGCGTCACAAATGATGTGCCCAGATCGCCGCTCAGCAGATTGCGAACATAGATGAAGTAGCGCTCTGGCAAGCTCCGGTCCAAGCCCCATCGCGCCATTGCCGCCTTGACAGCTTCGGGGTCGTTAAGCTGCCGATCCGACAAAATGGCGGTGAGCGGGTCGCCCTTTGTTACCGTGGTGAGCAAAAACGCCAACGTCACGATGCCAAGTACAAGAAAAGGCATGGCAAATAACCGTTTGAGAATAAAGCGCGTCAAGGGCTGCCCTTTTTCTAGCTTGGCCCCTTCGCAAGGGTGCATGGAACCAAAGATCGAAGTTTGACCGGATGAAACGGTGCGATGATTATTGACAAACACCCAACCCGAAGTCAACATTATTGAAATTTAATTCCAGTTTTGAGACTCACATGCCTGACGCCGGCTCCGACAGACCTCGTGACGCTGGAATAGGAGAGCAAAGAATGCGCAAGAGAACGAACCCCGTTGACCATATTCGGGACGATCAGCCGATAAAAACCGCCACATCGTTGCAGCGCGGGCTGGAGATATTGCGTGTATTCACCGCAGACGATCAGACTCTTGGGAATCAGGATCTGCTGGACCGGACCGGCCTACCCAAGGCCACTGTCTCAAGGCTCACACAGACGTTGGTTATTCTGGGCTACCTCCACTACGACGAAACCCTTGGTCGGTATTCCATCGGACCTGCGACGGTTTCCCTGGGCTACTCCGCCTTGTCGTCCAGTGCAGTTGTTCGTATGGCGGTTCCATTGATGCAGGAGATGGCAGATAAAACCGGAGCCGCTGTTGCACTTGGGACCCGGGATGGATCGGACATGGTCTACCTTGCGAATAGCAGGTCGATGAATCCGGTCTCTCTGCAGCTATATGTCGGCTCCCGGCTGCCGATCTGGCGGACCTCCATGGGCTTGGCCTATCTGGCCGATCTGGAACCGGAACAAAGGGGGCAGGTTCTAGAACAGATGATATCCGCCGACCCCGATCAGGAGGCCGCGATCCGGGAGGCTGTCTTACAGGGCGTTGACAGCGTGAAGTCCCATGGTTTCGTCAGTTCTTTTGGGCAGTGGTACAGCTATATCAACGCGGTTGGCGTCGCCTTTCGCCCGACAGACGGATCGCCGTTGGTTGCGCTGACCTGCGGTGGAATCGTCGACATCGTCCCGCAGGAAAAATGCCTTTCCGAGATTGGCCCTGATCTGGTCGATTTGGTCCACGACCTCAGGAAGCGTCTGAACGGAGCGTCAGACGACTGATCGGCTGACGCTCCGAACCGCCTTCCCGACAGCTATAGAATGATCAAGATGTAAGGAACGACGATGCCAACAAATGTAGCGTATCCCAAGGCCAGCATGGAGGTGTCCAGTGGCAGCATTTCACGATGGCTGGTTGCAGATGGCGAAGAGGTGTCCGAGGGGCAGATCATATTCGAAGTCGAGAATGACAAAGCCGTGATCGAAATAGAGGCAAGCGCAAATGGCATTATTCGAGAACTCGTTCCCGAGGGCGTAGAGGTCGAAGTGGGTGACAAGGTCGCCGCGATCTTCGCCGAAGACGACGTATCCGCGTCGGCAAAAACTCCCGAGATGGCCGTGTCCACGGGTACCGCCGCTCAGGAACCCGCGCCCCCAAAACCCGTCGTTGAAAAGCCTGCACTGTCCCGGCCACGCCGTGGGCCGAACCCAACTCCGCTGGCCCGCAGGCTTGCCTCGATCGAGGGGCTGGTCCTGGACGGCGTTCAGGGGACCGGGCCACGCGGTCGGGTGCAAAAGGTTGATGTGTTGTCAATGATTGCCAAACAAACGGCACCAGCGATCAGGCCAAGCCCCCCGGCCCAGAGCATCGTGGAGCAGGCGAAACCCACCACCCCTGCGGCTGAGTTGCACGCAAGATGGCTGCACCGTGGCGACGGCTGTCCCGTTGTCCTTCTGCACGGCTTCTCTGGGGATCTGGGAAATTGGCGCGGTTTCCTGGCCGGTACCCGGCAACGCTGGCCCGTTCTCGCCCTGGATTTACCCGGCCACGGAAAATCGCCCCTCGTGTCCCCACCCACGCTGGATGCAATTGCCGCAATGGTTGAAGAAACGCTCTATGCCAATGGCGTCGATGATTGTGTTCTGGCCGGGCACTCCTTTGGCGCGGCAGTGGCGGCCCGGATGGCCGCACGCAGACAAGTTGGTGTTCGCGGTTTGTGCCTTTTTGCCCCTGCAGGCCTGACACCCACGGTCAATTCCAGTTTCACGCAAGGCATTCTGCAGGCGCGCAGCGCATCAAGCCTCCGGCCCTGGCTTGAAACCCTGGTTCATGATGCATCGAAGATCTCGGAGACTTTCGTGCGGGTTACCGAAGAACAGCGCCAGAATCAGGCGCTTACGCAGTCGATGCAAGCGATCGGTGAGACGTTCTTTGCGGATGGTACTCAATGCTTCTCGATCCGTCAGGATCTTGCGGATGTCAGGCACCCTATACGCGTTGTCTTTGGCCGGCAGGATGAGGTGCTGCCCTTTTCATCGACCATAGCGCTCCCGGGCCATGCGGCGCTGCACGCGTTGGACCGATGCGGACATATGCCCCATCTCGAACACCCAGATCTGTCGTTCCGCATTCTCGACGAGCTTTGGCATTCGGTACGGTAAGAATTGCAAAACCCAACGGGACGGTTGGGCAAACTTCGACTTCCACAATTTTAAGTCTTGCACTGCCCGCCGTCCCCGCAAAGCGATGTTACGGTCGCGCCAAAAACTCGCAAAACTTCGGCTCAAGACATTGTCCTTGCCGGTCCGACAAAGTCGCGCTTGAGCAACTGAATCTCAATACAGGAACAGCTAAAGTTGTCGATGGAGGATGGTATTGCGGTTGCGACGTCGGACAACCCAACGGCAAACGCCCTGTCCTTCGGGGTACGAAGCGGGGTGCTGGCCTGTCAACGGGACACGCTGAGCCGCGAACAAAACGAGATGATGGCACGCGCTTTACGATTGTTACTGTAAAAGCCGAACAGGTCAGTATGGTAATTTACAAATTATGAATTATACTCCAATTGGGTAGATTGCCTTTGCCATTCTGAACGCGTGCTGAAAATTGCTCTCGTTTATGTCGGGCATCGGCCCCAATCACGACAAGCAGTTCGGACATTCAATGCAAAAAACCAATTTGGATCAATCTTCAGTATTTGGCGTTCCAGAGCAAGATGCTGCTGCGCCGTTCGGTAGGGTTTCCAAGGGCAGTCTTTCCCTGCGAACATATCGGGTTATTCGTGACGGGCTGGCTGCGGGTTCCTTCGAACCCGAGCAAAGGCTGATCCTTCAGGAAATAGCGGACCAGATCGGAACGTCGATCACCCCCGTCCGCGAAGCCTGTCTCCGCCTCGTAAGTGAGGGCGCGTTGGAATACCGGTCCGGTCGATTTGCGCAAGTGCCCGCGTTTACCAAGGAAAGATACCTCTCCGTAAGGCTGGTCCGGATGCCACTCGAAGGGTTGGCCGCGAAGCTGGCAGCGGAAAGGGCCACAGTGGATGAGTTGCAAAGGATCAAGGAAATACAGGAAGCCTATCGGTCTCTGCATCTCCCGGAAGACCGTCTTTTGGCGCGTCAGAAGAACATTGAATTTCATTTCATGGTCTACCGTGCGTCGCGTGAGGACGTTCTCGTTTCACATATCGAACGGCTGTGGGTCATGATGGGGCCAATGCTTGGTCGCTATTTCCAGGACGCGATCCAGTCGTATCGGGGGGATGACGCGCATGACAACGTCATTGACGCCATCGCCGATCGAAATGGGAAGAATGCCGAAAAAGCCATAGTTTCCGACCTCATGCGCGGTGGGGACGAGCTTCTGCGGTTGCTGGATGCTCAGGAATCCACACATTGAACCTGTAAGCAAGGGCTTCAGCGGGACTGCGCGGGATGTCTTTTGTTTTGCTCATAGGTATTTTATAAGATGTAATATATGAGTTGATATGTGGATCTCCGCCAGAGAGTCGATTCGGTAGGTGAAGAAAGGTTCGCGCATGAAGCAGGGCATCATTGTTAGCGTCAGGCGAGGCATCGCTTTGCGAATATCTTCCATTATTGAAGGGGTTCTGTGATGATGTTGCCGGCAGCACGATTGTCTGCGCCTGAAAGCCCCGAAGCTACGGGTGTCGCTTATGACGGTCGGGAGTTTGTGGCCCTGAACCGCGCGACCGTTTCGATGCTGGACCGGGGATTTGTCCGATCCGACGCGACCTATGACGTTGTCCATGTCTGGAATGGCAGCTTCTTTCGCCTCGACGACTATGTCACCCGCTTCTTCGTGTCGATGGGGGCACTCGGGATGGGCATCGACGAGAGCCCGGAGCAGGTCAAGGATGTCTTGCACCAATGCGTCGTCCGGAGCGGGCTGCGCAATGCCTATGTCCAGATGACCTGCACCCGCGGCGTTCCGCCAAAGGGCTCGCGCAATCCCAGGGAGTGCAAGAACCTGTTCACCTCATTTGCGCAGCCCTTTGTCTGGATCGCGACGCCTGAGCAACAGGAAACCGGTGTTCACATGATCGTGGCGTCAAACGAACGGATTTCGTCCAAAGCCATCGACCTCCGGATCAAGAACTTTCACTGGCTGGACCTCACCACCGGCATTTTTGAGGCCTATGAACGCGGGGCGTCAATTGCGGTGCATCCGGGACCCGACGGGAAGCTCACGGAAGGGGCCGGTTTCAACCTGTTCGTGGCAAAGGGCAACACGCTGGCGACACCCGACACCAATGTCTTTGAGGGCATGACCCGCCGGACCGTGCTTGAAGCGGTGGGCCGATTGCAGTTGAAAACGGAAGTGCGCCCGATTGATCCCCAGGAGTTGTCCGCCGCTGACGAAGTGTTCGTGACCAGCACAGCGGGTGGCATCATACCCGTGACGCAGATCGACGGGCAAGATGTAGGCTCGGGTTCGCCCGGGCAGCTGACCCGCGCAGTGAGGGATCTCTACTGGTCTCTGCACGAGGCACCGGACTTCGCCACAGCGGTCAATTATTCTTCTGATCCGGAAAACTGAAAATGCCAAGAACGCAGAAACTTGAGCCCATGGCCGAATGGCAGGACATCTTTGTCACCGAGGCCGATTGGGCAAAGCTCGGAAGAGATGAAGCAGTGAAGATGCACAACCATCTGCATCTGGTCCGCGCCTTTGAGGAAATGGTGCTGGAGATGGATGGACAGGGCCTGATCCACGGGCCTGCGCACAGCTCGATCGGCCAAGAGGGCGGCGCCATCGGGTCGATCGCCCCCCTGAAGCCGGGGGATCAGGTCACCGGCTCGCATCGTGGTCACCATCAGTTCATTGCCAAAGCCCTGACATATCTGGATCACAGCCACGCCGACCCCCTTACAACCCAATTGTCCGGTGACATCCTGACATTGCTACAGAAATCACTGGCAGAGATCATGGGGCTCGCGCAGGGCTATTGCAAAGGCCGTGGCGGGTCGATGCATCTGCGATGGGCCGAAGCCGGGGCGCTTGGCACCAACGCCATCGTTGGTGGCGGTGTGCCCTTTGCAACCGGGGCGGCGTGGTCCAAGAAACGCTCGGGAACCGATGAGGCGGTGTTTTCCTACTTCGGTGAAGGGGCCGCCCATATCGGGTCTGTGCCCGAAGCGATGAATCTGGCGGCCCTCTGGGACCTGCCGGTGTGCTTTTTCATAGAAAACAACGGCTTCGCGGTGTCGACAAGTGTCGAGGAAGAGACCCGCGAAACCCGGGTGTCCTCGCGCGGGTTGGCGTTTGGCATCCCGTCGTTCCGGGTGGACGGAATGGACCCGGTCGCGGTGCGGGCCACAACCGAGCGGGCGCTCGAAATCATGCGCTCGGGCAAGGGGCCAGCGGTGATCGAAGCCGTGCTTTACCGGTTCTTCCATCACGGCGGTGGCATGTCCGCCAGCGCCTTCGGCTACCGCAATAAGGAAGACGAGATAAAATGGCGCGAACGCGATCCGCTGATCGTGATGCTGGACGGCCTGAAACAGCAGGGCTGGCTGGATGACGATGGCGACGCGGCACTGGCGGCCAGAGCGCGTGTAGCCATGCAGCAGGCGGCATCCGCTTTGACCATAGATGATGGCAACAAGCGGACCATAATCGACAGCCACTGGCCTGACCCGGCGCAGCGCGATGCGGGCCTGCGCGGGCAATTGTCCGAACTCAACGGCAAGCGGTTCGAAGAGCAGGAGACCTTCTCTGGCGCCCAGACCGAGATGAGATACGTCGAGGCAGCAGCAGAGGTGATGAACCGGCGCATGGCGGATGATGCGCGTATTTTCTGCATGGGAGAAGACATTCACCGTCTGAAAGGCGGCACCAATGGGGTCACCAAGGGTCTGGCCGAGAAATACCCCGACCGGATCATTCCCACGCCTATCGCAGAGGCCGGGTTCAGTGGATTGGCGGGGGGCGTTGCCATGTCTGGCACCTATCGCCCGGTGGTGGAGCTGATGTATCCCGACTTTTCTCTGGTAGCTGCGGATCAGCTGTTCAACCAGATTGGCAAGGCCCGGCTCATGTTTGGTGGCGATGCGGCAATGCCCCTGGTGTTTCGCACCAAGATCGCTATCGGCGCTGGCTATGGGTCGCAGCATTCGATGGACCCGGCGGGGCTGTTTGCGCAATGGCCCGGCTGGCGCATTGTCGCGCCTTCGACCGCGTTTGACTATGTCGGGCTGATGAATGCGGCGTTGACGTGCGAGGATCCGGTTCTGGTGATCGAACATGTCGATCTCTACACGCGCAAGATGCAGGGCCCGGAAACGGATTACGACTACTTTATTCCTTTGGGTAAGGCGAAAGTCGTGAAGGAGGGTATCGCGCTGACCATCCTGACCTATTCGGCCATGGTCACGCAATCGTGCCAGGCGGCGGCGTCACTGGGGCTGGACGCCGAAATCATCGACCTGCGCTCGCTCGACCGGGCGGGCCTGGACTGGGAGACAATCGGCGACAGCATCAAGAAAACCAACAATGTTGTGGTGGTCGAACAAGGCCCTCTGACGGTCTCTTATGGTGCGATGCTGACGGACGAGATCCAGCGCCGCTATTTTGATTATCTCGACCAGCCGGTGCAGCGTGTGCATGGCGGGGAAAGTTCGCCGTCGGTGTCGAAAGTGCTGGAACGCGCGGCCTTTGCCATGGCACCCGAGATTGAGGCGCAACTGCGTCAGATGATGATCGATACCGGCCGGGGCGACCTGATTGTGATGTGAGGAGATCAATGTGGAAAAAAAAGGAATGCCCGGGCTGCGGGGGGTCGAGCATATCGGCTTTACCGTGCCCGATCTGGAGGAAGCGACACGCTTCTTTGTTGATGTTCTGGGGTGCGAGCAATTCTACGATATCGGTCCGTTCCAGGTCGAAGGTGACTGGATGGCGCGCCAGCTGAATGTTCATCACCAAACAGAGATGAAGAAGCTTCGGTTCTTCCGCTGCGGCCATGGGTCGAATTTTGAAGTGTTCGAATATGACGCCCCTGATCAACGCGCCGATCTGCTGAAGAACAGCGATATCGGCGGGCATCACCTGGCGTTTTATACCGACGATTTCGACGATGCGGTAGCTTGGCTGCGGTCGCATGGGGTCGAGATCCTGGGCGACCCGGTGTCGCGCAATACGGGACCCTCTGCTGGACAGAGCTGGGTCTACTTCCTTGCGCCATGGGGCATGCAACTGGAACTGGTCAGCTATCCGGAAGGCAAAGGCTATGAGCAATTCACTGACCGCCGCCTATGGAATCCGACCGCGCCCTCAGAGTAAGCAAAGCAGCATATCTGTTGAATTCACCATGCCCGCGCTTTTGCCAACTATAGAAGACGCCAGCCGAAGTGTTCCGGGAAAAGATGATGGCTGAGATGGACCATCGCCCCTACCCTGATCGCCAATAGGAGCCGAAGATCAGATATCGATCGCACGTAAAAAGATATCTGGTCGGTTAAAGTCACACCGGCAGGCGCAGAGAATTCTTTCTTCGCCCGACCCTTTCAACCTGATCTCCCACCAACACACGTTCCACCACAAAAAGACAACAACTTGGCAAAACCCTTGAGTAGTATTCAGCGCTCAGCCGCGACGGTGGACGCGGCCTTGCTGCCGGAGCCGGGCGGGGCGTGCTGTGCCAGAAACGCCTTCAGCCGATCATTATGGGTTTTTACCGCCAAACACGCCACTTCCGAGAACTGCGCCCAGGGCCATTGATCGGCGGTCACGAGCGGCGACAACCGGTCGAAGAGAGGGTTATCGGCCTCTGCCGGGCCCGCTTTGTGCAGGGCCACGCGATAATCGCCCGGCGCATCGGCCTCGTTATACATACGCAGCGACGCGAGGTTCAAATCCGCATCCATCAGAACCGCCGCCCCGCCGATCAGCGGCTGCGGCGCAGGGCTGTCCACCACCCAGCCTCCGCTGTTAACCGCAGTAAAGCGTGGCGTTGGAAAGTCGCTGATCTCCATCACCTTCTCGAAAGGCTTGTGGGTATGGCCAAAGACGACTGCAATGTCGTTTGGTACCGGCCTGTCGCTATAACCTGCCCGAATCTGTCCCTGCACCGGGACTTGCATAAACCGGCGCAGGCCGGCGCCTCCGTCGTTGAGCAGATGTTGCGGCGCGCCCCGCTCAAAGGCCTTGCCCACCACATCACTCACCAGCTCTCCAGCCCCGACACCCAGCGATTTGCCAACCGGCCCGGCCTTGGCTTCAAGCAGGCGACGCACCGCCGCCCCGGCCAGCGCCCCAAGTTCCGCAGGGCTGTTGCCGAGGTTGTAGACCACCTCTTCATCGGGGCCGATGCGGCCCGACCGCCCCACCACCGACCAGACGAAGTCGATCCAGGCGAAATTCTGCGCCTCCCATTGTTCCATCGTAACGGGGGGCTTGGTGTCCGGGAACAGACTGTCGGCAAAGCTGCTGGCCAGCAGATAGACATCCTCGATGAAATGCCCATGGGTATAGATCACCAGTTTGTCGTCGGTAGCAAAGGCGAGGTTGGGATAAACCGTCTCGACCGAGAAATCGGACAGCCAGGGCAGTCGCCGTCCGATCGCTTCGAGTAGAAAGTTGGGCAGCGGATCGGGATTCAGAAGCGGAGTGGTATGGGGCACCGGTGGTGCGCGATCCCGCCAGTCCGAGGTTGCGAGCTGGTCGGCAAAGCGGCGTTCGCGGCAGGTCTGCCACAGGTTGTGATCATGATTGCCCGGCAGATAGATCATCCGCGTCGAGAACAGCCGCCCGTCGGGGTCCTCAGGCATCGCAAGCTCCAGAAATTGCTGGAAAGCCATCGCCGAGACCGTCTTGGTGCTGAAGGCCAGGTCCAGAATATCTCCGTTCAGGATCAGGGTGGGCAAGGCGGCATCGTGGTTGGAATTGATCAGATGGCGCAGACAGCCGACCAGTTGCACCAGCAGATCGCTGGGATGGTTCGAGTCCACCGCACCATCGGTCGAGGTCAGGCGCGTCAAGATGCTGTTGTCAGCGCCAAAATGCATATCGGACAGACAGATATAGCGGATATCGCTCATGATCTTCCTCCCTGCTGTGGCACGGTCCTTGCCGGCCTTGCCCAGGACAAGGCCGGCATCGGACGCCCCACTCTCACTTGACGTAAGGGAGCTCATGCGGTCAAGCTGAAAGAATTAAGTATGAATTTACGTAATGCGCCCGAGTTCGGGATATTTCAGGGGGGCGGGATATGGTTCATTCCGGCAACAACCTCTCCGACCGGCACAACGTGGTCGGTGAGCGCCGACAGCTTGTGGTCGTCTTCATAGATCTGGCCGGATCGACCGACCTGAGCAGCCGGATCGACACCGAGGATTACGCCGCGCTGATCCTCGCTTATCAGGAAGCCGGGCGGCGCACCTTCTCTGACTATGGCGGGCGGATTGCGCAATATCTGGGCGATGGCCTGCTGCTGTATTTCGGCTATCCGCAGGCGCGCGAAAACGATGCCGAACGGGCAGTTCGGGCTGCGCTCGACATGCTGGACGCAATGCAGCAGCCCGGGGCCGCCCGCGATGGCAACCGCCTGTTGGCCCGGATCGGGGTGCATGTTGGTGAGGTGGTCGTGGGCGAAAGCCAACAGGGTGGGCGTGATGTGCTCTTTGGCGAAGCGGTCAATATCGCTGCCCGGATCGAGGCACAGGCGCGCCCCGGCACAGTGCTTGTCAGCGAGCCGGTGATGTCCCTGCTCAGGCAGAAATTCGTCGCGCAGGATCTCGGACCCATTGCCCTGAAAGGCGTCGCCCGACCTCTGCAGCTACACCGGATTCTGCGTCCCGCCACGCCCGGCATCCGGTCCGGCGACCTCGCCGGGTCCGCGCCGCTTCTGGGCCGGGCGGCACCTCTGGGTCAGCTGCGGGATCTCTGGCAGCAGGCAACCGCGAAAGGACCGGTCGCGGCCACGGTCAAGGGCGATCCGGGCATCGGCAAGACCAGCCTGCTGCGCGCCTTCCGGGCCGAGTTGGCCGATACGCCTCATATCTGGCTCGAGGTGCAGTGTGAGGCGTTGTCGACGGGTGCGCCGCTTGCCCCGTTCATCGCGCTGATCCGGCAGAGCCTGGGCATCACCCAGGGCATGGGTGAGGAAGAGGCGCTTGCGCGTCTCAGGCAAGGCGTCCTGCAACAGGAAGACGCCCCCGAAGAGGCTGTAGTGATCATCGCGCGACTGCTCGGGATCGATACTGCTGCCACGGTCACGCTGGAGGGCGAAAGCCCCGAAACCCTGCGCCACGAGACTCTGTTGGCACTGGGTCACTGGATTGCCCGCCTCGCGGCAGACCGGCCCGTGGCACTGATCTGCGAAGATTTGCACTGGAGCGACGCCACCAGTCTCGAATTGCTCGAGCTGCTGTTGGACTGGCCGCAGCCGCTCGCCTTGTTCTGCCTGGTGGCGCAGCGCCCGGACGGCAGTGCCGAGCTGCCCGCGAAACAGACCAAAGTGATCGAGTTGGCAGCGTTGACCCCCGACGAGGCACGGCAACTGGCGCAGCAGACCGCCGCCCCTGCCGAGTTACAGGACCCGGTGCTCGAGGACATTCTGACGCGCGCAGGCGGTAACCCGCTTTATGTCGAGGAACTATCCCGGTTCGCCGGCGAAAAGCGGACCAGGCAGCGTCCGGACGTTGGCATCCCCCCAACCCTGAACAGCCTGATCATGGAGCGGCTGGACGTTCTGTCGCCGGGTTCGAAGAAGACAGCGCAGGTCGCCGCCGTATTGGGCGAGGATCTCGACATGTCCGTTCTGTCCATGGTGGCGCGCCGCAACGAGGCCGAGATAGCGGATACGGTGGGCGATCTGTTGCAGGCCGATATTCTGCGCCCGCGCCCCGGCACCAATGACGGCTACATGTTCCGACACGCACTTACGCAGGAGGCGGTCTATGCCACGCTGCTGCGGGCAGAACGCAGTGAACTCCACGCTCGCGCCGCCGCCTGCCTGCAGGAAGACGCCGCCGGGGGCGCAAGTGTCCAGCCCGACATGGTCGCGCATCACCTGCAAGCGTCCCGGCAATTCATTGATGCGGCCATCTGGTACCGTGATGCGGGGCTGCGCGCCGTCAAACAGGCTGCTGTCGAGGACGCTACGGTGCTCTATCGCCGCGCCTTGGCAGCGTTGGAAGAAACCGAAAGCGGACGGCAGCGCGACGAGATCGAACTGTCCGTCCAGATTCTGCTGGAAAATGCCATCATGGGGGTGCGGGGCTTTGCCTCGCCCGAAATCAAGCCGGTCCTTGACCGCGCACTGGAACTGGCCGAACGTCTTGGGGATCACGACGAAACCTCTTCGGTGCTCAACGGGCTTGCGGCGCATCATCTGGACAAGGGCGACAGCGCCAAGGGCATAGAATTCGCCAACCGCATTCTGGACATGCCGCGCTCGGGGACGGACCGGATCGGCAGGTTGCGCGCGCATACCTCACTGGCCTTTCTGCGCTTTAATCTGGGTGAAGGCGCGGCTGCCGTCGAGCACGCCGAAGAGGTGATCCGCCTCTACCGCCCGGAAGACTACGCCAAAGTCACCTATGGGATCGGCACCGATCAGGGGGTTCTGGCCTATGGCGTCGGCGCAATGGCCCATTGGTGGTGCGGCGCACCCGATACCGCGCTGCGCCGCGCCGAAGCAGGACTGGCGCTGGCCGAAAGTTTAAATTCTGCGCTCAGCCTCGCAGCCGCGCGGGCCTTCCTGATTATGGTGCTGCATTTCCGGGGCGAAACGCAGCGGGCCTATGCCCTGGCCACCGAGACCTACGAGACCTGCACGCAGCTCGGCATTCCGCTCTGGGGCGGGCTGGGCCAGTTGTTGCGGGCGGGGCAACCCGTTGATCCGCCGCAACAGCGTTGCCGCGAGGTCGATGCGGCGCTGGCCATGCTCGCCAAAACCGGCAGCCAGTCGGGTTCGGGCCTTGGCTTTGCTATCATGGCCGGGACACGGCTGGCCAATGACGACGCGAATACGGCGCTGGTCATCCTCGATACCGGGTTGAAAATGGCCGGCCTGCTGAACCAGCCGGTCTGGAACCCCGAAATGATGCGGGTCAGGGCGCAGGCGCTGGCCGCGCTGGACCGGTGTGAAGAGGCCGAAACGCAACTGTGCGCGGCGCTCGACGAGGCCGACAACTACGGTGCCGTCTCACTCGCATTGCGCTGTGCACTGTCGCTGGCCGAACTGCTCGTGGACACGGGCCGCGACGCCGAAGTGACGCAGCTTGTCGCCCATTGGGTCAGCCGGATCGAACCCGGTGCCGCGACCGCCGATCTGCGCCGCGCTGCGGCCCTCATTTCAGACCAGTCCAAGGGACGCAATTTTCACAAGGGGACCCCTTCATGACAGACCATATCGTTTTCTGCTCGGGGCCGATGTTCAGCGTCGGCGATCTCTGGGAGCAATACAATATCGCGGCCGTGCTCGAGGCCGGGGGGTTCGGCACCTATCTCGCCCCGCGCGACGGCGTTGAGATCGCCAAGATGATGGGACTGTTGCAGGATCCCGAGGTCTGGTCGCAGCAGGGACAGGAGATGTTGTACATCATTCTGAAGGTCGGCTACGCGCAGGATATTTATCAGCTGCTCGGGCGCTGTTCGAGCCTTGTCTTTAATATGGATGGCCGGGTGCCCGATGGCGGCAGCATCGTTGAGGTAACCACCGCTTATGCGGCGGGATTGCCGCTTGTGATCTACAAGACCACGCCCGTGACCCTGTTTGGCGGCGTCGACAACCCGATGCTTCAGGGGCTTTCGACCACTTGGGAATATGCGCATAACACAGCGACGATCGTTCCCGCCCTGCTCAAGCGGATCGAAGCGCAGTCGCATAACAGCTACACTTATACACCGCCCCCGAATGTGAGCCTGGTGATGGAGGTCGGTGCGATGACTGCAGATGCAGGGTCGGAACTCCGTCGCTACCTGAGCGGTATTTCCAACGCCCCCAATGCCAAGGCGGCGCTCGAAGCGGGGCAAAAACTGATCGAATGGTCAAAGACCAACAAGGCCTATCAGGCTGCGTTCGGAGCCTCCGCCGTCATGTGACCGGACCCGATGTCGCGCCCTCACCACCGCATTCATGATGTCCCAATCGCGTGCTCTGAAGTGATAGGACTGAACCGCTGGGCTACGCCTGGGCCGAGAACATTCGCGCGTCTGCTGGATCAATTGACAAATATATCGCAGAGGCCTGATCCGACAGTTCGGCCATCTCAACTGCCGAGACAATGGTCTTTACCCTCTCCCCATTACCGATGGACAAAACCAGTTTCGAATTCGCACCTGAATAGATCGTTTCAACATGGTGGGCGGCGACCCTTCCAACCCCTTCGGTTTGATGCAACCGAATGCGTTCCGGTCGCACGGACACGGCGACGCGGGCTCCGATGACGACCTCGTCGATGCGCGACGCAGCCATCAAGGCTCCATTGTTCAGCCGCACTTTGGCGACGCCACCCTCTTGCCCCTCAAACGTCCCGGACAGCATGTTTGTCTCACCGACAAACGACGCAACAAATTTGTTTCCGGGTCGCTCGTATAGTTCCGCCGGGTAATCAACCTGTTGAATACGCCCCTGATCGAACACCGCAACTCTGTCTGACATTGTCAGCGCTTCGTCTTGATCATGGGTGACAAACACCACCGTGATCCCGATCTGTTCGTGAATGTGCCTTATCTCAAGCTGCATCTCCTCGCGCAGCTTCTTGTCGAGCGCGCCAAGAGGTTCGTCCATGAGAACCAGCGCCGGGTCGAACACCAGCGATCTGGCAACGGCGACACGCTGCTGCTGGCCCCCCGAAAGTTGGTTGGGATAGCGGCCGCCAAACCCGCTCAGGCGCACCATGTCGAGCATTTTCCGCGACCGGTCGATCACCTCCGTTTTCGGGGCCCCGCGAACACGCAACGGGTAAGCGATGTTTTCCTGAACCGTCAGATGCGGGAAGAGCGCATAGTTCTGAAACACCAACCCGATATTCCTGTGATAGGCCGGCACGGAATTCAGAAGGCGCCCGTCAAGGTGGATGGTGCCTTTTGTCGGCGGTTCAAACCCCGCCAGAAGCATCAGCGCCGTGGTCTTGCCCGACCCCGAAGGCCCCAGCAGCGACACAAACTCACCCTTGAAGATGTCGAGGTTGAGATCCTTGATCACCAGCGTTTTGCCGTCGTAAGACTTCTGCACGTTCTCGAAGCGAACAAACGCGTCTTGAGGTTTCGCCATCTTCCGCTGTTCCCGATCTATGGTTTGAATTTCCTGCGCCTGCGCGCGACGGCAAGACCAGCAATCCCGAGGGCACCAAAGGTGACCAGAACCATCAATGTGGCAACCGCGGCAATCGTGGGGTCAAGATTGTCGCGCACGCCGCTGAACATCTGACGCGGAAGGGTGATCTGCTGGGATCCCGCGACAAACAGGGCGACGATCACCTCGTCAAACGAGGTCACAAAGGCAAACACCGCGCCGGAAACGACGCCCGGCAGGATCTGCGGCAACGTCACGGTCCGAAAGGCGTATATCGGGCGCGCGCCAAGGCTGGAGGCGGCCTTTATCTGGTTCTGGTCGAACCCTTTCAGCGTGGCGGTGACGGTGATCACAACAAAGGGCGCACCAAGTATTGTATGTGCCAGGATCATGCCGGCAAAAGAGTTTGTCAGACCCAGACGGCTGTAAAAGAAGTAAGACGAAATGGCCGTTATGATCACCGGAACGATCATTGGTGTCGTCAGAAAGGCGGTGATCAAAATGGGCCACGGGCAGCTGCGCCGATTGAGCCCGATCGCCGCCAAGGTGCCCAGCACGGTTGCCAGACAGGTGGACCCAACCGCCACGATCAGGCTGTTCTTCAGGGCTCTGGTCCAGGCCGGAGAGTCCATGAGCTCGCGGTACCAGCGCAGGCTCCAATCCGGCATCGGATAGCTCAGCAGGCTATCCGAAGTGAACGACAGGGGGATGATTGCGACGATAGGAAGGACAAGAAAAACGATGACAAGCCCGGAAAACACCCAGGCAGCGGCAACAAAGACCCTCTCGCGGCCCGAAAGCGAATGATCAAACATCATCCCCTCCAAGGCGCAGGCGCTTGTCTCTTATGATGTACTGATAGAGGCTGTAGAGGACCAACGTGACCACCAACAGGTTCAGGGCCAGTGCAGCGGCAAGTCCCCAGTTGATCGTGTTGTTTGTATAGAAGGCGATGAAATAGCTCAACATCTGATCCTTGGGACCGCCAACCAGGGCCGGCGTGATGTAATAGCCGATGGACAGGACAAAGACCAAGATGGCGCCGGCGCTGAGACCGGGAAAGGTCTGCGGAACATAGATCGAAAAGAACGCGCGTACCGGTCGCGCGCCCAGACTTTTGGCAGCGCGCATCAGATCTTTTGGAATGCCGACCATGACGCTGTAGAGCGGAAAGATCAGGAAGGGCAACAGGATGTGGGTTAGCGCGACATAGACGCCGAACCTGTTGAAAACCAGTTGCAGCGGCGCGTCGATCAACCCCAGCGTTTGAAGCGCGTTGTTCACCGGCCCCTCCTTCTGAAGGACAATCACCCAAGCGGCCGTCCGAACCAAAAGCGATGTCCAGAAAGAGAACAGAACGCCCAGCAACAGGATGTTGCGCCACTTTTTACTCGCATTCGCCATCGTCCATGCCACCGGGTATCCCAGCAGGACGCAGATCATCGTGACCGAGAAACTGATCCAGAGCGTGCGCAGGATGACATTCACAAAGATGGCCTGATTTTCAGGACTTTTCTCGAAGCCTCCGGTCTCGCCACGCTTCATGTCCAGCGTCGCCAGCAGATAGAAATCAGTGAATTTGGGGACGGCGCGCCGGATGGCATTCTGATAGTCGGGTTCTCCCCATCGGTCGTCGAGGTCAAGGAACCAGGATTGGTAGCTGGTGATGTCCTCGGGGGCCGATCTCGATGCTCTGACAGCCCGTTTCACCATCGTGATGAACCCTGATTGATCCTGGTTCAACCGTCGCGCGACACGACCGCTGGTTCTGGCCTCGTCGCTGCTGCGTATGTCCAAAAACAGCGTTTCATAAAACCGCTCGTTGAAACTCCCGCTGCTTTGCAGGTGCTCGGTGGAGTTGGGGAAGAAGCTGGCATATTCGGGGCTGTGAACGGCCCTGAACAAAAGGCCGGTGATCGGTGTGGCAAAGAACACGATCGTGAACAGAAGCAACGGCAACAGCAGCAAAAGAGAACCGGTCTTTTGCCGTCGCTCCGCAGCGGCAAAGTCTCGACGAAGACCAGAGATGTTCCCGGAACGTAGCTCCGGTTCGGTACTGTACGTCGAACTTTGCATGTGACTTCTTTTGATCGAACGGCGCGAAACTGTGGTCACTCTACCGTGTTTCGCGCCAAAAGTTTATTGCGACGCCCAATTGTTGAACCGCTGGTTCAACTGCTCGACGTTTTCGATCCAAAACAGCGTGTCGATCGGTAATGCATTTTGCAGGTTGTCCGGGTTGGTCGGCAGTTGACTCTGGACGGCTTCATCTGTCGCCGGGATCGCATCGACATGGGTTGGCCCATAAGGGATCTTGTTTGACAGGTTGGCCTGGTTTTCCGGTTCCGTCGCCAGCTTGATAAAATCATATGCCGCATCGACATTTGGTGAGCCGTTGACAATTGCCCATCCGTCAAGCGCATAAAGCTGCCCGTCCCAAACCGAGGCAAAATTCCTGCCCTCTTCCACTGCCGAGGCAATGCGCCCATTATACGCAGCCGTCACAACCACATCACCCGAAGCCAGCCATTGCGGCGGTTGCGCGCCGGACTCAAACCACTGAATATGATCCTTGATTTCGTCCAGCTTGGCGAAAGCCCGGTCAACGCCCTCTTCGGTGGCCAGAACCTGATAGACCTCATCGGCGGGAACGCCATCCGCCATCAGCGCCGCCTCAAGCGTTAGCTTGGCCGTTTTGCGCAGCGAACGTTTGCCGGGCCATTGTTCCACATTCCAGAAATCCGCCCAGTTCTGCGGTCCGTCCGACCCGAGCCGATCCTCATCATAAGCAATGATGACAGACCAAACGATGGTCCCCACCCCGCAATCGCCCATCACGGCATCGGGTATGACACTGTCCTGCCCGCCAATCCGGCTCCAGTCGATGGGTTCAAGCAAGCCCTCATCGCAGGCGTTTTCCAATTCCGGCGCTTCCATCTGGACGACATCCCAGGTCACATCGCCCACTTCGACCATGGCTTTGATCTTCGCCAGTTCACCATTGTAGGGTTCATCAATCAGGGTCTGCCCCGTTAATTCCTGATAGGGCTGGAAAAAGGCGTCGCGCTGCGCGTCCTGATACGCCCCGCCCCAGCTGATTACGGTCAAGTCCCGTGCGCCTGATGCCGTGGCAGACAAGGCCATCGCAACGGTCGCCGCAGCAATCACAGTGGGCACTTTCAGATGTGTCATTGGTTGTTCTCCCCATTTTGGGTCGGCCAGAGCCGCCAAGTGTTTTGTTTTTGTTCGATTTTAATAATAACTTATAAATTACATTTTGCAAAAGCAAATCTTTCACGTTCTTTGTGGGTGAAATTTGGCCCATCTGCGGGAATCAGTCGCGCAAAGCGGAAGTTCAGGTGGTGTCTGCTGTTGTGCTGTTCAGATGCTTATTTGTAGGCAACCGCCGAACTGTACTGAGAACCCTCATGCAAGGACCAATAGAGATCATGAACCGAATGCGTTACAGGACCAACTGTTCCCGCACCGACATCGTGGCCATCAACTATTGTCACCGGCATTATGCCTCCGGCAGTGCTGGTCACAAAAATCTCGTCCGCGTCCAGAAGTTCCCTCGGATCGACCGCCCGGATCTCGGGTTTTAGTTGCAGCCGGTCCGCCGTTTCCAGCACCGTCCGACGCGTCATGCCTTCGAAGACATTTCCGTCCGGCGTCGCCAGGCGATTGCCTTTGACAACAAACACATTGAACCCCGCGCCTTCGGTCAGGTTGCCATCGAGGCCGGGATGCACGGCGATGCTGGCACCCTTGTCGTAAGCCTCGAGAATGCCGGTGGTCAGGTCCAGCCAATGGAAGTTCTTTATCCTCAGATCGATGGCCTTGGATGATATCCTTTCATTTGAGGCCACGATCATATGGACCCCCTTGGCTTGCTGCTCGGGGGTTGCGATCCAGACAAAAGGCTGGGCGAAGGCAGTGAAGCGATTTTCGCAATCTTTGGGATTTCGAGAGCCAACGGGCGGCACACCGCGCGTGCAGGTCATCTGAACATATGCATCGCGCAACCCGCTTCGGGCGACACATTCCTGCAAGACGGATTTGACTTCATCCCGGCTTTCCCTGATCTCCATGCACAACCCGCGCATCGACGAAAAAAACCGGTTTACATAGTCGTCCAGCCGGAAAAACCGACCTTTCCAGACATGCGTAACGTCATAGGTCGCATCAGACCGGACGAAACCTCGATCGATCATCGAAATGACGGCCGATTCCAGTGGAACAAATGCGTCGCCGTCATAGGCGATCCCTTTGGTTTCGGGCGTGTCCTCGCGCGTGTGCGGATCATCCGGCAAGGTCATGGGCGCGCCTTCTCTGAGGCGGATTTGCGCATGGCGTCGGTGGCGGTCTCATCGACCTGCAATACACCGGGCTCAGCACCATCTTCGAAGGCCACGCCGTAGTCCTGTGTTGCGCGTGCTTGTGACAACCAGCCGCGATTGACCGTGTCCGCGACCCGCTGCGGATCACGCCGCGACGGAGGGCCATAACCGGCCCCCGCGCACGCCGTGAAATACAGCTTGGAACCGTCGGGAATGATCTCTTCGGCAAAGGCGGGCAGGTCCTCGGTCGATCCGTCTGCATCAATGCGCCGTGTCAGGCTTGCCTTGCCATCGCCGCCGCCCAGCACGCCGCGCGGTGGGAAGGTTGTGCCATCAGCCGCATAAGCGATGGTCATGTCATGCCCGATGGGACGGAACAGACCATACATTGCAGGCGCACCTTCGAATTCGCCCGCGCCCTGGCTGTCCTGCAACACGCCGCGCTCTTCGATGAGGATCGGATACATGCTTTCGTCCACCTCGACACTGTCGAGCTGGATCAGACCGGCATTTGCAGCGCCGCAATAGGTCAGCCAGCCATCATGACCATGGTTGGCCCCGCCAGCGGCATACCCGACAAAAACCTGATTGACGTAGGTTTTACCGCCCTTGAACGGATCAGCCCCCGAGATGACCCCCACCCCTGCAGGCAGGTGCGAACCGCTTTCCGCCTGGCCATAGGGGGCGCCCATCTCTGAGAAGACGGCGTTGCCTGCGATCATCAACCTGTCGTTGACGTTGGTCGTCGCGACCGAGGTGCCAACGGGATAGCTGGGCTCGCCGACAACGCAGCCCTTGCGCAGGCGCACCTTCACCCGGGATTTTGCGCCTTCGTTATGAGGAATTGAGGCGTCGAGATTGTTGAACACACCGATCCGGCACGACCCGGTGGCGGTATTCGCGGAAAGGTTCAGCCCACCCTCGACGCAATCGATATTATCGCGCGCATCTACTATGATTTCGCCCGCCTCAGGGTCGACGTGGACAGCCACATTGACCGGTATACCGTCATCGGCAACACCGGGCACCGGATCGTGTTTGATGCTGTAGGAATAGGTGCCTTTCGGCAGCGCCGAAATCGCCGCTGCCGCGCGCCGGGCCCCATAGTCGAACCAGTCTGCGATAAAATCCAGAACCGTTTGCTCGGAATAGCGTGTGCACAGTTCTTCGATCCGCCGTGCCCCGGTACGGCACGCTCCCAACTGGGCATGCACATCACCTAACCAGAGATCCGGCACCCTGTTGCGCATTGTCCCGATCCGCAGGATGTCGTCGCGCACTTCGCCTTTCCGCACTAGGCGGACGCAGGGGAAATGCATCCCCTCTTCGAAAATGTTCTTGGCAAAGGGCAAATAGGTCGACGGCGCGGGCGCGCCGGTATCCGCATGATGGGACAGTGCGACCGCCCAGAACCGGGGGGTGCCTTCGATAAAAACCGGCATCGCCATGATCAGATCGGCATGATGCGTTCCGCCGGTATAGGGGCAATTGTTGATGAAAATGTCACCGTCTTCGATATCGTCGAAATGATCGGTCAGTGGCCGCGTCGCCATATCCATCGACATCACGTGGATGGGCAGGGCATCCTCGACCGTGACAAGCTCATGTTCAAAGGTGAGGATCGCACAGGAAAAGTCGCGGGCATTTTTGATCACCGCCGACCGGCTTGCCCGCATGACGACCAGGCTCATCTCGCGCACAATCGCTTCGAACCTGCTTTTGAGCACCGCGACCATGAACGGGTCAATCCGGCGTTTGGCATCGGGCGAGGCATCGTATTCTCGGGTCATTCCTGCGTCTCCTTTACCAAGTCAGAACCGACAACAACCTGCAGGTTCCCCTGCGAGTCGATCGCACCGTGATGATCAGATTTGAGGTAAGCGGTGAAGGTCTCGTTCTCGACGAGGCACGGCCCGGAAACCGTTGCACTCTCACCCAAGCCCCGCAGGTCATAGACAGCAAGGTTCTGCTTCCCATCCTGAGGACCCAGATAGACCTGCCGCGCGCCCTTGGGCACGACCGGCCCCGATTGTTGGGCAATGCGCTGACTGTTCAGCAGGTCCTGCCCATCTCGCTTGCCCACCGCGCGGGATTTCCAGGCTACAAATTCCACCGTGTCGTTGTCGGATCGGATCGAATAGATCCGCTCATGCATCTGGTGAAACGCCTCGACCAGATCGGGAAGCATATCTGCGGTCACCTGCCCGCCCGGAGCGTCGAACGGAACCTCGATCTCAAACGACTGGAACTCATAGCGCCCGCGGAAGGAAAACTCGAACGAACGGTTTTCCCCGGCAACACCTGCGCCATCAAAGAAGGACGTTCCGCGCTGGGTCAAAAACCCAAGCGTGGCGGTGACCCCCTTGGCATTGAAAGCGGCATCCGATGTCAGAAACACCGCATTATCCTCGCGGCAGATGTCCGAAATCAATCCGCCAAAGGCCGACAGCCCCGCCATGAAACGAGGGATCATGTAGCTTGTCAGCCCAAGGATATCGACCATTTCCGCAATGTGAATCGCCGTCGCACCACCACCGCACACAAAGAAACTCTCGCGGGGGTTCAGACCTTCGCGGACGGTGATTTCCTCGATTGCTGAAACCATGTTGTGGTTGGCAGTGGTATAGATCGACCAGGCCGCTTCCTGAACGCCAATGCCAAGAGCGCTGGCAATCTGGCTCACCGCCGCAATGGCGGCATCGGTGTCCAACTTCATCTTGCCGCCCAGAAAATAGTCGGGGTCGACAATCCCGAGGACCACGTTTGCATCGGTAACAGTCGGGGCTAACCCGCCCTGGCCGTAGCAGGCCGGGCCCGGCCGGGCTCCGGCGCTCTGAGGTCCGACATGCAATAACCCACCGATATCGACGCTGGCGATGGACCCTCCGCCCGCGCCCACCGAACGCACATCGACCTTGGGGATGCCAAGGCTATCGTCATGGATCATGCTGTCCGGCGTTATGATCAACTGGTGGCCACGCAAGGCGGACACGTCAAAGGTCGTTCCCCCCATATCCCCGACAATGATGTCCGGCTCATCACTAAGGGCCAGTGCCGCCATCGGCGCAAGCGTTGGACCTGACATCACCGAGTAGATCGGCTTTTGCAGCATTTCAGACAACGGCATCATGCCACCGATGCAGTTGGCCAACAGCAACTCGCCATGAAATCCCCCGCTGGTCAGCGCCGTTTCCAGCCGTTTGATATAGGTCTGAACGATCGGCCGGATCGATGCGTCGATGGCGGCAGCGATGACGCGCTTGTATTCGCGCGGCATCGGGTTGATCTCATGACTCAGTGTGACGGGAATTCCCGGCAATTCTTCAGCAAGGATTTCGGCCACACGCAACTCATGGCTGGGATTGACAACCGACCACAGCAGACCAACGGCAAGGGCTTCTACACCGGATACCTTGAAGTGGTGCGCCGCGGCACGAACGCCCGCCTCATCCAGAGGTGTTATGACTTTGCCACGTGCATCTATGCGCCCCACAACCGTCTGAGTGAGGTTGCGCGGGACGTAAGGCTCGGGATAGTCGAGCTTCCATTCGAATGCGCCTTTGCGCGGCCCTTCGCGCAAGACCAGCATGTCTTGATGCCCGTCATTCAGAAGCAACCCGACTCTAACGGTCTTTTTCTCTACCAGCGCATTGGTGGAAACGGTCGAACCATGCACTATCAATGCGATCTGCTCGATAAAGGCGCGGGGTTGCAGGCCGAAACCTTCGGCGGCGACATTCAGGACATCGATGAAGCCCTTTTCGAATTCTCCGGGCGTTGTGGGGGCCTTGAAGATCGAGATATCGCCATTCTGATCGGCAACCAGGCAATCGGTAAAGGTGCCCCCGATATCTATGCAAACGTCATACGTCACTCTTTTTCTCCAAAGCTCTGTCCAACTTCACCGCTTCCGTAACCGGTCGAGGAAAACACCCGTGATGACGACAACACCCAGAACGATCATCTGGAAATAGCCCTCGACCCGCACCATGTTCATCCCGTTGGAGAGCATGGTGATGAAGATGCCCCCAATCACGCAGTGCAGCACACGCCCCTCACCGCCGCGCAGGGACACACCGCCAATCACTGCCGCGGCGATGGATTGCAGCATCAATCCGCCCCCCATCAGCGGTTCACCCGATCCGGTACGCGCGGTCAGCATCAATGCGGCAATCGCGGTGATGAGCGAGCAGGTCACAAAGGCACCGACAAGTACGCGCTTGGCCGGTATCCCGGCGGTGACCGATGCCCTTGGATTTGACCCCACCAGATAGAGCATCCGTCCAAAAACGGTTCGGTTCAGCACAAAGGCCGCCACCACACAGACCAGGATCGCCGTTGCGACAGGCAGGGGTATACCGAAAATCCTGTTGTGCAGAAAAGCCCGCGCCAGAACATCCGGCACGTCAAATACCGGAAACCCGCCCGAGATGGTCGAGGCAATGCCTTGGCAAATGCCCAACATGCCCAAGGTGGCAACGAAAGGATGCACTTCCAGAACCGCGATATTGAGACCATTGATCAGCCCAGCGGCAACCCCGATAGCTAGCCCTGCCCCAAGACCAACCGCAACGGCCAGAAACGGCGCCTCCGGCATTGTTGAGGCCAGATGCGCCATGACCAGCGCACTTGCGACGCTGACCATCGAGATCAGTTGACCAACGGAAAGATCAAATCCGCGTACGATCAGCGAGAACATCTGTCCGACGGCCAGAACGATCAGAAAACTCGATTGAACCAGAATGTTGCCCAAGTTCTGCCCCGTAAAAAATCGAGGCTCCAGCACTCCGAAAACCACCGACAACCCCAGAATGATCAGCGGCATGATGCAGGCGCCGACGGTGCGCGCCAGTGTCTCGCGGTTGAACCGCTGCGACAGCTGGGTATTGAGGATCAATTCGCGCATCATGCCGCCCGCCGCCCGCGAATTCGTTGCCGCCAGGCATCGACTGCGACAGCAAGGATCAGGACAATCCCGATAACGATGGTTTGTATTTTGCTGTCGACGCGCATCAGGTTCATCGCATTGGTGACGAGCACCAGGATCAGCGCCCCAAGAACGACATTCTCAACGCGACCAACCCCGCCGCGCAGTGACACGCCTCCGATCACTGATGCGGCAATGCTTTCGAGCATCAGAGTGCTGCCAAGGGTCGCCTCACCCGAGCCAATGCGCGCCGTCAGCAACAGGCCGGTCAGGCCGGCGAGCATACCGCAGATGGCGTAACAGGAAATCAGAACCGCCGAAGCCGAGACGCCTGAATTTCGGGCTGCCGCCGGATCGCCCCCGATCGCGTAGACATAGAGCCCGAAGACCGTCTTATTCATCATCAGCCAGAGCACTGCTGCCGCAGCAGCGGCCGTGTAGACGATGATGGGCAGATCCGCAAAACGGTAACGCCCGAAAATGCGCGTAAACTCTTCGGGAAGCCCATAAACCGGGGCCCCGGCCGAAATGTACAACGCCACCCCGGCTGCGATGGACATCGTCCCAAGGGTCACCATGAAGGGAGAAACCTTCAGGTAGGTCACACAGAGGCCGTTGAGCAGCCCAACGACCAAGCCTGCACCAATCCCTGCAGCGAATCCAAACGCGATGATAGTCCAGACGCTCATCGCCCCGTCGGCGCCCAAACCCGCCATCGTCAACGCACTGACCACGCTTGACAATGCCACAACGGCACCAACCGAGAGGTCAAAGCCGCCAACAATCAACACCAGCATTTGACCGCAGGCGATCAGAACCAGAAAACCGGTGCCGCGCAACACATTGATAAGGTTCGCCTGACGCAGAAACCTCGGCTCAACCAAGCTTAGCAGGATCAATGCAAACAACACCAGAAGTGGAAGAAGCCCGACCCGGCCAAGCGCGTTCAGCGCCTTGTGCCAGATGCCGTTCGACGTCATGCGGGCACCTGTGCGTCAGGCTTCATGCGGGTATGGTCATCAAAGATGGCATTCAACACGTTATTCTCGGTCACCTCATCGCCAAGCAATTCGCCCACGATTTCACCAAGGCGCATGACATAAGTCCGATTGCACAGATTGGTTATTTCCGGCAATTCGGACGAAATCAAAAGCACCGCCGCCCCATTTTCCACCAACTCGTTGATAATATGGTAGATTTGAGCCTTCGCACCGACATCGACGCCAACGGTGGGCTCATCAAACAGAAACACCTCGACATCGCGCAGAATGCCGCGCGCAAGCATGACTTTTTGCCGATTGCCACCTGACAGGGCTTCGACCCGACGCTCGATATCAAGAGGGCGCAACGAAAACCTGTCCGCCACCTTATTGGCAGCATCGCGTTCGTTCTTTCTGCGCATTAATCCACGCAGATTGAACTTTTCGGTGTCCAAGGCGGCAATCGTTGCGTTTTCGCGGATCGGCCGATCCATGGCCAGGCCCTCGCCCACCCGATCAGACGGAAGATAGCAGATACCATTGCGCAGCATTTTGCGCGGGGACGGGTTTCGGATCTCGGTTTTTGCAGCAAGAAAAATCGCGCCCGTTGCGATGCTTTCCAACCCAAAGATCAGGCGTGCAATTTCAGATTTTCCACTGCCGACAAGCCCGGCGATGCCCACGATTTCTCCGTGCCGCATTGTCAGAGAGACATTTTTGACTCCCCCGCAAGAGGATGTCAGCTTTTCAACCCGCATAGCTTCTTTGCCAGGTTTCTGCACAACCTTCGGAAACAGCGTGTCAACCTTCCGACCGGTCATCATTTCGATCATGTCTGCGTCGCTGGTATCGGCGCAGGTGACGGTCCCGATTTTCCGCCCATCGCGCAGCACAGTGACACGATCACCAATTTTCCGGATCTCGGCCATGCGATGGGACACATAAATGATGCCACAGCCATCAGTTTTTAGGCGCTCGACCAACTCAAATAGTTTCTCGGCCTCGGAGTCCGTAAGCGAGGCGGTCGGTTCGTCCAGAATAAGCACCTGAACGTCCTGCAAAAGCGCCTTCGCGATCTCCACCATTTGCTGGCGCGCACGTGAAAGCTCGCCGACTTTGATCTCTGTATTGATCTCGAACCCAAGCTCTGAAAGCACTTCTTCGGCTCTGACCTTCATTGCCGCGTTGTCCAAAACCCCCAAACGGCGAATTTCCCGCCCGAGGAACATGTTCTGCATAACGGTCAGCTCAGGTGCCAGCGAGAACTCCTGAAACACCGGGCTGATGCCTGACAGGCGCGCTTTGTGGGGGGTCAGACCCTTTGCGGCAACACCATTGATCAAGTAGCTTCCCGCGTTTGGCGGGAAGCTGCCGGCCAGAATATTGATGAGCGTGGACTTTCCAGCTCCGTTTTCGCCCAAAAGGACATGGGTTTCGCCCTTTTTAAGGTCGAAATCAATGTCTTTGAGAGCAATTACACCGGGGAACTTCTTTGTTACGGCGCGCAGTTCGATGAGTGGCGATTTCTGGTCGGTCATATGAGCGTCCTGGTCAGGCTCCGCCCGAGGCTGCGTCGGGTCCTGGGATAGTCGAACAATGCCGGTATCCTGGAACCGACGAGCCCGGGGAGGACCCGCGTCAATCGACCTTGAAGGTCGGCTGGAAACCGGGGACCGCAAAGGCGCGGGTCAAATCGATATCGCCCACATTCTCGGCGGTGACCGCAAGTGGCACGGGATGAACTTCCTTGGCATGCTCCCGCCCTTCCAGAGCGCGGATCGCCAGATCAACACCGATGCGGCCAATGGCGACAGGGTATTGCGTGACTGTACCCGAGATGGTGCCGTTCTTCACCCCGTCGATCATGCCCTGATTGCTGTACCAGGACACGATCTGGGTATCGTCGGCAAGCCCGGCCTCATCGACGGCGGTGACCGCCACCTCGGCCATGACAGCAACGCCATAAAGCAGGTCGACATCATCATGGGCCTGCAACGCGTCTTCAACCAGTCTGAGCTGCACGCTCTTTCCGGTGTCGCCGTATTTATCCTCGAGAATTTCGATTTCGGACCCTTCGACCGCGCGCCGGAACCCGGCCGCGCTGCTTTCGGCCCACCCTGCACCTTGCGGTCCGGGGAATTGCACGACACGCGCCGGATCTTCGCCGAACATCTCGCGAACCAGTTGCCCGCCGGTGAATCCCATCAGCTCTTGATCGGTAAAGATCTTGCTGGTGACTTTGGCTTCAAAAATCGGGTTGCCGACACCAACGATAACAGTGCCATTGTTTGTGGCTTCTTCGATCTGATTGGCAAGCCCGGCCTCAGAGATCACCGAGACCAGAATGGCGTCTGCTCCAAGGGCGACGCAATCGTCAAACTGCGAAATCTGCTGATTGAGGTTGGTATAGCCACCCGCTTCGAAAATTGTCAGCTCGGCGCCTTGGCGCTGTGCCTCGGAGACTTGGCCGTAATTCACGGCAATCCACCAGCTGTCTTTGATGTGGGGATAGACGGCGCAAAGCTTCCACTTTTTCGTCGGTGTCTCTGTAGGCTCATATTCGATCGGAACCGCCTCGCCGCTTGTCCAATCTTCCGCAGTAAATGGCCACCATGGCGCATCTTGCGCGGACACGCTGCCAGCCGCACATGCTGTGGCAACACAACCGGCCAGAATTTTGATGCTATGCTTCATAATATCTCCTCCCAGTTGCCACCTCCACCCCAGTGTGAAGTAGAGATCGCTGGGTTTCACTATTATATTACATTTTATAACTTGTGAAACAAAAAATTGAACTGGCACTCAGCTGCTTGATGACCGACACCTAGATGTTCAATCCAGGCATCTGGTGGATCGGCTATAGAATGAAACGGTCCGGCTGCCCCAATTCAGTCCTTCGTAGATTGCATGGTACCCGCCGTGGTGGCGCAATCCACATTATCCTGGGTTTGGACTTCCCGCGTCGGTCTGAACTTCATAGAGTGGTGGTGCCCGCCTGCGTCGCCGGGAAGTCGGCACTTCCGGTCCCGGATGCTACGGTCCCGCCTTTAGGACAAAAAAAGATGGCATCAGAGACCACTTCAAACTCCTCACCCGCTAAAGATGAAAGCGCCCAGGCGGCAAGCCCCAAGAAACTGGGGCTTTTTGCAATGACACTATTGGTTGTAAGCGCGATGTTTGGTGGTGGTGTGTTTAACATACCGCAAAACATGGCTCAATCTGCCGCGCTTGGAGCGATCCTGGTCGCTTGGCTGATCTCGGGGCTGGGCATCTTCTTTCTGGCGCGCAGTTTTCAGGTGCTTGCCGACATCCGACCCGAATTAACGTCGGGAATCTACATGTATGCGCGGGCCGGTTTCGGTAAGCTGGCCGGATTTCTCATAGCTTGGGGGTATTGGCTTTCGGTCGCGTTTGGCAATGTCGGCTATGCCGTGCTGCTGATGGATGCGCTGAACTATTTCTTCCCACCCTATTTTGCGGGTGGAAACACGTGGCAGGCGACGCTGGCCTCTTCTGCAATCATCTGGGGGCTGTGTTTTCTGGTGATGCGGGGCGTCAAGGGAGCGTCGGTCCTGAACAATATCGGAACCGTGGCCAAGTTTGTTCCGGTCACTCTGTTCCTGCTTGTGGTGCTCTATTTTTCGTTCAGCCGAGATCTTTTCACCTCTGATTTTTGGGGCAATGTCTCAGATCAGGCGAGACAGGACAAACCACTCGGCGGCGTGATCGATCAGATCAAGGGAACCATGCTGGTCACGCTTTGGATGTATATTGGTATCGAAAGTGCAGTTGTCATGTCCGACCGCGCTGATGCGGCTACGGTGAGCCGGGCCACACTGCTGGGGTATTTCCTGGTGACGGTGTTGTTTGTGCTGGTCTCGATCCTGCCCTTTGGGGTGATGTCACAGGGGGAACTGGCGGCAATGGCACCGCCCTCCACGGCGGCAATCCTGGCCTCGTTGGTGGGGGCGTGGGGCGAAGTGATGATCAATATCGGTGTCATTATCGCCTTGCTCAGTTCCTGGCTGGTCTGGACATTGCTTGTTGCGCAATTGCCGTGGGCCTGCGCAAGGGACGGAACATTCCCCAAGATTTTTGCCAAGACGAACAAAGCGGGCATTGCCTCTTTCTCGCTGGTGATCTCGACCGCCATCATGCAGGCAGCGGTTGTTCTGGTTTATTTCTCCAATGACGCCTGGAACCTGATGCTGTCGATCACCGGTGTTGTGATCTTGCCCGCCTATATCGGATCGGCGGCTTTTCTGTGGAAGGTGATCTGGTCCGGTGACTATCCCGCAGATGCCAAAATCGGCAAGATCTCCGCCTTGAGCATCAGTCTGATCGCAACGGGGTTCGGGCTTTGGCTGGTCTATGCGGCGGGTGTGCAGTTCATGCTGGCTGGCGCGGTAATCTATGCCATTGGGCTGCCGGTGTTCTACTGGGCACGCAGATCTAGCGCAGGCAGTGAGCGCGCGTTCACCGGGGTCGAGGCACTGACGGCGATCGCCCTTTTCCTGCTTGCGGCAGCCGCCGTCTGGATGTTGATCACCGGGCAATTGCCGCAGGTCTATTCCAGTTGATGGCCAGACCTGCTTAGGGCTTTCAGGATGATCTTCGCGGCCCGACAGTGGCGATCTTCTGGTTCACCAGAATATTGGTGCTGTCCAGCCCTGGTGTCTGCCCGTGCAAATCAAAAGTGATATCGACCTCGGGCCGGAACAGCAGGCAATGGGTGGACCCACCGAAATGGAACATGCCGATCTCGTCACCTTTGGTGACATGTTGGCCCTCAAAAACGGTAACATCGCAGGTCGAGACTTCGGCCATGCCGATCGCCACAAAGCACATCAGCCCGATATCGGGATTGCCGGCCTCGATGAAAATCAGCGCGCGTGTCGCAACTTCGGCGATATACCCTTGCGAGGCATTGGGGCCTGACGGATCCAGACCTTCTGCCATGATCTCGGAATAATAAGTGCCCTCGATCACCCGCGTCTTGACGACCCGCCCCGAGACAGGCGCATGCCAGCGGTGATAGCTGAAGGCGCTCAAAAACGCCTGATAGACGGTCCCGCCATCGAACTGATCCGTGTAAGGATCATTGTCGAGCATGAATTGCAGCGCATAAGGCTGCGCCTTGATCCAGAACTGGTCACGCAGTTTCACGCCCTGCGCCACGCGGTAGGGCGCCGACTCACAGGCACTCACAACGATGGCGTCGTTGTCTGGGTCGGCAATGGGTCTTATGCCCTCCCTGAACCGGCGGGTAAAAAAATCATCCCAGGATTTGAACCCGTAATGAGGCAGCGAGGGATCGCAGATGAAGTCCTCGGCGAAGGTCGGCATCGCTTTCCTGGCATCCGCGCCGAACCATCCCGACCTGGGATCATCGCTTAGTACCGACGTGCTTTCGGGCGATTGCAGGAACACGGCCCATTCGTTCAGCATCGCCCGCAGATAGGCATCGACCTTGTCGTCCAAAAACCCGGCCCAGCCGCCGACATTTGCCATCGACCAATCAAGGATCGCATTGAACGGAAAGCCCACAAGCCCGCTTTCATTGAACTCTGGTGCATGGGTCATGATCGTGTTGAAAAGGCGCAACATATGCTCATAGTCGCGCACTTGTGGCCTGCCGGTTGGCGATGTCTTGCGGCTTTCAGGCACATCCTGAAACATCTGCGTAAAGAACATATAGGCTTTCGCGTCCGTTTCGATCAGTGTCTTGAGGTTCTGCACGGCCGGAAGCAACGGGCTGGTATCGGTTTCGGCCTTGGCGGCAATCTTTGCCGTCCAGGAATCCAGTACATCTTGATCCGACGGCAACCACTTGCCGACCTTATAGTGCACATTCACCGAGGTTTCGCGCGAAGACATCAGGTACTCCTTTGTGGCTTGTTTGGGCGGGTCGTTGTCATAAGGCTAGCATAGCGTCGTGGCACTGTCGCAGATTTTGCGCGGCCCAAAACCGACATCCAACTTCGTTAGTCGATGCGGCTCCACGGTCCGTTGGTGCTGCCCTTCACCACTTGCGCGCAGGCGAGCGTGTTTATGCCTTTTGATCGCTGGATATCAGAACGGCCATGAACACGTTGGCAACTGCCGAGAGATTCATCTGCACCGGTGTTCTCGTAAGAGGTTTGCGATTGTTCTGACAGATGCTGGGCTAGAATTGGACAGCGACCGGGGGCGGGCCGGTCCAGATTTCGATTGGCTCGATCCGACCGCGAAGTGTGTGTTGGCCGGCGGGGCGCAACCCCATTTTCTCAGCTCGATCAAGCGTTTCCGGATTTGAGTTCAGTAACGCGCTGGACAAGGCAATAGCTGCGCTTTGAGATTTGGCGAAATCCTGCAGGCGACTGGCTGTATTCACCACATCACCGCTCACCGCGAGTTGTTTGTGACGCTTGCCACCGATGACGCTGGTCTGGACCGGGCCAGCATGTCCACCGACCCTTAGTCCCAGACCGGGCCAGTCCGAACTTGTGCCAACCGTCGCATACAGCGCCTCTATAAAGCGCAGTGCGCGAATTGTGTCGTCCGGGCCGGGCTCTGGCAGGCCGAAGACAACCATGGCACCATCTCCGGCAAAATGTGCGATGATCCCGTTCAAGGGTTCCAGTGACTGTTCGACAAGCCCGTGAAAAAGCCGCAAAAAATCGGCCGTGCCCGCAGGGCCGAGCCTCTCGGAATGTGCCGTGAAATTTGCGACATCGACAAACAAGACAACCGCAGGCCTTGCTAAGGCATCGAAATGTGGATCGGTCGCATCTGCCAACCGCTCGACGAGCAGTGGTGACTGATAGAGCGCAAGATTTGCCGCGCGTCGACGATGCTGCACAAGCCGCAACCCGGCACCGGCACTGGCGCCAAGCAGCAGCGAAAAGATCGCCGTGACCCCGTCCAGCCACCAGCCCGCGACAAACGTGGCTTGCAACACAATCGCCAATGCGATGGACACTGTGGCGGTTGCAAGAGCCCCAAGCCAGGGTCGGTCTACTTTGGCCGCGAAGAACCCGAAGGTGGATGCCGTCAGCGCCAATGCGACATCCCATACCCAAGTAAATGCGCCGCGACGCAGAAAACGCTGTTCGATTACGTTTGCAGCCAATGTAGCATGCAACTCAACTCCGGGAAACGTGGCATCGTAAGAGGTCGCATGCCGGTCTCCGAACCCGGTCGCGGTAGCTCCGACAAATAGGACCTTGCCCTGTAGGTCCGCATCGCCGAGTTCTGCGAAGGAATAGGTCGGGATCGTGCCTGCGGGCCCGTAAAAGTTCAGGGGAATAGCCCCCTGCCCGTCCAAAGCGATCCCTGTTTCCCCGACTGAAAGACGCCCGCTTGTTTGCGATAACCTCAACTGCAAGTCCAGCTTAGCGTCCGACGCCTTCATGGCCGCAAGGGCGAGCGAAGGATACCAGGCGTTTCCATCTTCGGTTGCCAGATATTGCGCCGCGCCAAGTCGACGTGCAGCGCCATCGGAATCATGGCGGAGGTTCACATGACCAAGCGTCGCCACACCGCGCAGGGCTTCAGCCGGTCCCAACGCGGGCAGCGGGTTGTCCATTTCAGGGGCAATCACGACCGCAAAACCGCCACCCTTGAGGTCTTGCAGCGCAGCCTCAGCAGGAGCTTCTGCCACCCCGAGAACTGCGTTGATCCCGGCCAATGCCTTGGCCAGGTCTTTGTCACCCGCACGCGAACCAATCAGCAGAAAATCCAAAGCAACCGCTGTGACGCCAGCGTCCGTTGCCACAGAAAGCACCTCTGCCAGCGCCGATCGAGGTGGCGGAAAAGTCTCGAGCTGTGACATCGCGGCATCGTCAAAGGCAATGATTGCGACACCCTCCGGGGGGGCCAAAGGGCCACGCCAAAGGAACCTGGCGTCAAGCAGTCGACCTTCGACGCCCTGCCAAAAGGTACTGCGGTCTCCGGGATGCCAGATCGCGATCAACAGGCTCAACAGCATCACGATCACCCCGGTGATGCGTCGCTCGCGCCGAAACCCGCCGCCTGCTACCATTCCGCCCCGAGAAGGTCGTCGAATTCCTCGATACGCGCGCGTCCCCAATTCGTGACCGACCCAATCTCGCCTGACGAGGACACATCAATACCTTCGCCCGGACCAAGTTTTACATCGGCGTCATCTCCTGCGACAAACACGGTGCCTTCACGTGTGAAAACAGCGCTCGCGCGGTTCTCGACCCGCATCGCCCATTCGGTAGAGCGGACCGCGGCGACGGCAGACGGTGTTCTGACCTGGACACCGTTCCCGTCTTCCGAGGAAAAAAGGAACCCGGCGATACCGTCGATCAGGCGAAGTCCGAATGGGCGCGTATCCCCATCCAGCAGACCAAGCACGTCGATCTCGCTTTCGGGTCCCACGACCACTTCGAGACCACCAGAGCAGGCCATGGTAACCCGCGCCTCAGCTTCCGTGCGCAGCTTTGCATTCAACCCCAGACCCAAACCAATCACTGCGGATCGGGCCTCTACGCCTCGGGCAGAAACAACAGCCTGCCCTTCCACGCGTTTGACAACACAGGTTCCTTGCGTCTGGGCATCGGCAGGACAGGCCAAACCGATCCAAGAACAGGCAAGAAGGGCAGCAAGCAGGTTCTTATGAATCATTGCGGCCTCGCGGTAGAAGGTATGCCCCAAGAGTGAAGACTATGACGCGAGAGGTCAACCAATGGCGGCCTCAGGGGTTTGTTGCATCGTTGAAGCCGCTCATTTCGATCACTCTCAGCGCTCATCGCGGGCATGGGGGTGAAACTGTAACCTCAAGATTTTGGAGGTATCTGCGCTTGTTTCTGGATAAGCGAGAAAGACTGCAGCAGATCCGTCAGCTTTCTGGCACTCCGGCTTTTCGCATCGCTTCGAGATAGTGGTTGAGGTCCTCTTCATGCTCGAATGGCTCCAACTGCCTGACACGCGCAACCGAGAGGTCCGGTTTGACTTTCAAGACGCGTTCCATGGCCGCGCGCGCCTGGGTGTCATTTCCAAGCATGGCGTGGCTGAGCGCCAGAAGCTCATAGGTTCCTGTGGTCTTGGGATTGCGCTCATTGAGCAGGTCGATTGAATTCTGATAGTTACCAGCAACAAAATGGGCCAGCGCGATGTCCCATAGGTACCATCCCGGATGAAACGGGTTCAGCTCGACTGCCGTCTCCATATAGCCCAACGCCTCATCAGTACGTCCCCGATAGCTGAGCGCCCAACCGAGATAAACCAGGAAATCAGCGCCGTTCGGATTGAGTTCGACCGCACGTTTATATGCCTCGGTCGATAGCTCGTGCTCACGTTGAAAAAGATGGAACGCACCCATAGCCCAATGCGCATAGGGCTCGTTCTGATCGGCAGAGAGCGCCTTGTTGGCGAGCCGGGACGCATCTTGCAGATCCGCGTCCGGGTTTTCTGAACGGCCCTCCCAGACGTCGGTTATAAAGGTCCAGGTCGCCATGGCATAAGCCTTGGCAAAGCCCGGGTCGATCTCGGTCGCACGCAGAAAGGCATCGCGGGCCAGCAGATTGTCCTCGGTCGTGAACTTTTCCCAATGAACCATGCCCTTGAGGAACATGTCATAGGCCTGCAGGTCGCGTGTCGGAAGCCGTGCGACGCGGGCAAGTTCGGCCCTGCGCAACCGACCGTTGGCGGTCTCGACCGGTCCGATCACGCCAACAACATGGGTTGCAAGATCGCTCCGTATGCCCAGTAAATCGGTTGCGTCGGGTGAAAACCGTTCGGCCCAGATTATGCGGTTGGTTTCAGTCTCGAGCAGCTGCATGTTGACCCGCGCCATATGGTCATCCCACGAGATTTCCCCAAAGAGCACATATCTGACCCGTAACGCCTCGCCAATCTGCTGGGGGCTGGCATTCTCGAATTCCGACCGGAAGCTGCTATTGGCTGCGATGACGGCCAGACCGCTGAATTGCGCCAGGTCTGTCACGATGTCACGGGCCAAGGCATCAACAAAGTGGCTCTGTTCTTCGGTTCCATCTCGCAATTCCAATGGAAGCACCGCAACAGAGGGAAGCGCTCTGGCCAAAGGGCCGTTTGCACGCAATCTGGCGGTGGCGACCACAGCGACCGCGATAGCGAGCACCACCGCCACGGCAGCAAGAAAAAGCACCCGTCTGCGCACCGGCTGAGCGACGTGCCCCATCCGTTCGGCGGTTTCCATCTTTCGCAGCAATTCGATCTTCGAGGAAACCCCGGCTTTGCGATAGATGGTGTTGATATGAGTGCGGGCGGTGGATGGTGCGATCCCGAGATCGAGCGCGATTTCCTTGTAACTTTGTCCGGAGGCATAGGCCTTGGCAATCTGACGTTCGCGCAATGTCAGCTCGGCCATCGGATCGGCAACCTGTAACATCTTTTATCCACAATAGGACTAACAATAAGTGCCTATTCTAGCAGAAATACGTCGCGTGCAGTAGCCAAAATACGCTGTTTGCAGGATCGCAAGCCGCCCGAACTTCCTGGAAAATCGAAAGATAATTCGCGCGGGTTGGTGAGGTGATTGAGATGCCAGAGAACAGACAGATCGAGACTTTTGTTGCGCTACATGCTTTGAGCCCGGTCTGGTTCGAGGTTGCGTTCCTCCGGCCTTTCGGGCGGGGCCGGTCTAGGAACCGTATCGCCTGCTTCGCCATAGCTGTGACCACCGCAATCGAGGCGACGATGCCGGCATCAGCCAGCCGTTCTTCGGTCGGATAATATCATTGATGTGTCCTCTTGGGAGGCTTGCCAAATGGATCGGAGACTTGCGGCCATAGTTGCAGCGGATGTGGTTGGCTACGCCCGGTTGGTGAGAGCCGAAGAGGAAGCCACGCTGGCGGCGCTACGCAGGTTGCGCAAGGAATTGATCGAACCGAAGATCGAGCTGCATCACGGTCGCATCGTCAAACTGATGGGCGATGGCATTCTGGCCGAATTCTCCAGCGTCGTCAGCGCTGTGGCGTGCAGCGTGGAGGTTCAACGATTGCTGGCGGCGCGAGATGCCTGCGAAGCGCAGATTGTATTTCGCATTGGCGTCAATGTAGACGATGTGGTGATTGATGGGGATGATATACTGGGAGACGGCGTCAACGTTGCCGCGCGGTTGGAAGCATTGGCCGATCCGGGTGGAATCTGCATATCCGATGTCGTCTATGAGCAGGTTCGCGACCGGTTCGACCTGATCTTCAGGGACATTGGAAAACAAAAAATCAAGAACATCAACCGACCTGTTCAAGCTTGGAAATGGCCTGCTTACATCGCTGTGACCGATCACGAACCCGACGAAATCGGAAACCCCCAGGCCCCTGCCGGCAAACCCTCGTTTGACACCTGGAATGCCGCCACTCGAACCGCTTGATATCAGGGCTTCATGATAACTTCGGGGAGCGGAAGTCAACGTTACAACACCCCATTTCTGTTTCTGTAACTCATTTGAACAATCAGGCCCGGTATAGCTGCCGCCTGCTCTGGGTGAATTCGTTCAAAGCTGCGGCGGTTTCCTCGGGCAACGGCGGCGGCGCGTAGGCTGCCAGCATCCGACGAGCTTCTTCGGCCCCCACCAATTCGGCGGATTTGGCACCATCTTCAAGCCATTGCTCGTAGCTGTCATTGTTCTGAAGCGTATTGACCACAAACGGGTTTTCACGCGTGTGATCGGTGCCAAGAAAATGCCCGCCGGGGCCGACCTCTGCAATGTCTCCCAGCAACGGCTCAAGATCTTCGGATCTGATCCCTTCGAAGAACCGGTAAAACCCTTCCAGTTGATGGGAATCCTGAACCCATTTGGCGTAGGACACGCCAAGGGAGCCCTCGAGAAAGCCCGCCGAATGCATGATGTAATTGCAGCCGCCCAGCAGTACCGGCCACATCGCGTTTGCGCTGTCATAGCCTGCCTGCAGATCCGCCATCTTGGAACCGGACCACATGGTGCAGGACCGCCACGGCACGCCGTAGAACCGTGCCATCTGCCCAACGAGGAGGTTCATCAACCCTGGTTCCGCCGTTCCCAGCATCGGCGCGCCGGTTTTCATCGACACACCCATCAGGGCCACCCCCAAAACCATCGGACAGCCGCGCCGGATCATCTGGGCATACGCCATTCCGGCCAGTGCCTCTGCGAGGAGCTGGGCCACGCCGCCCAAAGGGCTGGCCGGTCCGCTAGCGCCGGCCAGCAGAAAGGGGGTCAGCAAGGCGGGTTGATTGGCAGCGGCGTAGACCCGCAGCGATTGCAGCATGGTCTCGTCCCAAACCAGTGGCGAATTGCAGTTGAGCAGAGCCGTAACGACGACGTTCTGCTCAAGGTGCTCCTCGCCAAACACGATCCGCAGCATGTCGAGGGTGTCGCGCGCGGCGATTTCGGAGGTGACGCTGCCCATGATGGGCTTATCGCTGAGGGTCAGCGCGGAACTGACCAGATCCAGATGCCGCTCTGGCACCGGAATGTCCTGCGGTTCAACCGGCAGCACGCCGGCCACATGCATCGCCGGGCTCATCTGCGCGAGCCGCAGAAAGTTCTGACTGTCCGCCAGTTGCGATGGCCGTCTGATGCCATCGAGATCATAGACGAACGGCGCGCCATAGCAGTTTGCGAAGATCGAATTCGCCCCACCCACATCGACCGAGCGCTCCGGGTTGCGCGCGTGGAATTTGTACCCGTCGGGAATATACCCGATCAGCGCCATGAATAAATCGCGGCCAATACGGACCCGTTCTCCGTCAACTCTGGCACCGGCTTTCCGCCAGTCCTCAAGCGCTGACGCGTCCCGGAACTCCACACCGATATTCTCGACGATGTGCAGAACTGCGGCGTGGATTTTCTCGATCCCCTCTTCGCTCAGCAGATTCACCGGGCCTACATTGCGGTTCAGCGTTGGCTTGTACAGGATCGGGGCGTCGGTCCTGGCCTTGATCCTGGCGGCACGACCGCGGCGTGTTGGTCTTGCCATTGCTCTCTCCTACATCCGCGCCCGGGCGCTGGCCGGGTCATACATGCTGTCCGCAACCACGTCGGCGTCGCGCATTTCATTATGGATATGCACCTGCACCCGGGTGCCTGGCGTGCCCAGTTCCGGCGGCAGCAGCGCCATCGCAATGTCGTGGCCAAAGTGATAGGAATAGCCGCCAGAGGTCACCCGTCCAACCAGAGTTCCCCTCTGATACACCCCTTCATCAGCGATGACCGACGTATCCGCAGCAGGCAGCTTCAGTGTCACAAGACGGCGGGTGAGCCCGGCCTCTTGCTGCGCCCGCAGAGCATCCCGTCCCACAAAGTCGCCCTTGTCCAGCTTCACGAACCGGTCCAGCCCAGCCTCCAGCGGGCTGATATCTGGCGCCAGCTCGCGCCGGATCGCTCGGTAGCTTTTGTCCAACCGCAGCGACTCGATAGCCTCAAGTCCGAACAGCTTCATACCATGCGGTTCACCCGCCTTGATCAGCAGATCCACCAAGTGGCGACCGTAACTTACCGGATGGTGCAATTCCCACCCCAGCTCGCCGGAGTACGACACCCGGATCAGGTGCACATCGCGGGCATATCCGACTTCCCCCATCTGCGCCGACAACCAGGGAAAGGCATCGTTCGACAGGTCGTTGTCCGACAGCGGCTGCAGGATGTCCCGCGCCTTTGGCCCAGACAGCGCCAATACCCCCATTTGTTCAGAGACATTCTGCAGGATCACGCTGCCATCCGGCGGCAGGTAGTGTCCCAGAACATCCCAGTTCAGCGCCTCGCCTGACGGGGTGCTGACCAGATAGAAGTCATTCTCGCCATAGCGGATCACCGTGTATTCGCCGATGATGCCGCCTTGCCGATTGCACATCACCGTCAGGCCGACGCGTCCGATTTTGGGCAGAGTGTTGGCAAAGAGACCATCCAGCCAGGCGGCGGCACCGGGGCCTTTGACCGTGAACTTCGTCATCGGCGCCATGTCGATCAGGCCGGCAGCCTCGCGCACGGCCCGCACTTCGTCCTGGACATATTGCATATGCCGGGTCCGGCGGAAGCTGTGTTCAGGGACTGCCAATTCGGGCGATGGCGCAAACCAGCGCGGGAACTCCCAGCCGTCGAGCACAGTCCAGACCGCACCCTTTGAGGTCAGCAGATCATAGGACGGGGCAGTTTTGGCAGGCCGAGCAGCGGGCCGGTCCTCGCCCGGGACATGCGGCTCCATATGCGTACCCCAGGTCTCATGCACCTTGTCGGCGGTCCAGCGCTTGGAGACGTGGTTGCCGATCCGTCGGGCGTCGATTTCGGACATGTCGATGCCCGGATCGCCGTTTATTATCCAGCGCGCAAGCCGCTCGCCAATGGTGCCGCCCCACAGGATGCCGCCGGGCACGCCTTCGGCCAGCCACAGGTTTTCATGCCCCGGC
This sequence comes from Ruegeria spongiae, assembly GCF_023502395.1. GTDB lineage: Bacteria > Pseudomonadota > Alphaproteobacteria > Rhodobacterales > Rhodobacteraceae > Ruegeria_C > Ruegeria_C spongiae. The sequence goes on along the minus strand of NZ_JAMFMB010000013.1, from coordinate 14,434 downwards.
GCCGGACCGACCAGCGGCAGCTCGTCCGGGGTCATCTGGATCGGACCTCGGGTGTTTGATTTGATGCCGACGGTACCAAGCATCGGCACCCGCTCCAGCGCCTGCTCCCACTGGGTTTCGCAGGCTTCGAAATCTTCCGGCAGCAAATCCATTCCAAAGTTCTTGGGCACGCCGTCCACGCCCCAAAGCTTGAGGTCTTTTTCATGCTCATATGGACCGAACTGCAGCCCGCCCACGTCCTCACGCAGGTAAGCGCCATAATCCTCGTCGCGCAGGATCGGGTATTGCGGCAGCCCCTGCTTGCGGCGCTCCACCAGTTCAGGCAGGGGCTCGGTCGTCCAATATTGGTGCAGGATCGGTACGCAGGGCAGATCCAACCCCACGCGTTTGGCATTTTCGCGGGCATAGTTGCCGGTGGCGAAAATCAGATGCTTGCAGGTGATTTCACCCTTGTTGGTCGTCACCTTCCAGCGGCCATCGGCAAGCTGTTCGTAGCCCTGCGCTTCAGTCTGCTGATAAATGCTTGCGCCCTTGTCGCGCGCCAACTTGGCCAGTGCCATGGTGATGTCGGCCGGATTTACATAGCCATCCTGCGAATGGAAAATACCGCCTTTGATGTTCTCGTTCGGATTCAGAAACGGATGTTTTTCCAGCACTTCCTCGGGTGTCAGAATCTGCGCATCAATGCCAGCCGCCTCGGCAATGCCGATATAGGATAGAAACTCGTCCATCCGCTCGCGGGTATTTGCGACACGCAGCTGGCCGACCTTATGCAGCCCAACCGAAGCGCCCAGCTCTTTCTCCACCCGAGAGTAGATGTCGATCGTTTCCTGGGTCATCCGGCTGATATTGTGGGAGCGCACAAAAGTCACCAGCAGCCCCGCCGCATGCCAGGTGGAACCTGCCGTCATCTGGCTGCGTTCCAGCATAACGACATCTCGGCAGCCATGCTTGGCGAGGCCGTACAGGATAGAAGCGCCGACGCACCCGCCGCCGACCACAACAACTTCCGTTTCGCTTTTCATTGGGTCCCTCATTTTCTTTTGGAAGAAGGGTATCGTTTTGGGCAGGCGTTGTGATCTTGACAGTTTTTCATGCAGCACATAACTAAAAGTTATGCATCTGTTGCGGCGCCGACTCAAGTCACTAAACCACTTGTTCGCGGTCGAGGCCGTCGGACGCCATCTATCCTTTACCGCCGCAGCGGAAGAGTTGGGCATATCCCAACCCGCAGTGAGCAAGGCAGTCCGGGCAACCGAAGACGCGCTGGGGTTTCCGCTGTTCGAAAGAGAACACCGCGGGCTGGGGTTGACCCCGAAAGGGAAGGCCTTTGTCGGCGAAGCGCGGGCATTGCTTCAGCAGATGTCCGATGTGGTGCAGGAACTGGCAGGACAGAAAGAGGCCCCTGTTGTGCGGGCCTGTTTTTCATCAAGCTTTGTCGCGCTTTGGATGCTTCCCCGCGTCTCGGATTTTTCCGGGTTGAACCCGGATGTTGCGTTGCATCTGGAAGAAAGCGATTCAGATATGGTGGATCTCGATGCCCGGGGGGTGGATTTTTCTGCCCGGCTGGGTGACGGGAAATGGGACGATGTACAGAGTTGGTTTTTGCTCCCCGAACGGGTTGGTGCTGTCGCCTCTCCGGACTATGTCGCACGTCACCCCGGGCTTGCCGACCTGAGCGTGCTTACCCAAGCTGATCTAATTCACGTTGATGAACCGAAACGTGTCCGGATCGGATGGCAGGACTGGTTCCGCGCTTTGCGGACCAAGCCTTCTATCGCTAAAGTCGGCCTCACAGTTTCTGACTATCATTCCGCCGTTGATGCAGCCGTTATCGGGCAAGGCGTGGCCTTGGGCTGGGAACATCTGGTCAGGGGAAAAATTGACCAAGGACAATTGGTTTGGATAGGCACACATATGATAGAAACCGGAAATGGGATTTACCTGGTTGAGCCAGCTAGCCGCCAGCAGTCGGAGCACCTTTCCCGGTTCAGAGATTGGTTAATGGGTCAATTTCCTGACATCGGGGTTGTGCCTGAACCCGGAAGTTGAGTGCAACCGCCAGCTATTGCCGCGTTAACGCCCCTCCACGGCTTTCCAAAATCTGTTACTTGGATCTGGCATGATCGAGCTTACACTTACAATGAAAACCAACTTACTGATCTTGTCGTGACTCGTGGCAGACGCAGTGTTCAGATCGCAGCAGTTGAAGCATCAATGGAGAGTAAGAGGGAGGTGCGTACAGCCGACCTCTGGCAGACGGGCGACCACATTTCGGGACGAAGCCAACTTCTGAAGATTCGAGCATTGCTTACGCGGCATTTCTTTGGACCTGCGGCAATTTTGATCAGTCCCAGCATGTGATGATCTACTGTTCTGCGAGCGCAGCCGGTACTGCCTCGATTGGGACTCAGACCGCGCCAAGGATTGACAGATGCCCAAATTCAGGAATCCAGAGAACCGCTCTTTGATAGGTTTTCATCACTTGGAGCAATGCGGGTGAACGGTCTTTATGGGATGCGGCCCCTTGAGTTATTCTTTGTAAGACCGCATGAGACTGTTTCAACACTTAGAGCTGGCACGCCGAAGCAGTTTCGCAAAATGCAAATCAAGCTAGGATATGACGATCCTTGACTTGGTAGCGGTGGAGTTCTTATCTGGCGGTCGGCTCCTAATCGTATGACACCTGCCCGGCAAACGGCCTGCGCGCGACGATCGCATGCACCATCTTGGCCAGGCTCGTCAGATCGGCCACCGGCACGCCGAGGGCACGCTGAAGATGGTGGGCATAGGGTGCAAGATCGGTGCATTCCAATACGATCGATCGCACATCCTGGTTTTGACGCATCAGACTGTCCCCGACCGCCACGAGTTCGGTGGTCAACCGGTTTTCGTCTATCTCGGTCCTCTTGTCATTCAGGATGACATCCGAAAACTCGGGCTGGTCTTGCATCCCTGCGATGGCGACCGGCGTGTCGCCGACTCCAACCGCCGCGAAATGCCGGTCGGTGAGCGCGCGTCGCTTTGCGGTTATGACGCCAACCTTGCCGCGCCCGCCCGCCATCTGATGCATCAGCTGGATTTGAATGAGGCTCGAGGCAAAGACCGGAACCGAAACCGCCTGCGAAAGTTCGTTCTGATAGAGCGCCATGAAACCGCAACTGCCGGTGATCGCGGCGCAGCCCTTGCGTTCAAGATCGCGGGCCGCCTCAAGAAACGGCGCGAAGAAAGCGTCGCTAGGGCGGTCCAGCAATTCAGCAATTGTCGTGCCTTGGACCACCGCTTTCATCGTCGGAAACGGCAGGCTATTGGCGCAGCGGATATGGCCGGGGGGCTTGGCGAATGCGGTGTCGAGGCACAGGATGCCGATGGGAGCAGTTGGATCAGCCATTGTGCGCCTCTGCAAAGGGGACAAGACCGCGCGAAAACCGGCGCGTCGAATAGGCCGCGAGGTCAATGTTTGGTGCACGTGCAGTCAAAAGGTCAGCCAGAAGTTCACCGGTTTTGGGGGCCATCATCAACCCGTAATGGGAGTGGCCAAACCCCGCGAACAGCCCCGGATGCCCCTCGAAACCGCCGATCATCGGCAGGCTGTCAGGGAAAGAGGGACGCCGCCCCATCCAGAATCCTGGATTTGATGCGTTCAGGTCCGGAAGTGCCGCGCGTGCCTGCGCCAGCATGTATCTCTGCTTTCGCGGATCAGGCGGCGCGTCAACGTCACCGAACTCAGCCTGACCCGCGACACGCATCCCGCCTTCCATGCTACTGGCGACAAATTTCGCATCGGTGTCCGTCACCGAATTGGTCAGCTCGATCCCCGGATCAGGAAATTCCAGATGATAGCCGCGCTCCGCGGCCAGCGGCACCGAAATGCCCAGCGGCTGCAGCAGGTCAGCAGACCATGCCCCCATCGCGACAACAACACGCTGTGCCGCAAAGGTCTCGTCACCGCACTCAATCCGCCATCCGGTCGCTTCCCGGCGCAGCGCGCGGATATCACGCCGCAGCACCTCGACGCCAAGACCCCGCGCCTTGTCGGCCAGCACTGTGGCCAGCCGCCCGGGTGCCAGCGCCCGCGCCTGCCCATGGATCAGAACGGCAGCCTTGAAATCATGCGACAGCGCCGGTTCGATCCGACGCAGCTCGTCACTGCCCACAAGCTCCAACCGCCCGCCTTTTTCCCACCGGATTCGGTAGTCGATTGCATCAAGCGAGGCACGACTGCCATCGCGGAAGGCATGGACATAGGCGCAATCGCGAATCAGCGCCTCTTCACCAGTACCACGCAGGTGGCGGCGATAGAGGTCGATAGACGGCGCGCAAAGCACCTCCATCGCATCTGCGGCTTGCTGGACGCGGGTGGGGGTGCCCTGACGCAGAAACGCCATCCCCCATGTCACCATTCGCGGCCAATAGCTGGCGCGCACGCTGAGAGGGCGGTGTTTGCCCAGCATCAACACAGGCAACTGACGCCACAGACCCGGCAGCGACTGTGGCACGAAGGACCAGGGCGAGATCACGCCCGCATTGCCAAAGGTTGTCTCTTGCCCCGGATCGCCCCGGTCGATCAGCCGCACGGTGAGACCGCGCTCGGCCAGCGAGAGGGCGGTGCAGATACCAACAGCCCCAGCACCCAGAATGGTTACCTCCTGTGCCATTCGGGTCAGACCGGTTTGGTCTGCGCGCGCCGCGCGAGGAACTGGCTCAGGACCGCGGGGCAGGCAATCAGCATCGCCACCAGATCGGCCTGCGGCGAGGGCGCAATGAAGACCAGCCCGGCCACCGCCATCAGGATGCGGAACACCACGCCCATCGGCGCCATCCAATAGCCCACCACCGCAACCGACAGCGCCAGCACCCCGGCGATGCAACTGGCTGCGGTATAGGTGAACTCAATCAGGTCGAAACCGGTCGAGGACACGAAGAGCAACACGGGCGCATAGACAAAGGCCATCGGCGCGACCACTTTGCCCAGCCCCAGCGAGAAGGCCGAAATGCCGGTGCGGAAGGGGTTTGAGTTGGCGATGGCGGCAGCGGCGTAGGCTGAGGTGCAGACCGGTGGCGTGATCTCGGCCACGACCCCGTAGTAGAGCACGAACATGTGGCTGGCGATGGGCGGAATGCCCAGCTGCGCCAGCGCGGGCTGCGCCACCGAGACCAGCATGATGTAAAGCGCCGTGGTCGGCACGCCTGCGCCCATCAGGATACAGGCCAGCGCGATGAAGACGAGGCTGATGAACAGCGTCAGATCCTCGACCTGAATCAGCTCGAACCCGCCGATATTGAACAGCGCAAATAGGTCGCTGCCCAGGTTGGAGGCCGCTTGCGTGACCATGAACCCGATGCGGAAACCGACGCCCGTGGTGTTGATCACCCCGATCACAATGCCCACGGCAGCGGCAGCAGCCCCCACGGCCAGTGCGTATTTCACGCCGGTCTCGATGGTGTCGGTCATCTGCGGGATCGTCGTGCGCGCTTGCGGGTTGAAGGTGGCGATCATCGCCCCGGCGATCAGGATCAGGGCCATGGGCAGGTCGAAACTGTCGCCCATGTATTTCCAGATCACGAAACCGATGAAGAAGGCGGGATAGACCCAAGTGATCGGCTGCCTGAAGCGGCTCATCCCCGCGACCAGCGCCAACGAGATGCCACAAAAGGCGGACATATAAGGCGTGTAGCCAGAAAACAGCACCACCAGCAGGCCCACAAGCGGCACGATATTGGCCCAGCCATCGCGCCAGACTTCGGTGAATTTGGGCAGCATGTCCTTGGTCATGCCTTCCAGCTTCAGGCGCTTGGCCATCAGGTGGACCACGGCAAACACGCCGGTGTAGTGCAGCAGCGCCGGAAAGATCGCGGCGATCACAATGGTGGTATAGGGCACCTCCAGAAACTCGGCCATGATGAAGGCCGCCGCCCCCATGATGGGTGGGGTGATCTGCCCCCCCGCCGAGGCCGCGGCCTCGACCCCACCGGCGAAATGGCCGGGATAGCCCAACCGCTTCATGTTGGGGATGGTGAGCGCGCCGGTTGAAACGGTATTGGCCACGGACGAGCCCGAGATGGTGCCGAAAAAGGCAGAGGACACGACCGAGACCTTGGCCGGGCCGCCCGTGTAGCGCCCGGCAAGGATGGTGGCGTTGTCGATAAACAGCTGCCCCAGCCCGGTGCGTTGCGCGATCACGCCGAACAGCACGAAGTGAAACACGATGGTCGAAACCACCCAGAGCGTGACGCCAAAGATGCCTTCTTGCGGGAAGTACATCGATGAAACGAAGGTTTTGAACTTGACGCCGGGATGAGTGAGGATGCCCGGAAACAGAGGCCCGAACAGCGCATAGGCCATGAAAATGCAGATGATGAAGGGCAGGATCCAGCCAAGCGTGCGCCGCGCGATATCCAGCACCAGCACGATCAGAATGCCGCCGAACACCAGATCATAAGTGTTTGGGTTGCCCATCCGAAAAGTCTGCTCTTCGATCCCCAAAAGTGGAATGCCGTGCCACGCCACGCCGATGTAAAGCGCCGACATCACCCCCAGCACCATCAGGATCACATCCAGGTAAGGCACGCCGCCAAGACGGAACGCGCCGGTCTTCAAATCGAAGGAGGACTTGGTTTTGATGTGCGGATAGAGCGAATAGATCAGGATAAAGAGGCCCGACAGGTGCCAGCCCATGTGCCAATAGTCCGGTGGCAGACCAAACCCCGCCGTCAGGTAGTGATAGGTCGCGAAGAGCAGCGAGAAATACCGCAGGAACAGGGCGAAGTGATCCGTCACCTTGCGGGTCGCTGCGCCCTCGTCGAATTTCTCCTCGATGGCGGCCAGATCTTCGGCCGATAGCTCGGGAGTGTTCTGATCTGGCGCGTTGCTCATGGCCCGCCCTCTCGCAAGAATTGTCGTGAAGGATCAGTCGGGCGGCGGGCAGGTTGGCCTGCCGCCCGTCGATCATTAAAGCCGGGGAGATGTGGCTTTACTGCAGAAGCCCTGCGTCCTTGTAGAACTTCTCGGCACCCGGATGCAGCGGTACGCCAAGTGCCGCGATACCATCAAGCGCAGTGTCGGGCGTGATCTGCTTGCCCTTGGCATGGCCATTGTCCAGCAGCTTGCGGGTGTTGTCGTTCCACATCGCTTCGGTGATGCCATAGACCAATTCGTCCGACAGGTCCGAGGAGACGACCAGCAATGCCGAGACCGCCGGGGTCTTCACCTCGTAATCGACGCCCTCATAGACGCCCGCTGGAATCGCTGAGGGGATATAGGCCGGGATGATCTCGTTGATCTTGGCCAAATCCTCATCGCTGAAGCTGTGCAATTCCATGCCTTTGGTGGTGGCCAGTTGCACCATGGCCGAGACCGGCCAGCCAGCGGCATAGAAATAGGCGTCAATCTGACCGTCGGCCAGACGTTCGGCGGACTGACTGTTGTTCAATTCCGCCTCATCCATGTTGTCGCGAGTGACACCCCAGGCGTCCAGCATCTGCAACACGGCGACCTGCGTGCCCGACCCGGCCTGCGCGATGCCGACGCGCTTGTCCTTGAGGTCGCCCAATCCACCGATCGACGACCCTTTGGGCAGCACCAGATGCAGATCCTCGGGGAAGAGGTTGGCAACAACGCGCAGTTTCGGATGCGGTTTGCCTTCGAACTTTCCCTCGCCCAGATACATGGACCGGGTCACGTCAGCAGCGGCCAGGCCGGCCTCAAGCTCGCCATTTTCGACAGCGGTGTTGTTGAACACCGACGCGGTTGTGGATTGCGCGATCGCGATCAAGCCCGGCACGCCGCATTGACCGCCCTCATCGCAGGGGCGCGAGCCCGGAGGGGCGGAAATGCCGTTGGCGATGGTGCCACCGATGGGGAAATAGGTGCCCCCGGCGCTGCCGGTGCCGATGCGGAAAAAGGTCGGGTCCTGCGCATAGGCGGTGCCCGTGGTCAGCGCGGCGGCAACCAGCGCACCGCTGAACGTCTTCATCAAGGTCATTCTTGTCTCCCTCTGGTTTGATCCGGGCTTTGCTGGCCCGGTTGTCATTCATCCACGATGCGGGAAGTTTTTGATAAAAACAAATTTGAATACTTTAGCACAATCAAAGTTTTGCTTATGAAAGGCTATGAACCTGTCCCAAATTACCGCTTTTAGGGCGGTTATGAATTCTTCCTCGCTGTCAGAGGCCGCCAAAAAGCTGGGCCGCACCCAACCGGCCGTCAGCCTCGCGATTCGCTCGCTGGAGGACACACTGGGCCTGAAGCTCTTTGAGCGGCGCGGCCGGCAGCTGGTGCCGGTGCCTGAGGCCTATTACCTGCTGGCTGAAGCCAGCGACATCCTCGACCGCCTGTCGGCGGTCGCGGGCACCATGAAAGGCCTGATCAGCGGCCAGAGCGGTCAACTCAACATCGCGTCGATGCCTGGCCCCTCAACCTTTCTGCTGCCGCGCTATATCAGCCGCGCCATACATGACAATCCAGACATCCGGGTATCGCTGTCGTCCCGGACGTCGTTGCAGATCCGAGAACTGGCGGCGACACAAAGCTTCGACTTCGGCTTTGCCGATCTGGTCGAAGGTCCCAGTGCATCAAAGACCTATCAGCAGGAGCTTATCACCGCCGATTGCTATTGCGCCTTGCCCCATGATCATCCGCTCGCCGCGCGTGACGCGGTCCTGTGCAGCGATCTTGATGGCGTGCCGCTGGGCTCGCTTCAAAGCACGCATGTGATGCATAAGCGGACGGTGCATGCCTTGAGGCAAGCGGGGGTGGGCGCCAAAATCGTTCTGGATAGCCAATATTTCCTGCCGCTGATGCAATTCGTCAGTGCTGGCAGATGTCTGTCGATTGTCGATCCCCTGACCATGGTCACCGAAACCGAAATGAACTCGACCGCTGGCCGGGTGGTGTTCCGCCCCGTTCAGGGCCTATTTCGCTATGAATATGTGCTGCTGTCGCCGCTCTACCGACCGCTCTCGCAGCTCGCCAGTCGGATCAAGGACGGATGGCGCGATGAGGTCATTGCCTTGCTAGATGGTGTCAACGCCAGCCCGAGGATCGAGTTGATCGGCTCAGAGGGGCTGGGTTGAGGGTCAAAACGCCGCCTCAAGGTCGGTTTGATAGCCAAAAAGCGCGGCAAGCCCGCCGGTATGGACAAAAAGTACCCGGCTGCCTTGTTCGATCCTGCCCTCCTCGACCAGCGCGGGGATCGCGGCAAACGCCTTGGCGGTATAGACCGGGTCAAGCAGGATGCCCTCTTGCCGCGCCATGAGTTCCATTGCGCGCAGCGCAACCGGCCCGATGCGCCCGTAGCCGGGGGCCAGCGCCCCATCCCAGACCGCGATATCCGCCTCTTTGACCGAACCCGCGGCGTCGGTCAGATCGCGAAGCCGCCTGAGAACTTCGGCAACTCGAGTCTTTTGTGCCGCTGCCGCGCGGCGCACGCAGCTGCCTATGACCATTGCGGCACTGCCAGCGTTGCGCAGCCCTGCCAGCAACCCGGCATGGGTCGCCCCGCTGCCAGAGGCAACGATTACATAATCAAAGGCAGCTTCTTCACACGCGATCTGCTGCCCGGAGCGCAGGTATCCCAAGGCACCAAGAGGCGGGTTATCGACGGCCAGAGGGATCACGTAAGGTTTCCGTCCAGCATGGCGCAACGCGTCGGCGCGGGCGCGCAAGGCGGCATCGGCGCCTGCCTCATCCTCGCCTGTGGGATAGTGCATGATCTCCGCCCCCAGGATACGCAGTAGCAGAACGTTTCCTGAGCGGCGATAATTCTCATCCATCTCCGGCACGCGGTCCTCAAGCTGTACGACCGCCTGCATTCCGAGGGCCGCCGCAGCAGCGGCGGCGGTCCGCACGAAATTCGATTGCACGGCACCGGTGATCAGGATCGTGTCAGCGCGCTGAGCTTGCGCTGCGCCCAGATAATGTTCCAACTGCCGGGTCTTGTTCCCTCCGAACGGCGCGCCGCACAGATCGTCCCGTTTGATATGCAATTCAATGCCGAGCGATTTCGATAGCGTGTGCAACGGATCCAGCGGCGTTTCCTCGTGAACAAGGGAAGCGCGGCAAGCGAGGGAAGCTGATCTGCTCATTCCGGGTCCAGACTATATTGGGGCGTTGTAAGGGATCAAACATCATGTGGTACGGTGCTGCCAAGAGCCACCCGCCGTTTATGCGGTCGCTTGTTCGGTGTTCAGTCCCGGCATCTGGTGGATCGGATTGAGGATGAAACGATCTGGTTCTGATGTCCAGATTTTGCAGATGTATTCGTAAGGTGTGAGCCCGCTCAGTGTCTTCAGACGTCGTGCGAATTTGCAAGCATCGAGGAAATCTGAGAGATGGTTATGCAACTGGTCGTGGTGGTCATAGCGATACCGTTTCACGGTTACCTCTTTGATCGTCCGGTTCCTGCGCTCCACCTACCCATTGGTGCAAGGGTGGTTGGGTTTGGTTAACCGATGCTCAATGCCGCTCGACCATTGTTCTTGAACCAATGGCGCACAAGGTCTCGCCCTCACAGATAATGCCAAAGCGCATCGGCCAAGCGTATGCTGTGTTCCGGTTGTGGGGTTGTTCAGCGAACTGGATGCCCTTGTCGGTGAGGATGGTGTGGATGTGATACGGCACAGCTTTCAGCAGAGGCTTCAGAAACTCCCACACTGTCTTTCGGTCAGCCCTCTCGACCAACTGCGTGACCGCGAACTTACTGGTCCGGTCAATGGCCACAAAGAGAAAGAGCTTGCCCTCAGCGGTTCGGAGTTCGGCGCTGTCGAGAGGAAAAAGCCGATTGGGTATCGCTTGAACCTCTGTCTCTTCGGCTTGTCCACTGCCCGACAGGGCATTGCAACGCAATGTCCCGAAAGGGGCCATCCATGTCGGGCAGCGATGAGATATCATGACGTTGGAGACAACGATGCAGAGAAGAGCGGGTCAGATGCGGGATCGTCGGTTGCAAGGCATAGAGACAGTCATCCAGAGGCAGAAATGTATGCCGTCGAAACGCAACGATCATTGCTTCCTCTGCTTCACTGAGAACAGTCGAATGTGGCTCCTTGGGGCCGGTCTTCAGGTCTTTAACTGACTGCCGCTTTCGCCATTTCGCAACCGTCTTGGGATTGATCCCCAGTTCCCTGTTCAGCACCGAGACCGAAGCTTGTCCCTCTCGGGACATTGCTGCGCAATGCCCTGCCGGGCGGCGGTACGTGGCGCTCCCGTGATGCATCTGTCCCATAGTGCTTCCTTCCATTCCATCGAATGGATCGCACCATCAAACCATGGAATCAAACAGCTAGATCCATGCAACACAATCATCCTGATCACAGCTTATGGTGTCGGTGCCAGGAAACCCCAGAACCGACTGGCAAGAAATGTGCCCATGGGAATGACAATTATCGCAATAGCCAGCGCGACTTTTTCGCCGAGAAGACCATTGGCCACCAAGCTGAACAGAACAATATTGTTGACCAAAAAGCCGATCATAGCGATTACACCATACCGGCAAAAGGCTTGCCTGATCGGAGCTGCTCTAGAAAAAGTAAGGAAATAATGACCCAAGAATCCAGCCGGAAATGCGAGGGCGAAACCCGCCAAGTTTGCCATGGGCAAAGACAACACACCCATCGCGAACAGCCCCTGCGCCACGGCTAGGTGAATCAGCGTGGCACAGAGTCCAACAATCGCAAACCGTAGGGCACGCAAGAACTCATTGAGACTTTTCCGCGCGCTCGTCATGCTTGCCTTCCCGATAGATTCCCCGCAACAGATACAACGGCCGCTGCTTGCTTTCCAGAAACAGCCGCGAAAGATATTCACCGATCACGCCAAGCGAAATGAGTTGAATCCCACCGAGGAACAGTATGGCTGTCATGGTTGACGCATAGCCGGGAACATCCCGACCGAACACAAGCGTGCGCACTACGATCACCAAGGCAAATACGACCGAAGCCAGCGCAACGCTCATGCCTGCATAGGTCCAGATTCTAAGCGGTACGGTTGAAAAGCTTACGACGCCTTCGAGAGCGAAATTCCAAAGCTGCCAATAGCTGAACTTGGTGGTTCCGGCGGATCGCTCGGCGCGAACGTATTCCACGCCTACAGACGGAAACCCGACCCATGCAAAAATTCCTTTCATGAAACGTGTCCGTTCCGGCAGCTTTTTGACAGCATCGACAACGACCCGGTCCATAAGGCGGAAATCCCCGACATTCGGAGGGATTTGCGTCTGCGCAAGGTTGTTGAAGAACCGGTAAAATAGCCCTGCTGTGACTCGTTTTCCGCGGGTATCGCTGTGGCGGTCACTGCGGATGCCAAAAACAACATCATACCCTTCGCGCCACCGTTTCAGAAACTTAAGAATGACCTCGGGCGGATCCTGCAAATCTGCATCCATCGGCACAACAACGTCACCCGATGCCACGTCAATACCGGCGGTCATGGCAACCTCTTTGCCAAAGTTTCGGCTCAGATCAACAATGACGACGTGCGGGTCACGTATGCTGAGCGCCAGAAGTTTGGCGAGCGTATCATCGGGGCTCCCGTCGTTGACAAACACAAACTCAAGCCGCTGCCCCGGAAGGCTGGCATATGTCGCTGATACGAACAGTTCGACGGTGTCACTCTCGGCGAAACACGGTATCACAAGAGATATAAGAGGATCATCACGCCGTGTTTCGCGTGGAGGTAAAGGTGATGCCTCAATGTTAACCTGTCCCATCCATCCTTACCCATTTTGCATAGAACCGGCCACCTTGCGGCGCAGGTGGTGCCTGCACACGCTTGAACCCTGCGTCTTCCAAAACACTTACGATCGGACTGTAAAGCTGCGCTTTGTCCGATCCCATTGCACCGCGTTCGATCGTATATACAAGGACAACCATGGACCGATCAATGATATCGGAACGGATGCTGGTGGCTGCTGCTGGCCATGTGCGGGTGTCTGGATCTAGCAGAAATGCGGTTGTCGCTGTCGGTAAGGCATATACAGATGCAAACAACGTTCCGCGACCATACCCGACATCTATGATGGCGAGGCTGTTTTGTTCGCCATTCGCCCTGATCTGATTTGCAATCGAATTGTAGTACCCTCCGCCCCGGTTTCTGTTGGTTTCCCAACCAAAGTTGGCCATTGAAAACAGCGCAACGCACACCAGAACCCCCGGAAGTAAGTGCAAGATGACGGGTCCTTTTGTCATTCGGGCCAGCGCGTTCCCCACAACCATAGTGCCGCGCCCGGAAAGATAAGCCAGAAACGGCGCAAAAAAAATGAAATAGCGCAACGTGTCAAACCAGCGGTCCAGCACGAGCGAAGCGGCAAGAAAAAGAAACACGCCGGCTGCTGGTATCCAGAGAGCCAGCCACCCAATCCGTTGGCGGGTTCGCTCCTGTCCGCTACGAAAGAGTATGTCGAACGCAGCGACCAGCATCAGCAACAATATTACGCTACGGCCGACTTTCTGAACAGAAGCTGGCACCGCCCAATGCGTTGCGGAAAAAACCTGTGCAGGGATTAACTGCAGGGTTCGTTTGGCCCAGGCGGCAATCCCGGGAAATCCCGTCATCTGATCCGGCCGCGCACCAAGATGGTCCAGCATGACAGGCAGCCATGGTGCAAAGACCGCCGCGCAGACAATGGGGCCCACCAGACCGGCAGCGTTGCGATAGCGCATCGATTCGATCACCCGCCACCCCAATAACGGCACTATGGCAAAAAGGGCAAAATAGTGCGTCAGCATCAGACAACCGCACAGCAAGCCCAAGAGTATCTCGAAACGCAAAGGTGTTCCACGTTCCGCCAGAATTGGCGCCTGTGCCATGGTGCGCCACGCGCCGACAACCAGAAGCACAATCAGAGCATAACCACGTGCGTCTTGCGCTGTTGTCAGTACGGCAAAGGATAGCGCGTATATTGCCAGACAAATCCAGAGGCCAGGTTCCGCGATGCGTTGCAACGTACGGCCATACAAAAAGACCGACATCACCACCAGAATCAGCGACACCGCTCGTACGACCTCAAGCTGGGTTCCAAAAATCAAAGTCCCCGCGTGGGCCATGAGGTAATAAAGAGGGGGATGCACATCAGTTACGACATACCACCAAACCACATCCTGTGTTGTCGTAACACCATCAAAATGCTTGTTAAAAAAAGACATTTCGGTGAACCCGAAAATGGGCTCACCGAATCGAATGTTCGTCAACGATTGAAGCGAGTAAGCCTCATCGAACCAAATTGAACGGCTGAATACACCTATTGAATAGATCGCAGCAGCCCCCATACAGAAGGTCAATATCGCAATGGCTGATCTGGACGGCGTCATGTTGGCAGTATAAATTTCCTCAAAATGTGTGTTATAGTAGTTGTAGCTCAAAATTTTGTTCAAATTTTAGCGAATTTTTCCCATCGCAAAGCAATAACTGCCAATGTCAACAAGATTTCGGATTTCC
>NZ_JAMFMB010000012.1 GCF_023502395.1 Ruegeria spongiae | reverse complement strand
GACTCATCATCCGGCAACCTGCGCCATAAGCTCATCCCTCGCGCTCACTTGAAATCTTGACGACAAATGCGTGAGGTCTGTTGCGTGTGGGCGGGGCGTGCATAGACTCCCCCCATGACGTCCTTCATCGCCGAAAACCAATTGTCCCTGCTGCTGCTCTTCTTTCTGGGGGGCTGCATCGGCACCGGGTTCCTGTTTCGCAAACCCGCCGGGCACCGGGCCTGGAAGCTGGCCGATCTGGTCTGGGTTCTGCTCGGTGGGATCGGCGCGCTGACGGCGATTATCGCGGGGCTTTATGTTTCGGACAGTTCGCGCCTCGACCGGCAGATCGATGTGGCCTATGCCGCCACGCTGGCCTTTGACCGCGACGCCGCCCGCTTTCGCCTGCGCTTTTGCGATCCGGCCTATGATCCCGATACCGCCACGCTCTGCGACAAGGTCGAGTTCCTGTCCGCCTCCACCGCCAGCAATGCCGACCTGCCGCTGTTCATTGCCGTCACCGACGAGGTCGCGCCATTGCAGGGCCTGAGTTTTCTGTTTGGCGGGCGCAATGAGGAGGGCATGGACGAGATGAAGGGCATGATGGCGCAGGCCGATGCCTTCGATCCCGATCAGTTTCTGGTGTTCACAACGCTTGACGAGACCACGCAGGCGGCGGTGGACAACATGCGCCGCAAGGTCCCCGCGATTGCCGGGGACTATCTGATCCTGGCGCAGGCCTATGACGATCTGGTGGAACAGGTGGGCAAGCTGAAGGATGAATGGGAATATCTGCAGGACAATGCCCACATCCTGATCCTGCAGATCATCGCGCTGTGTCTTGTCAGCTTTGCCGCGCCATTCCGGCTGGGAAAATCGCTGGTGGAGTTGCGCTAGCGGCTGTTCAGCGCCGGTAGCTCTCGGCCAGTTTTTGGGGATCGGCCCCGGCAAAATACCGGGTCAGCGTCCAGAGGTTCCGCGCCCCACGCCGGAGCCAGCCATGGCGGTACCGATCGGCACTGGTTGTCGCGCGAACCGGCAGCGCTTTCAGTCGCGGCAGGGCGCGCACCAGCGCCACATCCTCCATCAGTGGCTGATCGGGATAGCCGGCCACGCGCTCATAGACCGACCGGCGCACCAAGAGGCCCTGATCGCCATAGGGCAACCCGAACAGCCGCGAGCGCAGATTGGCCCAGCCCGCAATCCAGGTCGGTGCAAACCCACGCGCACGGAACACAAGTCGGAAATAGGCGCCCTGCCCCGATCCCTCGATATGGTCACCCACCACCTGAGACCAGCCCCGCTCCAGCAGCGTATCGGCATGCAGGACCAGCAGCCAGTCGCCCTGCGCCGCCGCACAGCCGCGCCGCAACTGCCCCCCGCGCGAGGCAGGCCCGGTCACCAGCTGCGCCCCGGCCTCATCGGCAATGGCGCAGGTGGCATCCTGCGATCCGCCATCGGTGACGATCAACTCGCGGATCAGCCCGGCGGTCAGCCCTTCGATCAGGGCCTCAAGGCAGGCGGGCAGGCTGTCGGCTGCGTCAAGCGTCGGGATCACGATGCTGATCTTGGCCGCCATGTGCTTCTCCTCTGGTGCCCGGGCGGGGTTGTCCTATATCACGGGGGCCAGACCCTAGACGAGGAACCCCAGATGTCCAGCCGCCGCATCCTGTTGATTTCCGGCTCTGACGCCACGGACTTCCTGCAAGGGTTGATCACCAACGATATCAAGGGCCTGGACCACGGGCTGGTCTATGCCGCCCTGCTGACGCCGCAGGGCAAGTATATCGCCGATTTCTTCCTTGCCCGACACGAGGGTGGCATCCTGTTGGATGTGGCCGAAACCCTTGCTGACATGCTGTTCAAACGCCTGAGTATGTACAAGCTGCGCGCCGATGTGCAGATCACCGAGAGCCCATTGAACCTGCAACGCGGCACCGGTCCTGTGCCCGAGGGTGCCCTGCCCGATCCGCGTCACCCGGATCTGGGCTGGCGGCTCTATTCTGCGGCTGATGAGGGTGATGATGGCAGCGATTGGGACGCGATCCGGGTGGCTCATTGCATCCCCGAAACCGGGATCGAGTTGACCCCGGACAGCTATATCCTGGAATCCGGGTTCGAGGCGCTCAATGGCGTCGATTTCAGGAAAGGCTGCTATGTGGGTCAGGAAGTCACCGCGCGGATGAAGCACAAGACCGCGCTGCGCAAGGGGCTTTGCCTGGTCGATATCGAGGGCGAGGCTGACCCCGGAAGTGAGATCACCACCGATGGCAAGCCCGCCGGGACGCTCTTTACCCGGTCCGGCAACCGCGCCATCGCCTATCTGCGCTTTGACCGCGCCAAGAACGATCTGAGCGCGGGTGCGGCCAGCGTCAGGATGGACCAGGGCTGACACCAGAAGCCAGGCGGCATTGAAGGTTTGAGTTCCGACCAATTTCTTCGCACACTGCACCGAAGAGGCCTCGGGGGACGAAGATGTTTCAGCTCTATGCCGCGATCTGGCGGGTCAGTTCCGGGCGGCAGATCGTTCTGATCCTGCTGTCGCTGGCCATCGCCGCGCTGGCGGCCGTGCCTCTGGATTTCCAGAAGAACATCATCAACCTGCTGACCGCAAAAACGCTGGAGAAAGAAAAGCTGTTCCAGCTGGGCGCGGGCATGTTGGCGGCAATCCTGCTGAGCCTGCTGTTGAAATGGATCATGGGCTACCGCGCCAGCACCCTGGGCGAGGACACGATCCGCCTGATCCGCACACGGCTGCTGGACCGGACCGACATTCCGGGCCGAACCAGGGGGCGCCAGGGCACGCTGGCCACTGCAATCTCGGCTGAGGCCGAAGAGCTGGGAAAATTTGCTGGCAGCGCCTTTTCCGAACCGGTGATGCAGATCGGCACATTGGTCAGCGTGATCGGCTATATCGCCTCAACCCAGCCGATGCTGGGGCTGATCGCACTGATGATGATCGCGCCACAGATCCTGATCGTGATCTACTCGCAAAGCCATGTGAACCGCTTCATCGCCGAAAGGGTACATGTGCTGCGCGCCTCGACCGACCGTCTGACCGCCGCGCAGACCGCCGAGGTCAAAGCCGCCATTCTGGCCGAATTCGACCGCATCTATGAAACCCGCCGCCGGATCTTCATCTGGAAACTGTCCAGCAAGTTCCTGCTGAGCGTCATAAACGGCGTCGGCACTGTTGCCGTGCTGATGCTGGGCGGTTGGCTGGTGCTGAACGGGCGCACCGATGTGGGCACAGTGGTTGCCGCCACCGTGGGTCTCACGCGCATTCAGGCACCCACCGCGTTCCTGATCGCCTTCTACCGGCAGGTCAGCGCCAACCGCATCAAATTCGACCTGCTGCGCGAGATCGTGCAACCCGCTCCGCCCCCATAGCGCGGTGGCGGGTATGAGCGCCTGATTGCCTCGTGTTGAGCGAATCTCCTACCATCCCCGCAAACAAAAAACGCGCCAGCTGCCCAGCAGCTGACGCGTTTCTTCAGGGTTACCCTGTGACGCAGCGTTACGCGCGTTCGGAATATTCCATGGATTCGGTGTTCACGACGATCATTTCATCCTGCCCGACGAAGGGCGGAACCATGATCTTGACACCATTGTCGAGGATCGCCGGTTTGAAGGAATTCGCCGCCGTCTGGCCCTTGACCACCGGCTCGGTCTCGACGATCTGGCAGGTCACTTTTTGCGGTACTGTGGCGTTCAGCGCCTCGGCCTCGTAGAACTCGACCACGATGGTCATACCGTCCTGCAGGAACGGGCGGCGGTCGCCCAAAAGCTCAGCCGGAAGCTCGACCTGCTCATAGGTCTGGGTGTCCATGAAGACCAGCATCCCATCGTTTTCATAGAGAAATTGCTGATCTTTCTGCTCCAGGCGCACACGCTCGACCTTGTCGGCAGAACGGAACCGCTCGTTCAGTTTCGAGCCGTTGCGCAGGTTGCGCAGCTCGACCTGGGCAAAGGCCCCGCCCTTGCCCGGCTTCACATGGTCGACCTTAACCGCAGCCCAAAGCCCGCCATTATGCTCCAGCACATTGCCCGGCCGGATTTCGTTTCCGTTGATCTTGGGCATGACATAAATCCTTCGCTTACGGTTGATGCCTCAGTCCGCGCTCCTATATCTGGCGCGACGGACCCTGACAAGACAACGATACCTTGTGCTGCACCTGCAGCAAGCCATGCATAAATCGCAATGCTCTTATGCATCTCTGGGGTACCCGAATCGAGTTGGATCGGTCATAACCAACGCCACGCCGAAAAATGCAAGAGCAAGAACAACAAGGAAGACGAGATGCAAGATTTCGTTGACGGCACCGCCTTTAACAACGAGCAAGGCAATCGTGCACGCAAACTATTCGCGGCTGTTGTGTTGGCCGCTTTGGACGACGCCATCGCCGATGACAAGAAATACGGCAATGGCCCCGAGCAGATCGCCCGCTGGGCACGGTCGCGCGACGGGCGCGAGGTTCTGAGCTGTGCCGGAATCGATCCCAACGAACGGGTCGTGAACGGGCTGATGGAATTCGTGGGCCGCGGGGTTCGGACCTCTGTGGCGCTGTCCCGCGAGGAGAGCGAACGCCGCAATGCGGCACAACAGGCCGAAGCTGCCTGAGCTATACTCGCCTAAAAGTTGAAAGCCGCGCCCTCTGGGGCGCGTTTTTCGTCAGAAGAACAGAATCCATTGCCGCGCCGTCCAAAGCTCGGCGGCCAGCAACAGCCCGAAGCTGATCCCTCCAATCACCCCCAGACCGCTGCGCCACAGGCTCCAGAAGGCAACGCAGCAGGCAAAGGCCACCAATGGCACCACCCAAAGCGCGTGATGGGTGCTGTCCCAGTAGCTGACCGGGCTGTCGAACACCCAGTCCGTGAGCGGCCAGAACTGCGGCCGCCCATCCCCGGCATGCAGCACGAAGTCGGTCACAAGATGCACAAGCGCCGCGCCGGAAAAGGCGATCAGAACCGGGCTTTTGCTGAGCAGTGCAGCCCCCAGCACCAGCCACCAAAGGACAAAACTGTTGTCGATAGCAAAGACGCTCTGCCAGGCGGGCGAGAAGTACAGCTGGTCAAACACCACTTGCGGCGGGATGTCCTGAACGTGCAAGGCCCATAGCGCCATGATGTAAAGCGACGCATCCGGCGCCAGCGCCCCGAGCAGGGCCGCGGCCATCACCTTGCGCCCTCGGCCCCGGCCAAAGGCGGCGGCACCGATCAAAAGATGGGCGGGCGTGTTCACGGGGCTTTTCCTCGAGGCGCAAATCGGGTCATCTGCGGGCCACGTTAGGAGGCAGGCCATGGTCAAGTCCATCATGATTCAGGGAACCGGCAGCAATGTCGGGAAATCCATGCTGGTGGCCGGGCTGGCGCGGGCCTATGCGCGGCAGGGGCTGCGGGTGGCCCCGTTCAAACCGCAGAACATGTCGAACAACGCCGCCGTGACCGCGGATGGCGGCGAGATCGGGCGCGCGCAGGCGTTGCAGGCGCGCGCCGCGTTCCGCGCGCCGCATACCGACATGAATCCGATCCTGCTGAAACCAGAAACCGACACTGGCGCGCAAGTGATCGTGCAAGGCCAGCGGCGCGGCACTCTGAGAGCCGCCGATTACCGCAAGGACAAATCAAGCCTGCTCGCCGCCGCGCTGGAAAGCTTCGACCGGCTGTGCGGCGATGCCGATTTGGTGCTGATCGAGGGTGCAGGCAGCCCGGCCGAGACCAACCTGCGCGCGGGTGACATCGCCAATATGGGCTTTGCCTGTGCGGCGGGGGTTCCGGTTGTGCTGGTAGGCGACATCCATCGTGGTGGCGTGATCGCACAGATCGTCGGCACGCAAGCGGTGCTGGATCAGACCGATCTGGCGCAGGTGAAGGGCTTTGCGGTCAACCGGTTCAAGGGCGACATTCGCCTGTTTGACGACGGGCGCGACGACATCGCCGCGCGTACCGGCTGGCCCTGCCTTGGCGTGGTCCCGTGGTTCGGCGATGCCTGGAAGCTTCCCGCCGAGGACATGATGGACATCCGATCCCATGTCGGCGGGGCGTTCAAGGTTGTTGTGCCGCAGCTTGAACGGATGGCAAATTTCGACGATCTTGATCCGCTGGCCGCCGAACCCGGCATCACGGTCGAGATCGTGCCGGGGGGCCGTCCCCTGCCCGGCGATGCCGATCTGGTGCTGTTGCCGGGCAGCAAATCCACCATTGGCGATCTGGCCTATTTCCGCGCCCAGGGCTGGGATATCGACCTGTTGGCCCATGTCCGGCGCGGCGGGAATGTTCTGGGCCTGTGCGGTGGCTATCAGATGCTGGGACGCAGCATCGACGACCCGGACGGGGTGGACGGCCGTCCCGGCAAGGTCGCCGGGCTGGGCCTGCTGGATATTGAGACGGTGATGGCGGGACGCAAGCAGGTGACGCTGACCGACGCGGTGGCGCTGGACACCGGGGCGGCGGTCAAGGGTTATGAGATTCACATGGGCCGTACCACCGGGCCGGATTGCAACCGCGCGTGGCTGTCCATCGCCGGGCGGCCAGAGGGCGCGGCCTCGGCCAATGGGCGCGTTCGCGGCAGCTATCTGCACGGCATTTTCTCGTCAGATGCGTTCCGGGCCGGGTACCTGGCGTCGCTGGGCCAGACATCCGACACCGCTTATGAAGACGGTGTCGAGGCAACGCTGGACGCGCTGGCTGATCACCTGACGCGCTATATGGATCTGTCTCAGCTCTTGTCGCTGGCGCAATCCCCGGCGCGGCGGTAACGGGTCACTCCAGATCGCGGGCTGTCAGGGCGCGGTGAATCTCGCGGCGGACAAGCTTGCGTACATTGCGCGTGATGCGTTCGCCCAAAACCCCCTGCAATTCCTGTCGCACGATGTCCGAGACCATCGCACGCAGACTGTCCTGGTCCAGAACCGCCTCTTTCGACGCTAAGGGGGTCTGCTGTGTCTGGGCTGCGGAATGTGGCGCGCGCCCGGCCTGCATTTCCTGCGGTGCGGAGACTTCCGGTGCGGCAGGGTCTGCCCGGTCCTGTGCGGTTTCATCGGCAGCCGGTTCAACCACAGAACCCGCAGCGATTTCGACCTGAGCTGCTGCACCCTTTTCCGGCGCGCGGCCCTGCCAAGCGATACCAGATCCGACCTTTGTGCCGGAATATTCCTCATCCGTGGTGCCGTCGGGCTCCCACTGGTCGATGGTGCGCGCGATTGCGGCCTCAAGCGCCTCGATCTTCTTGCTCAATGGCTCTGCAACGGACTCAGCTATCGCACTGGCCGCGCTCTCCTTGCCATGAAAGGCAAAATCATCCGCCGATGATTCATCGCCCCGGAGATCGTCTCTGGCCACCTCCGGGCGGATCCATGCCACTTTGTCGTTTGGAACCGCATCCTCGGGCCGCAAGAGCATGGGACGGGGTTTCGAAGGTCGCGTTTCAACCTCTGCCGATCCGGCCGCCTGCGCCTCATAAAGCGTCGTTTTCGGATTCTTCCAAGGCACGGCGGATGCCCGTTCGGGCAGCGCCCTGCGATCCGCCTCGGGCGCGGATTCCATCACGCGCAAAGCCGGGGTCAGGACAAGCTTGTTGGCCTTTTTGGGCCGTCGGGGCGCGGCTGGCCGGGGCTCGGGCGCGCCTTCATTGCTGACAAGTTTTTTGATCGAGGACAGAACATCCTCGATTCCCATATTGGCTGCTTGGTTGGACATTTTTTTCTACCACTCTGAACCTCGCCACAAGTGTAGCGAAGCCCGGCTGTTCTGCCAACAGAGGAGTGGAACGTTATTGCTTGCCCAACGCTTTCAGGACACGGTCCAGATCCTTGCTCTGCTTGCTGACCTGTGCCGGCGCATTTTTCACCAGATTGTAATAGAGCGTCGGATCATAAATTTGAACCGCAAGGCCTAGCCGCTCAGCCGTAAGCAGTCCCTGTGACAGCAACATCTGATAGGCAGCCAGCGAGCGTTCGGAACGCGCAAAAATCTGCTGGGTTTGCGCATCCAACAGGTCCTGTTCGGCGGTCAGAACGTCGAGAGTTGTCCGCGCGCCCAGCGTCGCCTCTTCACGAATGCCATCAAAGGCGATTTGTGCCGCACGCACCCGTTCGTTCGACGCGGTCAGACTGGCTTCGGCAGTCTGGAAGCGCACATAAGCGTCCTTGACCCCCTGGACAACATCCCTTTGGGCGGTCAGCAGCGCGGACCGGCTGGCGTCGCGGGTGGCAATTGCGCGCCGGACCTGGGCTGCGAGCGCGCCCCCGGCATAAACCGGCTGCCGAAAGGACACCCCGGCAGAGGAGTCATTGCGGAAATCCGAACTGCCGAAATCCTCGGTATAACCCAGATCCGCATCCAGGGTCACGCTCGGTCCGAGTTCCTTGCGTTGCTGCTGTACGATCAGCTCCGCAGCACGCACCTGATGTTGCGCCGCCAGAATATCCGGGTGTGTCCTGACCGCAACGGCTGTTGCGGCGTCGATCGAAGCAGGGCGCTTTGGCAAACTTGGCTGACCTGCGGTTTTTCCCGGCTCGTTTCCGACGGCATTTGCATATTCGGCCTTGGCCGTTGTGAGATTGCCCAGTGCATCCGCAAGATTCGCGCGCGCAGCGGCGACACTGGCCTCGGACAGCGCCACATCCGTGCGCGTCACCTCGCCCACTTCGAACCGGTCCTGAGATGCCCGCAATTCCTCACCCAGAACCCGGACGTTATTGCGGCGCAGAGCGACGTTATCTTCCTGCAGAATAAGGTTCATATAGGCGCTGACAGCCCGGAACAGGATGCTTTGCTCGACATCGATCAAAGTTTGCCGTGCCGACAACACGGATTCCTGGGCCGATTGCTTGGCCAGTCGGGTTGCGCCTCCATCATAGAGCAGCTGCTCGAAGGACAGACCGATGAACCCGTTGGTAACACCACCGCTCGCGCTCAATCCGCTGGCCCGTCGATCTGTGAACTCGCGTTGAACCTGCATGGTCCAGTTGATGATCGGTCGCAGCTGCGCCAACGCAATCGCAACATCTTCGTCAGCCGCCCGCAGCAGTGCCCGGTTCTGTTCCAGAAGCCCGCTGGTATTGTAAGCCCCCACCAACGCATCAGCAAGATTGTCCGCGACCGCCGATCGTGGCGCCACCGTTGCTGCCAACAGCGCAATCGACACGGCCGTTCCTTTTAATACTGCTCTCAACATTGCTCTCCGCGCCTCTTTATATGTCCGGCCTGTCTTCCCCGACCCAGCAGGTCAAAGCGAAAATTCCGGTTGTTTTGTGAACCCCGGCAGGAGTTGCCCGCCGGCATTGAATGCGTATCTCCAGGACAGCCTGCCGCCGGATTTGTACCCGATCCTCACAGTCCCGACCCCGTCTTCGACAAAGGTGCAGGCCATGCGCCCGCCCTCCTTGAGCTGCGCCAGCAGAGCCTCCGGCACCTGTTCAACCCCGCCCTGCACAAGAATCGCGTCGTAAGGGCCATGCTCGGCCGCGCCCTCGGCCAGAGGTCCGTGGTGCACGATCGCGTTGTCGGCCCCGGCCTCGGACAGAAGCGACTGCGCCTCACCCGCCATGTCGGCATCCTCCTCAACCGCGACAACCAGTTGCGCCAGGCGTGCGGTGACGGCAGTGGAATAACCAAGTGCCGCGGCCACATCCAGAACCGCTTCGTCGTCCTGAATGTTGAGCGCATCGAGCATCTTCGCAAAGGTCCGGGGTTCGGGCAGCACCCGCCCATCACCCAGATCGAGCATCTCTTCCGCGTAGGCGGCCTCACGCCGTGCATCGGGGACGAAGGCTTCGCGGGGGACATCGAGCATCGCCTCGATAATCGGGAACTTGGTCACATCCGACGGGCGGATCTGCGTATCAACCATGGTTCTGCGCCGTGCGGCAAAGTCAGGCATAATCGTGATCATCCAACACTGTGTTACCTTGGCTTGTGCCATACTGGCACTCGGGCGGCAATGTCCCATCCTCATGTAACATTTCCTCGGTTGCCCTGTTGCAACGCGCGCGGTAGCCGGATTGACCGTTCAAACGGGCGATTTTCGACCGAGTCTGTCTGGACGCCACAGTGCAAAGCTGTTAGAACACCCCTCGCACCACAGCAAGTGATTGAAATCACTGGAAAAGGCGAGTTGGCGGAGTGGTGACGCAGCGGATTGCAAATCCGTGTACACCGGTTCGATTCCGGTACTCGCCTCCACTACTTTTCAATGGGTTAGTAGCATCGGCAATTTCTGCCAAAGTGCATTTTACAATCCATTTTACAATTCCGTTCACGCTTTGCCCTCCTTGGCCTCACTTAGAAGCGTCAAAACGTCATCAGTTTCACCCGGCGAGACCTGCGCGTAACGCTCAATCATGGCCGCAGCAGTGCGCAGAGACCATCCCATGCATCCGGCGATCTGTGAGAGTGATAGACCCGCCCGCAAAAGCCTTGTGGCTGCCGTACCACGGGCGTCGTAAAGCCGCAGGTCATAGCCCAGGCTCTGAGGTGTTAGCCCTGCTTTGTCGCGCCATTGGCGCACACCCTCGGACGCCCGATGCTCAGTCAAGGGCTTGCCACTGGCATTGGTCAGGATAAGCAACCGATCATCAGGTGTTGCGTCAATCACTTGGGCCATAGCTTGACTGACCGGCACAAACGCAGATTTGCCGCGCTTGTTAGTCTTGATGCGAATCCGGCGGCCACCCGGCGTGGGCTCAATGTGAGCGCGCGACAGTCTTATCAAATCGCCGGGGCGCATTCCTGTTTCGCAGGCCGTCACCAAAATACGCACCACCCATTCCGGCGCGATCTTTTTGACAGCCTCAACGTGTTCTGGAGCCCAAACAACATCGGATCTGTCAGACCTGTACACTTTTTTGAAACTGCAATGGTGCTCGGCCAACTTGCCAGCATCTCGCGCCCAATTCAGGATTCTGGTAACGACAGTTCCTGCATAGTCATACTGTTTCGGCGAGTGAGCCCATTGCGCGCGCCAATCATTCACTTCGGCACGCGATGCAGCCTCTTCAAACATAGCCACCGGGTCATTCTTGAATTCAGTTGAGAACCGAAGCGCCCACTTCTTGTAGTCAGCCTGCGTTCGCGGCTTAAGGGCCTGAAATTCGGCAGACCGCAGGTAGGTTTCAACCAAAGCCTCAGTCATGTTCCGATCAACTTTGGGCGCGGCAGCGGCCATGGCTGCGGTGTAAGCCGCAAAGAACTCGGCATTCTTCGGAAATGGCCGAGGGTCCTTCCAAAAACCAGTTCCTTTTCGCCCACGAAGCGAGAAGTAGTAACAGACAGAGCCATCGGCGAGCTTGGCTCGCACGCGATGGACCTCCGGAGGCAAGTTACCGCGCGGCACGGCGAGCCCTCCTTGCTGCGACCAAGCTATCGTTCTCGTAGCCTTCCGAAGAATGAAGCCCTTGAGCTTCATCGAGACGGCGACGAACCAAAGCAGGGTCAAAATACCCTCGTCGTCCCGGAACAGGCGTTATACGCATCGAAGCGCACCAGTCTCGAAAGGCAGCGTTCGTGCCCGAATACCCGAGGCGATGTGCAAGGTCGTCCGATGTGACCAGTTCAATACCGAAGCTGCCGAGGTTATCCATTGTCGACCTCCGAAAGAAAAACGGCGGCGAAGCTGAGACCGAGAGAGGCCGCAATCTGACCGCAAGTATCGGAAAGATTTAGAACGATCCGAGGCGCGGCCCCGCGCCCCTCGACAGCCCCGATCACTGCGCCGGGAACACTATCTCTCTTTTTCAGATCAAACATAGAGTCAGCGTCTGATACAATCGCCAACCGGCTTTTCTGGCGCTCTGTCCCCTCATTCGCAAAGATCAGATATGTCTCACCAACGGCGAACAACTTACCCGGCGCCCGAATGTGCGCTGATCTGGGTTGGATTTGATTGGGGTTAGGTTGCTGGCCATAGTAGGCGAACTGCGCTCCCGCCCAATACGCTTCGCGAACGTCGACTCCGCAGTCGATCAGTGCAAACGCTATGGCCCCTTGCACAACAGTCTCAAGCGAAAGCTGCCGTAGCCTCCCGCGCCCCGGTCCTCTTGATGCAACGGATTTCACCCCTTCCGGCACGAACACCTTGTTCATTTCGAAGTGGTTTTGCCAGCGACGGGAAGTATTCCCCATCGCAATCAGCGCCTTATCGGCAGGAAAATATAACCCCTCGGACGACATGGGAAACGCTACCTCCACGCACATTAAATTACAACAGGCATGGTGAATTTATTACCATAGGTAGAGTTATGTTGCGCGAAATGGCGGTTTTGTACGGTGGGGAGCACAGAAGCAACAAGAGGATATAGATGGAAACGATAGAAGCTTAAGGCACGAAGCATAAAATATAAGATGCTATTTTATTACATCTTTTCCGCCTCCATTCATATGAGCGCACTACGATTTTGGGCAAACGTTGATCTTTCCTCTGGAGCTCCACTGCGCTACCCATAAGCTGTTTCCAGCTACCAAACTCGGTGACGCAAACATGACCAGCCCCACTTTAGTGGTCCGGTTTGAGTGTTAGTGCATGACCGGCCTTTGGTCCATCGGAACGATGTTTTCCGGGGCTGGCGGGCGGTAGCCCAGAGCACTGTGGGGTCGTTTTGTGTTGTAGTGCTTCCTCCATTGCTCGATCAGGATCTGCGCCTCGCGCAGGCTGTAGAAGATTTCTCCATTGAGCAGCTCATCACGGAACCGGGCGTTGAAGCTCTCGCAGTATCCGTTCTCCCAAGGTGATCCCGGCTCGATATAGGCAGTCCTTGCGCCGACGGCTTTGATCCAGTCCTGCACGGTCTGCGCCACGAACTCGGGGCCGTTGTCGGACCGGATAAACGACGGGACACCGCGAAGAATGAACAGATCACTCAGCGCGTCGATGACGCTGTTGGCGTTGAGCCGTCGCTTGACCTTGATCGTCAGGCACTCGCGGCTGAACTCGTCGAGAATGTTGAGCGTCCGAAATGCCTTGCCGTCAATGGTCCGGCAATGAACAAAGTCATAGCTCCAGACGTGGTTGCGATACTCGGGCCGCAACCGGATACACGATCCATCGTTCAGCCAGAGCCGACCTTTCTTCGGTTGTTTTGCAGGCACTTTCAGCCCCTCTCGTCGCCACAGCCGCTCGATGCGCTTGGCCGACAAGCACCTCAACCTGCCGTAACTTCGTGACAATCTCTTCGGGCTTGTGTCGCTTCATTCCCATTCTGATCCTCCGTTTTCCTAAACATAACGGCGGACCACTTCACTGGGGGAGGATCAGGTTCAGGCAGATTGTGGTCCATGATGAGATCGAAGCCGAAAAAATCGGACGTCTGGCCGGGCGTGATGTCAGTTCGCATCGGCAGAACTCATAGCCAATAGATGCCCGAAGCGGCGAGAACGATTTCTGAGAGAAAGACTTGGGACACCTGTCGTACCGCGTCGCCACACGGCGCCAGTCCTTCAATCTGCCAAACATGATCTCAATCCGATTGCGGCGTTTGTAGCGGTGCTTGTCGTATCGGACAGCTGTCTTGCGCTGTTTGCGGCCTGGGATACACGCACGAACCCGTTGCGGTTGATGAGGATAATCCCACTCAAGACACGCCTGTCGTCAACGCGAGGTTTGCCGTGGGACGTTGGGAAGAATGGCGCCAGACGCGCCATCTGCTCGTCGCTCAACCAGAAAAGATCAGACATGTTCACCGCTCGTTTTGGACGCGATGAACCACGCAGCAAAATGGAAATCAATAGGTCCTGAGCCTAATCCCCTAGCGCGTCCTGCGTTTTTTCGATGCTATCAATGACTTTCTCTGCCGTTCCAACCCATTGGGTGTGTCCACCGCCTCGAAGTAAATCTCTTGCCGTTTGCGCATCGACAAGCGCTGTGGGCAGTATTTCCCCGTCACCTGTTCGTTTCGCGATTATGGTGTGCGTGTGTGTCAGAATAAGCGTGGTACCCGCCCATTTGAACGGGTCGCGATCGCGCGTCCATTCCTCCAAGGACAGGCGATAGGCGGTCACGGCCTCCTCCAGCCGGGCCGTGCCCGGCTCCCGCTCGCCAAGAGAACGAAGCGCAGCGCCAAGACTGTTCTGCGTTTCGGCCCATTCGAGCGGGACGCGGTCGCGGGCCCGTTCTTCCAGGGCAAGCCGATAGGCGGTCACGGCCTCCTCCAGCCGCACCGTGCCCGGTACCTGATTGCCGAGGGAGGAAAGCGCATTGCCGATATTGTATTGCGTCGAGGCCCAAGTGAGCGGGTCGCGGTCGCGGGTCCATTCCTCCAAGGCAAGGCGATAGGCTATCACGGATTCCTCCAGACGTTCCGTTCCGGGCTCTCGTTTTCCAAGGGACGAAAGTGCAATACCGAGATTGTACTGCGTTGAGGCCCAGGCAAGGGGGACGCGGTCGCGTGTCCGTTCTTCCAGGGCAAGGTGATAGGCGATCACGGCCTCCTCCAGCCGAGCCGTGCCCGGCTCCTGTTCTCCGAGGGAGGAAAGCGCATGTCCGATATTGTTCTGCGTTGAGGCCCAGTCGAGCGGGACGCGGTCGCGGGTCCGTTCTTCCAGAGCAAGGCGATAAGCGATCACGGCTTCCTCCAGCCGTTCCGTTCCGGGCTCCCGTTCGCCGAGTAGCTCAAGCGCAGTGCCGAGATTGTTCTGTGTTGCGGCCCAGGCGAGCGGGTCGCGGTCGCGGGTCCATTCCTCCAGGGCAAGGCGATAGGCTATCACGGATTCCTCCAGACGATCCGTTCCGGGCTCTCGTTTTCCAAGGGACGAAAGTGCAATACCGAGATTGTACTGCGTTGAGGCCCAGGCAAGGGGGACGCGGTCGCGGGTCCGTTCTTCCAGGGCAAGGTGATAGGCGATCACGGCTTCCTCCAGCCGTGCAGTTCCGGGCTGCCGTCTTCCAATGGAAGAAAGCGCAGTGCCGAGATTGTTCTGTGTTGTGGCCCAGTCGAGCGGGACGCGGTCGCGGGTCCGTTCCTCCAGGGCGAGGCGATAGGCAGACACGGCCTCTTCCAGCCGGGCCGTGCCCGGTTCCTGCTCCCCAAGGGACGAAAGCGCGCTAGCGAGATTATTCTGTGTTGTGGCCCAATCGAGCGGGACACGGTCGCGGGTCCGTTCCTCCAAGGCGAGGCGATAGGCAGACACGGCCTCTTCCAGCCGGGCAGTGCTAGGTTCCCGAACCCCAATTGTTAGCAGCGCGTTGCCGAGATTATTCTGTGTTGTGGCCCAGTCGAGCGGAACGCGGTCGCGGGTCCATTCCTCCAGGACACGGCGATAGACGATCACGGCCTCTTCGAGCTGTGCCGTGCCCGGTTTCCGTTTGCCGAGTAGCGCAAGCGCAATGCTAAGATTGTTCTGTGCTGTGGCCCAGTCGAGCGGGACGCGGTCGCGGGTCCATACCTCCAGGGCAAGGCGAAAGGCGGCTAAGGCCTCCTCCAGCCGTGCCGTTCCGGGCTCCCTTTGCCCAATAGTTAGCAGCGCAATGCCGAGGTTGTTCTGCGTTGCTGCCCAGCCGAGTGGATCTACGGCTCGATCCTTCACATTCAGCCTCCTCCCCCATAACCCGATCGCGCGTTCCAATGCAGCATTGTCACCCCGCAGCCTACCATGATCGTAAAGCGCATCTGCCGCGCTGAACAAATCAAGCCAGCGCTGATCCACATCGTCTTCGGGCAACAGGTCTGCGGCTTCTTCAAAGAGACGTGCCGCCGCCAAACGATTCAGTACAGACAGTTCCAGCTCCGCCTGAGTACGGGCAATCCGCGCCTCCTCGCGGGACTGCTCCTCAAAGATTGATAGCGCGGCTTCGCGCTTGGCGCGTCGCAGCGCACGTGCCTCCGACAGCGCACGCCGAGCCGCATCGTGATCCGGCGGTTCACCAACAAGAACCGCCGCTGCCGCATCCAGCTGCGCCTGAATCTCTGGGTCTGCAATCTGGAACGCACTCAATTCAACTTGCAGGCGTACGTGCCGTGTCGCGATTTCCGCCAGCCGGTCGCGGAGTTGATCGGAGGGCACGTCGTCTTGCTCAAGAATACTAAAAAACGAACGGATTGACTCAGCACGCAGCTGGGCGCCCTCTGGCGTCAGTGTGTCTAGACGATTGAGCAACGCGGTATAATCTTCGGCGCGGCCAGACACTGCAAGCCGCATCATCTCTACCATTTCTGCCGAGGATATGCCGCAAATCACCTCAATACTGCTGTCGATCATCTCCTGCTCGACAAGCGCAGCGCATTCCAGTGAATTACGATCCCCAACCAGCTGCGCATTCGCAGGAGCGGCTGCGAGCGCCAGAGTAAAAACAAGCCGTCTCATTGACCGATGTTAATGCTTGAGTTTTTCATATCACCACCGACATGTGCTCCGTCGGTGACTGTTATGTGATCGCCGCCAAACACTGCCGCCAGCCCAAGCAAAACAACCCCTACGCCCAAAATTACCCAAGCCGCTTTTGGTGTTTGCGAAAACGATACATTGCCCTGAATGGATACGTCCCTGTTGGCGGCGATACCCTTTGTCGCACTAGCCGTAGTCTGGTAGCTCGGCTTGTCCGGATTCTCATTTTTGTCTTTGCCGCGCATCTTTGTGATCGCAACCCAAACAGCTCCGATTGCTGTGGCTGCACCACCTGCATAAAACCCAACAGCATTCATGACGTCCTGCTGCATGAGCGAGTCAATTAGCTCGTCCATAGTCGCCTTCCTTTCCCGCAAGATAACAAGACCTTATTCTTCAAGCTCCGCTTGGATGTTTTCGATTATCTCAATCGCCTTCTCTGCCCTTTCTGCGCTTTGGGCGATTCCTCCTTCCTGAAGTATTTCCCATGCCGTTCTTGCATCGGCCAAGGCTGTGGGCAGCATGCTGCCATCACCTGTTCGGTTCGCGATCAGGGCACAAGTGTAGCTCAGGCTGTAGGTAGTGCCCGCCCAGTTGAGTGGGGCGCTGTCACGAGTCCATTCCTCCAGGGCAAGGCGATAGGCGGTCTCTGCCTCCTCCAGCCGAGTCGTGCCGGACACCCGTTCCCCAAGGGATGTAAGCGCAGTACCGAGATTAGTCTGGATTGCAGCCCAGTCGAATGGCAAGCTGTCACGGGTCACTTCCTTTAGGGCAAGGCGATAGGCGTTCGTGGCCTCCTCCAGCCAAACCGTGCCGGGCACTCTATTGCCAATTGATGCAAGCGCATTGCCGAGGTTATTTTGGGTATGAGCCCAGTCGAGCGGGACGCGGTCGCGGGTCCGTTCCTCCAGGGCAAGGCGATAGGCGGCCACGGCCTCCTCCAACCGAGCCGTCCCGAGCTCCCGTTCGCCAAGAGATTGAAGCGTCGTGCCAAGATTGTTTTGCGTTGAGGCCCAGTCAAGCGGGACGCGGTCGCGGGTCCGTTCTTCTAGCGCAAGGCGATGGGCGGACACGGCCTCTTCCAACCGAACAGTGCTGAGCTCCCGTTCGCCAAGAGATTGAAGCGCATTGCCGAGATTGTTTTGCGCTGAGGCCCACCTGAGCGGGACGCGGTCGCGGGTCCATTCCTCCAGGGCAAGGCGATAGGCGGACACGGCCTCCGCCAGCCGGACAATGCCTGGCTCCCGTTCCCCAAGGGCTTGAAGCGCATTGCCGAGATTGTTTTGTGCAAAGGCCCAGTTTAGCGGCACGCGGTCACGGGTCCATTCCTCCAAGGCGAGGCGATAGGCAGACACGGCCTCTTCCAGCCGGGCAGTGCCCGGTTCCCGAACCCCATGAGCTTGAAGCGCATTACCAAGATTGTTTTGTGCTAAGGCCCAGCTGAACCAGACCCGGTCGCGTGTTAATTCTTCAAGAGCGAGGCGATAGGCGATCACGGCCTCTTCCAACCGGACTGTTCCGTGCTTCCGTTCGCCGAGTAGCGCAAGCGCATTGCCAAGATTGATCTGTGTTTTGGCCCAGTCGAGCGGGGTGTGGTCACGGGTAAATTCTTCTAGGGCGCGGCGATAGGCTGTCACGGCTTCTTCCAGCCGGGCCGTATCAGGCTCCCGTTCCCCGAGGGATTGAAGCGCATTGCCGAGATTGTTCTGCGTTGCGGCCCAGTCGAGTGGATCTACGGCTCGATCCTTCACATTCAGCATCCGCCCCCATAACCCGATCGCGCGTTCCAATGCAGCATTGTCACCCCGCAGCTCACCATGTTCGTAAAGCGCACCTGCCGCGCTGAACAAATCAAGCCAGCGCTGATCCACATCGTCTTCGGGCAACAGGTCTGCGGCTTCTTCAAAGAGACGTGCCGCCGCCAAACGATTCAGTACAGACAGTTCCAGCTCCGCCTGAGTACGGGCAATCCGCGCCTCCTCGCGGGACTGCTCCTCAAAGATTGATAGCGCGGCTTCGCGCTTGGCGCGTCGCAGCGCACGTGCCTCCGACAGCGCACGCCGAGCCGCATCGTGATCCGGCGGTTCACCAACAAGAACCGCCGCTGCCGCATCCAGCTGCGCCTGAATCTCTGGGTCTGCAATCTGGAACGCACTCAATTCAACTTGCAGGCGTACGTGCCGTGTCGCGATTTCCGCCAGCCGGTCGCGGAGTTGATCGGAGGGCACGTCGTCTTGCTCAAGAATACTAAAAAACGAACGGATTGACTCAGCACGCAGCTGGGCGCCCTCTGGCGTCAGTGTGTCTAGACGATTGAGCAACGCGGTATAATCTTCGGCGCGGCCAGACACTGCAAGCCGCATCATCTCTACCATTTCTGCCGAGGATATGCCGCAAATCACCTCAATACTGCTGTCGATCATCTCCTGCTCGACAAGCGCAGCGCATTCCAGTGAATTACGATCCCCAACCAGCTGCGCATTCGCAGGAGCGGCTAAATAGCAGATAAATAATAATAAAAACCGCACAGTCCACAATCCATAGAAGGATCACTAACTCAACAATAACCTAGGAACTAAACTAATCAACCGAATGGTAGCGGCTTTCAACTACCTGTTGTTCGCCGTCACCGACGAACTTGATCCCGGAGTTGTCCTCTAGCAGGTTCAGCGGCCCGTCCGAACGACGAAATACCCTAAATCATCGCTACCAGCACCCAGAGGGAAACGGCTTGTCTGCATCCCGAGCGAGCGGGCCTCAGCGCGCTTTTCCGCGACCTAAAAGGCGGCGATCAGGTCGCGACCAACAAACCCGCGCCAGATATCTACCTGCGTGCCACCATACGCCTGGGTCACGACCCGTCAAACTGTTTTGCGTTCGACGATTCGCCCATTGGCATCAGCGCGGGCCATGCTGCAGGTCTCATTGCTATGAAGACCCCAGATATAGTCGCTCCCGAAGCTGAACTAGGTGCGCTACGGCACTGCATTGCCAGCAACATCATCGCCGGGGCGCAGGCGGTTGGTCTGATGGTAGTTCCGGAATAAAAAGCTGACGTTTGCACAGCTGCAGTGAAAGCGCAGTATAGCCGCGATCAACTCTTGTTTCTCTTCTATGAGTGCAAAGTCTAAATGCGCTTGCAACGCGTAGGTCCCAAGACTTCGTTGGTTCAGTTGCTGGATATCAATCAGTTCCGCGATCCGCACCTTTTCATGCAACTCAGCTCCGCGCCGCTCGACAGCAGCTCGAATTTGTCGCCGTATTTGATCTTCGCTACGATTACGGAATTTCTGGAGCAGAAAATCAACTGGCAGGCAATTGAGTCAAAAAACAACAACCACAACCCAAAGCAATAGCCACCAGAAAACAACGAAATCCACACGTCACGTGCGCTGGAATTACCCATGAAAGGTTGATTGCCAAAGAACCTATGGCGGATTTGGTTTATGCCGGTGAGCGTGGTGGTGGAGGTGAGTGCGTCTCAATGTTTTTAGTTTTTTTAATATATATAAGTTTTCTCACGCGTAATAGGGCTATCACCACCCTCACCCCCTCCACCACATCCTTTATTTTCAAATAGTTATATGGATAAATAGTGGTGAGTTTGGGGTGACTGTGGTGACTTTTAGATGCCGATGCGGTGTTTTTTGCCTCATCCCTTCTCTGCCGGGCTACTGCAGAGGCCGCCTTATTATCCTGTCCTTGGGCAATCAGGGTGATTTTTTTGCACCTCACAGCACCCGGGGCGCGGGACAGAAAGCGTGAGATTGGAGGCACCGATGGCCCCGGCGATGAGGTGGATGAACAAGGCTTGACAACGAACAGCCGCTGTGAACGACATATTGGCGCTTTCTACAGAGACCACCGCACAATGACTGCCCGCTGCGTCCAATTGAGACTGGCCAGCGATTGGCCGTAGCTGATGGCCAATCATGCGAATTTGTTTTGAAGCACCCACGTTTGGCCGCTTGGGGCATAGGGCCAGTTGCGCCTTAGCATCATCACCAACACAGAGGGCGGTTAAGTGCTGGGCTACCGATATCCATATGTCAATATATTCGTGACTTACCCATCACTGGTCCATATGTTGTGCTAAACAGCAGCATCGTGACTTGAGTCGGTCGTCTCCGGTCATTCACGGTGTAAGCCATAAGCGCATCTGCAACGGGGGGTCGAGCCAGTGTCGTCGGACGTATTCTTGAGCAAACTTGCACGGCTCCGTTCCGGTAAGGCTCCACGCGTTCTCGATCTGTTTGCTGGCTGCGGCGGGCTGTCCCTAGGCTTTCATTCAGCAGGCTTCGAGATCGTCGGCGCTGTGGAACATGACCCGGATGCTGCCCGCTCGCACGGGCTAAATTTTCATCCCGGCAAAGACGCTCATGCCAAGGCCATAGATATTACAGAAACAGGCCCCGACGAGCTTGCTCGAACCTTGGAACTCGGAGAGACATCCCAAGCCGTTGATATCATCATCGGTGGGCCACCCTGTCAGGCCTTTGCACGTGTCGGTCGGCCAAAGCTGCGTGAAGTGGACGCCCATCCTGAAGCTTTCAGGCGCGATCCGCGCGCAAGGCTTTACCAGGAATACTTACATTATGTTGAGGCCTTCAAGCCGGTGGCTGTTCTCATGGAAAACGTCCCCGATGTCCTCAATCACGGCGGGCAAAACCTCGCAGAAGAAATCTGCGAAGTCCTCGAAGATAAGGGCTATATCGCCGGATATACACTTTTGAATGCGTCCTATTACGGCGTGCCGCAAATGCGTGAGCGCATGTTCCTCATGGCCTATCGCCGTGACGCTGTTGACCAGATCGTTTTTCCTAAACCCACCCATTGGGTGCAACTTCCGTCCGGCTATGAGGGATCGCGCGCCGTTGCGCTCAAATTCCTTAAAAAAGACGGCCTCTTAGAGGACGCTTTTGACTATATCGCACCGCCGGAGGCTAAACCCGACCTCAGCCCAGCGGTCACAGCGCGTCAAGCCCTTGGAGACCTGCCGCGCATCGATGCTCGCAAAGAAATGGCCGAGGGTCGGCTTAAACGCGGTGCAAGGCGTTTTGATCAGCTCATCCCCTATGGCCACGCCTCGAAGCTCTCAGACTACGCCAATACAATGCGCTCCTGGCCGGGCTTTGAAGCTGGAAACGCCCTGTCTGATCACGTGATCCGATTTTTGCCACGCGATTACCCCTTATTCGCCCGGCTTGAACCCGGCGACCAATATCCGCAAGCCTTCGCTCAGGCCAAAGTTATGTTTGAAGAAGCGCTCCAAAAACTTGCAGCTCAGAGCAAGCCCCTCAAAGAGGGCAGCGCTGCTTATGAGGCGCTCCGAAAATCCATCGTCCCGCCCTATGATCCGGGGAAATTTCCCAATAAATGGCGCAAGATGTGGGCCGATGCCCCGGCTAGGACTCTCATGGCCCACCTTGGCAAAGATAGCTATAGCCACATCCACTATGACCACGCCCAGGCGCGGACCATCTCCGTGCGAGAAGCAGCACGCCTGCAGTCTTTCCCAGATGGATTTGCCTTTTCTGGCACGATGAACCCAGCGTTTAGGCAAATCGGTAACGCCGTCCCACCGCTCATGGCAAAAGCTATTGCGACGCAAATGGCGGCCACATTAATGCAAGAATCTCAAGAAAGCGACTATGGACATTACAAAGCGGCAGGAGCTCTACAGGCAAGCGCTTAAAAGCGACCCAAGCGCAACGAAGAATACGAGCTTTCGCGATGCGCTTGGTGTCTCCAACAGCGCCAAAATCATTGGCCGAGGACTTTTCTGCTTTAACCTCAACCTCGAAAACCTTGCGCCAAGCGTCGATCAGTTGATCGTTCACTGTCTTTTGCGCTTTCCGCCAGAAGACGAGATTTACTTTTCGATCATCATCAAAGCCGATATGCCGCAACTCCGCGCCCGTCTCGCTGAGATGAAGGCAGTTGGCACCTCTAAACCCTGGAAGCGCGCCTCAGATGCTAGCGATGCAGAAGAAATCGAAGAGACTGGTACTAACGACGCACCCAATGGAGCAGAAGCCACATCAGATTCCGCTACAACCGTGTCCGATGGCGCAACCGTCGCAGGGGCCGCTTCCGCACAATCGCCAGATAGCCTCGACTACGCTGCAAAAAACAACAACGTCAAAGGCTATTTGGCACAAGACGGTCAGCTCTATCTTCGCAACAAAGGCTTCTTTGACGAATTGCCAGAGGATTTGAGCAGTATCAGCCGTCCGGTCAAAGTTGAAAAAATCGTCTTTGCTATCTATCCACCAGCAGCAGCGGCTAGGCGATCACTGCTGGCCCGCGAGTTTGTCGGCTATCTTGGCAGCCTTATCGGACGAGAAAACATCCACGAAGCACGCTCGATTTGGCCTGCGGCCAACGCGGTCAGCCCTGAAATGGCCCGCATGCCAGACAGTCTGGCACTTCCTGATATCGAAACGGCGGTTAGCGCTCTTGGTGGGCATTATCCCAATGGCGAGCTCACACGCTATCATGCGGGGCTCAACTTTCTCAAACACAAGCATTTCGTCATTCTCTCCGGGCTTTCTGGCACTGGCAAAACCCAGCTTGCTCTACTTTATGCGCGGGCCATCCACGGTAAAGCAACGCGTGACGCCGATGATCCCTTCCTCTTTGTTTGCCCTGTCAGGCCGGAATGGACCGATCCAGCAGGATTGACAGGTTACTATGATGTGCTGACCGATCGATATGTAGTGCCTCCTTTCCTGGAAGCTGTGCTGGTCGCAACAGCGTTCAGGGATTCGCCCGTCTTCGTCATCCTAGACGAGATGAACCTTGCCCGTGTCGAATATTACTTTTCAGACGTGCTTTCCGCTATTGAGACAGGTGAGCCGCTACCACTCCACTCAAACGGCGTGCCGCTTGAGGGATCAACTGGAAGCAGCATCCCGGCTTCAATCCCGCTACCGCCAAACCTCTTCATTACCGGCACCATAAATATCGATGAAACCACCAACCCGGTCAGCGACAAAGTGCTCGACCGAGCTATTCTCATTGAAATGAACGACGTTGATGTGGACGGTTTCATCACCAAGATCGAGACCAAGCAACCAGCTCTTGCGGCAGCGTGCAGCGCTTGCCGCCCATATCTTAATGCTATGCAAAGCGCGATGAGTGCGCACAGCCTAGGCTTTGGCTACCGTTTGATCAGTGAAGTGATCACCTATCATGACTTTGCCGTGCAGAAGCTCGGCCAAGGCTCCGATGATGTGCTTGACCAGCTGATGGTTCAAAAGCTCCTGGTCAAGCTCCGGGGCTCTGAAGCGCAGCGCTCGCTTCTTGATGATCTTGCAAAGCAGCTCGCATCGCTGCCGCGCTCTAGGACTCTTGTCGACAGTCTTACCGCTGAACTGGACGAATACGGTGCCTTTCAGGCCAGCCGCTAGGGCGTCGGGGTACATGTCCTCGCTGCATATTATCTCGGAAGACACGGGCGCATCCTGGCAAATCTGGCCAGCCCCCGATATCATCCCAGCTGGAGAAATCCGCGAGGTGCGCAGCTATATCTTTGAGCTCCGCGACAGTGATCGCGTCCAGGATATCGATCTCCTTATCGATGGGCTGCCGCTCGAAGCTCTAAGAGTGCGAACACCGCGCACCGCACGCTGGCGGTGGCAGACGGGTTTCCACGCAGGAGAAGTGGCTGCTGAACTCAAAACACCGGGTCGCACTCCCATACGGTTTGAGCTAACCACCGATCCCGACCGCAAAAAACTCACGCGTAGCGACTTCGATACCATGCTCAGCGATATCTTGCATGACAGCTTTGCCCTGTTTGCCCTAACCAATTTCCGCAAAGGCATCAAACAGGACATCAGCACGAAGCCACCCGCCATTGCCCGGCTCGAATATCTACGATCCCGCATGGACGCACTTGAATGCGTCATCAAAGAAATTGAGCGCCGTCCACGCCGTCATCTCAGGTCGGAAGAGCGCATCATTCCCTACCACCAAATGCGCAAAGCAACCGGCAATGAAGTGATCCGTTCCTTTGCCGGTGGCCGTGTTGCCCGCGTGCCACCAAATACTCGCCTGCCATCAACGCTTCGCGGCTTTCTGCCAAAGGATTTCCGGGTTCAAGAACGGTTCAGCTCCTTTGATCTGCCAGAACATCGGCAAATGGCAGCCGTGCTTGCCTCTTGGGCTTCATGGCTCACCGCATCCGCCGAGCAGCTTGAAACTGTGAGTAAACCCCGTGATCCCGAAACCAGCCAATCAGCTGCCCTTTGGGCCAATCGTTGTCGCCGTCTAGCAAAACGAGTGCATGTGATGCGCGAGGCTGCTCCCTTGAAGGACCTGCCGCATGCATCACCGCAGCTCCAACTGACATCTCTGTTTCGTAGCGATCCCAACTACCGCAAGTTCTACAAGCTCTATCAGGAGTTCAATCTAGGCCTTGCCTCTGTTTTTGGGGACTTCCTCAACCTGCCCTTGGCGCGCACCTTCGACCTCTATGAACTTTGGTGTTTCTTACGGCTAGTGCATGCCGGAGTAAGGGAATTTGGCCCCGCGGCTGTTGATTTTAAAAATCTGTTCATCGGTAATAGCGCGGGCGGGCTTACCATTGCCGCAAGCGCTGTCACCGTCAACGTCTCCTCCAGTTGGGAGCTCATGTTCCAAAAGCGCTATGAAGAATTCTGGAAGGCCGATGACAAGCGGGGCTCATTCAGCCGTACTATGACACCCGATATCGTTTTAGCAGGGCCAAACTCAATTAGCCCAGGTCCATCCAAGCTCATCGTGCTCGATGCCAAATACCGGATCGACACAGCCCTTAATGACGCCATCAGCTCGATCCACACTTATCGCGATGCCTTGGTTGAAGACGTCGGAGGGAGCGATTTTCCAGGTATCGTGCAAGCGGCCTATCTGCTCACACCCCATATCCCGGACACTAGCCAGTCGGATTATCAAGAAACCGCGATGCCAGGACGTCTGTTTCATCCCGACTACCGTTCTACCTTCCGATTTGGCGCGGCAACACTTAAACCGGGCATGCCGCTAGCTGAAATTTGCGCTTGCTTGCGCGCCATTATAAAAGATGCACGCAGCAATGCGGCATCGCCATGACCCAGGACAGAGCAAGATGGATGTCCTAACACCAGAGCAGCGTCAGAAGAACATGAAGGCCATCCGCAGTCGTGGCACAAAACCTGAACGCATTTTGGGGCGTGGACTGCATGCGCGAGGCTTCCGCTATCGCCTGAATGTCGCCCGCTTGCCGGGATCACCAGATTTGGTATTCGCAAAGCACAGTGCAGTGATATTCGCTCATGGGTGCTTCTGGCACGGGCACAATTGTCATTTGTTCAAAATACCGAGCACAAGACGAGACTTCTGGCTGGCCAAGATCAAGGCCAACGCGGCCCGCGATCAGCGCGATGCCGATGCCCTTGTCAATCTCCAATGGCGCGTCATGACCGTTTGGGAATGTGCACTTCGCGGGCGGCGCAAACAGCCGCTAGATTTTGTGCTAGACAAGTGCGCGGCGTTTCTAACAGGCGATCATCAGCGTGACGAAATCAAAAACTTGTCAGATCAGGACACTATCACGAACCCACTAGCTTAACTTCCCCAAATCTATCCACTCACCCGACCGACACGACCATTGCTTGGCCGGTTTTGATCATGAACACGGGCAAAATATGAGAAATATCGACCAGATGATGAAGCTTGCAGCGTAGACCGCCTAGACTGGTGCTGGTCCATATTCTTTGGCCCTGGCCAAAACACGTGCGGAGGCTGGCAAATACCATGCGTTCATCCGCTTATCCCAAGATCGATTGGCAATAAACCCATCCCAATCAAACTCATAGACGCGATCAAGCGTCCAATCATCATTTAGCTTCACCACCAAGATAAACTCAAACAGCTGCTTATCCGGCGCATCCGCATCAGGATAGACTGTGCCTGTTTTCTTACCCTTACAAACCGTCTTGATCGAGTATCGCTCGCCCTTGCGAGAGATCGCATCGATATTAGCCGTTCCGGTCGGTGCCGCAAGCAGGTTCGGGCATCCGGGCGTCACATTGAACAAATCAATGACCAACTTCTCACCGACCGCACCAACAGTCAGCGCCAGACCGCGTGCCCGCATCTGAACCTCAACGGCTGCACGCAGTTGCAAGAGTTCGTCATCCGGCAAATGGGTCAGATCATCAACCGACCACAGGCCAAGCTGCTTTAGTTCCTCCGCTTTTCTTGCCTTAGTCTGCTCAGCCAACCCATATGTCCCTTACAATGCGACTACAAAAACGATTGTCAGATCAATAGTATTGAGAGCATTTATAGGCAAGGCTACGTCCAGCGCGAATGCGGCTCTCCGCGCTCTGCCTTCTGCCGTGTAACGAGATCAGCACGTTCGTCCTGAAAATTGGCATAAAGGTCGCGCTAGCCGTGCCCGCGTGCTTGAACCTGCATATCGAGGCGACGGGTCAGCGGTCGATCATACCAGTTCCGAAAATTTTCTGGGGGCTGCCTCTCAAGCGCAAAGATCGTCGCGTTGAAAAAACCAATGTAACGCTTTTACGTGCTGCTGCTAAACCATTGATCTTTAGTGGGCGATAAGTGGCGCATTTTACAGATTTATCAAATAAAAACAGCATCCTAACGTGGATTGCAAATCCGTGTACACCGGTTCGATTCCGGTACTCGCCTCCATTTAATTCCAAGCACTTAGCCAGAATTCCGCGCTCGCATCACCCTGTCGGCATCTTTCTGGGGATCAATCACCTAGGTTGGCTGGGGCAAAATTTTGCTTGATTGAACGCCTGTTGAAGCTGAAGATTTACCCATTCGCGTGTTTACTTTTTTGTGCTTTGTTGGGAGCTATTTCGATGAAAACCCTGTTCACGGTATCCGCCGTCATGCTGGCGTTCTCTGGATCAGCCATGGCTGCTGAGAAACAAATCAAGTCCGCGGCGGACTTTGATTCTAAAGTCGTCGGAAAAACACTCACTTACGGTGACGGAACCCACATCAAGATTGGCGCAGGTTCTTTAAACGGAAAAACCGGCAAAGGTCAGAAGATTAAGGGCGCATGGAACTGGCAGGGCAAGTATTTTTGCCGCAACGTTCAAATCGGCGATAACATGCTTCCAACCGACTGTCAGAAAGTGACACTAGACGGTAACGCAATCACATTCACCCGCGAGAAAGGGAAAGGCAAAGCGAGCCAAGCGTCTCTTCAGTGAACACAGCCAAACATTCCGCGATATTGGAACAGAATGTAGCAGGGCTCTCACAAAAAGCGCCGCCTCCGGGCCGCCATCTTCCGGCACCCTACTTGAAATACTTTGCGTCGATCCTGATGCGCTAACCGCATTCCGCCGCTTGTACAAGATACACCGCCAGCGCCCGTTTGTGTTCAACCAACCGGACCCGGTTTGCCTCCGCCTGTCGTGAACGCCCCTCGGGCGCTTTCGACCCCGTTGATAGCCGGCTATGAAGGCGGCACCGCGCCTTCCCGTCACCGGCTCATTCATGCACAGACCGTCTTTGATCCTAAAGATAATCTCTTTCGGCATCGGTCGCTTGTTTGCCATTGTTGGTCCTCCGTTTCTAAACATGGCGATGCAACAGTTCAGTTGCGGAGGCTCAAAGCCCCGCAACCAATGCCTTGTCGCGAACACCCTACCTCTCAGCTACCGCATGCTGGCGCATGGAATGATCGGCATTAAAAGGTCGCGTTGACCGGAACGTCCTGTCATGTCGACGATCAGACCGGCGCGGCGGCTCCTTTTGGCTGCACTTCATACCCCGGCTCCTCAGGCTCATCATCTGCCATTTCGGCAGGAAAGCCAGGGGCGCGGATGTCGAGGCCTGTGGCCTCTTCCAGCCGCCTGATGATGTTGGGGGACAATTCGCGCGCGCCGAAACGGGTGATGCCGTCGTCAATGATAGCCAACAGAAGCGGGTTAACCTCGAGCGGCACACCGGCGCGGTCGGCCACGTCCTGGAACAGCCCGATATCCTTCTTCACCAGATCCATGGTGAAGGAAATGTCACGCGAGCCGTTCAGGATCACCTGGCTTTCGGTTTCATGTACAAAAGACGTCCCCGACGAGATCGCAATCGCCTCATAGGCGGTATTCAGGTCCATGCCGGCGGCCTTTGCCGTCACCAGCGCCTCGCAGCAAGTCACCAGATTGGCGGTGGCCAGATAGTTGGTGATCACTTTCAGCACCGAGGCAGAGCCCAACTCACCGGTATGCAGGATACGCCGACCCATGGTCTTGAGAAACGGTGCTATCCGTTCGAAGGTGGCGCGATCGCATCCCGCAAAGATCGAGATATTGCCGGTCGCCGCGCGGTGACAGCCGCCTGAAACCGGGCAATCCACCGCCGCCCCGCCCCGCGCGATCACCAGCGCGCCGAGGCGTTTGACCTCGGCCTCATCCGTGGTCGACATCTCCATCCAGATCTTGCCGGTCGCGATCTCGGGCAGCATCTGCTGCATCACCGCATCCGAGGCGGCGGGGGATGGCAGGCAGGTAATGACCGCGTCACAATCACGCATCAGCTGCGCCGGGCTCTCACCCCGTTTTGTCCCACGCGCAACAAATGCATCGACCAGATCGTCGTCCAGATCATGCACGGTCAGATCGGCGCCGTTGCGCAGCAACGACCCCGACAGCTTGCCGCCCAC
Organism: Ruegeria spongiae; assembly: GCF_023502395.1. Classification (GTDB taxonomy): domain Bacteria; phylum Pseudomonadota; class Alphaproteobacteria; order Rhodobacterales; family Rhodobacteraceae; genus Ruegeria_C; species Ruegeria_C spongiae. The sequence continues at coordinate 102,412 of NZ_JAMFMB010000012.1, read as the reverse complement.
ATTCCCCAATCCGATGAACCCTACTTTCATGCCGCCTTCTCCTTCGCGCATTTTGCTCATGCATGCATGGGGATCGGCGCGCGTCATGCCGCTGTGCGACCCCGGCCTGTCGCTTTTTCACCCTTGGGGGCCATGGCTGTCGCGTAGCGCTTGACAACACCGCTCTGCCTGCCGCATGTCGCGGGCGTTGGTGTCCTCGACAGAGGATGAAAAGGGAATGTGCCAGCGGGATGCCCCGCCAAGCACAGCCGCCCCCGCGACCGTGACCGGAGAGGGTGCCCAAAGCCACTGGCCTGATTGGCCGGGAAGGCGGGACAGCCACCGGGGCCGACAGGCCTCGACATCCGCAAGCCGGGAGACCTGCCAGCGCCCGAACTGAAACCGGACGGGGTGTGCCGGTGACGGGTCCATGTCTTGCAGCGTGGCCCGCATGTACCCCGTCCCCCGCAACCCGAGGGGGGATGAGACGTGACCGAGACCGCACCAGTGGAATTGCTGGTCTGCACCACATGCCGCCGTGGCCTGGCCATCGAGGATGACGCCCAGCGTCCCGGCAGGTTGCTGCATGACGCGCTGACCGAGGTCGAGCTGCCCGAAGGCGTGCAACTGAAACCGGTGGAATGCCTGTCAAACTGCGACCAGGGCTGCTCTATCGTGCTGCGCGGCGGCCCGTCGCGCTGGACCTTCGTGTATGAAAACCTCAACGAGGCTGCCGACGTGGACGTGATCGTCGACGGCGTCACCAAATATCACGCGACCGCTGACGGGCTGGTGCCCTGGCGCGAGCGTCCCGTCCATTTCCGCAAGAACTGCGCCGCCCGTATTCCCCCGATTGGAGCCTGAGAATGAGCACCCTCGAAAAACTACCCGTCACCGTCATCACCGGCTTTCTGGGCTCGGGCAAGACCACTTTGGTTCGCCATCTGATGCAGAACCCGCAGGGCAAGCGACTGGCCGTTGTGGTTAACGAGTTCGGCGATGTGGGCGTCGATGGCGACATCCTGAAATCCTGTGCCATCCCCGACTGCCCGGCGGAAAACATCATGGAACTGGCCAATGGCTGCATCTGCTGCACCGTGGCCGATGATTTCATCCCCACGATCGAGGCGCTGATGGCGCTGGAGCCGCGCCCCGATCACATCCTGATCGAAACCTCCGGGCTGGCGCTGCCGAAACCGCTGCTCAAGGCGTTCGACTGGCCCGATATCCGCTCGAAAATCACTGTCGATGGCGTGATCGCGCTGGCCGATGCCGAGGCCGTCGCGGCCGGTCGTTTCGCCCCCAATGTCGAAGCGGTCGACGCCCAGCGCCTGGCCGACGATTCGATTGATCATGAAACGCCTCTGTCGGAGGTGTTCGAAGATCAGATTTCCTGCGCCGACATCATCCTGCTGACCAAGCCCGATCTGGCCGGCCCCGAAGGTGTTGCCAAAGCCCGCGAGATCATCGCAGCCGAGGCCCCGCGCCCACTGCCCGTGGTCGAGGTTGCCGAAGGTGCCGTGGACGTGCGCGTCGTGCTGGGCCTTGAAGCCGCAGCCGAGGATGACATGGACGCGCGTCCCAGCCATCACGACGGCCATGACGATCACGAGCATGACGATTTCGAAAGCATCATCGTCGAACTGCCGGAACAGAGCGATCCGACCCAACTGGTCGCCAATATCGAACGTCTGGCCAAAGAGCTGAACATCCTGCGTGTCAAAGGCTATGCCGCCGTGGCAGGCAAACCGATGCGCCTGCTGGTCCAGGCCGTTGGCGCGCGGGTGCGCCATCAGTACGACCGCCCGTGGAAACCCGATGAAGCGCGCCGCTCGCGGCTGGTGGTCATCGCCGAACATGACGACATCAACGAGGCTGCGATCCGCGATATCCTCGTGGGCGTCGCCGAGCCTGCCGAGTAAGGACCCGCGATGCACGTCGTCTTCCGCGAAAGCCACGGGCTCGAGGAAACCGAGACCCCGACCGATCTGGGCCAGAGCCCGGCGGATCTGGTGGTGCTGTCGTTCTCGGACAGCGACCTTGGCGCTTTTGCGGCGGGCTGGCATCGCGGTGGCGGATCCGAGGGGCGGATGCCAACCCTGCGGCTGGCCAATCTGACGGCGCTGAAGCATCCTCTGTCGGTCGATACCTATGTCGAACAGACGCTGGAGGGGGCCAAGGGCATCCTGATCCGCCTGATCGGGGGGGTGCCGTATTGGCCTTACGGGCTGCAGCAGGTTCTGTCGCTGGCGCAGGCCAAAGGCATCGCCCTGGCGGTGCTGCCTGCGGATGGGCGCAAGGATACGCGGCTGGATGAGTATTCCACCCTGCCCGTCTCGACCCTGCGGCGGCTGGCGCATCTGTGCGACACCGGCGGCGAGGTTGCGGCGCAAGCCGCCCTGGCCCAGATGGCATTGGCGGCGGGGCTTTATGCCGGGCCGGTGATGGGGGCCAAGACGATCCCGGAATGCGGAGCCTGGTGCCCTGATCGCGGTGTGATCCCGGTTGATCAGGCTTTTATCGGCGACGCGAAACGTATTCTGGTGAGTTTCTATCGTGCCTACCTGACCTCGGCCGACACTGCGCCTGTCGCGGCACTGATCCACCGCCTGCGCGCCCGAGGGTTCCAAGCGGTCGGCCTGTTTGCCCCCTCCCTCAAAGCACCCACTTCGGCCGATTGGCTGCGCGAGCAGGTTGTGGCGCTGGCCCCCTCGGCCATCATCAACGCCACGTCCTTTTCGGGCAAAGGTGCCTCGGGCACCTCGCCGCTGGACGCTGCCAATGTGCCGGTGTTCCAGGTCGCTTTGTCCACCGCACGCCGCAAGGCCTGGGCCGAGGCGGAACGCGGGCTGTCCCCCGCCGACCTCGCCATGCATGTGGTATTGCCCGAAGTTGATGGCCGCATCACTGCGGGCATTGCTTCGTTCAAGGAACCGGGCAAGCGCGACCCGCATCTTGAATACTCCCGCTTCGCCCACCGGGCCGAGCCCGAACGCATCGAATCCATCATCGATCGGGTCTCCGGCTGGCTGAACCTGCAGACCACGCCCAAGGCGGATCAGGCCCCGGCGCTGGTGTTGTCGACCTATCCCGGCAAGGACTGGCAGATGGCTCATGCGGTGGGTCTGGACGCGCTGGCCTCGGCTGAGGCGATGTTGTCGGATCTGCAAACCGAAGGCTATGACACCGCACCGGCTGAGCCGATTGCCGACACACTGCTGGATGCGCGGATTTCATGGCCTCTGCAGGACTATCTGACCGCTCTTTTGGACCTGCCGCAACAACTGCGCGACGACCTGCAAACGGTCTGGGGCACCCCCGAGAATGACCCCGTGGTTAAGGATGGCACCTTCCACTTCACCGCCCTGCGACGCGGCAAGGCCTTGGTTGCCCTTCAACCCGAACGCGGCATGCCTGAGCTGCGTGATGACGACTATCACGACCTGTCACGCACCCCGCGCCACAGCTATGTGGCCTTCTACCTGTGGCTGCGCAAAGCCGTGGGCGTGGATGCGCTGATCCATATCGGCGCGCACGGCACGCTGGAATGGCTGCCGGGCAAATCCGTCGCGCTCTCTGCCGATTGCTGGCCCGAAGCGCTGATCCGTGATCTGCCAGTGATCTACCCTTTCATTGTCAACGACCCGGGCGAGGCCGCGCAGGCCAAACGCCGGATCGGGGCCGTCACTTTGGGCCATATCCCGCCGCCCATGCGCACAAGCGACACGCCGGACCGGATGGTGCGGCTGGAATCGCTGCTCGACGAGTTCTCGAACGCCGACGGGCTGGACCCCAGACGCCGCGACCGGCTGCAGGGTGATATCCGCGACGAGGCGCAGGCGATCGGGCTGGAAAACGATCTGGGCCTTGATCAGGCCACCTGCAGTGCCGAGGCCATCACCCGCATCGACCGCTTTGTCTGTGACATCAAGGAAAGCCAGTTCGGCGACGGGCTGCACATCTTTGGCCGTGTGCCCGAAGTGGCAGGCCCCTTCGATGCCGCACAGTCGGCGCACGCCGAACGTCAGGGGCTGCTGGATGCGCTCGCGGGCAGACGGATCGAGGCTGGTCCCTCGGGCTCGCCTTATCGGGGCCGCGACGACGTGCTGCCCACCGGGCGCAACCTTTACACCACCGACCCCCGTTCGGTGCCGACACGGGCAGCCTATGCCCAAGGCGTGAAGCTGGCCGAAGAACTGGTGCGGCGGCATCTGCAGGAAGAGGGCGACTATCCCAAGGGGCTGATCGTTGACCTGTGGGGTTCGGCCACCATGCGCACCGCAGGCGAGGAATTCGCCATGGCGCTGCATCTGCTGGGGGTAAAGCCGATCTGGGATGCCGGGTCCGAGCGGGTTTCGGGCATCGAAGTGCTGCCAATCACCGATCTGGACCGCCCGCGTCTGGACGTGACCCTGCGCGTCTCGGGTCTGTTCCGCGATGTGTTCCCGACGCTGTCCGCGCTTTATGGTCAAGCGGTTCGGGCACTGTCCGAACGGGATGAAGCGCCGGATTGGAACCCTTATGCCGGCCATGCCCCTGCCGTGCGGGTCTATGGCCCGGCCCCGGGCAGTTACGGGTTGAACATGACGCATCTGTCGGAAACCTATACCGACGAGGCCCGCACGCAGGCGGGCGAGGCTTGGCTGGACGCCAGTTCCTTTGCGCTTGAAGGCGAACATATCGCACGCGATGTCGAAGGGATCACCCAGCGCGTCACCAACGCGGACAGTTTCGTCCACTTGCAGGACCTGACTGAAACCGACCTGCTGCTGGCCAATGACTATGCCACCCATGAAGCGGGGTTCGCCGCCGCCAAGAAGGTGACCGGTGGCACCGCCCGGCTTTATCACCTCGACAATACCAATCCTGAGAAACCCCGCGCCCGCACCCTGCCGGAGGAAATCAGCCGTGTTGTTCATGCCCGCGCCGCCAATCCGGGCTGGATCGCCGGGATGCAGCGGCACGGCTTTCGTGGGGCGGCCGAAATCGCGGCGACGCTGGATCATATGGCATCTTTCGCGCACCTGTCGGGCACGGTCGCGCCACATCTTTTCGATCTCTATCACGATGCCACGCTGGGCAACGCCGAGGTGGATGCCTTTTTGCAAGAGACCAACCCAAAGGCGCATCTGGCCATGCAGGACAGGTTCCGCGCCCTGTTCGAGGCCGGGCTGTGGGACACGCGCCGCAACTCGATCCGCGCCGGGCTGGAGGCAGGGCCATGACCACACCGATCGTACAGGGCTGGTGCCCCGGCGCCCATCGCCCGATGATGTCGGGCGACGGGCTGGTGGTGCGGGTGCGGCCTCGGCTGGCGCGGCTGTCAGCGGATCAGGCCATCGGGCTATGTGACGCGGCCGAGCGCTTTGGCAATGGCACGATCGACCTGACCAACCGCGCCAATCTGCAATTGCGCGGGGTGGCGGAGGCCAACCATCCGGCCCTGCTTGGTGCGTTGTCGGATCTCAACCTGCTGGATGCCGAGCCCGGGATCGAGGTAAAGCGCAACATTCTGGTCTCACCGCTCTATCAGCAGGACGACCTGACGGCGCGGCTGACGCAGAACCTGATCGACCGGCTGGGCGAGGCGCCCACCTTGCCCGCGAAATTCGGATTTGCGATCGATACCGGCCCCGAGCGCCTGCTGGCCCGGGACTCGGCCGATATCCGGGTCGAGCGTGGTCAGGACGGCCTGATCCTGCGGGCTGACGGGGCCGAAACCGGGCGCGCCGTGACCGAACGCGACGCGATCACCCGGCTGATCGAACTTGCCTGCTGGTTCTCGGAAAATACCACGCAGGACACACGCCGCATGGCGCGGCTGGTTGCCTCTGCGGGCCTGCCCGCCACATGGCGGGGCTGCGCGCCGGGCCCGCTCGGCACACGCATCGAACCGGGCCAGACCGCGCTGGGCCCGCTCTATGGCGCGCCCTTTGGCCAGCTTCCGGCACGGGCCTTGTCCGAGCTGATCAGGGCGTCAGGGGCGGCGGGGGTGCGCGTCACGCCCTGGCGGCTGTTCCTGCTGGAAGGCGGGGCGGCGCTCACAACTGCGGAGTTCGTGACCAGTGGCACCGATCCGCTGCTGACAACCGACGCCTGCCCCGGCGCCCCGCTCTGCCCGCAGGCGCAGGTGGAAACGCGGGCGCTGGCCCGGGCATTGGCCCCACGTACAGGCGGTGCCCTGCATGTGTCGGGATGCGCCAAGGGTTGCGCCCGCTTGGGGTCCGCCGATGTCACGCTTGTCGGCAATGCCGGACGATTTGATCTTGTCAAACGGGGCCGCGCGGGGGATGAGCCCTGCCAGCGCGGCCTGACGGCCAACGACCTCATGAGTATGGACCTGACCTGATGCCTTATGAATACGAAACCGACGGCGCGGCGATCTACAAGCAGAGCTTTGCCACGATCCGGTCCGAGGCCGATCTGGCCCGTTTCGACGCCGATGAGGAACAGGTGGCCGTCCGCATGATCCACGCCGCTGGCATGGTCGGGCTGGAAGAGTTCGTGCGTTTCTCGCCCGGTTTCGTCCCCACCGCCCGCACCGCTCTGGAGGCGGGCGCGCCGATCTTGTGCGACGCACGGATGGTCAGCGAGGGTGTGACCCGTTTTCGCCTGCCCAACGAAAACGAGGTGATCTGCACCCTGCATGACGACCGGGTGCTCCCGCTGGCAGCCGAGATGGGCAATACCCGCTCAGCCGCGGCGCTGGAGCTGTGGCGACCACATCTGGGCGGCGCGCTGGTGGCTATCGGCAACGCGCCCACGGCGCTGTTTCACCTGCTCAACATGCTCGAAGACCCCGATTGCCCCCGCCCCGCCGCCATCATCGGTTGCCCGGTGGGCTTTGTCGGCGCTGTCGAAAGCAAGGACGCATTGTGGGACGCGCAGCCGGTACCGTCCTGCATCGTCAAGGGCCGTCTGGGCGGCTCTGCCATCACCGTGGCCGCAATCAACGCCATCGCGAGCCGCGCCGAATGAGCGTTGGCACCATATTTGGCGTCGGCCTCGGCCCCGGCGACCCGGACCTGATGAGCGTCCGGGCCGACCGTCTGCTGCGCGGCGCGCAGCATGTGGCCTATTTCCGCAAGGCGGGCCGTACCGGGCAGGCACGCAAAATCGTCAATGGCATGATCCCGGACGACGCCACCGAATTTCCGATGGAATACCCGGTAACCACCGAGATCCCGGTCAGTGATCCGCGCTACAACGAACTGCTGGCGGGTTTCTACGAAGACTGCACCGCGCGGCTGAAGGCACTGTCGGATCAGGGCCAGAACGTGGTGGTTCTCTGCGAGGGAGATCCGTTCTTTTACGGCTCTTTCATGCATCTTTACAGTCGTTTGCGCGACGAAGCTCCGGTAGAGGTCGTGCCCGCCATCACCGGCATGTCGGGCGCATGGACGGCGACGGGCGATCCGATCACCTGGGGTGACGATGTACTGACCGTGTTGGTCGGCACTCTGCCCGAACCGGTGCTGGCGGAACGCATGACGCAGACCGACGCGCTGGTGGTGATGAAGATCGGACGCAATATCGACAAGGTGAAACGGGCGCTGACATCCGCCGGACTCTATGACCGCGCCTGGATCGTCGAATATGCCCAGATGCCCAATCAGACGGTCACAAAGCTCAGCGAAGCCTGTGACGGCATCACGCCCTATTTCTCGATCATCATTGTGCATGGTCAAGGACGGCGGCCATGAGCGGATGGGTCAAAATCGCGGGGCTCGGCCCCGGCGATGCCGCTCTGGTCACGCCCGAGGTCAGCGACGCGCTGGCCGAGGCCACCGATGTGGTGGGCTACATCCCTTACGTTGCGCGCGTGGCCGAGCGCGCGGGGCTGACCCTGCACGCCAGCGACAACCGGGTTGAGATCGACCGCTCGCAGCATGCGCTGCAGATGGCGGCTGAGGGCAAGCGCGTGGTCGTGGTGTCCTCTGGTGATCCGGGGGTGTTTGCGATGGCCTCAGCCGTCTTCGAGGCGGTGGAAAACGGCCCGGAAAATTGGCGCGATCTGGAGATTTCGGTGCTGCCGGGCATCACCGCCATGCTCGCCGCTTCGGCCCGTGCGGGCGCGCCGCTGGGGCATGATTTCTGCACCATCAACCTCAGCGACAACCTCAAACCCTGGGGCCTGATCGAAAGGCGGTTGCGCCTTGCCGCGCAGGCGGATTTTGCGATGGCCTTCTACAACCCGCGCTCGAAGTCCCGCCCGGAAGGGTTTGTGAAAACGCTGGAAATCCTGCGCGAGGAATGTGAACCCGGGCGGCTGATCCTGTTTGCGCGCGCCGTTTCGACCCCGGATGAGGTGCTGAACATTTCAACCCTTGCCGAGGCCACACCCGAAATGGCCGATATGCGCACCATTGTGATCGTCGGCTCTTCCCGCACACGGATCATCGAACGGCAAGGCAGCCCAATCCTTTACACGCCAAGGTTCACCCCGGAATGAGCGAGCCAGTCCAGAACCTGATCCGGCGTGGCGCATTCCCTGCGCGCAGGCAGGACGGGCCGGTCGATCATCAACACCGGCAGGCCCAGCGCCCGCGCCGCATCGATCTTGGCGCGCGCACCGCTGCCACCGGCATTCTTGGAGACCACCAATTGAGTACCGTGGCGGGTCATGAGCGCGATATCCTCCTCCAGCGAGAAGGGGCCGCGCGCGACCACCACGTCCGCATGCGGCAGCGGGATGTGCTGCGGCGCATCCACCAATCGCAGCAGGTAGTTGTGCTGGGGCTGAGCGGCAAAATCGTCGAGATGCAGGCGTCCAACCGCAAGAAAGACGCGCTGACCGGGCCCGGAAAGCGCGGCGACCGCGTCGTCGATACTGGCGACGCGCTGCCATCTGTCGCGCGCGCCGTCCTCCCATGCCGGGCGCACCAGTGCCGCCAGGGCAATGCCGGTCTCCGCGCAGGAAGCAATGGCGTTGCGGCTCATCTGCGCGGCAAAGGGATGGGTGGCGTCGATTACATGCGTCACGCCCGTCTCACGAATGTAAGCGCTCAGACCGTCGGCACCGCCAAAGCCGCCGATCCGTGTCGGCAGCGGCTGCGGGCGCGGTGTCTCCACCCGGCCCGCATAGGAATAGGTGGCGTTCAGACCCCGCGCAGCGACGGTGCGAGCCAGCGTGTTGGCCTCGGTTGTGCCACCCAGGATCAGAATGTTGGGGTTCGTGGGGTGCGACATGGCTGAGCGTCCGTGGCTGACCGTGATCGGGTTGGGCGAAGATGGACCGGATGGCCTGTCCCCCGCAAGTCGTCAAATTCTCGTCAGCGCAGAGGTGGTGATGGGCCCGCCCCGCCACCTGTCGCTGATCCCCGACAGCGCGGCAGAGCGGGTGGAGTGGCCGGTGCCGTTTGCCGATGGCCTGCCACTCCTCGAAGGTCTGCGCGGCAAGCGGGTTGTGGTGCTGGCCTCGGGCGATCCGTTCTGGTTTGGCGCGGGCAGTGTGATTGCGCGACACTTCAGGCCGGACGAGTGGACCGCCCTGCCCGGGCAATCAAGTTTCTCGCTCGCCGCATCCCGGCTGGCATGGCGCTTGGAGAAGGTCCTGACATTCGGCCTGCATGCGGCACCCTTGACCCGCCTGCGCCCGTATCTGGCACCGGGCGCGCGCGCGTTGGTCCTGCTGCGCGATGGTGCGGCGGTGCGCGAACTAGCGGCGTGGCTGACGGATAGCGGGTTCGGAGAAAGCCGCGTGCATGTGCTGGAAGCGCTTGGCGGTCCACGGGAACGGAGCCGTGAAGCGACCGCCGAGGCTCTGGCCTTTGACGACATTCAGCACCCGGTCTGCGTCGGGCTTGAGGCTTTTGGTAGCGGTCGCGCCCTGCCCCGGTCCAGCGGGTTGCCGGACGATGTTTTCGAGACCGACGGGCAGATCACCAAACGCCCGATCCGGGCGCTGACCCTGTCGGCGCTGGCCCCGAAACCGGGTGAACATTTGTGGGATATCGGCGGCGGCAGCGGCTCGATCGGGATCGAGTGGCTGCTGAGCCATGACAGCGTGACGGCCACCGCGGTCGAGCCCCGCGCCGACCGGGCGGAGCGCATCCGCCGCAACGCCGACGCTCTGGGTGTCGACCGCCTGAACGTGGTGCAGGGCGAAGCGCCGGGTGCGCTGGCCGGGTTGCCGATGCCGGATGTCGTCTTTGTCGGCGGCGGATTGAGCGTGGCGCTGCTGGAATGGCTGAAAGCCTATCTGCCAAGTGGCGCAAGGCTCGTTGCCAATGCGGTGACGCTGGAAAGCGAGGCGCTGCTGGCCGTCTGGCACGAAAAATTCGGCGGTGATCTGATGCGCATCGAATTGGCCAACGCCGCCCCGCTGGGGCCGCGCCGGGGCTGGAAAGCGGCCTATCCGGTAGTGCAATGGAGCGTGACGCTATGATTGTGGCCGGATTCGGATTTGCCTCTGCCGCGACGGCGGAAAGTCTGCATGATGTCTATCACCGCGCGGCGCGTGACCACTTTGTCACCGCGCTGGCCACTGCCGAGGACAAGGCCGCCCACCCGGCGCTGAGCGCTTTGGCCGCAGATTTGCATCTGCCTGTTCTGCGCGTGGGTGCCGCAGCGCTGAGCGCTGCCAGAACACTCACCCAATCACACCGCAGCGCAACCGAGCGCGGCACTGGCAGCGTGGCCGAGGCCGCCGCCCTTGCCGGTGCCGGACCGGATGCGCGGCTGATCGCTCCCAGACATATCTCGACCGACCGCCTCGCCACCTGTGCGGTCGCTATCGGAGGACAGACATGACCGTTCATTTCATTGGTGCCGGACCGGGTGCCGCCGACCTGCTGACCCTGCGCGGTCGCGACATCATCGCCGCCTGCCCGGTCTGCCTCTATGCCGGATCGCTGGTGCCCGAGGAAATCCTTGCCCACTGCCCCGAAGGTGCAAAGATCGTGAACACCGCATCAATGGATCTGGATCAGATCATGGGTGAGATCGCTGCCGCCCATGCCGAGGGCAAGGATGTGGCGCGGCTGCATTCCGGAGACCTGTCGGTCTGGTCCGCCATGGGAGAGCAGATCAGGCGCCTGAAAGAGATGGGGATTCCCGTCAGCGTCACCCCCGGTGTGCCCTCCTTCGCCGCCGCCGCTGCTGCTTTGGGCACCGAATTGACCCTGCCCGGACTGGCGCAATCGGTGGTGCTGACCCGCACACCGGGGCGCGCCTCGTCGATGCCCGAAGGGGAGACGCTGGAGAATTTCGCACGCACCGGTGCGACGCTGGCCATCCACCTGTCGATCGGCAATCTCGACACGGTCATCACTGATCTGATCCCCGCTTATGGCGCCGACTGCCCGGTGGCCGTGGTCTATCGCGCCAGCTGGCCCGATGAGCGGATCATCCGCGCCACGCTGGACACGCTGAAAGAAGCGCTGGACGCGAGCATCTCACGCACCGCTCTCATACTGGTCGGCCCGGCACTGGCAGGCGAAGGCTTTGACGAAAGCTGTCTTTATTCCAAGACCTATGACCGCCGCTATCGCCCGCAAAGCGCCGAAAGCCCCTGGTCAAGCTGGAACCATGGTGATGACTGAGGCGATGAGAAATCCTCCCGGCCTGCTGATCTCGGCGCCATCATCGGGCACCGGCAAGACCACCGTGATGCTGGGTCTGCTGCGGGCGCTGGCCGAGGACGGTCTGGCGGTGCAACCCTTCAAGAGCGGACCGGATTATATCGACCCGGCCTTTCATCTGGCCGCCGCCCGGCGACCCTCGTTCAACCTTGACACCTGGGCGATGGACGAGACGCTGTTGAGCGGTATCGCGGTGCAGGCTGCGGGGGCTGACATCGTGGTGGCCGAAGGCTCGATGGGGCTCTTTGACGGGGTCGCCAAACCCGGCGAGAGTGGCCATGGCACCAGCGCCGAAACCGCCTTGCGCATGGGCTGGCCGGTGGTGCTGGTGCTGGATGTGGGCGGTCAGGCGCAATCGGCGGCGGCCACCGCGCTGGGGTTTCGTATGTATAATCCCGACCTGCCCTTTGCAGGGGTGATCCTGAACCGTTGCGCCAGCCCACGCCACGAACGCCTGACCCGGCTGGGCATGGAACGCGCAGGCCTGCCGGTGCTGGGCGTGCTGCCCCGGCGCGGGGATCTGACCCTGCCCGAGCGGCATCTGGGGCTGATCCAGGCGGTGGAGCATCCCGATCTGGAAACTGCCATCGCTGGCTATGCCGCGTTTTTGCGCGAACATGTTGATCTGGAGGCCATCAAACAGGCGGCGTCTTCCTCAGGCCCCAATGGGCCATCGTCAGCCGCGCTGCCGCGTCCTCCGGCGCAACGAATCGCGCTGGCCCGCGACGCCGCGTTTTCATTTACCTACCCGCATCTATTGGAAGGCTGGCGCGCGGCGGGGGCAGAGATCTTGCCGTTCTCGCCGCTGGCGGACGAGGCCCCGGCACCCGATGCCGATATTGTCTGGCTACCCGGTGGCTATCCGGAACTGCATGCGGGCAGGCTGGCAGCTGCGCAGACCTATCTGGGCGGATTGCGCAAACACGCCGAGACCCGGCGCGTGCATGGCGAATGCGGCGGCTATATGGCCCTTGGCGAGGCGCTGATCGACAAGGAGGGCAACCGGCACGAGATGGCCGGGCTGCTCGGGCTGGTGACGTCTTATGAGAAGCGCAAGTTCAACCTTGGCTACCGCAAGGCCATCCTGACCGCGCCGATGCCTGGCTTTGACGCCGGGGCCGCGCTGCGCGGGCATGAGTTCCACTATTCCTCGATTGTCGAACAGCCCGACGCGCCGCTGGCCCGCGTACTGGATGCCGAAGGGGCCGAAGGGCCGCAGACGGGCTCGATTCGCGGCGCCGTCACCGGCACTTTCTTTCACCTGATCGCCGAGGCCCGGTCATGAGCGGGTTCGTCTCTTTTGTCGGCTCCGGCCCCGGTGACCCGGAGCTGTTGACCCTCAAGGCGGTGGACCGGCTGCAAAAGGCCGATGCGGTGCTGTTCGATGATCTCAGCAGCGGCCCGATCCTGACCCACGCCCGTGAAGATGCCGATCTGGTGGGCGTGGGCAAACGGGCGGGTCGCCCTTCGCCCAAGCAGGACCATGTGAGCCGGTTGCTGGTGGAGTATGCCCTTACCGGCCAACGCGTGGTGCGGCTGAAGTCCGGCGATGGTGGCATGTTCGGACGCCTGGAGGAGGAACTGGTCGCGCTGAAGGCGGTCGGGATCGAGTATGAGATCATTCCCGGCATCCCCTCGGCCGTGGCAGCGGCGGCGGCGGCAGGTATTCCGCTGACCCGGCGCCTGACCGCGCGGAGGGTGCAGTTTGTCACCGGCCACGATATCAGCGGCGAGCTGCCGCAGGACCTGAACCTGGCGGCATTGGCCGATCCGATGGCCACCACGGTGGTTTTCATGGGCAAACGCACTTTTCCGCTGCTGGTCGAGGCGCTGCACGCCCACGGCCTGCCTTTGGACACGCCAGCCCTGCTGGCCGAAGCCGTTTCAACCCCTGATCAGGCCCTGCACCGGTCGAGCATTGGGGATCTCTCGGCCAAGCTGGCCAGCGAACCCGGCTCTGCCCCGGCGTTAATCCTCTATGGGCCGCTGGCCGACGGGTGAATGCCGCTTTTGGGCTTGACGCAAACGGGCCGGACAAGACATGAGTGCAACTACGGTGCCCGGGCCGCAAGGTTCGGGGAAAAGGGAACGGGGTGCAACTCCCCGACTGCCCCCGCAACTGTAATCGGGAAGCACGCGTGGTATCCGCCACTGGCATGATGCCGGGAAGGCCCGCGCGTGTGACGATCCGTGAGTCAGGAAACCTGCCGTGAATTGAAACAGCCGGGCAACCGGCACACGTATTCGCCGGGGTTGGCGGGAAGGAGACTTTACATGCATATCGAACCGGGTGTCGTCCATGGCGCAAAAATGGTTTTCGCCTATGGAACAGCGGCCGCTGCCGCAGGCTATTCCCTGAAACTGATCGCAGATGATCTGAAGGAACGCGCCGCGACCTCTTTTGTGGCTCGCAGCATCGCCGCCACGCTGGGCGTCTTCATCTTCTTCGAGGTGTTGCCGCATTTCCCGGTCGGCATCTCGGAAGTCCACTTCATCCTCGGCACCACGCTGCTGCTGATTTTGGGCGCCGCGCCCGCCGCTGTGGGCCTTGCCGCCGGTCTGGCCATTCAGGGTCTGCTTTTTGCGCCCAGTGACGTGCCGATGTATTTCGTGAACCTGACTACGCTGCTGGTGCCGCTTTTTGGCATTCATGCGCTGGCCAAACGCGCGCTGCCGCAGAATGTGGCCTATGTCGATCTGGGCTATGCGGATGTGTTGAAACTGTCGGCGGCCTATCAGGGCGGCGTGATCGCCTGGGTCGCGTTCTGGGCCTTTTACGGTCAGGGTTTCGGCGCTGAGAACATGGCAGCCGTTGGCAGCTTTGGCATGGCCTACATGCTGGTGGTTCTGGTCGAGCCGGTCTTTGACCTCGCCGTTCTGGCGGGCGCCAAGTCGCTGAAGGGCCTGAAAGACTCCGGCCTGGTAACCTCGCGCCTCTATCACGCGGCCTGACCTGATCTAACGTGCAAAGGATGGCTCCGACTCAAAAAGGGTCGGAGCCATTGTCTGTTATGCAAGAGCTTTTCCTGATCGGTATCGGCACCGGCAACCCCGATCACGTGACCCGCGAGGGCACGCGTGCGATCCGCAACGCGGATCTGATCCTGATCCCCCGCAAGGGCAGCGGCAAAGAGGATCTGGCCGGTCTGCGTGAACAGATCATCACAGGCCTGAGCGACACACCCCCGCCGCTTGCCCATTTCGACATCCCCAAACGCCGCGCCGATGACGGTTATCTGCAGGGTGTGGAAGAGTGGCACGACGCCATCGCACGGCGCTGGCAAGAGGCCATCGCAGACCACCCGGAGGCACGGCGCGTTGCCCTGCTGATCTGGGGCGATCCGTCGCTTTATGACAGTTCGCTGCGCATCGCGGGCCGGCTGGACCCGAAACCGGCGATCCGGGTCGTTCCCGGCATCACCGCCCTTCAGGCGCTGACCGCCGCCCATGCGATCCCGATCAACGAGCTTGGCGCGCCCTATGTCGTCACCACCGGGCGCCGCATCCGCGACGAGGGCTGGCCCGACCCGGTCACCTCGGTCGCCGTGATGCTGGACGGCGAATGCTCGTTTCGGTCGCTCGATGCCGACCGCTATGACATCTGGTGGGGCGCGTTTGTCGGGATGCCGGAACAGATCCTGATCCATGGCCCGCTGGGCGCGGTCAGCCAGCAGATCATCGACACCCGCGCCGCCGCCCGTGCCGAGCATGGCTGGATCATGGATATCTATCTGCTGCGCCGGCGCGCGGGCTGAGCGCAGGGCGCGGGTCCACGGAAATGTGATGTCGCCCGACCGCATGGCATGGCATCAAGGATGCGTGGTCCTCGGAGGATGCCATGCTCAGAATCGCTTGCCTTGTTGTTGCCCTGCTTACCGCCACAGTGACCCATGCAGATGATCTGTCTGCGCGCGACGGGTGGATGGTTGTGCCGACCGGAAAATCCCATGACCAGCTTGTCAGTGATGTGAAAGCTGCCGTCAAAGAGAACGGGCTGATCGTCGTGACCCAGGCCGGGCCGACCAAGGCCGCCGCCGCGCGTGGCATCACCATTCCGGGCAATCGCGTCATTGGCGTCTTCAACAATGATTTCGCGGTGCGCGTGCTTGCGACCTCGACCGCCGCCATGATCGAGGCACCGGTCCGGTTCTATGTGACCGAAAATGCTGACGGCACGGCGACGCTGTCCTACAAAACCCCCTCTTTCGTCTTTGCGCCCTACACGGAGGGAGGCACCGAATTACTTGCCATTGCGCAGGAGTTGGACAGCCGTTTCGACGCCATCGCCAAAGCGGCTGCGTCCTCACAGTGACGTGATTCCACTTGCCTCTGGCCGCGCAACGCGCAATCTCCGCTCATTGTTTGTCCGGAGACCCCTTGATGCAGAACCACCCCATTCGCGCCGCTGACCTTCTGGCCCGCAGGCTGTACGAGGCGGGATGCCGCCATGCGTTTGGGATGCCCGGCGGCGAAGTGCTGACCCTGGTCGATGCGCTGGAAAAGGCCGGGATCAGTTTTCACCTGGCCAAACACGAGAACGCGGCGGGTTTCATGGCTGAGGCGGTGCATCACCGCAACGGCGCGCCCGCAATCCTGCTCGCGACGCTCGGCCCCGGCGCGATGAACGGGATCAACGTGGTCGCCAATGCGCAGCAGGACCGGGTGCCGATGATCGTGTTGACGGGCTGCGTCGACGCGGATGAGGCGCTGACCTACACCCATCAGGTGATGGACCATCAACAGGTGTTCCGCCCGATCACCAAGGGCACGTTCCGGATGACCGCCAAAGGCGCCGACATCGTCGCTGACAAGGCAGTATCGCTGGCCACGCAGCCGCGTTGCGGCCCGGTGCATATCGACGTGCCGATCTCGGTCGCGGATGCGCAGGTTTCACCCCCGCGCCTGCGCCGTCTGGTTCCTGCGGCCCCGGTGACCCCCTGCGGCACCGAGGTTGAGCAGGCGCGCAAATGGCTGACCGCCAGCAACCGGCCCATCGCGGTAATCGGGCTGGATGTGCTCTATGACGGGTCGGCCTGCGTGACCCGCGCCTTTCTGGAACATTTCGGCATCCCCTTCGTGACCACATACAAGGCCAAGGGCGTGATCCCCGAAGACCATCCGCTCTGTCTGGGTGGCGCGGGCCTGTCACCCTTGGCCGACAGCCATCTGGTGTCGTTGGTCAAGCGCGCGGATCTGGTGCTTTGCATCGGGTATGATCCGATCGAAATGCGCCCTGGCTGGCGCGAGATCTGGGACCCGGCCATGCAGAATGTCATCGATATCGCGGCGGTTCCGAATGATCACTACATGCATCAGGCAGGCGTGAACCTTGTGGCCGACACCGCCGCCACGCTGGAGGTTCTGGCCAAGGGCATCCCGGCGCGCCCGACATGGGTCGAGGGTGAGCCCGAAAAGGCCCACCATGCGCTCGCCGCAGCCTTTCCCGCCGATGACGATTGGGGCCCGGCGGCAGTGATCGCCGAGACCCGTGCCGTGTTGCCGGACACGACGCTGGCCAGTGCCGATAGCGGCGCGCATCGCATCCTGCTCAGCCAGATGTGGGGCTGTAGCGAGCCGCGCGGTCTGATCCAGTCCTCGGGGCTGTGCACCATGGGTTGCGCGGTGCCGATGGCGATCGGGCTGAAACTGGCCGAACCGGACCGCCCCGTCATCAGCTTTTCCGGCGATGCCGGGTTTCTGATGGTCGCCGGGGAGCTTTCGACCGCTGCCGAGATGGGCGGCAACCCGATCTTTCTGGTCTTCGTGGATGCCAGCCTCGCGCTGATCGAGTTGAAACAGCGGGGTCGGCAGATGGCCAACCGGGGCGTCGATTTCGGGCATCACGATTTCGCCGCCATCGGGCGTGCCTTTGGTGGCTATGGACATACCGTGCGAAACCGTGCCGAGCTGCGCGCGGCCCTTGAAACTGCGCAGGCAGCGGACCGTTTCACGGTGATCGCCGCCGAAATAGACCGCGAGGGATATGATGGTCGTATCTGAAGGCGCCTTGAGCGGCATCAAGGTTCTGGACCTCAGCCGCATTCTGGCGGGGCCGACCTGCACGCAATTGCTGGGCGATCTGGGGGCCAGCGTGCTCAAGATCGAAAACCCGGCGACGGGCGGCGACGACACACGGCAGTGGGGTCCGCCCTATGCCGAGGACGCCGAAGGAAATCCCAGCGATCTCAGCGCCTATTTCATGTCCGCCAACCGCAACAAGAAATCGGTGGCCGTGGATATCACCACGCCCGAAGGGCAAGCCACCATCAGACGGCTGGCGGCAGAAGCCGATATCCTGATCGAAAACTTCAAACCCGGCGGGCTGGCGAAATACGGGCTCGACTATGCGTCTCTTGCAAGTGAGCTTCCCTGGTTAGTTTATTGTTCCATATCGGGTTTCGGGCAGACCGGCCCGAATGCCTCGAAGCCCGGCTATGACCTGATGGCGCAGGGTTATGGCGGGATCATGTCACTGACCGGAGACCCTGAGGGCAGCCCGATGAAAGTGGGCGTCGGCATCGCGGACGTGATGTGCGGGATGTATGCCACCGTGGGCATTCTGGCCGCGCTGCGCCACAAGGAGCGCACCGGCGAAGGCCAGCAGATCGACATTGCGCTGGTGGATTCGCAGATCGCCTGGCTGATCAACGAGGGTGTGAATTACCTGACCACTGGCGAAACACCGCAGCGGCGCGGCAACGGGCATCCCAACATCGTCCCTTATGAAGTCTACGAGACCGCCGACGGCCATGTGATTCTGGCAGTGGGCAACGATGCGCAGTTCCAGCGTTTCTGTACTTTTATCGGCCATCCCGCATTGCCCGACGATGCGCGTTTCGCCACCAACCCCCAGCGCCTGGACCACCGGGATGCGCTGAACGCGGTGTTGCGCCCGGCGCTGCGTCAGCGCAGCACCGCAGAGGTCATCACCGGGCTGGAGGCGGTCAAGGTTCCGGTCGGTCCGGTGCAGACGCTCGATCAGGTGTTTGCCACCGATCAGGTGGCGGCGCGCGACATGCGGCTGTCATTGCAGGCCGCCCCCGGCCCTGTCGATCTGATCGGCAATCCGCTGAAATTTTCCCGGACACCGGTCACCTATCGCCGCGCCCCGCCGGTCTTTGGTGCGGATACGGATCAGGTTCTGGACAGCGATACGCCCTTCGACGATTGAAACAGATCGCCTGTCTTGGCAGCGTTCGGCTGAAACATGCCACCCCATCGGCGGATTTTTTCGCGTTTTCCGCACACGCCGTTTCACCAATTCGCGAGCGAGGTCGATACTGTTACTGGCCTTGAATAGAGTTTGCTAAGGCAATGGCAGCCTTACGAAAAATTACAGAGTGGACCCCGGCATGAAACAAGACGTTTTTGGACAGATGAACAGCCTCACCCGCGCAGACAGCGCCGAGGCATGGGACGGTGTCCTGCTCGGCTTTCTGGCGCATGCCGCGGTGACGCCCGATCATCTTGCCAAAGTGCTCACGCTTGAGCCGGATTTTGCGCTGGGCCATGCGGTCAAGGGGATGTTCCTGTCGCTGCTTGGGCGGCGCGAACTGGTCCCCGCCGCCGCCGAGTCGCTGGAACTGGCCGAGGATGCCACCCGGCACGGCACGATCACCTTGCGCGAACAGAAATATGTCACCGCGTTGCGCCTGTGGCTCAGCGGAAATCTGACCGGAGCGGTGCAGACCTATGAGGCGGTGCTGCGCGACCATCCCGACGACACGCTCGCCATGAAGCTCAGCCATGCGTGCCGCTTTGTTCTGGGCGATTCCGACGGCATGCGCCGGTCGATCGAACGGGTGATGCCCGCCTATGCCCCCGACCATGCCGGGCGCGGCTACCTGCTGGGCTGCCACGCGTTCTCGCTGGAGGAAACCGGCGCCTATGACAAGGCCGAGATTGCCGGACGGCAGGCGCTCTGGATGGTGTCGGACGATGCCTGGGGCCTGCACGCGGTGGCGCATGTGCATGACATGACCGGCAACGCGAAAACCGGGCTGGAATGGCTGTCGGGCCGCGAGGCCGCCTGGGCGCATTGCAACAATTTCCGCTATCATGTGTGGTGGCACAAGGCGCTGATGCATCTTGATCTGGGTCAGGTGGACCGGGTGATGGAGCTTTATGACGCCGAAATCCGCAAGGACCGGACCGACGACTACCGCGATATCTCGAACGCCACCTCGCTGCTGATGCGGCTGGAACTGGAGGGCGTCGACGTCGGCAACCGCTGGGACGAACTGGCCGATCTGAGCGCCGCGCGGACCGAGGATGGCTGCCTGATCTTTGCCGATCTTCACTACTTGATGGCCCTGACCGGCACCGATCAGGCGGATGCCAGCGCCCGAATGCTGGCCCGCATCCATGCCGACGCCAAGCGTAGCAATTGCGACGTGACGCGGCGCATGGGTGATCCCGGTCTGGCTGCGGCCAGCGGGCTTTGCGCCTTTGGCGAGGGGAATTATGCCGAGGCCTTCGATAACCTGTTGACCGCCCGCGACAAAATGCACCTCGCTGGCGGTTCACATGCGCAGCGCGATGTGTTTGAACGCCTCACCATCGATTCTGGCCTGCGCGCCGGGCGGTTGGACGCCGTGGAACGTATCCTCGACGACCGGCAGGCCAAGCGCGCGGGCGGTGAAGACAATTATGCCCTGGCCCGCCGTGCATTGATCGCATCCGGGCGCGGTGGAGCGAACGCGCAAAGCGTGCCTGCCGAATAACGACCTGGAAGGACCCAAGCCGTATGGCGACGATTTCGCCCACTTCCGATTTTGCGATGGTCCGGGACCGCGCGGAAACCCCCGCGCGCACCCGCGATCCCCGGCTGGATTTTTATCGCGGCATCGCGATGTTCATCATTCTTGTCGCCCATATTCCGGGCGACCCGTGGTCCAGATGGATCCCGGCCCGGTTCGGGTTCTCGGATGCCACCGAGATATTTGTGTTCTGTTCGGGCATGGCCTCGGCCATCGCCTTTGGCGGCGCTTTTCTGCGCAAGGGCTGGTGGATGGGCACCGCCCGCGTCGCCTTCCGCATCTGGCAGGTTTACTGGGCACATATCGCGCTGTTTTTCTTCGTGGCGATGAGCATGGCGGCGCTGGATAATTCCGGTGCGTTTGAAAAGAGTTACGTCAGTGCCTTGAACCTGCAGAAGTTCTTTGCTGACCCGGCCAGCCAGATGGTTGGCATCTTCACCCTCAGCTATGTGCCGAACTATTTCGACATCCTGCCGATGTATCTGGTGGTTCTGGCGATGATGCCCTTGTTCATGGCGCTGCACCGGATCAGCTTTTGGGCAGCGGCGCTGACCTCGGTCGGCATCTGGGCCGTGGCACAGACCGGCGTATTGGCCTTGCCCGCCGAGCCGTGGTCGGACCGGCAATGGTTCTTCAACCCGTTTGGCTGGCAATTGCTGTTCTTCACCGGGTTCGCCTTCATGCGGGGTTGGATACCGGCCCCGCCCGTTTCGAAACTGCTGATCTGGATCAGTGCGTTGTTTCTGGTTCTGTCCGCGCCGTTTGGCTCGTGGAAGGTCTTTCTCTGGGTCGATGCCTGGAACGGGCAGGTCGGAGACGCCATCCGCGATGTCTGGCCGCTGACCAAGGAATTCCGCGACAAGACCGATTTCGGCCTGTTCCGCTACATGCATTTCCTGGCGCTGGCCTATCTGGGCTGGGTTGTTGCTGGGGACAAGGGACAGCGGCTGGTGGCCACCGGCACCGGCGCGCTGGCGCAAGTCTGGCGGGTGATGCTGACATGGATCACCAAGGTCGGCCAGCAATCGCTTGCGGTCTTTGTGTTCTCGATGGCCGCCGCGCGTCTGATCGGCGTGTTTCTGGACGCTGCTGGGCGAAACTTTGCCAGTGTTACGGCCGCTAACCTTATTGGTTTTGCAATGTTAATCGGAGTGGCCTATGTGGCCGCCTGGTTCAAATCGCACCCCTGGAAGTCCAATACATGACCCTTTCCCGCCGCGCCTTTCTGACCACGACTTCGGCCTTTGCGCTGGCCCCCGCCATGGGTTTTGCCACCGGGTCCGGCGTGTCTTTTGATCGGACAACGGTGATTGCCCAGGCGCGTGATCTGGCCAGCCGTCCCTATGCGATGCGCGCGGCGGTTCCTAAGCCCTGGCAGGACCTGACCTACGAGCAATACCGCTCGATCCGGTTCAATATCGAACAGGGGCTGTGGAATGGAACCCAGACGCCCTTCTCAGTCGATTTCTTTGCCCCCGGTCTCTATTTCCCGCGGTCCGTGCAAATCCTGACGGTCGAGGATGGGACGTCGCAGCCGGTGGGCTTTGATCTGTCCATGTTCGACCGGTCCAAGGATGTGCCAGCGCTGCCCTCGGACGAGACGCTGGGCTTTTCCGGCCTGCGCCTGCGCACCGAGATGCACCGCCCCGGCCTGACCGATGAATTCTGCGTGTTTCAGGGCGCGAGCTATTTCCGCGCCATCGGGCTGGGCGAGGCCTATGGGCTCTCGGCCCGTGGTCTGGCGCTGAACACCGGTGAGCCGGATGGCGAGGAATTCCCCGAATTCATCCGTTTCTGGCTGGAACGCCCGGCCCCGGGTCAGCGCAACATGGTCGTCCACGCCCTGATGGACAGCCCCAGCGTTTCGGGTGCCTACCGGTTCGAGATCACGCCGGGCGAGGATTGCGTGATGGAGGTCGAGGCAACGCTGTTCCCGCGCACTGAGCTGTCTCATGTGGGCATCGGCCCGCTGACCTCGATGTTCCTCTACGATCAGACCAACCGCACCCGGTTCGACGATTTCCGCCCCGCCGTTCACGACAGTGACGGGCTGATGATCGAAAACGGGTCGGGCGAAGTGATCTGGCGACCGCTGGCCAACCCGAAACGGCTGCAGATTTCCTCTTTCGTGGATCGTAATCCGCGCGGCTTCGGGCTGATGCAGCGATCCCGGACCTTCTCGGATTTCGCTGATCTCGAAGCGCATTATCACCGCCGCCCCGGCCTTTGGGTCGAGCCCAAAGGTGAATGGGGCAAGGGCACCGTGACCCTGGTCGAGATCCCGGCGGATCAGGAAATCTATGACAATATCGTCGCCTACTGGCGCCCCGCCACCCCGGTTCCGGCGGGCGAGCAGATGGATATCGCCTATCGACTGACCTGGGGGCATGAGCCCAACCGCACCGCCCTGCCCCGGGTGATCAACACTGCCATGGGTGACAACACCTTTGGCGAAGGCCGTCTGGCGGTGATCGATTTCGAAGACACGCCGCTGCTCGATGATATCGAAAGTATCGATGTCATCACCTATTCGCCCCATGCCGACGTGACAGAGGGCGTCTTGCAGCGCAATCCCGACACTGGCGGCTTGCGTCTGGCCTTTGGGTTCGAGCCCGCCGAGCGTGACCATGTGGAGTTGCGTGCGCAATTGCGCCGGGATGGCAAGCCCGCCTCCGAAGTCTGGCTGTACCGGTGGACCACATGACGCATGATCTGCATATCATGCCCTCCCTGGCCGCGCTGGAGATGCCGGTGCAGGATTTCGGCACGCGCTTTCACGACACGGATGCCCCGCAAGAGGGCACGGGCGCGCCTGCCGCATGGTTGTGGCGTTTTCTGGCCTTCACCCCTGCGCTGGCGGCGACGCTGGGGCTGGTCTGGGTCATGCAGGACTGGTTCTCGGATGAGGGGGTCTCGCTGGTCGAAGGCATCCTGCTGGGGCTGATCTCGTTCAATTTCTTCTGGATCACGTTCACGGTCAGTACCGTGCTGCTCGGGCTGATCTCACTGTCGCGCCTGTCACCGCAGCGTGTGCGTGAACGCCCGCAGCCTTTGCGCGTGGCACTGTTGATGCCGGTCTATAATGAGGTTCCCTGGTACGTGCTGGGCAACGCCCGCACCATGCTGGAGGAGCTCAAGGCGCGCGGCGGGGCGCATCACTATGCGATGTTTGTCCTGTCGGACACCCGCGACGATGCAATCGCCGCGCAGGAACAGGCCAGCATCGAGGCACTGCGCACCACACTGGCCCCGGATCTGGAGCTTTATTACCGCCGCCGCGAACAGAACACCGACCGCAAGGTGGGCAATATCGCCGACTGGATCAGCAGCTGGGGCGCCGATTGGGACGCCATGCTTGTGCTGGACGCCGACAGCCTGATGACCGGTCGCGCCATTGCACGGCTGACCGATGCGCTGGCGCGTGATCCCTCGGCCGGTCTTGTGCAGAGCTTTCCGCAGCTGATCGGCGCGCAATCGGTCTTTGCCCGGGTGCAGCAGTTCGCCAATGGCGTCTATGGCGCGGCCTTTGCCGAAGGGCTGGCGCGCTGGTGCGGTGAAGAAGGCAATTACTGGGGCCATAACGCGATCATCCGCACGCAGGCTTTCGCCAATTGCGCGGGCCTGCCGCGTCTGCGCTCGCTGACGGGGCGCGAACAGCTGATCATGAGCCATGATTTCGTCGAGGCCGGCCTGCTGCGCCGCGCGGGCTGGAGCGTGCGCTTCCTGCCGCGCATTCGTGGGTCTTACGAGGAAACACCCGCGACCCTGATCGACCATGTGCAGCGCGACCGGCGCTGGTGCCAGGGCAATCTGCAGCACCTGAACCTGTTGGGCTCCAAAGGCTTCCGCTCGATCTCGCGCTTTCACATGTTCCATGGCGCGATCGGTTATCTCCTGTCGCCGATCTGGTTCGCGCTGCTGGTAATGTGGGCCCTCATTGGTCGGGGCGAGGATGCCAGCGTGCTGCATTATTTCAGCCCCGACAATCCGATGTTCCCGCAGTGGCCCGAGATGACCGAGGCCCGTCACGCGCTGATCATCGTGCTGATGTATGCGATGCTTCTGGCCCCGAAACTGCTGGGCGCGGCGGCGCTGCCGCTGACCGGCACACGCTATCGCGAGTTCGGCGGTGGGGGTCGGTTCAGCCTGACCTTCCTGTCCGAGATCTGCCTGTCGATCCTTTATGCGCCGATCCTGATGGTGCAGCAGATGATTGCGGTGTTCCGCAGCCTGTTGGGCCTGCAAAAGGGCTGGTCGCCGCAGGCCCGCGATGGCGGCAGCTATGGTCTGCGCACGCTGCTGATCTGCCACGCGCTGGAAACCGTGAGTGGCGCGATCCTGACTGTGGGCATTCTGGGGGGCGTGGTTTCAGCCTGGTTGATCCCGATCGCACTGAGCCTCACACTCGCCGTTCCGCTTTCGGCCCTGAGTGGCGTCACCGCAGGGGCAGCACGTCGCCTGCTGGGCATGCGCGAGGACTTCCGCGAACCGGCAATCACTCGCACCGCCCGCACCTATCGCAGCGAGCTGAAATCGCTGCTGGACGGCAAAGGCGCGGTTACCCCGGCGGAGTGATTGGTCGAATTGGACGGCGACTCCGCGGACTTTGCTGCCATTGGTCATTTGCATTTAAAAGCCGCTCTCGTTGTAAAGCGGAACTTCGGCAAGTTTTTGAACTCATTTAAACAACCTAGTATGAGCCGAAAACGTCTCAATTGGACACCTTTAGATGCCTCACGTCACCGTGCTCGATATTTAGCAAGCTCACTCCAGCACAATTCAAGCGCATCCGACGTGTTCTGCGACTTACGCGCCGCGCAAATGTTCCACGTAAGGTTCTGTTTCATCGTCACGGGTTTGACTGTCTTTGCACGGATCAACTCTACGAATGTGTTCGACATCCCTCCCACGATGAAGTCAGGCACTGCCAACAATCCGGTCAAGAGGTTGTAGTCGTCGCATTCGATATGTGGCTGTGCATTAACCTTTTCGACGGCCTCAGCACCGCCACCAAGTGCTTTTGTCAAAGCGGCTTTCCAATGTTTGTGGAGATGTGGCGATGCAAAGGGAAAATCGAATATGCCTGCCATGGTTTGAGGGCCGCGCTGGTGAATCTCATGATCTCGATGAGCAACGAACTGGATGGGTTGTTTCTCCATCACCATAATCTCAACATCGTCGGCTTCGGGTGTGTAGGTCAGATCACCGAGAAATACGTCGAATTCCCCAGCCTGCAATAGGTCGAGTGGACGAGCGTAGGCACTCACCAGAACTCGGAAGCGCAGGTCAGGCATCGTCCTTCGTACGGCGCGCAAGACGGGCAGGATCAAAGTTCCTGTAGTTAGCGGCCCGCAACCGAACAGCAAAGTTCCCGGCCCGGTTTCACGCAATCCAGCAACACGGGTCGCATAGCGGTCCAGGTCGTCGCGCAGCGCCTGGGCGATTGGCAAAAACTCCTGCCCCGCGCGTGTCAGTGTGCTGCTGTTTCGGCTTCGGTGGAACAAAACAAGTCCCGTGTGTTCCTCGGCCTGCCCAACATAGCGGGACAAGGACGCGTTGGAAACACCCATCGCACGGGCTGCATTTTGGAAGCTGCCGGTTTCAGCCAATGCAAGAAAGGCGGACAAGGCGTTTTCGTTCATCATGTGGTCAAGTTCATTTCAAGTTTCGTGGTTTAGTTTTCACAATATGAAATCATGGTAAAGCTCTGTTGCGGCGCGAAAGTCTCAATCGCTATCCCTGATGGACCCTTCGATATTCGCACCATCGATATCGTCTTCTACGTCCACAGAGGTAAAAATGTTCATTCTTCGATCTGTTGCGGTTTCCGCCACGCTGGCCACGGCTTCGATCTGTGCCATGCCAGTTTTGGCCGAAACCGACCAACCCAATATCCTTGTCATCATGGCCGACGATGTCGGTTGGGCCAGTCTGGGCAGCTACCATCAGGGTGTAAAAAGTATCAAAACCCCCAACCTCGACCAGCTTGCCGCGGATGGCATGCGCCTGACGGATTACTATGCGCAGCCAAGCTGTACCGCCGGACGGTCTGCCTTTATCACCGGTCAATTTCCGGTTCGAACGGGGATGCACACGGTTGGCCTGCCCGGAGACCCGGAAAAAGGTCTAAGCGAAAATGACCCTACTCTAGCCAACATGCTAAAATCTTTGGGCTACACAACTGGTCAATTTGGCAAGAACCATCTGGGCGATATGAACAAGTTCCTGCCAACAGTGAAAGGCTTTGACGAATACTGGGGCTGGCTCTATCACCTGAACGCGATGGAATACACATCCGATCCGGACTGGCCGAAAGATCAGAAATTCAACGACACTTTTGGCCCTCGGAACATCATCCACGCCTACGCAACTGATACCATGGATGAAACTGTTGATCCGCGCTGGGGTTTGGTCGGAAAGCAACGCATTATCGACGATGGTCCCGCTCCGCCCGAGCGGCAGAAGACGCTCGACGATGAAGTAACAGCGCACACACTGGACTTCATAGACCGCGCGGTTGACAGTGAAACGCCTTTCTTCGTGTGGATGGCCCCGGCCCGCGCGCATGTATGGACCCATCTGAGCCCCGAATACGAAGCCATGTTAGGTGGCGGGCGCGGTTTGCAGGATGTGGTCATGAAGGAACTTGACGACAACGTAGGCAAAGTCATGGCGCGGTTGGACGAACTGGGCGTCACAGAAAACACAATCGTCGTCTTCACCTCGGATAATGGCCCCGAAACCATGACTTGGCCCGACGGGGGAACAACGCCATTCCATGGTGAAAAGGGGACAACCTGGGAAGGTGGTTTCCGCGTCCCGGCCATCATTCGTTGGCCCGGACAAGTCCCAGCCGGAACCGTGAGCAATGGTATATTTGCCGGTCTTGACTGGATGCCCACCCTTGTTGCCGCCGCCGGCGGCCCGGACGATCTGCCCGGATCATTGCTCCAAGGCTACGAGGGCTATCAGGTGCATCTGGATGGGTTTAACCAACTGACGTTTTTGACTGGTGACAGCGACAGCAACCGGAATGAGATCATCTACTACGAAGGTCCGGACCTGCAAGCCGTGCGGCATGGTGACTGGAAAGCGCACTTCACGATACAAACCGAAGGTTGGGCGGGGCCCAAAGAAGAACTGAACGCACCCCTGCTGTTCAACCTGCGCCGCGATCCCTACGAAAAAGCGGCCGAGGAATCGGGGATGTATACACGGTGGATGGGCAACAAGATGTGGGCATTTGGTCCTGCCGCCAAAATCGTCCAAAACCACCTGTCTACGTTCAAGGAATATCCTCCACGGGGATCGGACATAACCAACCAAAGCCATGTCGAAGAGCAAATTTCGACCGAAGGTGGGATGTCGCAGTAGAAATCAATACTTGGGAGGCATCAATCGTTGCCTCCCGATCCATACAAGAGTTTGCGCGAAAGCACCTGCTTACGAGGGTCCGCTTTAACACCCAAACTTGTCATTTGGTCTTAGCGCAGCATCAGTCAATTTGGGCTCAAAGCTGACAAATGCAACGTGTCGGGCTCGAAACGAGAACACCCGCTGTCAGGATCAGTAAGCCTGGGTGTTCCACTCTATGCACGTGATGATAGATGGTGATCAGCAAGCACCACGGACACCGATGTCCCGAGCGCGCATGTCCTCAGCTTCCCGGCAACCCCTCTGCCCAATCAACGACCATGTCGGCCCAGCCCTGTGGAACCTGATGACCGCCCGGAAACAGCGCAAATTCCAGCGCGCTGCCGTCAGCGCAGCGGGTCCATTTGCGCCGCATGAACTGGCCGGTTTGGGAAAATCCGTCGGGTTTGTTGTCGGCGCATTCATTGGCCGCGCGCCAAATCTCCAGCCCGGTAAAGATGTCGCCCTGAATGAAGCGTCCACCGCCCAATTGCCGCCCTTCCAGCGGCACCACCGGGTCGGTCCAGCCATGGGTCTGGAACAGACGCACCGGACCGGCGCAGCTTTCGGGATGGGGCCGCCAGAACCCGCCGGACACCGGGGCATAGGCAGCGAACGCGTCGGGCGTGGCGCAGGCCAGATAGCTGACCATGAAGGCACCGCCCGAGAACCCCGCCAGAATCATCCGTTCCGCGTCGACCCCGAACCTATCGGCAGCGTCGGCCCGGACCGCATCCAGAAACGCGCTCTCGTCGCGCCCTTCCCAGCCCGGATAGAACACCCAGCTCAGCGGGCCGTCTTCGCCGCGCGGCTCACCGGTGGGGGCGATCACCGCATAGCCGCGCGCTTTGAAACCCTCGACCATGCCGCGCATCTTCAGCACGCCCTGCCCCGACCCGCCATAGCCATGCAGGAAGATGACGGCGGGCATGCCCTGTTCCGACCTGTCGGGCAGTTCGATGTGATAGAGACCGGTGTCGATCTCGCAGGCGGCTTCAAGCTCAGCGCAACCGGCCTGTGCCCCCTGCGACACAAAGGCCAGCGTCAGGGCCAGACATAGTGAACGGATCATTCATTGTTCTCCTCAAACGCCACAACAGGCAGGTCCGCGTCGAGCCATCCGGTGGCATTGCGCGATCCCAGCATGCCACCGGGCACGTTGATGATGTTGGTATAGCCCGCCTCACTCAGCTGCAGGCTCATGTTGGCCGAGCGCACGCCCCGGGCGCAGATCAGTGCGATGGGCTGGTCGGTGTCAGGCCCGGCAACCGACCTGAGCGCAGCGATGAAATCCTCGCGCCGCATGTCGATCGGATGGGCACCCGCGCCGATACCCGTCCGCGCCCATTCATCGGGGCGGCGGATATCGATCAGCACGATGTCATCGCGCGCCGCCTTGTCATGCGCCTGCTCCACGCTCAGCTTGCCGCCCGCATAGGCAGGCGGAATCAACCGGTATTCCCGAATGGCAAATCCTGCGGCCACCATAACTGCGCCACCAAAGAGAATCCTCCTGCGCGTTACCGGCCCGGTTTTTTGAGGCACTGCCATGATCTCAACCCAATGCGTATCGACAGATGATACTTAGCATATTCGCCATAAATTGCCTGCCCCAGCCACCGCCCGTGCGATCACCATCGCGTCAACCACAGGCGGGTCGTGCCCTGCGCAATCAGTTTCTGCAGACCTTGTTTGCCCTTATGGGAAATTTGAAAACTTGCATTAACGGTTGAGGTTGGAAATTATCCGTGACAGCGCGTTGGCAGATTTCAACCAAAGACCGGAGAGCAGCTGGTGTCCCTATTCCTGATCGTGGCCCTTCCATTTCTTGGAGCAGTTTTTCCGGCTTTGCTGATCCGGGCGGGCCGCAATGCCTGCGCCTGGTCCGCCGGGGTCACGAGCGCCCTGGCCTTCGTCGGTCTGATGATCAACCTGCCCGCCGTGCTGCGCGGCGAGGCGGTGACTGCCCGGCTAGACTGGCTGCCCTGGCTGGGACTGAACGCAAACTTCTTTCTCGACGGGCTGGGCTTTCTGTTTGCCGCGCTGATCCTCGGGATCGGGCTGCTGATCATCCTTTATGCGCGGTTCTACCTGTCGCGTGAGGACCCGATGGGGCAGTTCTATACCTATCTGCTGCTGTTTCAGGGCGCGATGGTCGGGATCGTCCTGTCCGACAACATCCTGCTTTTGCTTGTTTTCTGGGAGCTGACCTCACTCAGTTCCTTCTTGCTGATCGGCTATTGGAAACATCTGCCCGAAGGGCGGCAAGGCGCGCGGATGGCGCTGGCAGTGACCGGCTCGGGCGGGCTGGCGATGATCGCGGGCATGCTGATCCTGGGCCATATCGTGGGCAGCTATGACCTGAGTGTCATTCTGCAAAACAAGGAACTGATCCAAGCCTCGCCGCTGTACCTGCCTGCGCTGATCCTGATCCTGCTGGGCTGTTTCACCAAATCGGCGCAGTTTCCGTTCCATTTCTGGCTGCCGCATGCGATGGCCGCACCCACCCCGGTTTCAGCCTATCTGCATTCGGCCACCATGGTGAAGGCAGGCCTGTTCCTGCTGGCGCGGATGTGGCCGGTGCTGGCGGGAACACCCGAGTGGTTCTATATCGTGGCCACGACCGGTCTGATCACCATGCTGCTGGGCGCGGTGATCGCGCTCTTCAAGGATGATCTGAAAGCGCTGCTGGCCTTTTCGACGGTCAGCCATCTGGGGCTGATCACCATGCTGCTGGGTTTCGGCACCGAGATCGCCGCCATTGCCGCCATCTTCCACATCATCAACCACGCGACCTTCAAGGCGGCGCTCTTCATGAGCGCGGGCATCATCGACCACGAGACCGGCACCCGCGACATCAAGCGGCTGGGCGGGTTGCGGCACCTGATGCCGGTCACCTTCACCATCGCGCTCATCGCCAGCCTGTCCATGGCGGGCCTGCCTCCGCTCAACGGGTTTTTGTCCAAGGAGATGATGCTGGAGGAAACCGTCCACACGGTATGGGGCCATTCGCACCTTCTGGTGCCCGGTCTGGCATTGCTGGCGGCGCTGTTCTCGGCGGCCTATTCCTTTCGGTACATCGCGCATGTCTTCCTGGGCCCCAAGCGGAGCGACTATCCATCCCCTCCCCACGACCCGCCGGTGGGCTTGTGGCTGGCCCCGGCGTTTCTTGTCGTTCTGGTGGTCACCATCGGGCTGAACGCACAGGCGATGGTCGGTCCGCTGGTCAAGGTCGCCGCATCAGCGGTGACCGGTGGAGAGCTTCCCTATTTCAAGCTGAAGCTCTGGCACGGGTTCAATACCGCGCTTCTTATGTCCACGGTGGCCACTATTGGCGGTCTGATCCTGCTCATCATGCATGGCGGGCTGGAGCGGGTCTGGAACGCGATGCCGCGCCCCGAGGCCAAGACCATCTTTGACACCGTAATCGGCACCCTGACCCAGGTGAGCCGCGTCATCACCGACACGCTGCACAATGGGGCAATCTCGCGCTACGCGATGATCTTTGTCGTCTTTACGCTGGCGATTGCGTCTTACGCCTATTTCACCGGCACAATGGAGCTGCCTACGCGTGACGTTCAGGACGCGCCGCTGCTGCCCATCGTGGCCTGGTTCTGCCTGATCTCGGCCACGGCGATGCTGACTTTCCTGCACCGCAACCGGCAGCTTGCACTGGTGCTGATCGGTGTGGTCGGGTTGATCGTGTCGCTGTCGTTCAACTTCCTCTCGGCGCCTGATCTGGCAATGACGCAGATCTCGGTCGAGGTGGTGTCGATCATCCTGCTGCTCTTGTGCCTGAACTTCCTGCCCAAGACCACGCCAGTGGACAGCAGCCTGACGATCCGGCTGCGAGATGCGGTGATTGCGGGCGTGGCAGGTGTGGGGTCAGCGGCACTGATCTATGCGGTGATGATCCGCGATTTCTCGTTCCCGACGATTTCCGAGTTCCATCTGGCCAATTCCTACAAGGGTGGTGGCGGCACCAATGTGGTCAACGTGATCCTGGTGGATTTCCGGGGCTTTGATACCTTTGGCGAGATCATCGTGCTGGGCATCGCCGCGCTGGTGATCTTTGCCCTGACCGAGGCGGTGCTGGCCTCGAATGTCCGCGCCTATCTGCTGAACCGCAAACCGGAATGGCCGCAATCGGGCGACGCGCACCCGCTGATGATGGTGGTGGTCACGCGGGTGATGATGCCGATCGCGCTGATGGTGGCGGCCTATATCTTCTTTCGCGGGCACAACCTGCCGGGCGGCGGGTTCATCGCCGGGCTGGTCGCGGCGATTGCCTTTGTGATGCAATACATGGCCAGCGGGTTCACCTGGGCCGCCGAGCGGCAGCGGATCTTCTATCACGGCGTTATCGGTAGCGGCGTGCTGATCGCTGCGGCCACCGGCATGGGGGCCTGGTTCAACGGGCTGCCCTTCCTGACAAGTGCTTTTGGCTATGTGCATCTGACACCGCTGAAAGAGTTCGAGCTGGCCACCGCCGCGCTCTTTGATCTGGGCGTGTTCCTGGCAGTGCTGGGCGCTGTGATGCTGGCACTGGAAAGCCTGTCGCGCTTTGCCTGGCAGCCCGGAATG
The DNA here is from genome assembly GCF_023502395.1 of Ruegeria spongiae. Lineage (GTDB taxonomy): Bacteria > Pseudomonadota > Alphaproteobacteria > Rhodobacterales > Rhodobacteraceae > Ruegeria_C > Ruegeria_C spongiae. Next base: position 70,095 of record NZ_JAMFMB010000012.1, on the reverse strand, counting down.
GTCACCGAGCATGCGATGGACATCAACCCCAAACGCGACGATCCGCCCGACCCGAACACGGATCAGCCCGCTTCGGAAGGAGAGGCATAATATGGAACTCCTTCTTGCCACAGCGGTGGGTGTGTTGACGGCATCCGGTATCTACCTGATCATGCGCAAGCGCACCTTCCCGGTGATCCTGGGCCTGTCGCAACTGACCTATGCGGTCAATGTGTTCCTCTTTGCCACCGGGCGGCTGGCCCTGCACCAGCCGCCGATCCTGAACAAATACGCCGAGGTCACCTATGCCGACCCGCTGCCGCAGGCGCTTGTGCTGACGGCCATCGTGATCTCGTTCGGGATGACGGCGGTGATCGTGATGCTGGCGCTCAGCGCCTACCTGTCCTCTCGGGATGACCGGATCGACCTGACCGAAGAGCCGGGAGACGACGCATGAACCACCTGATCATTGCGCCGATCGTCCTGCCGGCGATGCTGGCCCCGTTCATCATCATGGTCATTCGCCACCATCTGGACCTGCAGCGGATTTTCTCGGTGGCGGCCACGTTGATCCTGTTGGGCATCGCCTTTGCCCTGATGGGGCAATCGTTGGGCGGTGAGATCCAGACCTACGAGCTGGGCGACTGGCCCGCGCCCTTTGGCATCGTGCTGGTGCTGGACCGGCTTTCGGCGCTGATGGTGCTGCTGACATCGGTGCTGGCCCTGCCCATCGTGCTTTATGCCATCGGCTCGGGCTGGGACAAGCGCGGGCGGCATTTTCACGCGCTCTTTCACTTTCAGATCATGGGCGTGATCGGCGCGTTTCTGACCGGCGACGCCTTCAACCTCTTTGTGTTCTTCGAAGTGCTGCTGATCGCCTCATACGGCTTGATGACCCATGCGGGCGGCACAAGGCGGTTGCGCGCGGGGGTGCAATATGTGGTCTATAACCTGCTCGGCTCGACCCTGTTCCTGTTTGCGCTCGGCACGCTCTATGCGGTGACCGGCACGCTCAACATGGCCGACCTGGCCGCGCGCGTGGCCGAAATGCCGCCCGAGGACACCGCGCTGCTGCGCGTCGGCGCGGTACTGCTGCTGCTGGTCTTTGCTGTCAAGGCAGCGCTGTTGCCGCTGCATTTCTGGCTGCCGCTCAGCTATGCCAACGCGCCTTTGCCGGTGGCCGCGCTGTTTGCGATCATGACCAAGGTCGGGGCGTATTCGATCCTTCGCATGTACACGCTGGTCTTCGGGCCCGAGGTGGCCGCAACCCAGGGGCTGGTCGAAGACTGGTTGCTGCCCGCCGCCATGCTGACCATGGCCGCCGGTGCCATCGGCATTCTGGGCGCGCGCGAGATCGGGCGGCTGGTGGCCTTTGCCGCCATCGCCTCGATGGGCACGCTGCTGATCGCGGTAGGGCTGTTCACCCAAGCGGGCACCACGGCGGCGATTTATTACATGGTGCATTCCACCTTCGCGACAGCGCTGATGTTCCTGGTCGCCGACATGGTGATGGAGCGGCGCGGACCTGACATCACCCCCCACAGCCCGATGCCGCAATCGGGGCTGATTGCCAGCCTGTTCTTCGTGGGCGCCATCGCGCTGGCGGGGATGCCGCCGCTGTCGGGCTTTATCGGCAAGCTGCTGGTGCTTCAGGCCTCCTGGCCCGCGCCGGAGAGGGTCGCGATCTGGGCCGTCGTCCTGATCGGATCGTTTGTCACCATCGTGGGCCTTGCCCGTGCCGGGTCGCTGATCTTCTGGAAAAGCCATGCGGTGGACCCGCAGACCGACCCCGACACCGATGAACCGACCGAGATCGATACCGCGCCGGAACCCTATCCGGGCCTGACCTTTACCGCCGCCTTTGCCCTGCTCGCGGGATTGATCGCGCTGACGATCTTTGCCGGTCCGGCGAGCGAATTCGCAAGTGCGACGGCGGATCAACTGTTCAACCCGGACCGCTATATCGAGGCGGTCCTGAAAGGAGCGGAGAAATGAGACTGCTGCGCCGATTGCTGCCGCACCCGTTTTTGACCCTGCTGCTGACGCTGGTCTGGCAGCTGCTGGTCAATGATATCTCGCTCAATTCGCTGCTGTTCGGGTTCTTTCTGGGCATCGTGATCCCGGTGGTAACCATGCCATACTGGCCCAACCGGCCAAAGCTGCGGAACATCCCGATGGTGGTCGAGTATATTCTGGTCGTGCTTTATGACATCGTGATCGCCAATATCGCGGTGGCACGGATCGTGCTGTTCAAACCTGATGCTGCGCGCAACCCCGCCTGGGTCCGCATTCCGCTGGAATTGCGCTCGCCCGAGGCGATCACGGTGCTGGCAGGCACCATCACCATGACGCCCGGCACGCTCAGCGCCGATCTGTCGGCCAAAGGCCACAGCCTGCTGGTGCATTGCCTGGACACCGAGGACCCGGACGCGGTGCGCGACGAGATCAAGCAACGCTATGAACGGCGCCTGAAGGAGATTTTCGAATGATCACATATGCCACCTACTTCGCCTTCGCCTGTTTCGGCGCCGCGCTGATGATGAATCTCTGGCGCATCCTGACCTCGGACGGGGTTGGTGTGCGGGTTCTGGCGCTGGATACGATGGTGATCAACACCATCGCCCTGCTTATCCTCTATGGCATCAGCATCTCGTCCGAGATCTTTTTCGAGGCGGCGATGATCATCGCAATGCTGGGGTTCGTTTCAACGGTTGCCTATGCGCGCTTCATGCTGCGCGGCAATATCATCGAGTGAGGCGGATATGGCATTTGCAGCGGAACTGCTGATCTCGTTCTTCCTGATCGTCTCGGGCATCTTCGGCTTTGTCGGCTCTTTCGGGCTGCTGAAGCTCAGCGATCCGATGTCGCGGATGCATGCCCCCACCAAGGCCACGACGCTGGGCGTGGGGGGCGTGTTGATCGCGTCGATCCTGCATTCGGTCTTTGTTGATCATCACCTGTCCCTGCACGAGTTGCTGATCACGCTGTTTTTATTCCTGACCGCACCGGTCAGCGCGCATTTCATTGCGAAATGGCATATTCACCGGCATGAAACGCCCGCATCACTGCCGGATGCTGGCGAGGATGGTGTCTGGGCGACCCACGATATCGAAGATGATGAGGACGTGGCCGAGATGCCGCGATGATCTGAGCACATGTACGCACCTCCGCTGTCACTGACCCGCGATCTGGTCCTGATCGGGGGCGGTCATACGCATGCGCTGGTGTTGCGCAAATGGGGGATGAATCCGCTTGCCGGGGCGCGGGTCACGCTCATCAACCCCGGCCCCACCGCGCCCTATTCGGGCATGTTGCCGGGCTTTGTCGCCGGGCATTACGCGCGAGACGATCTGGATATCGACCTTGTCCGTCTGGCGCGCTTTGCCGGTGCGCGTGTGATCCTTGGCGCAGTCGAGGGGCAGGACCCAGCCCGCCGCGAGATTCACGTTCCGGGGCGGCCGCCTGTCGCCTATGACGTCGCTTCGATCAATGTGGGCATCACCTCGGACATGCCCGCGCTGCCGGGTTTTGCCGAACACGCGGTGCCCGCCAAGCCGCTGGGCGTATTTGCGCAGCGCTGGTCCGATTACCGGGACAGGGCAGGCCCGGCCCGCGTGGTGGTGATCGGCGGCGGCGTTGCCGGTGCGGAACTGGCGATGGCCATGGCCCATGCGCTGCGCCAGCGCGGGCGCGATGCCACCGTCAGCATCATCGACAGCGCCACCGCACTTGCCGCACTTGGTGCGCGCGCCGCCGAACGCCTGCGCCACGCCCTGACAGGCCTTGGCGTCCGGCTGATCGAGCAGACGCAGATCCGATCCATTCACGCAGATCACCTGACCCTGTCCGATGGCAGCCGCATTGAGGCCGATTTCATCACCGGTGCCGCCGGGGCCCGGCCTTATGACTGGATCGCGCAAACCGGCCTGCGGCTGGACAATGGCTTTGTCGCCGTGAACGAATACCTGCAAAGCAGCGACGCGGCGGTCTTTGCGGCGGGAGATTGCGCGCATCTGAGCCATGATCCACGCCCCAAGGCAGGCGTTTATGCGGTACGCGAAGCGCCGGTGCTGTACCGGAACCTGCGCGCGGCGCTGGGGGCCGGTCGCATGAGGCGTTATGCGCCGCAGGACGATTACCTGAAGCTGATCTCGCTGGGTGCGCGGTCGGCCCTTGCCGAACGGTTCGGGAGAGCTTTCGGCGGGCCTCTCATGTGGCGCTGGAAGGATCATATCGACCGGAAGTTCATGAACAGGTTCCGCAACCTGCCGAAGATGAAGCACCCCGCCCTGCCCCGCGATCATGCCGATGGCATGGCTGAGGCGCTTGGCGGCAAACCACTCTGCGGGGGCTGTGGCGCAAAGGTCGGACGGCTTGCCCTGCGCGACAGCCTGCCCGCCCCGCAGGACCGCGCCGACATCAGCCCCCTGCCCGGTGACGATGCCGCTCTGATCCGAACCGGCGGTGCGCGGCAGGTCCTGACCACCGATCACCTGCGCGGCATCACACTGGACCCGGTCGTGATGGCGCGGGTCGCAGCGCATCACGCGCTGGGGGATATCTGGGCGATGGGGGCCGCGCCGCAAGCCGCAACAGCGAACCTGATCCTGCCGCGCCTGTCGAGCGAGCTGCAGCGCCGCACCGTGGCCGAGATCATGCAGGCCGCACAGCAGGTGCTGCGCCAGGCCGGGGCCGAAATCGTCGGCGGCCACACTTCGATGGGTGACGAGATGACCATCGGCTTCACCCTGACCGGCCTGTGCGACTGCGATCCGATCACGCTGGCGGGGGGGCAGCCCGGCGACGTCCTGATCCTGACCAAACCGATCGGCAGCGGCGTGATCCTCGCCGCCGAGATGGCCGGAAAGGCGCGCGGCGAGGATGTGGCCGAGGCCTATCGCCTGATGCAGCAGTCGCAGGGCGCAGCATCCGATATCCTGCGCGAGGCACATGCAATGACCGATGTGACAGGGTTTGGTCTGGCCGGGCATCTGAGCGGTATTTGCGAGATGTCAGGGACCGGAGCCGTGCTTGATCTGCACAGCATTCCATTCCTGCGCGGGGCCGAGGACCTGGCACGCGCGGGCACCCGCTCGACCCTGTTCAGTGACAACCGGGGGCTGACCCCGGACCTGCCCGAGGGTGACAACGCCGACCTGCTTTATGATCCGCAGACCGCCGGCGGATTGCTGGCCGCCATTGCGCCCGAAACGGCGGATGACATTCTGTCGCGATTGCAGCGCGCAGGCTATCAGGCCGCGTCGATCGGCACACTGACCGAAGGGGCCGGATTGCGGCTTCAGAGCTGATCCAGCAATGCCTCGATCCGGGCTGCCGCCTGATCCAGATCGGCGGGTGACAGCGACGCCAGCGGCACTTGCGACAATACCGTCGCCCCGCGCGCCTTGCGTGATTTGTCATAAGCCGGATCGTAATGCTGCTGCATCAGCGCCCGGGTCAGACCGGGTTTGTCCTGCGCGTCGATCAGGGCGTTCCAGCCATCGACCACCTCATGGCCACGAAAGAACCGAAGCGGATCAAGCCGTGCGCGCAGCGGCCCGGTATCCGACAGGATATCGTCATAGGCCCGGACCAGATAGGCCGTGCGGGCCGCAATATTGGCCTGAATTTCGATCCGGGGCGCCGCACAAAGTGCCGACCACAGGCTGGGCGGCAGGATACGCTCGCCGATCTTGCTCGATTCCGCCTCGACCACCACAGGGCGGGCCGGGTCCAGACGGCAAAGCACCCCGGCAAGGCCCGTCTCGAACCCCTTCTGGCTCGGTTGCCCGCCCGGCATTGTCCCCAAAAGCGAGCCGCGGTGATTGGCCAGGACCTCAAGATCCAGCACCTGCACACCGCGCCCCTGCAGATGCGCCAGCAGATCGGTCTTGGCGGTGCCGGTATAGCCATCCAGCGCGATCAGCCGGTGCGGCAGCGGGTCGTCATAAAGGTAGCGTTTCACCAGCCTCCGGTAACTGCGATAACCACCCGTCACCACCTGCGCCCGCCAGCCGATCTGTTGCAGCATCCAGGCGAACGAGCCCGACCGCTGCCCGCCGCGCCAGCAATAGACCAGCGGCCGCCAGGCTCCCTCGTGATGGCTGAGGCGGTGTTCGATGTGATCGGCGGCGTTACGAAACACCAGCGCCGCACCCAGCTTGCGGGCGCGGAAGGGGCTATCCTGCACATAGATCGTGCCCACCCGCGCGCGCTCCGCGTTGTCGAGAACCGGCAGGTTGATGGCGCCGGGCATGTGATCTTCGGCAAATTCCGCCGGGCTGCGCACGTCGATCACGGTATCGAAACCATGCGCGAGGACATCGGCGAGTGTTGAGAATTCGAGTGCCATGTAAAGGCTTTAGCGCGGCTGCCGCCGGAGTGAAAGCTCAGGCCGCAAGCGGCGCGATCAATTCAGGGCCGCTGGCCCGGTTCGAATTCACCGCCGGATCGACCCGGTGAAAGCTCAGCACCTCGTCTGCGCCCGGACGCATCAGCGGCGCCGCGCCATGGCCTGCCTCGCCCAGCCAGAGCGGCCAGTCACCCAGTTCCAGGATCAGCGGCATCCGGTGGTGGATCGCCGCCATATGCCGGTTGGCCGCCGTGGTGACGATGGCGCAGGTTGTCTGCCGGTCGACCTCCGGCCCCCAATCCTGCCAGATACCGGCAAGGGCGATCACGGCCCGGTCCCGACGGTGGATATACCAGGGCAGGCGCGCGCCCTCTGGCGTTTTGGTCCATTCATAGAACCCGGTTGCAACCAGGATGCAGCGCCGCGCACGGCAGGCCTCGCGGAAGGCAGGCTTTTCGGCGATGGTCTCGGAGCGTGCGTTTATCAGCAGCGGCCCGGCGGTCTCAGACGTGTACCACCGGGGCAGAAAACCCCAGCGCATCGGCATCAGCTGACGCCCGGTATCGCCCGTGCGCACCACATGCACCTGATTGGTCGGGCAGACATTGTAATTCGGTGTCTCGGGCAGAGTATTCGCCGGTTGCGCCGCAAATAATTGCGCCATCGCATCATTCGGCAATGTGACCGCGATCCGCCCGCACATGTGTCATACCCCCCTACTCATGTCCCGCAGAGTTATAGCAGACCCGGCCTGATTCGCCCGCGTCCCATATACGCCGCCCGTCGGTGTCTTCAGGCTGCTTCCGGCACCGGGTTGATCTTTTGCCAGACATCAATCGCCTCGATCCGGTCCATCCAGCGAGCGATGTTGTCATGGGCCTGTAGCGGATACTGACAGGCCTCGCGGTAACACAGAATGGCCGCGACCGAGATATCGGCGGTGGTCATCCCGGTCCCTGACAACCAGCCGCGCCCGGACAGATGATCGTCAAGCACCTTTGCAAACGGCTCCATCTGACTGGCTGCCGCGCCCAGATCCACGTCCTGATTGCCAAAGAAGTGGTGCGCGATGAACGGGCTGCAGGCCGGTGTCCAATGGCAGGATTCCCAGAACTGCCACCGCATGATGTCATAACGCTGGTTCGATTTCGGCCAGAGTGCCGTATCCACCTCGGCGCACAACCGGTTCACGATCGCATTCGATTCCCAAAGCGTGCTGCCATCGTCCTGTTCCAGAACCGGCACCCTTCCGTTTGGGTTGAGCGCGAGGAAGCCGGCGCCTTTTTGGTCTCCCAAAGCAAGATCCACTTGTTCCGTCTCAACTCCAAGTCCCAGATAACCAGTAACGAACAGCGCCTTCCGGCTATTTGGCGATGGTGAGAAAACATGCAACTTCATCAGAAAACCTCCCGAATGTCAGACCTTTATTTTACACTAAAGTTAAATAATGTTAAGTCACCGTTTCCGCATGATGCAGATCCGGGAACGGTTCCATTTGTCGGGCAGGCAGAACTAGTTGGCTGAAGAGCCCTGAAACCCTGTTTGGGTCTTTCGTGACCACGCCAGCCCGTCACGGCGATTTCAACTAACATCCGGCTGAGATCTGGCCTATATCCTTGGGAATATTCATATGCCAGCGCGTGCCCTGCGAGTTTCAGCAAACCCCAATGAACAAGACCATCGTAAGTGAACTGAAAAAAGTGTCGGCCCTGATCGGCACCCACCCTGAGCGAGCCTTGAAAAAGGCAAATCTGGGATTCAAGAAGCACCCTGATCAGGCGGATTTCAGCAATTTGGCGGGCCTGGCCCTGGTCAGCCTCAAGCGACCGAAAGAGGCCGCGGTTCATTTTCAGAAGGCGGCCAAGCTGCGCCCGGACCACTTGCCGTTCCGGCAAAATCTTCTGAATGCGCTTGTGGATTGCGGCGGAGCGGACAAGGCTCTTGCCGGGTTGCAACAGCTGTTTGACAGCGGCGTCGATAGCCCGGCGCTGCGCCTGTCCCAGGCGCGTGCACAGATCGAAACAGCATGTTGGGATCAGGCGGTCGAAAGCGCGACGCGTGCGCTGGCGATGCAACCGGGCCTGGCAGAGGCCCATCTTGCACGCGGGATCGCAAAAGAGTTTCTGAAACAGCTCGAGTCATCTGCACAGGATTTCGAAACAGCGTTCTCTCTGGCACCGGCAGATGACCGGATCGCGACCAACCACGCGCGCGCGCTCGCGCAGGCTGGCGATACCGAACCCGCCATATTGATCCACCGGCAAGTTCTGCAGCGAACCCCCAACCGGGCGAGCAACCTGTTCGAACTGGCGCGAATCCACCCGTCAGATAGCGTCAGCCAGCTTGCTGACGAGATCGAAGCGGCGCTGGAACAATCCTCCAATGCCGAGGATCGTGAATTGCTTTGCTTCGCCATGACCGATCTGCTGAACCGCGCTGGCGACATGGATGGCGCGCTGCATTGGGCGGCGCAGGCCAATACGCAGCAGTTTCGCCACATGGCGCGTCTCGCGGCACAGGCTGACCCGGGCTATTCCAAGATATTCGACCGTGAATTCAGCGGGGGCGTGAATGCACCATCCCCTGTTGCGCCCTGCCCGATCTTTGTGCTGGGTCAGCCGCGCAGCGGCACCACTCTGGTCGAAATGATGCTGACGCGGCTGGAAAACGTGTTCTCGTGCGGTGAGTTGCGCCACATGGACAATCTTGCCCGGCCCTATCTGGACCCCGACATTCCGTTCGGACCGCAGGAGGCTGACCAGCTTGCGCAATCTTATCTTGACGCCCTCCCTGCCAACGCGCGCGAAAGCCGCGCCTTTGTCGACAAGATGCCGCATAATTATCAGCTGATCGGCTTCATCCTGACCGCGTTCCCCCATGCGCGCATTGTCCATTGCCTGCGCGACCCGCGCGACGTGGCGCTGTCCATGTGGCTGACCCGTTTTCCGGCTGCCGGGCTGACTTATACGTCCGACCTCGACGCCATGGCCGAGGCCGCCAACACTTACCGGCGCCACATGGCGCGGTGGGAAGCGCTTTATCCCGAACAGATCCTCACCGTTCGGTACGAAGATCTTGTCGCGATGCCCGAACCGCAGAGCCGCCGCATGGTGGATCACTGCGGGCTGGACTGGAACGAAGCGATCTTGCGCCCGGAGCAAAATACCGCGCGCGTGCATACGGCAAGTGCGCATCAGGTGCGCAAACCAATCTCGGGCAAGGCGGTCGGCCGCTGGCATCAGGCCGAGGATGTCCTGCGGCCCTTCATCAACAAACTCGATCCAGAACTCTGGCCGGAATTCGACCTTCTTGAACAAGCCTGAGCGGTAGACCGCGCCGCGCGTAGGGCGCAGCGCGGTCAGGTGTCACTTCTGCTTGATGCGGCCGTCCGTATAGGGCTGATAGGGCGAATTCGCGGCCAGGTATTCAGCCGTCACATCCGCCAGATCGGGACCAAAATCATAGGCGTTCTTGTCGTCACCCGAGAACACGTCATAGCCGTCGCCACCATTGCGGACATAGTCGTTAGTCACCACCATATAGGTCTGCGCCGGATCAATCGGCGCGAAGCCGTCGGCTCCGGCCACCATCACGTCAGTGATCCGTCCCTCGTTCGGGGCAGCGGACGGGTCCCAGGTGAAGGTCAGCCCCGCCACCTGCGGGAAGCGGCCTTTGACCTCTTCCACCTGGCTGACGCCGTTTTCCAGCGCGTCGATCAGGCCCTGGCCGCTGATCTCGAACGTCGAGAGCGTGTTCTGGAAGGGCAGCACGGTCAGCACCTCACCCATGGTCACCTCGCCCGGATCGATCGAGGCGCGCAACCCGCCGGAATTGGCAATGGCAATCGTCACACCCTGATCGGCGACCCGATCCAGCATCGCATCGGCCACCAGATTGCCCATGGCGCATTCCTGCACCCGGCAGACCTCGCGCTCGCCCATGATCGGTTCTGCGGCAGCGGCGACAACCTTTTTGCGAATCTCCTCAAGCGGTTGCGCCAGTTCCTTGATCCTGCTGACGGTGTCGGCATCCTCGACCACCTGACCGTCCATGATCAGCGGCTCGCCGGTGGCTGCGGTGACGTTACCCGCATCATCGAAGGTGACATTCAATTCACCCAGGAACTTGCCATAGGCATAGGCCTGCACGATCTGAACGCCGTTGACGACGGTGGGATAAGGCCCCGCCGCCTTGTCCGAAACATTGCTGAGATAGGTGTTGGAGTGACCGCCCACGATCACGTCGACACCGGTGGTATTCTCGGCCACACGCTGATCGACTGCAAAGCCGGAATGACTGAGCACGATGATCTTGTTGACGCCCTCGGCGCTCAGGCGATCCACCTCGCCCTGCACCGCCGCCACCGGGTCCGAGAAGGTGATATTGGGGCCGGGTGATGCCAGATCATGCGTGTCTTCCGGGGTCAGGCCGATCAGGCCCAGCTTTTCGCCGCCAACGTCCAGCACCACGGATTTCTTGATCTTGTCGGTCAGCAGCTCTTCGTCGGCGATATCGGCATTCGACATCAGAACCGGGAAATCAACCGCGTCGATAAAGCCGCGCAGCACCTCGGGGCCATCGTCAAACTCGTGGTTGCCCACGGTCATCGCGTCATAGCCCTGCTTGTTCATCATCTCGGCCGCGACTTTGCCTTTATAGTAGGTGTAGAACAGCGAACCCTGAAACTGATCCCCGCCATCGACCAGAATGCTGTTTGCCGCCCGCGCGCGCGCTTCGCTGATAGCGGTGACCAGACGGGCCGACCCGCCAAAGCATTCGCCTGCGGCATTGTCTTCGGGGTCGCAGCCGCTGTCATATTTCGAGATCGGCTCGAACCGCGAGTGGAAATCATTGGTATGCAGGATCGTCAGCTCATAGTCCGCCGCAGCCAGACCGGCGGTCAGGCCCAATGCGGCAACCGATGTCAGAAATCGCGTCAACATCGTTATACTCCCAGTTGTTGATTGCTGTGGATGGTGCGCCGGACCGCGACCGGAGTCAAAGGGGAGATATCGGGAAAATGCCGCTTGATTCCGCGTCAACTGCACGGCATCAGGACAGCCATGCTGATCTACAAGATATTCCGCGCGGACGAGTGGTCCGCCCTGCAGGCAGCTGGCGAAAGCGCCGGTGCGCCGATTGATCTGGCCGATGGCTATGTGCATTTCTCGACCGCCGCGCAGGCGCGCGAAACGGCGGCGAAACACTTCGCCGGTGAAGGCGGCCTGGTCCTGCTGGCCTGCGACGGCGATGCCATGGGCGAGGAGCTGAAATGGGAGGTGTCGCGCGGCGATGCGCTGTTTCCGCATCTCTACCGGCCACTGCGAATGACAGATGTTATCTGGTCAATACCCCTGCCCCTGACCGAGGGCCGCCACCGCTTCCCCGAGGACATGACATGACACTGAGCGAGCGGCTTGGCCTTGCCGTCCTGCACCATCTGGACCCCGAAACCGCACATGGCCTGTCGGTCAAGGCGCTGAGGCTGGGGCTCGGGCCGGTATCCGGCCCGGTGACAACGCCGCGACTGCGCACGCAGATTGCCGGTCTTGATCTGCCAAACCCGGTCGGGCTGGCCGCAGGCTTCGACAAGAACGCCGAGGTGCTGGGGCCACTGTCGCGCGCGGGGTTCGGGTTTGTCGAGGTGGGCGCGGCGACGCCCAGACCGCAGGAGGGCAACCCCAAACCGCGCCTCTTTCGCCTGACCGAGCATCAGGCGGCCATCAACCGGTTCGGCTTCAATAACGAGGGGATGGACCCCATTGCCCAGCGGCTGGCGCAGCGCCCGCGCGATGCGGTGATCGGCCTCAACCTGGGTGCCAACAAGGACAGCAGCGACCGGCCCGGTGATTTCGCGACCGTTTTGGCGCATTGCGGCCCGCATCTGGATTTCGCGACGGTGAATGTCTCCTCTCCCAATACCGAAAAGCTGCGCGACCTGCAGGGTAAGGCCGCGCTCACGGCGCTGCTGGGTGGTGTGTTGGCCGCACGCGATGATCTTGAGCGCCGCCTTCCGGTCTTTCTCAAGATCGCGCCGGATCTGGCCCAGGGCGAGGTCGGCGACGTGGCCGAGGTCGCGCAGGAGACCGGCATCGACGGGATCATCGCCACCAACACGACGCTTGCGCGCGAAGATGTGGATGAGCGCTATCGCGACACGGCGGGCGGGCTGTCGGGCCAGCCGCTTTTTGAGCGTTCGACACGGGTTCTGGCGCAGCTCAGCGCCGCGACTGACGGCAGCGTGCCCCTGATCGGCGTCGGCGGCGTGTCCTCGGCACAGCAGGCCTATGCCAAGATCCGCGCCGGGGCCTCGGCGGTGCAGCTTTACACCGCGCTGGTCTATCACGGGCTGTCTCTGGTGCCCGAGATCGCGCGGGGGCTGGACGGGCTGCTGGCGCGGGACGGATTTGCCAATGTGGCCGATGCGGTCGGAACCGGGAGGGACGAATGGCTGACATAACCTACTGGCACAATCCCAGATGCTCGAAATCCCGCACTGGTCTTGCCCTGTTGCAAGAGCGCGGCGCGGTTGTCACCGTCCGCAAATATCTGGACGATGCGCCCAGTATCGAAGAGTTGCGGCAGGCGCTTCAGGCGTTGGGGCAGCCGCCGGTCCTCACGATGATGCGAACCGGCGAGGCGCGGTTCAAGGAGTTGGGCCTGTCGAAACAGGACCCTGACGCGGTGCTGCTGGCCGCCATGGCGGACAATCCGATCCTGATCGAACGACCGCTGGCGATCAGCGGTGATCGCGCCGCGATCGGCCGCCCGCCCGAGGCAATGCTGGAATTGCTCTAGGCGGCAATCTGCGCCTCCAGCCTTGGATAGCGCAGCCCCAGTGTCACACCGCGTGCGATATTGAGCACCATCAGCGCCGCCCAGAGCCCGTGATTGCCCATCAGCGGCACCAGCGCCAACAGCGCGACGACATAGATCGCGACCGAGACCAGCATCGCGTTGCGCATCTCGCGGGTCCAGGTGGCGCCAATATAGATGCCGTCGAACATCCAGCTTGCGATGCCGATCACTGGCGCAAGCGCTGCCCACCAGAGATAGTCGCGCCCCGCTGCCCGCACCTCGAGCGAGGTGGCCATAAGGTCGATCAGCGCCGGCCCGGACAGCCAGAAGAACAGCCCCAGCAGCACCGAGCCGCCAACGCCCCATTGCGATGCAATGATGGCCGAGCGGCGCAGATCATGCCGCGATTTCGCACCAACTGCGCCGCCCACCAGCGCCTCGGCCGAGAAGGCGAACCCGTCCAGCGCAAAAGCGGTGATCTCGAGGAATTGCAGCAGCACCTGATTGGCCGCCAGCGTCACATCGCCCAGATCAGCGCCGACAAACAGGAAGGTGGTGAAAGACCCGGTCAGCAGAACCGAGCGCACCATGATATCCCCGTTCACCTGCATCATCCGCCGCAACCGCGCCGGGTCGAACACCCGCTTCCAGTCGCGCCACTGATCGCCCGCAAACGCCTCGCGGCACAGCCACAGCCCCAGCGCGATACCGGTCCATTCGGCGATCAGGGTCGCGATGGCCACGCCCTCGACACCCCAGCCGAGGCCCAGAACGAACCACAGGTCCAGCGCGATGTTGAGCCCGTTCATCCAGAGCTGCAGCACGAACACTCCGCGCGTTCGTTCAACCGCGATCAGCCAGCCGGTCACCGCATATAGCGCGATGGTCGCGGGCGCGCCCCAGATGCGGATCGCCATATATTGCCGGGTCAGCGCCTCGACCTCGGCGCTTGCGGGCGACAGCTTGAACGCGCCCCAGAACAGCGCCGCCTGCGTCACGATGAACAGCAGCCCGGCGGCCCCGCCGATCATCACGCCGCGCATCAGAAGCGCGCCGGTTTCGGCACTGTCCCCGGCCCCGCGCGCCTGTGCTGCCAGACCGGTCGTGCCCATGCGCAGGAAACCGAAGACCCAATAGATCGTCGACAGAATCACCGCACCCATGCCGACCGCCCCGATCGGCGCGGCCTGTCCCATCTGGCCAACAACCCCTGTGTCGACCGCGCCCAGGATGGGCACAGTGGCGTTGGACAAGACGATGGGTGCGGCAATGACCAGCACCCGGCGATGGGTGATCGGCGCGCGCGTGGCGCTCACGACCCGGTCTCGGAATCCCTGGGCTGGGGCATCAGGAAATGCCCGGTCCCCTGCGCGAAAGGTTTCGAGCGCGAATCCTGCCATGCCTCGACCCGGACGGTGGCATAGCGGCGGCCCGCGCGGCCCACCCAGGCCCGCGCATAGGCGTCGCGCGGCAGGCCGGTGCGCAAGTAGTCAACTGTGAAATCGATGGTCTTGGGAAAGTTCGGTATCGTCTCAAGCGTCAGCGATTCGACCTCGATATCTCCGGCCTCGATCAGTGGCAGGAAATGTTGCCAGGCCAGCGTCAGGATCGCGGTGGTTTCCAGAAAGGCCGAGATCACCCCCCCATGCAGCGCGGGCAGAAACGGGTTGCCGATGAGCTTGTCGTCGAAATTCAGCACGCCGGTCAGTTCATCGCCCCGTCGTTCCAGTGTGATGCCCAGGAATTGCGCATAGGGAATGCCATCGACCAGCGCCGCAAACGCCGCATCGCGGCGCTGCCTGACCACATGCATCGGTTCAGGGCGGGCGCGCGCCATCAGCGTCCCTCAACCGTGAAGGCGCCGGTGGCGGTGGCGACGGGGTTGTCCACATCCTCGTCGGTCGCGACCGCCCGGACAAAGGCCACATTTCGCGTGACGTGGTAACAGGTCGCCTTGGCGGTGATGGTCTGACCGGGATTCGCGCCGCGCATGTAGTCGATCCGCAGGTCGATCGTGGCGGTGCCTGCCGGGGCGTCGGGGTGACACATTACCGCAGCCCCGCAGCACGTATCCATCTGCGCCGAGACCGCGCCGCCATGCACGACACCGTTGCGCGGATCGCCCACAAGCTCGGGTTTGTAGGGCATGGAAATCTCGGCCTGCCCTTTGCCTATAGTGATAAGTTCAAGCCCCAGCGCCCGCGCATGCGGGATCGCCTCGATGAACTGTTTGGCAAATTTCTCGCTGTCGACCAATTGTGTCTCCAATCCGTTAACACCTCTTTATGGTGTGGCGCGCCGCAAAAGAGCAAGCCCAACTGTTGCGCCAAAACTGCCGACGCAATAGGTTGCGATACAAGGAGATTATCGATGACCGAGACCCGTCTGTCATTCAAGGAAATGTGCGCAAAGTTCGAAGTGACGCCACGCACATTGCGATATTACGAATATATCGAACTGCTGCACCCCGACCGCGAAGGCCGGTCCCGGTTCTATGGGCACAGGGAAGTGGCGCGTATGGAATTGATCATGCGGGGGCGGCGCTGCGGGTTTGCGCTGGAAGAAATTCGACAATGGCTGCTGATCTACGAAGACAAGGGCGACAAGGTTCAGATGGCAACCTTTGTCGAGGTTGCCAACCGTCAGTTGGAGGAGTTGCGCAAGCAGCGCCAGCAACTTGACGACGCGATGGACGAGTTGGTACGGCTGCGCGATCAGACGGTCGGACTGCTGAAATAGCCCCATTCGGTCCGGTTCCTTTGCCGATCCGACAAACCCTTCGCACTCAGCAAACATAACCTCTTTGACATGGTTGGGTGGCACTCATCCGAGGCTATTCTGCCCGCTGCGTCGCCTGGCTGAGGACCGCCTGAAAGCGTGGGCCGAACAGGTTCGAAACCGCTGCGCACGGTGCATTACGATCGGAAAGAGATATGCGCGCTGATGCGGATCAACTTACCCGTCAACAAATTCAAGCGCACCCGAAGCGATGATAAAACCGCCTAAATCATTGTAATAAGTATATTAAACATCTCTCACCATAGGCCTTTCACGACGCCTTCTGAAATGATCCAACGTCAGAACTTTAAGTGACGTAGCGTTTCGCTTACGCAAACGTAAAGCTGATGTTGTATTGCGCCGGCGGGCTGCGCACCTTTCCGGTGCACTGCTTGTTTAGTTTGAGAGTCTGAGAATATGCACGAAGACACGATGACAATTCGCGAGATGTGTGACGCCTATCAGGTCACGCCTCGTACCTTGCGCTTCTATGAGGCCAAGGAGTTGCTGTTTCCGATCCGGGATGGCCAGAAACGCCTGTTCACCAAGCGTGACCGGGCGCGGCTGAAACTCATTCTTCGGGGCAAGCGGTTCGGCTTTAGCCTTGAACAAATCCGCCAATTGCTTGACCTTTATCACATTGGTGACCAGCAACACACGCAACTGCAACGCACGTTCGAAATCGCCCGTGAGCGCCTTGCCGACATGGAAGCACAGCGCGACGAACTGAAACAGGCGATCGACGATCTGAAAGCGCAGTTGAAATGGGGCGAGAAAATCCTCGTCTCTATGGAAGATACAAAAAAAGCCGCCGAATGATCTCAATACCCTGAAGATTGTCGACCAGTCCAAAAGGAAGCCCTTCATGCCAATTTACAACGCCCCTACCAAAGACACCCAGTTTGTACTGCACGATGTGCTGAACGTCTCCGGCTCGGATATTCCGGGTTACAATGAGCTGGAAGCTGATTTCACCGGTGCCGTCCTGGAAGAATCCGGCAAGATCGCCAGCAACGTGCTGCACCCGCTGAACGTCGTCGGCGACAAGGAAGGCTGCCGTCTGGAAAATGGTGTCGTCTATACGCCGACGGGCTTCAAGGACGCGTTCGAGCAGATGAAAGAGGGCGGCTGGACCGGCCTTGATATGCCCGAGGAATATGGCGGACAGAACATGCCCTATGTTCTGGCAACCGCTGTGGGCGAGATGTTCTTGGCCACCAACCAGGCGTTCACCATGTATCAGGGCCTGACCCATGGTGCGGCCTCGGCGATCCTGGCGCATGGCACCGAAGAGCAGAAGAACACCTATCTGCCCAACATGGTCAGCTGCGAGTGGACCGGCACCATGAACCTGACCGAACCGCATTGCGGCACCGATCTGGGCCTGATGCGCACCAAGGCGGAACCGCAGGGCGACGGCAGCTACAAGATATCGGGTCAGAAGATCTTCATCTCGGCCGGTGAACATGACATGGCCGACAACATCATCCACCTGGTGCTGGCCAAGATCGTCGGCGGCCCCGAGGGTATCAAGGGCGTATCGCTGTTCATCGTGCCCAAATACCTGGTGAATGAGGATGGCAGCCTGGGCGCGCGCAATGGTGCCACGGTGGGCAATATCGAAGAAAAAATGGGCATCCACGGCAACTCGACCTGTGTGATGAACTATGACGGCGCGACCGGCTACCTGCTGGGTGAAGAACATAAAGGCATGCGCGCCATGTTCACCATGATGAACGAAGCCCGTCTGGGTGTTGGCATGCAGGGCCTCGGCCAGGCCGACGCTGCCTATCAGAACGCCGTTGAATACGCCAAGGACCGCCTGCAGGGCCGCGACGTGACCGGCGTGAAAAACCCTGATGGTCCCGCCGATCCGCTGATCGTGCACCCCGATATCCGCCGCAGCCTGCTGGATCAGAAAAGCTTCTGCGAAGGCGCGCGCGCGTTTGTCCTGTGGGGCGCGACCATGATCGACAAGGCGCACCGTGCGGGTGATAAAGATGCCGACGGCCTGATCTCGTTGCTGACCCCGGTCATCAAGGGCTTCCTGACCGATGAAGGCTACGACATGACCGTGAAGGCCCAGCAGGTCTATGGCGGCCATGGCTACATCGAGGAATGGGGCATGTCGCAATACACCCGCGACGCCCGGATCGCTCAGATCTACGAAGGCGCCAACGGCGTTCAGGCGCTGGATCTGGTGGGCCGCAAACTGGCCGTCGATGGCGGCAAGCATGTCATGGCGTTCTTTGAGATGGTCAAAACCTTCTGCAAGGAAAACGCCGGTCAGGACGAAGCCTTTGACCGCGACTTCATCGAACCGCTGAAAGCGGCCTCGAAGGACCTGCAGTCGGCAGGCATGTTCTTCATGCAGAACGCCGCCAAGAACCCGAACGAGGCGCTGGCTGGCAGCAATGACTTCATGCACATGTTCGGTCATGTCTGCCTGGGTCTGATGTGGGCGCAGATGGCGCTCGCCGCGCGCAACGCGCTGGCCGGGGGGGCTTCGGACAAGGACTTCTACGAGACCAAGCTGACCACCGGCCGCTTCTACATGGCGCGCCGCCTGCCCGCCACTGGCATGCACCTGGCCCGCATCCAGTCGGGCGCGGCACCGGTGATGACACTGGACGCCGATCAGTTCTGATCCCAGATTGGCTCCGGGCCACCCGGTCCGGAGCCTTTCAACCCAGAGGATCAAGATGCCGAAACGTTTCCGCCTGACCCGCCGCTTCCCCGTCGCCATGACCGAGGACGGCTATCGCAGATTGAAGAGGTTTGCCGCCGAGGCGGGGCTGGACGAGGGCGAGGCATTGTCGTTCCTGTTCGAGAACTTCAACAGCGTCATCAATGACGAAAACCTGACCCACAGACTGCGTCTGTTCAATGCGGAACTGGAGGACCGAAAACGATGATCGCCCCGGCAACCGGCTGAAGGGACAAGCTGGCACACCGGATTTCACTGAGCCTTCCGACAAGGTTGAAGCCCCGGCGCATTGCGCGTTGCGTACATTCGCGACTGACGTACCGGCACACTTCATCTTTCTCGGAATACTCAATAACAGCGGGCAGCAGACGCTTCACAGGAGTGCTGAGCACATGACGATGAAACTTCACTGCTTCGCAGAAAGCGGGAATTCATACAAGGCAGCGCTGGCCCTCGAATTGTCGGGGCTCGACTGGGAGCCTGTGTTCGTCGATTTCTTCAACGGCCAGACCAGAACCCCGGAGTTTCGCCGCGACGTCAACGAAATGGGCGAAGCGCCGGTTCTGATCGACGGCGAATTCCGCACCAGCCAATCGGGCGCGATCCAGGCTTATGTCAGCGAGAAATCCGGCAAGTTCGGCGGCCGGACCGAGGCTGAGCGCTATGACATTCTGCGCTGGGTCCTGTGGGACAATCACAAATTCAGCTCGATGGCGGGGCTGACCCGTTACCTGATCAATTTCCTGCCCGAAGACAAGCGCCCCGCCGAGGTGATTGCCTTCAACCAGGGCCGGCTCAAGGCCGCTTACGCAACGCTGAACGCCCATCTGGACGGGCGCGACTGGATTGTTGGCGACGGGCTCACCAATGCCGATCTCAGCTGCTGCAGCTATCTCTATTATCCGGAACCTTTCGGGTTTGACCGGGCCGACTGGCCCCATATCGACGCCTGGCTCACGCGGATCAGTGAAACGCGTGGCTGGAAACACCCCTATGATCTGATGCCCGGCAAATCGTCGGACCGAGCTTGAGGAGAGCAACATGACCGAAGCATACATCTACGATGCTCTGCGTACCCCCAGGGGTAAGGGACGCAAGGATGGCAGCCTGCACGAGGTGACATCCGCGCGGCTCAGCGCAGTGACGCTGAACGCGGTGAAAGAGCGCAATGGCCTGGAAGGCCATGCGGTCGAGGACGTGATCTGGGGCAACGTGGCCCAGGTCAAGGAACAGGGCGGCTGCCTGGCACGGACTGCCGTGCTGGCCTCGGAGCTGGATCAATCCATCCCCGGCCTTTCCATCAACCGTTTCTGCGCCAGCGGCATGGAGGCGGTCAACCTGGCCGCCAACCAGGTCAGGGGCGGCGGCGGCGATGCGTATATCGCCGGTGGTGTCGAAATGATGGGCCGGGTCGCCATGGGCAGCGACGGTGCCGCCTTTCCGGTCGATCCCACGATCGCGATGGGTACCTGTTTCGTGCCGCAGGGTATCTCGGCCGATCTGATCGCCACCGAGTACGGGTTCACCCGCGACCAGGCCGATGCGCTGGCCATGGAATCCCAGCGCCGCGCTGCCAAAGCCTGGGAAGAAAACCGCTTCTCGAAATCGGTGATCACCGTCAAGGACCAGAACGGCATTCCGATCCTGGATCATGACGAATACATGCGCCCCGGCACTGACATGCAGTCGCTGGGTGGCCTCAAGCCGGCCTTCCAGGCCATGGGCGAGCAGATGCCCGGCTTCGACAAGGTCGCGCTGATGAAATACCCCCATCTGGAGCGGATCAACCACATCCACCACGCGGGCAACAGCTCGGGCATCGTGGACGGGGCAGCGGCGGTTCTGATCGGCAACAAGGAATTTGGCGAGAAATACGGCCTGAAGCCGCGCGCGCGCATCAAGGGCACCGCCAAGATCGGCACCGAGCCCACCATGATGCTGACCGGCCCGGTTCCGGTGACCGAGAAGATCCTGGCCGACAACGGCATGACCATCGGCGATATCGACCTCTTTGAGGTGAACGAAGCCTTCGCCAGCGTTGTGCTGCGCTTCCAGCAGGCCTTTGATGTCGATCCGGAACTGGTCAACGTCAATGGTGGCTCGATCGCCATGGGTCACCCGCTGGGTGCCACCGGCGCGATCATCATTGGCACGCTGCTGGATGAGCTTGAGCGCACCGACAAGGAAACCGGTCTGGCCACGCTCTGCATCGCATCCGGCATGGGTGCCGCCACGGTGATCGAGCGCGTCTGATGCCCAAGCTGGACCTCACCCAGATCGAGTGGCTGACCGGATCGGGTTATCCCGGCAAGCTGGCGCGCAATGGCGAAGGCCGCAGCAGCCAGCGGCTGGGCGATGCCGGTGGGCTTACTCAATATGGTGTGAATCTGGTCCGGCTTGCGCCCGGCGCGGCCTCGTCCTTGCGCCATTACCATATGGAGCAGGACGAGTTCGTGATGGTGACCGAAGGGATCTGCACGCTGATCGACGATGACGGCGACCATGCGATGCAGCCCGGCGATTGCGCCACCTTCCCCGCCGGGGATGCCAACGGGCATCACCTTGTAAACAAATCGGATGCCCCTGCCGCCTTTCTGGTGGTGGGCACCCGAACCCCGACTGAAACCGGCTATTACAGCGATATCGACATGATGGTGAAGCAGGACATGAACGGTTTTGCCTTCACCCGCAAAGATGGCAGCCCTCTGACGGCTGACCAGATCGGAGACGAGACATGACCGATTTTAAATACGACGTGGACGCCGACGGCGTCGCTATCATCACCTGGGACGCCGTGGGCAAAAGCATGAACGTGCTGACCCGCGAGGCCTATGGGGAATTCGACGGCTTCGTCGAACAGGCCCTGGCTGACGACGCGGTCAAAGGCATCGTGATCACCAGCGCAAAAAAGGACTTTGCCGGGGGCATGGATCTGAACACGCTGGCCACGATCCGCGAAGAAGCGGGCGACGAACCGGCCAAGGCGCTGTTCGACTTCACCATGGCCGGCCACCGCGTCCTGCGCAAGCTTGAGCGCGCGGGCATGGAGCTCAAGACCAACAAGGGCGGCAAGCCGGTGGCCTGCGCCATCAACGGCACCTGCGCCGGTATCGGCACCGAGATTGCTCTGGCCTGTCACCACCGCGTGATGACCGACAACCCGAAATCCAAGATCGGCCTGCCCGAGATTCTGCTGGGCATCTTCCCCGGCGGCGGTGGCACCATTCGTTATTCCTACATGGTTGGCGCCATGGCGGCCTCTCCGGTTCTGCTGGAAGGCAAGATGATGGACCCGGCCAAGGCCAAGGCCGCCAAGATGGTCGACGAGCTGTCTGCCGATCCGCTCGAAGCGGCGCGCCAGTGGGTGCTGAACGCCAAGGACGAGGACATCGTCAAACCCTGGGATGCCAAAGGCTACAAGATGCCCGGCGGAGACCCCTACCACCCTGCCGGTTTCGGGACCTTCGTTGGTGCCTCGGCCATGGTCAACGGCAAGACCCAAGGCGCCTTCCCGGCGGCCAAGGCGCTGCTCTCGGCGATCTATGAAGGCGCGCTGGTCGACTTCGACACCGCGCTCAAGATCGAAGCACGCTGGTTCACCAATGTGCTGATGAACCCGTCCTCGTCAGCGATGATCCGCAGCCTGTTCATCAACAAGCAGGCGCTGGAAAAAGGCGCCGTGCGCCCCGCCGGTGTCGCGGACCAGAGGGTCAAGAAGGTCGGCGTTCTGGGCGCAGGCATGATGGGCGCGGGCATCGCGCTGGTCTCGGCACAGGCCGGTATCGAGGTGGTCCTGATCGACCGCGACCAGGCCGCCGCCGACAAGGGAAAGGCCTATACCGAAGCCCATCTTGACAAGGGCATCAAGCGCGGCAAGGCAACGCCCGAAAAGAAAGAGGCGATGCTGTCTCTGATCACCGCAACGCCCGATCTGGCAGCACTTGAAGGCTGTGACCTGATCGTCGAAGCCGTCTTCGAAGACACTGCCGTCAAGGCCGAGATGACCAAGAAGGTCGAAGCCGTGATCCCCGAGGATTGCATCTTTGCCTCCAACACCTCGACCCTGCCGATCACCGATCTTGCCAAGGCGTCGTCGCGCCCCGAGCAGTTCATCGGCATCCACTTCTTCTCGCCGGTCGAGAAAATGCTGCTGGTCGAGATCATCAAGGGTCGCGAAACCGGTGATCGTGCGGTGGCCAAGGCGCTGGACTATGTGCGCCAGATCCGCAAGACGCCGATCGTGGTCAATGATGCGCGCTTCTTCTACGCCAACCGCTGCATCATTCCCTACATCAACGAAGGTCTGCGGATGATCACCGAAGGCGTCTCGCCCGCGCTGATCGACAATGCCGCAACGCAGTTGGGCTTCCCGGTGGGTCCAATCCAGCTGAACGACGAGACCTCGATCGATCTGGGCGCCAAGATCGCGCGGGCCACCAAAGAGGCTCTGGGCGATGACTACCCCGAGAACCCCGCCGACGAGTTGATCTTCTGGCTCGAAGATCTGGGCCGTCTGGGCCGCAAAGCCAATGCCGGCTTCTTCGAGTATGACGAGAAGGGCAAGCGTCTGGGTTACTGGGAGGGTCTGGGTGAGAAATACCCGCTGGCCGAAGATCAGCCCGACCTGACCGAAGTGCAGGAACGCCTGATGTTCGCACAGGTTCTGGAAGCCGTGCGCGCACTGGAAGAAAACGTTCTGATGGACATCCGCGAAGGCGACGTGGGCGCGGTTCTGGCCTGGGGCTTTGCGCCCTGGTCCGGCGGTCCGCTCAGCTGGCTCGATATCATCGGCACGCCTTATGCCGCCGAGCGCTGCGATCAGTTGACTGCCGCCTATGGCGACCGGTTCGCCTGCCCGCAACTGCTGCGTGACATGGCCGCCAAGGGGCAAAGCTTTTACGGGCGCTTCGATCCGGAAGCCAAAGCAGCCTGATCTAATTCATTAAAAAGGAAACCGGCGCTCCGAAATTGAACGCCGGTTTTTTCGTTCGGAGACAGAGGGGGGTGGTCTCCAAACATCCCGCGAGGGCGGGAAGTTGGGCCAGCTTTGCCGTGATGGCTGGCGTGCCGAAAATGCGACCCATCGTTCCTTGTGGGGGCTTTGATCATCAGCACCGCCGCGACCTCGCGGCTTCCACAGATCCGACCGTGATCAAGTGCCGTCCCGGTGGCAGCAGCAAAGCCGGACTGGCCAAAGTTTACGTAGGGGAAAGGAGCGCCGATTCGGAAGCTTTTTTATGCCCTGACAGCGTCTAATTTGTGTCATTGGCCGGTCATTTTCACGCAATCATGCAGCCGAGGAATGATTGCGCCACAATCGGAAACAACATCTGAGATGGATCACTCAAAACGGTAGTTAAACTTGTGAATATCAACCGCGCAGACTTTGGCGATCGCGTCGATCATTGGTGGGGAATAATAGCGCCGGTAATCTGCCAAACGCTCTGATCGGTTGACGTGCGGCATCACAACTTCAAAGCCCAGATGCTGCCAAAGCGCTGTGGCATCTGCTTCGAAATGCTCGATACGGATATAGAGATTGCTGCGATCAACCCCCGCCGCGTCCCGCATGTAGCTGGTATAGGGGTGGCTACGGAAAGCGGCCAGCGTGTCGGAATGCAGCACGAACGCCTCAAACTGCAACCGCTTCGCCAAGGTCACCGTTGGATGGTCAAAACGCTGTTCTCGCAACCAGTGGTAGTAACTGACCGCGCGATCCCAGGGGTTGCGCACCAGCGTGAACACAAAGAAATCTTCAAGCTCGTCATCGCTGACCACACCGTCGATGTCGCGCAGCGTGGCGTGTTTCCACAACCGCCCGCGCGCGGGCAGCGATTGCTGCCGGTGGCGGCGGCGGCGGGCCTTTGGCGTATCGCCGATCAGGATGTCGTCCTTCTTCGCCCGCGACTCGAGCGCCAGCGCCAGAGAGGTGCCCCCGGTCTTGGGGATGTGAACAAAGATATAGGACCGGCCGCGCGAGATGATCATGGGGGACACGCTAACCGCTTGAGCCGCCCGGCAAAACCTCTAACCCGAGCGCAAGGCGATGGTGATGCCCGCAAGCGCGATCAACCCGATGCCGAAGATCTGCGTCACGTCCAGCGATTGACCGAAGGCAACCCAGGCAAAGAGCGGTCCGAAGATCATTACCGAGTACTCAAAAACCGACACATAAGAAGGCTCGGCCAGTTGATAGGCCTTGGTCAGCATATAGACCGCAATCACCGATCCCGCGGCTTGAAGCAGCACAAACGGGATCGCCGGGGTCATCGGCCAGACCCAACCGCGCGCCGCAAACCCGTCCGGGCCGGGCGCTGCCTCAAGCGGGAACAGGGACAAACCCAGAAGGGCAATACCCCCGATCAGACCAAGCGCGCCAATCGATGCCCCGAGCAGGACAACCGTACTTTCCCCCGCACACAGGCTGCGGGTGGCGATCGCGCTCAGCGCATAGAAGAAACCACCACAGAGCGGGATGAGAATGCGATAATCAAAGGCATTCGGATCGGGCTGCAAAACCAGCAGAATACCGGAAAACCCGATCATCACCGCACCGATCCGCCAGGGTCCCACCGGATTGCGCAGGACGAAGGCGGTGATCAGCAGGACGAAGATCGGAGAACTGAACAGGCCAGCCAATGCCTGCGCGATAGGCATAAAGGCCAGCGCGGTAAAATAGCACATCATTGCGGTCGCAAGCAAAAGGGACCGCAGCAGAACCGCCCAGTATCGTACCGGCCGCAACCCGCCCAGCCCAAGCAATGACAGGCCGGCAATCAGCGGCAGCGCCACCAGCGTACGCGTCACATGGAACTGCCAGAGCCCGATAAACTCTGCCAGAACGACGATGTAATTGTCGATCACTCCGATGATGGACATCGCCGCGATCATCAACATGGCCGCGCTCAGCAACGATCCTTGCGATGTTGGTTGCATGTTCCGTCCCGCGCCCCACCCGTTCCGGTCCATGCTGCGGCGCAAGCCCCGGCCATTGCAATCCCGAATTCACGCCTCTTCGCGGTCGCAAGGCGTTTGCGGCGCAGGCAGCCCGCATGTTAGGCTGCGTCAAAAGACTAACGAGCAGTTTCAGCGCATATGACCGCCCTCACGCAATATGACCGGATCGAGGCCACCGGGCTCTGGCGCCCGAACCCCGATGAACAGCGCCGCGAGGTTGTTGTCTCGATCGGTGACGCAACGCTGACCATCTCGGACTTCAACGATCAGGCGATCACCCATTGGTCGCTGGCCGCGCTGGAGCGTCAGAACCCCGGTGCCTTCCCGGCCATTTTCCACCCTGACGGCGACCCTGAGGAAACGCTGGAACTGGCCGACTCCGAAACCACGATGATCGAGGCGATCGCACGGCTGCAAAGCGCCATCGCGCGGGCGCGCCCGCATCCCGGACGACTGCGCTGGCTCAGCGTCACCGGTGTCATCACGGCGGTTGCCGCGCTGCTGGTATTCTGGCTGCCCGGCGCGCTGCAGCGGCATGTGACCTCCGTGGTGCCCGAGATCAAGCGCGCCGAGATCGGGCGCGCGGTGCTGGCCCGAATCGAACGCGTCGCCGGGCGCGCCTGCGCGGCCAATGAGGCGAGAGCCGCGCTCGACGTGCTGGCGCGCCGCACCGGTGTCGACCGGCTGGTTGTCCTGCCGGGGGGCATTGCCGATACGCTGCATTTGCCCGGCGGGATCGTCGCCGTGAACAAGACCCTGATCGAGGATCACGAGGACCCCGCCGTTGCCGCCGGCTACATTCTGGTAGAGCGCGCGCGGGCGCAGGCATTGGACCCTCTGGCGGAACTGCTGGAGACCGCAGGTCCTGTTGCCGCGTTTCGCCTTCTGACCACCGGCGATCTGACCCGCGAGAGCCTCGATCACTATGCCGAACAGGTGCTGTCCGCGCCGCGTGCCGATTTGCCCGATGATGTCATGCTGGCGGTCTTTGGTCAGGCCGCCGTGCCCTCGACGCCCTATGCCTATGCCCGCGACATTACCGGCGAGACCGTTCTGGGCCTGATCGAGGCCGACCCCATGGCCGGACGCACGCTTGAACCGGTGCTGCCGGACAGCGCTTGGGTGCGATTGCAGAATATCTGCGGCACCTGATCCGTTATTTTATCAGACGCGCCTTGCGGAACCCGGCCTTGCGCGCCTTGGCGAGCGCAGATTTCGCCGCCGCCTCGCTGTCAAACGGACCGGCCAGCACCAGCGTCCGGTCGCCGCCGCGCGTCACACCGTAGCGCGTCGGCAGACCTGTCGCCTGCACCTGGCCTGTGGTTGCGGTCGCGCCTGCCTTGGTTGCATGCGAGGAGATCCGCAGGTAGAACGCAGGTTTTAGCGCCCCCGCAGCCGGGTCCGACCGGGTCGAGACGCGCAACACGCCCTTTTCATCCGGCGTCGCGGCCAGCAGGTTGTCGGTGTCGGGCAGATCATAGACAGGCCGATCGGTCGGCAGTTCCACCAGCTTGCGCGGCACGGTGCGTTGCCAGATCCGGTCGGTCTGTGCGTCGCCCGCTGGTGTGCGCAGCCCGCGCCGCGGATTGAGACGGTCATCCTGACGCGCAACATAGCGGTATCCGCGTGGCACCTTGTAGGTCTGGCGAGTCACCGCCACCGCCCGGGCGATGGTAATCTCCGCCCGATTGGTGTTCAGCCGATCGTCATCCCAGACCCGGCGATAGCCACGCGGCACGTATTGGCCGGTCGTGTTGCGCCGGTTGTCATAGACATGCCGGGGCACGATCCGTGTCCCCGGCTTCAGCGTGATCGTTTGCGCCGCCGAGCTCTGAGGCTGGTTCGAGGTCTGCGCCAAGGCGTTCCCGCCGCCGATCAGGGCTGCGGCAAGTGCGGATAGGAGTGTTCCCGTTAGCTTCATGACGACCTCGCAAGATTTTGAAAATCATGGCCTATCGGACGCAGCGAGTAAAGGATGCAACCGTTAAACTACTTTGTACCGAACATCCGGTCACCGGCATCGCCCAGCCCCGGCATGATGTAGCCTTTGGAGTTCAACTCGCGGTCCAGCGAGGCGGTGACGATGGGCACATCCGAGTGCGCTTCTTTCATCCGGGCAACGCCTTCGGGGGCAGCCAGCAGGCACAGGAACCGGATATCGGTGGCGCCTGCCTGTTTCAGCAGGTCAACCGCCGCGGCCGAACTGTTACCGGTGGCCAGCATCGGATCGACCGCAATCACCATCCGGTCCTTCAACCCCTCGGGCACCTTGAAGTAATACTGCACCGGCTGCAGTGTCTCCTCGTCCCGGTAAAGCCCGACAAAACCCACCCGCGCCGACGGGATCAGCTCCAGCACTCCGTCCAGCATCCCGTTGCCTGCCCGCAGGATCGACACCAGCGCCAGTTTCTTGCCGGCCAGGATCGGCGCGTCCATCTCCTCCATCGGAGTCTCGATATGGCGCGTGGTCATCGGCAATCCGCGGGTGACCTCATAGGCCAGCAACTCGGTGATCTCACGCAACAGCTGCCGGAACGTGGCGGTCGAGGTGCCCTTGTCCCGCATCAGGGTCAGCTTGTGCTGGACCAGCGGGTGGTCAACGACGGTCAGATGTTCGCTCATGATGTCTCCAGTCTTTGTGCAACGCGCGCGCGCGTGTCCTCATCGCAGAAGGCGGCGTGTAATGCGGTCTTGTTGATCTCGGCGAAATCGGGTTCTTCCCAGCCGAAGGCCGCATTCAGCATCTCATATTCGCGCGCCATGGTGGTATGGAAAAACGGCGGATCATCGGTGGAAACCGTGACCTTCACCCCCGCCTCGCGCAGGCGCTGGATCGGGTGCGCCGCAATATCGGGGTAGAGCCCCAGAACCACGTTCGAGCCCGGACACACCTCCAGCACGATGCCGCGATCGGCCAGTTCATGGACCAGATCGGCATCTTCGATGGCGCGCACGCCATGACCCAGCCGTTCCACCCCCAGATCGCGCACCGCGTCGCGCACGCTGTCCGGCCCGCCGAACTCACCCGCATGGGTGGTCAGGCGCAGCCCGGCCTCGCGGGCGCAATCAAAGCTCCAGGCGAAATCGCCCTGTTTGCCCATCCCTTCATTGCCGCCCATGCCAAAACCGACGATCCGGTCCCCGGCAGTTTCGGCGGCGCAATGGGCCGACAAGCGGGCCAGATCCGGACCGCGATGGCGGATGCAGGTCACCACCGAGCGCATGGTGATGCCGAACTTGCGTTCGGCCTCGTCGCCGGCCTCGTGGATCGCATGCACATACTCTTGCCAGGCCTTCAGATCACCGCCGCCACAGAAATCCGGGCTGACAAAGGTTTCGGTATAGACCACGCCGTTCGCGGCGCTTTCTTCGAGAATGGCAAGCGTGAGGCGGCGAAAATCCTCGGGCGTCTGCAAGACTTCGCAGGCGGCGTCATAGACCAACAGGAAATGCGCGAAATCGCGGAACTCATAGGTGCTGTCGGCACGGAAGATACGGCTCAGGTCGATCTTTTTCTCATGCGCCAACTGGCGGATGAAGGCAGGCGGCGCAGCGCCTTCGTGATGCAGGTGCAATTCAACCTTTGGCAATGCGGCAACGCTCACGAGCACACTCCTTGTCTTTACCATCGCGCCCTACCGCGCATGGTCTCCGCGTAATCGGCGCTACCTATCATCTGATTGCGCCCATGCAAGCGCTTCAGGCCCGGATAACCTCGTGAATCAGCTTTGGCACCGCAACCGGATCAGGTGACAGGCGGATCGCCGCCCGCACCGCCTGTTCGGCGTGCCGCGCCGCATCTTCGCGCGCCGCATGGATCACGGCCAATGGCGCGCCACGCTCGACCCGTCCCCCCAGCCGGACGACCGAAGACAGCCCGACCGAGGGGTCGACAACATCGCTTTCCACCTGCCGCCCACCGCCCAGCGCCACCACCGCAAGACCCAGCGCCTCGCCATCAATCGCACGGACATAGCCCGCATCAGGCGCGGTCACCTCCTGGATCACATGCGCCTCGGGCAGGAACCGTGCCCAGTTCTCGACAAATTGCACCGGGCCGCCCACGGCGGCCAGCATACGCCCGAAACGCTCCGCTGCGCGACCATCCGCAATGATGGCCGACAACCGGTCCGCGCCCTGTTGCGCGTTATCCGCAATTCCGGCATCGGACAGCACCACGCCGCCCAGTTCAGCCGACAGGCGCGACAGCGGTGTCTCGGCCCCGCTGGTCATCGCCTGCATGACCTCATCCACCTCAAGCGCATTGCCCAGCGCGCGCGCCAGCGGCTGGTTCATGTCCGAGATCACCGCCGATGTACGGCACCCGGCGGCGTTGGCCGTCTCGGTCAGCGCAACAGCCAGCGATCGCGCCGCCTCATGCGTTTTCATGAAAGCGCCAGAGCCCAGTTTCACGTCCAGCACCAGCGCGTCCGGACTGGCCGCCAGTTTCTTCGACAGGATCGAGGCGGTGATCAGATCGAGGCTTTCCACCGTCGCCGTCACATCCCGGATCGCATAAAGCCGCTTGTCAGCAGGCGCGATCTGCGCCGTGGCACCGACAATCGCGGCACCGGTGTCGCGCACGATCTGCGCCAGCCGCTCCTGCCCTACCTGGGTGGTGACGCCGGGGATCGCCTCCATCTTGTCCAGCGTGCCGCCGGTATGGCCCAGCCCGCGTCCCGAGATCATCGGCACATAAGCCCCGCATTCGGCCAGCGCCGGGGCCAGAACCAGCGAGACGCAATCACCCACACCGCCGGTTGAATGCTTGTCGATCACCGGTCCGGGCAAGTCCCAGCGCAGCACATCGCCGCTGTCACGCTTGGCCACGGTCAACGCCGCGCGCCCCTCCGGCCCGAGACCGCCCATGCAGACGGCCATGGCAAAGGCCCCGGCCTGCGCGTCGCTGACGCTGCCATCGGCCAGACCTTGCGCGAACCAGGCCAGCTCGGCCGCATCGGGCACCTCGCGGCGGCGCAGCTTTGCGATGATCGCCCGTGCATCCATGCGCTCAGACATCTTTCATATGCTCCGCGCCGAACGCGCCGGGCAACAGGTCACCGATGGTCATCACCTGCTCGAGGCCAGCGGTGGTCGCCATGGTCACCACCACATCGCGCGCGCCAAATTCCGACAGTTTCTGGCGGCACCCGCCACAGGGCGGCACCGGCGCGGGGCTGCCCGCGACCACATAAACCTCGGTCAACTGCGTCTCACCCGCCGCCACCATCGCCGCAATTGCGCCCGCTTCGG
Organism: Ruegeria spongiae; assembly: GCF_023502395.1. Lineage (GTDB taxonomy): Bacteria > Pseudomonadota > Alphaproteobacteria > Rhodobacterales > Rhodobacteraceae > Ruegeria_C > Ruegeria_C spongiae. Next base: position 39,271 of record NZ_JAMFMB010000012.1, on the reverse strand, counting down.
CGCAGGTGCCTTCGGGATAGGCGATGTTTTCCACATTGCACCCGGCATAGATCACGCCCGAGGCCGACCGGATCGCCGCGCCCACCTTGAAGTTCGAATAAGGCGCATGGGCGTTTTTGCGGACCGCAAGGGCACTGTCTTTCAAACTCATGGCGATTCCCCGGCTTTTGATCATCTGGTCAGGATTGAATACCGCAAAGAAACCCAATCCGCGAGACATCCTCTAGCCAAGTTCGGTCTTGAACACCCCCGGTAGCGCCACCTCCAGCATTTCCACATCCGCACTCGGCTCGCTCAACTGTGTCTGCATCTCCGGCGGGATGACAAAAGCGTCGCCCTTTTCCAGCCGGTACGGGTCGCGCCCCACAGCTTTTGCAAGAAGCCGCCCGCGCCAGCTGTTGACGAAGCCCGCCATTTCCCTCACGTAAAGGATAGTTTAAAGCTAAACTAAATTCAGCCGGGAGCTTTGGAATGTCGGACACACAGAAACTTCGCGAAACCGCGCTGGATTATCATGAATTTCCAAAACCCGGCAAACTCGAGATCCGCCCGACCAAACCCATGGCCAATGGCCGCGACCTGTCGCTGGCCTATTCTCCGGGGGTCGCCGAAGCCTGCCTCGAGATCAAGAGCAACGCCGAGGATGCCGCGAAATACACGGCACGCGGCAATCTGGTGGCGGTGGTGTCGAATGGCACGGCGGTGCTGGGGCTGGGCAACATCGGCGCGCTGGCCTCGAAACCGGTGATGGAGGGCAAGGCCGTCCTGTTCAAGAAATTCGCCAATATCGACTGTTTCGACATCGAAGTGAACGAATCCGACCCCGAGAAACTGGCAGATATCGTCTGCGCGCTGGAACCCACCTTCGGCGCGATCAACCTCGAAGACATCAAGGCGCCGGATTGTTTCGTTGTCGAGCAGCTTTGCCGCGAGCGGATGGGCATTCCGGTTTTTCACGACGACCAGCACGGCACCGCCATCGTGGTGGGGGCGGCGGCCAAGAACGCGCTGCATGTGGCGGGCAAGAATTTTGAAGACATCAAGATCGTCTCAACAGGCGGCGGCGCAGCGGGCATCGCCTGCCTGAACATGCTGCTGAAAATGGGCGTGAAGCGGGAAAATGTCTGGCTCTGCGACATTCACGGGCTGGTCTATGAGGGCCGGACCGAAGACATGAACCCGCATAAGGCCGCCTATGCGCAGGACAGCGATCTGCGCACGCTGAACGAGGTGATCGACGGCGCCGATCTGTTTCTGGGCCTTTCCGGTCCCAACGTGTTGAAGCCCGAGATGGTTGCCAGGATGGCCGATCGCCCGATTATCTTCGCGCTGGCCAACCCGACGCCGGAAATCCTGCCACAGGCCGCGCGCGAAGTCGCGCCCGACGCCATCATCGCCACCGGGCGCAGCGATTTTCCCAATCAGGTCAACAACGTGCTGTGTTTCCCGTTCATCTTCCGGGGCGCGCTGGATGTGGGTGCGACCGAGATCAACGATCAGATGCAACTGGCCTGCATCGACGGCATCGCCGAACTGGCCCGCGCCACCACCAGCGCCGAAGCCGCCGCCGCCTATCGCGGTGAGCAGCTGACATTTGGGCCGGATTACCTGATCCCGAAACCCTTCGATCCTCGGCTGGTCGGCGTCGTCTCCTCCTCGGTTGCACAGGCGGCGATGGAAAGCGGGGTCGCGAAACGGCCTATCGAGGATCTTGAGGCTTATAAGCAGACACTGAACCAGTCGGTGTTCAGATCCGCCCTGCTGATGCGCCCGATCTTCGATTCCGCCCGGATCGCCTCGCGCCGGATCGTGTTCGCCGAGGGCGAGGATGAGCGGGTGCTGCGCGCCGCCCAGGCCATTCTTGAGGAAACCACTGAAACCCCGATCCTGATCGGCCGCCCCGACGTGATCGAAGCCCGCTGCGAACGGCTTGGCCTCGACATCCGCCCGAGCCGGGATTTCCAGATCGTGAACCCGGAAAACGACCCGCGCTACTACGATTACTGGAATTCCTATCACGAACTGATGATGCGGCGCGGCGTGTCGCCTGACATCGCCAAGGCGGTGATGCGCACCAACACCACCGCCATCGGCGCAATCATGGTGCAGCGCGGCGAGGCGGATTCGCTGATCTGCGGCACATTTGGCGAGTATCGCTGGCATCTGAACTATGTGAACCAGGTGCTGGGGCGCGGCGGTCTCTATGCCCATGGCGCACTGTCGCTGATGATCCTCGAGGAAGGCCCGCTGTTCATCGCCGACACCCATGTCTATCAACTGCCCAATCCCGAACAACTGGCCGAGATCGCCATCGGCGCCGCCCGTCATGTCAAACGGTTCGGGATCGAGCCGCAGATCGCGCTGTGCTCGCAATCGCAATTCGGCAACCAGCCCAAAGGGTCGGGCAAGCGTCTGCGCGAGGCTTTGGACATCCTCGATTCCGAACGCCGCGATTTTGTCTACGAGGGCGAAATGAACGTCGATACGGCGCTGGACCCTGTGCTGCGGAAACGGATCTTTCCCCATAGCCGGTTGGACGGCGCGGCCAATATCCTCATCTTCGCCCATGCCGATGCCGCCAGCGGTGTGCGCAACATCCTCAAGGCACGTGCCGGCGGGCTTGAGGTCGGGCCGATCCTGATGGGCATGGGCAACCGCGCCCATATCGTCTCGCCCTCGATCACCGCGCGCGGGCTGCTGAACATGTCCGCAATTGCAGGAACGCCGGTTGCGCATTACGGTTAACCCGTCTGAGTTCAGTGGGAGGTGCGTTCAGATGAAGGGACATTGCCATTGCGGCGACGTGCGCTGGGAAAGTGATGGGGCCGTCGCCTGGAGTTGTTACTGCCATTGCGCGGATTGTCGGCGCAACTGCGCGGCCCCGGTCACAGCCTTCTTCGGTGTTCCACATGACAGCGTGCGCTGGTCCGGTGGCGAGCCGCGAACCTATCACTCGTCGGAGCGGGTCGAGAGGCTGTTCTGCGGCACCTGCGGAACGCCGATGGCCTATCGCAATGACGCGGACCAAGAGACCGTGCATCTCTATGTCGCGACGCTGGAAAACCCCGAGGATATCGCGCCCCAGATCCACGTGTTCCACAGCGAGCACATCCCGTGGCTGCAGATCGGAGACCACCTGCCGAAATACGCAAGCATCCCAAGCTGACGCGAGCGAATCAGGAAAGGCGCACTTTGCAACGCGCAAGTGTCGGGTTTGCAAAGCGCTCGTGAAAGCAAACAAAACCTGCGAAAACACTTGGGGTTTGCAGAGTTTAGCAAGTCATTTCAGGGTAGAATTGCAAATTTTCGCGATAATGTGACGCAACGGAACTTATTGGTCTTGCCCCGCACGGCACGCCCTTTCTAACACCGGTGCCAGACGAATGGAGGAGACAGGGACTTGGCCTATCAGGACGTGTATGACAGCTGGAAAGATGACCCCGAAACGTTCTGGCTGGAGGCGGCGACGGGGATCGACTGGGTCGAGGCGCCGACACGAGCGCTTTTTGACGACAATGCGCCGCTCTATGAATGGTTCTGTGATGCCAAGGTGAACACCTGCTGGAACGCGGTGGACCGGCATGTCGAGGCCGGGCGCGGTGAGCAGATCGCCATCATCCATGACAGCCCGATCACCCATAGCAAGCGGCAGATCTCTTATATTGAGCTGCGCAACCGGGTGGCCTCGCTTGCGGGGGCGCTGCGGGCGAAGGGCATCAAAAAAGGCGACCGGGTGATCATCTACATGCCGATGATCCCCGAAGCGCTGGAAGCGATGCTGGCCTGCGCGCGACTGGGCGCGGTGCATTCGGTGGTCTTCGGCGGTTTTGCCAGCAACGAACTGGCGGTGCGGATCGACGACGCCAAACCAAAGGCGATCATCGCCGCCTCCTGCGGGTTGGAACCGGGCCGCGCGGTCCACTACAAGCCGCTGCTGGACGGGGCGATTGATCTGGCCGAGCACAAGCCCGAGTTCTGCGTCATCTTCCAGCGCGAACAGGAAGTCGCGCAACTGATCGAGGGCCGCGACCATAACTGGCACGGGTTCCAATACGGCGTCGAACCGGCCGAATGCGTGCCGGTGAACGGCAATGATCCGGCCTATATCCTCTATACTTCCGGCACCACCGGCGCGCCCAAGGGTGTGGTACGCCCCACCGCCGGTCACTTGGTGGCGCTGAACTGGACCATGAAGAACATCTACAACGTCGATCCCGGCGATGTGTTCTGGGCCGCCTCGGATGTGGGCTGGGTCGTGGGCCATTCCTATATCTGTTACGCGCCGCTGATCCACGGCAACACCACCATCGTGTTCGAGGGCAAGCCGGTCGGAACGCCCGATGCGGGCACCTTCTGGCGGGTGATTTCCGAACATAACGTCAAAAGCTTCTTCACCGCTCCCACCGCCATCCGCGCCGTCAAGCGCGAAGACCCCAATGGCGATCTGATGGCCGGGTATGACCTGTCCTGCCTCAAGGCGCTTTTTCTGGCGGGCGAACGTGCCGACCCCGATACGATCGAATGGGCGGAACGGGCGCTCAACGTGCCGGTGATCGACCATTGGTGGCAGACCGAAACCGGCTGGACCATCGCCGGAAACCCGCTGGGGATCGAGGAACTGCCGATCAAACTGGGGTCACCGGCCAAGCCGATGCCGGGCTATGACGTGCATATCCTCGACGAGGGCGGTCACCCGGTGAAACCCGGCGAGCTTGGCGCCATCGCGATCAAGCTGCCCCTGCCCCCGGGCACCCTGCCGGGGCTATGGAATGCCGAAGACCGATTCCGCACATCCTATCTGACCCAGTTCCCCGGCTATTACGAGACCGGCGATGCGGGCATGATGGATGAGGATGGCTATCTGTATATCATGGCGCGCACCGATGACGTGATCAACGTCGCAGGCCACCGCCTGTCCACCGGCGGGATGGAGGAGGTTCTGGCCGCTCATCCGGATGTGGCCGAATGCGCGGTGATCGGCGTTTCGGACCAGCTCAAGGGCCAGATGCCGGTGGGGTTCCTGTGCCTCAACTCCGGCGCCGCGCGCGATTCTGCCGAGGTCACCGGTGAGGTCGTCAAGATGGTGCGCGACAAGATCGGCCCTGTTGCGGCCTTCAAGCTGGCGGTGGTGGTAGACCGGTTGCCCAAAACCCGTTCGGGCAAAATTCTGCGCGGCACCATGGTGTCGATCGCGGATGGCAAGGACTACAAGATGCCCGCAACGATCGACGACCCCGCCATTCTGGGCGAGATCGAAACCGCATTGCGAAGCATCGGCTACGCGCAATAAGCAACCGGGGCGCCATCGGGCGCCCCGCTTTTTCTTCAGGCAAATCCGATCCCGTCGGGCTTCAACCCCGCAAGGCGGATGACAGACGCAAGGCTCCAGGACGGATCGTCGATCTTGTCGCCCTCTTCCAGCAGCGGATCGTCATCCGGGCTCCAGCACGGTGCGACATTGATCCAGGAACACGGGTCGCCCTTGAGCAGACCGGCAAAGACCGCCGCGACGATGATCGAACCTACCGCACCCAGCGAATTGCCACCAACATCCTGCCCTTCGCGCAGAATGTAATACCACAGCGAATCCGGCTCGCCCTCGCAGAGCGCAATCGGGTCGACGCAGAATTTCCGCGCCACATCACTGCCCGAGGGCAGCCCCATCTGCATACCGCGCTTGAGGTTGCGGAAAGCAAGAATGTTCAGGTTGTCACCCACCGGCCCCTCATGCAGGAAGGACAGCGCATTGCTCATTTTGGCGTCGATCTTGCGCGCCATCTGCGGGAATGGAGGCCGCGAGGTCGTCATCGGCAGGAACCAGTCCCACTGGATCGAATTGCGCGCCAGCATCGGCCGGAACCCTTTCAGATCGTCCGGATCAGCTACGCCGGAATTGTCGAAGATCGGGGCAAATGCGCCAAAGCCGCGCACCGGGAAGTTGGTCTGATAGGCATTGCGCACCATCGAATGGCCAAAACGATACGCCGCAACCGAAAACTCGACCGGCATGTAGGGCTGATGTTTCCAGCTATAGATATCGTCCAGCCCGCAGACCCAGTGTTTGCGACCCCCGCAGGCCTCTTCCAGGCTGAGGGCGCAACAATGGGTGCCGGGCAACAGGATACGCCGCAGGAAGTCATGCCAAACAATATGCTGGTAGAGCCAGCGCAGCGTGGTGCGCGCCGCCTCGAAGGCGTCCGACGTGCTGATCCCCGGGGTGACAGCGCGGGCGCGATCGACCAGCCTGTTATGGGCCAGCAGGAAGGCCAGTTGCAACTGGCTGACCATCGAGTTCTCGTCATTGCGCATGTCCCCGATCACGGCGGTGCCGTTCAGGCGCGGCAGATCCGGCAGCGAGGCATCGTTGGACACCGCACCGATGGCCAGCTTGGCCTTGTCGGACGGATCGTAGAGATAGGGCTGATCCGCCGGACCGCGCCCATAGACATTGTCCAGATCCAGCCGCGGCGTGCGGAAATTCAGCAGCCCGTTGGGATCGGTACGGCGCATCGACAGGGCCGTGGGATCAAAGGTGATGTCATGATCGACGAACTGACCAAAATAGGTGTAGCCCGCCGGAATGTCCGAACCGAACTGATCCTCCAGATCGTCGATGGTCCCGGGATCGGTCAGCTCTCCGGGCGTCTTGCCCGGCACCTCGACCATCAGATCGTTCGCCACCTGTTTCAACGCGGCGTCATCCATGCCCGGCCAGGCCGGAAGATCGGGGCAGATGCGGCCAAACGGGCCGTGGTAAAATTTTGAACGGGGGGCAAGAATGTCGAAATGTCTTGAGCCATGGGCCATGATCAAATCCTCTTTAAAGTAAGCTAATTATTAAAATGTGTACTTTTATGCGCATTAATTCGCCCATTGAGTGTGCAAATAACCACTTGCAACCACAACATGCCGATTCAGGTCGCTTGTAATTCGGCGGGTTTCCGCCCAACAAACCGGCGCGCGCACCCACACCGGAATCGCTTGAACTTGCGCCCTGCCCGGCTAGGCTGCGGCGCGGGAGGACGGGCATGAACAGCACAGAAATCTGGCAACTGTCTGCAAGCGAAACGGTCGAAAAGACCCGTTCGGGTGATCTGAGCGCCGAGGCCACGGTCGACGCCGCGCTGGACCGGATGGAGAGTGTGAACCCGGCGCTGAACGCCGTGGTCAACAGTTGTGCGGACGACGCGCGCGCACATGCGCGCGTGCTGGACAAGGCACGCGCCGCCGGCGACCCCTGCGGACCCCTGCATGGGGTGCCGGTGACCGTCAAGATCAACGTGGATCAGAAAGGCTATGCGACCTCGAACGGCATCCCCGCGCTCAAGGATCTGATCGCACCGGATGACGCGCCCGTTGTGCGCAACCTGCAACGGGCGGGCGCGGTGATCATCGGGCGCACCAATACACCCGAATTTTCGTTCCGCGCCGATACCGACAACCCGTTGTTCGGGCGCACCCATAACCCCTGGGGCGACCATGTCTCGGCAGGCGGCTCCTCGGGGGGTGCGGGGGCTGCGGTGATGGCGGGGATCGGCGCATTGGCCCATGGCAATGATATCGGTGGCTCGCTGCGCTTTCCGGCCGCCGCCAACGGCGCGGTGACGGTCAAGCCGGGGATCGGCCGGGTGCCCGCCTGGAACCCCAGCCAAAGCGCTGAACGTGGCATGCTGGCGCAATCCATGTCGGTGCAGGGGGTGTTCGCCCGCACGGCGCAGGACCTGCATCTGTCGATGCCCTCGCTGATCGCCGCCGACCCGCGCGACCCGTTCCATGTGCCGATGCCCTGGCGGCTCGACCCGCTTGAGAAGCCGCTCCGCGTGGCTTTCACCCGCGAGACCTATGGCTATGATCTGCACCCCGAGGTCGACGCCGCGCTGCTGAGCGCGCGCGACGCGCTGACAGATGCCGGATACCAGGTCGAAGAGGTCGAGACCCCGGATGTCTTCGCCTCGGGCCGCGCGGGCTATCGCGCGCTGATGGGCGAAGTCTATTCGATGATGAAGGCGGATGTGGACCATATTGGCTCGCAACAAATCCGCGACATCTTCGCCACCTATTTTCAGGAGTTTCCGCCCTATCTCGGCCAGGGCCTGCTTGAGATGATGGCCAAGCGCAGCTTCTTCACCCGCGAATGGACGATGTTCCAGCAACGCTATCCGCTGGCCCTGACCCCGTTCCTGCCGCAGCCGTTCTTTCGCCCCGACCGCGACACCGAAGGCGCCGAGGGCGTGCATGAGGTTCTGGGCAGCGCGGTCTGGTCCTATTCGATGAATTTCATGGGGCTTCCGGCGGCCAGCGTGCCGGCGCGTCTGGCGCGTCTTCCTGCCGGAGATCAGCCGATCAACGTCCAGATCGTTGCCCCGCGCTGGCGCGAGGATCTGGCGGTAGATGCCGCGCTGTCCATAGAAAAGCGGGTCGGGCGCATGTGCTGCCATCTCTGGCAACGCATGGCCCGACCCGGTCTTAGCCCCCAACTTTAATATCAAAGCCCCCCAGCTCTAATACGTGCCGTATGGCGTCCCCCCGGACTCGCCAATGGTATTTACGGCTTTGTGGCGGGCCCCGGATGAAACCACTCAAACTTCATCCGGGACCACTTCACTTCTAACCGCCGACTTCTGTCGAACACAGGTGCTACCCCCCGGCTTTCCCTGCGCCCACTCATGCAAAACACTGCATACTCGTTAGCGAACGCGTCCCCGAATTGCCACTCACTCAATTTGTCGGGACCATGTCGTCGGCAAGATCAAAACTAGCTGATTCTTGCCGACCCGGCTGTGACCTGCTTCACAGAGCTTCCAAATAGTTGAAAATTTTCAGAGCCGGGACCGTTTCAGGTGAACTGTTCCGAGATCAGCCGCTCTTCCAGCCCGTGTCCGGGATCGAACAGAATCCGGTGCGAGACCGAAGGGTCGGAGCGGATCTCGACCCAGTCGATATCAGTGATCGAAATCGAGTCCGCATCCGCCATGACCGGGCGCTTTTCCGGGTCCTGCACGTCAAACCGGACCATCGCGGTCTTGGGCAGCAGCGCCCCGCGCCAGCGCCGTGGCCGGAACGCGGCAATTGCCGTCAGGGCCAGCACATCCGCACCAATGGGCAGGATCGGCCCATGCGCCGAGTAATTATAGGCGGTCGATCCGGCGGGTGTCGCCACCAGCGCGCCGTCGCAAACCAGTTCCGCCAGCCGCACCCGGCCATCGATGGTGATCTTCAACCGTGCCGCCTGCGGCCCGGCCCGAAGCAGCGACACCTCGTTGATCGCCAGCGCTTCATGGGTGCTGCCGAACTGATCCATCGCCCGCATCGACAGCGGGTTGATGATCTCTTCCTCGGCTTCGGCCAACCGCTCCAGCAGATCGCTTTCGCCATATTCATTCATCAGAAAGCCGATGGTGCCGCGGTTCATGCCATACACCGGCGTGTTCAGATGCTGCGTGCTGTGCAGCGTGCGCAACATGAACCCATCACCGCCCAGCGCCACGACAAACTCGGCCTCCTGCGGTGCCACATCGCCATAGCGGCCAATCAAGGCGGCGCGCGCGGTTTGCGCCACGGGCGCCTCGCTCGCCAGAAAGGCGATTCTCTTGGTCATGTCACTGGGTTTCCGGTGCTGCGCATATGGTTCCGAAACAAACATACCTTTCCGCATTAGGCCAGACTTGACGCCCCCAAGGGTCGATTAGTCGCTTTACGGCCTTTCTCGCACAGGCGGTTTCCGATAGGAAATCCGCCAGATCACACCCCAACCAGTCGGAGCGACCATGAACGCCAGCCTACGTGACACCGGTTTTTTCACCCAATCCTTGTCCGACCGCGATCCCGAGGTTTTCGGCTCGATCACATCCGAGCTGGGCCGCCAGCGCGATGAGATCGAACTGATCGCCTCCGAGAATATTGTCAGCGCCGCCGTGATGGAGGCGCAGGGCTCGGTGATGACCAACAAATACGCCGAGGGTTACCCGGGGCGTCGCTATTATGGTGGCTGCCAGTTCGTCGATATCGCCGAGAACCTGGCCATCGACCGCGCCAAACAGCTGTTCGGCTGTGACTTCGCCAACGTGCAGCCCAATTCGGGCAGCCAGGCCAACCAGGGCGTGTTCCAGGCTCTGATCCAGCCCGGCGACACCATTTTGGGCATGAGCCTGGATGCGGGCGGTCACCTGACCCATGGTGCGCGCCCGAACCAATCGGGCAAGTGGTTCAACGCGGTGCAATATGGCGTGCGCCAGCAGGACAACATGCTGGACTACGATCAGGTCGAGGCGCTGGCCAAGGAACATTCCCCCAAGCTGATCATCGCCGGTGGTTCGGCCATCCCGCGCCAGATCGACTTTGCCCGCATGCGTCAGATCGCCGATATGGTCGGCGCCTATCTGCACGTGGACATGGCGCATTTCGCCGGTCTGGTTGCGGCCGGTGAGCATCCCTCGCCGTTCCCGCATGCGCATGTGGCGACGACCACAACCCACAAGACCCTGCGCGGCCCACGTGGCGGCATGATCCTGACCAATGACGAGGCGATCGCCAAGAAAGTGAATTCGGCAATCTTTCCGGGCATTCAGGGCGGCCCGCTGATGCATGTGATCGCCGGCAAGGCGGTGGCCTTCGGCGAGGCGCTGCGCCCCGAATTCAAGGACTATATCAAGCAGGTCGTGACCAATGCGCAGGCGCTCAGCGATCAACTGATCAAGGGCGGGCTGGATACGGTGACCCATGGCACCGACACCCATGTAGTGCTGGTTGACCTGCGGCCCAAGGGCGTCAAGGGCAATGCCACCGAAAAGGCCCTGGGCCGGGCACATATCACCTGCAACAAGAACGGTGTGCCGTTCGATCCGGAAAAACCGACCATCACCAGCGGCATCCGTCTGGGTTCACCCGCCGGTACCACCCGCGGTTTCGGCGAGCCTGAATTCCGCCAGATCGCCGACTGGATCATCGAAGTGGTCGACGGGCTGGCCGCCAATGGTGAAGACGGCAACAGCGCGGTCGAGGAAAAGGTCAAGGGTGAGGTCGCCCAGCTCTGCGCCCGCTTCCCGCTCTACCCGAACCTCTGATCCGGACCGGGCTTGAGACACCAAAAGGCGGCGCGCCCTGCGTCGCCTTTTTTCCTGACCGACCGCCAGAATCTTCGCGCTCAGACAAACCCGCGCCACAGCAGCAGCAATAGCAGCAGCACCGCAAACAACAGCAGGTTGAACACCAGCCCACCCAGCATGCCCAGCAGCCAGCCCTTGCGGCGCTCGGTCAGGCTGATCGCATCTAGATGGGTCCTCACTTTTTCCGCCGCCCCGGCCAATGCCGGGCTATCAAGCGTCAGGCGCAGTTTCGGATGCGTGGCGCGGTCCTCGACCAGTGCCAGCAGCAAGGCCTGTTTGTAGATCCGCCGCGGCAAGCGGTGCCGTGCCTTGCCCAGGGCCGCCGCCAGGGTTTTGCCGCGCACACCGAGCTTGGCACGCAGCAACGCGATCGTCTGGGCAATCTGCTGTTCAACACTGTTCTGATCGGCCATCTCACCCTCGCTCCGACGCGCAAACTACACCGGGGCGTGCGTGGCGACAATGGGGGCTGGCGGCGGCGATCCGCCATGGCTATCAAAGAGCCATGTTGAACATGATCCTGCATGGCACCCCCACCGACCGGACCCCTGTGTTGATTGCTCATGGCCTGTACGGGTCGGCGCGAAACTGGGGCGTGATCGCCAAACGGCTGTCGGATACGCGGCAGGTGGTCGCGGTGGATATGCGAAACCACGGCGACAGCCCATGGCATGACACACATGGGTATCCGGATCTGGCCGATGACCTGGCCGAGGTGATCACGTATTTCGGCGCCCCCTTCGACGTTCTGGGCCATTCCATGGGCGGCAAGGCCGCGATGATGCTGGCGCTGAGCCATCCCGATCTGGTCCGTCGGCTGGTCATCGCCGATATTGCACCGGTGGCCTACAGCCATTCGCAACTGCCCTTCGTCGAGAAGATGCGCGCGGTTGATCTGGGCATAGTCACCCGCAAATCCGAGGCCTCCGCGCAGTTGGGTGAGCTGGGCGTGGAACCGGCGCTGCAGAGCTTTTTTACCCAGTCCCTCGACGTTGCGGGCAAGCGCTGGCGCTACAATCTTGACGCGCTGGAGGCCGAGATGCCCAGAATCATGGGCTTTCCCGAGACCACCGCCCGGTGGGACGGCCCGACGCTGTTCCTGACGGGCGCGGCATCGGATTATGTGCTGCCCGAGCACCGGGCACAGATTCGCGCCCTGTTTCCGCAAGCGCGATTCGCCAAGATCCCCGGTGCGGGCCATTGGCTGCACGCCGACAAGCCGCGCGAATTCGAGGCCAATCTGCGCGCCTATCTTGACGCCTGATCAGCCGCTCGTAGCGGTGTAAATCCGCTTGGCAATCAGCCAGGTCGCAGGGATCGCCAGCACGAAACCAACCGCTGCAGCGCCGAGGATGGCGGACAGGCTGACCGCACCCATGGATAGCACGATGATAACCCCAGTGCCTGCCAAGGCGCTTGAGACGAGGGTGAACAGGGCAAAGGCCAGTCGCAGCATGGCTAAACTCTCCGAATAGATGGTTTCGGCAGACTTTATCCCACGGCAGATTGCGCCACTTTGATCCGGATCAGATCACAGCATGGCCCTGGCCAAAAAAAGCAGACGCAGACCGGTGGCAAAACCGAACTGCGCCCGCATCGAGTTTAGCGCCGGGTGCGACCGGATTTCTCTTTCATGACCTGACGGACCATCTTGCCAAAACTCTTGTCCCGGTTCCGCCGTTCGGCGAGGCTGGCCGCGTTGAACGCATCTTCTGCCACCAGCTTGCGCCAGCGGCGCAGACGCGCGGCATCCAGTGCGCCGGTCTCCACTGCAGACAGCACCGCACAACCCGGCTCGGTGACATGCGCGCAGTCGTTGAACCGGCACGCCTGCGACAGGTCAGAAATATCCGCGAACAGATCGTCTATGCCCGAAGCCGCGCCAGCCAGTTGCAACTCGCGCATGCCCGGCGTGTCCAGCACCAGACAGCCGCCCGGCACCAGATGCAATTGTCGCCGCGTGGTGGTGTGGCGGCCCTTTGCGTCATCCTCGCGGATGGCCTGCGTTGCCACCCACTCGGTGCCCGCCAGCGCATTGGTCAGCGTCGACTTGCCGACACCGGACGATCCCAGAAACGCCACGGTCTGCCCCGGCTTGCACCAGCCGACCAGCGCCCGGCGCGGCTCGTCCCCGCGTGCGTCCAATGCAATCACCGGCACCCGGTCCGAGATCTCGCGAGCCGGATCGACATAGGCCTGCGCATCCGTCACCTGATCGGATTTCGTCAGCACGATCACCGGCGCGATCCCTGCCTCAAAGGCCAGCGCGACATAGCGCTCCAGCCGGGCAACACTGAAATCCTGGTTGCAGGAGGTCACCACAAAACAGGTATCGATATTGGCCGCGATCAGCTGTTCCTGCCGGTCTGTGCCCGGCGCCCGGCGCTTCATCACGGTCTTGCGCCGCAAGGCCCGACTTGCCTGTGGCTGCGCCTTGTCCATCAGCAGCCAGTCGCCGACGGTCACGTCAGGGATAGGCGGGATCGTCCGATCAATGCCATCCCCCAGCACATGTAGCGCGTTGCGGTGCACCTCGACGACGCGCACGGGCGGCGTGTCAACAAGGGCCTCGATGCTGATCTGCTGGGCAAAAAACGCCTGCCAGCCATAGGTTTCGAGGAAAGCGGCGGGCCGGTCTGGCAAATGCCCATGCTTGTGCGGCGGAAGAAATGCGGAATAGTCCCGTGTCATTTGGGTCAACTTTCATGTCCGGGTCCCAAGCCATGCTCGGGTGTAAAGGCTCATTGATGTCTGAGATCACAATCCAACGGCCCAGCCGAACCGGGTTCAGCAGGCGCTTGTGCTGTTGGTCTTGCAGCGGGAGGCCTGACGCCTCCCCTCTTCACCGGGACATAAAATCTCCATTCCAGACCTTCGAGATAGGTCAGCTGTGCCTGCCATGCAAGCCCGTCTGTTCTATGTACTCTCCCGGAATTCTGGTACGGGCGGCCGGATTCGAACCGGCACGGCATCGCTGCCTGGAGATTTTAAGTCTCCTGTGTCTACCATTCCACCACGCCCGCAACTTCTGCTGCTGTAAACCGGAATAGCGGCAATCTCAACGTGTTAAAGCGGGTGCGGTTCAGATGTCCTGCCCCTTGCGCTCCAGCGGGCCACCGGGGGCGGCCAGGTTACGCTCGGGCAGCCACGGGTTGAGTTTCAGCGCCTGATCCAGCACCAGACTGGCCTCGTCGGTCCGGCCCAGCGCCATCAGCGACAGGGCCTTGCCGCTCATCGCCGCCACATGGCGCGGCGACAGGGCCAGCGCCCGGTCCAGATCAACCAGCGCTTCGGCGAAATCGTGGCGCAGGAAATTGACGAAGGCGCGCTGGTTGTAGCCTTCGGCATAGTCCGGGCAATAGACAACCAGCCGATTGAAATCCTCGAGCGCGCCGCGCAGGTCCCAGGCAGAGCGTCTTGTCATGCCGCGATCCAGGATCGCCTGCGACTGTTCGTTGGGTGCATCAGACCAGAATTCCCACATCTGATTCGAGATCAGCCGCGCCTCCGCCTCGGTGGGCGCGCGCTGAACCTCAAGGATCAACGCGTCCAGACGGGCGGAATGATCGGGCGCCATCGGGCAGGTCTCGGCCGTGGCAATGCTGGTCACGGTCAGGGTGCAAAGCAGGCAGGCGGCAAGGTGTCGCATGTTCCAAGCTTGGCGCGGATTGGCCCTGCGTCAAGCCCCGCGTCACAGCGGCCCCTGCAACCCGGTCTCTTTCACCGCCTCCATCGCCACAAAGGTCGAGGTGCTGGCCACATGCGGCAGGGTCGAGATTTTCTCGGCCAGAACAGCGCGGTACTGGCTCATCGACTGGGTCCGGATCTTGAGCAGATAGTCAAAATTCGACGCGATCATATGCGCCTGTTCGATCTCGCCCAGCTGGCGCACGGCGGCGTTGAACTCGGCGAGTGCCTTTTCGCGGGTGTCCTTCAGGCGTACCTCAACAAAAGCCACGTGATCCAGCCCCAGTCGGATCGGATCGATCAGCGCCCGGTAACCGGCGATGAAGCCTTCTTTTTCCAACCTGCGCAGCCGCGCCTGTGTTGGGGATTTCGACAAGCCGATGCGACGCGCCAGATCAGCGACCGAAATGCGCCCGTCGCCGGACAATATCTTCAGAATCGCCTGATCGAAGCGGTCCAGGTCGGGAAAGTCCATCTGCACTTCATTTGCCTCCATATTCAGCCCGATAGGCCACGCTTACCAAAATTTCAGGCGATTGACCCGCATTTCTGCGAGTATACTACCCATAGAGACCGGAGGGACCATGACACACGACCTGCGCCGCACAATCGACCAGTACACCTATGCCGATCAGGCCGCCGTATTGGCCGACCTGACCGCGACCGCCGACCTGAGCGCCACCGATCGCGGCGCCATTTGTGCCGCCGCAGCCGCACTGGTCAGCGACATTCGTTCCACCACCGCGCCCGGCATGTTGGAAGTGTTTCTGGCCGAATACGGTCTGTCGACCGATGAAGGTGTGGCGCTGATGTGTCTGGCCGAGGCGCTGCTGCGGGTTCCCGACGCCGAAACCATCGACGCGCTGATCGAGGACAAGATCGCGCCGTCAGACTGGGGCAAGCATCTGGGGCAATCCTCGTCCTCGCTGGTCAATGCCTCGACCTGGGCGCTGATGCTGACCGGCAAGGTGCTGGACGAGGCCAAATCGCCGGTCGGCGTGCTGCGCGGCGTGATCAAACGGCTGGGTGAGCCGGTGATCCGCACTGCCGTTGGTCACGCGATGAAAGAGATGGGCCGTCAGTTCGTGCTGGGCGAAAGCATTCACTCGGCGATGGACCGCGCCCGCGGCATGGAGGACAAGGGTTACACCTATTCCTACGATATGCTGGGCGAGGCCGCGCGCACCGAAGGTGACGCCGCCCGCTATCACCTGTCTTATTCCCGCGCGATCACCGCCATCGCCGAGGCCTGCACCCATGACGATATCCGCGCCAATCCAGGCATCTCGGTCAAGCTCTCGGCCCTGCATCCGCGCTATGAGGTCGCGCAAGAGGCCCGCGTGATGGATGAGCTTGTGCCGCGCCTGCGCGCGCTGGCTCTGCTGGCCAAGGCGGCGGGCATGGGGCTGAACGTGGATGCCGAGGAAGCCGACCGCCTGTCGCTGTCGTTGCAGGTGATCGACGCGGTGATGGGTGAACCGGCGCTGGCCGGATGGGACGGTTTCGGCATCGTGGTGCAGGCTTATGGCCCCCGCGCCGGTCTGGTGCTCGACACGCTCTATGAGATGGCCGAACGCCATGACCGCAAGATCATGGTGCGGCTGGTCAAGGGCGCCTATTGGGATACCGAGATCAAGCGCGCCCAGGTCGAGGGCGTCGATGGCTTCCCCGTTTTCACCAACAAGGCCGCCACCGACATCTCGTATATCGCCAATGCCCGCAAGTTGCTGGGCATGACCGACCGCATCTATCCGCAATTCGCCACCCATAACGCCCATACGGTCAGCGCGATCCTGCATATGGCAAAGGGGCAACCCTATGAGTTCCAGCGCCTGCACGGCATGGGCGAGACCCTGCACGGGTTGGTGATGGAACAGGCCCAGACCAAGTGCCGAATCTACGCGCCCGTCGGCGCGCATCGCGATCTGCTGGCCTATCTGGTTCGTCGGCTGCTGGAGAACGGCGCCAACTCCTCCTTCGTGAACCAGATCGTGGATGAGGATGTGCCCCCCGAAGAGGTCGCCGCCAATCCGTTCGACCTGATCGAGGCGGAGGCGCAGGTGATCCCGACCGGGCCGGACTTGTTCGCCCCCGAACGCCCCAACTCCAAAGGCTTCGATCTGGCCCATACGCCCACGCTTGAGACGATCGAGGCCGCCCGCACCCCCTTCAAGCTCCAACAATGGTCCGCCGCGCCATTGCTGGCAGCAGATGCCCGGCCAAAGACCGCTGAACCGGTGATCAACCCAGCCCTGCCGCAGGACGCTCCCGGAACAGTCGCGCCTGCCAGCGCTGCGGATGTGGAACTGGCGCTGACCTCGGCCAAGCCATGGGATGCCGTGCCCGAAGAGCGCAAGAAAATCCTGAATCGCGCCGCCGACCTCTATGAGGCCAATTACGGCGAACTGTTTGCACTGGTTGCCCGCGAAGCTGGCAAATCGCTGAAAGATGCGGTGGCCGAACTGCGCGAGGCGGTGGATTTTCTGCGCTACTACGCCGCCAACATCCCCGCAGGAGACCCGGCAGGCACCTTCACCTGCATTTCGCCTTGGAACTTCCCCTTGGCGATATTCACCGGTCAGATTTCAGCCGCTCTGGCCACTGGCAACGCAGTGCTGGCCAAACCCGCCGGCCAAACCCCGCTGATCGCCCATCGCGCCGTGCAACTCATGCATGAAGCGGGCGTTCCCCGCGCCACGCTGCAAATGCTGCCCGGCGGACCGGAAGTGGGCGCGGCGCTCACCTCGGACGCGCGTGTGCATGGCGTGGCGTTCACCGGCTCGACAAACACGGCGCTGAAAATCCGCGCGGCGATGGCCGAGAATATGGCCCCGGGCAGCCCTCTGATCGCGGAAACCGGCGGTCTGAACGCAATGATCGTCGATTCCACCGCCCTGCCCGAACAGGCCGTACAGGCGATCGTCGAAAGCGCCTTCCAATCCGCAGGCCAGCGCTGCTCGGCGCTGCGCTGCCTCTACCTGCAGGCAGACATTGCCGAGGATGTTCTGACCATGCTGCAAGGCGCGATGGATGCGTTGTGCCTGGGCGACCCGTGGCGGATCGAAACCGATTGCGGCCCGGTGATCGACGACGAGGCCTGTCAGGTCATAGCCGATCATATCGCCAAGGCGCGCGCCGAAGGCCGGGTGCTGAAGGAACTGCCCGCGCCGCCTGAGGGCATCTTCATCCCCCCCACGCTGATCGAGGTCAGCGGCATTGCCGCGCTGGAGCGCGAGATTTTCGGCCCGGTCCTGCATGTGGCGCGGTTCAAATCTTCGGAACTCGATCAGGTGATCGCAGCGATCAATGCCACCGGCTACGGGCTGACCTTTGGGCTGCACACAAGGATCGACGACCGCGTGCAGCACATCACTGAGGCTGTGCATGCGGGCAACATCTATGTGAACCGCAACCAGATCGGTGCCATCGTCGGCTCGCAACCCTTCGGCGGTGAGGGGCTGTCCGGCACCGGGCCAAAAGCGGGCGGGCCGAACTACATGGCTCGCTTTCTGGCCCCCGACCGCCAGACGTCGGAGGAAACCTGGGACCACCCCATGACCGAATTGCCCACGCCGAGCGGACCACTGGCCGGGGTGACCACAACAACCCTGCCCGGCCCCACCGGTGAATCGAACCGGCTCAGCGAATTCCCGCGCGCGCCGCTCCTCTGCCTCGGCCCCGGCGCATCCGCTGTTGAGGCGCAGGCAAAAGCCGTGAAGGATCTGGGCGGCATGGCGATCCGCGCCACCGGCTCACTCGCCCCCGAACAGCTTGAAACGCTGGGCGGCATCGCGGGCGTGCTCTGGTGGGGTGACGCGGAAACCGCGCGCGCAATCGAGCGGTATCTGGCCCGGCGTCAGGGTCCGATCCTGCCGCTGATCCCCGGCCTGCCCGACCGCGCGCGGGTGCTGGGCGAGCGTCATGTCTGCGTCGACACCACGGCTGCAGGCGGCAACGCAGCGCTGTTGGGCGGCGCCGGATAACCTGTCTTGACGCTGGGCTGAATTCGGCTCAGCGTCCCGTCATGTTACCCATTCGCGACCACAACCCGTCGGGGCGCACGCCTTATGTCGTTTACGCCCTGATGGCGGCCAATCTGCTGTTCTTCCTCAGCTATGTCGGCGTCATGGACGACCCGCGCCGGATCAACCGCATTTTCTTCGACTATGCTCTGATCCCGGCCCGCGCCTCGGATGGTGTCGCGCTTTATACCTATGTGACCTCGATGTTCATGCATGGCGGTTGGCTGCATCTGGCGGGCAACCTGCTGTTCCTGTGGATTTTCGGCGACAATATGGAAGACGAGATGGGGCATCTGGGCTTCCTGATCTTCTATCTGGCCAGCGGCATTGGCGCGGCGTTTCTGCATGTGCTGGGCGCACCCGGATCAATCGTGCCCATGGTGGGCGCTTCCGGTGCCATTGCGGGCGTGATGGGCGGCTATCTGCTGCTGTTTCCCAAAGCCCGCGTCGATATCCTGTTGATCCTGATCATCTATTTCCGCGTCTTCACCATCCCTGCCTACATCATGCTGGGCGTCTGGCTGGGGATGCAATTCATTGGCGGGCTCGGCGCGGACCCAGATGAAGGTGGTGTCGCCTATTGGGCCCATACCGGCGGGTTTGCAGCCGGGCTGGTGCTGAGCGTCCCGCTCTGGCTGAAACTGGGCGGGCCAGCCTTTTGGCGCAAAACCCACGGTCACCCACCGCATCCCGAGCACGAATACACCTTCAGCCCCAGCCGCATCCCGAAAGTACCCCGCAAATGAGTGTTCTGAAAGCCAGCTGCCATTGTGGCGCCATTGAGATTGAGGCCGATTTCCCCCAAGGCCTTGCCTCTGCCGCGCGGTGTGACTGTTCCTTTTGCCTGCGCCGGGGCGCGGCGGCGGTCACAGCATTAGCCGCGTCTCTCAAGGTACTGAAAGGCGAAGACAATCTGACGCTCTATTCCTGGGGCACGCAGACCGCCTAGCATTACTTCTGCAAGACCTGCGGCATCTACACCCATCATCGCCGCCGCGCGGACCCGCGCGAATGCGGCGTCAATCTGGGCTGTATAGACGGCGGCAATCCTCGCACATACGGAGATATCCCCTGGACGGATGGCGTGAACCATCCGTCAGACCGCTAAGCGGCTCAGGTGTTGCGGATCACCTTGGCGAACTGGTTGAAAATCGGCTCGTTGGCGCAGAGCACATCGCCGCTTTCCAGCAGCTTCTGCTCGGGGTTCACCGCCTCGACCAGACCACCTGCCTCGCGCACCAGCAGGATGCCCGCTGCCATGTCCCAATCTTGCAGGCTGCGCTCCCAATACCCCTCGTAGCGTCCCGCCGCGACATAGGCCAGATCGAGCGCGGCAGAGCCCCAGCGGCGCACGCCCGCCGTTGCCGGTAGAATGCGTGCCAGATCCTGCAGCGTCTCGGGCAGATCGCCCGAGCGTGCGCCAAAGGGCAGACCGGTGGCGAACACCGACTCGATCATGCGATTGCGCGAGGAGACCCGGATGCGGCTTTCGTTCAGCCATGCGCCAGAGCCCTTTTCGGCCACGAACATCTCGTCCTTGGCGGGGTCGAACACCACGGCGGCCACGATCTGGCCCTTGTGTTCCAGCGCGATGGAAACGGCCCAATGCGGCATCCCATGCAGAAAGTTGGTGGTGCCGTCCAGCGGGTCGACCAGCCAGCGGCGGGTCGGGTCTTCGCCATCCTCGGCACCGCCCTCTTCGGCGATCCAGCCATAGGTCGGGCGCGCGCCGCGCAGCTCTTCCTTGATGATCGCCTCAGCGGACAGATCAGCCTTGGACACGAAGTCGCCCGCCGCCTTGGCCGAGACCTGCAGATTCTCCACCTCGCGGAAATCCTTGACGAGCGACCGGCCAGCCTTGCGGGCAGCCTTGATCATGATGTTGAGGTTCGCGCTGCCATTCATTGGTCAAAGGCTCCTGTCCGGGTTACCGCGCGCGTATATAGCGGCCCCAATGGCTTGCCAAGGGACGCTTTTGCATAGCGGCCCTGCGCGGGTCATTGAGTCTGCAGCTTGCGCGCCTCGACCCGCGCCAGATCGACCAGCTTGCGCACGAAGGGCTTGTCCATATCATCCGACCGGATCGCCGCATAGAGACGCCGGGTGATGCCGCTTTCGGTCAGGGGTCGCGTCACATAGTCCGAGCTGTATTTCACCTCACGCACCACCCAGTCGGGCAGCACCGAGATACCCCGGTTCGACGCCACCAACAGCAGGATCACCGCCGTCAGCTCGACCTGCCGGATGGCAGTAGGTTCAACTTTGGCCGGGATCAGCAACTGGCTGAACACATCCAGCCGCGTGCGTTCGACTGGATAGGTGATCAGCGTCTCGCCGCGAAAATCCTCGGCGTCGACATAAGGCTTCGAGGCCAGAGGATGGGTCGCCGCAGCCACGAAAACGGCATTATAGTCAAAGAGTTCCACAAATTCGACGCCGGGCAGCTCTTCGGGGTCCGAGGACACGACCAGATCAACCTCTTCCTTCTGCAGCGCGGGCAGCGCGTCGAAGGCAAGACCGGGGCGAATATCAACATCCACATCCGGCCAGCTTTTGCGGAACGCCTCCAGCACCGGGAACAGCCATTCGAAACAGGCATGGCACTCGATCGCGATATGCATCCGCCCCGAGCGCCCGTCGCGCAGCGAGGAAAATTCGGACAGCGTCGCCTCGACCTGCGGCAAAACCTGTTCGGCCAGCCGCAGCAGCCGCTGCCCCGCCGGGGACAGCCGCATCGGCTTTGAGCGGCGCACGAACAGCTCGACCCCGGCCTGATCTTCCAGCCCCTTGATCTGGTGGCTCAACGCCGATTGCGTGATGTTGAGCTGATCTGCCGCCCGCGCCAGCCCGCCATAGTCATGAATGGCCTTGATGGTGCGCAAATGGCGAAATTCGATATGCATATCAGGTCAGTTCCTGCGTCCGAGACTGTCTTCGATCTTGCGCTCGGTCTTGTATTGGCTGAGCGAATAAACCGCCCAGATCGCCGCCGGAATCCAGCCGATCAGCGTCAGTTGCAAGAGCAGGCAAAATATCCCCTGCCACGGGCGCCGGATCGTGAAGAACACGAAAAACGGCAACAGGATCGCCAGAACCAACCTCATACTCACCTCATGTTATACTTGAGTGTTATGAAATTGTTTCACAATGCTGCATGTGCGACAAGAGGGGAAATACATTGAGGACACGACCATGAGCACACCAGACATTTCCTTCGAATTCTTCCCGCCGCAATCGCTGGAGGCCTCGTTTCGGCTGTGGGATACGGTTCAGACACTGGCGCCGCTCGATCCGCGTTTTGTCTCGGTGACCTATGGCGCGGGCGGCACCACCCGCGATCTGACCCGCGACGCGGTAACCACGCTGAACAAGAATTCGGGCCTGAACGTGGCGGCGCATCTGACCTGCGTGAACGCCACCCGCGAGGAAACCCTCAAGATCGCCCATGATTACGCCGAAGCCGGCGTAACCGATATCGTTGCCCTGCGTGGCGATCCGCCCAAAGGCGCGGGCGGGTTTCGCGCACATGCCGACGGTTTTGCCAGCTCGGTCGAATTGATCGAGGCGCTGGCCGAGACCGGCAAGTTCAACATCCGTGTCGGTGCTTATCCGGACCTGCATCCGGAGGCTGCCGATGCGCAGAACGACATCGACTGGCTCAAGGCCAAGATCGACGCAGGCGCAAATGAGGCGCTGACCCAGTTCTTCTTTGACGCGGAAAGCTTCTTCCGTTTCCGCGACGCCTGCGAAAAGGCGGGGATCGACGCGCCGATTACGCCGGGCATCCTGCCGATCGAAAACTGGTCCGGCGTGCAGAACTTCGCCAAGCGCTGCGGCGCGCATATCCCCGAATGGCTGATCAATGCCTTCGAAAAAGCCACCCGCGACGGGCGCGAGGATCTGCTGGCCACCGCAGTCTGCACCGAGCTTTGCTCGAACTTGATCGACGGCGGCGTCAACAAGCTGCATTTCTACACGCTCAACCGTCCCGAACTGACCCGCGATGTTTGTTTCGCGCTGGGGATCGTGCCGCAGGTGGACTTGCAGAACGTCGCATAAGACCTTGCCTGTCAGCCTTTTCTGCCTAACGTGAACAGATCACCACGGCAGGAGGCGACATGCTTTATGCGGACGGACCAAACGAGTTGTTCAACCCCAATGATCTGGCCGCGATGTCGGGGCTGGACTTCATCCGTGGCATCCTTGAAGGTCGCCTGCCCGCCCCGCCCATTGGCAAGACGCTGGGCTACCAGATGCACACGGTCGAAGAGGGCCGCGTCTGTTTTCGCGGCGCCCCCACATTCGATACCTGCAACCCGCAGGGTACCGTGCATGGTGGTTGGTACGGTACGCTGCTGGACAGCGCCATGACCTGCGCGGTGCAGACCCGCCTGCCCTCCGGGGTGGCCCTCACGACGCTGGAATACAAGATCAACATTCTCCGCGCGATTCCGCTGGATGCCGAAGTGGAATGCGAGGGGCTGGCCGAACATGTCGGACGCTCCACCGGCGTGGCGCGAGGAGAAATTCGCGGCGTCGAAGACGGGCGGCTTTATGCGACCGGCTCAACCACCTGCATCGTGCTGTCGCTGCCGAGAGGCTGAGGCGTCTGGTCAGTTGACCGCATGGGATTGCAAGGACAATGCGTCCTCGGTCTTTTCCAGCGCTTCGCGCGGAATTGACTCGTGCAACCGCTCTGACGGGTCTTGACCAATCCGGCGCCTGCCGCGCAACAGGAAAATCTTGCCCCATCCGCGCCATGTTCCGGCCGAAGGCGCGCCGGCATCGGTGGCAAACCGCATGCGCCAGCCCTGCGGCAGCGGCAGACCATGCGCCTTGGCGTGATCCAGCATCCAGAGCAGCGAGATATTGGACAGCGGACGTGCTGCGTCAAACCCGCCAAGCTGGCCGCCGACATCGCCATGTGACCCCCGGAACCAGACCTGTTCCACATGTCCCTTGAAACTGGGGTCGCATTTCCACAGCACCGGCTCGAACACTTCGCGCGACTCATCCAGCGCCAGCGCGTGATAGCCGTGGCGTACGCTTGGACCCAGTTGATGGTTGTGAAACGCATGACGCGCCTCGGCCCAGCGCCACAGCAGCGGCAGACGCAAGCCAAGTGCCTTGACCGTATCCCAGACCCCGATCATCTCGATCGGCACATCCTCATGGCAATAGGCGCGCACAAAATCCGCTGCGTGGGGCCCGCGCGGGTTGCATTCATAATGACGGTACGCCTGCCGGATATTGCGCTCGGTCGCATGTTCGGCCTTGAGCAGCCCGACCATGTCCAGCACGCCCGCAAGGCTGCGCACGCCGTAAGCCCCGCGTGAATACCCCATCAGGAAAATCTTGTCGCCGGGCTTGTAGCGCGAGGCGAGATAGCCATAGGCCCGGCGGATCTGTCGGTTGATCCCACGGCCCAGCAGCACATCCGTGGTGCCACGCCAGCTTTGCCATTGCACACCGGATTCGTAGAACACCGACACCTGCCCGCCCATCTCGCTCAGCAGCCGATAGGTCAGGCCCGCATGGGTCTCGCGACCGGGCTCAAGTGTGGACATGGTGCCATCGAGGATGATCACATGCACCTTCGGCAGGCGATGCGCCGTCTCGGCGGAATGCTCGGAACGCAACGGCTTTCCAAGCCATCCCAGCAATTTTCTACTCAGCCGTGAGAAACCCATACCGCACCCGTTCTCATACACTCAGGGGCCACAATCTCCTGCGATATCCGCTTCGGCGCCCCCTCGCCTCGGCGGGATCAATATAGATGTACCTTAAATCATGGGCACCCGGTGCGTCTGTGACAAGATACACACAAGAAACGTTGCCGTGAGCCGTTGTAACCATGCAGCACAGCCTAACGGGCGGATCGGGCACAATTACGGCGATATGCTGGCGCAACGCGGCCAGACCATACCGGATGCGACAATATCGATGTCGGAGATGGCGTGGACACCGCCGCAGCCCCCCCACGACACTGATCGCAGCAGAATCGCAACCGGGCGGAGGACCCAGCCATGACGCAGGGAGATGCGACCCTGACGACAGACCAGACGCAGGCCTATTGGCGCGACGGTTTCCTGTTCCCGCTCACCGTGATGGGCACGGACGAGGCCGCGCAGTGGCGCGTCAAATTCCAGCGGATCGAGCGGGACTGGACCGATAGCGACCTGCCCCGCCCGCTCAATACCTACAAGAAGATCAACGCCCATTGCGTGATGCCGATGGCCTATCAGGTTGCGATGGACCCCAGGATACTGGACGCGGTCGAACCCATCCTCGGCCCAGATATCCTGATCTATGCGGTCGAGTTCTTCGTCAAGGAACCGCAGACCCGGCATATTGTCACCATGCATCAGGACCTGACCTATTGGGGGCTGGGCGAGATCGACGGGCTGGTCACTGCCTGGCTGGCGCTGTCGCCCGCCACACCCGCTTCGGGCTGCATGGATTTTGTGGCGGGCAGCCACAAGAACCCGATCCTGCCGCATGAAGACACGTTCAGCGACACCAACCTTTTGAGCCGCGGGCAAGAGATCAAGGTCGATGTGGCCGATGAAGACAAGGTCGCGATCGAGTTGCAGCCGGGCCAGATGTCGCTGCATCACGGGCTGACGATCCACGGCTCGGGCGCCAACAGTTCCGATGACCGGCGGATCGGGCTGGTGATCCGCTATTGCCGGCCTGATATTGCCCAGCAGGTGGCCGACCGCGACTATGCCATGCTCGCGCGCGGGGCGGACCGGCATGGCAATTTCACATTGATGGCGCCGCCCGAAACCCTGTTCGCGCCGCGTTCGCTGGCGCTTTATGAAGAGGTCATGAAGGCCGAGCTTGCCGCCAAGATGGCCGGGGCCAAGGAACAGAAAGGGGTCTATGCAGGATGAAACAGGTCAAGTTCACCCAGATGAAGGACGGCACGCGGGAAGAGTATGAATTTCTCACCGCCCATGAGATCGACCACACACGACATACCGCCGATCGGCTGCTCAAGGCGCTGGTCGAGTTGGACGAAAGCCTGTCGGGCTATCAGGTCACCCGGCTGGGCCATTCGCTGCAATCGGCCACCCGCGCCTGGCGCGACGGGGCCGATACCGATTGGGTCGTCTCGGCCCTGTTGCACGATATCGGCGACATCTACGCGCCCTATAATCATGACGAATACGCCGCCACGATCCTCAGACCCTTTGTGCGCGAACAATGCGCCTGGGTGGTCCAGACCCATGGCGATTTCCAGATGCTCTATTACGGGCATCACCTGGAGGGGTTCGACCAGAACAAGCGCGACCGCCATCGCGGCCACCCCTGTTTCGACGACAACGCGGTGTTTTGCGAACGCTGGGATCAGGCCTCGTTCGACCCGGATTATGACACGCTACCGCTGGAGTTCTTCGTGCCCATGGTCCGCGAGGTGTTTGACCGCAAACCCTATGACCCGGAGGTGATCCGCCCGGGACAACGGGCCCCTCTGAGCGACCCTGTCAGAGCCGCAGAACGCGCCGCCTGAACGCGCGAAAAACAAAGATGCCAGCAGTGTGACCGCGGGATAAGGCGTATCAAACGGCCTTGTCACCCGGTTCAGGCGGATTTCTGATATCCGATTCCGCGCCGCGACACGGACCATTCCCGCACCGCATCGCCAAATGCGCAAAACAGCGGGCGCGACACCGGGTCACTGCCCGGATTCCACTCCGGGTGCCATTGCACCGACAGGGTAAAGCCCGGCGCGTCCTCGACATAGATCGCCTCGGGCGTCCCATCCGCAGCCTCTCCGTCGATCACGATCCGTTCGCCGGGCGTGTTGATCCCTTGCCCGTGCAGCGTGTTGGTCATCACCTCGCGCGCACCCAGAACCTTGTGAAACACCCCGCCCTCGCGCAGTGTCACCACATGGCGCAGAGCGAACTTTTCCTCCAGCGTACCGTCGGGCGGCATCCGGTGGTTCGTTCGCCCGGGCAAATCGCGAATTTCGGGGTAGAGCGTGCCACCCATGGCGACATTCACCTCCTGAAACCCCCGGCAGATACCGAAGAACGGCTGTCCCCGCTCGACGCAGGCGCGCACCAGCGGCAACACGATCGCATCACGCGCCCGGTCGAACTCGCCATGCGCTTCGGTCTCGGCTTCGCCATATTCCGCCGGATGCACATTGGGCCGCCCGCCGGTCAGCACGAAGCCATCGCAGACCTCGAGCAATTCCGCGACCGAGACAAAGCGCGGGTCCGACGGGATCAGCAGCGGCAGGCATTCCGAGACATTGGCCACCGCATCCGAATTCATCGTCCCGCCCGCATGGGTCGGATACTGATCGTTCATCAGGTAGGAATTGCCGATGATGCCGACAACCGGACGCGCCATGGATGCTCCTGCACTGGGTTTCATGTTGTGATTGACTGTATTGCCGCCCTATCCGCTTCGCAACAATGCACATTCTGCGTCATGGCGCAGGCGCATGTGGAACCCTGCACAATAGTGAGGTGTAGCCGCGCTACCAACCCTGGAACGTGATCGGCGTCATTCGCGAAGTCAGCCACAGCGCCGCAATCAGCAGCGCATAGGTGCCGATGATCCAAGCCAGAGCCTGCCCGGTCGGCACGGACCGCATGGCCATCTTGTGGTCGCGCTTCATGTCGTGATCCATTTGACCGCCCATCTCCATACCCTCATGCCCCGCCATTTCCGACGAACGGTGCCCCATGTCCGGCGCCGGACCATCCGCACCGGGCAGCGTCATGCAGCCGTGTTTGAGGTGGTTCGCCACCAGCCAGTAGTTGATCGGAAAGGCCACTACAGCACCGACAACGGTCGCCAGACTCATGCGAAACCAGAAACCCAGCGTCAGCGGGTCCTCCGAACCGGGCCAGGCTGCGGCGAGCAGCACCATCGTCGGGATCATGCCGGTCATCACGAAATTCATCGACACGGTTTCGGCAAAGATCGTCTTGCGCACTGCCTGGGTGTAGCTGCCGAACATCGGCAACATCATCAGAGCCTGAAAGATGAAAAGGCCCGATATGAACCCAAAGGAATACTCGACCACGATATCCCAGCCATTGGGCAGGGTCAGGAAATGCACCAGGCTTGCCGCCACGATGATGCCGGTGGCATCCCCGGCCACACAATGCATCTCACTGTTAACGCCCTGCTTCCAGGTGGTCCTGGTGAAGGCATCGTGCCCGCCGGGAAACGGCCGTCGGCAAGTCAGCAGGTAGAAGAACAGCCCCACCGGCCCGGTGTAGAGCGTCACCAGTATCCAGGCCGCCCGCTGCACCCAGCTTGTCACGCCATTGAACAGCGAATCCCATATCACAAATGCCGCGCTCGCACCCGTGAGCAGAAACCAGACCAGCATTGCGCCCTCGATCATCGGTATTCTCCCCAATCCGTATGATCGAAGATTATACCGGTTATCGCCGCAAGACGATCAAATCTCGCCGGTCAGCCCCACCGCCTCGATCGCCGCAAGGGCCGCTGCGGCGTCATTGTCCGATGTGTCACCCGTGACGCCAATAGCAGCAATCACCGCGCCTTTCTTGTCGCGCACCAACACGCCGCCAGGCACCGGCACCACCTGCCCGCCATAGACACCGTTCACAGCGGCCATGAAATAGGCCTGACCCTCGGCGCGCTGCATCTGTGCGGTGCCCGCCATGCCCAGCATCACCGCCCCATAGGCCTTGCCATGCGCAATCGCGAACCGCCCCGGCGCCGCCCCGTCCTCGCGCTCGAACGCCTGCACATGCCCGCCCGCATCCAGAACCACGACCGAGAGCGGTTTTAGTTCCAGCTCGCGGCCCTTCTCCAAAGTCTTGCGAATGATTGTACGCGCGCGCCTCAGTGACAATGCCATGACCTGTTCCTCTTCCTCTGGCTAAAAATTTCTCGGGACTGAATGCCCCGCGGGGGCAGAGGGGGCAGACAGCCCCTTCCCGCTTACCGGCTCAGGCCCCCGTCGAGGCTTTCAATTCCAATCGCCGCGCATGCAATACCGGCTCGGTATAGCCCGAGGGCTGCGTCCGCCCCTTGAACACCAGATCACAGGCGGCCTGAAACGCGATCCCGTCATAGCCGGGCGCCATCGGGCGATACTCCGGGTCACCCGCGTTCTGGCGGTCCACAACCTCGGCCATCTTGCGCAAGCGGCCCATCACCTGCTGCGCATCCACCACCCCGTGATGCAGCCAGTTGGCGATATGCTGGGCCGAGATGCGGCAGGTCGCGCGGTCCTCCATCAGACCCACATCGTTCAGATCGGGCACTTTGGAGCAACCCACACCCTGATCGACCCAGCGCACCACGTAGCCGAGGATACCCTGCGCATTGTTCTCGACCTCGCGCGTGATCTGCTCCGGCGTCCATTTGCGGAACGCGGCCAGCGGAATCTCCAGCAGCCCGTCCAGATGGGCCCGCCGTCCGCCTGCGCGCAGGCGCGTCTGCACCGCCATCACATCGACCTTGTGATAATGCAACGCATGCAGGGTCGCGGCTGTCGGGCTGGGCACCCAAGCGCAGGTCGCGCCCGATTTGGGATGCTCGATCTTCTGTTCCAGCATTGCCGCCATCAGGTCGGGCATGGCCCACATGCCTTTGCCGATCTGCGCCCGGCCCATCAGCCCGCATTCCAGCCCGATATCCACATTCTGGGTCTCATAGGCCCCGATCCAGCCCTTGCGTTTGATGAAATCCTTGCGGCTGAACGGCCCCGCCTCCATCGAGGTGTGAATCTCGTCGCCGGTCCGATCCAGAAAGCCGGTGTTGATAAAGGCGACCCGCGATTTCGCCGCGCGGATACATTCCTTGAGGTTGGCACTGGTGCGGCGTTCCTCATCCATCACACCGATCTTCACGGTGTGGCGCGGCAGGCTGAGGATGTCCTCGACCGCGTCGAAGATGCGGTCAGTGAACGCGACCTCGTCCGGCCCGTGCATCTTGGGCTTCACGATATAGACCGAGCCATGCACTGAATTGCCGCTCTCGCGCTGCAGGTCGTGCATGGCGATCAGAGTGGTGGTCAGCCCATCCATCAGCCCTTCGAAGATCTCATTGCAGTCGCGATCCAGCACCGCCGGGTTGGTCATCAGATGCCCGACATTGCGCACCCAGAGCAGTGCGCGGCCCTTCAGCACCACAGGAGCGCCATCGGGGCCTATGAAGTCGCGATCCGCATTCAGCGCCCGGCTGACGGTCTTGCCGCCTTTCTGGAAAGTGGCCTCCAGATCGCCCTTCATCAGCCCCAGCCAGTTGGAATAGGCCAGCACCTTGTCCTCGGCGTCGACGCAGGCGACGGAGTCTTCACAATCCATGATCGCCGACATCGCGCTTTCCAGCCGCACATCCGCCAGCCCGGCCTGATCGCGGCTGCCGATGGCATGGGCGCGGTCGAAAACCAGTTCCACATGCAGACCATTGTTACGCAGCAGCACCGCATCCGGGGCTTTGGGGTTACCGCGAAAACCGGCGAATTTCTCGGGCTGCAGAAGCGGCTGATCGTCGATCAGCAGCGCGCCACCCTTCACATGGTAGCGCCGCACATCTGCGTGGCTGGTGCCGGAAATCGGAAACGCCTCGTCCAGAAACACCCGCGCCCGCGCCACAACCCGCGCGCCCCGGCCCCGGTCATAGCCACCCGAAGGCGGGGCAGAGCCCATCGCATCGGTGCCGTAATACCCGTCATAAAGCGATCCCCACCGCGCATTCGCCGCATTCAGCGCATAGCGGGCGTTGGTGATCGGCACCACCAGTTGCGGTCCCGGCACAAGCGCGATCTCGGGATCGACATTGACCGTATCAATCTCGAAATCCGCGCCTTCGGGCACCAGATAGCCAATCTCTGTCAGAAAGGCCTTATAAGCCTCGGCATCGTGGGGGGCGTCGCGATGGGCGACATGCCAGGCATCGATCTGCTGCTGGATATCCTCACGCTTTTGCAGCAAGGCACGGTTTTCCGGACCGAAGTCATGTGCCAGCCGGCTGAGCCCCGCCCAGAAATCATCCGGCGACACACCGGTCCCGGGCAGGGCCTGCCGCTCGATGAAATCCGCATATTCAGCCGCAACCTGTAGCCCCTGCTTTTCAATCCGCGCGCCCATTCTGCCCTCCGATTGGTCATGTTTTCTGGCCGCTTTGATCTAAGGAATAAGTTTCCGATAGGCAACACGTGTAAAGAAAGTCGTCTTATTCTGGCATTCAGAAGGTCCGGCACCGATCCAACCTCCCCAAGGCGGATCGGTGGCGTTTGTGCACGCGGCGCTTAACAGCCCCGTTTGCGGCTCAGCGACACCAGAACTTCGTGCCGCGCATCAGCCGCTTTCAGAGCTTCGCTCGCGTTGGAATAATTGCCGATAACCGCAGGCCAGAACAGCAAGGCGGCCGCGACATTCTGGCCCGAGACCGTTTGGCCCTTGCGCGCCTCCGCCCGGATCGCGTCCAGTTGCGCGATCTGATTGTGAATTTCATCGCAGCTCAACTTGGTGTCGCCGATGTTGTTGCGCTGCACCACATCCGGCGACACACACCCGGACAGCACCAACGCACCGACCAGCGCCAGATGTTTCAATTTGTTCAGTACCATTTGTAACCCTTCGTTCCGGCGTCATTCTATTCCTGTCGCCGGTTTTCATTTGCGCGCCCTTGATCATCGCAATCCCAGAGCGCTATTTGTTCGACACAAAAGCGTGTCGGGGTGAGTTCTGACAAACTTCTGCTGAAGAGATCAATTCTGAATGGATTGTTTTGCACTATAGTCGCGCATGACGTGCGGTCACTTTGAGACCGCCCGCCACAATGGCGCCAACGAAAACCAGAAAGAAGGGCGAACGCGCCATGCGAGACGCAGCACCTCAGACAATCTACCTCAAGGACTATGCGCCATTCGGCTTTGACGTGCGCGAGGTTAACCTGATCTTTGATCTTGCTCCGAACGCCACCCGGGTGACCAGCCGAATCCGTTTCGCCGCGAAACCGGATGCTGAACACCCCGACTTCTTCCTGCATGGCGAGCAACTGAAGCTGATCCGCGCCGCTATCGACGGCCAGGAAATCACGCCGACCCTGACCGAAACCGGCCTCACCTGCGATGTTCCTGATGGTGCGTTCACCTTCGAGGCCGAGGTCGAGATCGACCCGGCAAACAACACAGCCCTCGAAGGGCTATACATGTCCAACGGCATGTATTGCACCCAATGCGAGGCCGAAGGGTTCCGCAAGATCACCTATTACCCCGACCGCCCCGATGTGATGTCCACCTTCACCGTACGGGTGAACGGCGATCTTCCGGTCCTCTTGTCCAATGGCAACCCGACCGACAGCGGCGAGGGCTTTGCTGAATGGCACGACCCCTGGCCCAAGCCTGCCTATCTCTTTGCGCTGGTGGCGGGCGATCTGGTGGCTCATTCCGATCACTTCACCACCGTCTCGGGGCGCGAGGTGGACCTGAACCTTTATGTCCGCCCCGGCGATGAGGGCAAATGCGCCTTTGGCATGGACGCGCTGAAACGCTCGATGAAATGGGATGAGGATGTCTATGGCCGCGAGTATGACCTCGATGTGTTCAACATCGTCGCCGTGGACGATTTCAACATGGGCGCGATGGAAAACAAGGGGCTGAACGTCTTCAACTCCTCCGCCGTTCTGGCCAGCCCGGAGACCGCGACGGATGCCAATTTCGAACGGATCGAGGCGATCATCGCGCATGAGTATTTCCACAACTGGACCGGCAACCGCATCACCTGCCGCGACTGGTTCCAGCTCTGCCTGAAAGAGGGGCTGACGGTCTTCCGCGACGCGCAGTTCACATCGGATGTGCGCAGCGCGCCGGTGAAACGGATCGGCGATGTGATCGACCTGCGCGCGCGGCAGTTCCCCGAGGATAACGGCCCCCTCGCCCACCCGGTCCGCCCCGAGAGCTTTCAGGAGATCAACAATTTCTACACCGCCACCGTTTATGAAAAAGGCGCCGAAGTGATCGGCATGCTCAAACGGCTGGTGGGCGATCAGGCTTATGCCGAGGCGCTGGATCTCTATTTCGCGCGCCATGACGGGCAGGCCTGCACCATCGAAGACTGGCTGAAAGTGTTCGAGGATGTGACCGGTCGCGAGTTGAGCCAGTTCAAGCTCTGGTATTCGCAGGCGGGCACCCCGCGCGTGAAGGTCGAAGAGGATTGGGGGGATGGCACCTATTCCCTCACACTCTCGCAGAGCCTTCCCGACTCGCCCGGTCAGGTGGACAAGCAGCCGATGCATATCCCCGTCGCGGTCGGCCTGCTCGGCCCCGATGGCGATGAGGTGCGCGAGACGCAGACGCTGGAACTGACCGAGGCCCGCCAGACATTCCGTTTTGACGGTCTCGCCGCGAAACCCACCGCCTCGATCCTGCGCGAGTTTTCCGCCCCGGTCATTCTGGAGCATGGTGTCAGCCGCGATGCGCAGGCCTTTCTGCTGGCCCATGACACCGATCCTTTCAACCGCTGGAGCGCGGCTCGGGTGCTGGCCACAGAGACACTGATCGGCATGATCACCGATGGTAAAACACCGGGGGGTGATTATCTGGACGGCGTCCTCAGCGTATTGCGAAACGATGATCTTGACCCGGCCTATCGCGCGCTGATGGCGGGGCTGCCGACGCAATCGGAATTGGCAGGTGTCTTGGCCGATCGCGGCCTCATCCCCGACCCGATGGCGATCTGGCGGGCAAGCGAGACGCTGAAACAGGCAATGGCGCAGCACGCGCAGGACCTGCTGCCGCGGCTGCACAGCCAGATGCGCGTCGATGCCAGCTACCGCCCCGATGCCGAACAGTCGGGCAAACGGTCGCTGGGCAGCGTGGTGCTCTCGATGACCACCCGACTTGATGGCGGAGAGCTTGCCGCCAGCGAATACGCCAAATCCGACAATATGACCCTGCAGCTTTCTTCGCTGGGTGCGTTGCTGCGGGCGGGCAAGGGGCAAGAGGAACTCGCGGCGTTTTATGACCAATGGCAGGCCGACCGGCTGGTGATCGACAAATGGTTCGGCCTGCAGGTCTCGCTGGCCGAACCCGACCAAACCTGCGCGGTGGCGCAAAAGCTGACCGGGCATCCCGACTTCCATTGGAAGACGCCGAACCGGTTCCGTTCGGTCCTGGGGCCGCTGGCGATGAACCATGCAGGCTTTCACCATGGCGATGGCACATCTTATGCGCTGCTGGCGGATTGGCTGATCCGGCTTGATCCGGTGAACCCGCAGACCACGGCGCGGATGTGTTCGGCCTTCCAGACCTGGAAACGCTATGATGCCGACCGGCAGGCGCTGATCCGGGCACAGCTTGAACGCATCGCGGCCACGCCCGAGTTGTCCCGCGACACGACCGAGATGGTCAGCCGCATTCTGGACGCCTGAGCGATGCGCCGCACGCTGCTCATCACCGGGGCCAGCGCCGGGATCGGGGCCGAAACCGCGCGGCTGGCCGCCATGCGGGGCTATGATCTGGCCCTGAACTACCGGCAGGATCATGAAAGCGCCGAGGCGGTTGCCAAAGCGGCGCGCGCTGCGGGTGCAACGGTGGTGCTCTGCCCCGGCGATGTCAGTGACCCGGTGCAGATCGAACAGATATTCGCCACGCTCGATGCGGCCTTTCCGCAGCTCGACGCGCTGGTGAACAACGCGGGCATCGTCGATCTGCATATCCGCATGACCGAGGTGACCCACGCAAGGCTGCGGCGCATCTTCGATGTGAACGTGATCGGCGCGATCCTGGTGGCCAGCGAAGCGGTCAAACGCATGCAGGCCGGTGGCCGGGGCGGCGCAGTGGTCAACCTGTCCTCGGGCGCGGCGCGGCTGGGCTCGGCCAATGAATATGTCGATTACGCCGCCTCCAAGGCCGCCATCGACACCTTTACCAAGGGCTTTGCCGACGAGATGGCTGGCGAGCGCATCCGCATCAACGCGGTGCGACCCGGCTTTATCGACACCGAGATCCACGCCAAGGGTGGCGACCCCGACCGCGCGCACCGGATCGGCGGCTCACTGCCGCTCAAACGCGCGGGCACGGTCACGGATGTGGCCGAGGCGATCCTGTTTCTGCTCTCGGACAAGGCCTCTTACATCACCGGCACCACGCTGGATGTCACGGGCGGGCGGTGATGGAGGCGTTCCAATATCATCACCGCAGCCGCAGTTGGCGCGCGCTGATCATTCTGGGCGCGGTCTACGCCCTGCTGCTGGTGGGGCTGATTACCATCGACCTGGTCTGGTGGATCGCGGCTCTTGCCGTGCTCTGCACCTTGCCTGCGGTTTACGAATTCCTGACCGACCGGCGCGCGGGGCTGAGCCTGACCGCGCAGGAGTTGCGCTGGTTCACCGGCACGCTCAGCCGCGACATGGCCCTTGGTGACATCAAGACCGTGCGATTTGATACCCGCTGGGACCTGTCGGTGCGGGTCACGCTGATCCTGCAAAGTGACCGCAAACTGCGCCTGCCCCATGAGTGCCTGCCGCCGCATCGCGATTTCGAAGCCCGCCTGAAGCATGCCGGATTGCACGTGGAACGGCATCATTTCGCGATCTTTTGACGGATTGATGCGGATGCCGGAACGGCACCCTTAGATTACCCCAAAACCTGTCCCTCTCGGTCGCTTCCGGGCCACGTTTGTGCCTCAAACCCTGCGCAGATTCAGCGTCAGGAACAAAAAGACGCGAGCAGGACAGAGAATGTTGAAACGAATTGCACCGATCGCAAATCGGCTGAGATCGCTGGCGCCGCGACGGCAGGCACAAGCGCCCAAATCCCCGCGTGTCAGACGGCTGAGCGTGCCCGCTGCGCTCGTCGCCGAGGACCGGCTGAACATCCCCGTGAACGAGCGCGCGCTGGAAGAATGCGAGGCTGACCTGATCCGGGAACGCGGCCGGTTTCTGGTGCGTCAAGAGCGCTGGGGTGATCTGGCACATGCGATGCGACAGGCCGAGGCGCAGCGCGACAGCACGCAAGGCGGGTTGCCCTCGGTCGACCTGCTGGCGTTCGGGGCCCGCGCCGATGTGGTCGAGAGCGTCGAGCAAGCGTTGACCTCGGAGAGCGCGGATGATGAAAACCTGCTGCTGGACGGCGTGATGGGGTTTGAGGCCGCCTTGCAGGACCATCAGGGCGACCCGATGATCGCGCTGGTGGTGGCGCTCACCCATATCGATCTGGGCTGGGCCTGGCGCGGCCAGGGCTGGCCCGAGGCAACCCCGCCCCGGCATGAAAGGCGCGCCAACGCCCATTTCGACCGCGCCCGAACGCTGCTGTCACGCCAGTGCGGCGCAACCCTGCAAAGCCCGGCCCTGCTGGCAGCCGGTTGTGCCGCGCGCGCGGGCGGCAGCGATGGCGCCCTGGCCGTCGCTGACGAGTATGAGACGCTGATCGATCTGGCACCGGAAAACCCGCGCCATATGCGGGCGCTGGGCAATCACATGCTGCCGCGCTGGTTCGGCAGCTACGGCGCGCTGGAACTTGAGGCCCGCCGGACCGCCGTCCGCACCCAGTTCATGTGGGGGGCCGGCGGCTATGCCTGGGTCTATTTCGACGCCATCGTGCTGGATGCCGGGGCCTGTGCGCGAGTGGATGTGCCCTTTTTTCTCGACGGGCTGCGCGATATCCTGCGCGCCCGCCCCGATCAGGAGATGGTCAATCTGCTGACCGCCTTTTGCTGTGTTGCTCTGCCCGGTGGGGCCGGTGGGAACGATCCGGGTCGCGATAATCGCGCCCGGATCGCGGCCGCCGCCGACTGGCTGATCCGCGACCACCTGACCG
This sequence comes from Ruegeria spongiae, assembly GCF_023502395.1. GTDB lineage: Bacteria > Pseudomonadota > Alphaproteobacteria > Rhodobacterales > Rhodobacteraceae > Ruegeria_C > Ruegeria_C spongiae. The sequence continues at coordinate 2,684 of NZ_JAMFMB010000012.1, read as the reverse complement.
AGATCCACCCGCTGATCTGGGCCCATGCCTCGGATCGGTTCGTCAACAATCTGCATGTGCGCTCGTCCCGTCAGTTCGCCTCGCGCGGGCGGGCGGATGCGCTGCGCTGCCTTTCAGCGCTGTTTGCCGATGAAATCCGTCAGGGCCAGCGGGTCACCTTCACCCCTGACGGGCTGCGGCTGGAGGCGCTCTGAAGCCGCCGCGCACTGCATTGCCTCTTGCCCACGACCCGAGCCGGGCCTAGAAGGCGGGTCGAACCTGATACGGACATGAGGCGCCCCCATGCTGGACCTGACCTACGACACGCCCAAAGTCAAAACCATTGCCGGAGCCAAGCACGATTGGGAACTGGTGATCGGGATAGAGGTGCATGCGCAGGTCTCATCCAATGCCAAGCTGTTCTCGGGCGCCTCGACGCAGTTCGGCGCGGAACCGAACTCGAACGTGGCCTTCGTGGATGCGGCGATGCCGGGCATGCTGCCGGTGATCAACGAATATTGTATCGAACAGGCGGTGCGCACCGGGTTGGGGCTGAAGGCCGATATCAACCTGAAGTCCGCCTTTGACCGCAAGAACTACTTCTACCCCGACCTGCCGCAGGGCTATCAGATCAGCCAGCTCTACCACCCGATCGTGGGCGAAGGCGAAGTGCTGGTCGAGATGGGCGACGGCACGGCCCGACTGGTGCGGATCGAACGCATCCACATGGAGCAGGACGCGGGTAAGTCGATCCACGACATGGACCCGAACATGTCCTTTGTCGATCTCAACCGCACCGGTGTCTGCCTGATGGAGATCGTCTCCCGCCCCGACATTCGCGGCCCCGAAGAGGCCGCCGCCTATATCGCCAAGATCCGCCAGATCATGCGCTATCTGGGAACGTGTGATGGCAACATGCAGAACGGCAACCTGCGGGCGGACGTTAACGTCTCGATTTGCCTGCCGGGCGCTTATGAGAAATATCAGGAAACCCAGGATTTCGACTATCTCGGCACGCGGTGCGAGATCAAGAACATGAACTCCATGCGCTTCATCCAGCAAGCCATCGAGGTCGAGGCCCGCCGCCAGATCGCCATCGTTGAAGGTGGCGGCACGGTGGATCAGGAAACGCGCCTGTACGATCCCGACAAGGGTGAGACGCGCTCGATGCGCTCCAAGGAAGAGGCGCATGATTACCGCTACTTCCCCGACCCCGATCTTTTGCCGCTGGAGATCGAACAGGCCTGGGTCGATGACATCGCCGCCGGGCTGCCGGAACTGCCGGACGAGAAGAAAGCGCGCTTTATCGCGGATTTCGGCCTGACCGATTACGACGCCTCGGTGCTGACGGCCGAGGTGGAATCGGCGGCCTATTTCGAAGAGGTGGCACAGGGGCGCAACGGCAAGCTGGCCGCGAACTGGGTCATCAACGAGCTGTTCGGGCGGCTCAAGAAAGAAGACCACGAGATCACCGACTCGCCGGTTTCGCCCACGCAGCTGGGCGGGATCATCGACCTGATCGCCTCGGATGCGATCTCGGGCAAGATCGCCAAGGATCTCTTCGAGATCGTCTATACGACAGGCGGCGACCCCGCTGAAATCGTAGACGCGCGCGGCATGAAGCAGGTGACGGATACCGGCGCCATCGAGGCCGCCCTGGACGAAATCATCGCCGCCAACCCGGCGCAGGTGGAAAAGGCCAAGGTGAACCCGAAACTGGCGGGCTGGTTCGTGGGTCAGGTGATGAAAGCCACCGGCGGCAAGGCCAACCCCAAGGCGGTGAACCAGTTGGTGGCGCAGAAACTGGGCGGGTGAGACCACCCAAGCCTGCCTTGCCGGGCAAAAAGGTTGATTTAGACATTCCGAAGGGCGTCACTCGTGACGCCCTTTTTGTTTTTGGGTCACCGGCGCGACTCTGATACAGGGGGCACAGCGGGTTGGGTGACTGTCAGGCTTGCATTGTTTCGTCATAGCCTTCGCAATATACCGGGCTCCCGCTTTGCGCAGGGCACGGACTTTGCAAAGTTTGAAAGTATCGACCACGACAGGGCAAATTCGCACCGGATTTGAGCACCACTTCCGCGCCGTGATTTTGCTCGGGTCTGGCCATTGGCCCACATTTTATGACTTATGCACCAAATCCTGCCAACTGTTGAAAGTTCGCCCGGGTTGTAAACCCTTTGGCAACCTGACAAGCTAATCTAAATATTGTTCCAGATTTACTGATATTGAAGGGAAATTGGATTGGCAGAAGGTGACTATAAGTTTGACCCGCAAACACAATTTTCTGATCCTGCCTCATATTTTGTCAAATTGGACAAGAGATGGAAGCTAGACGAGCTGAGTGAATTCTCAAAAAACTTTGAACAGTCATATTACGCGGCATTTGCTTTAGTCGCCCTTCGTGCAGACAGTAGCCTCGGCTTTGACACGCAAGGTCGGTTGCTTTCGCAAATGGCTCGCTACCCTTGGAAAGGGGGGTTCTCTACCGTCCACTTTTACTATGGCGTAAAGCGTATTGTCGGCAGGAAGCGGCAGCCTGAGATTAAGAAGATCAAATATTCCTCACCGGGGTTCATTGAGCTCAGTGCGATTCAAGATGTGGCACTCAATCTCGGAGCTATTGTTGCGAGTATTTGCGGCTCAATCACAATGATCAATGCGACATACAACCGTATCTACAAGGGTCTGCGTGAAAGGCAACT
>NZ_JAMFMB010000119.1 GCF_023502395.1 Ruegeria spongiae | reverse complement strand
TCGGCGCGTAAAAGCCATCGCCATGGTCTCAATCGCTGCCCGTTTCCACGTGCCAATCTGAGCCGGATGGACACCATATTTCTTGGATAATTCCGCCAGCGTCATCTCTTCGCGGATTGCCTCAAGCGCAACCTTCGCTTTGAATTCAGGAGAATGGTTTTTTCGTTTCTTCATTCTGGATCGTCACTTTCTTCATGCAATCCACCTTAACCACTGGTCCGAATTTCCGCGAC
>NZ_JAMFMB010000118.1 GCF_023502395.1 Ruegeria spongiae | reverse complement strand
CACAAAACCCGAAACAGCCGCGCGGCGCCAAATCCTCGGCGCGCCCACCTGCCTCGCTCTTATGATGCCACCGTCTCTCCGGTGTGTCGTTGTCAGCCCCTCAGCGGCGCCGGTGAAGGGGTATTTACGGTCTGACCCCAAACACCGCAACCCCAAAATACAAAAAAATCAAAAAATACACCACAAACCCATAATAACTTAACAAATTCAATCAACTAACAAAGAAAAACCACAGCAAAACAAC
>NZ_JAMFMB010000117.1 GCF_023502395.1 Ruegeria spongiae | reverse complement strand
GCCGACAGGAAGACCTTCGGGCATCTGTCGTATCGGGTGGCGACGCGCCGCCAATCCTTCAGTCGTCCGAACATGATCTCGATGCGGTTTCTGCGTTTGTAGCGCCGCTTATCGTATCGGACAGGCTTGTCGCGTGATTTTCGACCTGGGATGCAGGGCCTAATTCCCCTGTCATTAAGGGCTTCGCGGAACCAATCGGCGTCATAGCCTCGATCTCCCAGCAGCCAGTCAGCCGATGGCAGACTGTTCACCAGAGCC
>NZ_JAMFMB010000116.1 GCF_023502395.1 Ruegeria spongiae | reverse complement strand
CCGCCATCGGCATCCGCGTCGGTCAGCACGGAATAATCCGGGTTCACCCCGCCGATGATGGTGGTGCGCGCGCGGGTCGAGGCGGCGTAATCGGCCACCCCAAAATGCAGGCTTTCATTGCGTTTCGAGGCCTGTGCGATCTCATGCACGTTCTGCATGCCAAGCGCGGTTTCGATGATGTGCTCGAAGCCGATCCGCTTTTTCAACCCCTTGGCGTCCTCAATCTGGGTCACCAGCATGTCAACCGCATAGACATCCGCCGCCGTG
>NZ_JAMFMB010000115.1 GCF_023502395.1 Ruegeria spongiae | reverse complement strand
GCGCCATCGGCATCCGCGTCGGTCAGCACCGCGTAATCCGGGTTCACCCCGCCGATGATGGTGGTGCGCGCGCGGGTCGAGGCGGCGTAATCGGCCACCCCAAAATGCAGGCTTTCATTGCGTTTCGAGGCCTGCGCGATCTCATGCACGTTCTGCATGCCAAGCGCGGTTTCGATGATGTGCTCGAAGCCGATCCGCTTTTTCAGACCCTTGGCGTCCTCGATCTGGGTCACCAGCATGTCCACCGCATAGACATCCGCCGCTGTA
>NZ_JAMFMB010000114.1 GCF_023502395.1 Ruegeria spongiae | reverse complement strand
CCCTCGCTGGAATCGAAGTCGCCAACATGATCCGCAAAGACCAATTCACGCCTGGACTCTGTCCATTTCTACAGTTCGCAGAACTGGCGGCTTAACCCATCGGCACAAAAGCGGGTTTCTGAACAACCGAAAACATTGCAACGGAACCTCGCTCGCGTCAGAGTGAACGCCGGAGATACTGTGGCTCTGTGATCTATGCAACAAGGTCCCTGTTCGCATTGCGCTCATAATACTTTGATTTTGTTCGCGACCCATCAACAACATGGCTCCCTTTATTACTTTT
>NZ_JAMFMB010000113.1 GCF_023502395.1 Ruegeria spongiae | reverse complement strand
GCGCGCCACCCATTGGGGCGACATGTGGCATTACGCGCTGGCCCGGATGGTGGTTGCGGCGCGCGCCAACGGGTTGCGGCCCATCGATGGCCCGTTCGGAGATTTCCAGGACCCCGACGGCTATCGCGCCGCCGCCAAACGGGCCGCCGTGCTGGGCTGCGAGGGCAAATGGGCCATCCACCCCAGCCAGATCGCGCTGGCCAACGCGGTCATGTCCCCCAGCGAGGCCGAGGTGACCAAGGCGCAGCGCATCCTGGTCGCCATGGCCGATGCCGAGACCGCCGGCAAGGGCGCGGT
>NZ_JAMFMB010000112.1 GCF_023502395.1 Ruegeria spongiae | reverse complement strand
TAGCCTGATGGATGTGATGTCGATGAACCCGAGATAGCTTTCAGCGGTTTTATCATATCGAGTAGCGACACGACGGGCATTCTTGAGCTTGTTGAAGCACCGTTCGACCATGTTTCTCAGCCGATATAACCCATGATCTACACCAATGCGCATTTTGCGGGTCTTGCGCATTGGGATTTGGGGCAGGATGTTGCGTTCATTCATGGTTTTACGAATACGATCAGCATCATAGCCGCGATCCGCCAGCAAAACTTTGGGTTCTGGAAGGTTGTCGGTCATCACCAAATCAAAGCCCAGATAGTC
>NZ_JAMFMB010000111.1 GCF_023502395.1 Ruegeria spongiae | reverse complement strand
GAAAGGTGCTTCCAAAGGTTGAGTTCATTCTGGACGAAGATGAGGACTACGCAGACGACAGCCAAGGCGATCCTGAAGCGCGGGCGCACGAACACGAAAATTCAATTGTTCGGCGGGTCGCCGCCCGGCCCAAGCTCGCAGTTTCGATTGCCATGTCGTCAAGAGCTCAGTTCATTGAGGGTCTGGACTACTTGCTAAATGCGTCTGGCTCCAACCGCCTTCCAGAAGAGTTGGAGGCGCTAACTCTTATGCCTCTTACTCTTGCACGGATAGCAAATAGTATCAGCAATTCTGACTGGGATGCAC
>NZ_JAMFMB010000110.1 GCF_023502395.1 Ruegeria spongiae | reverse complement strand
TGTGCAATTGATGGGCGCGCAGTTCTTCGGGCGTTGCAACGTCCGGCGCATGCCCCAAAAACTTGGCGAAATCCTTGATCGCTCGAATGTGCGACTTCCGGGCTTTATCACCCATCCCGCGAATGCGCATGTCTTCCAGCATCCGTTCACGCAGCGGGCTCATCTTCTCCTGTGTCATGGGAACCTCCTGTCTGACGATTGAGAAACCTCAATCGTCAGACAGGTCAGGAAGATCGCAAAATGAGCCCCTTTACCGGCAGCGCGCCACATTCACCAAAAGCGCCAATGCCGCGGCAGCGGCTTAGTCC
>NZ_JAMFMB010000011.1 GCF_023502395.1 Ruegeria spongiae | reverse complement strand
GTAGGCCCCGCGCCAAGTGGAGTTCGGTCGGAAAATTGCCGAGGTCCGACGGGGCGACCCGCCGTTGCGGCCAGCGCCTGGTAGAGCTTGATCGACAGCGTGTCGCCCACCACCACGTGGCCGGGTTCCGCGACGATGACTTGCCTGTCGGATAGGAATTAGGGGTGCTGCGGCGTTGCGTCTTGGCGCGCCCGGCCAGAGGATGTGGCAGATTGCGCGCAAACCCCGGAGGACGTCCGATGAAATGGCTTGATACCCCGCCGATCTGGTTGGTCGGGTTCATATTGATCGCCTGGGCGCAGGCGCGCTGGGCGGCGTTCCGGTTCAGTTTTGGCGGGGCCTGGGCCGATCTGCTGGGCGGGCTGTGCGTGGGCGCGGGGCTGTTGCTGATGGTGCTGGCCCTGATGGAACTGCGTCGGCATCGCACCACGCCGATTCCGCACCGGACCGCCTCGGCGCTGGTCACCAGCGGCATCTTCTCGCGGTCGCGTAACCCGATCTATCTGGGCGATGCCCTGATTCTCACCGGTCTGATCCTGCGTTTCGACGCGGTTTTGTCGCTGCCGCTGATCCCGATTTTCGTCTGGCTGCTTGAGCGGCGCTTTGTCCTGCCCGAGGAAGACACGCTGCGTCGCACGTTCCGTGCCGACTTCGCCCGGTACGAGCGCAAAACGCGCCGCTGGCTGTAGAAGAAAAGTAACCCCACGGCCAATCCAAATGCTGCGCTTGCGAAATTTTGTTGCGCAATATAGGTCATGACACCGCAAACCGTTTCAATCTGCGACCCGTGGCAGACAGCAAAAGGGGGGCCTGACAGGTGAAGATAGGCACACCAAAAGAGATTTTTGACGGCGAGGCGCGCGTTGCAATGACGCCCGACTCTGCGCGTCAGTTGCAAAAGCTGGGCTATGACTGCGCCATCGAAAGCGGCGCGGGGGCGGCGGCCGGTTTTTCGGATGCGACTTACGAAGAGGCAGGCGTCGAGGTCCTCAAGACCGCCGCTGCGCTCTGGAAAGCGTCTGACATTATCGCCAAGGTGCGCCAGCCCGATGCCACCGAGCTCAAGCGCCTGACCAAGGACAAGACGCTGATTTCCTTCTTCAATCCTGCCGGAAACGAAGAGGGGATGGAGGCCGCCAAATCCAAGGGCGCCAATGTCATCGCGATGGAAATGGTGCCGCGTATTTCGCGCGCCCAGAAGATGGACGCCCTGTCGTCCATGGCCAATATCGCCGGTTACCGCGCGGTGATCGAGGCGGGCAACAACTTTGGCCGCTTCTTCACCGGTCAGGTGACGGCGGCTGGTAAAGTACCGCCCGCCAAGGTTCTGGTTGTGGGCGCGGGCGTTGCCGGTCTGGCCGCGATCGGGACCTCGACTTCGCTGGGTGCGATCACGCTCGCCTTTGACGTACGCCCCGAAGTGGCCGAACAGGTCGAATCGATGGGCGCCGAGTTCGTCTATCTCGATTTCGAGGACGAGCAGCAGGATGGTGCGGCCACCGGCGGCTATGCCTCGGTGCAATCCGACGAGTTCCGCGAGGCGCAGCTGGCCAAGTTCCGTGAACTGGCCCCCGAGGTTGATATTGTCATCACCACGGCGCTGATCCCCAACCGCGAAGCGCCCGAGCTCTGGACCAAGGATATGGTCGAGATGATGAAGCCGGGTTCGGTGATCGTCGATCTGGCGGCGGAAAAGGGCGGCAACTGCAAGCTGACCGTGGCCGACAAGAAGATCGTGACCGACAATGGCGTGACCATCATCGGTTATACCGACTTCCCCAGCCGGATGGCGGCACAGTCCTCGACGCTCTATGCCACCAACATCCGTCACATGATGACCGATCTGACGCCCGAAAAGGACGGTCAGATCAACCATGACATGGAAGACGACGTGATCCGCGGGGCAACCGTGACCCATCAGGGCGAGATCACCTTTCCGCCGCCACCGCCCAAAGTGCAGGCGATCGCGGTGCAGAAGAAACCCGAGGTCAAGGAACTGACCCCGGAAGAAAAGCGCGCCAAGGAGGCGGCCGAGTTCAAGGCCCAGACCAAGAGCCAAGTCACGCTGTTGGCGGTTGGCGGTGTGCTGACGCTGTTGGTCGGGCTTATCGCACCTGCCAGCTTCATGCAGCATTTCATCGTGTTCGTGCTGGCGGTCTTTGTTGGTTTCCAGGTGATCTGGGGTGTGGCGCACAGCCTGCACACGCCGCTGATGGCGGTGACCAACGCGATCTCGTCGATCATCATTTTGGGGGCGCTGATGCAGATCGGATCGGGCAGTTTCCTGGTGATCCTGCTGGCTGGTCTGTCGGTCTTCATGGCCGGGATCAACATCTTCGGCGGTTTCCTCGTCACACGGCGCATGCTCGCCATGTTCCAGAAATCCTAAGGGGGGCCGAGAGATGGAATTTGGCTTTACCACTGCCGCCTACGTTGTTGCGGCTGTTCTCTTCATCCTGTCCTTGGGTGGTCTCAGCGGTCAGGAAAGCGCCAAGCGCGCGGTCTGGTACGGGATCGTGGGCATGGGGCTGGCGGTTTTCGCCACGCTGATCGGTCCGGGTTCGGGGCTGTGGTTGCTGTCGTTGCTGCTGATTGCGGGTGGCGGTGCCATCGGTGTCTATGTGGCGCAGCGCGTGCAGATGACCGAGATGCCGCAGCTTGTGGCGGCGATGCACTCGCTGGTCGGTCTGGCTGCGGTTTTTGTCGGCTTCAACGCCCACTTCGAGATCAAGAACGTCGCCGAGGTGATGGCGATCGTCGACTCGGCCAAGGACGCGGATCTGTCGGATCTGGGTGCCTTTGCCAAGCTGATCGCCAAGAAGACCGGCGCCGAGCTTGCGATCCTTCATGTGGAACTGTTCCTGGGTGTCTTTATCGGGGCGATCACCTTCACCGGGTCTGTCGTCGCGTATGGCAAGCTGGCAGGCAAGGTCACCTCTGCGGCGACCAAGCTGCCGGGCGGGCATATGCTGAATGCGGGTGCTGCGGCGCTCTCGTTCATCTGTCTGATCTGGTACACCAGCTCGGGCGGCTTCTTCCCGCTGTTCCTGATGACGCTGGCGGCGCTCTTTATCGGCTACCACCTGATCATGGGCATCGGCGGGGCTGACATGCCGGTGGTTGTGTCGATGCTGAACAGCTACTCGGGTTGGGCGGCTGCGGCGATCGGCTTCTCGTTGGGCAACGATCTGCTGATCGTGGTCGGTGCGCTGGTGGGTTCCTCGGGTGCGATCCTGTCCTACATCATGTGCAAGGCGATGAACCGTCACTTTGTCAGCGTCATCCTCGGTGGCTTCGGCGGACCGCAGGGCGAGCAGATGGCGGTCGAGGGCGAGCAGATCGCCATCGAGGCCGACGGTGTGGCAGCGGCGCTGAACGATGCCGACAGTGTCATCATCATCCCCGGCTACGGCATGGCGGTGGCGCAGGCGCAGCAATCTGTCAGCGAGCTGGTGCGCAAGCTGCGCGCGGCGGGCAAGAACGTGCGTTTCGCCATCCACCCGGTGGCGGGCCGTCTGCCCGGCCACATGAACGTGCTGCTGGCCGAGGCCAAGGTGCCTTATGACATCGTGATGGAGATGGACGAGATCAACGATGACTTCCCGGAGACGGATGTGGCTATCGTGATCGGGTCCAATGACATCGTGAACCCGGCCGCACAGGACGATCCCAACAGCCCCATCGCCGGTATGCCGGTTCTGGAATGCTGGAAGGCCAAGCAGGTCTTTGTGTCCAAGCGCGGTCAGGGCACCGGCTATTCGGGCATCGAGAACCCGCTGTTCTTCAAGGAAAACACCCGCATGTTCTATGGCGACGCCAAGGCTTCGCTGGACAAGCTGCTGCCGATGATCGAGTGAGCACGGGTCTGATCCAATTGCAAAGGGCGCCTGCGGGCGCCCTTTTCTTTTTTTGTTTGTGTCAGGGGGCTTTGCCCCCTCGGCCTTCGGCCTCACCCCCGGGATATTTCTGGCCAATTGAAGGGGGGGTCACGGGTGGTTCTGGGTGTATACGGCGGTATTCTGATAACATATTGAAATAAAAAGACATTTGATACCAAAATTGGAGTGACTATAGTGGGGCGGATCAATCGGAGCCCGACATGCCACCCATTCACGACCACCCGCTGCGTTACGCGATCGCAAATGAGCTGCATGCGCGTCCGTTTCCGGTCGCCACCGCGCCGGGCACGGCGGTTTATCTGGCCATCAAACATCCCGATGGGGCGAATAACGCGGTACGGGAAGAGGCGCGGGCACATCTTCTTGATTTGCTCGACCGGCACGGAACGCAGCATCCGCACCCCGGTGCCACGCATTTTTCGGGTACCCTGGGGCGACATCATCTGAAATGGGAGCAGCATACCGAATTCGTGGCCTATACTGCCTTTTCGGACGGGGTCAGCAGCCGCCCCTTCGATCCGGCGGATTTCGAGGTGTTCCCGCCGGACTGGCTGGAGAGTGCGCCCGGACAGCGGATCACCTCAATCGCTCTGCGGGTCATGCGCCGCCCCGACATGCCCAAGATCATCGCCGCGCTGCGCGACTGGTTCGTGCCGGAAAGCCTTGCGGTTGCGCATGTGCTGGACGATGCGGCGGTGCTGGCCGGGGATTTCCGGATCGATCCGGCTGGTCATGTGCGGCTCGCGGTGTTTGTGTCTGACGGAACCGGCGAGCGGCGGGTGGGCCGGATCGTACAGCGCCTGTGCGAGATCGAGACCTACAAGGCGATGTCGATGCTGGGCTTTGCTGCGGCCCGCAAGTTGGGTGCACGGCTGGGCGAACTGGACGCGGAACTGACCGACCTGACCGCAGAGATGACCGATGAGGCGGCCTCGGCCGAGGAAACGCTGCCGAAACTGCTGGCCACTGCAGCAGAGCTTGAGACGATGTCCGCGCGCGCCTCGTTCCGGTTCGGTGCGACCGGGGCCTATGAGGCCATCGTGAACCAGCGCATCCAGCTCTTGCGTGAGGAAAGATTTCTGGGCCGCCAGACCCTGTCGGATTTCATGCTTCGCCGCTATGACCCGGCCATGCGCACCGTCAAGTCGACGCAGCGGCGGTTGCAAAGCCTGTCGGACCGGGCGATGCGCGCCGGTGAGCTGTTGCGGACACGGGTGGATGTACAACGCAGCGCCCAGAATCAGGAACTGCTGGAAAGCATGGACCGCCGCGCTGATCTGGCGCTGCGCCTGCAACACACGGTCGAGGGGCTGTCGGTGGTGGCCATCAGCTATTACGCGGTGTCGCTGGCGGTCTATCTGCTGGGACCGCTGACCAAGCTGGGCCTCTCCAAGACCACGCTCACCGCCGGGGTGACCCTGCCGGTGATTGCGGCGGTCTGGTTGATGGTGAAGCGCATCCGCAAACATCTGGAATGATCGCCTGTTCAGGCCGTGCTTTCGCCGCTAAGTGTCACTGATCGGGCCGTTGGCCCTTTCGGATAAAGGTCGTCACATGGTGGGCTTTCCAAGGGCATGGTGCGCAGTTGCGTCGATGTTTGTCCTCAACGGTGCCTATTTCGGCATCTGGGCATCGCGCATCCCGGCGATGAGCGATGCGTTGAGGCTATCGCATGAAACCCTGGGGCTGGCGTTGTTGTTTCTGGCGGCGGGCGCGGTGTGTTCCTTTCCGATCACCGGGAGGTTGGTCGACCGCTTCGGCGCCTATGGGATCACGCTGGTTGTGGGCGTGCTCTATGCGCTCAGCCTGATCCTGTTGGGTATGGCGGGCGGTTTCGCGTTCCTGTGTTTTGCGCTCTTTCTGTTCGGGGCCTGTCACGGATCGATGGATGTGGCGATGAATGCCTGGGGCGCGGAAGTTGACCGGGACTACAAAAAGGCGGCGATGTCATCGTTCCACGCCATGTGGAGCCTCGGCGCCGGGCTGGGCGCGCTTAGCGGGTTTGCGGCGGTTCAGGCGCAAATGTCGGTGCTTGTGCATTTTCTGGTGGCAGCGGTCATCGTCGCCGTCTTGACGCTTGCAGTGGCGCGCATTGGGTGGGCTTCGCAGCGCTCGGACCTGTCGCGCGGCAAGGTCTTTGCTTTTCCGACCGGGGTTCTTGTGCTGGTCGGGCTTACCGCCTTTTGCGGCGCCATGGGTGAGGGCGCGGTCGCGGATTGGAGCGCGATTTACCTGCGCGACAGCATCGGCGCGGCAGAGAGCGTTTCGACATTGGGCTATGCGGTGTTTTCGGTGGCAATGGTGGCGGTGCGCTTTGTGGGTGGCTGGGTGATTGGCGCGCTGGGCCCGGTCCTTGCGGCGCGGTTGGGCGGGGCATTTGCCACCGCCGGGGCATTGGCGGTTGTTGTCGGCAGTACCCCGTCGACCGCCCTGGCGGGGCTTGGGTTGATGGGGGTGGGATACGCGGTGGTCATGCCGCTCGCCTTCACCCGCGCGGCCAATGATCCGCACGTGCCGCAAGGCCAGGGGATCGCCAGTGTGGCGACGCTGGGTTATGGCGGGTTGCTGATCGGGCCGCCGGTGATCGGGTTTCTGGCGCATCTGGCCTCGCTGCGGCTGGCGCTGGCGGTGCTGGTGCCACTGGCGATTGTGATCGTGCTGCTGGCCGGTGCGCTGCGCCCGCGCGCGCAATAGGGCGCAATCGGTTTGACAGCGGCAAGCCCGGCGACTTAGCGTGCGCACACCCCCTCGGACCGAATTGCCAAGAGGCGCTACATGACCGAGAAACTGTCTCCGCGCGCGCTGATGGAAAAGCTGGTGTCTTTTCCAACTGTCAGCCGCGATTCGAACCTGCCGCTGATCGATTGGGTCGAGGATTATCTGACCACCCATGGCGTGACCGCGCATCGGATGGAAGCGCCGGGCCAGCCTGAAAAGGCGGCGCTTTTTGCCCATGCGGGGCCGTGGCAGGAGGGGGCTGTGGTGCTCTCGGGCCATACGGATGTGGTGCCGGTGGACGGGCAGGCATGGGAGACTGATCCGTATGAGGTGATCGAGGCCGAGGGCCGGTTCTACGGGCGCGGCACCTGCGACATGAAAGGGTTTGACGCGCTGGCGATCTGGGCCCTGGTCGAGGCGCAGGGGCGTGATCTGACCACACCGCTGCAACTGGCGCTGAGCTATGACGAAGAGATCGGCTGCTTCGGCGCGCCGCATCTGATCCGGGCGATGGAACCTGTCCTGCCCAAGGGGCGGGTGGTTATCGTGGGCGAGCCTTCGATGATGCAGGTGGTGACCGGGCATAAGGGCGATGTCGGGCTGAACGTGCATGTGCACGGGTTCGAGGTGCACAGTTCCCTGCTGCATATGGGCGTGAGCGCGGTGCATGAGGCGGCGCGGCTGATCGACTGGGCCAATCAGCGCAACCGGCTGAACCGCGCGGCCTCGCGCGACGAGGTCGCGGCGCTCTTTGATCCGCCCTGGACCACCCAGCATGTGGGCACGATCGAAGGCGGCACCGCCAGCAACATCACCGCCAAGGATTGCCGGTTCCTCATCGAATGCCGCACCCTGCCGGGTGTCTCGCTGGACGGCTGGAAGGCCGAGTTCCGGGCGTTCGCGGCTGAGGTCGAGGCCGAGATGCAGGCGGTACACCCCGATGCGCGGATCGAGATCAGCGACGCCTTCCAGGTCTCCGGTCTGGTCCCCGAAGAGCAGGGTCGGGCAGAGGCTCTGGCGCGTGTGCTGACGGGTGACAATGGCACCCATGTGGTCAGCTACGGCACCGAGGCCGGGCAGTTTCAGGATGCGGGGTATTCCGTCATCATCTGCGGCCCCGGCGACATCGAACAGGCGCATCAGGCAAACGAGTTTCTGTCGGTCGAGCAGTTTCAGGCCGGGCAGGATTTCATGGCCGCCCTGCTGGATCATCTGTCGGGATGAAGGGCATTCCGATCACTGGCGCGTCGCCGGTCGAGCATGACGCGGCGCTGCCCTCAAGCGCGCCCGTCGTCATCATTGGCGGCGGCATCATCGGGGTGATGACCGCCTATTTCCTCGCACAGAAAGGCCTGCGCCCGGTGCTGCTGGAAAAGGGGCGTATCGCGGGTGAACAATCGGCGCGCAACTGGGGCTGGGTGCGTCAGATGGGTCGCGATCCCGCCGAGTTGCCAATCATGGTCGAGGCCAACCGGATCTGGCATCAATTGCAGGCGGAGTTGGCTGAAGATCTGGGCCTGCGCCCTTGCGGGCTGACCTATGTGGCGCGCTCTGACAAGGAACTGGCCGGATTCGAGGCGTGGCTGCCCCATGCACGCGAGAACGGCGTCGATACGCGGATGCTGAACGGGGCCGAACTGGCCGATCTGGTCCCGCAGGCACAAGGTCGCTGGCCCGGCGCAATGCACACGCCGTCGGACATGCGGGCAGAGCCTTGGGCGGCGGTCCCAGCGCTGGCACGGGCGGCGGTGGCGGCAGGCGCGGTGATCCGTGAAAACTGCGCGGCGCGGCTGCTGGACGTGGAAGCCGGGCGCATCGCCGGTGTCGTGAGTGAGGCCGGGCGGATCGCAACACGCGATGTCGTGATGGCGGGCGGGGCCTGGTCGAACCTGTTTCTGCGGCGGCATGGGATTGATATCCCACAGCTTTCGGTGCGCGCCACGGTTGTCGCCACAACCCCGGTTCCGGATATCCATGCGGGTGGGGCAGATTTTGGCGCGATTGCATTGCGGCGGCGCGTCGATGGCGGCTACTCGCTGGCCGAGGGGGACGCGCATGATTTCTGGATCGGGCCGGATGCGTTCCGCGCCGCGCGCGCCTTCTGGCCGCAACTGCGCGCCGACCCGTTCGGACGGCGCTATCTGCCATATGCCCCGCGCAACTACCCGGATGCCTGGGGAACAAAGCGGCGCTGGGCGGGAGACGAGACCTCGCCCTTCGAGCAATGCCGCGTGTTGAACCCCGCGCCGAACCACCGCAAGATCGGGCAGATATTGGAAAGGTTCCGGCAGCTCTTTCCCTCGCTTGGCACGGTGCAGGCCGCTGCCGCCTGGGCCGGGATGATCGACACGATGCCCGATGTGGTACCGGTGGTGGACCGGGCCGGGGGGCTGCCGGGTCTGTCAATCTGCACCGGAATGAGCGGGCACGGATTCGGGATCGGCCCCGCCTTTGGGCGGATCATGGCCGATCTGGTGACAGGCGACGCGCCGGGTCACGATCTGAGCCGGTTCCGCCTGTCGCGGTTCCGCGACGGGTCGGCACTGGTTCCGGGGCCGGCTCTCTGAGGTTTTTGGCCGCGTTTCGCTCTGGAACAGCGGGCCGGGGCCTATATGTATGTGGGACAAGAAGTGCCGGTCTGCGGATCGCAAACGGAGGAGCAAGAGATGCCAGTCAAGAACCGCTTTGCGGAACTGCAGGATGAAATCACCGCGTGGCGGCGCGACATTCACGAGAACCCCGAGATTCTGTTCGAGACCCATCGCACCAGCGCGCTGGTGGCCGACAAGCTGCGGGCGTTCGGCTGTGACGAGGTTGTCACTGGCATTGGTCGCACCGGTGTTGTTGGCGTTATCAAGGGCAAAACCGACAGCGCGGGCAAGGTGATCGGCTTGCGCGCCGACATGGATGCGCTGCCGATCCATGAGGCGACGGGGCTGGAATATGCCTCGAAAACGCCGGGCGCGATGCATGCCTGCGGCCATGACGGGCATACCGCCATGTTGCTGGGGGCCGCGAAATATCTGGCCGAGACCCGCAATTTCGACGGCACCGCCGTGATCATCTTCCAGCCCGCCGAAGAGGGCGGCGGTGGTGGTCGCGAGATGTGCGAGGACGGCATGATGGACCGCTGGGGCATTCAGGAGGTCTATGGCATGCACAATTGGCCGGGCCAGCCGGTGGGCAGCTTTGCCATCCGCCCCGGTGCGTTCTTTGCCGCCACCGACCAGTTTGAAATCACGCTCGAGGGCAGGGGCGGCCATGCGGCCAAGCCGCAGACCACGGTGGACAGCACCGTGATGGCCTCGAAACTGATTCTGGCCCTGCAGACCATCGTCAGTCGCAACGCCGATCCCACCGATCAGCTTGTGGTGTCGGTCACTTCGTTCGAGACGTCCTCGAATGCGTTCAACGTGATCCCGCAAAAGGTCTTTCTGAAAGGCACCGTGCGCACCATGAGCACCGAAATGCGCGATCTGGCCGAGCAGCGGATAAAGGAGATCTGCGCGGGTGTCGCGACGACCTTTGGCGGCACCGCCGAGGTGACCTATCATCGCGGCTATCCGGTGATGGTGAACTCCGATGCGCAGACCGAATTTGCCGCTGGCGTGGCGCGCGATGTCTCGGGGGCTTGCGGGGACGCGCCGCTGGTGATGGGCGGCGAGGATTTTGCCTTCATGCTGGAGGAACGGCCCGGTGCCTATATCCTCGTCGGCAATGGTGACACGGCAATGGTGCATCACCCCGAATACAACTTCAACGACGAGGCCATCCCCGCCGGGTGTAGCTGGTGGGCCGGGATCGTCGAACAGCGGATGCCCGCGGCGTGAGTTGAAGGCGCGCGGGGCGCTGCCCCCGCCGCGCCTTGCGCGCCTCCCCCGGGATATTTGTGGCCAGTTGAAGGGCGGAACAGGGCGCGGCGGGCGCTATGTTTCGTTGGGTATCTTCACGTCATAGGCGGTGCGGAATATGTCCGGCATACGGGTGGGGCGCCCGGTTGTCAGGTTGGTGCAGACATAGTCGGACTTCGCACGCAGGATGGTTTTGCCGTCCCCCAGCCGGGCAATCTGAAAGCGTCGGCTGGCCCGCAGTTTGCCATCATTCGTGGCGACCCAGTTATAGACGACGACCTCGTCATCCAGAAAGGCGGAGGACAGATAGTCGATCTCGTGCCGGACGGTGGCCATGCCGCGATTCATTTCGATGCAGGCCTGTTCACTCAGGCCGACAGCACGGGTGTGCTCCCAGACCGTGGCATCGAGCCATTTCAGGTAGACCGCGTTGTTGACATGGTGAAAGCCGTCCAGGTCGTCCTCGGTGACTTTGAACCGTTTCCAGAAGGGATCGGGATATTCTGCGAGGCTGAGGATGAGGTCTTGCATATCGAGAGGCCTGAATTGTTGGTTCGGATTGGGAAAGGGGCTCAGCCGGTTGCGGCGGGTCTGGTCAGGTCAAGTTCCTGGCACAGACTGTCGATAACCGCCAGCAGCGCGTTTTGCTGGCTCGCCACATAGGCCGAGGCAGCCTGCCGGGCGCGGTCGAATTGCGCCGGGTTCTCCAGCCAGTCGGCAACGGCGCGGGCGAGGCTGTCGGCATCGTGGATCTCGCGCGCGCCGCCATCGAGCTTCATTTGGGCATAGGTTTCGGCGAAGTTGTAATACCCCGGCCCGGTGATCACCGCAGCCCCCGCCTGCGCGGGTTCGAACGGGTTATGGCCGCCGATTTCCAGCAGTGAGCCGCCGAGAAAGACCAGTTTGCACAACGCGTACCAGGTGCCGGTCTCGCCCAGTGTGTCGGCCATGTAGACACGGGTTTGTGCTGTGATCGGGTTCTGCGAGGTGCGGCGGGCGCAGGTCAGGCCGGCGGCGTTCACCAGACCCTGAACCACGTCGCCGCGTTCGGGGTGGCGGGGGACCAGCAGCAAGAGCAGGTCGGGATGGGTGTTGAGCAGGGTCCGGTGCGCCTGCAGCACCGTTTCCTCTTCGCCTTTGTGGGTCGAACTTGCGACCCAGACCGGACGATCACCGATCGCTTTGGACAAGGTATCGCGTGTCGCCTCATCCACCGGCAGCGGGGCCGAGGTTGCCTTGAGATTGCTGCCGGGGCGGACCCGGTTCGGATCGGCGCCCATGGCAATCAGATTGTCGGCGGTCTGCCGGTTCTGGGTCAGAAACAGGGTGAACCGGTCGAGGATATACCGCGCCGTGTCGGGAAACCTCTGCCAGCCCTGCACCGATTTCTGCGAGAGGCGGGCGTTGAGCAGGGCCAGCTTGATGCCGCGCCGGTCGGCCTCGACCAGCATGCGGGGCCAAAGCTCGCTTTCGACGAAAATGCCCGCCTGTGGCCGCCAGTGATCATAAAAGCGCGTGACCGCCGTGCCGGTATCGAGCGGCACGAACTGGTGCCGGGTGCGCGGCGGCAGACGTTTGGCAACCAGTTCGGCTGAGGTGGGCGTGCCCGAGGTGATCAGGAATTCCGCCTCGGGCAGCACCGCGCCCATGCGGGTGATCAGCGTGAGCACCGACAGGCTTTCGCCCACGCTGGCCGCGTGAAACCAGATCAACTGGCCATCGGGGCAGGGCAGCGTGGCATGGCCCAACCGCTCTCGTTGCCGTTCGGGCGCAACGCCTGCCGCGTCGAGCTTGCGGTGTACGCTACGCCAGGCCAGTGGACCAAGCGCACCAGTGACGGTTGCGTATACCCGGTAAAGCAGCGTCGGGGTGACGCCCTCGTGGGACATATCAGCCGCCCGTATGACTCATGTGGCGGGGCATCTGGCCATCGAGCGTTTGCCGGGAATAGTCGAAATCATGACCTTTGGGCTTGTGGCTGATGGCGGCGCGGATGGCGTCCTGCAGGGGGGCTTCGGTGTTGGGGTGATCGCGCAGAGGCTGGCGCAGATCAGCCATATCCTCCTGCCCGAGGCACATGTAAAGCTCGCCGGTGCAGGTCAGGCGCACCCGGTTGCAGCTTTCGCAGAAATTATGGCTGAGCGGCGTGATGAAGCCGATCTTTTGCCGGGTCTCCTCCAGCCGCACATACCGGGCCGGACCGCCAGAGCGTTCGGCCAGATCGCTGACCGCATAGTGGTTTTCATACTCGGCACGCACATCCTTGAGCGACCAGTATTGGCCCAGCCGATCCTCGTTGCCGATATCGCCCATCGGCATGACCTCGATCCAGGTCAGGTCCATGTCGCGCTCGGCGCACCATTGCGTGATCGTAGGCAGTTCTTCTTCGTTGAAGCCTTTCAAGGCCACCGCGTTGAT
The DNA here is from genome assembly GCF_023502395.1 of Ruegeria spongiae. Lineage (GTDB taxonomy): Bacteria > Pseudomonadota > Alphaproteobacteria > Rhodobacterales > Rhodobacteraceae > Ruegeria_C > Ruegeria_C spongiae. Next base: position 119,515 of record NZ_JAMFMB010000011.1, on the reverse strand, counting down.
CTTGATCCGCAGCCCTGCCTTCTGTGCCGCGTCAATTCCGCGCAGCACCTGTTTCAGGCGGCCCCAGCGGGTGATGTCGGCAAACTTGGTCTCGTCCAGCGTGTCGAGCGAAACATTCACCCGCCGCACGCCCGCCGCATAAAGCTGATCGGCGAACCGTTCCAATTGCGAGCCGTTGGTGGTGAGCGTCAATTCATCCAAAGCGCCGCTTTCCAGATGCCGGGTCATGCCGTTGAAGAAGGTCATGATGTCGCGCCGCACCAGCGGCTCGCCCCCGGTGATGCGCAGTTTGCGCACGCCGAGCCCCACAAAGGTGGAGCACATGCGATCCAGCTCTTCCAGCGTCAGCAGCTCTTTCTTGGGCAGAAAGGTCATGTTCTCGGACATGCAATAGACGCAGCGGAAATCGCAGCGGTCGGTCACCGAAACGCGAAGATAGGTGATGGCGCGGGCAAAGGGATCAATCAGAGGTGCTGTCATGGCGCTATACGTAAAGCGCGACCCTGCCTGCGGCAAGAGGCATCATGGATTGGGTCTGGCATGGCCGGTCGTCTCTGGCTAGGGTTCCGGCATGAGATACCTTGCTTTGACCGCTCTGATCCTGATCGCCGGATGCGCGCAGATCCGTGACACCACCGATGGTCTGTTCAGCGGCCCCTCGACCCCTTCCGCGTCCGACGGCGGGGAAACGCCTGAGGCGGACTCTGCTGATGAGGTCGAGGAGGTTGTTGCGACCGAACAGTTCGATCCGGGCTGGACCGGGGCCAAGCAGACGATTGCCGGGCTGGGCGATGTCGCGAAACCCGGTGTCTGGCTCGAGACGCCTCTGGTCAGCCTCGAACGCTCGGGCCGGGTGGTGGTGCGCAAAACCGGGGCCTCGGCCTTTGTGACGCTGATCCCGATTGAGGGCGAGGAAACCGCAGGCAGCCGGTTGTCACTGGAGGCGATGCGGGCGCTATTGGCACCGATCGACCAATTGGTCGAACTGGACGTTTACACCAATTGATGTAACCGCTTTGAAACGGTGCGTCGGGGGTCCGCTGTCACAGGGCCTCAGAACTTGCCGTTGTTGTTCTTCCACTCCGATCGGGGCGCGATCTTTTCGGTGGTGTCCCAGTGTTCGACAAGCCTGCCGTCGGCGACCCGGAACAGGTCGAAAAAGGCGCAATGCTGGCCGGCATGGTCCCCTTCGCTGACGCAGAGCACGAAATTTCCCTCGGCCACAACCCGGTGCAGATGGTGGTAATCAATCACGCGGTGACCGTTCTCTGACTGCACGAGCGCGGATATCAGTGCCGCGCGGCCATCGGTGAGCCGGGGATTGTGTTCGATATAGCCCTGTTCGGCGATGAACTCGGCAATCCGGTCAAGCCTGGCCCCGATCAGCACGGTTTCGACAAAGTTGCGGGCAAGGCTGCGGTTGGCCTCGGTCAGCGCAGGGTCGCTGGCCTCGGTCGGGCCGTCCACCATGCTGCGCCCGGACGGGTTGGGACCCAGCCGGGGCTGAATGTTGTCCCAATGTTCCACGGCCTGGCCGTCCTCGAACCGGAACAGTTCGAACCCGATCCGCCGGGTGGCGAAATCGTACTCGGTATGGGCAAAGACGAAATCGCCATCCTCAAAGGCCCGCACGATATTGACGCGCGGCGAGGTTTTCGACAACCGTTTGAACAACGCCGCAAGCCCTTCGCTGCCTTCATGGGTTTGCGGGTTGTGCTGGATGTACCTGGCTTCGTTCACCACCGAGATAGGCTCGGGATCGCCGGTCTCGATGCTTTTCAACAAGGCGCGGATGCGGTCTTTGTTTTCGTGTGGAATGGGTGGGCAATCCATTGTTTCGGGCATGGTTTGGCCCTGAGACTGCGCGCATTTGGACCGGTCAGCAAGGGCAAGGTTCTTGCCGCACCACTGCAGAGTGCTTAACGGTCGAGATACTTTGCCGCCTCGCGTCGGGCAAAGGGTTTCATCGCCTCGCCATGTTCGGCCAGAAAGGCGCGGACCCGTGGCGCGTCGTGTTTGGACAGGTCGCGCAGCCACCACGCCACCGCTTTCTGGATGAACCAGTCGCGGTCGGGCACATAGAGGGCAGCCCAGCCCAGGATGCGGTCACGGCGGGCCAGATCATCCGGTTTGGGGGTGTTCTGCTTGGTCCACGGCAGGGTGGCCACCAGCGCGGCACGGCGGGTCCACATGTGCTCGGACCGGGTCCAGCCCTCAACCTGATCCAGACGCGCCGGATCGGCAACCAGCCGTTTTGAGATGGCCCCGCAGGCGTGATCGGCGATGGCCCAGCTGTCGAATTCCGGCACCCAGTTGCACAACAATTCCCAGACCGCCTCATCGGGTCGGATGCGGGCCTGCGTCAGCAGCTTGGCAGCGGCGATGCGGGCCTCGAAGATATCGCTCTGCCACAGCGCGTCTGCCAGTTCGATCCGCTCGGGCAGGTTCAGCGCCTGCCGCCACGCCTTGGTCAGATCGTTGATCGCCGGGTTGGGGACACCCAGAACCACGCGGCTCTGTTTGTGATAGGCCGCTTTCTGTTCGGCGCGGCCGGGTTCAACATGGGCATTGAGCTGATCGAGATAGGGTGCAAGCATCAGCTTCCTCGGACCGGAACGCCGGTTGGCTTGCCGTCGAGGGTGGTCTGGTTCCTGTCGGCCCAGTATTGGCGAATGTCTTCGTCGGATTTGCCGTCGACCCATTTCTGCATTGTGTCGCGGTCGGCGCGAAAATCCATCAGCGGCACGGTATAGCCGCAGGAGGTCTGGACCATCTCGATCTCGACATCAAAGATCTGCCGTGCACTGCGATGGGGCGGGAAATATTGCGCCAGATCGGGCCAGCCGGCATCGCCTTGCTGCACGGTGCGGGCGGTGCCATAGGCGCGCAGGATTATGGGGCGCGTTTCGAAGGAACACCACATCAGCGTCATGCGGTTGATTTCCAGCAAATGCCCGGCAGTTTCGTTGCCACTGCCCGTCAGGTTCATCCACAGGATGCGGTTTGGCCCCATCACCCGCAGCGACTCCATCCCCTTGGGCGAGATATTCACCCGCCCTTCGGGCTCGGCAGAGCCGGTGAAGAACATGTGCTGCGCTTCGATGAAGGTGCGATGCGCGTCGTCGAGAGCGGGGAACTGCTTTCCCATGGGTTACTCCACTGTTACCGATTTCGCCAGATTGCGCGGCTGGTCCACATCAGTGCCCTTGGCAACAGCCGTGTGATAGGCCAGCAACTGCGCAGGCACCGCATAGAGGATCGGCGTCAGGCTGGGATGCGCGTGTGGCATGCGCACGGTGGACCAGACGCCGTCCTGCGCCTCGGCGATCCCGTCATCATCCGAGATCAGCAGCACCTTGCCCTTGCGCGCCATCACCTCCTGCATGTTCGAGATGCTCTTGTCGAAGAGCGCGTCACGCGGGGCCATGACCACAACCGGCATATGTTTGTCGATCAGCGCGATGGGGCCGTGTTTCAACTCGCCAGACGCATAAGCTTCGGCGTGTATATAGCTGATTTCCTTCAGTTTCAGTGCTCCCTCATGGGCAAGCGGATACATTGCGCCACGGCCCAGGAACAGCACGTCGCGCGCCTCGCTCAGCTTTTGGGCGGCGGTGCGGATCGCGTCCTCCTGATCCAGTGCGGCGTTGAGCAGCGCGGGTAGCCCGCGCAGCGCCGAGAGGTGATCGGCGATCTGTTCCGGCGTCAGCGTGCCCCGGTCCTGTGCCGCCTTCAGCGCCAGCATCAGCAGTACGCTGAGCTGGCAGGTAAAGGCCTTGGTCGAGGCGACGCCGATCTCGACTCCCGCATGGATTTCCAATGCCAACTGGCTTTCCCGCGCGATCGAGCTTTCCGGGACATTGACCACCGAAACGATCTTGTCCGCCTTGCCTTCGCAATAGCGCAGCGCGGCCAGCGTATCGGCGGTCTCGCCAGACTGGCTGACGAACAGCGCCACGGTGCGATCCGGGATCGGCGGTTCGCGATAGCGGAATTCCGAGGCGATATCGACCTCGACCGGAATGCGGGCCAGCTGTTCGAACCAGTATTTGGCGGTCAGACAGGCGAAATAGGCGGTGCCGCAGGCGACCATGGTCAACCGATCGACCTGGCCGAAATCGAGCCCTTCACCGGGCAGGCGAACCTCGTCCGAGCCAGAGGGCAGGTAGGCGCGGATCGCCTCCGCAATCACCGTGGGTTGCTCGGCGATTTCCTTGGCCATGAAGTGTTTGTGGCCCTCCTTGTCGGCGCGGGTCCGGTCGGTGGCGATCTTGCGCATCTCGCGATTGGCCAGTTCTCCTTGCGCGTCGCGGATCTCAAGCGAGGTGCGGGTCAGGACGGCGCGGTCGCCTTCCTCCAGATAGGTGATCCTGTCGGTCAGCGGGGCCAGCGCGATGGCATCCGAGCCGACGAACATCTCGCCGTCTCCATGACCGATGGCCAGCGGGGAGCCCTTGCGCGCCGCGACGATCAGGTCCTCTTCGCCGTCGAAGAGAAAGGCCAACGCAAACGCCCCCTCAAGCCGGTCGATGGCGCGGTTGGCGGCTGCGACCGGATCGAGGCCAGAGCGCAGGAAATGTTCGGCCAGCAGGGCCACGGTTTCGGTGTCGGTTTCGGTCTGGAACTCGATCCCGTGTTCAGCCAGTTCCGCCCGCAAGTCGCGGTAATTCTCGACGATGCCATTATGCACCACCGCCACCGACCCGGCGCGGTGCGGGTGGGCGTTGCTGACAGTGGGCGCACCATGGGTGGCCCAGCGGGTATGGCCGATGCCGGATTTGCCGGGCAGGGGTTCGTGCACCAACAGGTCGCTGAGATTGACCAGCTTGCCCACCGCGCGCCGCCGATCCAGCGCGCCCTTGTTCACGGTGGCAATCCCGGCGCTGTCATAGCCGCGATATTCCAGCCGTTTCAACGCCTCGACCAGAATGGGGGCGGCCTCGTGATCGCCCAGGACACCGACAATTCCACACATCTCTACTGACCTTTCGAAAGCTTTTCTTTCTTCTTCCGCAAGATGGAGAAGAGTTTTGCCGCGTAGCCCGGCTTGTTGTCCTGCTTGGCACGGGCCACCGCCAGCGCGTCGGCTTCGACATTGCGGGTCACCACCGTTCCGGTGGCGGTCATCGCGCCGTCCCCGATGGACACAGGGGCGACCAGCATGGTGTTCGAGCCGATGAATGCGCCTGCGCCGATCTCGGTCCGGTGCTTCATGAAGCCATCGTAATTGCAGGTGATGGTGCCCGCGCCGATATTGGATTTGGCGCCGATGCTGGCATCGCCCACATAGCTCAGGTGGTTGACCTTGGCACCCTCGGCGATCTCGGCATTCTTGATCTCGACGAAATTGCCGACCTTCGCATCTTCCGCCAATTCGGTGCCCGGACGCAGGCGCGCGTAAGGGCCAACCACGGCGCCGCGGCTGACATGGCAGCCCTCCAGATGCGAAAAGGCGCGGATTTGCGCGCCGCTTTCCACCGTCACGCCGGGGCCGAAGACCACGTTGGGCTCGATCACGCTGTCACGCCCGATCACGGTATCGAGGGCGAGGTAGACGGTTTCGGGGGCCATTAAGGTGATCCCCTGTCCCAGCAGCGCCGCGCGGGCCGAGGCCTGAAACACCGCATCCGCCTGCGCCAGATCCGCGCGAGAGTTCACGCCCAGCGTTTCGGCCTCGTCACAGGCTACGGCCGTGACGCTCAGATCGCGGGCGCGGGCCAGTTCGACCACATCGGTCAGGTAATATTCACCCGAGGCATTGTCATTGCCGACCGCCGCGATCAGATCAAAGAGCACTGTCGCATCGCAGGCCAGCAGGCCGGAGTTGCAGAAGTTGATCGCGCGCTCGGCCTCTGTGGCGTCCTTGAATTCAACGATGCGTTCCAGCTTGTCGCCGTCCATCACCAGCCGTCCGTAACGGGCGGGGTCGGCGGCCTCAAAGCCAAGAATGACCAGATCGTTCTCGGTTCGTGCCGAGATCATCCGCTCCAGCGTTTCGGGCTGGATGAAGGGCGTGTCGCCGTACAGAACCACGACATCGCCCTCGAAGCCTTCAAGTGCCGCGCGGGCCTGATCCACCGCATGGGCGGTGCCAAGCTGGTCCTGCTGCAGCACGACCTGCGCGTCCTCATCCTCTGCCAGCACCGCCTTGGTAACGGCCTCGGCCCCGTGGCCTGCCACGATAACGGTGCGTTCGGGCGCAAGCGCACGGCCCGCCCGCATGGCGTGAACAAGCATCGGAGCTTGCGCGATGGGATGCAGGACTTTGGGCAGATCCGAGTTCATCCGAGTGCCTTTGCCTGCGGCAAGGATGACGAGGGCGATGCTCATGAAAATGGTTTCTCTTTGTATTTTCCTTGTGCCCGTTTTATCCGCTGGGGGCAGGGGCGCAAGCACCGGCGCGATCAAATGAGGTTGCGGGATGCAACAGAACGCGGCGGAAGCGCGCCGACAGGAGGCAGGATGCGAACGGTAATTTTTGATCTGGATGGCACGCTGGCCGACACATCCGGTGACCTGCTGGAGGCGGCAAATGCCTGTTTCCGGATGATGGGCCATGGCGATGTGCTGGTGCACGGGACCGATGCGGGCGTTGCCCTGCGCGGTGGCCGGATGATGCTGACGCACGGGTTGCACCGGGTCGGTCAGTTCGATGCCGACACCGTGGATAGCTATTATCCGGTGCTGCTGGACGCCTATGCCGAGAAGATCGATGTACACACCTTCCTCTACCCCTCGGCGATGGAGGCGGTCGAGCGGTTGAAATCCGCCGGGTATGGCGTGGGCATCTGCACCAACAAGCCCGAAGGCCATGCCGACCTGTTGTTGCAGCGGCTTGGCATACGGGACGCCTTTGCCGCGCTGGTGGGGGCCGACACGCTGCCGGTGCGCAAACCCGATCCCGCGCCTTTGCGCGAAACGGCGAAGCGCGCGGGCGGGGATCCGGATCTGTGCCTGCTGGTCGGGGATTCCGACACTGACCGCAACACCGCGCGTGCCGCCGGGGTCCCCTCGGTTCTTGTGACGTTCGGACCGTCGGGCGAGGATATGGCGGCGCTGGAGCCCGAGGCGCTGTTGCATGATTTTGCGCATCTGCCCGATCTGGTGCCAGAGCTGATCGGGCATCCGGGCGCACCCGCAAAGGCCGCACGGGCTTGACCGGGTCCGGCGCGGGCTTCACAAACGCCACATGACAGAAAGATTCACCGGCAGTTTCACCCAGCAGGAACCGATCCCCGACGACGCCATCGCGGCGGCGCTGGATGTGCTGCGCCACGGGCGGCTGCATCGTTACAACCTGGCCGAAGGCGAAGCGGGCGAGACCGCGCTGCTGGAACAGGACTTCGCCGCTTTGACCGGTGCGCGCTACTGCCTCGCCGTGGCCTCGGGCGGCTATGCGATGGCCACAGCGTTGCGGGCGGTGGGGGTGAAACCCGGTGACCGGGTACTCTCCAACGCCTTCACGCTGGCACCGGTACCCGGCGCGATCGCCTCGGTCGGGGCAATCCCGGAATTTGTCGGCGTCACCGAAGGCCTGACCATCGATCTGGACGACCTGGAGGCCAAGCTGAACCGGTCGCAAGTGCTGCTGCTGAGCCATATGCGCGGGCATATCTGCGATATGGACCGGCTGATGGCGATGTGCGACGCGGCTGGCGTTACGGTGATCGAGGATTGTGCGCATACGATGGGGGCAGCCTGGCGTGATGTGCCCTCGGGGCGGCATGGCGCGATTGGGTGTTATTCCTGTCAGACCTATAAGCATGTGAATTCCGGCGAAGGCGGCTTGCTGGTCAGTGATGACGAAGAGCTTGCGGCGCGGGCGGTGATGCTGTCGGGGTCCTACATGCTCTATGGGCGTCACAAGGCGGCCCCGTCGCTCGAAGTCTTTGAGCGGGTCAAGTATCAGACCCCCAATATCTCGGGCCGGATGGACGATCTGCGCGCCGCGATCCTGCGCCCGCAACTGCGCGATCTGGACACGCAGGTAGCGCGCTGGAATGACCGCTACCGCGTTCTGGAACAGGGGCTGCGCGATACGCCGGGCCTGAGCGTGATCGACCGGCCCGAGGCAGAGAGCTATGTCGGCTCCTCCATCCAGTTCCTGCTGCTCGACTGGCAGGACAAAGCGCTTTGTGATGTGATCGAGCGCTGTTCCGCGCGTGGGGTGGAGTTGAAATGGTTCGGCGCGCCGGAACCGGTGGCCTTTACCTCGCGCTATGACAGCTGGCGCTATGCACCCTCGCAGCCGATGCCAGCGACTGATCGCGTTCTGGCGGGCATTGTCGACATGCGCATACCGCTGACCTTCAGCCTTGAGGAGTGCGCGCTGATTGCGCGGATCATCCGGTCCGAGGTGATGCGCGCGCATAACGCGGCCTAGCGCCGGTCCCTGAAAATGTTAGGCTGCCCTCATTTGAGGGAGCTTTTGTCATGGCAAAACCGCAGCGCGGTGGGAAATCCGTTGATCACAAGAAGGAAAAGATCAAGGTCACGACCGCAAAAGCTGATGAAAAGAAGAAATTTGCCGAAGAGGTGAAAAAGCGCAAACTGGCGCTGACCCTGGTGAAACAGGCGGAAACCAAGGTGGTCGCCGCGATCAAGAACGCAAAAAAGGGCGAGGATGCCATCGAAAAGCTCGATGCCGGTATCCTGCAGATCGACACCAGGATCGAAGCCCTGAAGGTCGAGCGCGAGAAGCGCCTGAAACAGCGGCAGGAATTGCACTCCAATGTGCAGCGCCTTGGCCGCGCCGCCGTGAAAGAGATGCAACAGCATTACGCGCAGGTGAAGGTCAACGTGCCGGGGCAATTGCCGCCACCACCACCGGTGAATGTCGGCACGGCTGGATTCGTTATGCTGCTCGCCGCCTGGCCGGTGCTTTGGAAGAAGATCAAATCGAAACTGTCATGAAGTCCTGAACGTCTGTTCAGTTCTTCTTTGACGGGCGCATTTTCGGGTGTTATATGAACACTTGTTCAATAATCGGGAAGGGAGGCCGGCGATGTTCAACGCGAACATGAAATTCGACCTGGGTGAGGATGTGAATGCCCTGCGCGAGATGGTCCATCGCTGGGCGCAGGAACGGGTTCGCCCGATGGCGACTGAAATCGACGCCTCCAACAAATTCCCCAACGAGCTTTGGCGCGAGATGGGCGAACTAGGCCTCTTGGGCATCACGGTTTCCGAAGAATACGGTGGGGCAGGGATGGGTTATCTCGCCCATGCGGTCGCGGTTGAGGAAATCGCGCGGGCCAGCGCCTCGGTCTCGCTGTCCTACGGCGCGCATTCGAACCTCTGCGTGAACCAGATCAATCTGAACGGCACCGAGGCGCAGAAGCGTAAATATCTGCCGGGCCTGCTCTCGGGCGAACATGTCGGCGCACTGGCCATGTCCGAGGCCGGGGCGGGGTCTGACGTGGTGTCGATGAAGCTGCGCGCCGAGAAACGCAACGATCATTATCGGCTGAACGGCAACAAATACTGGATCACCAACGGGCCGGATGCCGACACGCTGGTGGTCTATGCCAAGACCGACCCCGAGGCCGGACCAAAAGGCATCACCGCCTTTCTGATCGAGAAACAGATGACGGGCTTTTCGACCTCGCCGCATTTCGACAAGCTGGGGATGCGCGGCTCGAACACGGCTGAGCTGATCTTCGAGGATGTCGAAGTGCCGTTCGAGAATGTATTGGGCGAAGAAGGCAAGGGCGTTCAGGTGCTGATGTCGGGCCTCGATTATGAACGCGTTGTGCTGGCTGCCATCGGGCCGGGCCTCATCGCAAACTGCATGGATGAGGTCATGCCCTATATGGTCGAGCGCAAGCAGTTCGGCCAGCCGATCGGGAATTTCCAGCTGATGCAGGCCAAGATCGCCGACATGTACACCGCGATGAACTCTACCCGCGCTTATGTCTACGAGGTCGCCAAGGCCTGTGACCGGGGCACCGTGACCCGCCAGGACGCCGCCGCCTGCTGCCTTTATGCCAGCGAGCAGGGCATGGCCCAGGCGCATCAGGCGGTGCAGGCGCTGGGTGGGGCGGGCTTTCTGGCCGATGCGCCGGTCAGCCGTATCTTCCGGGATGCCAAACTGATGGAGATCGGGGCGGGCACCTCGGAAATCCGCCGGATGCTGGTCGGGCGCGAATTGATGGGGGCGATGTGATGCGCCCGGCTTTGGTTGTTGCGGCAGTCGCCCTGTTTGGGGCCGCACCGGCGCAGGCGCAGGATCTGAATTTCTCGATCGCGCCGACGCAAACCTGTCTGGCCGCAACCGCCGACCCGGCGGCGCGCCGGGCTTGTGCGGGCAAGGCAGCCGAGGCCTGCATGACCAACAATCCCGGGGGCGAGACCACGGTGGGCATGGGCTATTGCCTCGATCAGGAGGTCACGCAATGGGATGGCTGGCTGAACGCGGCCTATGGCTCCCTGTTGTCCAAGGCGCAGGCCTCGGATGCCGACTCGGCGCAATGGGGCACCAGCGCGCCGAAGATTACCCCGGCCCTGCGCGAGATGCAGCGCAAATGGATCGCCTATCGCGACACGACCTGTGATTTCGAGATGTCGCAATGGGGCGGCGGCAGCGGCACCGGACCTGCCGGGCTGAACTGTCTGCTGCGCCTGACCGCCGATCAGGCGATCTATCTTGAACGGGCGTGGCTGGGTGAATGACCCATGACCACGCCCGCAAGGATCAACGGCTCAGAACCGGTGCACGTAGGTCAGGCCGACCAGCCAGGGATCGATCTCGGCCTTGCCGATCTTGGTGCCGTCCAGCTTGACGTCCGAGTCGATGTCGAACCAGCGCACGTTCAGACGCATCGAGCCCGCATCGCTGATCTGGTAATCCACACCGGCCTGCAGCGCGAGACCCCAGGAGTTCTCGATCGACAGATCACCCAGCGCGGAATCTTCGTCAAAGAAGATGGTGTAGTTGATCCCGGCGCCCACGTAAGGCGTGAACTTGCTCTGGGTTGGGAAGTGGTAGTTCAGCGACAGGGTGGGCGGCAGATGCTTGGTGCTGCCGATCTTGCCGACGCCGCTCAGCGACAGATCATGCTCGAACGGGGTCGCAGCCAGCAGTTCGACGCCCAGATTGTCGCGGACGAAATATTCGGCGGTGAAGATCGGGCGGGTGTCATTGCCGACATTCAGCTCGGTTCCGGCAACGGTGCCATTGTCGGATTTGGGGTGGAGATAGCCGACACCAACACCAAGGGTCCAGTCGCCCTGCGATTGCGCAAGGGCGGGGCCGGTGATCGCGACCATGGCAAGGGCCGAGGTCAAAAGAGCGTTTCGGAGTTTCATTGTATGTCTCTTGTCTGTGAATTGGGTGATGCGGGGGTTTTCCCCGTTCCGCCGCAGCGCTGCCCTGATCTGGATCAAGAGACGCTGCCTTATGCGCTGCCTATTGCGGGCGAAACATCAACAAAAACAGGGCGATGCGATGGGTGCCACTAGGCGCATACCGGGGTTGCACCCGGATGGGGGCTGGGACCTGCCCGACCGTCTCAACATGGCCACGCAATGCCTGTCGCAGCCTGTCGATCAATTGGCGATCATCGATCTGACCGGACCGCAGCGGCGCGACATCTCATACGGCGAGTTGGACGCGATGGCGGATGGCATTACGCGCGCGTTGGCGGGTCGTGTCCAGCGCGGGGATCGCGTCGGCGTGTTGCTGGGCCAGTCGCCATGGGGCGCTGCAGCGCATCTGGCGATCTGGTCGCTGGGCGCGATCTCGGTGCCGCTGTTCAAGCTGTTCCAGCGCGACGCTTTGCGCAGCCGGATCGCGGATGCCGGGCTTGAGCTGGTGCTGACCGACCCCGAAGGGGCGGCGCTGCTGGGCGATCTCGCCACGCCGCTGATTGCATCGGAGATCGGGCGGGATGGCCCTGCCGTAACACGGTCTGCAACCGGTCCCGACGACCCGGCGGTGCTGATCTATACTTCGGGCACCACGGGCAAACCCAAAGGCGCGCTGCACGGGCACCGGGTGCTGACCGGCCACCTGCCGGGTGTGTCGATCAGCCATAACCATCTGCGCGCAAGCGATTGCCTCTGGACCCCGGCCGACTGGGCCTGGATCGGCGGGCTCTTTGATGTGCTGATGCCGGGCCTGGCGCTGGGCATCCCGGTGGTGGCCGCACGGCTGGACAAGTTCAGCCCGCAGGCAGCGGCAGATGTGATCGTGCGCGGCAGCGTGCGCAACGTGTTCTTCCCGCCCACTGCGCTCAGGATGCTGAAAGCGGCGGATCAGGCCATCCCCGGCCTGCGCTCGGTTGCCTCGGGCGGCGAGCCGCTGGGGGCAGAGATGCTGGCCTGGGGGCAAAAGGCGTTTGGGTTGACCATCAACGAGTTTTACGGCCAGACCGAATGCAACATGGTGGTGTCTTCCTGCGCCGAGGATTTCCCGGTGCAACCCGGCTGTATCGGCAAGCCGGTGCCGGGGCATGAGGTTGCGGTGCTCGACGAGAGTGGCGCGCCGACCGATGGAGAGGGCGATGTGGGGGTCCGGCGTGGCTCGGCCTCGATGCTGCTGGAATACTGGAACAATCCGCAAGCCACGGCTGAGAAATTTAGTGGCGAGTGGCTGATCTCCGGCGACCGAGGCATATGGGAGGGCGACTACCTGCGTTTCGTGGGCCGCGAGGATGACGTGATCACCTCGTCGGGCTACCGCATCGGCCCGTCCGAGATCGAGGATTGCCTGCTAACCCACCCGGCGGTGGCGACCGTGGGTGTGGTTGGCAAGCCCGACAAGCTGCGCACCGAGATCGTGAAGGCTTATGTCGTGCTGAAACCGGGAGCCGAGGCCTCGGGTGTTGAGTTGCAGGACTGGGTCAAGGCCCGGCTGGCGCAGTATTCCTATCCGCGCGAAGTGACGTTTCTGGAGGAACTGCCGATGACGGTCACCGGAAAGGTCATCCGCAAGGAATTGAAGCGGATGGAGGCGGAGGAAACGTCATGAACCCCTTGTCGAAATCAGATTTTTGCTGCCCTCGCTGCGGGAATGCACAGAATAATTTTGCGCTGAGAACGACATTCAAAGGTGGTGTCGCTTGGTGGCCTGTGCAGCATTTCGCTGGATGTTCCGGCTGCGGAGCTCGGCTCAGATTGCGATCCAAATTGCCGTTGAACCAACTGCTTATGTTTCAAGTGGGAGTACCACTACTCCTGGTGGCGATCTTCCTATCACTGGGAGCCAGCGGGTTTGTATTCCTTGTTTTTTTTGCGTCCGCGTCGGTATTGGCATGGATTTTTTGCTCGAAACCCATTCTGAATTTTTTCTTCGAGGTTGAAGCGTTATGAAACTCACATCCAAAGCCATGCCCGCCTCCGAGGGTTTCAAGGCAAACTGTGCCGCCCATCTCGACGCGCAGGCCCAGCATTCCTACCCGCGCGAGGTGGCGTTTCTGGAGGAATTGCCGATGACGGTGACGGGGAAGGTGATCCGCAAGGAATTGAAGCGAATTGCAAAAGAAGAGGCTGGTTTATGAAACTGGGTAAAAGAATAGCTTGTTGGCTTGTCGCGTTGCCCTCCGTCTTCAGCACTCCATCGTACGCTGAGACAACCGATAACCAAGTGTTTGAAACCAGAGTCTTTTTGACAACCTGCACCGAATTGGTTCCCAATGTGCCACTTGCAATTCCAATGGATGCGCAATGCATCTCGCAAGGACGAAAAATGTGCGATTTGGCCATTTTGAATCCAGAACCGGAAACTTGCATAGCAGAAGTAACGGCATGGATGCGGGATGAAGTGGCAACAAAGTGGCCTCAGATTCCGCAAGTCATTCGATTGGATCATGCAACGCCTCCCACTGCCGAAGAAATGAAAGACGATGCGATAATGGCTTCTCTCGTTGGCATGATGCCGAATTGCGAGACCGTGAAAGTCGACGGTGTGTCGAAGCAAACAGTTTGCGAGTATTCGGATGCTTTGGGAAGTTGGCATGCCCTGAGGATTCTTGAACGCTCGGCAAATGAACTTGATCAATAGCGAGGCAAGGCAATGAAACTCACATCCAAAGCCATGCCCGCCTCCGAGGGTTTCAAGGCAAACCGCGCAGCCCATCTTGACGCCTTGGCGCAGATCGCTGAGGCCGCTGAAGCGGCCCGTATGGGCGGTGGCGAGAAATCCCGGGCACGCCACGAATCTCGCGGCAAGATGCTGCCACGCCGTCGGGTGGCGAACCTGCTCGATCCGGGGTCTCCGTTCCTTGAGATCGGCGCGACAGCGGCGCATGGGATGTATGGCGATGCCGCGCCCTCTGCAGGGGTCATCGCGGGTATTGGCCGGGTGCAGGGCCACGAGGTCATGGTGGTCTGCAACGACGCCACCGTGAAGGGCGGCACCTACTACCCGATGTCGGTCAAGAAACACCTGCGCGCGCAGGAGATCGCCGAGGAGAACCATCTGCCCTGCATCTATCTTGTGGACTCAGGCGGCGCCAACCTGCCCAATCAGGATGAGGTCTTCCCGGATCGCGATCACTTTGGCCGCATCTTCTACAATCAGGCGCGGATGAGCGCCAAGGGCATCCCTCAGATCGCCGTTGTGATGGGGTCTTGCACGGCGGGTGGAGCCTATGTGCCCGCCATGTCCGATGTGACCATCATCGTGCGCGATCAGGGTACGATCTTTCTGGCCGGTCCGCCTCTGGTCAAGGCCGCGACGGGCGAGGTGGTCAGCGCCGAGGATTTGGGCGGCGGCGATGTCCATACCCGCCTGTCCGGTGTGGCCGATTATCTGGCCGAGGATGACGCCCATGCGCTGGCCCTGGCGCGCCGCGCGGTCCAAAGCCTCAACCGCCGCAAGCCGCAGACCGTGGATTGGGCCACACCCGAGGACCCGGCCTATGACCCTGAGGAAATCCTCGGCGTGGTGCCGGGCGACCTGCGCACACCTTATGACATTCGCGAGGTGATCGCACGGCTGGTCGATGGCTCGCGTTTCGATGAGTTCAAGCCGCGGTTCGGTGAGACACTGGTGACCGGCTTCGCCCATCTCAAGGGCTGCCCCATCGGCATCATCGCCAATAACGGCGTGCTGTTTTCCGAGGCCGCCCAGAAGGGCGCGCATTTCGTCGAGCTCTGCTCTCAACGCAATATCCCGCTGGTTTTTCTACAGAATATCACCGGCTTCATGGTTGGTCGCAAATACGAAAACGAGGGCATCGCCCGGCACGGCGCCAAGATGGTGACGGCGGTGGCGACCACAAATGTACCCAAGATCACCATGCTTGTCGGGGGCTCGTTCGGGGCCGGGAATTACGGCATGGCGGGCCGCGCCTATCAGCCGAGGTTCCTTTGGACCTGGCCAAATTCCCGTATCTCGGTGATGGGCGGCGAGCAGGCGGCGGGCGTTTTGGCCACCGTCAAACGCGACGGGATCGAGCGGCAGGGCGGCACCTGGACCCCCGAGGAGGAGGCCGACTTCAAACGCCCCACCATCGAGATGTTCGAGGAACAGTCCCACCCGCTCTACGCCTCGGCCCGGCTCTGGGATGACGGCATCATCGACCCGCGCAAAAGCCGCGACGTGCTCTCCCTGTCGCTGAGCGCCGCTTTGAATGCACCTATAGAGGAGACACGTTTCGGCGTGTTCCGGATGTGAGCATGGCGTTTTCGGCGAAGGTACAGGATGTGTTCTCCATCCCCGGTAAGGGGACCGCGCTTTGGCTCACGGAAGTTAGGGGAGAGCCTGTAGAAGGCGAAGGCTTGAAAACTGAAATTGGTGAGGCAGTGGTACTTGCGACCGGTGAACCGGGTATCCGGGATCGTTCCTGTCTTACAGGCTCAAAGATTCCCCCGTATGGCGCGATCCTGACCGATCTACCAATGCCGGACGCAGGCGATCTCTATGACACAACCGTTCAGAGCACGGAGCAATCGTCATGAGTCTCAAGCTTGCGCAGGCGCAAACACGCTATCCCAAGGCCGAGACCTTCACTTTCGGCGACAGCCGCACCCTGTGCGACCAGCTTCTGGCCCTCGTCCGGTCGGGCCGCAAGACGGCCACCTGCGGGGCGTTGCGCGACTATCATAGCGGTGGCGATGTGTATCCAGAGGTCGGGCGTCAGGACATCGCGCTGGATTGGGACGGCAACGCCGCACTTGTGATCGAAACCGTCGAGGTCACCCAGCGCCGGTATTGCGATGTGGATGCCGACTTCGCGCTGGCCGAGGGCGAGAACGATGATCTGGAAGGCTGGCGCGCCGATCACCGCGCATATTTCGAGCGCAATGGCGGCTGGTCCCCCGAGATGGAGCTGGTCTGCGAACGGTTCCGGCTGATCGAGGATTTTGGGAAGGGTGGCGATGTTTAGCAAGATACTGATTGCTAACCGGGGCGAGATTGCCTGCCGGGTCATGGAGACCGCGCAAACGATGGGTGTCTCTTGCGTGGCGGTTTATTCGGATGCCGATGCGGGTGCCAAACATGTGCAGATGGCGGATGAAGCCGTCCATATCGGCGGTGCGGCCCCGGCGGACAGCTACCTGCGCGGCGATGTGATCATTGAGGCGGCGCTGGATACCGGCGCGCAGGCGATCCATCCGGGATACGGGTTCCTCAGCGAGAACCCCGGTTTCGTTGACCTTGTCGATGCGGCGGGGCTGACCTTCATCGGGCCCTCTGCGGAGGCGATCCGCAAGATGGGTCTCAAGGACGCGGCCAAGGTGCTGATGGAACAGGCAGGCGTGCCGGTTGTGCCCGGCTATCACGGTGACAATCAGGACCCTGCGTATCTGGCCGCTCAGGCCGACATCATCGGCTATCCGGTTCTGATCAAGGCGGTCGCGGGTGGCGGCGGCAAGGGGATGCGGCTGGTTGAACAGCCACAGGACTTCCAAGCCGCGCTCGACAGCGCCCGGAGCGAGGCGCGCACCGCCTTCGGTAATGACGCCGTGCTGGTTGAGAAATTCGTCTCCAAACCCCGCCATATCGAGGTTCAGGTCTTTGGCGATGGGGCCCATGCGGTGCATCTCTTCGAGCGGGATTGTTCCCTGCAACGCCGCCATCAGAAGGTGATCGAAGAGGCCCCCGCGCCGGGTATGACGTCCGAGATGCGCGAAGTGATGGGGCAGGCGGGTGTGCGCGCCGCCGAGGCCATTGGCTACAAAGGCGCAGGCACGGTGGAGTTCATCGTTGATGCCTCGGACGGGCTGCACCCGGACCGGTTCTGGTTCATGGAGATGAACACCCGCCTGCAGGTCGAACACCCCGTCACAGAGGCGATCACCGGCATTGATCTGGTCGAATGGCAGTTGCGCGTCGCCTCGGGTGAGGCACTGCCCACGGCGCAGGAGGATCTGTCGATCACCGGTCACGCCTTTGAGGCACGGCTTTATGTCGAGGATGTGCCCAAGGGCTTCCTGCCTGCCACCGGAACGCTGACCCATCTGCGCTTCCCGCAGGGATGCCGGGCCGATAGCGGAGTGCGGGCGGGCGACACGATCAGCCCGTGGTATGACCCGATGATCGCCAAGGTTGTTGTGCATGGTCCCACCCGCGCCGTGGCGCTGGCACAGCTGGATCGCGCCCTGCGTGGCACGCAGGTCGGTGGCACGGTGACCAATCTGGGCTTTCTCGGAGCGCTCACCCGACACACGGGTTTTGCCGCAGGCGACGTGGATACCGGGCTGATCGGGCGCGATCTGGAAACACTGATCCACGACGATGGGCCCGAGCTCCGCCATGTGGTCGCCGCCGCGATGCGGGCGCTTGGTTTGGTGGAGACAGATGACGACACCGGCTTCACTCTGTGGGCGCCACTGCACAGGGCTGCGCATCTGGGCCGTCAGGGTGAGACCATTGCGGTGGATGTGCAGGTTATGAACCCTGATCTCCAACTCTGGCAGGTGGAATCCGATCATATCCGGGCCGAACGCCGCGACGGACGCTGGCGGATCGGCGGGCAGGCGATGCCGGATACCGCGTTGTCAGGGGCCACCGTGACCGTGTTCGACAGGTTCGGGTTGGCATTCGACATTCTCGACCCGCTGGATCGCGATGCCGCGGCAGGCGGTGACACCAATGTGATCGAGGCGCCGATGCCGGGACTGGTCAAGGCGGTGTTTGCAGAACCCGGGCAGCGGGTCCGCGAAGGCGACCGGCTTGCAGTTCTGGAAGCGATGAAGATGGAACATGCGCTGCTGGCAGCCCGCGACGGTGTGGTGGCCGAAGTGCTGTCTGCTGAGGGTGCGCAGGTTGAGGCGGGCGCAGCCTTGGTGCGCCTGCAGGAGGAATGAGGTTGCGTCCCAACCGGGCGCGGCGCAGGCTGCGACGACAGGTGCCGCGCATGTCGCGCGGAAAGAACCAAGGAAGGATGCCGGGATGAGCGAGCGGGTCGAGATTTTCGAGGTCGGACCTCGGGACGGGTTGCAGAACGAGGCGCGCGATATTCCGGTCGCCGATAAGATCGCGCTGGTCGACTGCCTGAGCCGGGCCGGGTTTTCTCGGATCGAGATGGCCAGTTTCGTCTCGCCTGAGCGAGTGCCGCAGATGGCGGGATCAGGCGAGGTGTTGGGTGGCATCACCCGTGCCGACGGCATCCGCTATGCGGCGCTTGTGCCCAACATGCGCGGCTACGAGGATGCACTGGCGGCCAAAGTCGATGAGATCGCGGTGTTTGCCTCGGCTTCCGAGGGGTTTTCCAAGGCCAATATCAACGCCTCCATAGATGAGTCGATTGCGCGGTTCGAACCCATTCTGGAAGCGGCCCGCCATATCGACCTGCCGGTGCGGGGCTATGTCTCCTGCGTGGCGGACTGCCCCTATGACGGGCCGACCCCGCCCGAAAAGGTGGCTGAGGTGGCCGATCGCCTGTTTGGTCTCGGCTGCTATGAGATTTCGCTCGGGGACACGCTGGGGCAGGGCAAGCCCGACAGTATCGCAAGGATGCTGCTGGCGGTGCGCGAGGTGGTGCCGGTGACCCGGCTGGCCGGGCATTACCACGACACGGGCGGTCATGCGCTGGACAATATCGATGCCTCCCTGTCGCTGGGGGTCCGGGTCTTTGACGCCGCTGCGGGAGGTCTGGGCGGTTGCCCCTTCGCGCCGGGTGCCGCGGGCAATGTTGCCACCGAAGCGGTTGCCGCGCATCTGGAACGGCTGGGTTACGAGACCGGGCTCGACGCGGATGTGCTGGCTGAAGCGGCAGATACGGCGCGCGCCATGCGGGCCGGGTGACACAAACGATTTGAAACCCCGTGCAAAACTCTTGCAGGAATTTTGGCACGAGAGGAGAGCGGATGTTCGAGACACTCAAGCTGGAGACAGACACGCGCGGCGTGACGACCCTGACGTTGAACCGGCCCGAAAAACACAATGCGATGTCGGGGCAGATGTTGGCGGATCTTTCAACAGCGGCGGCGCAGTTGGCGAGTGATGACGCGGTGCGGGTGGTCGTTTTGACCGCTGCGGGCACATCTTTTTGCGCGGGTGGCGATCTGGGCTGGATGCAGGCGCAGATGGGGGCCGACCGCAAAACGCGCTTCATCGAGGCGCGCAAGCTGGCTGAGATGTTGCAGGCGCTCAACACGCTCCCCAAACCGCTGATCGGCGCGTTGCAGGGCAATGCCTTTGGCGGCGGTGTCGGGCTGGCCTCGGTCTGTGACGCGGCGATCGGGGTCGAGGGCCTGAAGATGGGGCTGACCGAAACCCGGCTGGGCCTGATCCCGGCCACGATCGGGCCATATGTGATCGCACGCATGGGCGAGGCGCGGGCGCGGCGGGTCTTCATGTCGGCGCGCGTGTTCGGCGCCGCTGAAGCCGTCGAGCTTGGACTGCTGGCGCGCGCGGTACCAGCAGAGGCCCTGAGCGAGGCGGTCGAAGCCGAGGTCGTGCCTTACCTGACATGCGGGCCGGGTGCCGTGGCCTCGGCCAAGGCGCTGGCGCGCAGCCTTGGGCCGCGCATTGACGACGCGGTCATCGACGCCACGATAGAGGCGCTTGTCGCGCGTTGGGAAACCGAAGAAGCCAGAGAAGGGATCGCCGCTTTTTTCGACCGCAGACCGGCGTCTTTTGCCGCCAAGCCTTAACGCCTGTCAGAGAAATCCTGTACGCGCGCCCAAAAAGGCACCTGCGCAGGAGACCGACATGCTCTGGACCCCCAACCACATGCCCATCGTCGTGACCGAAGTCGAGCCGGCGATAGAGTTTCTGTCTCTGTTCGGGTTTGAGGAAACGCTCACAAAGGTCATCTGGGGCCGGTTATACAGCAGTATCTTGGCGTCCCGGGGATCGAAGCCGAGCATGTCACGATGGTACTCAACGGGGCGGTGCCCTAATTCGACATCCAATTGTTGAAATACCAGACACCCGCCGCGCCACAGAACGAGCATAACCGGGATCTGTCGGCCATCGGGTTCCCCCATTTCGCCGTTGCTGTTGACGATCTGGATGCGACGCTGGCGGAGCCGAAACGGGCAGGCGTGAAAATGCGCAACAAGGGCATGGATTATCGCGGATACATGATGGGCTTCGTCTGGGGGCCGGAGAGGCTGACATTCGAACTGGCCGAGCATGGCGGGCAAGGGTGGGATGCACCGGGTACTGCAACGGTCATTGCACCGCATCTTGGCAACGTCGCATAGTCACGAAAATATTTGAACAATCCCATGCTTATGCGACGATATTCCACGCCCCCCGGGCCGCCGCTTGGTTGACGCCCCAAGGGTGCGGCGGTACAGAATGACACGTCAACTCGCCAATTGACGGTGCGCCCGACGCGGGCCGCGCGGGAAAGGAGCCATTCGTGGAAGAGCTGTTGCGGGAATACCTCCCGATTCTGGTGTTTCTGGCCGTCGCGGTGGGTTTGGGCATTGTCCTGATTCTCGCCGCCGTCGTGCTGGCGGTCCGCAATCCCGACCCCGAAAAGGTCAGCGCCTATGAATGCGGCTTCAACGCCTTCGATGATGCGCGGATGAAATTCGATGTCCGGTTCTATCTGGTCTCGATCCTGTTCATCATTTTCGACCTTGAAATCGCCTTTCTGTTTCCCTGGGCCGTGGCCTTCAAGGACATCTCGGATGTAGGGTTCTGGTCGATGATGATTTTCCTGGGGGTTCTGACCATCGGCTTCGCCTATGAATGGAAGAAGGGGGCGCTGGAATGGGACTGATGACCGGAGCAAACACCGCTGGCGTCGACAAAGAGGTCGCCACCCAGGCCCTCAACGCCGAGTTGCAGGACAAGGGCTTTCTGCTGACCTCGACCGAAGACATCATCAACTGGGCCCGCACCGGCAGCTTGCATTGGATGACCTTTGGTCTGGCCTGTTGCGCGGTCGAGATGATGCATACCTCGATGCCGCGCTATGACGCCGAACGCTTCGGCATCGCGCCGCGCGCCAGCCCGCGCCAGTCGGACGTGATGATCGTGGCCGGGACGCTGACCAACAAGATGGCACCCGCCCTGCGCAAGGTCTACGACCAGATGCCAGAGCCGCGCTATGTGATCTCGATGGGGTCCTGCGCCAATGGCGGCGGCTATTATCATTACAGCTATTCCGTGGTGCGTGGATGTGACCGGATCGTGCCGGTCGATATCTACGTGCCCGGTTGCCCGCCCACCGCCGAGGCGCTGCTATACGGTCTGATGCAGCTGCAGCGCAAAATCCGCCGCACCGGGACAATCGTGCGATGACCCGCGCGTGGATGGAAATCGTGCGATGACCCGCGCGTGGATGGAGATGACAAGATGAGCGACGCACTTCAGGAACTCGGGACCCATATCGAGTTGAAACGTTCCGACTGCGTTTTGTCCTGGGAGATCAGCCATGGTGAGCTGAACATGGATGTGACAGCATCCAACATTCTGGGCTTTATCGAGTTCCTCAAATCCGACCCGACCTGCAAGTTCTCGACACTGGTGGATATCACTGCGGTCGACTACCCTGAGCGCCCGCAACGCTTCGACGTGGTCTATCACCTGCTCAGCATGTACCAGAACCAGCGCATCCGCCTGCGGGTGTCGATCCGCGAGCAGGATATGGTGGCCTCGATCATCGACGTACACCCCTCGGCCAACTGGTTCGAGCGCGAGGTGTTCGACATGTTCGGCATCCTGTTCTCGGGCCACCCGGACCTGCGCCGCATCCTGACCGATTACGGCTTTCGCGGCCATCCGCTGCGCAAGGATTTCCCGACCACCGGTTACACCGAAGTGCGCTATGACGAGGCGCAGAAACGCGTGGTCTATGAGCCGGTCTCGCTGGTGCAGGAATACCGCCAGTTCGATTTCATGAGCCCGTGGGAGGGTGCGGAATACATCCTGCCCGGCGATGAAAAGCAGGAGGCAGAATAATGGGCGGCTTGCTGTGGCTGATCTGTGCATTGACCGCGATCCCGATGCTGAAACTATTGCCGTTTTTTGGCATCAACAAATACTGGGCCGCAGCTTGTCTGGTCCCGATCGGGGTTCCGCTTCTGGCCTGGTATATGGCGATCAAGCTGCAAGAACTGGAGAAGCGCTGATGATCCCGTTCTGGACCGAGATTGTTGAGTTGATGACGGCGGCGGTGATGCTGCTGGCTGCGGCGGAGGTTTTGAAAAAAACCGCTGATGCACAATATAACGGGATTTGCGCGACATATCGTGCGGAGGATCGCTAAATGGACGGCTCCCGAGGATATGAAGACGCCCTGACCGGCGAGCAGAAGATTCGCAATTTCAACATCAATTTCGGCCCCCAGCACCCCGCCGCCCACGGCGTGTTGCGGATGGTGCTGGAACTGGACGGCGAGATTGTCGAACGCGCTGACCCGCATATCGGCCTGCTGCACCGTGGCACCGAAAAGCTGATGGAAAGCCGCACCTACCTGCAGAACCTGCCGTATTTCGACCGGCTCGACTATGTGGCCCCGATGAACCAGGAACATGCCTGGTGTCTGGCCATCGAAAAGCTGACCGGGGTGGAAGTGCCCCGTCGCGCCTCGCTGATCCGGGTGCTTTACAGCGAAATTGGCCGCATCCTGAACCACCTGCTGAACGTGACCACGCAGGCGATGGATGTGGGGGCGCTGACCCCGCCGCTCTGGGGCTTCGAGGAACGCGAAAAGTTGATGGTGTTCTACGAACGCGCCTGTGGCGCGCGTCTGCACGCGGCTTATTTCCGCCCTGGCGGGGTGCATCAGGACCTGCCCGATGCTCTGCTCGATGATATCGAGACATGGAGCCACGAGTTCCCCTCGGTGATGGACGATATCGACGGGCTGCTGACCGAGAACCGCATCTTCAAGCAGCGCAATTGCGATATCGGCGTGGTTACCGAGGAAGACATCCAGCTATACGGCTTCTCGGGCGTGATGGTGCGCGGGTCGGGCCTCGCCTGGGACCTGCGCCGCGCGCAGCCCTATGAATGCTACAACGAGTTCGAGTTTCAGGTACCGGTGGGCAAGAATGGCGATTGTTATGATCGCTACCTCGTCCGCATGGAAGAGATGCGCCAGTCGCTGCATATCATCCGGCAGGCCATCGCCAAAATCCGCGACTGCCCCGGTGACATACTGGCGCGCGGCAAGATCACGCCGCCCTCGCGCTCGGATATGAAAACCTCGATGGAAAGCCTGATCCATCACTTCAAGCTTTATACCGAAGGTTTCCACGTCCCGGCGGGCGAGGTCTATGCCGCCGTCGAGGCCCCCAAGGGCGAGTTCGGCGTCTATCTGGTCGCCGACGGCACCAACAAGCCTTACAGGGCCAAACTGCGCGCCCCCGGTTTCCTACACCTGCAGGCGATGGATCACGTGGCAGGCGGGCACCAGCTTGCCGATGTCGCGGCGATCATCGGAACCATGGATGTGGTATTCGGAGAAATTGACCGATGACGCTGTCTCGTCGTTTCTTCCTCACGGCCAGCTATCTGGCGGCCATCTTGCTGATGGCATTTGGCGTCTGGTTCTTTGTGTCACCTGACGAAGCATTGGTGGGCACCCATCATTTGCTCGACACATTGCCTCTGGTCATGGGGGGGCGGTACCTGTTCTTTGGCGCGTTGCTGCTGGCTGCGTTGAGGTACCAGGATGTCAAAGTGCTGGGCACGCTGCTTATCGGCTTCGCCGGGTTGGGCATACTGGACGGCCTGCTGTACTGGTCCGCAAATCCGTGGCCGCATTTCGGTGTTGGCTTCCTCGCCCTGTTTTCCGCTCTCTACTTTTTCAAGACTGGAAAGGTTGCCGCCTGATGCTGCGCCGTCTTCACCCCGATCAACCCGAAAACTTTGCCTTTACGCCCGCCAATCTGGCCTGGGCCGAGGGGCAGATCACCAAATATCCCGACGGGCGGCAGGCCAGCGCGATCATTCCGCTTCTGTGGCGCGCGCAGGAACAGGAGGGATGGCTGTCCCGCGCTGCGATCGAATCCGTCGCGGATATGCTGGGCATGGCCTATATCCGGGCGCTGGAAGTGGCCTCGTTCTATTTCATGTTTCAACTGCAACCGGTTGGATCCGTTGCGCATATCCAGATTTGCGGCACCACCTCCTGCATGATCTGCGGTGCCGAGGACCTCGTGGCGGTCTGCCGCGAGAAGATCGCTGAAAAGCCGCATGTGGTTTCCGATGATGGCAAGTTCAGTTGGGAAGAGGTGGAATGCCTCGGCTCTTGCACCAACGCGCCGATGGCACAGATCGGCAAAGATTATTATGAGGATCTGACCACCGAGAGCCTGGCCCGGGTCATCGATGAAATGGCGGCTGGCAAAGTGCCCACTCCGGGGCCGCAGAACGGGCGCTATGCCTGTGAGCCTTTGAGCGGGCTGACCAGCCTGACCGAATATGACAGCGGCAAACCGGCGCAAAATGCCTCGGTTGCGCTGGCTACGGATATCGGCGACACGATCAAGCGGATTGACGGCAGTGAAGTGCCGCTGCTGACCCCGTGGGTGGGCAAGGATGGCAAGGTTGTCAGCCGCGACGCCAAGGACATGCCACCACCCGCGCCCGAGACCCCGAAACCGGCGGTGAAACAGGCTGCGGAGGCAAAAGCGACCAAACCCGCGCCCGCCAAGCCCGCGCCCGAAGCGGCAGCGGAAGAGGCGCCTGACACGCTGGACGCCCCGCGCGACGGCAATGCGGATGACCTCAAACTGCTCAAGGGGGTCGGGCCGAAACTGGAACAGACCCTCAATGAGCTGGGCTTTTATCATTTTGACCAGATCGCCGCATGGTCGCCGGAACAGGTCGCCTGGGTCGACAGCCGGTTGAAGTTCAAGGGCCGGATCGAACGGGATGGCTGGATCGCGCAGGCTGCCGATCTGGCTGCAGGAAAAGAAACTGAATTCGCCAAACGCACCAGAAAAGACGGGGCAAACGAAGACTGAGCACGATTGGGAGACGACGGATGACCGGTAACAGCAATCAGAAAAGCTGCGCATCGCGCGGCTGGCGCGCGGCGGGGTTCGGCGGTGTCGGCTTTGCGGTGCTCTACATGGTCATCGGCGGCGCCGGTCTGATCGGCGCGGCGATTGCCGGACTGGTGGTGTTCTCCGTGATCGGTTTTGTGGTGTCGCGTTTCCTGTGCCCGGATGCAAACGACGAGGCCGCGTCAGTGCCCGCGCCGAAACCTGCGCCCCAACCGGCAGCGCCAGCGCCCGAGGCACCCGCTGCAGCGCCGCAACCGGCGGCTCCCGCGTCGGCGCCCGAGCCGGAGACGCCTGCTCCGGTGGTTGAGGCCCCGGCGCGCGCGGTCGCTGAGCCTGAACCGGTAGCTGCGGTGGCACCCGCCGCGGCGCCCGCGCCGGAAACCGGCCCGGGTGTGAAACCCTCGGCTGTGCTGGCCGGGGAACAGGAACTTGCCAGCCGCAAGGGCAGCTGGCGCTATGAAGGGAAAGCCGCTGACTAGGCGGCGAGACGTGAATGGACAAGGAACAGGCCATCGCCCGCAAGGGCCGCCATATCGGGATGGTGATCGCCATCACCATGGTGGCGTGGCTGGCGCTGACCCTGTTCATCGGTCCGGCGATCGGATTGCCGGGCCGCTATGCGCTGCTGTTTGACCTCGCCGCTCTGGCCGGGTTTGTTTATGCGGGCGTCAATATATTGCAACTCTGGCGCATGCGCCGGGACAGTCAGGGATAACCGGCGATGCTGAAAGATCAGGACCGCATCTTTACCAACCTCTACGGGATGCATGAGCGCACGCTGAAAGGCGCGCAGGCGCGCGGCCATTGGGACGGCACCTCCGGGATCCTCCAGAAGGGCCGCGACTGGATCATTCAGAACATGAAGGACAGCGGCTTGCGCGGGCGTGGCGGGGCGGGCTTTCCCACCGGTCTGAAATGGTCCTTCATGCCCAAGGAAAGCGACGGGCGGCCCGCCTATCTGGTGGTCAATGCCGACGAATCCGAACCCGGCACCTGCAAAGACCGCGAGATCATGCGCCATGATCCGCACACACTGATCGAGGGCAGCCTGATCGCGTCTTTCGCGATGAACGCGCATGCCTGCTATATCTACATCCGTGGCGAATACATCCGCGAGAAAGAAGCGCTGCAGGCCGCGATCGACGAGGCCTATGAGGCCGGGTTGGTCGGGCGCAACGCCGCCGGTTCAGGCTGGGATTTCGACATCTTTCTGCATCACGGCGCGGGCGCCTATATCTGCGGCGAGGAAACCGCGCTGCTGGAAAGCCTTGAGGGGCGCAAGGGCATGCCGCGCATGAAACCGCCCTTTCCGGCGGGGGCGGGGCTTTATGGTTGTCCGACCACGGTGAACAACGTGGAATCCATCGCCGTTGTGCCCACGATCCTGCGGCGCGGGCCGGACTGGTTCAGCGGGTTCGGGCGGCAGAACAATGCGGGCACCAAGCTGTTTGCGATCTCGGGGCATGTGAACAACCCCTGCGTGGTCGAAGAGGCGATGTCGATCCCCTTCGAGCAGTTGATCGAGACCCATTGCGGCGGCATTCGCGGCGGCTGGGACAATCTGCTGGCGGTGATCCCGGGCGGCTCGTCCGTTCCCTGTGTGCGCGGCGAGCATATGCGAGACGCGATCATGGATTTCGACCATCTGCGCAACGATCTGGGCTCGGGTCTGGGCACGGCGGCGGTGATCGTGATGGACAAATCCACCGACATCATCAAGGCGATCTGGCGGCTGTCGAAATTCTACAAGCATGAAAGCTGTGGCCAATGCACACCCTGCCGCGAGGGCACCGGCTGGATGATGCGGGTGATGGACCGTCTGGTGCGCGGCGAGGCCGAGTTGGAAGAGATCGACATGCTGTTCGACGTGACCAAACAGGTCGAGGGCCATACGATCTGCGCGCTTGGGGATGCGGCTGCCTGGCCGATCCAGGGCCTGATCCGCAACTTTCGCGAAGAGATCGAAGACCGTATCAAGGCACAGAAATCGGGGCGTATGGGCGCTATGGCGGCAGAGTAGGCAGGAAAAAGAGATGAAATTATCTAAGATTTGGGTGGTGCTGGCGGGCGCTTTGGCAATTTCTGCTTGTCAAACAACCACTGGTGCGGTGTCGAGAGCATCTGTCCCCTCTGATTTGAACGCTGCTCAGGTCAAGCTCTATGAGTTGCCGCTTGAATCTTATTACGGCTCTGTTCGCGTAGGGCGGTTGCTCGCAAACGGGTGTGACAGTTATGAATTCGATACGCGACTCGACTCTGAGATAAACGAGCGCCGGAACGAACAGGGGCGCGGCTCTTTTGCGGCTCTATCGCGTCGCAAAGCGGTGCAAACGGCGATGGCACAAGCCGAGGCTGATATTGGCAGTCAATATGGAGTTAATCCACGCACTGACAATCTTTGCGCAGCTGCAAGCGCCGAAGTTCAAAAGCAAAGCGTCAATTCGGCGCTTCTGATAGCAAAGTAACAGGCGCGCGCATATGAGGCCTCTAGCTCAAAAAGCGGAGTAGCTTGATCGGTACCGCGACGAAACAGAACGACATACGATCCTGAGACCTCAAGGAGGCTCCGCTGGATCGGGAACAGAGGAGTGGAACATATGGAAGTATTTGGTGCGTATTCCCACGCGATTGCCGCGCTGGTGATCTTCACCCTGATCATTCTGGTGATGTCGCCCTTCACCGCGCTGGCCAAGCAGGCCAAGGGGCTGGCCCCCGGCGCGACGCCCGAGCAGGATTATTCCGACCGTGCCTATCGCATGAACCGCGCCTATCTGAACTGCACCGAGACACTGCCCGCCTTTCTGACCGTGGTTGTTGCAGCGATCCTGGTGGGTGCAAGCCCGTTCTGGGTGAACCTGCTGGCCTCTCTGGCGCTGGTGGCGCGCATCCTGATGCTGGTGATCCATGTGCAGGGGCTGGGCGGCCCGAACATGAGCCTGCGCTCGTTTGCTTATGTGGGCGGATGGCTCTGCATGATCCTGATCGGTCTGCTGGCATTGGTGGGCCTGTTTTGACGCAACCTGACGGATATCATCTGGCCGAGCTTAATATCGGTCGCTTGCTGGCGCCCACCGATGATCCGCGCGTGGCCGAGTTCATGGCCAATCTCGACGGCATCAACGGGCTTGGCAAGCGGATGCCGGGCTTTGTCTGGATGATGGAAGGCTCAGGCGAGCCGGGCACGGGAAATACCGAAAACGCAATTGGTGGCGACCCGCAGCAGGTGTCCAACCTGACCGTCTGGAAGGATGTCGCGAGCCTGGAACGCTTTGTCTGGGGCACCATCCACAAGCAGTTCTATGAGCGCCGCGCTGAGTGGTTCGAATTGCTGGGCCAGATGCACTTCGTCATGTGGTGGGTGCCTGCCGGGCACGAGCCGACATTGGATGAGGCGCTTGCCCGACTGGATCACCTGCGCGCCCATGGGGCCAGCGAGCAGGCGTTCGATTGGGCCTATCTGAAAGAGGCCCGCATGTGGCGCAACCATGGCTGCGCACAGATTGCGGCGGAATAGGGAACGAGAATGTCTGCAAACACCCTCTATTTACGGCCTTTGGCGCTCTGCCTTGTTGGCGCACTGGCAGCCTGCGGTCAGAGCGAGAAGGATCAGGTCCTGTTTGATGGGCAGGCCTTCCGTACCAAGGCCTCTGCCGTGGACAAGCGCAAGACGCGCGCCGAGTTCACGGTGACCATTGATGACGTCGCCAGGTCGTTGGATGGCGCACGCGAAGCGGGCCGCTATCAGGGCACCCGCTATTGCATCGAGAATTACGGCAATTCCGACATCAAATGGGCGGTCGGTCCCGATACGGATCCGGCTCAGTTGCGGATCGTCGATGGGCGGCTGACCTTTCAGGGGGTCTGTCAGCGCCCATGAGCCCTGTTATCGCATATCCCTTCCGCAGGCGGCCGCTGTTATTGCATAGCGCGCGCGCCGATGGGCGTTCTGGACCTTCCAGAACGAAAGGATATCGCATGACCACTTGCAAAACCGCCCTGCTGGCCCTTGCCCTGACCCTGCCCACCATGGGCGAGGCCAAACCGCCCCTGCGCGATGTGGCCGAGATCGACAACGAGCTGTATTTCATCGCCATCGCCAATGAGATCGACAAGCAATGCGACAGCATCTCCGGTCGTCGGCTGAAGGCGATCGGGGTGATCTGGGATCTGAAGTCCAAAGCCAATGCGCTGGGCTACTCGGACCGCGAAATCCGCGCCTATGTGGATTCCGATGCCGAAAAGGTCCGCATGCGCCGCAAGGGCGAGGCCTATCTGGCGCAAAACGGCGTCAGCTATGGCAACCCTGAGAGCTTCTGCGTGCTGGGGCGCGCGGAAATCGAACGCAACAGCGCCGTTGGCGTTTATCTGAGGGCGCGGTGAGATGGGGCTGAGAGCCACGAATATTGGTGTGTTTGGGCTTATTCTGGCTCTTTCGGCCTGTCAGACCAGCACCAGTGGCTATGGCCGGGTGGGGGTCAAGACCGGATCCGTCGCCCCCGCGCAATCAAATGTTACGCAGCCCCGTCTATTAGCGGTGCTGCAAGATGCGGGCGTCGTGCAGACGCTTGCTCTGCCGAAAGGACGAAACCTCTATGTCTGACCTTCGCAAAGTCAATATTGATGGCACCGAGATCGAGGTGGATGGGGCGATGACCCTGATCCAGGCCTGTGAACAGGCCGGGGTGGAAATCCCGCGCTTCTGTTATCACGAGCGGCTGTCCATCGCGGGCAATTGCCGGATGTGTCTGGTCGAGGTCGTAGGCGGCCCGCCCAAGCCCGCCGCCTCTTGCGCGATGCAGGTGCGCGATCTGCGTCCCGGCCCCGAAGGACAGGCGCCGCAGGTCAGGACCAACTCGCCCATGGTCAAGAAGGCCCGCGAAGGCGTGATGGAGTTCCTGCTCATCAACCACCCGCTGGACTGCCCGATCTGCGATCAGGGCGGCGAATGTGATTTGCAAGACCAGGCAATGGCTTACGGTGTGGACTTCAGCCGATTCCGCGAGGCGAAACGCGCCTCGGACGACCTCGATCTGGGGCCGCTGGTTGAAACCCATATGACGCGCTGCATCTCCTGTACCCGCTGCGTGCGCTTCACCTCCGAGGTGGCGGGGATCACCCAGATGGGTCAGACCGGACGTGGCGAAGATGCCGAGATCACCTCATACTTGGGCGAGACGCTGAACAGCAACCTGCAGGGCAACATCATTGATCTGTGTCCGGTGGGGGCGCTGACCTCCAAACCCTACGCCTTCACTGCGCGGCCCTGGGAACTGAGCAAGACCGAGAGCATTGATGTGATGGATGCGCTGGGCTCGAACATTCGGGTCGATACAAAGGGGCGCGAAGTGATGCGGATGCTGCCGCGCAACCATGATGGCGTGAACGAGGAATGGATTTCCGACAAGACCCGTTTTGTCTGGGACGGTCTGCGCCGCCAGCGGCTGGACCAGCCTTACATCCGGGTCGACGGCAAACTGAAACCGGCCACATGGCCCGAGGCGCTGTCAGCAGCGGCAAGCGCGATCACCGGTGCGGAGAAACTGGCCGGGATCGTCGGTGACCTGACCCCGGTCGAGGCTGCTTTTGCGCTGAAGCAACTGGTCGAGGGCAAGGGCGGCGTCGTGGAATGCCGCACGGACGGGGCAAAGTTGCCTGCTGGCAATCGCGCGGCTTATGTCGGCACTGCTGCCATCGAGGATATCGACAGCGCCGAGCGTATCCTGCTAATCGGGACCAACCCGCGCGATGAGGCACCGGTGCTGAACGCGCGCATCCGCAAGGCCTGGACCCATGGCGCACAGGTGGCGCTGGTTGGGCCTGCGGTGGACCTGACCTATGAATATTATCATGCGGGCGATGACCGTGCGGCGCTGCAACAGGTCGTCGATATGGGCGGCGATGACGAGATCCGTGGCAAGCGCTCGCTGGTGATTGTCGGGCAGGGTGCTTTGCAGGAAGCTGATGGCGCCGCTGTTCTGGCCGCTGCACAAACCGTTGCCGCCAATACCGAAAGCGGACTGCTGGTGCTGCACACGGCGGCAGGCCGTGTGGGCGCGCTGGATGTGGATGCCACCAATGAACGCGGCATGGACGCGGTCGGCGAGGCGGATGTGATCTACAACCTCGGCGCGGATGAAGTCGAGATCGGAGAGGGCTCTTTCGTGATCTATCAGGGCAGCCATGGCGATCGTGGTGCCCATCGCGCCGACGTGATCCTGCCGGGTGCCGCCTATACCGAAGAGGCGGGTCTGTTCGTGAACACCGAAGGCCGCCCGCAGCTTGCGATGCGCGCCGGGTTTGCGCCGGGGCAGGCGAAAGAGAACTGGGCGATCCTGCGGGCGCTCTCGGGTGAGCTGGGCGAGGTGTTGCCCTATGACTCTCTGGCACAGTTGCGTCAGGCTCTGATTGCGGCGGTTCCGCATCTCAAACTGGTCGATCAGGTGGTCGAAAACACCGGCGACACGCTTGCTGCCGGTTCTCTGGGACAGGCCAGCTTCCGCTATGCGCTGCGCGATTTCTACCTGAGCAACCCGATTGCGCGGGCCAGCCAGTTGATGGCCGAACTGTCGGCCCAGGCCAAGGCACGCGGCGCCGGGAAGATCGCCGCCGAATGACCCGAGCCGCGCTTATATCCCTGGCCCTTCTGGCCGCTTGTGCGCCCAACCCGCAGGAGGAGGTGTCGCAATTCGCCCCCGACTATCTGGGGATCGAGACAGCGGCGCTCGACAGCGATCTGGTGCAGGTCGATCTGAGAATGCGCGGCGCGCGCGATGCGACGGATGTGGACCGCTATGGCGAATGCGCGGTGGCGCAATATACGCTCAGTCGGGGATATGGCTTTGCGCGGCATTTGCGCACGAATATGGATGAAAAGGGTGGCGTGTGGACGGCGGATGCTGTTTACACCATCTCGCCAACCCTGCCACGCGGTCTCAAGACCATTGACGCAGAGGTCATGGTCGCGGATTGCGCGGAAAACGGAATACCCACGGTGTGAGGACGCATGGCAGATTTCTTTAACACCCCAGGCGGAATAGCCCTGATCATCCTGGCGCAAGTGCTTGCGGTCGTGGCCTTCGTGATGATCTCGCTTCTGTTTCTGGTCTATGGCGACCGCAAGATCTGGGCCGCAGTCCAGATGCGCCGGGGGCCGAACGTGGTCGGCGTCTATGGCCTGCTGCAATCGGTGGCTGACGCGCTGAAATACGTGGTGAAAGAGGTGGTCATCCCCGCCGGGGCCGACCGCACCGTGTTCATCCTCGCGCCGTTGACGTCCTTTGTGCTGGCCCTGATCGCCTGGGCGGTGATCCCGTTCAACGATGGCTGGGTGCTGAGCGACATCAACGTCGCCATCCTCTATGTCTTCGCCGTCTCCTCGCTTGAGGTATATGGCGTGATCATGGGCGGCTGGGCGTCGAACTCGAAATACCCGTTCCTTGGCTCGCTGCGCTCTGCGGCGCAGATGATTTCCTACGAGGTCTCTATCGGGCTGATCATCATCGGTGTGATCCTGTCGACAGGGTCGATGAATTTCGGCGCCATCGTGCAGGCGCAGGACGGCAATCTGGGCCTGTTCAACTGGTACTGGCTGCCGCATTTCCCGATGGTGTTTTTGTTCTTCATCTCGGCGCTGGCCGAGACCAACCGGCCGCCTTTTGATCTGCCCGAGGCGGAATCGGAACTGGTCGCGGGGTATCAGGTCGAATATTCAGCGACCATGTTCCTGCTGTTCATGGCAGGCGAATATATCGCCATCTTCCTGATGTGCGCGCTGATCTCGCTCTTGTTCTTCGGCGGCTGGCTGTCGCCCATTCCGGGCCTGCCCGACGGGGTGCTGTGGATGGTCGCCAAGATGGCGTTCTTCTTCTTCCTCTTTGCGATGGTCAAGGCGATCACACCCCGCTACCGCTATGACCAACTCATGCGGCTGGGCTGGAAAGTCTTCCTGCCCTTCTCGCTGGGCTGGGTGGTTTTTGTGGCTTTCGCCGCCAAGTTTGACTGGTTCTGGGGCGCCTTTGCCCGCTGGAGCACCGGAGGCTGACATGACCCAGATCGACTATACCCGCGCCGCCAAATACTTCCTGCTGCAGGATTTCTGGAAGGGCTTCAAGCTGGGCATGAAGTACTTCTTCGCCCCCAAGGCCACCATCAACTACCCGCATGAAAAAGGCCCACTGTCCCCGCGCTTCCGGGGCGAGCATGCGCTCAGGCGCTATCCCAATGGCGAGGAACGCTGCATTGCCTGCAAGCTCTGCGAGGCGATCTGCCCGGCGCAGGCCATCACCATCGACGCCGAGCCGCGCGAGGATGGCTCGCGCCGCACCACCCGCTATGACATCGACATGACCAAATGCATCTATTGCGGCTTCTGCCAGGAAGCCTGCCCGGTGGATGCCATCGTCGAAGGTCCGAATTTCGAATTCGCCACGGAAACCCGCGAAGAGCTGTTTTATGACAAGGAAAAGCTCCTTGATAACGGCGAACGCTGGGAGGCCGAGATCGCCCGCAATCTGGAACTGGATGCACCCTACCGATGAGTGACACACCCACGAACCCGTTTGAGGCAATGATGGCGCAGGCTCAGGACATGGCCAAGGCGCTCAATCCGGCATTGGAAAGCTTCAATCCCAAAGGCTTTGAAGCGCTGTGGCCGACCATGCCCAAGGAAGCCATGGAGATGATGTTCGGCAACGCGGTCAACAAGGACGGGCTCGACGCCAAGACCCGTCTGCTGCTGACCCTGGCCGGGCTGACCATGCAGGGCGCGCAGGCTGACACAGCGGTGCGCCAGACCGTGCGTCACGCGCTTGAAGCGGGCGCGCGCAAACAAGAGATCGTCGAGACAATCGGCCAGATGTCGGTCTTTGCCGGCATTCCGGCCATGACCCGCGCACTGGACCTCGCCAAAGAGGTGATGGGCGACACCGGGGAGGAAGAAACATGACTGTCTTTGCCTTCTACCTCTTCGCCATCAGCGCCATCGCGGGCGGGCTGTTCACGGTGATCAGCCGCCAGCCGGTGCATTCGGTGCTGTGGCTGATCCTGTCCTTTCTGTCCTCGGCGGGGCTGTTCGTGCTGCTGGGGGCCGAATTTGTCGCCATGTTGCTGATCATCGTCTATGTCGGTGCTGTCGCGGTGCTGTTCCTGTTTGTCGTCATGATGCTGGACGTGGATTTCGCCGAGTTGAAGGCGGAAATGGCGCGGTACATGCCGCTGGCGCTGCTGATCGGTCTGGTGATCCTGATGCAATTCGTGATGGCCTTCGGGGCATGGCAGAGCGCGGAAGGCGCGGCGGCCAATCTGGCGCAGCCGGTCCCGGTGGACCGTCACAACACCGAGGCGCTGGGCGTGATCCTCTATGACCAGTATTTTCTGCTGTTCCAGCTTGCGGGCCTGATCCTGCTGGTCGCCATGATCGGCGCCATCGTGCTGACCCTGCGCCACCGCAAGGACATCAAGCGTCAGGACATCATCGCCCAGATGATGCGCGACCCGGCGCAGGCGATGGAATTGAAAAACGTGAAACCGGGGCAGGGGTTGTGACCATGCAGAGCAGCATCAAACTCGGGATTGCCGCTGTGTTTTGCCATCTCATGATTGCCTCCGGCGCGAGCGCGTCCGAGAATGAGATCGAAAACCCGCTCGATACCGTCAACAAGCATTTCGAAGTGGCCAGCAAGGATTTTGGCGGCGGCGTCACGCAATTGCACGCCCGCAAGGACGGAGCGGATGGAAGTGAACATTCGATTTACCACTTCGATTGCCCGAACCTGAAATATGCCCTGATCTCGAGCAGCGCGGGGAGACCCGACAACCTGCCCGATGTGGCGGACGAGCCTTTTGTAGAACCCCTCGAACCGGATGACATAGTTGCGCCTTTGGCCCAACACACCTGTGCGAAATACGGCTACCCCTTGCTGGAATGGTGAACACATGATCGGACTTGAACATTACCTGACGGTTGCGGCGACGCTCTTCGTCATCGGCATCTTCGGTCTCTTCCTGAACCGCAAGAACGTGATCATCCTGCTGATGAGCATCGAACTGATGCTCTTGGCGGTGAATATCAACCTTGTGGCGTTTTCCAGCTTTCTGGGCGATCTGGTGGGGCAGGTGTTCACGCTATTTGTGCTGACCGTGGCCGCTGCCGAGGCGGCCATTGGCCTCGCCATTCTGGTCTGTTTCTTCCGCAACCGCGGCAGTATTGCCGTTGAAGACGTCAATGTAATGAAGGGCTGAGGAACTCATGGAAACCACAATCCTCTTTGCCCCGCTGGTGGGGGCCATCCTGTGCGGGTTTGGCTGGAAGTTCATCGGCGAAAAGGCGGCGATGTGGACGGCGACGGGGCTGTTGTTCCTGGCGTGCATCCTCAGCTGGATCATCTTCTTCACATTTGACGGGGTGACGCAGCAGATTCCGGTTATGCGGTTTATCGAAAGCGGGTCGCTTTCCACCGAATGGGCGATAAGGCTAGATCGGCTGACGGCGATCATGCTGATCGTGGTCACCACCGTCTCGGCGCTCGTGCATCTCTATTCCTTTGGCTACATGGATCACGATCCGGCCTTCCGCGAGGGCGAAAGCTATAAGCCGCGCTTCTTTGCCTACCTCAGCTTCTTCACCTTCTCGATGCTGGCGCTGGTGACCTCGGACAATCTGGTGCAGATGTTCTTTGGCTGGGAGGGCGTGGGCGTCGCCTCCTACCTTCTGATCGGCTTCTATTACCGCAAGCCTTCCGCCAATGCCGCTGCGATCAAGGCGTTTGTGGTCAACCGGGTGGGCGATTTCGGCTTTGCGCTGGGCATCTTCGCGCTGTTCTTTCTGGTCGACAGCATCAATTTCTCGGATGTCTTCGTTTCCGGGCCCAAACTGGCCGAGACTCAGCTGAGTTTCCTCTGGGGTGAATGGTCGGCGATCGAGGTGATCTGCGTGCTGCTCTTCATCGGAGCCATGGGCAAGTCGGCGCAGTTGATCCTGCACACCTGGCTGCCGGACGCGATGGAAGGCCCGACGCCCGTGTCGGCGCTGATCCACGCGGCGACGATGGTGACGGCGGGCGTGTTCCTTGTCTGTCGCATGTCGCCGCTGATGGAATTTGCGCCCAATGCCACCGCCTTCATCACCTTCCTTGGCGCGGCCACGGCGTTTTTTGCCGCCACGATCGGTCTGGTGCAGACCGACATCAAGCGCGTCATCGCCTATTCCACCTGCTCGCAACTGGGCTACATGTTCGTGGCCGCAGGCGTGGGCATGTATTCAGCGGCGATGTTCCACCTGCTGACCCATGCGTTCTTCAAGGCGCTGCTGTTTCTTGGCGCGGGCTCGGTCATCCATGCCATGCATCATGAGCAGGACATGATGAACTATGGCGGGCTGCGCAAGAAGATCCCCTATACCTATTGGGGCATGATGTTTGGCACGCTGGCGATCACCGGGGTCGGCATTCCGCTGACCGGTATCGGCTTTGCCGGGTTCCTGTCGAAAGACGCGATCATCGAGAGCGCCTGGGCCGGTGGCACTGGCTTTGCCTTCTGGTCGCTGGTCATCGCGGCGGCCTTTACGGCCTTCTATAGCTGGCGGCTGATTTTCCTGACCTTCTTTGGCGAGGCGCGGGGCAACAAGCACACCCATGACCACGCCCATGAAAGCCCGATGACCATGCTGGTGCCGCTGGGTGTGCTGAGCCTCGGCGCGATCTTTGCCGGGATGCTCTGGTATGGCGCGTTCTTCGGGCATGCCGACAAGGTGGGCAAGTTTTATGGTATCCCGGTGGCCGAGGCCTCGGAACATGGCGAGGGGCATGACGCGGATACCCATGCCGCGCATGTTGCCGATGGCACCGCCGAAGAGCATCACGACACCGCAGAGGGCGATGCGCACGCCGAGGACGCGACCCATGCCGACGACGCTCATGGCGATAGCAAAACCGGCGACGCTGCCCATGGCGGTGACCATCACTATGTCTTCGCCGGTGAACCCGGTCAGGGCGCGATCTATATCGCACCGGACAATCACGTGCTCGATGATGCCCATGCTTCACCGAAATGGGTCAAGGTCTCACCCTTTGTGGCGATGGCGTTGGGTTTCCTGCTGGCCTATCTCTTCTACATCGTGAACCCGTCGCTGCCCGGACGGCTGGCCGAAAACCAGCGCCCGCTCTACCTGTTCCTGCTGAACAAGTGGTATTTCGACGAGATCTATGACGCGATTTTCGTGCGTCCCACGCTGGCGCTGGGTCGCTTCCTGTGGAGGCGCGGTGACGGCAACACAATCGACGGCTTCCTGAACGGGGTCGCGATGGGCGTGGTGCCGTTCTTTACCCGGCTCGCGGGCAAGGCGCAGTCCGGGTACATCTTCACCTATGCGTTCTACATGGTGCTGGGCATTGCCGCCCTTGTCACCTGGATGTCGATCGGCGGAGGGGCGCACTGATGGACAATATTCTTTCCATTGTTCTCGTCATCCCGGCGATCGCCGCGCTTATCCTGGCTGTTTTCCTGCGCGGAGAAGACGCCGCTGCGCAGCGCAATGCCAAGATGGTGGCGCTGTTCGCAACGACCATCACCTTTCTGGTGTCCATCGGCGTTTATACCGGCTTTGATCCCGAAAACACCGGCTTTCAGATGGTGGAAGAACGCGCATGGCTGATGGGGCTGAAATACAAGGTGGGTGTGGACGGGATCAGCGTGCTGTTCGTGCTGCTGACCACCTTCATCATGCCGCTGACCATTCTGGCAAGCTGGAATGTGACCGACCGCGTCAAGGACTATATGATCGCCTTCCTGATGCTGGAAACGCTGATGCTGGGCGTGTTCATGGCGCTGGATCTGGTGCTGTTCTATCTGTTCTTCGAGGCGGGCCTGATCCCGATGTTCCTGATCATCGGCATCTGGGGCGGCAAGGAACGGATCTATGCCAGCTTCAAGTTCTTCCTCTACACGTTCCTCGGCTCGGTGCTGATGCTGGTGGCG
The DNA here is from genome assembly GCF_023502395.1 of Ruegeria spongiae. Lineage (GTDB taxonomy): Bacteria > Pseudomonadota > Alphaproteobacteria > Rhodobacterales > Rhodobacteraceae > Ruegeria_C > Ruegeria_C spongiae. The sequence continues at coordinate 81,175 of NZ_JAMFMB010000011.1, read as the reverse complement.
ATGGTGGCAATGTATGCCGAGGCGCAGACCACGGACATCGCCGCGCTGATGGGGCATCAGTTCTCGTCTGAAAGCTTCAGTGTGCTGGGGGTTTATATCGTTGGCGGCATGCAGACGCTGATGTTCCTGGCGTTCTTTGCCAGCTTTGCGGTCAAGATGCCCATGTGGCCGGTCCATACCTGGCTGCCCGATGCTCACGTGCAGGCGCCTACCGCAGGCTCGGTTGTGCTGGCCGCGATCCTGCTGAAAATGGGCGGTTACGGCTTCCTGCGGTTCAGCCTGCCGATGTTCCCGGTCGGGTCCGAAGTGATGACTCCGCTGGTTCTGTGGATGTCGGCCATCGCGGTGGTCTACACGTCGCTGGTGGCGCTGGTGCAGGAAGACATGAAAAAGCTGATCGCCTATTCCTCGGTCGCGCATATGGGCTTTGTGACCATGGGCATCTTTGCGGCGAACCAGCAGGGCGTCGATGGCGCGATCTTCCAGATGCTCAGCCACGGTTTTATCTCGGCTGCGCTCTTCCTTTGCGTGGGTGTGATCTATGACCGGATGCACACCCGCGATATCGAGGCTTATGGCGGGCTGGTGAACCGGATGCCGGCTTATGCGCTGGTCTTCATGCTGTTCACCATGGCCAATGTGGGTCTGCCGGGCACCAGCGGGTTCATCGGGGAATTCCTGACCCTGATGGGGGCCTTCCAGGTCAACACCTGGGTGACGGCTGTGGCTGCCTCCGGCGTGATCTTTTCGGCGGCTTATGCGCTCTGGCTCTATCGCCGGGTGGTCTTTGGCGACCTGATCAAGGAAAGCCTGAAATCGATCCGCGACATGAATTCGCGCGAGCGGCTGATCTTTGCACCGCTGATCGTGATGACCTTGCTGCTGGGGGTCTACCCGTCGCTGGTGACCGACATCATCGGCCCGTCGACGACGGCGCTGATCTCGAATTATGACACGGCGCTGGCCGCGGCCGAGGCCGCCACCCAGCACGCATCGAACTGAGGGAGCCGGAGATGATCCAGGCTGATCTGACCGTAATCCTGCCCGAGATTGTGCTGTCCATCTACGCGATGGCGGCGCTGATCGGGGCTGTCTATACGCGCAAGGACGGGCTGGGGCCGCTGCTGGTCTGGTCCACCGCCGGGCTGATGGCCGTGCTGGCGATCTGGATCGCTTCGCAGCCCAATGTCACGCAGGTGGCCTTCAACGGCATGTTCATCAATGACGGCTTTGCCCGCTTTGCCAAGGTTGCTGTGCTGCTGTCGGCGGCGGTGATCCTGGTGATGAGCCAGGACTACATGTCGCGCCGGGGATTGTTGCGGTTCGAATACCCGCTGCTGATCGCGCTCGCCGCCGTGGGCATGATGATGATGGTCAGTGCCGGCGATCTGATGTCACTTTATATGGGGCTCGAGCTGCAATCGCTCGCGCTCTATGTGGTGGCCGCCCTGCGCAGGGACAGTGCGAAATCGACCGAGGCCGGTCTGAAATACTTTGTGCTGGGGGCGCTCAGCTCGGGTCTGCTACTCTATGGCGCGTCGCTGGTCTATGGTTTCTCGGGGACCACGCTCTTCACCGGCATCATCCAGACCGCTACCCATGGCGAGATGTCGCTGGGCATGCTCTTTGGCCTGATCTTCCTGATCTCGGGTCTGGCCTTCAAGGTCTCGGCGGTGCCGTTCCACATGTGGACGCCGGATGTCTACGAAGGCTCGCCCACGCCGATCACCGCCTTTTTCGCCACCGCGCCCAAGGTTGCGGCAATGGCGTTGTTTGCCCGCGTGATGCATGATGCCTTCGGGGCGGCGGTCAGCGACTGGCAGCAGGTGATCGTGCTGCTTTCGGTGCTGTCGATGTTCCTCGGCGGCATTGCCGCGATCGGGCAGCGCAATATCAAGCGGCTGATGGCGTTTTCCTCGATCGCCCATATGGGATATGGTCTGATCGGTCTCGCCGCCGGGACCGAGATGGGCATCAAGGCGATGCTGATGTATCTGGCGATCTATGTGACGATGAATGTCGGCACCTTTGCTTTCATTCTGATGATGGAGCGTGACGGTCAGCCGGTCACCGATATCGACGCGCTGCGCCAGTATTCGCGCCGCGAACCGGCCAAGGCGCTGGCGGTCATGATCCTGATGTTCAGCCTTGCGGGCGTGCCGCCGATGCTGGGTTTCTTTGCCAAGTTCGGGGTCTGGCAGGCCGGTATCTCGGCTGATCTGTTCGGCCTTGTCGTGGCCTCGGCCATCGCCTCGGTGATTGGCGCGTTCTATTACCTGCGCATCGTGTTCTACATGTATTTCGGGGCCGAGAACGAGGACCAGCTCGACACCAATTCCTCGCCCGTTCTGTGGGGCGCGTTAATGGCCTCGGCAGCGCTGATGATCGTCGGCGTGTTCTACCAGTTCGGCGTCGAAGGTGCTGCGGCAGCGGCGGCGGCGACCCTTGTCAACTGATCGCGGATCACAACAATCGAAAGGGGCCCGGTTGCTGAACCGGGCCTTTTTGCCATGAGCATCTGGCCCGAAACCTATGGCAAGCGGGTGCTGAACGAAGTCGACAGCACCCTGAACGAGGCCGCAAGGATTGCACCATCGCTGACCGGGCCGGAATGGATTCTGGCCCACCGCCAGACCGCCGCGCGCGGGCGTCGCGGGCGGGCCTGGGCGAACCCATCCGGCAACCTGGCCGCCACCCTGGTGATGCGTCCCTTCGGCACCACCGAGAACGCGGCGCTGCGCAGCTTTATCGCCGCGCTTGCGCTGTTTGATGCCTGTGTTGCGGTGACCGGGCGGGCGGATGGGCTGGCGCTGAAATGGCCCAATGACGTGCTGCTCAACGGCGGCAAGCTGGCGGGCATCCTGTTGGAAAGCGCCGGACAGGGCCAGGGCGTCAGCTATCTGGCCATCGGCATCGGTGTGAACCTGGCCGAAGCCCCCAGCGCCGCGCAGGTCGAGGCCGGTGCGGTGCGCCCGGTCTCGCTGCTTTCGGAGACCGGAGCGCTGGTCGCGCCCGAGGATTTCCTGACCGAACTGGCCGCGGCTTATGCCCGCTATGAAACGCAGTTCCAGAGTTACGGGTTCGAGCCGATCCGGCAGGCCTGGCTGGCCCGTGCGGCGCGGTTGGGCGAAGTGATCACTGCGCGGACCTCCACCAGTGAGACGGTCGGCACCTTCGAGACGGTGGACGGGCAGGGCAATCTTGTCTTATTGACCGCCAAAGGCCGCGTCAGCATTCCGGCGGCGGATATCTATTTCTGAGGACCAAGGCGCATGCTACTGGCGATTGATTGCGGCAATACCAATACCGTGTTCTCGATCTGGGACGGGCGGGAATTCCTCTGCACTCTGCGGACCTCGACCCACCATTCCCGCACGGCGGATGCCTATTTCACCTGGTATGCCACGCTGGTGAAACATTACGGGATCGAAGCGGAAATCACCGATGTGGTGATATCTTCGACCGTTCCGCGCGTGGTGTTCAACCTGCGCGTCTTCGCGGATCGGTTTTTTGGGTGCCGCCCACTGGTGGTGGGTAAGCCCGATTGTCTGCTGCCCTTTCCTCCTCGCGTGGATGAAGGGACACAGGTCGGGCCTGACCGGCTGGTCAACACCGCCGGGGCTTTTGACCGCCATGGCGGAGATCTGATCGTGGTGGATTTCGGCACCGCGACCACGTTCGACGTGGTGGCGCATGACGGCGCTTATGTGGGCGGTGTGATTTCCCCTGGCGTCAACCTGAGCCTTGAGGCGCTGCATCTGGCGGCGGCAGCCCTGCCGCATGTGGATATCTCGAAACCGCAGAAGGTGATCGGCACCAACACTGTGGAGTGCATTCAGTCCGGCGTGTTCTGGGGCTATGTCGGTCTGGTGCGTGAGGTCTGCGAACGAATCCGGGGCGAATACGGCGCCCCAATGAAAATTGTCGGAACCGGGGGGCTGGCACCGTTGTTCCAGCAATCCGCCCAGTTGTTCGACATATTCGAAGATGATCTGACGATGCACGGATTGACCGTGATCCATCGCTATAACAAGGAAAATGGCTCTCAATGAGCAATGAACGTTTGATTTACCTGCCCCTTGGTGGGGCGGGCGAGATAGGCATGAACGCCTATGTGTATGGTTACGGCGCGCCGGGCAAGGAACGGCTGATCCTTGTTGATCTGGGCGTGGCGTTTCCCGATATGGACACGACGCCGGGCGTCGACCTGATCTTTGCCGATCTCACCTGGCTGAAGGAACGCGCCGACCGGCTTGAGGCGATTTTTGTCACCCATGCCCATGAGGATCATGTGGGTGCGGTCTCGCTGAACTATGCGTCGCTGAACGTGCCGGTCTATGCCCGCGCCTTCACCGCCAATATCGCACGCCGCAAGATGGAGGAACGCGGCCACCCGCCAGAGGCCGTGCGCACCGTCTCTGCCTGGCCCGAACAGATCGAGGCCGGGCCGTTCACGGTGGGTTTCCTGCCGGTGTCGCATTCGGTTCCCGAAAGCGCGGGGCTGGTGATCGACACGCCTGCCGGGCGGATCGTGCATTCGGGCGATTTCAAGCTTGATGCAGAGCCGGTGGTGGGTGAGGCGTTTGACCCCGATCTGTGGGCTGAGGTGGCGAAGTCAGGCGTCAAGGCGCTGGTCTGCGACAGCACCAATGTCTTCTCGTCCCATCCAGGCCGCTCCGAATCCGAAGTGGGGCCGGAGATCACCAAACTGGTCGCCGGGGCCTCGGGCATGGTGGTTGCGACCACCTTTGCCTCGAACGTGGCGCGGGTGAAAACACTGGCCGAGGCAGGCGCGCGGGCAGGGCGATCTGTCGTGCTGCTGGGCCGGGCCATGCGGCGGATGATCGAGGCGGCGATCGAGACCGGCGTGCTCAGCGATTTTCCCAAGGTGATCAGCCCGGAAGAGGCGCAGGATGTGCCGCGCGGCAACCTGATGCTGATCGTGACCGGCAGCCAGGGCGAACGCCGAGCCGCCAGTGCCCAACTGGCGCGCGGCAAGTATCGCGGGTTGTCTCTGGCCGAGGGCGATCTGTTCCTGTTCTCGTCCAAGACCATCCCGGGCAATGAAAAGGGCGTGATCCGCATCATGAACCAGCTCAGCGAGATGGGGGTGGATGTGGTCGATGACAGCTCTGGGCTTTATCACGTTTCGGGTCATGCCAACCGGCCCGATCTGGAACGGGTGCATCAGATCGTCGATCCGCAGATGGTGATCCCGATGCATGGCGAGCATCGCCACCTGCGCGAGCATGCGAAACTGGCCGAGGCCGCAGGCCGCCCCGGGATCGTTGCGGTCAACGGCATGATGCTGGACCTCAGCGGCAATGCGCCCAAGGTTGCCGACTATATCGAAACGGGGCGCACTTATCTCGATGGCAGCGTCCAGATCGGAGCGCTCGACGGGGTGGTGCGTGACCGTATTCGCATGGCGCTGAACGGCCATGTGACGGTCACCGCCATTCTCGATGAGCAGGACGAGCCGCTGGGCGAGCCCTGGTGCGACACCAAGGGTCTGCCCGAGACCGGCAATTCGCGCGCGGCACTGATCGAGGTGCTGGAAGAAGACCTGAACCAGTTCCTGATGCGCGCCGACAAGAAGACCCTGCGCGACGATGACAAGCTGGAAGAGGCGCTGCGACGCATCACCCGGCAGAGTGCCCTCAATGAGATCGGTCGCAAACCCGAGGTCACGGTGGTGGTCAGCCGGATGCGCTGACCGGTTCAGTCACCGGTCATCTGGTGGCCGCGCAGACGCAGGAACAGGCTCTGCTCGTCATCATTGCGAAAGAACGGAACCGAGGCGGGCGGGGTCATGTCCCGCGCCCGCTCGGTGATCTCGGCCAGCACCACTTCGGTGATGAAGGGCAGATCGAAGGTGCGCACCTCGCTCAGCGGGATCCATTGCAGATGCGACAGCTCGTCCGAGGCGCGCGAGAAATCGTCGGGATCACCCATGATATGGGCGGCATCGATCAGAAAGAACCGCGCATCAAAGCGGCGCGGGCGGCCCGGCGGCGTGATGGCGCGAAAGACGAATTGCAGGCCGCGCGCCGAGGGCAGATACCCGGTTTCCGCATAGCCCTGCCAATCGTCGGGTACGGGTCCGTCCCACGCGCCGGGCTCTCCCAGAACCAGTCCGGTTTCCTCCCACAATTCACGGATCGCGGCGACTGCAAGCGCGTTGCCGATATCTTCGGCGACATCTTCCGTCAGACGGTCCCGGCACAGCGCGGGCAGGGGCGAAGCCAGTGCGATCTCGCGGTCCGCCGCATCCACCGCACCGCCGGGAAAGACGAACTTGTTGGGCATGAAAGCCGCCTTGGCCCCGCGCTGCCCCATCAGCACCGATGGATGCGTCTCACGATCCCGCAAGACGATGACGGTCGCGGCGTTCCGGATTGCTGACTTGTCTTCGCTCATGCCCCAGCCTGTATCGGAGGCTCAGTCCGCCTGCCCGAAACCGTGCATGCGCCGCGCCCATTGATAGGCGACAACCGCGCCCTTCAGTCTGGGCAGAAGATAGAGCGAGAGCGCCAGGCAACCAACCGCAAAAATCAGAAACAGCGTCAGAGGTTCCGGCCGCCATTGCACGAAGGTCACGTGCAGCGCCGGCGCCATCAGGTGACCGACCAGCAGAATGGTCAGATAGGCGGGCCCGTCATCGGCGCGGTGGTGAAAGAATTCCTGACCGCAGTCGCCGCAGGTATCATGCACCTTGAGATAGTTGAACAGCAACGGCCCCTTGCCACAGCGCGGGCATTTGCGCCGGAACCCCTTGGCCAGCGCGGGCCAGGTGGGACGATCTGAGATGTGTTGTGTTTCGACGGCCTGATCGGTCATGGCACCCTCATGCAAGTCACGCGCCCTTTTGCACGGAAATAGCCCGGCGGAAAAGGGGGGAAAGGGCGTTTGCGGCCCCTTGTCGCAAAAGGTGATCACCGCCCGCATCTTTCGCGCCTGAAAGGCCAGGAAAAGATTTTGCTTGCCGCGACGGATTCCGAAGAGCGCGCCGTTTGATCTACATGATCGGCGGCAGCGGGCCGCCGCGCAAGAAAAGGAAGATCAGGATGAAACATGCAGGCTTTATCGGTGGGGTTGTTGTTCTGGCGACCGCAATTGCCGCGAGCAGTGCAATGGCAAAGGGGCCGGGCAAGGGCGTCGACTTCGAAACGCTGGACGCCGATGGCAACGGTCAGGTCACCATCGAAGAGGTACAGGCCTGGCAGGAGCAGCGCTTTACCTCGGTCGACACCGATGGCAGCGGCACGCTGAGCCTCGAAGAGTTGCAGGCCGCAGGGCAGGCGAAAGCCAATGAGAAGGCGGCGAAGATGCTTGAACGTCGCGACGCCAACGGCGATGGTCAACTCAGCCAGGACGAACTGCCGAAACGGCGCGATCCGGCCAAGATGTTCGACCGGATGGACGCCAATGACGATGGCACCATCTCGCAGCAGGAATTCGCGGATGCGCGCCAGAAGATGGGCAGGAAACACGGCAAGCACAAGCACGGCGACGCGCAACAGAACTGATCCGTGTGGAAGACCTGCCGGTGATATCATCGGTTGTGCCCGGTGACGTTTCGACCGTGACCGGGCTCAGCGACGATACCCTGCTTGTGATGTTCGCCAAAGGCGACAGGCAGGCGGCGGCCGAGCTGACCGATCGGCTCGGCCCCCGGACCTATGCGGTCGCGCTGCGGGTGCTGGGCAACCGGGCCGAGGCCGAGGATGTGGCACAAGAGGCGATGATCCGGCTCTGGCGCATGGCCCCGGACTGGCAACAGGGGCAGGCCAAGGTGTCGACCTGGCTTTATCGGGTGACGCTGAACCTCTGTCTCGACATCAAGCGCCGCAAGACCCCGCTGGATATTGACGCGGTGCCCGAACCCGAAGACAGCGCACCGGGCCCGGCGGACCGGTTGCAGGACGCGGCCCGGCATGACGCGTTGCAGGCCGCGCTGATGCAGCTGCCCGACCGGCAGCGCGAGGCGGTGGTGCTGCGCCACATCGAAGAGCTGTCGAACCCCGAGATTGCGGGGATCATGGACATCAGCGTCGAGGCGGTCGAAAGTCTGACCGCCCGGGGCAAAAGAGCACTTGCCAGGGCCTTGGCCGACCGGCGTGCGGAATTGGGATATGGCGATGACTGAGACTGACAAGGATCTGGAGGCACTCTTTGCCGCAGCACGCGAGACGCGGGATGACATGCCCGCCGGTCTGGCCGCGCGGATGACGGCGGATGCCGACCGCATTCAGCAGGACCATCTGGCCCCTGCCGAACCGGTCCGGTCGCGCCCGGGCCTGTGGCATCAGGTGCAGTCCTTGCTGGGTGGCTGGGCCGGGATGGGTGGCCTTGTTGCGGCAAGTGCGGCGGGGGTCTGGATCGGTCTGGCCCCGCCGGAGTTCCTGCCGGACCCCGCCGGGCTGGTGTTCCAGCAGGAAGAGGATCTGGAGCTGTTCCAGAGCTTTGCCTTCAATGATGTCACGCTGGAGGAGGGATAAATGGCCGAAACTGTCTACAGAACACGGACCTGGGTCAAACTGCTTCTGGGGGTCTCGCTGGCGTTGAACCTGGCGGTTGCGGGGCTGGCCGTGGGCGCGATGCTGCGCTTTGGCGGCCATGATCACAAGCGCCCGATGCCCAAAACGGTGGGGTCGATGTTGTATCGGGCCTTGCCTGATGACGACCGCAAGGCGCTGCGCACGCAGACGCGCGCTGTTCACAAGGCCCGGCGCGGTGCCAAGGAGGTTGACCTGAAGGCAGTGATCACCGTACTGAATGCCGAGCCGTTCGACCCGCAGGCGCTGCGCGAGGTGATCGGCCAACAGGCCAAAGCCCGCAGCGCGATGTTCATGGCGATGCAGACCGCCTGGATCGCGCAGGTCCTGACCATGGATGATGCCGAGCGGCAGGTCTATGCGGACCGTCTGGAAGAGCTGGCACAGCGCAAGCGCCACAAGGGTGGCAAGAAATAGGTTCAGGCGGCCCGTTGCAGCATGTAGCAGTTTCGGCCCGCATGTTTGGCGTCATACAGCGCCTTGTCGGCCTGCGCGATCAGGCGGTCGATGTCACTTTGTCCCGATGCCGTGTTCTCGGGCTCGCCCACGACGACACCGATGCTGGCCGTGACCTGGATGGGGGCGGTGCCCGCACCCAGCTTGAAAGGCTGCCCGTTGATTTCCCGGCACAAGCGCGCCGCGACCCGGTCCGCATCCTCACGGGGCGTGTTGGGCAGGGCGACCATGAATTCCTCGCCCCCGATCCGGGCAATCAGGTCCTGCGTACGCAGGTTGCCGCGCAGGCGGCGGGCGGTCTCGATCAGCACCGCGTCGCCTGCCGCATGTCCATAAGTGTCGTTGATCGTCTTGAAGTGATCGAGATCGACCATCATCACCGCAAATCCCGCATCCGGTGTCCCGGGTGTGCGCAGCAAACGGCCCAGGGCGGGCAGGGCATAGCGCCGATTATACAGCCCGGTCATCGAATCGCGCGTCGCCGCCCGCAGCCCGGCTTGCACACTGTCGCGATACCGGTCTGCGCGGGCCTTGCGGTGCAGCAGAGTCTCGAGCCGCAGCGCAACCTCGCGGGCGCAGAACCCGCCCATCACCACGTCATCGGCCCCCAGATCCAGCGCGGTTGCCGCGCGCTGGGTGCTGGGCTGCTTGGGCACCGCGATAACGGCGGCGTTGCGGGTCAGGCCCCGCGCGCGCAGATCGGCCAGCAGGCGCAGGCCCGCCGCGCCCTCGGACAATTCCACGATCAGTGCATCCGGCACACCCTGGTCGGGCAGGCCATGCAGCCCGTTGCAGGTAACCAGATCAAGCCGGTGACCCACCTGATCGCGCAGTTGCGTGCGCCAGACCGCACCGGTGCCGCAGCTTTGCGCGATCACCGCGACCGAGGCGGAACGCTCTGCCGGAGCGAAGAGGCTGGGCGCCTCGTCAAATCCCACCGCCTGCGAGGCGGACTGGCGCTGCAACTCGCCCAGATTGCCATGGATACGGATCAGGCTTCGGATACGGGCCAGCAAAATCACGTCATTGCAGGGCTGGCACAGCACGTCGTGGATGCCCGCCGCCAGCGCCCGCAGTTTTGCGCCGCGATCATTCTGGCGCGCGATTGCGATCATCGGGATATTGGCGGTGCCGCATTCGGCCTGCAGCATCCGGTGCAACCCCAGCGCATCACCATCCGGCAGATCCATCGCCGAGATGATCAGGTCGGGATGCGTGCGGCGGATCAGCGGCATCACCCCCTCAAGCGTTGCGGCCTGGACCACGTGATACCATGCGGCCGACAGCTGGACCTTCAGCATGATCCGGTTGGTGGACACGCCGTCCAGTATCAAAATCGTTCCCTGCATAGACGCATCCCATCGACAAGTGCTTTTCATTCCTTCCGATTTGTTTAAGAAACTGGTTAAGAATCTCTTTCCGCAGTCGAAATGACCGGAGGCTCGATGACCTTTGCCGCCCCTGCAGCCGAGACGCTGGCGCTGCGCGCGCTGACCTGGCTGGTCGGAAATGACGAATTGCTGCCGATCTTTCTGGGATCAACCGGCGCCGATGAGGCGCAACTGCGCGCAAGCGCCGGTGACGCAGAATTTCTACTCTCGGTGCTGGATTTTCTGATGATGGACGATGCCTGGATCGTTGCCTTTTGTGATGCCAGCGCTGTCCCCTATGACCAACCGATGCAAGCCCGGGCCGCCCTGGCGGGCGAGTCTGGGATGCACTGGACCTGAGCCACCAAAACCGGAGCACTACATGCAGATCGACGCCATTCTGTTTGACAAGGACGGAACCCTGTTCGACTTCGCCGCCACCTGGGAGGCTTTTGCTCGATCCCTCCTGACGAAACTGGCTGAGGGTGACCCCAACCGCGCCGCGCAACTGGGCGAGGTGATCGGCTTTGACCTGCACGCCGGTCGCTACCATCCCGACAGCATCGTGATTGCGGGCACGACGTCGGAGGTGGTCGAGATGCTCGCGCCCTCGCTCCCCGGTATGACCAAACCCGGGCTAACCGACATGCTGAATCGCGAAGCCGCCCTGGCGCCGCAGACCGAAGCGGTGCCGCTGGTCCCGTTTCTCGACAATTTGCGCAACCATGGCCTCAGGCTGGGCATAGCCACCAACGATTCCGAGGCCCCCGCACGCGTGCATCTGGGCGCGGCGGGGGTGCTGGACCGGTTCGATTTCATCGCCGGGTACGACAGCGGCCATGGGGCCAAGCCCGAGCCCGGTCAGTTGCTGGCGTTTGCCGCCCATATAGATGTCGCGCCCGAACATATCGCCATGGTGGGCGATAGCACGCATGACTTGAAAGCAGGCCGCGCTGCGGGGATGCGGACTGTCGGCGTGCTCACCGGTGTGGCCCCTGCGGATGAGCTCGCGCCCTATGCGGATGTGGTGCTGGCGAACGTCGGCGAAATCCCCGCCTGGCTGGGGCTCTGATCCATTGGGGCCCACGAATACGGTCGAAGAGGATTGAAAAGCGACGTTTCGCGTCGTCAATAGAGCGGCAGTCCGCAGCACATCTGAGGCTTCCTTTGAGGGAGCCAAGGGAGATGTGCCATGACGCGAGGCGCCACACGCAGAAAAAGAGGCGGAGGCCGTGCCGGTGCCGCCGCGCGGCGGGGATCGGCGGTCATCGAGCAGATGCCCTGGCGTATTCCGGTCAATATCGACCGCCCGGTCGAGCCGCTGGACGGTGAAGGCGTACAGGCGATCCACGAGGGCGCAATGCGAATCCTTGAAGAGATCGGAGTGGTCTTTCTGAACGCAGAAGCGCTCGGCATCCTGCGCGAGGCGGGTTGCTCGGTTCAGGGCGACGTGGTGCGGATGGGCCGCGATTTCGTCATGGAGATGGTCGGCAAGGCCCCCAGCCAGTTCACCCTCACACCGCGCAATCCCGACCGCCAGTTGCCCGTCGGGGGCAACAATATGCTGTTCGGCAATGTGTCATCGCCGCCGAATTACTGGGATATGGAGATTGGTAAAAAGGTCTCGGGCACGCGCGAGCAATGCCGGAACCTGTTGAAGCTGACGCAGTATTTCAACTGCATCCACTTCGCGGGCGGCTATCCGGTGGAACCGGTCGATATTCACGCCTCGGTCCGGCATCTGGATGTGCTCTATGACAAGCTGACGCTCAGCGACAAGGTGATGCACGCTTATTCGCTGGGCAAGGAACGCGTCGAGGACGTGATGGAGATGGTGCGCATTGCCGGGGGCTTGAGCGATGAGGAGTTCGAAGCCACACCGCGTATGTATACCAACATCAACTCCACCTCACCGCTGAAACACGACCACCCGATGATCGATGGCTGCCTGCGGCTGGCGCGGCGCGGGCAGGCGATTGTGGTGACACCGTTTACACTGGCCGGTGCGATGGCGCCGGTGACCATGGCGGGCGCGGTGGCGCAATCCCTGGCCGAGGCGCTGTGCGCGATTGCACTGTTTCAATATGTCAGGCCGGGAATTCCCTGTGTTATCGGGACCTTCACGTCCAATGTTGACATGAAATCGGGAGCGCCTGCTTTTGGCACGCCGGAATATATGCGCTCGACCCAGATGACCGGGCAGATGGCGCGGTTCTATGGCTTGCCGATGCGCTCCTCGGGCGTTTGTGCTGCGAATGTGCCCGACGGGCAGGCGATGTGGGAAACCTCGAACTCGCTCTGGGCGGCGGTGCAGTCGGGGACCAACATGGTCTATCACGCGGCCGGATGGCTGGAGGGCGGCCTGATCGCCAGCCCCGAGAAATTCATCATGGATTGCGAGATATTGCAGCATATTCAGCGGTATATGGAACCTTCTGTAACCGCAACGACACCTGAGGACATCGCGTTGGAGGCGATCAGCGAGGTCGGCAATGACGGCCATTTCTTTGGTATCCAGCACACGCAGGACCGCTATAGCACCGCCTTCTATCAGCCTTATCTGAGCGACTGGCGCAATTTCGAGGCCTGGGAAGAGGCGGGTGCGGTCTGGACTGCTGAACGCGCGCACCACATGTTCAAAGAGATCATCGGCGCGTTCGAGGCCCCGCCGATGGATGCCGGCATCCGCGAGGAATTGTCGGATTTCGTTGCACGCAGAAAGACCGAAGGTGGTGCCCCCACCGATTTCTGACCCGAATATTTTTTTCATTCACCCTGTCGCGTTGGGACTTTTTTAATCCTTTTGGCGCGACACTGTGTCGACGCAGATTAGGGTGAGGTCATGCATGGGCTGATAAACAGGGCGATCCAATCCTTCATATGCCACAATTATGGCCGTGAGTGCTGGCTCCGGGTGACCGAAGCCGCAGAGCTTGGGTTCGTCGAATTCGAACCGATGCTGGTCTATGAAAACGAAACGACCGACAAGGTGCTGGTCGAAATTGTGCGCGATCTTGGCCGCAACCGGCGCGACCTGCTGGAGGATCTGGGGACCTATCTGGTCTCGAACCCCAACACCGAATCCCTGCGGCGGCTGTTGCGCTTTGGTGGCGTGACCTATGTCGAATTCCTGCATTCGCTGGATGACTTGCCAGACCGGGCCCGCATGGCCGTGTCCGATCTGACCTTACCTGCCCTGGAATTGCGGGAATATGCGCTTGGCCATTACACGCTGACCTGCCAGCCGGGATTGCCGGGCTATGCCGATGTCATGACCGGCATGTTGCGGACCATGGCAGATGATTACGGCGCGCTGGCGATTCTCGATCACAAGGGGGCCACCGGTGGTGCCGAGATTATCGAGATAACCCTGATCGAAAGCTCATTCGCCGAAGGGCGCAGTTTCGAATTGGGGGCGCGTGCCGGATGACCGAGGAAGAGCTTGCAGAATTGCTAGATCAGTTATGTCCCATGCATCTGATGCTGAATGCCACGGGGCATGTGATCGAGGCGGGCGGCACCATCCGCAAGCTGCGCCCGGATTGCAGCGTGGTGGGTGCGCGGTTTCTGGACCTGTTCGAGGTCTTGCGCCCGCGCCGCGTCATGTCGATGGAGGAGTTGCTGGACGCGCCCGACGGGCGGCTGCATCTGCGCTTTCGCGACGATCCGCAAACGTCGTTCAAGGCCAGCCTGGCGCCGTTGGCTGAGGGCGCGGTGGTGAACATGTCTTTCGGTATTTCGCTGTTGGATGCCGTGGGCGCGTATGGGCTCAGCGCCGCCGATTTCGCGCATACCGATCTGGCGATCGAGTTGCTGTATCTGATCGAGGCCAAATCCGCCGCGATGGAGGCATCGCGCAATCTCAATGTCAGGCTGCAAGGGGCCAAGATCGCAGCCGAGGAACAGGCTTTCACCGATACACTGACCGGGTTGAAGAATCGCCGCGCACTGGACCTGATCCTGCAGCGCTATCTGGCCGCGTCGGTGCCTTTTGCGCTGATGCATGTGGATCTGGATTACTTCAAGACCGTGAATGACACGCTGGGCCATGCGGCGGGCGACCATGTGCTGCAGGAAGTGGCCCGCATCATGGTGGATGTGACCCGTAGCGATGATACCGTGGCGCGGGTCGGCGGCGATGAATTCGTGATCGTCTTTCCCAAGCTGCGCGACCGCAAACAATTGGACGCGATCGCCAAACGGCTGATCGAACGTCTGGAAACCCCGATCGGCTATAACGGAGAGGAATGTCGCATCTCTGGCAGCATGGGCACGGTGCTGTCCGATCAGCAGGCCGGGGGTGAGGCGGGCGAGCTGCTGCATGCGGCCGACCTTGCCCTTTATGCCGCCAAACATGGTGGCCGCGCCGGGCATCGTTTCTTTGACCCGTCCATGACCGCGCCGCCAGCCATCAGCAGCGCGGTCCCGAGGGACCGGATGAACTGAGCCTGCGCGATGTCGCCGCCCAACCGGCGGAAACCCACGACCCCACGGATACGTGCAAAGACGGGGGCTTGCAGCCCGCGAAGCCTGCGTCATAAACTCGCCCAAAGTGGTTAGGAGGCGCATCGGACCCCAACAGGGAAGAGCGCCTGGGTGATTATGCGGTTTCTCGTTGCGGCTTTCGCCTTTGTGCTTGTCGCCCTGATTGGTGCCTCTGCCACGTTGCATCTGCAATCGTGCGGTGTTCGGCTGCCGTTTACGGATCGCGTGGTCTCGTTCTGCGAGGATCCCGAGGTCGCGCGCATCCGCGCCGATCAGGCGCAGAGTGATGTCACCAATGCCGATCTTGTCGCGCGTGTGAACCAGCTGGAACACGCGCTGGCGCTGTATCACTGCAAGGCTGATCCGCCACCGCCGCCCCCTCCGCCGCCACCCCCTCCGCCACCGCCGCCGCCGAAACCCAAGACGCCCAGCGGGCTGGACCCGGACGCGTTCGACAACAAGGATATCTCGGTGATGGAGGGGTGCTGGGAACTGTCCTCGGATTACGCCGTGCGCGAAATCAACACCGGCAAGATCGAACGGTTTCGCTATTGGCGCATCTGTTTCGACCGCAATGGCAATGGCACGCAGGTGATGCGCTCGACCGGCGGGATTCGCTGCGAGGGGCGTCTGTCCGGGCGGTTGCCCGGCAATGGCCGCCTGACGATGCGCGAGCCGGGCAATCTGCAATGCGACAATGGCTCGTCCATTTTCCGTCGCGACATAAATTGCAGCATCGACAATCGCGGCAACGCGAATTGCGATACCTATCAACCGGAAACCAACGGCCGCAGCTCTGCTACGCTGCGGCGGGCGCGGAGGTAACCTCATGGCCAATCAATTCCTGTCCAAGATTCGCGTGGCCCCGGATGACTTCGTGCGCGCCGCAGATGCGCCGGTGCTGGAGCGTCATGCCGAGTTGCAGGCGCTGCTGTCGGAACGGGCCGGGCCCGAGGTCGCCGGGCTGTTTGCTGAACCGCTGATCAGCCGCGGGAATGACGAGGCGGCACCAACTGTCGCCTGGTATGCCGATGCCACTGGCGAGGCGCAGCCGCTGAGCCGGTTGAGTCCCGCTGAGCAGGACCGGATCTCCGCCTATCTGTCGGATCATCTGCGCCCCTTGCGGACGCTGGCGGAAGACCCGGGCCAGAGCGATCTGGCCTGGGGGGCGCTGACCACTTACGGGGCGGAGGATGTGATGGTGGCCGATGGCCGCCCCTTCATCGTGAACTGGGGCCTGATGCCCGACGGGCGTGGGGCCAGCGCGGCGGCGCGGCCTGCACATTTTGAGGCCACGCTGGGCCGTTTCATGCGCCAGCCCACGGCTGCCCCGAAACCCACGGTCGCGCCCGCGGTTGCGGCAGCGCCGCTGGCGGCAGCCCCGGCGTCTGTTGAAGACCCCGCGCCCCGCGCACGGCTGTCGCCGCTGGCCTGGGTGCCGTTGCTCGTGCTGCTGCTGATCGCTGCGGCGGTGCTGTTCTGGCTGTTGCAACCGGGCACAAGACTGCTGCCGAAAGAGCCGCCGCGCATCACCGAAGCCGGGACGCTTGATGCGCAAAACGCGCTCAACGCCAGCTTGCGCGAGCGCATCGCCTCGCTGGAAACCGCGCTGGACGGTGCCGTCTGCCGGGCTGATGGCGTGCTGATCCTGCCCGGCGGTCTGACGCCCGAAGGCTTGCTGCCGCCCGCCGAGGGCACCGCATTCCCCGAACAGGCCGAAGCCGCGCCCGACGCGCTGCTGCCCAACAAGGCGGATCGGGTTCTGGTGCCCAACCCCGACGCGCCGGACCAGCCCGATGATCTGGTCACCCATCTCGACAACCGCACGGTTCTGGTTCTGGCCGAGGGCCCGTCCGGCGTTGCGGCGGGGTCGGGGTTTTCCATCGGCAATGGCCATATCCTGACCAACCAGCATGTCATCGACCTTGGCGCTGAGACGCGTGTCGTGGTGATCGGCAAGGCCTTGCCTGAACCATTGGCGGCCACGGTGGTCAAGGTCTCCGGGCCGCTGGCTGAGACGGGTGACGATTTCGCTCTGTTGCAGGTCGAAGCGAGCGATCTGCCCGGCTTCACCCTGTTTCAGCCGCCCTCATCGCTGCGCCTGAGCAACGTGATTGCGGCGGGCTTTCCCGGAGATGTTCTTGAACTGGACCTCGATTTCGCCGGGCTGATGCGCGGCGACGCCAGTGCGGTGCCCGCGCTGACCGTCACCGATGGGATCGTGAACACCGAACAGCAACTGGCGCCGGACACCAATGTCCTGATGCATTCCGCGCCGCTCAGCACCGGCAATTCCGGCGGGCCGCTGGTGGATATGTGCGGGCGGGTCGTGGGGATCAACAGCTTCGTGCGCAAGGGGCCGCTGCAGAACCGCAGCTATGCGCTGGCGATGCCGGATGTGCTGGAGTTTTTGCAGGGCACACCCGCACAGCCGGTCCTGACCGAGGAGGCCTGCGCGCCACAGGTCCGCCCGCAACTCGCCCAATCGGCCCCGGCTGAGGAGTGATGTCGGGTGTTTGAGGCGCTGCTCACAACCACCACCTCGGAAGGGCTGCAACCGCTGGGCACGGCGGCGCAGCGTTCTTATGAGCTGGTGACCGGCGCGCTACGGCAACGGCTCGGACCGGAGTATGCCGATCTGTTGGCCGAACCGGTCAGCACGCCCCATGGCGACCGCATCGACTGGCACGCGCCGATGGCGGGGCGGCCCATGCGCCTGTCTGACCTTGCGCCAGAGGAACAAGCTGCGCTCAAGGCCCGGCTGGGTGAGCGGATCGCCGCGATTCTGGCCGAGGCGGAGACACTGGATGCCGGGCCGGGTTCGGACGATCACCGCCTGGGCGAGGCGTTGCGCAACGCGGTTGAGATCCCGTCAGAGGATATGATCCACGTGATCCGCACCGCTGATGGCACCCATCCGGTACTGGTGCACTGGGCCTGGGTCAGCGGCGAGCGGATGGCGGTGCGTGGCGTGCTGACCAAGATGGTGCCGCGCGCGCAACCGCTCGGCACGGTGCATTCCGGCCCGGTGGCCAGCGTTTGGACAAGTCCGGTCTGGTGGTGGCTGATCCTGCTGGGCTGGCTGCTGCTGGCGGCGTTGCTGGGGCTGATCCTCTACCTGATGATCCGCCCCTGCGGCTTGAGCCCCTTTGGCCCCGACCATTGCCATGAGGATACGGCCGAACTGTCGGCGGCCTATTCCGAATATCAGGTGCTGAACGACCGGGTCGCACGCCTGCAGCACGAGATCGCGCTGACCGACCGTGCCTGCAAACCGGTGGTGCCCATTGCGCCCGCCGAGGCCCCTGCAGAACCCACCGCACCGCAGCCTGAGAAAGAAGGCGGGCTGTTGCCAAATCTCATCCAGAAAATCAAGCGCTTGGCAGGGCTGGAGGATGCGTCCTACACTGTGCCCAAAGCGCCGAACTGAGGCCCGAATTGAGAGACGCGAATGCAAAGCAGTGAACATCTGGCCCGGTTGGTCGATTGGCGCGACGAGGTGACGCTTGTGCCCTATTCGGGCGTGCAGATCCTCGATTTCGGGTTCCGTCTGGATCAGGTCGAGGTCAAGAACGCGCGGTTCATCGAACGTCGGGTCGGTGGCGATGACGCCAACGAGGAATGGGCGTTGATGCCGCTCACCGGCGACGCTGACACCGATGAGGCGATCGAGGATGCCGCGCGCGACGATGATGACCCTTATTCGGTGCGCCCGGTGGCGGCGTTGGAACCGTTCCTATCGAAATGGGTGCCGGTACCGGTGCTGCGCATCAAGACCGATCGCGGCCCCGGTGGCGAGGAACGTTTCGATCCCGGCCCCTCGACCTGGGCGCGGATGCGGGTGGTGGAACTGGACAACCCCGAGGGTGAGGATGGCAATACTCATCGCGTGCAACTGGCCATCGACACCGCCTTGATCGAGGCCGCGCAGGCGGATCGCTATCTGGCACCGGAGCGCGCGGATGCCGAGAAATCCCGCGAGTTCCGCTTTGTGTCCGACCCCGCGCATATGGACTGGTTCCTGCGGCGGCTGGACAGCGATGGCGACGGGCAGGCGCTTGATCTGCAGAAATGGGTGTCCGACTGGCTGGAAGAGGCCTTCATCGCCTTCAAACGCGCCGAACGTCCCGGCAGGCGGATCACCTCTGACACATTGCCGCACAAGTTCGAACACTGGGCCCGCTATCTGGCGTTCCTGCGGCTGGTCAATCACGCGGTAACGGTGCCGCGTCTGCGGCTGGCCAACACCGTTTCGCAGCGCGAGGGGATGACCCCGGTGGATGTGGAACTGGTGCTGGATGTGGGCAATTCGCGCACCTGCGGCATCCTGATCGAACGGTTTCCCGGCGAGACGCGGCTGGATCTGGCGCGGTCCTACCCGCTGGAGATCCGTGATCTGTCGCAGCCCGAGCGGACCTATTCCGGCCTGTTCGAAAGCCGGGTCGAATTTTCCGAGTTCCGCATGGGCGACGAACGTTTCGCCAGCCGCTCAGGCCGGCGCAACGCCTTCATCTGGCCCAGCTTCGTGCGCACCGGACCCGAGGCGCTGCGGCTGGTGGCGGGCGAAGAGGGGACCGAGACCGCCTCGGGGCTCTCCAGCCCCAAACGGTATCTCTGGGATGATACGCCGCTGCAGCAGGATTGGCGGTTTCATCACCACTCCGATCCCAACAACCTGCCCAAATCGCTGCGGGCGGGGATGCGGTTTCTGAACGAAAACGGCGATGTGCTGGACCAGATCGCTGCCGATGAAAAGGCCCGCCTGCGCCCGCGTGGCAAATCGCAGACCAACCCGGCGATCCGGCCCCGCTTCGCGCGCGCCTCGCTGTTTGGCTTCATGCTGGCCGAGATCATCGCCCATGCTCTGATCCAGGTGAACGCGCCTGCCAGCCGGGCGCGACGGGCGCAATCGGAACTGCCGCGCCGTCTTGACCGGATCATCCTCACCTTGCCCACCGCAACCACTGCGCAGGAACAGGCGATCATCCGGTCCAAGGCCAAAGGCGCGCTGGCGCTGGTCTGGTCGCTGATGGGGCTGAGCTCGGGTGAAAGCGCGATTTCGCAACCGCCCGAGTTGATCGTGGAATGGGACGAGGCCAGTTGCACCCAGCTTGTCTATCTCTACTCCGAGCTGACCCAGA
This sequence comes from Ruegeria spongiae, assembly GCF_023502395.1. Taxonomy (GTDB): domain Bacteria; phylum Pseudomonadota; class Alphaproteobacteria; order Rhodobacterales; family Rhodobacteraceae; genus Ruegeria_C; species Ruegeria_C spongiae. The sequence goes on along the minus strand of NZ_JAMFMB010000011.1, from coordinate 61,165 downwards.
AATTCGACGGCCGTATCGACCGGTTTCTTGAGCTCAAGGGCCGCAAGCGCGCGCAGACCGACGGGGCCGAGCCGACCCCGTCGCTGCGGCTGGCCTCCATCGACATTGGCGGCGGCACCACCGACCTTATGGTCACCACCTATTGGGGCGAGGCGGGGCGCGTTCTGCATCCGCGCCAGACCTTCCGCGAAGGGTTCCGCGTGGCCGGTGACGAACTGCTGCAACGGGTCATCGCCTCGATCATCCTGCCGGGTCTGCAATCAGCGATCGAGGCCGGGGGCGGGCGCTATGCCGCCGAGAAAATCCGCGAATTGTTCGCGGGTGATACCGGTGGCCTTGATCAGCAGAGCATCCAGAAACGGCGGCAATTTGCGCTGCGGGTGCTGATGCCGCTGGCGGTGGCCATTCTGGAGTCGTGTGAAACCGCAGATGAGTTTGCCCCGCTCGATCTGACGATTGCCGATATCCTGCGGCTGTCTGACAACGGCGATGCCAGCCTGCCGGACGTGTTGACCGACTATATCGAACAACCCGCCCGCACGCTTGGGGCCGAGGGTTTCCATCTGCGTGATGTGGTTCTGTCCTTCAGCCGCGACGAGGTCGATGCCATCGCCCGCGAAGTGCTGCAAAAGGCGCTGGGCAATATGGGCGAGGTGATCGCCCATCTGGGCGTTGATGTGGTGCTGATCACCGGGCGCCCCTCGCGTCTGCCTGCGGTGCGGGCCATCCTGCAGGAAATGATGGTGGTACCGCCGCACCGGCTGATCCCGATGCACAGCTACAAGACCGGGCGCTGGTACCCGTTCCGCGACCCGGTGACCCAGCGCATAGGCGATCCGAAATCCACCGTGGCGGTGGGCGGCATGCTGATCGCGCTCAGCGAGGCGCGCATCCCCAACTTCAAAGTGATGACCGGAGCCTTCCGCATGCGCTCCACCGCCCGCTATATCGGCGAGATGGATACATCGGGGCAGATTCTGGCGGACCGGGTGTTGTTCTCCGAGATCGATCTGGACGCGGGCAAATCGGCGCAAGATCTAGAAGCCAGCGTGAAGATGTATACGCCGATCCATCTGGGCGCGCGGCAATTGCCGCTGGAACGCTGGACGACGACCCCGCTCTATCGGCTGGATTTCGCGACCCAATCGGCGCAGGGGCGCGCGCCCTTGAATGTCACCTTCGAGCGGACCGAATTTGACGGTGACCCCGACGTGGAAACCTCTGACACCGTGCTGCGCCGCGAAGCGATGCGCGAGGCGTTTTCTGTCACCGAGGTCGAGGATGCCGAAGGCGACAGCATGAAACCCGGCGAGGTACAGTTGCGCCTGCACACGTTGGGGTTCGAGGATGAATATTGGATCGATACCGGACTTTTCCGGCTGTAGGTTGAGAAGATGAGTACAGAAATGAGCGCGGCCGCACAGGAACAGCTTGCACAGGAATGCGCCCGCATCGCCTCGGTCTGCGGCGAGGCGCTGACCTGGGTGCAGGACCCCGGCAACGGTGATCTGCTGGGGGCCGAGGCACGGTCGCTGATCCGCTTGATGCGGCAATCGGCGCGGCGTTCGGGGCGGTTGAGCCGGTCGGCGCGGACCCGCATGTCGGTCAGCGTGTTCGGTCCCAGCCAGGCGGGCAAATCCTTTCTGGTCTCGGTGTTGGCACGACCCGAAAACGGACGTCTGGTGGCGGATTTCGAGGGGCCGGACGGGCAGTTGGATTACATTCGCCAGATCAACCCAGAGGGCGAGGGTGAAAGCACCGGTCTGGTGACCCGGTTTACCATGGACCGCGCGCCAACGCCCGCAGGCTTTCCGATCCGGCTGAACCTGCTCAGCGAGGCCGACATCGCCCGCACGCTGATCAATTCCTTCTTCATGGATGGCGACCGGTCCGAGCCGGTCCCCGAGCCGGGTGACATCGCCGCGCATCTCGATCAGTTCAAGGCGCGTGCAGGCGCCGTGCAGCCGGGGCTGGACGAGGATGATGTGCATGAGATTGCCGAATATATCGACAGCCATTTCGGGCGCGAGGCCTATGCCGCCGCGCTGCGCCCGCTTTGGGAGGACGCCGCGCAAATCCTGCCGGGCCTGTCGCGCGCGGATCGCGCCGCGTTCCTGTCGCTGCTTTGGGGCGGACACGCGCCGTTCTGCGAGTTGTACCTGACGCTTGCCGATGCGCTGGCGCAACTGGATCATGCAAGCCAAGCTTTTGCCGGGCTGGATGCGCTGGTGCCGCGCGAGGCGTCGATCATCGACGTCAAGACGTTGGGCGGGGCTGCGGATGGCACGCCGCTCACTGTGACCACCGAGCAGGGGCGGCAGGCGACGCTGCCGCGCTCGGTCATCTGCGGGCTGGCGGCTGAACTGGTGCTGCCGATGCGCGATCTGCCCTCGCAGATCTTTGCCGATACCGACCTGCTGGATTTCCCCGGCGCGCGAAACCGGTTCGAACAGGACCTGTCGAAAGCCTTTGAAAGCCCCGACAAGCTGCTGCCCGAACTGCTGTTGCGCGGCAAGGTGGCCTATCTGTTTGATCGCTATGTCGAGGATCAGGAAATCACCTCGATGCTGCTGTGTATTCCCGACAGCAACATGGAAACGGTGGATTTGCCCGGTCTGGTGCAGAACTGGATCGCCAAGACCCATGGCCCCAACGCCGAAGCGCGCCGTGCGGCGGATTGCGTGCTGTTCATGGTGCTGACCAAGTTCGACAAGCACCTGTCGGACAGCGCCGCCGAGGGCGGGGATGAGACCCGGTTCGACCGGCGCATGCAGGCGTCCCTGTTGGAGAAATTCGGCAAGGGCAGTGACAACTGGGTCACCGAATGGCAGCCGGGTCAGAGTTTCGACAACTGCTTCTGGCTGCGCAATCCGAACTATTATGTCGACGGTTTGATCGACTATGACGAGGACCGCCGCGAACTGCGCCTGCGCCCCGAAAAAGAGACGCGGCTGGGTGAACTACGCGCGGGCTGCGTGCAGGCCCCGGCGGTGCAGCGGCACTTCGCGTCGCCCGAAGCGGCCTGGGACGCGGCGCTGTCGCTCAATGATGGCGGGGTGAGCTACCTCGCGCAACATATTGAGAAAGTGTGCAAACCCGACAGCAAGCTGGTGCAGATCAGGGCGCAGTTGCAGCAGGTGGTGGGGGAGCTAGCGCGCGCCATGGCGCCGTTCCATGTCTCGGATGATGTGGAAAAACGCATTGCCGAGAAACAGGATGCCGCCGCGCGCGTTATCGACGATCTGGAACAGGTTCTGGCCCGGCATCGCTTTGGCGCGCTGGTTTCGGCCCTGATGGTCGATCAGGAAGAGATTGAGGGCCGGATCAGCCGGGTTCCCAACTCGATTCGCATCACCAACGCGGTGAACGCGGCCGAAGGCGGCAGCGCGGGTCTGCAGCGTCCCGGTCGCCCGGCGCAGCGGGCCGAGAGCGCGGGTGACGGTATCCGCACGATGACGCTGGAACAGTTTCAGGCCGAAACCGCGATGGAGGCCTGGATCGAAGGCATGAAAGCCTTGCGCAGCGATGCAATGAGACTCAGCGCCTATGGCATCGGTGAGGGTACATCGGGCGATCTGGTGGCTGAACTGATACAGGCCGCGCGGCGCACTGATCTGAGCGATCGCACGGCGGATATGCTGCGCGAGGTGAATTTCGGCCTGACGGTCGAAAAACAGGCGCAACCGGCCTCGATTCTGGGGGCCGAGGCGATCAATGGCTTTGTGTCGACCCTGGGCATGCAGGATGTGACCGAGGCTGACCGGCCCAAGGTTCAGGAAAGCGACGGCGGCGAGCGCGCAATCTTCGTGACGCCTGCACCGTCCGACAGTGCCGATGATCTGCCGCAGCAGCCGCGCCCGACGGCGCAGAGCTTCTGGACCGATTGGGTCTTCGGGCTGGATGCAATGTTTGTCGCCAATGCCAAGGACGGTCTGGGTGGGCAGGTCGATGTGGATCAGAACCTGGCGCTGGGCCGCATTCTTGGCGCGTTGAACGGGCAGGGCGGATGAGGATCAAAGTCCACCCGGACCCCCAGAACCCCTCGGGCGGGTTTGCCTTTCTGGAACTGCCTGGCGCGTCGATGCCGGATCGCGTGACCATGGGGGTGCAGGATGCCTATTCGGGGCGCTGGCTGCACCCGGATGCGGGCGCCGGAGAGGAGCCGAACTGGCAACCCCAGATGCAGGAGCTGGGCCCGTTCGACATCTTCCGCCATGACGGGGCCGACTGGCTGCGGCTGGGACCCGACGTGGTGAACCACCTGGAGGAATACACCGCACTGCAGTTCCGGATCGACGGCAAGCAGTATGAAACGATCTGGCCTGACAATATCGCGCCGCGCACAGAAAAAGCCGTGCCAGGTGCCCTGCGGGTCACCACCCGTGCGCAACCAATTGTGGAACCGGTTGAGGTGAAGCTGCCGCCGGAACCTGTTGAGACAAAAGTGGAAACTGTCGACTCTGAGCCAGAGGAAGCGCCGCCGAAACGACGTGGCTATGCGCTTTGGCTGGCCGCGTTGTTGCTGCTTTGTGCGGCAGGCGCGGCGGCGTGGTACATGCTGTCTGACGAGACTGCCTCGGTCACCCCGGAAAGCCTGACGCCGGTCGCCGAGACCAGCGGTTCGGCTTGTGCCTTGCCAGCCCTGCAGGCGCTGGGCGGGTTCGATGCGCAGATCACGGCGGTGCGAGATTGCGGATCGGATGTGTCCCCGGACGCGGCTCTGACCCTGATCGAGGCCGCCGCCAAACAGGGCAATGCGCAGGCGCTGACTCTGTTTGGCACGCTTTATGATGGCGACGAACTGGCCCCGCGGATCGAAAACCTGACCGGGCTCACCTTTGCTGACGATCCGGCGCAGGCGGCAGAATATTACGCCGGGGCCGTTGCGGCAGGCTCAGCGGAGGCGCAGGCGCGGCTTACCGCGACCTGCGCGCGGCTTGATGGGTCCTCTCTGACGCTGGAAAAGGGGGCATTTGATGATTTCTGCCGTTAAGTCCGCCGCTATAGCCATTGGCCTCGCGATGATGCTGACGACCCCGTCCGGTGCCGCTGCGACGGATCGGCCCTTGCTGGCTGAGGGGCGAAAGACCGTCTATCAACGGGTTCTGACCCGCCCGGGTGCGCTGCAATATTCGGAACCCGATGGTGGTGTCATTCGCCAATACCCCGCATTTCAGCCGCTTTATGTCTATGCCACCCAACCCGGTTGGTATCAGGTCGGGTCGTCGATCTCCAAAGGGCCCGAGGGCTGGTTGCGCGCCGATCAGGCGGTGGAATGGAAGCAGAATATCGTTGCTGCCTTCACCAATGCCGCCGGTCGGCAACGGCAGGTGATGTTTGACAGCGAAGAGGGCTTGCGCGAGCTGATGGAAAGCGAGGCGCTGCAAGCCGAACAGGCCGAGATTCTGGATGAGGTGACCAAGGACACGCTGGCGCCCGAACGGGGTGTGGTGGCGGCGGAGCCCGAGGAATATATCAACATCGTCGAACGGCTCTACCTGATGCCGATCCTCGATTTCACGCAGGATCTGCACCCGCTGAATTACGAGGACAATCTGCTGATGCAGGTGGCCTCGGTGCCGCTGCGCGAAGATGGCGCACAGGCGGGCATGATCGCCGACAATTTCGATGCGGGGATCGTGTTTGTCCTCGATACCACCAGTTCGATGGACCCCTATATTCAGCGCACGCAGGCGGCGGTGGAAAAGATCATCGGTGACATTCAGGGCACCGAGGTCGGTTCGCGCGTGCATTTCGGTGTGGTGGCCTTTCGCGACAATGACGCGGCAGCCCCCGGTCTTGAATACCGCACCCGGACGCTCCTGCCGCTGGAACGGCGTGATGATCAGGCGCAGGTTGTCTCGACCATCCGCGCGGCGGCCAATGTGGCCCGCGCCAACTCGCCCGGTTTCAACGAGGACAGCCTGGCCGGGGTCGAGGATGCGCTGGAAGGCACCGACTGGTCGGGTGGCGATGGCGATCCCTTCGATGCGCGGATCGTGGTGCTGATCACCGATGCCGGACCCAAGGATGCCCGCGACCCTGATGCCCGCTCCGAGATCGGGCCAGCCGAGTTGCAGCGCGTGGCGCAGGACAAGGGCGTCGCGGTGATGACCCTGCATCTGCAGACCCCCGCCGGGGGTGCCGCACAGCACGCCTATGCCGAAAACCAGTACCGCCAGCTTTCGCGCTTCAACGACGAGACCTTCTATTACGGCATCGCCGACGGGTCCGAGGCGGCGTTCGAGCAGGAGGTGACACAGCTTGTCACCGCGCTGACCGATGTGATCCGGGTGGCGCGCGATGAAAAACCGCTGCTCAGCCCCGATGAGGCGGGCAAGGTGGCCAATCTGGGGCTGGCGATGCAACTGGCCTATCTGGGGCGTCTGACAGACCGGCAGGCCCCGGATGTGATCGAGGGCTGGGTGTCGGAAAAGGCGGTCGAAGACCCGACCCGTCTGGCCATCGAACCACGGCTGCTGGTCACCAAGAACGAGATGGCGACCATGGCCGATCTGCTGGAGCAATTGCTGGAACTGGGCGAGCAAAGCCGCAATGCCGAGGATGCCGACACCTTCTTTGCGCAGGTCCGCGATGTGGTGGCGCGGATGGCGCGGAACCCGGATCGTTTGGTGAACACCGACGCGGAAACTCTTGGCGGGGCTTTGGAATTCCTCGAAGATCTGCCTTATGAAAGCCAGTTGATGCTGACCACACCCGCCCGCTGGCAGCAAAGCGCGATGATCCGGCGCCAGATTCTGGATGGGATGCGGCAGAAGCTCACGCAATACCGCAAATGGCTGCTGGACCCGAGTGTGTGGACCGCGCTTTCCGATGATGCCCCGGATGGCGAGCATGTCTTTGCCATGCCGTTTGATGTCCTGCCATGACCGCGCAGGGCGGGCTGACGGTTCGCAATGGTGCCATCGAGGTTGCGGATGTCGACCGGGTGTTCCGGGTCGAGATCGATGCGCTTGATCTGCCGCCCGGCGGGGTGATTGCCCTTTCCGGGGCCAGCGGATCGGGCAAGACACTGGTTCTTGAGGTTTTGGGTCTGCTGCGCCCACCTGCACGCGGCACGCTTTATGCGGCGGCGGGCAATGATCTGGCCGCGCTCTGGTCGCGCGGGGTGGCTGGGGATGATCTGGCCCACATGCGGGCGACACTGTTTGGATTTGTGCCACAGACCGGGGGATTGCTGCCGTTTCTTGATGTGGCCGATAACATCTCCCTGCCGCAACGCATCTGTGACCGGCCCGATGCTGCATGGTGTAGCGAATTGATGGAGCGGTTGGGTCTCACCGATCTGCGCAAGCTTTGGCCCGACGCGCTGTCTATCGGTCAGCGCCAGCGGGTGGCCATCGCCCGCGCCCTGGCGCATCGACCGGCCTTCGTGATCGCGGATGAGCCCACCGCCGCGCTGGATGCCCAGAGCGCCGATCAGGTGATGGCGCTGTTGCTGGAGGTTGCCCGTGATACCGGTGCGGGCCTCTTGTTATCGTCGCATGATACCGACCGGGTCACGCGGTTCGGGATCGAGATGCGGCGGCTTGCCCCGTTCGGGGACAAGCCCTTCACCACAAGGTTGGAGGCCGCGCCATGCTGATCACCTGGCTGGCGCTCAAGGATCTCTGGCGCGAGCGGTTCTACCTGTTCTGCAATTGCGCGCTGCTGGTGGGTATCTTGGTGCCGCTCCTGGTGCTGTTCGGGGTCAAGAACGGCGTCTATTCCGCGCTGATCGGCGAGATGATGGAAAACCCCGCCTATCTGCAGATCGACACGGCGGGCAATGTGACGCTGAGCGAGGACGATCTTGCCCCGCTGCGCGGCTGGACCGAGATCGCCTTCATGACCCCCAAGGTGCGCACCCAGTTCGACTATATGAATGTCCGCCAGAACAGCGGTCGGCGTATCCGGCAGGCAGTGATCGTGCCCTCGGGCACAGGCGATCCAACCCTGCCGCCCGGCGCACGGCTCGACAACAGCAACGTCGCGGTCAGCGCGCTGCTGGCGCGGCAGCTGGAACTAACGCCCGGAGCCTCGGTGCAACTGATCAGCCAGGCCGAGGGGCGGCCAAGGCAGCTGGTGCTGGATATGCGGGTGGGGCTGGTGCTGGAGGACCGCGCGCTGGGCGGTCGTGCGGTTCTGGTCCCGTTCGAGACGCTGGACCTGATCGAGGCCTTCTATGATGCCTACGCCTTGCCCGATTACGGGATCGAATCGGGCAAGGATATTGCCGGGCGGGTTCCGGCCTATTCCGGCGCGCGAATCTATGCCCGCGACCTAGAAGCGCTGCCGGGGTTGCAGACCCGGATCGAGGTTCAGCTTGGCGTGACCACCCATGCCCGCACCGCCGATGTCACCTCGTTGCTGCGGCTGGGGCGCAACCTGACGCTGGCGTTGAGCCTGACGGCGGCGATTGCGACGCTGGGTCTGGCTGCCGCACTGACGCTCAGCTTCTGGTCCGAGGTGGCGCGCAAGCGGCGGGTGCTGGCCAGCCTTGCGATGCTGGGGCTGACCCGCCGCCAACTGGCGCTGTTCCCGGTGGTACAGGCACTGGTCGCGGCGGCGCTTGGCCTGGTGCTGTCCTTCCTGCTATATGGGATCGCTGGCCGCATGGCGCAGCATTGGTTTGGGCAGGGGCTGCCGGGCGGGCGGAACCTGTCGGTGATCTCGATGGGGCAGGCCGTGATGATCTCACTTGCGGTATTATGCATCGTGGCGCTTGCCGCTGCTGTCGCTGCCTGGCGCGCGCAGCGCTCGGACCCGGCGCTGGTCCTGCGGGAGGTCTCATGATCGGGCGCATCCTGGCTTTGACCTGGCTCGCGGCAGCACCGGCGATGGCGCAGACCACGCCGCAGGCCGCGCCTGAATCAGACGGGTGGGAGGTCGAGTTCTATGACCCCGGCGCGGGTCAGGCGCCTGCCGATCTGCTCTTGCCGATGCCCTGCGGCGGGTTGATGGCGTTTCAGAAAGTGGTGGTGCCGCTGGATGCCGCTGATCCGCTGGCCGACCGGCGGGTGCGGCTGGGGCAATCCTCAGAGAGGGCGGGGTATTCCGACTATCTGCGCACGGCGTTTCTGCGTGGCCCGTTCAGCGACGATCCTTCCAGCACGCATTACTACATCTCGCGTTATGAACTGACGCAGGGCCAGTTTCGCGCGCTGCAAGGCGATTGCGGCGACGGCGGGCGTGCCGACCGGATCGCGCGTGGCGGGTTCAGCTGGTTCGACGCGGTGACGCTGGCGCAGAACTATACCGCATGGCTCTATCGCAACGCGCCCGACAGTCTGCCGCGCAGCGGCGATGCGCCCGGCTTCCTGCGCCTGCCGACCGAAGCCGAATGGGAATACGCCACGCGCGGCGGTGCCAAGGCGGACCCGAGCGCGTTTTCCGATCCGCGCTATTTCACCGATAGCGACCCGCGTGAGCATGCCTTCTATCAGGGTGGCGGTGCGCGCGGGCGGCTTGGGCCGGTCGGGTTGCGAAAGCCCAACCCGCTGGGGCTCTATGACGTCTACGGCAATGCCGAAGAGCTGATGCTGGAGCCTTACCGGATGAATGCCGCCGGTCGCGCCCATGGTCAGGTGGGCGGTGTGGTCACGCGCGGCGGTTCGGTCCTGTCCAGCGCGAGCGATCTCTATTCGGCGCAAAGGACTGAGTATCCGCCGCATGACGCGCGCACCGGGCGACCCCTGCGGGGCGAGACCTTTGGTCTGCGGCTGGTGATCGGTGCGCATGTCTCGACATCTCAGGCGCGGTTGGGCGAGATCGAGGACAGTTGGCGGGCGCTGGCCGCAGAGGGCGGCGATGCGCAGGGTGATCCGGACCGCACCCTGTCGGACCTGATCCGGGCGGAACCGGACACCAGGCGACAACAGGAACTGGACGCATTGCAGCTTGAGCTGCGCCAGAACCGCGACCGGATCCGGACCGCGCTGGACCAGTCGGCGCGCGCGGCGCTGCTTTCGGGCGCGGTGTTTGTCGAGGCCTTGCGCGACAGCGCCGCCCAGATCGACGCCAAGGCGGCCAGCATTCGGATGCTGGTCGAACTGCAGCGCACCGGCGGTGGCAGCGGGCTGATGGAGCGGCAATTGCGGGGCCATGTGGACGAAATCAAGCAGATGCGGCGGCAGAACAAGTTCTATCTGCTGTCCTACCAGACGGCTCTGGACACCCTGGCGACGGACTATAACCCGGATGATACAGAACGGCTGCGCATGGTTCTGGCGCAGGACCTGACACAGGCCGGGCAGACCCGACTTGCCGGGGCGCTGGGCAGATTCTCGGACGATCTGGGTGTTTATGCGCAAACACCCGACATGAGCCAGCAGGCCCTGATGAACCTCGCGTTGCAGTGAAACAGTCCGTCGTTTCTGTCATGATCCGTAACCCAAGTTCACTTTTGTGGGCATAAGAGCAGCGAAAAGGCGCTGAAACTTGACAAGTAGCGGCTGGTTTGGTGGGCTGTCAGGGTCTGTTCATTTAGTCTCGACAGGAAATCTGTCGACCCGGGTTCTGATTGTTATGGGCCCGCGACTTCAACGAGGTTGTTGAAATGTATACCAAACATATCTGTATGGCAGTGCTGGCCTCCAGCGTCGCACTGATTCCCGCAAAACAGGCCCCCGCGGATGAGGCGGCGGCCCTGATCGGTGGCGCGCTGCTTGGGGGCATCATCGTGAACGAGGTTCACAAGAACAAGCAGCGCCAAAGGGCATCCACCCAGCGCCAGCGCAGCAGCGCACCGCGATATTCGGGCATCTCTTCCGCGCAACGGCAGCAGAACCGCGACGTGCAGGCGGCGCTGAATTATTTCGGCTATAATGTCGGGGTGGTTGACGGGTCTCTGGGCCGCAACAGCCGCGCCGGTATTTCGCGCTTTCAGGCCGATATGGGATATCCGATCGACGGCTATCTCAATGATTACGAGCGCAGCTTCCTGCTGAATTCGCAGCAACGCGCGCTCGCCAGCGCCCATGTGGCCCCGTACAATCAGATCGTTGCCACGCAGGGGCAGGGTGGCTTGTTGCGCACCTATCGCAACGAACAACTGGGCATCCAGACGCCACAGGTGCAACCCGCCACGGTTCCGGCCCCGGCGGCACCCGCCCCGACGCCGGCACCCGCGCCTGCGCCTGCTCCGGCGGCCACACCGGTCAAGACCGACGATGCCGAACTGCCGGACTTCACCTTTGGTCAGACCGCACGCTCGCCCAATGAGCATTGCAACGAGGTCAATGTGCTGACCGCAGCCAATGGCGGTCTGACGCAATCGGGTCAGGTGAGTGACCCGGAATTTGCGCTGAACGAACAGTTCTGCGTGGCCCGGACCCAGGCGATGGCGCAAAGCTCGCGTCTTGAGGCGACCATTCCCAACATGACCAGCGCCCAGATTCAGGCGCAGTGTGATGGCCTGGCGCAGGCGATTGCGCCGCAATTGAAAGGGATCGACAGCCAACCGCCCGCGCGGGTGATCGCAAAGACCAAGACCTTTCTGGAAGGGTCGGGCCGGTCGATGGAGCAGCTGCAATCGGCGGGTGAGGTCTGTCTTGGCATCGGATACCGCACCGATGCGCCGAAACTGGCGCTGGCCTCTGCCGTTCTGCTGACCGCCACGGGCGAGCTTGGCTATGGCGAGATGGTCAGCCACCAGCTGCGCGAAGGGTTCGGCGTGGCCAAGCCTACCGGACAACAGGCGGCCGAATGGATGAAGCTGGCGGTGAGCGCAGCGCAAAACGGCGGCGCGGTTCTGGGTCAGAACCCGGACCGGCTGGCGACCCTGAGTGCCGCAACCAATGGCGCCGGTACCGGAACAGCGGCCCTGCCGATCTTCCCGACCACCGGAAACTGACCGCCGTAAGGCACATGTAGAAAAAAGAAAACGCCCGTCCGTTCTACGCGGATGGGCGTTCCTTTTGTCCCTCGGTCAGACCTTGCGATCCGGATGTACACACCCGGCCTGTCCTGTTTATGGGTTTCTAATTCGGCTATTCGGCGTATCCGGTCAATCCGCTGCATCTGCCCGACCCCGGTGTGTGGCGCGAAAGCCTCAACTTGTGGGGATCGTTGGCGCGCTCAATTGTTCGGCGATGCGCTGTTTGACGGGCGGCAGTTCCCCCAGCACCGGCAACAGGCGACCCTGAAACCCGGCCGCCTTCAGCGCCTGCGGCACGTCTTCGGTGGCATGGCCGCCCTGACAGGCGAAGAAGGGCAGGCAGATGGCGCGTGCACCGGCCCCGCGCGCGGCGTCTTCAATCGACGGGGGTTCCTCGACAAAGCCAACCCGGATATCGCCCCCGTCAAGCATGGGCTTCAACGCCTCGGCAAACGCATTGGCCACCGCCGACGGATTGCGGCTGCGGCCCGAGCCATGCGCAGCCAGCACAAGCGTGGTCTCCTGAGGCGCCCAGCCCTGCTGCGCGATGGTTTCGGACAGCACCTGCGCGGCCAGACCGGGCAGGGTGGGGTCCACGCCCAGAGGGTCCAGAATGGTCAGGTCCTGCGCTCCCAGCCTGCGCGGCAACACCTCGGTCACGAACCAGCCGCGCGCCATGAAGAGCGGGTAGACCGGCGCGTGTGAGGGCAGCGTCTGCACCGCCGCATCCAGCTCTCCGGGCGCGGCCAGCGTGGCGCTGGCCAGCGACAGGCCCGGCGCGTGGGCCTCGACCCCGCGCGCAAACGCGGCCAGCGCGGCGGAGGCGGGTTCAGGATCGGAAGGTTGTCCGTGGGCGACGATCAGGGCATCGGGCATGGGGCTTCCTATGTGGGCTTGGGACATAAATGTCGCGGCATCTGTCAATGTCAATCTGGCGCGGCGATCATCCCAGCAGGGTCAGCCACATCCAGACGCTCAGCACCGAGGCACCGGTGGCCAGCAGCACCGACGAGGCCGCCACCCGTTTGGCGCGCCCATAGAGGCTGGCGAAGATATAGGCGTTGATGCCCGGGGCCATCGCCGCAGTCAGAACGCCCGAGCGGAACAGGTCCTGCGGCAGCGACAGAGCGGTGCCGAAGCTCCAGACCAGCGCCGGATGCAGCAGCAGCGAGATGGCGCAGACAAAGGCGATGGTGCGCATGTCGCCTTCGGGCCGGTATTGCACCAGCACGCCGCCCATCGCAAACAGCGCCACCGGAAGCGCGGCGCGGATGATAAGCTGCAGCGCGTCGTCGATCACGCCGGGCATGCTGAGCCCGGAGAAGTTGAAGGCAAAGCCCAGCCCGATCGCAATGATCAGCGCGTTGCGGAACATGGCGCGCAGCACCGCCGTCACGGTCTTTCGCCCGCCATTGCCACGATTGCGGATGATCTCCATCACGGTGATGCCGAGGCAGTAGCAGAACGGCGCATGGATCGACACGATGGCATAGTTGCCCGCCAACCCCTCGGGGCCATAGGCGCGCTCGGTGATCGGGATGCCCAGCATCAGCGAATTCGAGAACAGGCAGCAGAACCCGATGGCGACGCAATCCTCCCATGGCCTGCGAAACAGAACCCGGGCGCCCAGAAATCCGGCGGTAAAGCATAGCGCGGCGGCCAGATAGAAGCTGATCAGCAGGTCGGGGTTGAAGCTGCTCTGCAGGTCCAGTTTGGCGATGGCGTGAAACAGCAGGCAGGGGATCGCAAAGCCGGTCGCAAAGCGCATCAGCGCGTCGTTATGGGTTTGCTTGATATAACCGACCCCGGTTGCGACATATCCCGCACCGATCACCAGGAAAACCGGCAGAATAACGGTGGCCAGGGTGTTCAGCATGACGGGTCTGCCGGCATGCGGGTCATGTCAGACCTCCAGCTCGATCACCATCCCGTCAAAGGCGGGGGTGATGTGATCGGGTGTTTCGGCCTCGACGGTGGCGTAGTCGAGATCGAAATGCATGTTGGTCAGGATGCCGCGTTTAGGCTGCGCCCGCGCAATCCACTCCAACGAGCGTTCCAGATGGGCGTGGGTCGGGTGCGGGTTGCGGCGCAACGCGTCCAGCACCCAGATATCCAGATCGCGCACCGCGTCCCAGGCCTCGTCCGTCATTTCCGAGACATCGGGCAGGTAGGCAAGGCCGTGAATGCGGAATCCCAGCGCGTCGATGCTGCCATGACCGACCTTGAAGGGCTGGAACGGGATCGGGCCGCCGGGCCCGTCGATCTCGAATGCGCCATCAATGGTCTTGAGGTCCAGAATCGGCGGATAGGGCGAGCCTTCGGGCTGCACGAAGGCATACCCAAAGCGGCCGAGCAGCGCGTTCTGCGTGTCGCCATCAGCCCAGACCGGCACCCGCGCGCGCATGTTGAACACGATCATGCGCAGATCGTCGATCCCGTGTACGTGATCGGCGTGGGAATGGGTATAGACCACCGCATCCAGCCGCCCGGTGCCGCTGGCCAGCAACTGGTTGCGCATGTCGGGGGCGGTGTCGATCAGGACCGTTGTGGTGCCTTCGGCCCCGACCCGCTCGACCAGCATCGAGCAGCGCTGCCGCCGGTTGCGTGGGTTGTCAGGGTCGCAGTCGCCCCAGAGACCACCCAGCCGTGGCACCCCGCCCGAGGACCCGCAACCGAGGATCGTGAAGCGCAGTGTGTCCCTCATGCAGCGGCCTTGTACTGCGCGGCCTTGGCAAACAGGCGGTCGAAATTCTGCTGCGTCTGAGCGGCGAAATCAACGTAGTCCAGCCCGAAGAGGTCTGCCCCGACGCGGGCGGTATGCGCGGTAAAGGCGGGCTCATTGCGCTTGCCGCGATGGGGCGGCGGGGCGAGATAGGGCGCGTCGGTTTCGACAAGAATTCGCTCGACCGGGGCGGCGGCGAAAATGTCGCGCAACTCCTGGCTTTTGGGAAAGGCGGCGATGCCGGACATCGACAGGTAGAAGTCCAGATCCAGCGCCGCGCGCGCCAGATCGGCGCTGGAGGAAAAGCAATGCATGACGCAGGCATAGGGCACGTTGCGATGCTCCTCGGCCAGAATGCGGGCCATGTCGTCATCGGCGGCGCGGGCGTGGATGATCAGCGGCAGACCGGTGCGCTGGGCGGCCTCGATATGGCGGCGCAGCGACTGTTTCTGAACCTGCGCTGAATCGGATGTGTAGTGGTAATCCAGCCCGGTCTCGCCAATGCCGACGAATTTCGGATGCGCCGACAGGGCGACCAGCTGATCCACCGTGACCATGGGTTCCTCGGCGACGCTCATCGGGTGAGTGCCTGCGGCGTAGAAGATCGGCGCATGGGCCTCGGCGATGGCGCGCACATTGGGTTCGTTGCGCAGCTTGGTGCAGATGGTGACCATACGGGTCACGCCTGCCTCGGCGGCGCGGGCGACGAAGTCTGGCAGCTTGCCCTCGAAATCGGGAAAATCGAGGTGGCAATGGCTGTCGGTAATCTGAGGGATCGTTTCGTCGTTCATCCGGTCTGGCCAACGGTTTCCTGCATTTTGAAAACCGTATCTAGGACAAGTGCTGCGGGGTCAAGGTTGACCGCCTGACCATGGCGCGCGCGGGCAGAAACCGTTGCCGCCGTTTGGGCCCAGACCCGCCCGGCATGAGGAGAGGCGGCAAGCCGTGCCAGCACCTGTGCCTCGCCGCTGGCAGCCTCTGGTGACGGTGGTTGGCCGCTGGCCCCGGTGCGGGCCAGCCGGTTGAGTGCGATGTCGATCAGGGTCAGCAGCAGTTCGAACCGCTCCGCCGCGCCACGCTGCGCGCTGGCCTCGGCCAGCTTGAGCGCGCGCTGGCGGTCGAGGCGGGGCAGGGTGCCAAGAATGGCGATCAGTTCCTCGTAGATGCGCAGCCCGTCCAGATTGATCAGTCGCAGCGCCGCGCCGACCGAGCCTGCCGCCAGCGCCGCAAGATGAGCGGCGTCAGACGGCGCATCGGCCCCGGCCTGCGCCAGCGCGGCCTGCATATCCTCGGGCGAAAGCGGGTGCAGCCGCAGCGTTCGGCAGCGCGAGCGGATCGTTGGCAGCAGCCGCGAAGGCTGGTGCGAGATCAGCAGCAGCGTGGTGCGCGCCGGGGGCTCTTCGAGCATTTTCAGCAGGGCGTTGGCAGCACTTGTGTTCATCTCGTCGGCGCTGTCGACCAGCACCACCCGATGCCCGCCATCAGCTGAGGAGAGGCCAAAGAACTTGCCCAGTCTGCGGATGTCATCGACCACGATCTCGTTGCGCAGGCGTTTGTTGTCATTGACCGATCGGGTCACCGGGGCCAGACCGGGTTCAGCCCCGGCCAGAATGCGCCGCGCCACCGGGTGCTCGGGATCTACGGCCAGCGAGCTGGGCGGCGGCGGTGCGCCGAACAACCCGTCCTTGGCAGCGGGCGGGGTGGCCAGCAGGAACCGCGCGATCTGCCAGGCGAGCGTGGCCTTGCCAACGCCGTTGGGGCCGGTGATCAGCCAGGCGTGGTGCAGGCGTTCTGAATTGAACGCCTCCAGAAACGCCTGTTCGGCCTTGGCATGGCCAAACAGCTTTTGCGTCTCGCGCGGATGTGGCGCGCCGGGGGCCTGGTCAGGCGAGGGGAGATCGTCGCTCATGGGATGATCTTTACAGCGCTTTCAGCACAATGTCCGCCACATCCTGCGCGACCTCGCCCATATCCCGGTTGCCGTCGATCACGCGGAAGCGACCGGCATATTCCTGCGACAGATCGAGAAATCCCTGCCGCATGCGTTTTTGCAGGTCCGGTCCGAAATCCTCGAACCGTTCCTCGCTGCCCTGTCGGCCCTTGGCGCGCGCCAGACCGGTTTCGGGGTCCATGTCGATCAGCAGGGTCAGATCGGGTTCGCGCCCGATCATCAACTCATGCAACTGATCCACCAGCGCCCGCAGGTCGCCGCGCGACAGGCCCTGATACATGCGGGTGCTGTCGGCAAAGCGGTCGCAGATCACGATCTGGCCTGCGGCAAGCGCGGGCAGGATCGTCCGTTCCATATGGTCGCGGCGGGCGGCAGTAAACAGCAGAATTTCGGTTTCCGCCGACCAGCGGTCCGGGTCGCCTTCCAGCACCAGACGCCGGATTTCCTCGGCCCCGGCTGATCCGCCCGGTTCACGGGTCAGGAGCACCTCACAGCCCTGCGCCCGCAGCACATCCGCCAACAGCCGCGCCTGGGTCGATTTTCCGGAACCGTCGATGCCTTCGAAGGTCAGGAACAGGCCCCGCGCCGTCACGAAGACCCCGCGGGCGCGTTGATAAACTGGTCAAACAGCATCATGCCTGCCGTTTTCAGCCGGACCACGAAGCCGCCCAGCGGCACGTCCTGCGCCGCCACCAGCGGGCGGCGAATCTCGGGCAGTTCCTCGGGCTTGATGATCAGTTCCGCCAATTTCTGGCCTTTCTCGATCGGGGCGTTGATCGGCCCGTCATAGACCACTTCGGCGGTCATTTTCTTGTCACCCAGCACCGGGACCAGCAAGCTCAGATCGTCACCGGGCACCAGCCCTACCGATCGTTTAGCGCCCATCCAGACTTGTGCTTGGGCAATGGCTTCGTCGCCTTCGGCGAGAGTTTTTTCGACAAAGTGGCGAAACGACCAGTTAACGATGGCCTCGGCCTCCTCTGCGCGCTTGGCGTTTGAGTCGACCCCGGTGATCACAAAGATCACCCGGCGATCGCCCTGTTTGGCAGAGCCGACCAGTCCATATCCGGCCTCGGCGGTGTGCCCCGTCTTCAGGCCGTCCGCGCCGATCCCCAGCTTGAGCAGCGGGTTGCGGTTGTTCTTGTTCGAGGGCGCGCGACCGTCAAACTCGAACACCTCTTCGGAAAAGAGCGGGTAATATTCCGGGAAATCCGTGATCAGCCGATTGGCCAGCACCGCCAGATCATGCACCGACATCCGGTGCCCGGCGGCGGGCCAGCCGTTGGAGTTGGCGAAATTGGAATTGTCCATGCCGATCTGCTCGGCGCGCTTGTTCATGTAGCGGGCAAACCCGGCTTCGGTCCCGTCTGGGCTGAGCGCCTCGGCGACCACCACGCAGGCGTCATTGCCCGACAGCACGATGATCCCGCGCAGAAGGTCCTCGACCCGGACCCGGTCCTGGGTGTTGAGAAACATGGTCGAGCCGCCATAGCTCATTGCGTGTTCGGACACCGGCAGTTTTTCGTCCAGTGTCAGCCGCCCGTCGCGCAGCGCCTCAAAGGCCACGTATAGCGTCATCAGCTTGGACATCGAGGCGGGTGGCAGCGGCTCGTCGGCATTCTTGGACAGCAGCACCGTGCCGGTGCCCTGATCCAGGACATAGGCGGCTTTGGCCGAGGTGTCGAACGCGCTTGCGGGAAGACCGGCAAGCGCAAGGGTCAGGGCGAGGGCGGTTGATCGAAGATGGGCCAGCACTGGTCTGATCTCCTTTTATCTCTTCACGATATAGGCGTCTGAAAACCCGGTCTTCTTGACCTTGTTCAGCAATGCCGTGCGTTCCGATTTGGTGTTTGCGGGGCCGACGACGACCCGCCAGAATGTCTTGTCGCTGGCGGTTTCCTCAAGAACCGAGGGAGCCATTCCGGCGCTGCGCATCTGATTGGCCGCACGATTTGCGTTGGCCTCGACGCTGAAGATGCCGATCTGCACATATGACGACCCCGGATTTGCCGCCGGAGCCTGCGCTGCGGATGTTTCGGGGGCTGCCTCGATCGCGGCGGCAGCACCGGCGATCGGGTCCAGCTCGGTTGCGGTGATCTCGTCGGTGATTTCGACGGTGTCGACCTCGGTGATCTCTTCTTCTTCGATCACCGGCTCGGGCTCGATCACTTCCTTGCGCAGTGCGATCACGTTCAATTCGACCGGTGCGCCGGCCAGCATACCCAGCGCTTCGGCAGTGTCGGACGAGACCTGCAGGCGCGGGCCGGGAATATCGCGTTCCCGCCTAAATAGCGCGCCGACAACAGACCTGTCATTTGCGGTGTTGGTGATGATCACCCGTTCCGGGTCGGTCGCATCCGGATGGGCAACCCAGACCCCGCCCAGCGAGGGTCGCCCGTCCCAGAGTCCGGCCTCGGTGGCCTGAAACACCTCGGGCGCTTCGACGTCGCGCTCGATGACCTCGGAGTTGTCCGCAGTGCCCGACGTGCCTGTTTCGGTCTTGTCCTTGGGCTGCAGGAAGGCGGGGCCTTTGCCCTCTTCGCACCCGGCCAGAGCGGCCAGCGACAGCACCAGCAGAGCCGGACCAATAAGGGGTCTGTGTTTCACGATTGCTCGAACCATGGTCATATTCCTTGCCTGAGTCCGGCCGCCTGGGCGGCCCGGTGCCGGTTGTCCGGTCTCTTATGTTCAGGGCAAAATCCCCGTTGCGGCGGATCATAGCCTGCGGGTTAGCCCAATGAAAGACCGCAGGACCGGCCTCGGCAAGTTTTCCCGCTTTTTGCTTGCGCGATCTTTCGCGACGAACTAGATCACCAGCCCAGCGGGGAGGTGGCAGAGTGGTCGAATGCGGCGGTCTTGAAAACCGTTGAACGTGAGAGCGTTCCCAGGGTTCGAATCCCTGTCTCCCCGCCACACGCTTTTCGTCAGACGAAGCGCCATCAATCCTTGGGCTGTCGCAGCCATCCTGGCGTATCAGGTCAGGCGATAAAACCGCGCCGCTGTCCCGCCAAAGATATCTGCCCGCTCCGCGTCGTTAAGATGACTGGTCAATGCCTGCGCCGTTTCATACCAGGTGTCATAATCTGATGTCAGTCTGCACACCGGCCAATCGCTGCCGAACATGACGCGATCAGCGCCAAAGGCATCAAGCACGTGCATCGCAAAGGGATGCAGGTCCTCGATCGTCCAATCCGCTCCCGCCTCGGTCACCAGACCTGAGAGTTTGCAGCACCCGGTTGTTTGATCGGCAAGGCGCGACATCCCATCGGCCCAGTCCGCAAAAGCGTCTTGTCCTGCGCGCTGATCGCGAATTTGCGGTTTCATGCAATGATCATAGACAACGCGCAATCCGGGATACCGGGTCATGAGCGTCAGGAAATTGGGTATATGTCTGGGAAAGCCCAAGGCATCAAATGTCAGATCCAGATCCATCACGGCCCGAAACGCCCACTGAATGTCATCGCGCAACATCCAGTTCACATCACCAATGTCCTGGATCATCGGCCGCACGCCCGCAAACTTCGGATGGTTGGCCAACCGAACCAGATGCGCGTGGTGATCAGGATTCTCGAAATCCACCCACCCGACAACGCCCTTTATGAACGGAGTCGCATCAGCCAGGCCGAGCATGTATTCCGTCTCTTCCAGCGTGGCGGCTGCTTGTACCAGCACCGAAGCTTGGATAGCATGCGCCCTGAGATGCGGTTCCAGATCAGCAGGGGCGTAGGGACGATTCAGTATCGGTTCGTCCTTTGGCATCCAGTGATAATCCCCGCGCAGGGGCTGCCAGAAATGCTGATGGGCATCGATCTTCACGTCGGGGCATCCTCGCGCATCAGGCCCCTGGCCTTCAGATCGACCCAAAGAGAGGCCGGTATCTCGGCCTGAGCGGCTTGCAGATTGTCTGCCGTTTCGCGGGCATGCTGTCCGCCGGGGATGACGGCCACATGGGCCGGGTGAAGCAGCGGGAACTGAAAGGCCGCGTCAACCAGTCGAACGCCATGATCCCGGCACACGTCTTCGATCGCGCAAACGCGGTCCAGTACCTCTTTTGGGGCCACCTCGTAATTATAATAGGCGCCCGGCTTGGCGCCGGTTGCCAATATGCCAGAGTTATATGGCCCGCCCGTCACGATCCCGATGCCACGCGCCTCGCAAAGCGGCAGGAAACTGTCCAGCGCGGCCTGTTCCAGCAGGGTATAACGGCCAGCCAGCAGGAACAGGTCGAAATCGCCACGCTCTGCCAGCGTCTGGCAAACCTCCCATTCATTGACGCCGCCACCGATTGCCCTGATCAGCCCCTGATCCCTGAGCGAGATCATGGCGTCATACCCCCGCGCGCCAAAGAACTCCTCGATGCGGGTATCGGACGCCTCCTTGGAGCCATGTGAAAAGATACACAGATCATGCACATAAAGGATGTCGATCTGATCGACTCCAAGCCGCGAGAACGAATGTTCGAACGAGCGCATGACACCGTCATAGCTATAGTCGAATTGCTCGCGTCGCAGTGGGACATCGAACCATTTGCCCACGCCCGCGCGATGTTCGGGCGTGCAATGCTGGACCAGCCGACCCACCTTGGACGAGAGTACATAGTCAGACCGTGGCTTGCCCCGCAGAAACGGGTTCAGCCGGGTTTCCGCAAGTCCCAGACCATAAAGCGGAGCGGTATCATAGTAGCGCACGCCGCCGTCCCAGGCGGCATCCAGGGTGGCGCGCGCCTCCTCCTCCGAGATCGCCTTGTAGAGATTTCCCAGTGGCGCGGTGCCAAAGCCCAGTTCCGTGAACGTCAGACCGCCATTGCCCAGCCGATCCCAGTGCCGTGTCTTCAAAGCCATCGAGCTCTCCCTCTCCATTGTCGCAAACCTAACCCAATTTCTCTTTACGTAAACAGACCCATGGTCCTAGTCTTGCGGGGGGAGAGTGGCATGACACAGAATTTTGATCGCGTATTTGGCAACACCAAACCGGTGATTGGCATGGTTCACATCGGTGCCTTGCCCGGAACGCCGCTGTTTGATCCATCCCTTGATCTGCTTGCGGCGGCCCGCGCCGATCTCGTCGCGCTGCAGGATGCGGGGTTCGACGCGGTGATGTTCGGCAATGAAAATGACCGGCCCTACGAGTTCCAGGTGGACATGGCCTCGACCGCGACGATGGCTGCGATCATCGGTCAGCTCAAGCCCGAGATCAAAGTCCCGTTCGGCGTGAATGTTCTGTGGGACCCGATGTCGAGCGTGGCGCTGGGCGCGGCTACCGGGGCTGCGTTCGTGCGCGAGATTTTCACCGGAACCTATGCCTCGGATATGGGGCCATGGACGCCGGATGCCGGTAAGGCGATGCGCTATCGTGACAGGCTGAACCGATCCGACATGGCGATGCTGTATAATGTCTCGGCTGAATTCGCTCATTCCCTTGATCAGCGGCCCTTGCCGGACCGGGCGCGCAGCGCTGTGTTCTCGTCGATCCCGGACGCCGTTCTGGTGTCCGGCCAGATCACTGGTGAGGCCGCGTCCATGTCTGATCTTGAGGCGGTCAAGGCGGTGTTGCCGGATATCGCCGTGATGGCCAATACCGGGGTCAAACACGAGACGGTCGCAAATGTGCTTGCCATTGCGGATGGCTGTATTGTGGGGTCGTCCCTGAAAGTGGATGGCGATACCTGGAATCCGATCGACCCCGATCGCGCACGTGATTTCATGGCCCGTGTGCGCAAGGCCCGCGCATGAAAGACCGGATCAAACGCGATCTTCTGGATCTGATGATGATACCGGGCCTGTCGGGACACGAAGACCGCGTGCGCCGCGCGATACGCCAGCGATTGGATGAGATCGGGATTGAAAGCAGGTCGGATCGGCTTGGGAATCTGGTTGCGGAATTTCCGGGTAAGGGGCCCGGCGTGATGCTGTTTACACATATGGATCAATTGGGCTTTGTCGTGCGCCGGATCGAGGCGGACGGGATGATCCGGCTTGAGCGGTTGGGCGGTGTTCCGGAACGCGCGCTGGCGGCGCAAGAGGTCTTGCTGTGTGTCGCAGAAGGCCGCGATATTGTCGGCGTCATCGCCAACAAAAGCCATCACGCGACAACACAGGACGAGAAATACAAGGTTCTGCCTTACGCCGAGCTTTATGTTGATGCGGGGTTCAATTCGGCCACCGAAGTGGTCGCCGCAGGCATCAATATCGGAACCCCTGTGGTCTACGCGCCGCACGCAATGGCGCTGGGCAATGACCGGATCGCGGGGACAAGTGTCGACGACCGTGCGGGCTGCGTCGTTCTGCTTGAAGTCGCCCGGCGTTTGGCGGCGCGGAAAGGCGGGCCGCCCGTGCATCTGGCCTTCACGGTACAGGAGGAATTCAATCTGCGCGGCGCGCAGCCGCTGGCGCAGCAGGTGCAACCCGACATTGCCATCCAGATTGATCTGATGCTTGCATCCGACACGCCCGACATGGGCGCACGGGGGGAGATGGCGCTTGGTCAGGGTCCGGGGATGAGCCTCTATTCCTTTCATGGACGGGGCACGTTGAACGGTGTCATCCCGCATCCCGCGCTGACCGATCTGTTCGAACGGGTGGCTCGCGCCAATGACATCCCACTGCAACGCAGCGCCCAGACCGGCATCTTGACCGACCTGTCCTATGTGCAACTGGTGGGCGCTGGCGTTGCCGCGATCGATATGGGCTTTCCCATGCGCTATTCGCATTCCGCCAGAGAGGTTTGTGATCTGGGTGATCTGGTGGCCCTGACCGATCTGCTGGAGGCTGGTCTGGCCAGCATCGGGCCTGATTTCTCGCTGGATCGGGACGAGTATACCTGATGGCCTATACGCTTGGCATCGACATAGGAACCTATGAAACCAAGGGCGTTCTTGTCGATACCGACGGCGTCATCCACGCCCATGCCACCCGCGCGCACAAGATGCTGGTGCCTGAGCCGGGCTGGGCGGAACACCGGCCCGAGGAAGACTGGTGGGGTGATTTTACCCATGTCAGCCAGACGCTCCTGCGCGAAAGCGGTATCGATGCGCGCGAGATCAAGGCGGTGGCCTGCAGCGCAATCGGTCCCTGCATGTTGCCGGTCGACGGTGCCGGAGCGCCCCTGATGAACGGTGTGCTCTACGGCGTAGACACCCGTGCCGAAGCCGAAGTGCGCGAGCTGACCGAACGGATCGGAGAAGGCACGATCATTGCCCGCTGCGGCAATGCGCTGACCTCGCAATCGGTCGGCCCCAAGATCCTCTGGCTCAGACGGCAGCGCCCCGAGATTTTCGCCAGGACCGCCCATATTCTGACCTCGACCAGCTTTCTGGTGCAGCGCCTGACCGGCGAGGTGGTGATCGATCACTATACAGCCGCGAACTTTTCGCCGCTTTATGATGTGGTGAAACAGGACTGGGTCGACGATCTTGCCGATGATATTATTGCGCTGGAGAAATTGCCGCGTCTGACCTGGTCGAACGAGATTGCGGGCCACATCACCAAATCCGCAGCCGAACAGACGGGGCTGGCAGAAGGCACACCTGTGACGACGGGCACGATCGACGCCGCCGCAGAAGCCTTTTCTGTCGGCGTCGATCAACCGGGTGACATGATGATGATGTATGGCTCCACCATCTTCATCATTCTGCGCGCCGCCGCGCAGGTCTCGGACCCGCGTATCTGGTATGCGCCCTGGCTCTTTGAGGGTGAACATGCCTCGATGGCGGGGCTGGCCACATCGGGCACGCTGACGCATTGGTTCCGGGACCAGATTGCCCGCGACCTTCCAGCAGACGAGGCGTTTTTGGTTCTGGCGCAGGAAGCTGCAAGCTCACCCCCCGGAGCGAAAGGATTGCTGGTCTTGCCCTATTTCTCGGGCGAGCGGACTCCGATCCATGACGTGCACGCCAAGGGCGCGGTGTTCGGGCTGAACCTGACCCACAGCCGTGGCGATATCTACCGTGCGCTGATCGAGGGCATCGCCCATGGCACACGGCATGTCACCGATACGTTTGCCGAACTTGGCCAATCGCCCAAACGTCTGTTGGCCGTGGGCGGGGGGACAAAAAACGCGCTCTGGCTGCAGGCGACCTCGGACATTACCGGCATCGACCAGGTGGTCTGTAAAAAATCCACCGGCGCGAGCTATGGCGACGCCTTTCTGGCCGCACTTGCGGTGGGGTTGGTCAAGCGCCGCGACATTACTGTCTGGAATCCCCCGGTGAAAGTGATCAAGGCACGGTCCATTGCCACCTATGAGAAGGCATATGGTTTATTTCGCAGACTGTATGAACAGACCAAGGATATTGCGGCAGAACTCGGCGAACGCTGAAGGCTAAACAAGGGATCTACTTTACGGCACCTGCGGCCATGCCCTTGACGATGTATTTCTCAAGGAAGATCGCCACGATGATCAGCGGCAGGATCGCCGCCGATGACAGGGCGGCCATCGACCACCAGTTGATCCCTTGCGACCCGGTTTGCGAGGCAACCATGACCGGCAGGGTCGTTGCATTTGTTGCGGTCAGAAGTGCGGCAAAGAAGTACTCGTTCCAGCACAGGACCAGCGACAGGATAAAGGCCGCGACCATGCCGGGCAGCGCGATGGGCAGGACGATCTGCAGGAACGCGCCCCAGATCCCCAGCCCGTCGACCAGCGCGGCCTCTTCCAGTTCCACCGGAATTCCTTGGAATTGGTCCCGCATGATCCAGATGACGATCGGTAGAACCATCAGCGTGTAGAGCAGGATAAGCCCGATCCTGCTGTCGAGCAGGGCAAGTGATTTGTAAAGCACCAGAAAGGGCAGGGCGAGGACAACCGGTGGCAGGATCATCTGGCTGAGAAAGAAGAACGAGATGTCCGAGTTTCTCATGAAGCCGAACCGATAGGTGAACCGGGACAGCCCGTACGCTGCGAGCGAACCCAGCACCACGGCCAGTGTCGAGGCCGAGATCGCGACGATCGCACTGTTCCAGAAGCGTTTCAGGAACTCTTCGCGCACAGTGGACACCTCGCCGATCAACCGCGGTGAGATGCCGATGGATTCCCAGCCCTTCCATCTTGGTGTGAAATCCCACCAGGGGACGATATTGCCTTTCATCACGTCGGGGGCCAGCTTGAATGACGTCGTGATCGTCCAGTAAATCGGAAACAGGCAGATTACGGTCCACACCAGCAAGGCGCCATAGATCGCGACACGGCTGGCCCACCATTTGGCATTCGCGCGCCGGTCTGCATCGTGATCCTTGAATATCGCGTTGCTCATGCGGGCCGCTCCATCCATCTGCTGACCAGCTTCAGCAGCAAGGTGACGAAAATCACGATCAGCACCAGATAGATCATCGCCAGCAGAGTGCCGTAACCGACGTTAGACCGGTCGCGATACTCACGGAAGATGAAGCTTGTCACGCTGTCCGTGGCGCCGCCCGGCCCGCCAGAGGTCACATTGATGATGATGTCCGCCAGCTTCAGCTTGAAGATGATGCGTATCACAATTGCGGTCACCGAGACCGGCAGCATCAGGGGAAAGATGACCTCTTTGAAACTCTGCCACCCGGTTGCGCCGTCAACTTTTGAGGCTTCGATGACCTCTCTGGGCAGGGCCTGAAGACCGGCGAGCAGCATGATCATCATGAAGGGGATGAAGGTCCAGGCATCCATCGCCATGATCATGAAACGGGCAATCTCGGGGTTGCTGAAAAAGCTGGGCTCGCCACCCAGCTCGCGGATGACCCGCGAGATCGGGCCGAACCGCACCTCAAGCATGGACTTGCCGATCATCCAGGACACCGCCACCGGGCTGAGCATCAAAGGAAGCAGGAAGACGACGCGAAAGAATTTCCGCGCCCTGATCTGGGCGTTCAGCAGCAGCGCGAGGCCAAAGGCGATGACATATTCCACGCTGACCGCGAGCACGTAATAGACCATGTTCTTCAGCGCGTTCCAGTAGAACCCATCGTTCCACATCTGCACCATGTTGTCCCAGCCGTTCGGCTGCGGACCGGCGGGTGAGGCCAGGTTCCAGTCCGTGAAGGAGATATAAAGCGCAAACAACAGCGGGAAGACCACAAGGCTGATCACGAACAGCGCCGCGGGCAGGACAAACAACGTGCGCTTGCCCTTCTCGCCGTTGACGATCACTTGCGCGACACACAGCGACGTGGCCCAGAGCATGTAGGCATAAAGAACCGGACGCCAGGTCTCAAACCCGGCGGCCACACGCCCTGCTTCATGCATCGCTTGCCAGATCGCCAGCCCCAGAAACAGCGCAGCAGTCCCCCAAACCAGCAACTTGCCCAGACGCCTTCGGCTGTCCGAGATGTTTTCAGCCGTAACGGTATGAAGAAGGTCGCCCTCTGACGTCATGAGAAAACTCTAGCGACGTGGTCTTGATACGCAAAGTGGGATGACAAATCTGGCCTCGGACCGGTGTGTTGATGAAAGAGCGGGCGGCAATCTGTGCAGCCCGCTCCGAGGTTTTTCGCCCCGGCCTACAGACCCAGCGAGGCCTTGTAGACGGCGATCTGGTTGTCGCGACCGATCTGATCGGTGATCTTCTCCCAGGCAGCGGCAATCGCATCCGCCGTCTCCTGGGCCGAGCCATACTGCCCGGCATAGCCCTTGGCCAACTCGTCTTCGGCCACTGAATAATATTGGAAAATACCGGGGATGCGCGGTTCGATTGCAGCGTTCTTGTGATTGTAGCTGTCGGCGTTCGATCCCAGATAATCCTCTACATAGTCGCGGTCATAGCCCGCCTCTTCCCATTCCTCGAAGCGGAAATGCGAGTTGCGGTAAGGCTGGAAGCCCGACGGATAGGCCGAGGCCCAGAGCGACAGGTCCTTGCCGCCCAGATGCGCCGCGGCGGACCACGCCGCTTTCTTCTTCTTCTCGTCACCGTCAACGGTGGCCATGACATAGACGCCCCAGCCGATATAGGCCATGTTCGGCGCCTCGTTATAGGTCTCTTCCCATTCGCTGGTCTTGGCGTTGTAGACCTTGTCGGCACCCGGGTTGATACCAAAGCCGACCACATCGCCCACCACGGATGTGTCCGATGTCCGCGCGCTGGAGCCCACATCGCCCCACCACATTAGCATCGAGCCCGTTCCGGCCAGAAACTGCTGGAACGCGGTGGTGCCGGGATCGGCGTTGATCTGGTCGGTCGGATAGGCCCCTGCCTCGATCAGGTCCATCACGTCCTGAATGGCCTGCACCCAGGCCGGGTTGTTGACCATCGGCGTCATTGTCTCGGGCTCGAACAACCATGCAGGGCTGTCGGGATGCTTGGCATAGGCGGCAGCCCGGTTTTCGAGGAAATAGAAGCCGAAACCGCCCCAGCCCTTGAGCGGGTCAAGATAGCCGTGCGCCGGAAGGCCGGTCAGCGGATCGGTTTTGCCGATCAGTTCCTTGGTGATGTCATTCACATCTTTCCAGGTTTTTGGCGCCTCGCGTCCCGTGATTGAATCGGGGCCGAAATAATCCTTGCGATACGCGAAGGTGTGGCAGTCGCCGTCAATAGACACACGATAGGTCTTGCCGTCCCACGTCCCGACCGGGGCCTTGAGGTAGTCGACATAGTCGTCCATGTCGATCTGCTCTTTCACCCAATCGGGCATCTCGGAGGCAAGGCCCTTGCCCAGAACATCACCCTCGAAGGGGGCGCCCATCTCGATGATGTCGAAATCCACGGTTCCGGTTGCGATGGATTGCTGCAGCCGGGCATTGTAATCCGCCTGCGCCAGGTCGATCCAGTTGATCTTGGCACCGGTATAGGCCTCCCATGGTTTCAGAAAGCCACGGAACAGGAAGTTGTGCAGGTTCTGGTTGTTGAGACCCATGAAGGTCAGTTCGACGCCGTCAAACTCGCCCTCGGCGACATTGGATTTCGTCGCGCCAAGGCACAGCTCGCCGACTTTTTGCCAATCGCTATCGGTTGGCGAGCCTGCCCCAACGCCGGGTATTTTCAGGATCTCGGCACGGACATTGCCGCTGTCATCCGCTATCGCCGGTTTGGGCATCATTGCAACTGCGCCAAGCGCGGCGGAGCCTTTGAGCATCTGGCGCCGGTTCATTTTTTGCGCGGCCCTGATGTAATTGTACAGTTCAACTTTCACGACAATCCTCCCAGAAAAACGTCTGAATGTTTTTATCCGCAGGGATGCAGTCGCAGAAAAATATACCGATAAAAGAACAAGCTGCGCTGACAGTAGCCCCCCACATCGCGCCAGTATGATCCAGAATGACGTTGAGTCAACAAAACCCGCCACCTGGCGTGGACAGCTCAATTTCCTTTGTCTAACCTCCGGGTCCTGAAGGGGATGCAGGCAGGTATGGCAGACGTCAAGATTCTGGAAGTGCGCAAATCCTACGGCGCGGTCGAAGTCATTCACGGGCTGAATGTCGATATCGCGGACGGAGAGTTCGTGGCGCTGGTCGGCCCGTCGGGTTGCGGCAAGTCCACGCTGTTGCGCATGATCGCCGGGCTGGAACCGATCGATAGCGGAACGATTGCCATCGGCGACCGGGTCGTGAACAACCTGCCCCCGTCCGAGCGCGACATCGCGATGGTGTTTCAAACCTATGCGCTTTATCCGCACAAATCCGTAGCCGAGAACATGGGCTTTGCTTTGAAAGTGGCGAGGGCGGACCGGGCGGAAATCGACCGTCGCGTCAAGGAAGCGGCAGAGATTTTGAGCCTGACGGAATATCTCGACCGCAAGCCGCGCCACCTGTCCGGCGGTCAGCGGCAGCGGGTTGCGATGGGGCGTGCCATCGTGCGCGACCCGCAGGTGTTCCTGTTTGACGAGCCATTGTCAAATCTGGACGCCAAGCTGCGCATTCAGATGCGGACCGAAATCAAGGAACTGCACCAGCGCCTGAAAACGACAACGGTGTTTGTGACCCATGATCAGATCGAGGCGATGACACTGGCAGATCGGATCGTTGTCATGCAAAGCGGCGTCATCGAGCAGATCGGTACGCCGCTGGAACTCTATGACAATCCCAACAACGAATTTGTGGCGACCTTTATCGGAGCGCCGTCGATGAACCTGCTGTCCGGTGAATTGTCGAATGGTAAGGTGACAGTCGGCGGGTTTCAGTTCGATGGGCCAACCGGGGCAGGGCGCGTCAAACTTGGCGTGAGGCCTGAACACCTGATCCTGGCGGATGATGGCTTGCCCATGCAGGTCAAGGTCGTTGAGCCGACCGGCGCGGAAACGATGGTTTTCGCCCGCTTCCAGGATCAGGACGTCACCGCCATTTTCCGGGAACGTCACGCGTTCGAACCGGGCCAGACCATCCACCTGAAACCCGATCCGGATCATCTGCATGTGTTTGATGCAGAAACCGGCGCCCGCCTGTGAAACCCAATTGTTGAGAGGACAAAATGCTCAAAGGGATTGACCCGATTCTGAATGCCGATGTGCTCTATGCGCTGCGCGCCATGGGGCATGGTGATGACCTGATCATCGCGGATACCAATTTCCCCTCTGACAGCGTTGCGCGCGAAACCGTGCTGGGTGAGGTGTTGCGCATTGATCGCCCCGCCGCTGAGGTCGCAAAAGCGGTCCTGTCCGTCTATCCGCTCGACACCTTCGTCGACGATGCGGCTGCACGGATGGAGGTGGTGGATGAACCCGACACGATCTTGCCCGTGATGGAAGAGATGCAGGCGCAGGTCAGCGCCGTTGGTGGCCCAACGATGATCGGCATCGAACGCTACGCGTTTTATGAGCGGGCCAAGCAGGCCTATGCGGTCATCCAGACCGGCGAACGCAGGTTCTATGGCTGCTTTGCATTCCGCAAAGGCGTCGTTCCGCCGGACGCGGAGTGAGGCATGGGCAAGGTTGTCATTCTGGGCGTCTTCGTCGCCGACACCGCCTATCGGGCCGACCGTATGCCGAAGATGGGCGAGACCATCATGGGCAACTCCTTTGCTCTGGGGCCCGGTGGCAAGGGCTCGAATCAGGCGGTCGCCTGCGCGCGCATGGGGGCTGCCACGCATTTCATCACCAAGCTTGGGCAGGATGATTTCGCGAAGCTTGCGCTTGAGACATGGGCCGGGGCCGGGGTAACGCCCCATGTGGACCAGATTGCTGACAGCTACACCGGGGCCGCGCATATCTTCATCGAGGAAAAGACCGGCGACAATGCCATTATCATTGCACCGGGCGCTGCGGCTTTGATTGATGTGGAGATGGTCAACGCGCATGCGGACCTGATTGCCAGCGCAGACGTGTTCGTGACCCAGCTGGAACAACCGATGGACGCCGCCGTCCGCGCGTTGGAGATCGCCCGCACTGCCGGTGTCACAACAATTCTGAACCCGGCACCCGCCGCTGCGTTACCGGAGGGGATGCTTGGCCTGTGTGATTACGTCACCCCGAACGAAACGGAATGTGAGGCTTTGACGGGCCTGGCGGTCGAAACCGAAGCGGATGCCGCCAAAGCATGTGATGCGTTGCGTTCACTTGGTGTCAAAACACCGATCATCACGCTCGGAGAACAGGGGGCGTATCTGGATGGTCACGGGCTCATCCCCTCGGTGAACGCGGGGCCGGTTGTTGAAACGACCGGCGCGGGGGATGCCTTCAACGGCGGTTTTGCCGCGGCACTGTCGGACGGGAACACGCCAGAAGAGGCCGCGAGATACGGGTGTGCGACCGCTGGCTTGTCAGTCACCAAGGCCGGAACGGCCCCGTCCATGCCTTCGCGAGATACCGTCGAAAATATGCTCCGGTCCCTTGGCTGAAACGACTCTGATGCTTTGAACCACCTGCGCGCGAAGGCAGCGGTAGGCACAGCCAGAATTGCTGTCGATGTTGAGGACCAGCCCCGAAACGAAAACGCCCCGCCGATGGCGGGGCGCTGTTTTATCCGGCGGTCGCTTCGGCGTCCTCGGGCGGATCGGGGTCCTTGCCCTTGGTCCCCTTGATCCATTCGCGCAAGCCCTGCATCACGGCATAAAGCACCGGCACCAGGATCACGCCCAGCACCGTTGCCGCCAGCATGCCGCCAAAGACCGCGATGCCGATGGCTTTCTGGCTCGCTGCTCCGGCGCCGTTTGCGGCCAGCAGCGGCACCACGCCCAGCAGGAAGGACAGCGCCGTCATCATTACGGCACGGAAGCGTTGCCGCGCGGCTTCGGCGGCGGCCTCACGAATGCTGAGCCCGGCGGCGCGCTGCTCCATCGCGAACTCGACGATCAGAATGCCGTTTTTAGAGGCGAGCCCCACCAGCATGATGATCCCGATCTGGGTATAGAGGTTGATGTCGCTGCCCACGATCGCAACCGCGGCAACCGCACCAAACAGCGCCACGATCACCGATAGCAGGATCGAGACCGGCATCGACCAGCTTTCATACTGACCGACAAGGAACAGATAGGCGAACATGACCGCCAGGATCATGATCACCTGCACCAGCCCGCCGCTGGCCAGCTGTTGCTGCGCGGTGCCGGTCCATTCGAACGCATAGCCGGGGGGCAGGGCGGTGGCCGAGGTTTCGGTCATCACGTTGATCGCGTCACCACTGGACAGGCCCGGCGCAGCAACCGCCGTCACCGTGGCCGAACGGAACAGATTGTGCCGTTTCAGCAGGACCGGGCCCAGCACGTTCTCGATATCGATCAGCGTGCCTAGCGGCACCATCTCGCCCGCGTTCGAGCGGACATAGAGATTGCCGATATCCTCGACCTTGTCGCGATACTCGCCCTCGGCCTGGATCATCACGCGATAGACGCGCCCGAACAGGTTGAAGTCGTTCACGTAATAGGACCCCAGATAAGCCTGCATGGTCTGGAAGACCTCGGAAATCGGGACTTCAAGCGTCTTGGCCTTTTCGCGGTCCAGATCGACAAAAAGCTGCGGCACGTTGGCGCGGAAGGTGGTGTAGGCTTGCGCGATCTCCGGGCTCTGGTTGGCGGCATAGACGAACGAGCCGACCGCCGAGGCCAGATCCTGCGGCGAGCCGCCACCGGTCTGCTGCACCTCCATCTCGACACCTGCGGACATGCCGAGACCCTGAATCGGCGGCGGGTTGAACGCCACGATCGAGGCGGCCGATTCCTGATAGGCCAGCCCCAGCACCTGGTTCAGGATACCATCGGCGCTGAGCTCCTCGGTTTGCCGTTCGTCCCAGCCGGTCAGGTTCACGACGATCATCGCGCCATTGGGCGACAGCCCGTTCAGCAACGAGTAGCCGTTGACCAGAACCGTGCTGGCGACGCCGGGGATGGCTTGCACCTTGTCGTTGAACCGCGCGGTCACATCTTCGGTCCGGTAAAGCGTCGCGGCATCCGGCAGTTGCACGTCGACAAACAGATAGCCGTTATCCTCAAGCGGGATGAACCCTTTCGAGGTTTTGGAGAATATCGTGCCTGCCCCCGCACCGATGACGACAATGATGACCAGCGATATCAGCGGGATGCGCAGCAGCCGGGTGACGATGCCGACATAGCCGGTCCGCACACTGCCGATAACGTTCTCGAACATTCCCAGCAGGCCCTTGGGCGGGCCCGACCGGGGCCGCAGAACCAGCCCGCACAGCGCCGGCGACAGGGTCAGCGCGTTGATCGACGAAATCACAACGGCGGTCGAGATCGTGACCGCAAACTGCGAATAGAGCCGCCCGGTGATGCCCGGCATGAAGGTGACCGGCACAAAGACCGCCAGCAGCACCAGCGTGGTCGCGATCACCGGGCCGGTGATCTGCCCCATCGCCTTGCGGGTGGCCTCGGGCGGGCTGAGGCCTTCGTCGGCGATGATGCGTTCGACGTTTTCCACCACCACGATGGCGTCATCCACCACGATGCCGATGGCCAGCACCAGCGCAAACAGCGAGATCGTGTTGAGCGACATGCCGAAGGCCAGCAGGAAGGCGAATGTGCCGATCAGTGAGACCGGGATGGCCACCGCCGGGATGATCGTCGCGCGCCAGCTGCCCAGAAAGACAAACACGACCGAGATCACCAGTATGAAGGTCAGCATCAGCGTCGTGACCACGTCATTGAGCGATTGTTCAACGAATTTGGTCGAATCGAAGGGCACGAGATATTTGACATCGTCGGGGAAGGCGCGCGACAGGCGGTCCATTTCCGCCTCGACTCGTTCGGCCACGCTCAATGCGTTGGCGCCGGGGGCCTGATAGATGGCCAGAACCGTGGCGGGGGTGTCGTCGTAAAAGCCCGACGCGGTGTAGAACTGCGCGCCCAACTCGACGCGGGCGATGTCGCGGACCCGCACGATGGCCCCGGCGTCGCCGGTGCGCACGACGATATTGCCGAACTCTTCGGCCGAGGTCAGACGGCCCTTGGTCTTGATCGTGTATTGAAAAGTCTGCCCCTCGGGCGCGGGCGGTGCCCCGATCGCGCCAGCTGAGACCTCGATATTCTGTTCCTGGATGGCGTTGATCAGATCGCCGGGCGTAATCGACAGGCCCGCCATCTTGTCCGGGTCCATCCACATCCGCATGGCATATTCGAAATCGGTCAGAACATCGGCCTTGCCGACGCCCTGAATACGGGCCAGCGCGTCCTTGATGTTGATCGAGGCATAGTTCGACAGGAACACGCTGTCATAGGTGCCTTTCGGCGATGTCAGCGTGATCATCAGCAACATGTTGGTCGAGGCTTTTTGCGTCACCACGCCCGAGGACGTCACCTCAGCCGGCAATGAGGCCATGGCCTGCGCCACCCGGTTCTGCACGTTGACCGAGGCGATGTCGGGGTCGGTGCCGACCTCGAAGGTGACGTTCAGCGTATAGGACCCGTTATCGGCGGATGTGGAGGTCATGTAGATCATGTCATCCACACCGTTGACCTGCGCCTCGATCGGGGCGGCAACGGTGTTTTCGACGGTCTCTGCATTTGCACCGGTATAGGTGGCGGTGACGCTGACCACAGGGGGTGTGATATCGGGGAACTGGGCGACCGGCAGCACCATATAGCCGATGCCCCCCAGGATGGTCAGCACCAGCGAAATGACAAGTGCCAGCTTGGGCCGGCTGATGAACAGGGCTGAGAACATGCGTTATTCCCCCGGCGAGTCTGAGGCGACGACGGCGTCGACCGCCACGCCGGGCCGGACCCGTTGCAGCCCTTCGACGATCACGCTTTCGCCTTCGACAAGGCCTTCGGTCACGATGATGGCCGTGCCCTCGGGGTCGCCGGTCTGAATATAGCGCTGCTCGACCATCTGCTTGTTATTGACCACCAGCACGAACTCGCCACGTTGGTCGCGTTGCAGTGCGGCTTGTGGGATCAGCACCTGCAATGTCGGCTCAAGCGCCTGGATACTGACATGCACAAAGGCTCCGTCCACCAGCAGACGCGAGGTGTTCTCGAACTCGGCCCGGATGGTGATGGCCCCGGTCAGCGGGTCGATCTGATTGTCGACAAAGACGATATGTCCGGTCTCGTCCAGCTTGGTTCCGTTGGGCAGTTCCACGAAGACATCCGGTTTCTGATCCGAACTGGCCAATGTCGCCGTGGTCTCGCCGGAATTCTGCAGCACGTTGAGCAGCAGTTTCTCGTTGATGGCGAAGCTGACATAGATCGGCGCTTCGCGCACCAGCGACACCAGAGGCGGCTTTGAGGGACCGACAATATCGCCGACACTTGTGGCCACGCGGCCCAGACGCCCGTCAAAAGGCGCGCTGATCTTGGTGTAGCTCAGGTCAAGTTCGGCCTGCTGAATGGCGGCCTTGGCGGATTTGATCTGCGCTTCGGCCTCAAGTTCGTTGGCGCGCGCCACGTCGCGCTCCGAGACCGGCACCGCGTCGCGCCGCAGCAGTTCCTCTTTCCGCGCAAGCTCCAGCTTGGCCAGTTCCAGATTGGCTTCGGCCTTGTCCAGATCGGCCTTGCGGGCCTCGAGCGTGGCCTCGTAGAGATCCGGCTCGATTTCGAAGAGCAGCTCTCCCTTTTTGACATTTGCGCCATCCGCGACCTGCTGCGCCTCGAGAAATCCGCTGACGCGGGCGATGATATCGACCTCATCGATCGCCTCGCCCCGGCCGATGAACACGGCCTCATCGGTGATTTCCTGCGTATAGGCCGCAGCGATCGACACTTTCGGCGGGGCCGATTCCCCCTCCTGCGCGAGGGC
This sequence comes from Ruegeria spongiae, assembly GCF_023502395.1. Taxonomy (GTDB): domain Bacteria; phylum Pseudomonadota; class Alphaproteobacteria; order Rhodobacterales; family Rhodobacteraceae; genus Ruegeria_C; species Ruegeria_C spongiae. The sequence goes on along the minus strand of NZ_JAMFMB010000011.1, from coordinate 25,523 downwards.
AGGCGCGGTCCAAAGGGCGCCCGCTAGGGCGATCCCGGTCACGAAGGGCCGCAGTGCAAGCGGCGAGCGGGCAGGAGCGGACAGGCAGGAGGAAAGCGGCGGCATGCGAAAAGCCTCGTTCAATGTATACAATCTGGGTCAGCGGCGCGATGTCGGATGCGGCATCCCGAGTCACTGGCATTCCACGCAGGATGGCCGCATTCCGGGAATATCTCAAGCGTCAGATTCTCGGGCTAAATATTGGCGTCATTGCGTTTTTTGACTTCCTTGCCTTATCGCCGCGCGGTTACCCTGAGCAGGTGATGGTTGGGAAGGCAGAGATGGGCGCGTCCTCAGACCGGCTTTTTGTATTTGTTCTGGATGCGGGCTTCACCATGCAGGCGTTTTCGTCAGCGGTCGAAGTTCTGCGCCTGCTGCATCGGGTCCACCCCAAGGCAAGGTTGCGATACAAGGCGCTTGGCCTGAGCGGCGCACCGGTCAGGGCGTCGAACGGTTTTGCGCTGATCCCCGATCTCTACCCGTCCGAGGTGCCATCCCGCGCGACCCTGATCGTTGTCGCCGGAGCCGAGGCCAGCAAGGTGCCTGCCCCTGCTCTGGTGGCGCGGTTGCGCGACTGGGCCCGGCGCGGGCACCCGGTCTGGGGCGTCTCCTCGGGGGTGGTGCGCCTGGCGCAGGCGGGGTTGCTGAATGGCCGTTCCGTCAGTGCCCATTGGGAGGATTTTGCCTATCTGCGGCAGGACTTCCCCAAGGTCAAGGTGACCACTGCGCTGTTCACCCATGACGCGCAGATCGCGACCTGCGCGGGGGGTGGTGCGGCAAGCGATCTGATGCTGCATCTGGTGCGTGCGGAATTTGGCCCCGAGACCGCCGACGAGATTGCCGCGCGGCTGGTCATCGACGCGGTGCGGGACGGGCGGGCACCGCAGCGGCGCGGTTCAGAGATGCGGTTCGAGACCGCAAATCATCTGGTCTTTGCCGCGCTGCGCCGGATGCGGGCCAACCTGTTTGCGCCGCTCTCCATTGCCCGGATCGCGGCTGATCTGGGCATCTCCCAGCGCCAGTTGGAGAGGCTGTTTATGCAGGAATTCGACCAGCCGCCGGGCCGTGTCTACGCGCAGTTGCGGCTAGAAGATGCGCGGCTCGATGTGCTGTCGGGCCGTCGCGACCTGACCGAGATCGCGCTGGATTACGGGTATAAACCTGTGACATTTTCGCGTGTATACAAGAGGTTGTTCGGCGTTCTTCCATCGGATGACCGAAAGCGGGCCATGTCGTAGTGCCGGGTCTTTGATGTCGGATTCGCGAAGGTGTGACGCCGCGTCATGGCATATGCTCCGGGAAACAGAGAGTGCTGAACATGACCCGACCTCGCATCATGGTCGCCCCCAACGGGGCGCGACGCGGACAATCCGATCACGCCGCCCTGCCGGTCACGCCGGAGGAGATCGTGCAAACCGCCCGATCCTGCCACGCCGCCGGGGCGGATGCCGTGCACCTGCATGTGCGCGACGCGGCGGGCCGGCATTCACTGGATGCCGGGCTGTATCGCGAGGTTCTGGCCGCGCTGCACGAGGTCGACGGGCTGGAGCTGCAGGTCACCACCGAAGCCGCGGGGCGCTACGACCCATTGGCGCAATTCGCGTGTCTCAGGGATCTTGCGCCAAGTTGGGCAAGTGTTTCGGTGCGCGAAATCAACCGCAGCCCCGAGATTGCGGAAACGCTCTACGGGCTTTGTGCCGAACAGGGCACACGGGTGCAGCATATCGTCTATGATGCGCAGGATCTGGCCTTGCTGCGCAGCTGGCGCGCCGCAGGCATTGTCCGGCCCCAACAGGATGAGGTGATCTGCGTGCTGGGCGCCTACACCCCGGCGCGTCCCGGCCATCCCGATGAGCTTGCCACGCTCTTGCCGGAAATGAGGGGGCTGCGTTTCAGCCTCTGCGCCTTTGGACCGCAGGAGCAGGCCTGTCTGATTACTGCTGCACGGGCAGGGGCCGCGTATCTGCGGGTCGGGTTCGAAAACAACCTGCACGCCCCGGATGGACGTGAATGGCCCGACAATGCAGCGGCAGTGGCCGTGCTGCGGGCCGAATTGGAAAGGGACTTCCCATGAGCCATGTCTTCCCACGCCATTGCCGCGCTGAGCTGCCCAGTGCGGTTGCCGGTGACGGTTGTTATCTGATCGACGCGCAGGGCAAGCGGTATTTCGATGCCTCGGGCGGCGCGGCGGTGTCCTGTCTGGGTCACTCCAACGCACGGGTCCGTCAGGCGGTAAAGGATCAGGTGGATCAACTGGCCTTTGCCCATACCGGGTTCTTCACCTCCGAGCCTGCCGAACAATTGGCCGATCTGCTGATCGCGCAAGCCCCCGAGGGCATCGACCGGGTCTATTTCGTCTCGGGCGGTTCCGAGGCGGTGGAATCCGCGATCAAGCTGGCGCGGCAGTATTACCTCGAAATTGGCCAGCCCGAGCGGCGCAACTTGATCGCGCGGCGACAGAGCTATCATGGCAACACGCTGGGTGCGTTGGCGGCGGGGGGCAATGCGTGGCGGCGCAAGCAGTTCGATCCGTTGCTGATCGGGGTCAGCCATATCGCGCCCTGTTTTGAATATGCCGAGCGCCAAGAGACCGAGACGCCAGCCGAATACGGCCGCCGGGTTGCCGATGAACTGGAGGCGGAAATCCTGCGCCTCGGTCCCGAAACCGTCATGGCGTTCATCGCCGAACCGGTGGTGGGCGCAACCCTGGGCGCGGTGCCTGCGGTTGAGGGGTATTTTGCGCGTATCCGAGAGATATGTGATACTTACGGGGTTTTATTGATCCTCGATGAGGTCATGTGCGGCATGGGTCGGACCGGACATCTCTTTGCCTGCAATGGCGAAGGCGTGCGGCCCGATATCGTGACCATCGCCAAGGGGCTGGGCGCGGGATATCAGCCCATCGGCGCGATGCTGTGCTCGGCGCAGATCTATCAGGCGATCGCGGAGGGCACCGGGTTCTTCCAGCACGGCCACACCTATATCGGCCATCCGGTCGCCACCGCTGCGGGCCATGCTGTGCTGTCCGAGATGCTGGAGCGGGACCTGATGCCGCAGGTGCAGGAACGCGGAACGCAGTTGGACGCCGCCCTGCGCGACCGGTTGAGCCAGCACGCCCATGTGGGTGACATCCGGGGCCGCGGTCTGTTTCGCGGCGTCGAACTGGTGCAGGACCGGGACAGCAAAATGCCCTTTGATCCGGCGTTGGGTCTCGCGGGCAAGCTGAAAGCGGCGGCGATGGCGCAGGGGTTGATCTGCTACCCGATGCCCGGAACCCGTGACGGACGCCACGGCGATCACGTGCTGCTGGCCCCGCCTTTTGTGATGGAAGAGAGCGATGCCGACCTGATCGCCGACCGGCTATCGGCAGCGATTGAGAGCGTCATCACCTGAGGGGTTGGCGTTGAGCCAACCCTGTAACGTCAGTCGCGGGTGCCGGAGAACCGGGTTTCCCAATCCTCGCGCTGATCGTCGGTGATCTTGGCAAAGAGCACCTCGGGCACCGTAAAGCCATGCCCCGGTTCCAGCGCGGACAGGCTGGCGGCCACATCCTCGGGCCATGCGGTGTCGCTGACCCCCATCGCGTCCAGCATCCGGGCCGAGGTAAAAGGGATGAAGGGCGCGCTGAGCACCGCATAAAGCCGGATCAGGTTCAGGCCCAGACGCACCTGCGCGGCGGCCTTTTCAGGGTCGGTTTTGAACGTGGCCCATGGCGCGGCGCTTTGCAGGTATTCGTTGCCTGCCACCCAGATCGCCCGCAGCTCCTGCGCCGATTTGCGAACCTCCATGGCCTCCATATGCCCCTCATAGGCACGGACCTTAGCGGTCAGATCGGCGATCAGCGCCGCTTCCTGTTCGCCATAGGCACCACCCTCGGGCACCGCCTCGCCGAATTTCGAGCGGCAGAACTTGGTGATCCGGCTGACGAAATTGCCCAGCACATCGGCCAGGTCCTTGTTCACCGATTGCTGGAAGTTTTCCCAGGTGAACTCGCTGTCGCTGCTTTCGGGCGCATGGCTGAGCAGCCACCAGCGCCAGTAATCCGCCGGAAGGATTTCCAGCGCCTGATCCATGAAGACACCTCGGCCTTGCGAGGTCGAGAACTGGCCGCCATCATAGTTCAGATAGTTGAACGATTTCAGGTGATCGACCATCTTCCACGGCTCGCCCGAGCCCAGAATGGTCGCCGGGAAGCTGAGCGTGTGGAAGGGGACGTTGTCCTTGCCCATGAACTGGACATAACGCACGTCATCGGCACCCTTGTCGGTGCGCCACCAGCGCTGCCAGTCGGCATCCGTCTTGCCATTGGCCTCGGCCCATTCGGCGGCGCAGGCGATATATTCAATCGGCGCGTCGAACCAGACGTAGAAGACCTTGCCTTCCATCCCCGGCCAGTCCTCATCGCCTTTCTTGACCGGAATGCCCCAGTCCAGATCGCGGGTGATGCCCCGGTCCTGCAGGCCGTCGCCATCATGCAGCCATTTCTTGGCAATCGAGGTGGTCAGCACCGGCCAGTCGGCCTTGCTGTCGATCCACCTGTCCAGTTGGTCGCTCAATGCTGATTGACGCAGATAGAGGTGCTTGGTTTCGCGCACCTCCAGATCGGTCGAGCCGCTGATGGCTGAACGCGGCTCGATCAGATCGGTCGGGTCCAGCTGCTTGGTGCAGTTCTCGCATTGATCGCCGCGCGCACGCTCATAGCCGCAATTGGGGCAGGTGCCCTCGATATAACGATCCGGCAGGAAGCGGCCATCGGCGTTGGAATAGACCTGTTTCTCGACCACTTCGCGGATCAGCCCGGCCTCGGCCAGACGGCCTGCGAAATGCTGCGTCAGGCGGTGGTTCTGCTGGCTGGAGGAGCGACCGAAGTGATCGAAGCTCAGGCCAAAGTTCTGCGCGATCTCAGCCTGCACGCCGTACATCTGGGCGCAATAATCAGCGACCGGTTGACCGGCCTTGGCGGCGGCCAGTTCGGCGGGGGTGCCGTGTTCATCGGTGGCGCAGAGGAACATCACCTCATTGCCCCGGCCACGCAGGTAGCGCGCATAGAGATCGGCAGGCAGTTGCGAGCCGATCAGATTGCCGAGGTGCTTGATCCCGTTGATATAGGGGATCGCCGAGGTGATGAGAATTCTTGCCATATGCCCAGTCCGCGTATCTGTCTGCGCGCCCGTCTACCCCATGTGGCGCTGCAGCAAAAGGGTAGCTTTGGTAGCCGGGCGAAATAGCCGTGACGTGGCGCAATCGGTGGCGCTTTTGAAGCGTTATGGCATTGCGCAGGGCTTTGTCCTTTGCATACCCTCCGGTTGACTAATGACCTCACGGGTTCTTGAAAATCGGGAATTACCTCCCATATTGACTGTATACTACTGCATACAAAAAACGAGGGACATCCATTGATGTTTGACTTCCTGCTCGAGGGTGCGTTTGCGGCCTTTACCATGGCGCTTGCCTTGCTGTTGGGTCTGCTGGTTCTGGAACTGGTGGCGCTGATGGTGGGTGGCAGCCTGATGGCGGGCGAAGGGGAGGTCGATCTGGATGTCGCAGATGCGCCGGATCTCGATGGGTTTGACCTGGATATCGACGCCGATCTGGATGTTGACGTTGATCTGGAGGTCGATCTGGACCCCGGTGAGTTGGGTGAGGCCGCGCTGGACGCCCCGGCAGGCGACACCATAGGGTCGGCAAGCTGGCTGGGACTGGGCAAGATGCCCACGATGATCTGGCTGGCCACCCTGCTGATGGGCTTCGGCCTGAGTGGGTTGGGCCTGCAGATGGCTCTGCGTGATCTCATCGGTCTCAACCTGCCCGGATGGCTCGCCGCGATCCCGGCTGCTGCCTTTGGTATCTGGTTCGCGCGCGGTTTTGGCGCGGTCTTTGCCCGGCTGCTGCCGCACACCGAGACCGAGTCCACCTCGGTGCGTCGCCTGTCCCGTCATCGTGGGGTGATCACGCAGGGCACCGCCTCAAAGGGGCGTCCTGCCGAGGTTCGTGTGATCGACCGGTTCGGCAATGCCCATTACCTGCGCGCCGAACCCATGCGCGAAGGGGAAACCCTGTCGCAAGGCACCGAGGTTCTGGTGCTGCGCGACCGGCGCAGCGGTAGTTTCGTCCTGATCGGCATGTCCGAATAACCAAATTAAAAACTTTGAAGGAGACGTATAGATGGAATTTCAATTCCTGTTGATTTCTGCGCTCACCGTGGTGGTGTTCCTGCTGATTATCGGCCTGGTCCTGGGCCGATTGTATCGGCGCGCGACCCGCGAGGTGAGCCTTGTAAAAACCGGGGCTGGCGGCAAGAAGGTCATCATGGATGGCGGTACGATCGTTGTGCCCCTGCTGCACGAGGTGAGCCCGGTCAACATGAAGACCCTGCGCCTTGAGGTGCAGCGCAGCGGAGAGGCGGCTCTGATCACCCAGGACCGGATGCGGGTGGATGTGGGCGTGGAATTCTACGTCTCGGTCATGGCCACTGATGAGGGGATCGCACGCGCCGCGCAAACGCTGGGCAGCCGGACTTTCGATGTGGAACTGCTGCGCGAGATGATCGAAGGCAAGCTGATCGACGGCCTGCGTGCGGTTGCCGCGCAGATGACCATGGACGGGCTGCACGAAAACCGCGCCGACTTTGTGCAAGAGGTGCAGAATGCGGTGTCCGAGGATCTGCTGAAAAACGGCCTTTCGCTGGAATCGGTCTCGCTGACCGCACTCGACCAGACGCCGTTTGAGGCGCTGGATGAAAATAACGCCTTCAACGCCGTTGGTATGCGTAAACTGGCCGAGGTGATTGCCACCTCGAAGAAAGAGCGCGCGCAGATTGATGCCGATGCAGATGTCGAAGTGCGCCGTGCGGCGATGGAGGCGCAACGTCAGAAGCTGCTGATCGAGCAGGATGAAGAACAGGCGCGCATCGCTCAGGTGGAAAAGGTCGAAACACTGCGCGTGGCGCAGGAGGCAGAGATCGCGGCCCGGACCGAGGATTCGGTGCGTGAAACCGAACGCGCCCGGATCGCCCGTGAGGAAGCCATCCGGTCGGCAGAGATCGAGCGCGAGCGCAAGATCCGCGATGCCGAGATCTCGAAAGAGCGCGAGCTGGAAGTGGCCGAACAGGAACGTCAGATCATCATCGCGCAGAAATCCGAAGAGGAAAGCCGCGCCCGTGCCTCGGCTGATCTGGCCCGTGCCGAAGCGACCAAGGCGACCGAAGCGGTGGTAACCGCCCGTCAGGTGGCCGAGGCCGAGCGTGAAAAGCAGATCGTGCTGATCGAAGCCACCCGCGAGGCCGAGCGTCAGGCCACGGCCATCCGACTGGCCGCGCAGGCGGAAAAGGACGCCGCCGTCGACCGGGCCGAAGCGCGCCGCGAAGAGGCGCAGGCCGAGGCCGATGCTCTCAATATTCGCGCCGAGGCCAAGAAGAACGACATGCTTGCCGAAGCTGAAGGTAAGCGCGCCATTGTCGAGGCCGAGAATGTGCTGTCGCCGGAACTGATCCGCATGAAGGTCGATATGGCCCGGATCGACGCCATGCCCGAGATCATCACCCAGATGGTCAAACCGGCCGAAAAGATCGACTCGATCAAGATCCACCAGGTCAGCGGCATTGGTGGGGCCGGGACGCCGGGCACAGCGGCCAGCGGCGACAAGCCGGTGGTCAACCAAGCGCTCGATTCCATCATGGGCATGGCAGTGCAGATGCCCGCGCTCAAGAAACTGGGCGAAGAGCTTGGCCTGTCGATGGAAAACGGAGTCGGCGGCCTGGCCAACGGGGCGCTGGCCGCACCGGAAGAGGTGCAGTCGGCAGAGTCCGAGGCGGAGACCGACGACCGCGTCGAACATTAAGCCGAAGCGCAAAACAGGGAAGGGGCCGGGTGACTGGCCCCTTTTTCAATACCCGTCAGATTTCTGGCCGAAGAACACCTTTGTCACATCCTCGATCACATCCCATGTCACCCGGGCACCATCACGGATGAACAGGCTGTCGCCCGCGACAAGCTCCACCGTGTCGCCGGTTCCCTGATCGGTGATCCGGCAGCGCCCGGCGAGAACCGTCATCAACTCATCGCCCTGTTCGGTGCACTCGAACGCACCTTCGGTACAGCGCCAGATGCCAAAACGAGATGTATGGCCCGGCCCACCAGCCTCGATCCGGCCAGAGGTCTCGGGCGCGCCCTGCCGGATCACGTAATCGCTCGCCGGATTGTTGAGCGGCCAGGGCTCCAACATACCCACGTCATCACCCGGTTTGTATGTGCGCATGGCGCTGTCCTCCTGCCGCATCTGGGTTGAACTTAACTGCTCTTTTCCGGGCCGGTCTGTTTTTCATCTGACTCAGAGCGCAGCGCTTGGTCGCGCTGCCTGCGGGTCAGCCGCCCGATGGTGAACGACGTGCGTGGTGCGTAGACATAGCGGGTGCGATCCTCGGGTACTGGGCGGCTGCGCATCCGCAACAGGCCGAATACGATCAGGAACAGATGCCCGACCGCCACAAAGGCAAACAGCGCGCCGGGGCCGTAGGCACCGATCAGGTTTGATGACACATAGGGGCTGGCAATTGCCCCCAGCGCATAGAAGAACATCAGCGCCGCCGCCAGTTCAACCCGTTGTTCTGACGTGGCGAAGTCATTGGCATGGGCCGCCGAGATCGAGAAGATCGGGAAGGTGGTGAAGCCGAAGAAACCCGCGCTCACCATGATTCCGATGGTGCCCAACCCGCTGGCGATCATGGTGATGCCGCAACTCAGGATCGCCACGCCGGACAGCCAGATCAGCACCCAGCGGCGGTCGTATTTATCGGCCAACCAGCCTATGGGGTATTGCGCCAGCGCGCCGCCCAGAACAAAAGCGGCCAGGAAAAAGGCGATCTGACTGATGTCCAGCCCGACCTCCTGCCCGTAGATCGGCCCGACCATGCGGAAAGAGGCGGAACTGAGCGCGGCCACGATCACGCCCGCCACCGCCAGCGGCGAACATTTCCAGGCCAGCTTGGGACGCAGGCGCGGCGCGTCAGGTGTTTGGGGCTGGCTCGCCCGCGTCAGCATCAGCGGCAAGATCGAGGCGCAGCATAAGATCGCCAGCAGGTTATAGGAGATATAGGAGGCAGGCGGCAGTACGGCGATGATCAACTGCGCGCCCAGCGAGGCGCTCAGATCGGCGATCCGGTAGGTTCCCGTCGCGCGGCCCCGGTTCTCGTTGGTGACCTTGGCGTTCAGCCAGGCCTCGATCACCGTGTAGCAGCCCGCCACACAGGTGCCCGAGGCGATCCGCAGCAGCGCCCAGATACGCGGGTCGTCGGTCAGCGTATGCCCGATCAGCCCCATCGCCCCCAAGGCGGTGCAGACGGCGAATGCGCGGGAATGGCCGACGCTGCCCATCAGACGTGGCGCCCACCAGCAGCCGATGAAGAACCCGAAGAAATGCGCCGAGCCCAGCAGGCCGATCTGAGCGGTGGTGAACCCCAGCGTCAGCCCCGAGATCGCATCCAGCGGCCCGACCCCTCCGGTTGAAAGCTGCAATAGAACGACGGAAAGAAACAGAGACGTGAACGAAATGATCAGGCGCATAATCCGCCACCATGCCGGATCATCATGGCGATGCGCGCGGATTCTCGACGTTGTGAAGTCGGTTTTGGCATTTTCGCGGAATTAGCGGCTGCGCCGGATCACCGCTCGAATGTCCAGAATGATCGGGTCGGGCACCAGATCGGGATATCCCGCGGCACCAAAGGCCGAACGGCTGATCTGACCCCGCAACTGGATGCTGAGCTCGGCCAGATCGGATGCCGCGCTGCCGGGCTTGCGATAAAGGAACGCTGCAAAGGAAACGGGCCGTGTAACGCCGCGCAGGGTGAGGTCACCGTGCAGTTGCGCGCCATCCGACAGCCGCCCCCCGTCGCCCAGCACCACCTGTTTCGAGACGAAGCGGATGGTCGGGTAGGTGCCGGTATCCAGCACTTCGGGGCTTTTCATGGCCTGAGTGGCAAAGAACAGACCCGTGCGCGCGCGAGCGGCATCGACGCTCACATCGACAGTGCTGGCCGTCAAATTGGCGGCATCGATCTGAATGTCGGCTGCGGCAACCGGCATGGTGCCGCGCTGGGCGTTTCCGGCAAGTGTAAAGATGAACCCCACCTTCGAGGCCGATCTGTCGAGCAGATAGGGCTGTGGCGCTGCCCCCAGCGCAGGGGCGGCCAGCGATGCGGCGCTGGCGATCACGAAGGTGCGGCGCGATAGCGGTGTCATGTCAGCTCCTCAGACGCCGGAATGACCCAAGCCTAGCACCGTTTCATGAAATTTCGGGTCCCGGTCACCCGAATGTCAGCGCATGTGTGACGTCAAAGACTCAGGCGGCAAGCGGGCGCGGGCGGCTGCGGTGCAGCAGCGCCAGAAGGATCGCCAGGTTCAGCCCGTTCCAGCCGATGCCGTTGATGAAGGCTGCCGTGTAGCTGCCGGTGACATCATAGATCCAGCCCGACATCCAGCCGCCAAGCGCCATGCCGAGCACGGTCATCATCATCACGAAGCCAACCCGCGCGCCTGCTTCGCGCGGGGGCAGGTATTCGCGCACCACCAGCGCATAGCTGGGCACGATCCCCCCCTGCGACAGCCCGAACAGCGCGCTGACCACATAAAGCGGGACCATCCCGTCATAGGGCAGAAACAAAAACAGAGCAGTACCCTGCAGGGCCGACCCGATCAGCAAGGTTCGCAATCCGCCCAGCCTGTCCGCCACCAGCCCCGAGATCACCCGGCTCACCACGCCGCCCAGCAGCATCAGCGACAGCATCTCGGCGCCCACGGCGGGCCCGTATCCCAGCCCGACGCAATAGGCGACGATATGGACCTGCGGCATCGACATCGCCACGCAACACCCGATGCCCGCCAGCCCCAGCACCACCTGCAACATGCGCGGCGAAAGTCCCGCGCTTCGGGCGTTGATCTGGGCGGCGGCCGCGGCAGAGCGATGGGCCTCGGCCGGGACCTGCCGCCGCAAAAGCAGCGACAACGGAATGACGGTGATCAGCGTGATCAGCGCAAGCGTCAGATAGACCTGCTGCCAGCCACTGTCGCGCAGCATGTCCGACAGCAATGTCGGCCAGATCGCGCCGGACAGGTAATTGCCGCTTGCCACCAGCGCCACCGCGATGCCGCGTCGCTTCACAAACCAGTGCGAGATATCGGCGATCAGCGGGCCAAATCCGATCGCCGTGCCCAGACCCAGACCCAGATGGATCAGCGACAGGATGGTCATGGACGGGGCGAGGCTGGCGAGCGCGAAGCAGGCCGCACTCAACCCGGCGGCGCCGATCAGGGCAAGGGTGACGCCCACCCGGTCCACCATCCGCCCAAGCAGCAGATTGCCGAGGGCGAACCCGATCATCGTCAGCGTATAAGGCAGCGAGGCGTCGGCGCGACTGGCGCCGAACTCGGCTTCGACCGCAGGCATGATGACGATTACCGCCCACATGCCGACATTGGCCACCGTTGCGATCAGCAGGGTGACCAGCAGGCGGAACCAGGAATAGCGGCTGTCATGCACGGGCTGTGTCATGCCCGCACGCTAGTGCGCGGCGCGGTGCTTGACCAGAGGTCTCATTCTGCGAGCATCCAGCGGCCCTCGGGCCAGAAGGCGTGAAAGGCAAAGGCGAACATCACGTCATGGGGCAGGTCTTGGCCCGCGCCATCACGCACCCGCACCGAGCCCACGTCGCGCCCCCGCGCGATGCGGGCCTTGTCCAATGCCGAGGCCTGTCCGCCGTGCCAGATCAGCGTTACGCCGGTCTCGGTGATCGCGCCCTCGCGCCGCAGCCGTTCCAGCGTCCAGGCGCTGTCGCCCACCCGCACAACGCGGGCCAGAGGATTGATGCCATGGGGCGGGTTCTCGCCGGAATAGAGGAAAGGCCGCGCCGAGCTGTCATAGTTGCGATAGGGGTTGCGGCCATAGTCCCTGGTGAACGCAGGCTCCGCCATCACCAGCCCGTCGGGGTGGCGGGTGCGGAAATCGTCCCAGCTTTCCATCCAACTGGGCAGGGAGGGCAACTCGGTTCCGGTCAATTGCCCGACGATGGCGGTGCCGATGGCCTGCTGCCACCAGCTTTCGGTCTCGCGATCATACATGATCATGTCGGAATGGCGCAGCTTGCCCGAGACCCCAAAGCTGAGCGTCCCCGCAGCGGTGCGCCGGTCGAAGGTCAGGCCGGAATTGCACAAGGGACAATAGGTCACCGCAACCGGAATGCCGCCGATGCTGTCATTCACGATCTCATGCCAGATCAGGTAACGGATCGGATAGGCGCGCGGTTCAGCCCCGTCGATCTCGACCGTGATGACCGGCTCGCGCCCTCCCAGCCGGGTCTCGTCCGAGGCGCGCAGGAAGGTGGGATCGCTGATCGCCGGGATACCGTCCCTGGGTGGTCCGCCCGATTGAATCTCATCCCAGTCGGAAATGGCGGTGTGGCTGAAATCGGTCCCGGGCCATTCCGCGCGCCAGCGGTCGGGATTGGCCAGCGCCGGTCCGGCAGCAAGGAGCGCAAGGATCAGGACAAGACGGTACATCAGCAGGTCCTTTCGGATACCGCATGATGGCCCGGGCCGTCACCACCGCAAAGCACCGCCACGGGGTTGTGAACAGAGTTCAGCAACGTGAGGACCCGCCTTGTTTTCAAAAAAATCCGCGCCGGATGGGCCCCGGCGCGGATTATGTCTGTCCCGAACGACGGGATCACTCGGTCACGGTGACCTTTTTCATCACGTCGGGCTGGCCGGTGACAGCACCGTTGGGGCCATCGCCGCGCTTGATCGCGTCGACCACATCCATGCCGTCCGTCACCTTGCCGACGACCGTGTATTGCCCGTTCAGGAACGGGCCCGGATCGAACATGATGAAGAATTGCGAGTTGGCGCTGTTGGGATCCTGCGCGCGCGCCATGCCGATCACGCCGCGCTCAAAGGGCAGGTCCGAGAACTCTGCCGGCAGATCGTCGCGGGTTGATCCTCCGGTGCCGGCACGGCGCATGTCGCCGCCCAGCTTGCCGAACTGCACATCGCCGGTCTGGGCCATGAAACCATCGATCACCCGGTGAAACACCACGCCATCATACTGGCCTTCGCTGGCCAGGGCGGCGATCTGTTCCACATGTTTGGGTGCCACATCGTCAAGCAGATCGACGGTGATGGTGCCATTGGCGCCTTCGCCCTCGACCTCGATCTGAAGGCCGGTCGCCAAAGCCGGACTGGCCATCAGGGCAAATACGGCGGCCAGCTTACGCATCTGCGGCCACCTTGACGCTGATCATCCGGTCGGGGCTTGCGGGCGGCTCGCCGCGCACGATGGCATCCACATGCTCCATCCCGTCGATCACCCGGCCATAGACCGTGTACTGACCGTTGAGAAAATGGTTGTCCTTGAAGTTGATGAAGAACTGCGAGTTCGCACTGTCGGGATTGGCCGAACGGGCCGCACCCAGTGTGCCGCGGTCATGGGGCAGCTTCGAGAACTCGGCCGGAACGTCGGGCTTCGACGAGCCACCGGTTCCTGCCCGGTTCAGGTTGAACCCGTCTTCCATGTCGCCATGTTCCACATCACCGGTCTGCGCCATGAAACCGTCGATCACCCGGTGAAAGGCGACATTGTCATATTCGCCGCCACGGGCCAGTTCCTTCATCCGCGCGCTGTGCTGGGGCGCCACGTCGGGCAGCAGTTCGATAACCACTTTGCCGCCTGCCAGCTCGATGATGATGGTGTTTTCCGGGTCCTTGATCTCGGCCATCTGGCCCTCCTGTTTCTGGATATGGACGCATACCTAAGCGTGCGATGCAGGAAAGCCAAGTCGTGCATTGACGTGGCGGCGGTTTCCGGGAAAACAAGCGCTCAAGCATTGGCCATTTATCGCGGAGACCGGGAATGACTTGGAAAACACTGGACGACATGGACCTGTCGGGCAAACGGGTTCTTGTCCGGGTCGATATCAACGTACCGGTCGAAGACGGCCGCGTCACCGATGATACCCGTATCCGCCGGATCGCGCCCACGGTGGGGGACATCCTGCAGGCCGGGGGCACGCCGATTCTGCTGGCCCATTTCGGACGGCCCAAAGGCAAGGTCGTGCCCGAGATGTCGCTGCGCCCGCTGGTGCCCGCGCTGGAGGCCGCCATTGGCGCGCCTGTCACCTTTTGTGCCGATTGCCGGGGTCCGGCGGCGCAGGCCGCGGTGGACAGCCTTGCCCAAGGCACTGTGTTGCTGCTGGAAAACACTCGTTTCCATTCAGGTGAAGAAAAGAACGACCCCGAGCTTGCCGCCGGGATGGCGGCGCTGGGCGATATCTATTGCAACGATGCGTTTTCGGCGGCCCATCGCGCCCATGCCTCGACCGAGGCGCTGGCACGGCTACTGCCCGCCTGTGCGGGCCGTCTGATGCAGGCCGAACTGGAGGCGCTGGAACGCGCGCTGGGCAAGCCGCAGCGCCCGGTGGTGGCGGTTGTGGGCGGGGCCAAGGTGTCGACCAAGCTGGAACTGCTGGGCAATCTGGTGGCCAAGGTCGATCATCTGGTTATCGGCGGCGGCATGGCCAACACATTCCTCGCGGCACAAGGGATTTCGGTGGGCAAGTCGCTGTGCGAGCATGACATGACCGGCACGGCGTCCGAGATACTGACCAAGGCTTCCGAGGCCGGTTGCGCGATCCTGTTGCCTGTCGATGTGGTCGTGGCCCGCGAATTCAAAGCAGGTGCAGCGAATGAAACCGTGCCCGCCGATGCCTGCCCCGAGGATGCGATGATCCTCGATGCCGGACCTCAGACCGTTGCGCAGGTCTCAGAGGTGCTGGAGGGCGCGAAGACGCTGATCTGGAACGGCCCGATGGGCGCCTTCGAGATCGAGCCGTTTGACGCGGCCACCAATGCCGCGGCCCGCAAGGCGGCGGACCTGACCCGTGCCGGATCGCTGATTTCGGTTGCCGGGGGTGGGGATACGGTCGCCGCCCTGAACAAGGCCGGAGCTGCACAGGATTTCACCTATATCTCGACCGCGGGCGGTGCGTTTCTGGAATGGATGGAAGGCAAGGCACTGCCCGGCGTTGCCGTCCTGTCTGGGGGGTAACGCCGGGCTGCACGCTCAGAGGCTCTCGGGACCGGGAATCCGGGAAGTGATACCCGAGGCCGTCCGGCGGCGAATGGGCGAAGGCTGGGTGGTCCGTGAGTGTACCTCCGCCCGGAGTTCTAAAAGTAGTCCTTGGAGTTGGTCGTCCTTTTGGACAGATAGCTCTTCGGACCTTGTACTCATGCATATAGCGGTATCGCAACATGCCGGTCGTGATTTGCGTCGTTTTCCACCTTTTCTTCACGGGCGCAGGGGCTGCCGCCATCCGGCCCGTCTTCGTCATCGCTCAGGATCGCATCGCGCATGTCGACGAGATCGGTGCTGTGTAACATATTAACGACTTGTTTCATATCCAGAAATCCGAACATGTCCTCTCCTTTTGAGCACGCACCGCGATTTTCTGTGTCGCGAGCCATGCTCCAGGTTGTTGTTTTGATGTGCAGTTTGGTCCAAATGCCGGGTCACCGGCTTTGGGGCGCGCTCTTGTTCAGGCCGGGTTGCCAAGCTTGCCGGGGCGCGGCATGGCGTCGAGCAAGCGCAGCAGCCCCTCGTGGCGGGCCAGTTCGTCCTTGATCAACAGGCGGCGGCGCTTGAGCTTGCGAAGCTGAAGGCTGCAGGGCAGGGGGCGTTTGAGTTCCTTGGCGATACGCGCCTTCAACTCGTGATGCCGGTTCTTCAGCTCAGCCATGCGGATTCTGAGCGAAAGGGCTTTGACACGCGGGCTTTTGTTCATGTGATACCTCCTGTTTGCGAAGGGGCCGGTGATCTTTCCCCGGCCCTCGCATTCGATATGGGGACATGCGACCTCGAAAGAAGGCAATGGTATGATTAAGTAAGATAGGAAAAACCAATCCTGAAAAGGCAGATCGAGCCATGGCCAACGACATTACATTGCGCCAGATCCGCTATTTTGCGGCGCTTGCCACTGCCGGGCAGTACCGGCGTGCGGCGCGACAACTGGGTATCAGCCAGCCATCGCTGAGCCTGCAGATCAGCGCTCTGGAAGAAACGCTTGGCGTGCGTCTGCTGGAGCGTCGGCGCAGCGGGCTGATCCTGACACCCGAAGGCCGCGACATAGCCGGCCTGGCGGCGCGGGTGCTGCACGAGGTGGCGCAGATCGAAGACTATGCCAGCCCGTTGCAGGCCAGCCTCAGCGGCACGTTGCGCCTTGGTTCGACCCCGACCATCGGCCCCTATCTGCTGCCCCGCGTGCTGCGGCGGCTGCATGCGGCCTATCCCGAACTGAAGCTGGTCATTCGCGACGGTGCCCTGCGCGACCTGACAGAGGATCTGGTCGCGGGGCGGCACGATATCATCCTGACGCAGCTGCCGGTGCACAGCGACGAGGTGCAGATGCAGCCGCTGTTTCGCGAACCACTTTTGCTGGGCGTGGCGCATTCCCATCCGCTGGCGGGCGGTGACACGGCAAAGCGCGCCGATCTGGGTGGACAGAAGGTGCTCAGCCTCAGCCCGGCCTATGCGCTGCACCGGCAGATCGCGGATCTGTGCGAGGCGACCGGCGCCACCTTGCTGGAAGAGTTCGAGGGCACCAGCCTGGATGCGCTGCGCCAGATGGTCTCGCTGGATATGGGCGTTACCCTGTTGCCGTCGCTCTACGTGGACTCCGAGGTACGACAGCGCGACGGCGACGTCTCGGTCCTGCATCTGCAGCCGGGCCTGCACCGCACGGTCGGGTTGGCGTGGCGCAGGAACAGTGGCAATCCGCGCGCCTTTCACCTGTTCCGCGACGTGATCCGGCAGGTCGTGGCCGAAGACTATCCGCATGCCGTCACGCCGGTCAGTTGACAGAATCCGTCTTTGATTTTCCGCTCGCTCCTGCGTAACCTGATGCCGCCCATCCATGTGCGGCTAGGGTTCCGCTGCATCGCAGGTCCGGACCGAGCGCCGTTACGAGCCCGTGTACGGGCGGACACCCAAAAGACGAAAAAGCCAGGGGGGATGGACGGGCGTGCTTTGGCACGTCTTGTCGAAACCGTCTTTGAGGTGATCCATGTCCGTCCTTGGTCTTGCGCTGGTCCTGACCGCCGCTGTCTGCCACGCCACCTGGAATTTCTTTGTCAAACGCCTGAATGCGGGGGCGGAACTGGTCTGGCTGTTCTCGGTCGTCTCTGCGGTGATCTACCTGCCTCTGGCGCTTTATGCCGCGTCCGGCATCAACGGGTTCAGTGGCGGCCAGATCCTGTTCGTGCTGGGCAGCGTGGCGATCCATCTGGGCTATTTCCTGCTGTTGCAGACCGGCTACCGCCACGGCGCGCTGTCGCTGGTCTATCCCACGGCGCGCTCTACCGGGCCGCTGCTGGCGACCTGTTTTGCCGTGCTGTTCCTGGGCGAGGCGGTGACCGCGCAGACCGTGATGGGCGGGGTCACGATTGTCTTTGGCGTGCTGATGCTGACCGGCGGGTTCGGGCGGGGCGGCAACAGGGCGCTGGTTTCGGCGGCGTTTGGTGTGGGGGCGGGGCTGCTGATCGGCAGCTATACCGCCTGGGACGCCTATGCCGTCTCGGTCCTGCTGGTGCCGCCTTTGCTGCTGGATTATGCCTCGAGCATTGGCAGGATCGTTCTGCTGGCGCCGGTGGCCTTGCGGCGCAGGCAGGCGGTGGCACGGCTCTGGGCGCAACACCGGCCCGAGGTTCTGGCAATCGCGGTGTTCTGTCCGCTGGCCTATATTCTGGTGCTGGTTGCGATGACCTTCACACCAGTGATCTATGTTGCCCCGATCCGCGAGGTCAGCGTGTTGCTGACGGTTCTGATGGGCAGCCTGCTGCTGGGCGAGGGGCATCTGAAAACCCGCCTGTTCTGGTCCAGCATCATCCTCTGCGGTGTCGTGGCGCTGGCGCTGGGCTGACGCAAAGGGGCTTGCCGCGCCGGTCTGGGCGGTTAGGTTCTGCGGGAACGCGTTGGAATTGGGGACAGGTCATGAAACGAAACCCGCTGGGCCGGACGGGCATCGAAGTGTCGGAACTTTGCCTGGGGACGATGACATTCGGCACCCAGACTTCGGAATCGGAGGCGCACGCGCAGATGGATGTCGCGCTGGGCGCGGGCATCAACTTTGTCGACACCGCCGAGATGTATCCGGTGAACCCGGTCTCGAAGGAGACCATCGGGCGCACCGAGGACATTCTGGGCACCTGGAACGCGGCCAACCCGGCTCGGCGGGCGGATTATGTTCTTGCGACCAAACATTCCGGCGAAGGGTTGGGCTATGTACGCGATGGCGCGCCGATCTCGTCCGCGACCATCGCCGGGGCCATCGAAGGTTCTCTGCGGCGGTTGCAGACCGACTATATCGACCTCTACCAGTTCCACTGGCCCAATCGCGGCAGCTACATGTTCCGGCAGAACTGGCATTATGATCCGTCAGGCAACGCGCATTCCGAGGTGATTGCCGATATGGAGGATTGCCTTGGCGCGCTCCGGCGCGAGGTGGACAGGGGCACCATCCGCGCCTTTGGCCTGAGCAACGAAAGCGCCTGGGGCACCGCGCAATGGCTGCGCCTGTCCGAGAAGGGGCTGGGACCAAGGGTGGCGTCAATCCAGAACGAGTATTCGCTGCTCTGCCGGTTGTATGACACCGATCTGGCCGAGTTGAGTGTGCTGGAGGATGTCGGGCTGATGGCCTTCTCGCCGCTGGGCACCGGATTGCTGACCGGAAAATATCAGAACGGGGCGGTCCCCGAAGGCTCGCGCCGGTCGATCACGCCGGGGCTGGGCGGTCGGCATTCCGAACGGGTCTATGGCGCGGTGGCCGCCTATCTGGAGATCGCCGCCCGACACGGGCTGGACCCGGTGCATATGGCGCTGGCCTGGTGCAAGACGCGGCCTTTCATCATGTCGGCGATCTTTGGTGCGACCACCATGGCGCAGCTTGAGCATGTGCTGGCCGGGGCCGATCTGCAGCTGTCCGAGGAGGTTGTGAGTGAGATCAATGCCACCCATCGGGCGCAACCGATGCCGTATTGAGGAGAAAGCGGGAGGGGGCGCTGCCCCCGTCGCCCAAGGGCGACTCCCCCGAGGTATTTTCAACAGAAGAAGATCGCAGGCCTCATTCCGCCGCGGTGGCGCGGCTTTGACGCAGGTCGCGGGCCGACAGGTCGTGGGCGGTGCGGAAAGCGCGGGCAAAGCTGGATTGCGAGGTGAAACCGGTGGCCAGCGCCACCTCGAGCAGCGGCAGATCGGTATCGGTGACCAGTCGGCGGGCCTCGGACAGGCGCAGGTGCAGATAGTGATCCTGCGGCGTGGTGTTCAGGCGCAGGCGGAACTGCTGTTGCAGGCTGCGCGGCGAGGTGCCGAGTTCTTTGGCGATGTCGACCAGCGGCAGCGGGTCATCAAGCGCGGCCTCCATCAGCGCATGGGCGCGTGCCGTCAGCGTATTGTGCCTGTCGCTGCCCAGTCGGGTCTGCGGGCGGCTGTGCGGTTGCGGACCGTCATGCAGGAAGAGGCCTGCAACACGCGAGGCAAAGCCTGCGCCATGGCGGGCGGCGATGATGTGCAGCATCATCTCGATCGCGGGCACCGCGCCGCCGCTTGTCAGGCGTTGACCCGAGACCACAAACCGGTCGGGGCGCATGTCGACCTCGGGGAAGCGGCTGGCGAAATTGTCCAGATCCTCCCAATGGGTGGTGGCGGCATACCCGTCCAGCAGCCCGGCCTCGGCCAGCAGCCAGGGTCCGCCATCGATCCCGGCCAGGGCTGCACCACCATTTGCGATGCGGCGCAGACCGGCCAGCAGGCTGGGTGTGGCATGCCGGGCCAGGTGAAACCCGGCCACCACGATCAGCAACTCGCAGCCGGCAAAGCGTGCCAGTGGAATACCCGGCACCTGCAGCGCGCTGGTGAGTTCCGCAGGCGCTGGCGTGGCGGTGACATAATCCCAGTCAAAAGCCGGGCGGTCGGCCAGCCGATTGGCTGCGCGCATCGGGTCGACAGCAGCGGCGAAGCTGAGCGTGTTGCACTCGTCCAGCACCAGCACACCGGTTTTCAGGGCGCGATGTTCGGGCTGGAGGATGTTTTTTGCGGGTTTCATCAAGTTCGATTCGCATTCTGACAAGTGGTTCGGCTCAGGCTGCGCCAGAGTTGTGGGTGAATCAAATCGGAATCGGGGGAGAAACCTGGGGATAGGACCCGGCCAAACCCGGTAAAAGCTGTGGAAAACCCAAAATGCCTCTGCAAATGAACCGAGACGTCTTTATCACCTGCGCCGTGACCGGCTCGGGCGGCACCCAGGATCGCAGCCCGCATGTGCCGCGCTCGCCCGCGCAGATCGCCGAAAGCGCGATTGCAGCGGCCAAGGCAGGCGCAGCGGTGGTGCATTGCCATGTGCGCGATCCCGAGAGCGGCGCGCCCTCGCGCGATCTGGAGCTTTATCGCGAGGTGACCGACCGCATCCGCGAGGCCGAGGTGGATATGGTGCTGAACCTGACCGCCGGAATGGGGGGGGACATGGTCTTTGGTGGGGTGGAAAGCCCGCTGCCCACCATCGGGGGTACCGACATGGTGGGGGCCAGCGAGCGCGTTGCGCATGTGGCTGAATGCCTGCCCGAGATCTGCACCCTGGATTGCGGCACGATGAACTTTGCCGAGGCTGATTACGTGATGACCAACACGCCCGGCATGCTGACCGCGATGGGCAGGATGATGACCGATCTGGGGGTGAAGCCCGAGATCGAGGCGTTTGATACGGGCCATCTGTGGTATGCCAAACAACTGGTCAAGGATGGTGTACTGGAGCCCAACGCGCTGGTGCAGCTTTGCATGGGGGTGCCCTGGGGCGCGCCAGATGATCTGAACACCTTCATGGCGATGGTGAACAACGTGCCTGATGAGTGGACGTTCAGCGCCTTTGGGCTGGGTCGCAATCAGATGGCTTATGTGGCGGCTTCGGTATTGGCGGGCGGCAATGTGCGGGTCGGGCTGGAGGACAACCTGTGGCTCGGCAAGGGTGAGCTGGCGCAGAACTGGCAGTTGGTCGAGCGCGCGGGCACCATCATTGAAAACATGGGCGCGCGGGTGATCACCCCGGCGGAGGTGCGTGGGAAGCTGGGTCTGGTGAAACAGGCGCCGCAGTCCTGATTTGATGGGTTTGTTTTGAGGGGCGGGCCCCGCCCGCCCACCCCTTTTTTCGCCACTGCGCGGCGTGTGTCGGAGAGATGAGAATGGCAGTAGCGACCATCATCGGCGGTGGTGTGATCGGCGGCGGCTGGGCCGCGCGGTTCCTGCTCAATGGCTGGGATGTGCGGGTGTTCGACCCGGACCCCGAGGCGGAACGCAAGATAGGTGAGGTGCTGGACAATGCGCGCCGCTCGCTGCCCGGGCTGAGTGATGTGCCCTTGCCGCCGGAGGGGCGGCTGAGTTTCCATGAGGATCTGGGGGAAGCCGTGCAAGGCGCCGTCTGGATACAGGAAAGCGTGCCCGAGCGTCTGGATCTGAAACGGCGCGTTTACAGACAGCTGCAAGAGGTCTGTGATCCTTCTGCCATCATCGGCTCTTCAACCAGCGGGTTCAAACCGTCGGAACTGCAAGAGGGCGCGCTGCGCCCCGAGCAGATCGTGGTGACCCATCCGTTCAACCCGGTTTATCTGCTGCCGCTGATCGAATTGGTGAGTTCTCCGGCCAATGATCCCGCCCATATCGAGCGGGCCAAGGATATCCTGACCGGGCTGGGTCTGTTCCCGCTGCATGTGAAGAAAGAAATCGACGCCCACATCGCTGATCGTTTCCTCGAGGCGGTCTGGCGCGAGGCGCTCTGGCTGGTCAAGGATGGCGTTGCCACCACTCATGAGATCGACGAGGCGATCCGCATGGGCTTTGGCATCCGCTGGGCGCAGATGGGCCTGTTCGAGACCTACCGCGTGGCGGGCGGCGAGGCGGGGATGCGGCATTTCATGGCGCAGTTCGGGCCGGCGCTGGAATGGCCCTGGACCAAGCTGATGGATGTGCCCGAGTTCACCGATGAGCTGGTCGACCTGATCGCCACGCAATCCGACGCGCAGTCGGGCCATCACGAAATCCGGGATCTGGAACGCATCCGCGACAACAATCTGGTGGGCATGATGCGCGCGCTCAAACATCAGAACTGGGGCGCGGGTGAGGTGCTGAACCGGCACGACCAGCGGATCAAATCCGCGATGCCCGGCCATGTCGACCAGATCGACGACCTGTCGCAGCCGATCCTGACACTCGCGCGCGCGGTGCCGCTGGACTGGACCGATTACAATGGCCACATGACGGAATCGAAATATCTCGACGCCTTTGCCAGTTCCACCGACCGGTTCATGGAACTGATCGGCTGTGACGCCGACTATATCGCCTCGGGCGGCAGCTATTTCACCGCCGAAACCCATATTCGCCATCTCGATGAGACCCATGCCGGGGCGCGGATCGAGGTGCGCACGCAGATGCTGCTGGGGCAGGGCAAGAAGCTGCACCTGTTCCATCGGATGTATGAGGGAGAGACCTTGCTGGCCACTGGCGAAAGCTTTCTGCTGCATGTTGACCTGGAGACAAGGCGGCCCTGCGCGCCCTCTGCCGGGATCGAGGCGGCGATGGCCAGAATTGGCGAGGCGCAAGCCGCCTTGCCCTATCCCGAGGGCGCGGGCAGCGCGATCCGGAAGCCGACATGAGTCAACGCGTTCTGATCACAGCCGGGGCCTCGGGCGTTGGTCGCGCGGTCGCCGAGGCGTTTTCGGAGGCAGGCGCACAGATCTGGGTGGCGGATGTCGACACACAGGCGCTCTCGATATGCCCGGAAGGCTGGCGGCGCACGCGTGTGGATGTCTCCGACGCGGCAGGGATTTCAGCGTTGTTTGCCGAGATCGCGCGGGACTGGGGCGGGTTGGATGTGCTCTGCGCAAATGCGGGCATTGCCGGACCGACCGCTCTGGTCGAGGATATCGAGCTGGACGACTGGCGCAACTGTCTGGCGGTCAATCTGGATGGCGCGTTTTTGTGCGCCAAACATGCCGCACCCATGATGAAGGCGCAGGGATCGGGCGTCATGCTGCTGACTTCTTCGACGGCGGGGCAATACGGCTATCCAAGACGGGCGCCTTATGCGGCGGCGAAATGGGCGGTTGTGGGTCTGGGCAAAACGCTGGCGATGGAACTTGGCCCCCATGGCATCCGCGCCAATGTCATCTGTCCCGGCGCGGTGGAGGGGCCGCGCATGGAGCAAGTCCTTGCGCGCGAAGCGCAGGCCAAGGACATGACCCGCGATCAGGTTTATCGGGGATACGCGTCGGGCACGTCGATGGGTCGGTTCATCGAGGGGCGCGATATCGCCGGGATGGCGGTATTTCTGGCCTCGGACGCGGCGCGGCTGGTCTCGGGTCAGGTGATCGCGGTTGATGGGCATACGGTGAATCCGGATCCGAAGATCTAATCGGTCCTCGTGGAGAGTGGCAATTGGCGCAATGGCTGGTTTGCGCCCAAACTACGCGATTCTGCGAGTTGCTCGAATGTCTGCTTTTTGCACGGCTCTCATAGGAGAAAAGGCTCTGCGCCTTGAATTTCATTGCTGTGCGCGAGTATTGGACAGTAATATGCCGCCTGAGACAATCAGGATGCCGCCTGCGATAGCCCCGATACTGGGATGCTCGCCAAAAACCACGAAACCCAAGATCATAGCAAAAATCAGCCATGAATAATCAACCGGTCCCACGACCGATAGCGGTGCGATCCGGTATCCCCTGATTGTACAATACTGTGCAGCGACTGACAGTGGCCCGAGCGCAACGCAACCGACGACGAGCGTTGCACTGATATTGCGCCACTCCAGCATAGTTGGGACAGATAGGAGAAGGATGCCAAAGCCGGAGACGTAGAGCATCATAGACAGTGCGCTTTCAGTCTGGCTCAGGGTTCGGATCAACAACCCTTCAGAGGCCATCAAAAAAGCACTGAGAAGAGCAACAAAGGCTGGGAGACCAGCGATATGGCTTTGGAATGCGCCTTGTACGGCCATGATTAGCCCTGCTCCGGCAAGTGAAATCGCTATGGCCAGCCAATGGCGTATTCCAACATGTCCTTTAAGGAACAGGACGCCAAGCAACACGGTTATGACTCCGTAGAGGATACCGATGGCCGATGCGTCTGCCACGGGCATATGAGCGGTCGCCCAAGTGATGGCTGCCGCAGCCGAACATCCAAAAACCGCGCGCAAGAAATGCTGGAACGGCACATTGCTTTTGTACTGATTGAATGAACCTGAGCGCACCACGAGCCAGGACACGGTCACAAAGCTGCCAATGTATCTCAATAACAGGATCTGAAAGGTTCCAATTGCCCCGTCGGCAAACTTAGCTGCCGCGAAAACCACTGTGAACAAAGCGGTGCTGAGAAGAACCCAGAGGATCGCTTCGACATACTTATTGGACGACGGCATGTAGAACCTGCTTGGAAGAGAATGGTTGCTTCTAAATTCAGTTTCACATTGTAATCAAACGAGTTATTCTATATCAGAGTGAGAGATTTTGATGCAGCTTCCGAGTTCAATATCTTTGAACGCTCTGCGCGTTTTCCTGATCACATCCCGGCATATGAGTATCAAGCTGGCCGCAGATGAGCTCTTGGTGACACCGGGGGCTGTCAGTCATCAGATAAAGTCGCTTGAACGGTCTTTGGGAACTCAGCTTTTTGTTCGAAGCAATAATGCTATCGAATTGACGGATGCTGGTGTGCGCTTGGCGCAGAAAGCACTGCCCGGCTTGCAATTGCTCCATGCTTCTCTTGGAGATGTCATCCGCAACACAAACGTTCTCCGTGTCCGGGCATCCATGTCATTCGCGGTTAGATGGCTGATACCGAAACTCTATCTTTTCAAAGCGAAGAACCCCGACGCAAATATAGAAGTCGAGACCTTTTTTGATGATGCTCGCCAACTGTCTGGCAGCGCAGATGTCACAATTGGATACTATAGGGAGGGCGAACGCCCGACCGGTGTACGTGACCTATTTGATGATGTGTGCCGTCCGTATCTTTCACCGGTTTTGCTATCAATACTCGCAGACCCATGCGATTTGGTTACCATTCCGGCAATTCAATGCGCAAAAGGGAACTGGGATTGGCATCTCTGGATGGAAAAATCGGGCATGCACGATGTAGATCTCCAGTTCGCGGATCGCTTTGACTCGGACGATGCAGCGTTGCGTGCGGCTTGCGTTGGACTGGGAATGATACTCTCTTCCAGTTTCATGGTTGAGACCGAGCTGTCCGATGGGCGTCTTGTTCCGTTACCTGAATGCGCCGAGTTCAATGCTGGATGCTACACCTTACAAGTCGGAGAGCATGAAACAAACCTAACCCGCAGATTTGTTCGCTGGTTGCAAGAAATTGCCAAAAGCCGCCATTAGTTTAGCGCGGCGAAAGTGCGC
>NZ_JAMFMB010000109.1 GCF_023502395.1 Ruegeria spongiae | reverse complement strand
CCCCGGCGTGATTTCCGTTCTCATGGGTAGGCCGTGGGAATTGACGCGGAGGTGGATCTTGGTCGTGAAGCCACCTCTTGAACGGCCAAAACCCTGTCTCGGAGTCCCCCTTTTGCGCCCGCTGCTTGATGGTGGGCGCGGATGACGGTGCTGTCGATCATTTGGAGTGCGTCTGGGACGGCTCCACTTTGGTTTAGGGTCTCAAGAATGTCTTCCCAAAGACCAGCCAATGTCCAGCGGCGGAACTGCCTATAAACGCTGGACCACTTGCCGAACTCTTCGGGCAGGTCGCGCCACGGAGATCCTGTGCGG
>NZ_JAMFMB010000108.1 GCF_023502395.1 Ruegeria spongiae | reverse complement strand
CCATGTGCCTTTCAGAGGCGCATTTCCCGCGCCAGACACGTTGGCCGCCACGTCGGATTGAAACCGCCGTCTCTTTCAGTGACACATCGAGACCGATATACTCTTTCATGGCTGTTCTCCTGTGATGCTTGGGCCCGGCGTGCAGTCGTGAGCCCGTACTTTCATCCTATCGGGGAACAGCCACTCTCCAAGGTTAAGGCTGACCTTCGGGGCGACTCGCTCCCGCGATTACCCCATGTAGCCGCCCCCGCTGGCCTCGATGTGCCATTGTGGGTTTGCAAACAATCCAATTTGGAGGCGTCTATGGAACAGAT
>NZ_JAMFMB010000107.1 GCF_023502395.1 Ruegeria spongiae | reverse complement strand
AGCTCTGAAGATACCTCTTGCGCAAAGGGCGGTTATACATGTTGCACAAATCGCCTGAAGGGATTCATGTTGTGAATCTGGCGTGCTAGCTGGAGGGCATGAGCATTTGGGTCCGGACGAAGTACAAGACCGGGAACGGGCCTTCGTACAATACAGCATTGAAAGAACGCGGATCGCTGTCGATGAGAGTGTCCGATCTTCTGTGTAACTTCGGCTTGGTCCATGCTTCCTGAGAGGAGCAAGGCCGATGACAATTTCCAAGGAACTCGGTAAAGTATCGAACAGCCCTTATGTGCGCTTTCTGTGAGCTTTCCCCCA
>NZ_JAMFMB010000106.1 GCF_023502395.1 Ruegeria spongiae | reverse complement strand
CCTGGAACTCGTCCGCAGCGGACAGAACAACGTAAGCCGGGCTGGTGATCAGGTCGTAAGACTTGAGGATGCGATAGACCGAAGCTTCTGACACAAAATACTTTTCCGTGTCGGTGAAACGCTTCATGTCTTCACGCCCACAGGTGATGCCGAAAAAGAACCGCAGCGCCACGATCCGCGTGTTGAACGTCGAAGGCGTCACACCGGTGTCGGTTAATCTAGCCGCTTGGCCAATTCCTCAGCGCTTTCGTTGTAATAGACCTGAAGCATTCGCAGGTCGGTATGGCCAACCATTCGAGCCAGCGCCAAAACATCCAGCTTCTTAGC
>NZ_JAMFMB010000105.1 GCF_023502395.1 Ruegeria spongiae | reverse complement strand
TTGCAGAGGCAGATTTAGAAGACTTGAAGCCAAGCATCGGGCGGGTTCGTCTTTTGATAAACCTGTGATCTTGTTCCACGATGTTATTTAGGTATTTCCGCCTCACCATCTCGATCGGGAGCGGGCAACCAAAACCTTTGAGCATCTTGTTTATGGCCTTGATACCAGCTGGGTTGGCGCCGCTTTTGTCGATGACGATTTTCCGCGGTAGACCATTAACCTCCAACATCCGGGCGAAGAATTTTGTTGCAGCCGGTTTGTTTCGACGTTGTGAAAGCATGAAATCGAGAGTTTTGCCGTGTTTGTCGACCGCTCGGTAAAGGTAAAC
>NZ_JAMFMB010000104.1 GCF_023502395.1 Ruegeria spongiae | reverse complement strand
CTTTACCAATACAGAACAACGCGTTACGCACCGCCCAAGGGCGACGTCTCAATTTGTGACAATCCAGCTGGAAGCACTGTGGAAGCAAACGGAGCCATTTGTACGCGTGGCGAAAAAGCAACAAAGCCGGTCTAGATTAGGCAATTGAGAGCCTCGTCGAGCATCTGCGATATTTAACTCATGAGAAGAAATGCTTGTATAAAAAAGTCGCCTGGGTAGAGTAACTGCCCCCATCGACTTGATCTCGCGCAGAAGCCGCCGACCCGACAAATCAGGGAACGTCCGAACACGCTCCGTCAGATAAACCCGGTAAGGCCATCCAGCACGATCCTGATCTTCTCTTT
>NZ_JAMFMB010000103.1 GCF_023502395.1 Ruegeria spongiae | reverse complement strand
TGCGATATCACTGTGTGACAAGTTCTTGGGCCGACCTCGTGAGGAAGTACAACTTAAGCCTCTCTTAAGTCTGTTGGTATCTTGCTTAACTTTTCGAAGCCTGTTCAACGCTTCTTCGCAAGGGTCCCCACAAGAGCCATTTTCTCGAGCCAACTCGTCCATTGATGGAATGTGGGTGCCATCTCCCATAGTGCTCGGCGAGATGATTCCCGCAGCGGTCCCGCCGATATTTTTTCCACCAAGCCTAATAATACCACCGGGCAAGCTTTGTGAACCTGAAGACGTTCCACTGAAGTCGCCTGGAAAGCTGATGGTGCCATCAGCATTATGCACTGCTTGTTCTCCCC
>NZ_JAMFMB010000102.1 GCF_023502395.1 Ruegeria spongiae | reverse complement strand
AGGCAACCGTGGGGTATTGCCAAGTTGTTTGCGTCAGATTGCACTTCATTGGCAATGGTTGGATTATGCGGACATTTCAGCGGTGTAATCGACCCAGAGGCTGAACGCGTCGTTGCGGGCGTGGCGGTATGAAGTTGCGGTGAGTTGATAGCGGCGAGGGCGGAAGATCAGGCTGATCTGGTCATGTGCGGAAAGAAACCTCTGAGCCTGCCTATGAGATTTAAACCGGCCAAATATTTTCTCTCGCTTTCTGGTCGGGCGATGCGAAACCTCGATCGCGTTGTTTAGACCTTTGTGCGCGCGATGGTCAGCGTCTGGGGCCAGTGCTTTGACCGGTTTGATATAGCTACGTAATTTGT
>NZ_JAMFMB010000101.1 GCF_023502395.1 Ruegeria spongiae | reverse complement strand
GGGCCGGGCGCGACCCTGAGTATCTCGAACACCTCCTCAGCACTTAAGACCACGGGCAGCTTGCGCGGTTCTGTGCGAAAGTGCAGGCAGTCCTTCATCTCAGGTCGTTTGCACGTCGTCTCGAAAAAGAACCGCAGCCCAACAAGCCGCACGTTGTAGGTCGACGGGGTGACGTTCGTGTTGACCATCTGCAGATGGTAGGCGCGCAGGTCTTCCTCTGTCGCGGTGTCCGGTGATCGCCCAAGGAACTCGGTAAAGTATCGAACAGCCCTTATGTGCGCTTCCTGTGAGCTTTCCCCCAGCCCCTTGATCCGCATATCTTCGATCATCCGCGCACGTAGCGGGCTTATCTTCTCCTGTGTCATAGGAACC
>NZ_JAMFMB010000100.1 GCF_023502395.1 Ruegeria spongiae | reverse complement strand
ACAAGACAACACGGCCGAACCAGCTCTGGCAGACCGACTTTACCTATTTGAAGGTGATCGGCTGGGGATGGTTCTATCTCAGCACGATCCTGGACGATTACAGCCGATACATCATCGCCTGGAAGCTTTGTACGACGATGAAGACCGTGGATGTGACCGACACACTGGACCTCGCCTTACAAGCCTCAGGCTGTGATCAGGCAACGGTGCTGCACAAACCGCGCCTGCTCAGCGACAACGGGTCCAGCTACATCTCTGGTGAGCTTGCCGAATGGCTGGAAGATCAGAAAATGGATCATGTCCGAGGCGCGCCATATCACCCGCAGACCCAAGGCAAGATCGAGCGCTGGCACCAGACTCTCAAGAACCGTATCTTATTGGAAAACTACTATCTGCCCGGTGACCTTCAGCAGCAGATCGATGCTTTCGTCGACCACTACAATCACCGGCGCTACCACGAAAGCTTACAAAACCTCA
>NZ_JAMFMB010000010.1 GCF_023502395.1 Ruegeria spongiae | reverse complement strand
ACCGTAAGGCAGCAGATCATCGCTGGAGATACCAAGCTTCGCGCCGATCTCAACAATGGGTTTCTTCGCTGCCTCGCGCGCAATCTCAATATCGGTTTTGTAACTCATCGGAGACGATCCCTGCTTGAATGCAATGCATGCCGACGCATACGCTAACGGCCCTGCGACACTCCTAACGTTACGTCGCTTTGACTAAGATAGAGATTCCGACACTTTCTTGTCGCGAAGCGGCGTTGTGGAAAATGAGCTGTTTCAAATCGGAAACAGGGCGGGTTTTAGCGGGTATTCAGGGTGCCCAGCCCCGCTGATCGGGCTGAAAATGCACCAGCCGATCCCCCAGCGCCAGACCGCCGGGCCGTTCGACCCAGGCAGTGACGCCGCGCCGGTCCTGAGCGGCGGGTTTGAAACCTGCCCCCTGACCCGGTGGCACGGTGTCGATCTCTTTGCCGGGCAGGATGCAGGGGCGATTCTCCATGTCCACGGTCAGCACCATCCCCGATGGGCCCTGCAGTCGCGAGGACGGCGGGATATGGGTGAAATCGGGAATGCCCCGGATCACCACATTGGCCCCCAGTAACGCCGGATCAAGCTGCGCCAGACCCATGCCCTGCGCGATGGCATCGATTTCTTCCTCGGACAGGATCGTGAGTTGGCGGACATTGCGGATCTCGGTGCCCTCGGGGTAGAGGTTGCGCATCCGCGAACAGGACGCCCGGTTGGCGCCGCCATGCCGTTCATCCGACAACCCGGCAAAGCCGAGATTGAGGTGATCGACCGACTGCGCCCGCAAAGACCCTCCCGCCGCGACATGGCCCAGCCAGATCACCTCGCCCGCATAGCCACTTTCCTTTAGAACCGGCATCCCGAATCTCCGCCCTGTTGTACAAACGCGGGTTCAGTTTGATGCCTTGCCCGGGTTTGGCAACAAAAAGCGCGCCTCAGGGGGTTGGGTTGAACTCGTTCCGGCCGCGCGCCCAGAGGCATACCGCAAGAATGGCCAGCAGGACAAAACCCAGTTCCATCCACTCCTCGGCCATACCCAACCCTTTGTCGAGCGTGTGGTTCAGCTCAATGCCCAGCGGCGCCAGTTTCCGGCCCGCGCCATCGATGGTCTTGGATACGATTGCCAGCAACAGAGCCCCACCCGCCGCGAAAGCCCAGATCGATCCCTGACGCAGAGCGCTCAGCCAATCGCCCAGATTTTCCCGCAGCATACGGATCACGACGCTCAGGATCAGCGTGATCACCATTAGCCCGATCAGTTTTTCACCAAGCGGTGCGTCACCCGAATAAAGACGCGCTTTCAGGATACCATCACTGAGATAGGCCTTATCCATGTCCAACTCACGCGCGGCGAAAAGCAGAAACAACATGATAAAATGCCAGCCGCGTCCCAGTGCGATGCCCGGCGCGAACCAGATCAGCGACAGCGCGGCATACCCCCACAACAGAGCCGAGGCCGTTTCGATCGGTCCACCTTCACTGGTCACCGTTTCCAGCCCATGCGAAAGCCCGATGTCGAATGACAGGAATGCAGCGACGATCAAACCGGCGATCCAGAACGGCAGCAAGGTGCCACCACCCCGTACGGGCTGGGATAAACTGCTGTGATCATTCAGTGTTGCCATAATACGGGCGTCCTTACCGGATTGAGTGGGGGTTAGCAAAGTCGTCACAATCTAGGGACGGCCCATAAGCCGCGCAATGGCACGCTGGCAAGAAGTTCACAACGGTAACGAAAATACGACGCAGCGTCAGCCGCGTCGCAAAATCTGCACCGGGTGAAGGGTTCAGGTAGTCGGTTCCGGCTCCATGCCCCCTTCGGGTGGTGTGGATTTGGGTTTGGTTTTCGGGATCGCGGTCACGCTGGGCGCGCTGCCCTGATCCGGCGTGTCGCCCTCGTCATCCTCTGATGTGGGCGGTTCACCCCGCATCACGCGCGCGATCTCTTCACCGGTCAGGGTTTCGTATTCCAGCAGACCCTGCGCCAGACGCTCCCATTCCTCGCTCTTTTCGGTGAGGATTTTGTAGGCGCGCTCATAACCTTCCTGGGTCAGGCGCTTGACCTCTTCTTCGATCAGCTCCTTGGTATGGGCCGAGACCGAGAACCCGGCGGTGTTGCCGCTATAGCCCTCATGCGCTTCGGCGTAATCGATATTGCCGACCTTGTCGGACATGCCCCAGCGCATTACCATTGCGCGCGATAGCTGGCTGGCCTGCTGGATGTCACCGGCCGGACCGTTCGAAACATTGTCCTCGCCATATTTGATGATCTCGGCGGCTTTGCCGGCCATGGTCATCGCCAGTTTCTGCTCACATTCCGACTTGTGCCAGTTCAGACGGTCGATCTCGGGCAGTGACACGACCATGCCCAGCGCGCCGCCACGCGGGATGATCGTCGCCTTGTAGACCGGATCGCACTCCGGCAGCGCCAGGCCGACCACGGCATGTCCGGCCTCGTGATAGGCGGTCTTTTCCTTCTGATCGGCGGTCAGCACCATCGAGCGGCGCTCGGCCCCCATCATCACCTTGTCCTTGGCTTCCTCGAAATCTTCCATGGTGACAAAGCGACGGCCGACGCGGGCGGCCATCAGAGCCGCCTCGTTCACCAGATTGGCCAGATCCGCCCCCGAGAAGCCGGGCGTGCCGCGCGCGATGATGCGCAGATCCACGTCGGGGCCCAGAGGAGTCTTTCGCGCATGCACGTGCAGAATCTTCTCGCGGCCCTTGATGTCGGGGTTGCCGACAGTGACGTTGCGGTCGAACCGGCCCGGACGCAGCAGAGCGGGGTCCAGAACGTCCTTGCGGTTGGTCGCCGCCAGAATGATCACGCCCTCATTGGCCTCGAACCCGTCCATCTCGACCAGCAACTGGTTGAGCGTCTGTTCGCGCTCATCGTTGCCGCCGCCATAACCGGCGCCACGATGACGGCCCACGGCGTCAATCTCGTCGATGAAGACGATGCAAGGAGCGTTTTTCTTGGCCTGTTCGAACATGTCGCGCACACGGCTCGCGCCGACACCCACGAACATCTCAACGAAATCCGAACCCGAAATGGTGAAGAAGGGCACACCCGCCTCGCCTGCGATCGCACGCGCCAGCAGCGTCTTACCGGTGCCCGGAGGGCCAACCAGCAGCGCGCCTTTGGGGATCTTGCCGCCAAGGCGCGAGAATTTCTGCGGGTTGCGCAGGAATTCCACGATCTCTTCCAGTTCTTCCTTGGCCTCGTCGATGCCCGCGACATCGTCAAAGGTGACGCGGCCATGTTTCTCGGTCAGCATCTTGGCCTTGGACTTGCCAAAGCCCATCGCGCCGCCTTTGCCGCCACCCTGCATCCGGTTCATGAAATAGACCCAGACGCCGATCAGCAGCAGGAAGGGCAGAAGCGTGATCAGGAAGGACTGGAAGGTCGATTGCTGCTGTTTTTCGGCACGAACCGGGATGTTCTTGTCGATCAGCAGCTTGGTGACCTCGGCATCGCCCGGCTTGATGGTGACGTAATCTTTGTTCTCGTTGGTGCGGTAGCGAATCTGTTCCCCATCCAGCGTCACCCGCGTCACCTCGCCGTCATCAACGGCGGAAACGAATTCCGAATACGTCCGTTCCTGACTCTGAAGCGTGCCGCCAGAGCCGCTAAACAGGTTAAAAAGCGCAAGAATCAGCAGGAACAGTACGACCCAGAAGGCGATGTTGCGTGCGTTGCCCAAGGAATGTCTCCTAAACTATCGGCCGTAAACCAGGGATCGGCCGGCTAGGCTACTAAAATAGAGATGATTGGGGCAGGTTCAATGCGATAAAAACGCGTTAAACAAAGCTTCTTCATCCAGTATCAGGCTGAGAGCCCAGCCATTGTCGAACCCCGCCAGCGGGGCCGAGACCAGACTATCATCAATCCAGACCGATGGCGAGGCGATCAGCGCCGCATGCGGGCGACCGGTGGCGCGCCAATCGGGGCAGAGCGCCAATCCTGCCTCGCCCAGCGGGCGGATCACTG
Organism: Ruegeria spongiae; assembly: GCF_023502395.1. Lineage (GTDB taxonomy): Bacteria > Pseudomonadota > Alphaproteobacteria > Rhodobacterales > Rhodobacteraceae > Ruegeria_C > Ruegeria_C spongiae. The sequence goes on along the minus strand of NZ_JAMFMB010000010.1, from coordinate 140,669 downwards.
CATTGGCACTATCGGGACCGAACACGCGCCAGCGTGCGTCCCAGACTTCGCCTGCGGGGCTGACGACGTTCTCAACGGCACTAAGTTCGCGACAGATGCGAATGCTGCCCTTTTGCAGCAATATGCGGCAGCCCGACAGGGTTGCGCCCATTCCAGCGGCAATCGCGCCCATTGCTTCGTCAATGGCGGCGCGGCGTGGCGGATATTCCTCGCCACTCACCCAGCAGACGGCGCCGATCAGCAAACGGCGTCTGATCTCTTCGGGCAACCCCGCGAACACCTCTGCATCGACAAGAACATCGCCCATATCGGTTTCAAGCGCGATCTGAGCGGTGAACTCCGCATAACGCTCCAGCGCCTCGCGGGCCTGCGCCATGTTGCGGGCCACATCGGTCAGCACCGAACCGGTGATACCCAGTGGCGCCAGAACTTCCAGCGCCTGACGCGCCTTGATGCGGTCAAAGCGGGTGTCGTCATTCGAGGGGTCTTCGGCCCAGCTCAGTTCCTGCCGTCGCAGATAGCAGCGCAGATCCTTGCGGCTGACCCCCAGCAACGGCCGCAGCAGCGTGACGCCACCAAGATCACGCATGGCAGGCATACCAGACAGGCCCGAGACACCCGAAGAGCGCGCAAGCCGCATCAGAACGGTTTCCGCTTGATCATCAGCGGTGTGCCCGGTCAGCAGGACCGGAATATCCTGCGCCTGCGCCCAGCCGCTCAGCAGGCGATAGCGCGCCCGGCGGGCCTGATCCTGCAGATTGCCCTGCCGGTCCCAGCCCTGCCAGTTCAGGATGCTGTGTTCGATCCCAAGGGATGCGGCCAGTTCGGCGACCTGCGTGGCTTCGGCAGCCGCCTCGGGGCGCAACCCGTGATCAACGGTTGCCGCCAGAACGGTACAGCCGGTTTCCGCAAGCGCGCGGCTGGCCATATGCAGCAGGGCAACGGAATCACCGCCACCCGACACCGCAATCCCGATCCGATCGGGCAGCGGTTTCGGCAGCCCTGCCAGCAGGGTCGCCAGAAGATCGTCGTTGAAATGTATCAATTACAACCCAAAGCTGTCATTTCACTCTGGGCTGCCGATACCGCATCTGCGCCGGGAAATCGAGTCCCAACCTCGCCAAGTGTCACACAAGCCTGACTATTTTGCCCCAACCGGCCCAGCGCCGCGCCAAGCTGATAGAGCGCCTCGGGCGCCGTGCCCCCTGCGGAGTCATTGGTGAAGCTCGCCAGATAGGCGCGCGCTGCCTCGCGAGTGTCGCCCAGACCATCCAGCGCCCGGCCCCGGTTCAGATGCGCCTGCGCCGCCAAAGGGCTACCGGGATAGCTGGTGTCAAAGGCGGTATAGAGCTCTGCCGCACGGGCGTAATCCTCTGCCTCAAGTGCCTTGGTTGCGGCGTCGAAATCCGCCTGCTCGCCTACCGCCAATTCGGTACCGCCCGCCTCGGGCGTGGCCGGTTCCGGGGCAGGCGCAGCGACCAGCGGCGTGGTCACGTCACCGCCCAGCGTCGGACTGTCCGGCAAGGTGGCGATGTCACATCCGCTTTCCAGCTCGCAGAGCCGGAATTGCAGGTCCCCAATGCGATTGGTGCCGTCCTTGACGATCCCGTCAACTCGCTGGTTCAGCTGTTCGGTCAAGCGCGTGAGACGCTGCAATTCAGCCTCGATCGCATCGACCCGTTCCAGCACGGTCGAGCCAGAGGCCTGCGTCTGCGGCGCGCCGGTGGTGGAAAACTCGCGCTTGAGGCGCTGGATCTCGACATTCAACACCGTCAGTTCCTGACGGATATCCGCCAGGGTCTGCTGATCCTGTGCCAGCGCGCCCGTGCCACTCAGCCCAGAGCCCACCAACATCGTCGCCGCAAAGGCAATTACGCCAAACCGCATCTTGTCATCCCGTCACATTGGCAACCAGAACCGTGACCGCGCGCCGGTTCTTGGCATAGCAGGCTTCCTGGCTGCAGATCTCGATCGGGCGTTCCTTGCCGTAGGTCACCGTGGTGATCCGGTTGCCCGCAACCCCGCGCGAGATCAGGAATTCGCGCGCCGCATTGGCGCGTCGCGCGCCCAGCGCAAGGTTGTATTCCCGCGTGCCCTGTTCATCGGCATGGCCTTCGATCCGGGCGGCATAGTCGGTGTTCTGCAACAGCCAATCGGCCTGCCCCTGCAAGGTCGCCTTGGCGGCATCGGTCAGTGTGGATTCGTTCACCGTGAACAGTACCCGGTCGCCCACGGCCTGCTGGAAATAGGCCGGTGAACGCGGATCGCTGGGGGATCCGGGCACGACGCTGCCATTGGCGCCATCCGCGCCCCCGGCACCACCGCCCGCCGCAAATGGAGAGTTGTTGGTGCAGGCCGCAACGGCCAGCACGAGGCCCAACGCGGCCAGTTTGCTCGATACTTTCATTCCCTCAGCCTCACTTTGTTTTTTGTTGTTCGTCTTTTATCACAGCCGCCCCCGCATGTGAACGCAGAGGGCATCACTTCTGCAATGGCGACCAGGCCGGGTCGCTGGCCCCATCCGGGGTGCGCACCGGCCGCAGATTGCGCCCGGAAATATCGACGGAATACAGCGTCGCACGCCCCTGTGCGCCCTGGGTCTCGCGGGTGAACATAATGACACGACCGTTCGGTGCCCAGGTCGGCCCTTCGTCCAGGAACGAGGCGGTCAGCAGGCGTTCGGCGCTGCCATCGGTGCGCATGACGCCGATATGAAACCGGCCCTGGCTTTGCTTGGTGAAGGCGATCAGATCACCGCGCGGCGACCAGACCGGCGTGCCATAGCGTCCTTTGCCCGAACTGATCTTGCGCGGCTCGCCACCGGTGACGGGCATTATATAAAGCTGCGGCGTGCCCGAGCGGTCGCTTTCAAAAACGATCTGGCTGCCATCGGGCGAGAAGCTGGGCGCGGTTTCAATCGAGGGCGCGTTGGTCAGCTGGCGACTCTGCTCGCTGTTGATATCCATCAGATAGAGGTCGGTATTGCCGCCGCGCGCCAGCGAATAGACCACGCTGCGCCCGTCCGGTGAAAAGCGCGGCGCAAAGCTCATGGTGCCTTCCTGCGTGGGCAGCACATTGCGCTGAACCGCACCCACATCCAGTACATAGATGCGCGGCACGCCGCTCTCATAGCTGGTATAGAGCACCCGGTCGCCCGCGGGTGAGAAGCGCGGTGCCAGCACGATCGAGGCGCTGTCGGTCAGATACTGCACATTGGCCCCGTCATAATCCATGATCGCCAGCCGCTTGCGGCGCTCGTCCTTGGGGCCGCTTTCGGACACGAACACCACACGGCTGTCGAAATAGCCGCCCTCGCCGGTGATCCGGCTATAGACCTGATCGGCCACCTTATGCGCCATCCGTCGCCAGCCATCGGTGGTGCCGGTGAATTGCAGACCGGTGCCCAGTTCGGTGTCCGAGAACACATCCCAGATTCGGAAGCGGACAGTGAGCGTGTTGCCTGAAACGCTGACTCCACCCGTCACCAGCGCCTGCGCATTGATGGCCTTCCAGTCGGCAAATTGCACCGGCGCATCAAAGCTGGACACCTGGCTGATATAGGCATTTGCCGGGATCTCGCGGAACAGTCCGGTTCCGGTCAGGTCGGCGGCCACAACGCGCGACAGCTGGGTGGCGTATTGCGCAGCAGCTGGGGTGTCGGGCACGAAATCCGGGGCAGCAAAGGGCAGCAGCTCGATCACGCCCTCGGTGATCTCTATCCGCAGCGGTGTGTTCTGTGCCACCGCCGGGGCGGCCATAAGGGCGACCCCCAGGAATATGCTGGTCAGAATTTTCATCATTTGATCCGCATCCTCTCGGGATTGAATGTCATCTCAATATCACGCCACTGGCTGAATTTCTCGACCGGCAGGTTGAAGCCCCGTGCCCCGCAGCGAATGATGGCCCGGCGTGCCGCCTCGAATGCCTGTCTGGCTGCGGCTTGCGATCCGCCGGAACTGTCCAGCATCCGGATCGAGCCATTGTTGGGTGTCCCGTCCTGGTTCATCGTCACACCAACTGTCACGGTGGTGCCAAGCGCATCGGTCGAGAGCGAGCCCACGTTCCAGCAGTTGGACACCGCAACGCGCAAAGCCTCTTTCTCGCCGCTGGTCAGCGGCGGGCCGGTGGGCGCGGGGGCGGCAGGTTCTGGCGCAGTCTCTTCGCCCCCGCCCATCGCCTCGGTCAGCGCATCATTTACGGCTGCCTCGCGGTTTGGGTCTTCCTGGGGCTCAGGCTCCGCCGGTTCCGCAACTTCAACTGGCTTGCGTAGGTTCTCGGGCCGGGCGGGCGGGCGCGGCGAGCGTTGCGGCGCGATATCGGCGGATTCCTCGGCCTCGGTCACGATCCGGTCGGTCGCTTCCTCCTGCGCGGTGGCTTCCTGTTCCTCGCGCGGCTCATCGGCACCTTCTTCGGCAACAACGGGCGGCGTGTCCACCTCATCCGGCGCTGCATCCGGCGGCGGGGGGGCGACCGGCTGCGGCGCGACCCGGTCAACGGGGCGCGAGGGCGCGACTTCACCCGGCGGGGCGGGCAGGACAGCAATCTCGGGTTCCGGCGCGTCCAGTGTGGGCGCTTCCTCGATCACTTCGGGTTCGGGTGTCTCGACAACCGCTTCGGGTGTTGCTTCGGGCTCGGGTTCGGGAACCACTTCAGGCGGCGTCTGCTCTGGCTCGGGCGTTTCCGGCTCGGGCAGTGCTGCGACCTCTTCCTCCGCTTCGGGTGTCTGGGGCGCTTCGGTTTCAGTGATAATCTCAGGCGCCTCGTTGGGGGCGGTCATGGCGGCAAATTGTTCGCCGCTTATGATCGCAACCTCCTGCACCTCAAACGGCAGGGGTTCCGAGCGGAAGGCACCGCCAAAGAGCGCCACGCCGATAAGCGCGACATGTGCCACTGCCGAGATCCTGGTGCCGGTCTGCAAACCGCTGCCTCACTCTCCGCTCTCGTCCAATGTCGGCCCGCCGGTATCGGTCACAAGCCCCACATTCGAAAACCCCCCGGCATTCAGCGCGCCCATCACCTGCATCACCTGCTCATAGGCAATGGACCCGTCGGCGCGCAGGAACACCTGATCGCTGCTGCGTTCCGCCGCGATGGCGCGCAGGCGCGAGATCAACTCGGCGCGCGGCACATCCGTTGTCTGGATCTGTACCGCGCCCTCGGCGGTGATGGTGACGGTCAGCGGCTCTTCGCTGTCAGAAGGCAACGCGCTGGCGGCCGTCTTGGGCAGTTCCACCGGCACGCCAACGGTCAGCAAAGGCGCGGCCACCATGAAGATGATCAGCAGCACCAGCATCACGTCGACAAAGGGCGTGACGTTGATCTCGGACATCGGCTGCGCCCGTCCGCCGCGACGGCGACCACGACGGCGGCCAGTGCCGCCCCCGCTGCTTTGCTGGACCGACGCGCCCATGGCTCAGCTGTCCAACTGGCGCGACAGGATGGTGGCGAACTCATCGGCAAAGGCCTCATAGCCGCCAACGATCCGGTCACTATCCGCGCTCAGCTTGTTGTAGAAGATCACCGCCGGGATCGCCGCGAGCAGGCCCAGACCGGTGGCCAGCAGCGCCTCGGCAATGCCCGGCGCCACAACGGCGAGGTTGGTGTTCTGCTGTTCGGCAATCTCGATGAATGCGTTCATGATGCCCCAGACCGTGCCGAACAACCCGATGAACGGCGCGGTGGAGCCGACCGTCGCCAGGATCGACAGGCCTTTTTGCAGCCCCTCGGCCTCTTTTGCGATGGCCACATCCATCGACCGGTCGATCCGCGCCTGTGCACCCGCGATCATGCCGCCATCGTTGCGATGCGAACGCCGCCATTCGATCATGCCCGAGGCAAATATCTTTTCCGAACTGCCATCCGGCTGCGGCCCGATCTTTTCGAACAACGCGTCCAGCGGTTCGCCCGACCAGAAGGCCCGGTCGAACGTGCCCGCCTCGCGGCGCGCGGTGCGGTAGGTGATGAGTTTCTGAAAGATGATCGACCACGACCAGAACGAGGCCACGATCAGCATCAGCATGACCAGCTTGACGGTAAAGGTGGCACGGGCAAACAGCCCCCACAGCGAGAAATCAATCTCCTGCGCCAGAACCAGCGTTTCTGTTTCCATGGACCTGCTCTTTTTGCCTGCTTGCCGGTTCTCCCGACCTTTGTTGCGTCGAACGCTATCGCAGATCGGGGCTGATTGCCAACATAACCAGCCCAGCGCGCAGGATTGTTACAGCAATGCGCGAATCTCTGCCGGGAGGCGGACGGGTTTACCGTCGCCGTTCATGCAGACCGCCGTGACCGTCGCGCGGAAAATCTCGGTCTCGCCGCGTTTGACCAATTGCGCCATGGTCAGCCGCACCCCCGAGAGATCGCTCATCTCGGTTTCAACGATCAACTCGTCATCAAAGCGGGCGGCGGCCAGATACTCGGCCTCGATCTTGCGCACAACCCAGACGATTCCCGCCTCGCGCATGGCGTTCTGGTCATTGCCCAGATTGCGCACCCAGTCCGAGCGCGCGCGCTCGATATAGCGCAGGTAGTTGGCGTGATAGACGATCCCGCCCATGTCTGTGTCTTCGTAATAGACGCGGATCGGGAAGCTATGGGTCATTACTGCGGCTCCATCCGGGCAAACAGCCTGAGCGCATGGGCGGCGTCCTGCGCCGACCCCGGCAGGATCGGATCGTAGGCGGCACGGATCAGGCTGGCGATTTCAGGCCGCAGGATGGTGGTATCTGCAGCAACGGCCAGCGGCGATTGCCTGCGAAAGGCGGTGTCAGACCAGAGCAGCACCGTCTGCACCACCTGGCTGAGCGCCAGCGTCTCGGCGGGCACCTTCGACAATTCCCTGTCCATCCGCAGAAAAACGAACGCCGCCTGGATCGCCCCATCGTCTTCGAACCGGAAAATCCGATACTGGTTGGCATCCGCGCTTTGCAGCCGCTCTACCAGCGAGGCCAGATCGGGCACCAGGCGCTCCAGATCAGGCACCTCCAGCAATTCCGCCCAATCGCGGAAGAAAAACACCATGCAATTGGCGCCCAGCTCCGGATCGGTTTCGGCCATCTTGTAGCCCGCCAATGTCACTACCGCCTCGAACGCGCCCTTGACCACCGAAAGCGTCTGGTCCTCGACCCCAAAGACAATCGGCACGATGGGTCTGCCCCAGCGGGCAAAGCTGAACTCACCGCTGCTGCGGGTAAAAAGCGCTTCGATCTCGTCAGGTGTCACGCCCGGCCCCTTCTGAATGCGGAACAGTTGCCGACGGTGGCATAGAATGTCCCGGGCCAGGCTTCAACCAAAGAGATCGCTTTGCCGCTTGGGGATGGGCAGGCCCAGATGCGTCCAGGCCTTTTGCGCCAGCATCCGACCGCGCGGGGTGCGCTGGATCAGGCCTTGCTGCAGCAGGTAGGGCTCGATCACCTCTTCCAGCGAATCCCGGCTTTCGCTGAGCGCCGCCGAGAGCGTCTCGATACCCACCGGGCCACCGGCATAGTTTTCAGCGATCAGCTTCAGATAGCGCCGATCAGCGCCGTCGAGGCCCAGATTATCCACGCCCAGCCGGGTCAGCGAGCTGTCGGCCAATTCACGGGTGATATGCCCGTCGCCCTCGACCACCGCAAAATCCACCACCCGGCGCAGCAGACGCCCCGCGATCCGGGGCGTGCCGCGCGAACGCCGCGCGATCTCGCGCGCGCCTGCGTCATCAGCCGGGGCACCCAGCTTGCGGGCGTTCCTTGTGACGATTTCATGCAGCTCATCTACGGTGTAGAATTGCAGCCGTGTGGGGATGCCGAAGCGGTCGCGCAGCGGTGTGGTCAAAAGGCCCATGCGGGTGGTAGCACCCACCAGCGTGAAGGGCTGCAACTCGATCCGCACGGTGCGCGCGGCGGGGCCTTCGCCGATCACAAGATCAAGCTCGAAATCCTCCATCGCCGGGTAGAGTACCTCTTCCACCGCCGGGTTGAGGCGGTGGATCTCGTCGATGAAAAGCACATCGCGCGCTTCCAGATTGGTCAGGATCGCCGCCAGATCACCGGCCTTGGCCAGAACCGGCCCAGAGGTCATGCGGAAACTGACGCCCAGCTCGCGGGCCATGATCTGCGCCAGCGTGGTCTTGCCCAGACCGGGAGGGCCGTGAAACAGCGTGTGATCCATCGCCTCGCCCCTCTGGCGGGCGGATTGGATGAAGACCCGCAGATTGGCGCGCGCTTCGGCCTGACCGATGAACTCGCTCAGACCCTGCGGGCGCAGGGCGCGGTCATTGTCTTCGGGCAAGGGCTCGGGGCGGAGGTTGGGGTCGGCATCGATCATCGCTTAGCCTTTCGGTGCCAGCAGTTGCAGCGCCGCGCGGATCAGATCCGAGGTTTCGGCCTCGGGGTTGGCTCCTGCCGCCTCGGCGACGGCGGCTGCCGCATCGCCCGGCCCGTAGCCCAGATTACCCAGCGCCGAAAGCGCATCCGCCTGTGCAGTGGCATTGCGTTTGGGGGGCTTGGCCGCCTTGGGCTTTGCCGCGGGGACCGACGGCTCTATGACCTCCAGCGTCGGGCCATCCATCGCCTCGGCAATGGTGCCGCCCATCGCCATCACACCGGGCACCTTGTCCTTGAGGTCCAGCACCACACGCTGCGCCGTTTTAGGCCCGACGCCTTTGGCGGCCTTTACCGAGGCCCAGTCCCCCAGCGCAACCGCACGGGAAACCCCATCGGGACCCAGCGTGCCCAGAACGGCGAGCGACACCTTGGCCCCCACCCCCTGCACCGAACAGAGCAGCCGGTGCCACTCCTTCTCGACAAGCGAGGGGAAGCCATAAAGCTGCATCAGATCCTCGCGCACCACCATGTCGGTATAGAGCGACACGGCCTCGCCCACACCGGGCAGCGCCGCCAATGTGCGCTCAGAGCAATAGACGATATAGCCCACCCCGCGCACGTCGATCAGGATGTGGTCGGGCGCGCGGTAATCCAGCCGCCCGGTCAGCTTGCCGATCATGTCCCTACCTCACGCAGTTGCAGTGCGGGCCTGCCGCCGTAATGGGCATGACACATGGCGATGGCCAGCGCGTCCGCCGCATCCGTCCCGGCGGGTTCACAGCCCGGCAATTGCAGTTTGACCATATATAGGACCTGCTCTTTCTCGGCATGTCCTGCACCCACCACTGTTTTCTTGACCCGGTTTGGCGCGTATTCTCCGATCGACAGTCCGGCCTGTGCCAGCGACAACAGCGCGACGCCGCGGGCCTGCCCCAGTTTCAGCGTACCGGCACCATCCTTGTTCACGAAAGTCTGCTCGATGGCTGCATGATCCGGCGTGTAGCGCGCGATCACATCGACCAATTGCTCATGCAGCGACAACAGCCGCGCGCCCAGATCATCACCCGAGGATTTGCACAAGCCGTTTGCGATATGGCTTAACCGGCTGCCATGCGATTCGATGACGCCCCAGCCCATGGTTCTCAACCCCGGATCAATGCCCAGTATGCGCATGTTTTGTCCCGGCCCGCCCTGCTCTTATGACTTTTTTGACGCAGTAGCACGAAACGCGAACATTTTCCAAGCGAATTGCTGTGGCAGCCAAAAACGACAGCACCTGTTCCAGCCACGACACAAGGCGCGAAAACGACGCGCAACACCGCAGAAAGCGACATATTCATGAAGCAGAATTCACCAATGTTTCATCTGTTTTTCAATGCGTTACCGGTATGCAGAAATTGCATATGACACATGCAAAAAATGTCTCTTGCGGTGCAAAAAGGGGCACCCTAGATGCGCCTTGTAACGACACTGCAACACGCACAAAAGGATCAGGATATGGCTGCACTGGACACCACCCGCACCACCTTTGGCTCTTACGGCCTTGTTGGCCGTATCGGCGCAACATTCAACGCTTGGGTCAGCGCGATCGTCGAATGGAACGACGCCCGCGTCACCCGCAACGCTCTGGCGACTCTGACAGACCGCGAACTGGACGATATCGGCATGTGCCGCGGCGACATCGACGACGTCGCACAGAGCGGGCGCGCCTTCTGAGCGCATTGTATCCCTTCTCCCCGGTTGGGATGAACACGACAAACGCCGCGTGATGCAGATCACGCGGCGTTTTTTTTACCGAATACATTAGAAAATCAGCGCAGAACCGGTCCGATCTGATCCGAGATCACCTGGCTGAGCGGGTCGATCTGCATGACCCATGCCCCGGCCTTTTCGACAGCGGTTCCGTTCCTCAGGCGATCAAGGCGGTCATCATAGGTCGCCGCCCCGAGATTTGCGAGAATGAACCCCTTGAACAGAAAAAATGCCCCGATAAACAGAAACAGGCTGCGCGGTGAAATCGCAAACCGCATACGCCGAGGTTTCACAACAACCAGACCATCCGAACGCATGCGCGCAGTATATCCGCGCGCCATCGCCTGATGTTTCTTGTTCAGACGCGCGACGCGTCTATCAAACTCCATGTGGCAATCGACCATCGAAGCCTCCATCACTCTTCCCCCACCAAAGTGATGATCAGGCTACGGCTCAAATATGACAAAACAAGGGCACTTCGTTCAAATGCCTTTATAACCGGGTTAAATCATGGCTTTTTCTGGACAAGAAGCGTCGTCCATTCACCAATCTCATCGCTGCGCACCAGATTGGTTCCGTTCTGGGAATAAACGCGGACCACGTCAGAGGCCTGCTCGTTGAGAATTCCAGAGAGAATCGCATAGCCACCGGGGCGCAGATGGGTTGAAATCTCTGGTGCAAGCGCGATCAGCGGGCCCTTCAGGATATTGGCGAAAATCAGGTCATAAGGCGCGTTCGAGGTCAGTTCAGCATGATCGAACCCTGCGGCCTCGACGCAGCGGACAGTGCCCTGCATGCCGTTGGCTTGCAGGTTGGCTTCGGCCACATCGACTGCGACCTGGTCGATGTCGCTGGCCAGCATCGTGCCGTCCCAGACCCGCGCCGCAGCCATCGCCAGCACGGCGGTGCCGCAGCCGATATCGGCCACCTTGCCGGCCTCGAACCCCTCACCGATCAGCCCGTCAAGCGCCCGCAGGCAGCCCAGCGTGGTGCCGTGATGGCCGGTGCCGAAGGCCATCGCTGCCTCGATCAAGAGCGGGATCGCCCCCTCGGGCACCTTGTCGGCATCATGGCTGCCGTAGACAAAGAAACGGCCCGCCTCGACCGGCGCCAACTCGCGGCGCACATGGGCCACCCAATCGGTTTCCGGCAGTTCCGAGACAACAAAGGGCTTGGCCCCAAACGCCGTCGCCAGCAGGGCCAGCCCGGCCTGATCCGGTGTCTCGATGAAATAGCCGCCGACCTCCCAAACACCCGATCCGTCCTCGACCTCGAAAACGCCAACACCGGTTGGTTCGGGCTGCAGACGTTCCAGCGCCTCGCCCAGCGCATCGGCTGCCGGTTTCCCTTCCAGGGTGGTCAGGGCGGTGAATGTGGGCATGAGGCTCTCCTGATCTGCGCCCCAGCGCCTAGGCCCGTGCGCGGGCGAGGTCAAGCGGTCTGGGCGGCTCTTATTCGGCGGCGGCGGGTAGCGGGCGCGAGAACACGGTCTCGTTGCCGGGTTCCGGGTGGCGCGGGATCAGCAACGACAGCGTCAGCGACACCATCGCCATCATCGCCGCCAGCACAAAGACCGCGCTCGGCGACACCACCCAGAGCAAACCCAGCAGCGCCGGCAGGAACACCGCCGCGATATGGTTGATGGTGAAGGCGACAGCGGCGGTGGGCGCGATATCGGCGGGATCGGCGATCTTCTGGAAATAGGTCTTGAGCGCGAAGGCCAGCGCAAACAGGATGTGGTCGATCACATAGAGCGTGGCCGCCAGCACCACGCCCCAGCTGAACCAGTAAATCCCGCCATAGGCGGCGAACACGATGGCCAGCCCACCATATTCGAAGATCAGCGTGCGGCGCTCTCCGAACCTTGCGACGGCACGGCCCAGCATGGGCGCGACGCTCATGTTGATCAGCAAGTTGATCAGGTAGAGACCGGTCAGTTCATGGACATCGAAGCCAAACCGCTCGACCATCATGAAGCCCGCGAACACGATAAAGATCTGCCGCCGCGCACCGGCCATGAACTGCAAGGCATAATACAGCCAATAGCGGCGGCGCAGCACGATCCTTTTGGTCTGTGGCGTGGGGGCGTCAAATTGCGGGAAGGCGAACAGTGCGAAGAGGGCCAGCGCCACGGTGACCCCACCGGTCAGCATGAAGACCAGATCATAGGACAGGTCGAACCGTTCCCAGGTCAGCACGATCAACCCGTAAACCACCAGCGTCGAGGCGGACCCGGCGGCCACCAACCAGCCCAGCACCTGCGGCGCGCGATCCTTTGGCAGCCATTGCAGTTGCAGCGACTGGTTGACGGTTTCGTAATAGTGAAAGCCGATCGAGCTGAAGAAGGTCACAAACAGCAACCCGCCCAGCGACGGGAACCAGGCGGTAACTGCGGTGGCAACACCCAGCATGACCAGAGAAATCATCGCCAAGACCTGCTCGCGGACAAAGATGATGATTGCGATCACGCCGACGGCCAGAAACCCCGGAATTTCGCGCACGGTGTGCAACAGGCCGATATCGGCCCCATCGAAATTGGCCACCTCGATGACGAAGTTGTTCAGCAGCGCGCTCCAGCCGTTGAACGCGATCGGCATGGTCAGCGCCATCAGGAACAGCAGCGTGACGGGCCGCCGCCAGAACGGCAGATCGTGCGCTTGGTCAATGGGCAAGGGTCTGAACATTAAGTTTGCTTACGCCCAATCAGAAGGTTTGACGAGGGCAAAGGCGCGCAGCAGCTCTGCATAGGCGCACAAGCCGGGATACCGTTTGTCGGCGGCTGCGCCGGTCAGTAAAAGCTCTGCGGGTCGATATCGACACTGAGGCGCAGATCGCCCTTCAGGCGCAGCGGCGCGATCCAGCCTGAGATCGCCTCCTGCAGGGCAGCGCCCTTCGGGGCCTTGACCAGCAGCCGAACACGGTGGCGCCCCCGGATGCGTGCGATGGGGGCCGGGGCCGGGCCAAAGACCTGCGCCCCGATCTGGCGGATAGCCATGTCGTTGCGCGCCATCGCATTGCCAAGGTCGAACACCTGCCCAGCATCGCTGCCCGACAGGACGATCCCCGCCATACGCCCGAAGGGCGGAACGCCCGCCGCTTGTCGCTCGGCGGCTTCGGCTTTCCAGAACCCGGTCTCGTCGCCGGACAGGATCGCACGGATGACCGGATGTTCGGGCTGAAAGCTCTGCAGCAGTGCGGTGCCGGGCCGCTCGGCGCGCCCTGCCCGACCGGCCACCTGCCGCATCAGTTGAAAGGTCCGTTCCGCCGCGCGCAGGTCCGAGCCCTGTAGCCCCAGATCAGCGTCGATCACGCCCACCAGCGTCAGATTGGGAAAATTGTGCCCTTTGGCGACCAGTTGTGTGCCGATGACGATATCGGTGTCGCCTTCGGCGATCTCTACGATCTTGGCCTTCAGCGCACGGGCCGAGCCGAACATATCCGAGCTCAGCACCGCGATCTTTGCGTCCGGGAATGCGGCCTCGGCCTCTTCGGCCAACCGCTCGATGCCGGGGCCGACCGGGGCCAGCCGGTCTTCGGCCTGACACGAGGGGCAGGTCTCGGGGATCGGCTTGGTCTCGCCGCATTGGTGGCACATCAGCCGTTTCAGGAACCGGTGCTCGACCATGCGCGCGTCGCAGTGATCGCAGCCGATCTGCTGCCCGCAAGCCCGGCAGAGCGTCACTGGCGCATAGCCGCGCCGGTTGATGAACAGCAGCGATTGTTCGCCCTTTTCAAGCCGGTTCACCACCGCCCGGCGCAGGCTGGGAGAAATCCAGCTGGCCCCCGGCATCTTCTCGGCCCGCATGTCGATGGCGCGCATCTCGGGCAGCACGGCAGCGCCAAAGCGCGCGGTCAGTTCCAACCGGTCATATTTGCCCGCCTCTGCGTTGGCCCAGCTTTCCAGCGAGGGCGTGGCGCTGGCCAGTACCACCCGCGCGCCACAGATGGATGCCCGCAGCACCGCCATGTCGCGCGCATTATACAGCACCCCGTCCTCCTGCTTGTAGGAGGTGTCGTGTTCCTCATCGACGATGATCAGCCCGAGGTTCTGGAAGGGCAGGAACAGGGCCGAGCGCGCGCCGACCACAAGCTGCGCATCGCCCTGCCCGACCATGCGCCAGATGCGGCGGCGCTCGGTCAGGGTGGCGCCCGAATGCCATTCGGCGGGGCGCGCGCCGAACCGGGCCTCGACCCGGGTCAGGAACTCGGCTGTCAGCGCGATCTCGGGCAGCAGCACCAGCGCCTGACGCCCCAAGCGCAGCGCCTCGGCCACCGCCTCCAGGTAGACCTCGGTCTTGCCCGAACCGGTCACGCCCTTGAGCAGCGTCGTGCCATAGCCCCCCTTTCGGATTGCCACGCGCAGAGCATCCGCGCCCGCCCGCTGATCCTCGGTCAGGGCCTTGCCGGGCAGATCGGGGTCGAGATGGGGAAAGGGCAGATCGCGGGGACTGTCCTCTTCGCGCACCGCGCCCAGCTTGGCGAGACCCTTGACGACAGATGTGGTCACCCCCGCCATCTCGGCCAGTTCCTTGAGCGTGAAAGCCAGCCCGCCATAGTCGCGCAGCACGTCCAGCACCCGGGTCCGCGCCTCGGTCATCCGATCCGGGGTGGTCTCGCCCAGCCGGTAGATCTTGCGCATCGAGGGCGGGTCGCCAAGCCCCGGCGCGCGGGTGGCAAGGCGCAGCATCGCAGACATCGGCGTCAGCGTGTAGTCAGCCGCCCGGCCCAGAAAGCTCTGCATCTCGGCCCGCATCGGCGCCACATCCAGCACCCGGATCACCGATCGGATCTTTGAGCGGTCATAATCGCCCCGCCCCGGCCCCCAGACCACGCCCAATACCTTGCGCGGCCCCAGCGGCACCTCGACAAACGCGCCCTGGAAACAACCGCCCTCGGGGGCCTTGTAGTCCAGCAACCGGTCGAGCGGCTGCGCGGTCAGGACCGCGACCAGAGCACCTTCGTCAAAATAGCCGGGATCGTCCAAACAGGGCCTCATCGGGGCAAAATTTATGTTTGCGCTAACGAAACCACTGATTCAGGGGGTTTCCGCACGGGTCCCTATGAGGTAAAGCCAAGCCGATCCCGCGCCAACCCATCATAGGACCGCCGCCATGAAATTTTTTGTCGACACTGCCGAAATCAACGAAATCGCCGAACTGAACGATCTGGGAATGGTTGATGGCGTGACCACCAACCCCTCGCTGATCCTGAAATCCGGCCGCGATATTCTGGAAGTGACCAAGGAAATCTGCGACCTGATCGGCGGGCCGGTCTCGGCCGAAGTGGTCGCCACCGAAGCTGACGACATGATCGCCGAAGGCCGCAAACTGGCCAAGATCGCGCCCAATATCGCAGTGAAAGTGCCGCTGACCTGGGCCGGTCTGAAAACCTGCAAGACGCTCACCGACGAAGGCCACATGGTCAATGTGACGCTGTGCTTCTCGGCAAATCAGGCGCTGATCGCGGCCAAGGCGGGCGCGACCTTCATCTCGCCTTTCATCGGGCGGCTGGACGATATCAACATGGACGGCATGGACCTGATCGCCGATATTCGCGAGATCTATGACAATTACGGGTTTGAAACCCAGATCCTCGCCGCCTCGATCCGCACGGTGAACCACGTCACCGAAAGCGCCCGCATCGGGGCCGACGTGATCACCGCACCTCCGGGCGTGATCAAGAAGCTGGCCGACCACCCGCTGACCGACAAAGGGCTTGAGACCTTCCTGGCGGACTGGGCGAAAACCGGGCAAAAGATCCTCTGAAACACGGCAAGCGCCAAAGCAAGGGAGCGCCCCGGCGCTCCTTTTTTGTGCCCATGCGCCGGGCTGTGACACAAAAACGTCGATCAAAACGCACAGCCACCAGATTTAGTGGTTTTCTGCGGATTTTGGGCGCGCAAATCGAATTTCCTGTGTTATATGTTTTTCCAAGATAAAAACGAGGCACAGATGAGCAGTAGCCCGAAAGTAAACGAAGACCCCAAGATCGGTGCCAGCCCCGAGCTGGAGGAAACCCTGCGCGACGCGATCCTCGCCAAGCCGGACGCCATCCTTGATGACACGGACGTGATGCGCGCCCTGGTCGCCGCGAACGAACGCGCCATGGGCGGCAATATCGTCGACATGCGCGGCATCGCGATGGAGCGGCTCGAGACACGGCTGGACCGGCTTGAGGACACCCACCGCTCTGTCATTGCGGCGGCTTACGAGAATCTCGCCGGCACCAATCAGGTCCACCGCGCCATTCTGCGGATGCTGGACCCGATGACGTTCGAGACCTTCCTCGCCGATCTGGGCGGCGAGGTGGCGGAGATCCTGCGGGTCGATACGATCACGCTGGTGCTGGAAACCGCTCAGGACAAGGACAACCCCGCCGTCAAGCGGCTGGGCGAAGTGCTGAGCGTTGCCGAGCCGGGCTTTATCGACCGTTATCTGCCAACCGCCCGCGATGGCAGCGCCCGTCAGGTGACGCTGCGCCAGATGCAGCAGGGCTCGGCGCAGGTCTATGGTCACAAAGCCAACCGCATCCGGTCCGAAGCCTGCCTGCGGCTTGATTTCGGCTCGGGCCGGTTGCCGGGCATGCTGGCGATGGGTGCCGAGGATGCCCATCAGTTCACACCGCAGCAGGGCACCGATCTGCTGGCGTTTTTTGCAGGCGTTTTCGAAAGAGCGATGCGCCACTGGCTGTCATGAGCCTGATCTCGCCCGCCTGCCGGGATGCGCTGCAGCATTGGCTGGACGCGCAGAAGGCGCTGGCGGGCAGTGCCAAAAACACCATCACCGCCTATAACAGCGATGTCGCCGACTTCCTGTCCTTCATGACCCTGCACAAGGGCGCGCCGCAGGGGCTTGGTGCATTGGAACGGATCACCGTCTCGGACATGCGCGCCTGGATGGCACAGGCGCGCAAAGACGGGATCGCCGCGCGGTCGCTGGCCCGCAAGCTTTCGGCGGTCAAGACCTTCTATCGCTGGCTGGCCGAACGCGAAGGGTTCGAGCCCACCGCCGTTTTGTCGGCCCGCGCGCCCAAGTTCCAGAAAAAACTGCCGCGCCCACTGGCCGAGGACGCCGCCCGCGCCATGATCGATACGGTCGAGCTGCAATCAACCACGGACTGGGTCGCCGCGCGTGATGTGGCGGTGGTCACCCTGCTTTATGGTTGCGGCTTGCGCATCTCTGAGGCGCTGGGCCTGAAAGGGGCGGACGCGCCGCTGCCCGCCACACTGCGCATCACCGGCAAAGGCGGCAAGGAACGGGTCGTGCCGGTGATCGACGCCGCCCGCAATGCGGTCGCGACCTATCTGCGCCTGTCCCCCTACCCTTTGGAGGCCGACGCCCCTCTGTTTCGCGGCGTGCGCGGCGGCGCGCTCAACCCCGGCGCGATCCAGGGCGCAATGGCCCGTGCGCGGGCGCAGCTTGGCCTGCCCGCCTCGGCCACCCCGCACGCGATGCGGCACAGCTTTGCCACCCATCTGCTGGCGGCGGGCGGCGACCTGCGCTCGATCCAGGAATTGCTGGGCCATGCCTCGCTTTCCACCACGCAGGCCTATACGGCGGTCGATACGGCGCGACTGATGGAAGTTTATGAACGCACCCACCCGAAGGCATGACGCCGGATCACGCCGAATAACCCGAACCAAGGGTTTGCAGTCCGGTAAGAATTCCGCCATGACAGCGTAATGACACTCAGAAACCGCGCGATCGGCGTACATCTTTTTACGGCCACCGGTGCCGTTTTCGCCATGCTGGCCATGCTGGCGGCCGTGGACGCAAAGTGGAGCCTCATGTTCCTCTGGCTGGTCGTGGCCTTTTTCGTTGACGGAATCGACGGCCCGATGGCCCGCCATTATGACGTCAAGAAAAACGCTCCCGAATTTGACGGTGTGTTGCTGGATCTGATCATCGACTATCTCACTTACGTGTTCATCCCGGCATTCGCGCTGTTCAAATCCGGGCTGATGGATGGCTGGACCGGCTGGTTTGCCATCATCGTCATCACCTTCGCCAGCGCGCTTTATTTCGCCGACACACGGATGAAGACAAAGGACAATTCCTTTTCCGGATTCCCCGGCTGCTGGAACATGGTTGTGCTGGTGATCTTCGCGCTCGAGCCGAGTTTCTGGATCAGCCTCGCTCTGGTCAGCGCTCTGGCAGTGGCCATGTTCCTGCCGCTCAAGTTCATCCATCCGGTGCGGACCGAACGCTGGCGCCCGCTCAGCCTGCCCATCGCGCTGGCCTGGACGTTTTTTGCCGGTTGGGCGGCCTGGGTCGATTTCCATCCCGAAAGCTGGGCCCATTGGGGGCTTGTGGTGACCAGCCTCTATCTGACTTTCGCAGGCATCGCGCAGCAGATCATTCCCGCAGAAACACCAGCCAGGTAAAGATCACGCCGCTGCGCCGGTTCTCGGGCTGCACCGCTTCGACCCAACTGCGGCGTTCCAGCTTCAGACCTTGTGCAACCACCAGATCGATGGTCCTGTCTACATCCGCCGGAAACGCCGGGCGCGCCGAATCCGAGGGTCCCTCACGCAGGGACAGGATCAATCGCCCGCCCGGCCCGGTGAGACCCGCAAGCGCCGAAATTGACGCCGCGCGATACGCAGGCGGAACATGGTGCCACACCGCATTGACCAGCACGAGGTCGAACCCGGTGCCCAACGCGGTGGCCTGCGCCAGATCCGGCAACCCATCCTCAAGCCATGTGATGTCGACCCCCGCGTGCAGGTTCTGTGCTGCAAGGCGCAAGCTGTCGACCGGCTCCGCCGCCCAGACCTGATGCCCCTGCCCGGCAAACCACGCCGCGTCGCGCCCGGTTCCCGCGCCCACATCCAGAACCCGTGCCGGGGCGGTGGGCAGAAACCTTGCGACTGGCTGCAGGACCGTGGCCGTGTTCAGCGCCTCAAGCCGTCGGGTCAAGGTCTCGGCGGCGGCATCATAGGCCGCCAGTATGTCGGCGACCGAAGCGTCGCCCCCGGGTTTCAAAGAACGTCCTGTATCTCGAACTCGGTCCCGTTGAAGCCAAATCTCTCGCCCGCTCCCAACCCGGCCATCGCCTTGTAGATCGGGCTGGCGGTCGAGACGCCCATATAGGTTGTGCCATCCACCTCGAACCGGGTGGTCGAGACGCAGACGATGAAACTGCGATCCTTGAACGAGACGATGGCACCGGGACCAATCGTGTCAGTCAGGCCGAAATCGGTGTTCTCGATCACGTCGATCTTGGCATGATGGGCCTGTACCGGGGTGTCAAAGGCGGCGGCCAGATCGGCATTCTCGCGCGAGGCCGCCAGATCGTCCTTGTCATGCGCCTCGCGCTCATCCAGCCGCGAATCTGCCATGAATGCCTCGTAATGGGCGATGGCGTCGGCCAGTTCGGCCTCTTCCAGCGACATCAGCTTGGCCACAACGGCCTGTTTCAGAGCGGCGCGATCCGTCATTCCAGTCATTCCTTTTCAATTCTGCTGCGCAGGGTGCCCGAGAACCCGCCGTCAACGCATTGATCTGTCTCAAATAAGCAGCCCTGCCGCGCCTTCGTGGCGCAGCAACGCAACCTTTGTTTCGACCCCACCCTTGCCCGAGAAGCCGGTCAGCCCCTTTGCCCCCATCACGCGGTGGCAGGGGATGATCACCGGGATCGGGTTGCCACCGCAGGCCTGCCCGATAGCCTGAGCGGGCACGCCAAGATCGCTGGCAATCTCGCCATAGGTGCGGGTGTAGCCAAAGGGAATGTTCCGCATCACGGCACAGACCGATTGCTGCAGAGCCGAACCGTCAACACGCAGCGGCAGGTCGAATGTCTCCAACGCGCCCCGGTCATAGGCGCGCATCTGCGATGCGGCCTCTTGCAAGACGGGGGTGGCCTCACCGCTGGCCACACCGTCCCAGACAACCGAGGTGATCTCTCCGGCCTCTTCAGCGATGCCCATTGTGCCAAACTGTGTCTCGACTGCGATCATGTTCATGATCGCAGCCTGACAGACCCGGACGGTTGGCCGCAAGCCTATTCCTGTGGCGGGATGCGAAAGCCGCTCACAAGCGGCCTAGCCCGGCAGCGCCTCATCGCAGCGCCCGCACACGCCTTCATGGGCGTGGCGGCCCACATCGGGCAGGATCTTCCAGCAGCGCTGGCACTTGGCGCCTTCGGCCTTTTCAAAGACAACCCCCACACCTTCGATTTCCGGAACACGGAAAGCCTCGGCCGGGGCCGGATCGCCGGTGACGGTCAGACCCGAGGTGATGCACATGTCGTCCACATCGAATGTCGCCAGCAGATTGCGCGTTTCGGCGTCTTCCACATGCACGATCGGCGCAGCCTCAAGGCTGGATCCGATCACCTTGTCCTGACGCTGCACCTCCAGCGCGGCAGTCACCGCGCGGCGGACGCGGCGGATCTTGGCCATGCTGGCCTCAAGCTCATCATTGCGCCAGTCAGCAGGTGTGTCCGGGAAATCCACCAGATGGACCGAGCCGTTCTCGCCCGGGAAACGTTCCAGCCAGACCTCCTCCATGGTGAAGACCAGCACCGGCGCCAGCCATGTGGTCAGGCGGTGGAACAGGATATCCAGCACGGTGCGCGCGGCACGACGGCGCAGGCTGTCTCCATCGCAATAAAGCGCGTCCTTGCGTACGTCGAAGTAAAAAGACGACAGATCCACCGTGGCAAAGGTGAACACCGCGCTGAACACACCCTGGAAATCAAACGCCGCATACCCTTTGCGCACCTGTTCATCCAGTTCGGCCAGACGGCTGAGCACCCAGCGTTCCAGACGCGGCATGTCGGCGGGTTCGATCCGGTCGGCTTCCGAGAAATCCGCCAGCGAGCCCAGCATGAAGCGCATGGTGTTACGCAGGCGGCGATAGCTGTCGGCCGTGCCTTTCAAAATCTCCGGCCCGATCCGCTGATCGGCGGTGTAATCGGTCTGGGCCACCCACAGGCGCAGGATATCAGCGCCGTATTGCTTGATGACCTCTTCCGGCACGATGGTGTTGCCCAGCGATTTGGACATCTTGTTGCCCTTGGCATCCAGCGTGAAGCCATGGGTCACCACGTTGCGATAAGGTGCACGGCCCTTGGTGCCGCAGGCCTGCAGCATCGAGGAATGGAACCAGCCGCGGTGCTGGTCGGTGCCTTCCATATAGACATCGGCGATACCATCTTCGGTCCCGTCCTCACGGTCGCGCAGAACAAAGGCATGGGTCGAGCCAGAGTCGAACCACACGTCCAGCACGTCAAACACCTGATCGTAGTCGTCGGGGTTGGCGATACCGTCCAGCATCTGCGCCTTGAAACCGTCAGTGTACCAGATATCCGCGCCGTCCTTCTCAAACGCCGCCTTGATACGGGCGTTGAGGTCTTCGCTGCGCAGCAGGTAATCCGCGTCGGTGGGCAAAGCACCTTTCTTGGTGAAACAGGTCAGCGGCACGCCCCAGGCACGCTGGCGGGACAGAACCCAGTCCGGGCGCGTCTCGATCATCGAGTGCAGGCGGTTACGACCTTTTTGCGGCGTCCATTTCACCAATTCATCGATGGACCGCAGGGCGCGGGTGCGGATGGTGTCGCCCAACGCGCCCATGCCGTCTTCCAGCTTGCGGTCGACCGAGGCAAACCATTGCGGCGTATTGCGATAGATGATCGGAGCCTTCGAGCGCCAGGAATGTGGATAGCTGTGCTTGATCTTGCCGCGCGCCAGCAGCCCACCGACCTCGACCAGCTTGTCGATGACGGCCTTGTTGGCATCCCCTTCGCCGCCCTTGCGGGACAGGATAAATGTGCCGCCGAAGAACGGCAGATCGGCGCGGAATCCGCCGTCATCCATCACGTTATAGGTGATGACCTGTTCCAGCATGCCCAGATCCCGGTAGAGCTCGAATTCTTCCATCCCGTGCGAGGGCGCACAGTGAACAAAGCCGGTACCTTCAGTATCGGTCACGAACTCAGCCGCACGGAAATCGCGGAGGTCGTCCCATTCGCCGTTTCCACCTTCGGCGCCAGCCAGAGGGTGGGTCAGTTGAACGCCCTTCAGCTCGTCGGAGGGGACGTCCCGCACACGGGTCCACTGATCGTCATTCAAACGCGCGCGCCCCAGAACATCTGCGGCCAGATTGTCGGCCAGCAGGAACCTGTCGCCAGCAGCGGCCCAGCATTCCTCGGGCGCACCGGTGACCTCATAGAGGCCATAGGAGATGTCCTTGCCATAGACCACTGCCTTGTTCGACGGGATGGTCCAGGGCGTGGTGGTCCAGATCACCACATAGGAGTCGTCCAGATCGCCTGCATTCACGACCTTGAATTTCACCCAGATGGTGAAGCTTTCCTTGTCGTGATACTCGACCTCGGCCTCGGCCAGCGCGGTTTTCTCGACCGGCGACCACATCACGGGTTTCGACCCCTGATAGAGCGTGCCGTTCATCAGGAATTTCATGAACTCATCCGCGATCACGGCCTCGGCATGATAATCCATGGTGATATAGGGATCGGCCCAGTTGCCGGTGATGCCCAGACGCTTGAACTCTTCACGCTGGATATCGATCCAACCCTCGGCGAACTTGCGGCATTCCTGACGGAAATCGACCACATTCACCTCGTCCTTGTTCTTGCCCTTCTTGCGGTACTGTTCCTCGATCTTCCATTCGATCGGCAGACCGTGGCAGTCCCAGCCCGGCACATAGCGCGCGTCATGGCCCATCATCTGGTGGCTGCGCACGATCATGTCCTTGATGGTCTTGTTCAGCGCGTGACCGATATGCAGGTGACCGTTGGCGTAAGGAGGGCCATCATGCAGCGTAAAGGGCGTGCGGGTCTTGTCATGTTCGCCCGTCCGGGCGAGGGCTTTTTCACGCAGGCGGTCATAGACGCCGATCTTTTCCCAGCGTTCAAGCCATGCGGGCTCGCGCTTGGGCAGACCTGCGCGCATGGGAAAGTCGGTCTTGGGCAGGTTCAGCGTGTCTTTGTAATCGGGCGTCTGGGTCGTGTCGGCGCACATGGGTGGCGTCCTTGTCGATGGCATATGGATTGGATGTTCGGTCGGCGCGAAGTCTCAAACACCTTTGCCCGGCGTCTCGTCAGATCAGAGCGCCGGGGTTGTAATTCGAATAATGATGGCCTTCAGACAGGACATGGCCACCTTATATGGCGCGGGCGGGGCGGGGTAAAGCGGTCACTTTCACGTCCATAGCGGGATATCCGGCCGGGCCAGCATCAACCACAGGATCGCCAGAACCGCAAGGAAGGCCGGGACGCCGCAGAGTACCCATATTCGGAATAGACGGTCGAAATCCTGCGGCAGGGGCGCATCCTGCGCGGCTGCCAAACGCGCCAGATCGCGAAGACGCAGCTGTATCCATACAACCGGCAGCCAGAACAGCCCGGTAAATACATAGAGCCCGATCGCGACCAGCAACCAGCCCTCGCTCAGATCCCATCCCAACCGGTGCGCCATCAGCAGGCCTGTCACCGGCTGGGCAATCACCGCAATCGCCGTAAAGATCAGGTCGGCGAACACAACGATGGTGGCCACTTCGGCGATCACAACGGGGTTGCGGCTGCGCACTGCCATCAGCATGAAAAAGGCGATCCCGGCACCAGTGCCGAGCAGAACGCAGGCTCCGATCACATGCAGCCATCGCAGGATCATGTCCGGATCAATCATCGGTCCTCCAGCAACATATAGAGTACAACCGAGAGCATCGCGGCAGGCAGAACCTTGATCAGCGGTCCCAACGGGTCCGCCCAAAGCTGCGGGACCATAAGGCTCGCTGCAAGAAGATACGTGCCCGAGACTATCAGCTGCGCCATACAAGCCCGCGCTGCCCACCGCCGCCACAAAAGCGCGGCACCCAGAACCAGATCGACACAGGACCATATTATGACCGCCGCGACAGCAAGGGATGAGCCCCATCCCGTCTCGCGCAGTACCTCTGCCGCGGTGTCTGCCCGCAACAGACCAATGGCGCCCGACAGGCACCAGAACAAGCAGAGCACCGCCAAAATCAACGGCATCAGCAGCGACAGCCGCGCCGCCTGCCGCTCGGCCCGGGTGCACTCGTAGCGCGCATAGATTTCGGGCAGAGAGTGGATGCGCTCACCGGTTGCCGCATAGGCACGCGGATCACCGGTGACGCCCTCGCGAAGCACCGTCAACGCGGTTCCCCGCAAGGGAGAGCGCCAGCCCAAATGGCCCAGCATATCGGCGCATCGCGAAATTACGGTTGTCATCCAGCCCGGCAGATCAATCTCCCATCTCGCCGACCTAAACCTCAGCCAGACCCGTGTGAGTTCCACAACACCGGCCAGATCGCGCGGGTTGTCCTCCACCAGATCGTATTCGCCCGATGGCAAGCTGCCGCTAACCGCGTCAGCGATCACGCGGCACAGGTCCGACATCCCGACACATTGGACCGGAACCTGGCCCAAAGCGAGGGGTTGGACATAGGGAATGGCGGCGAGCATCCGCAGCAGAGCGGTTCCGCCATAGGCGCTCTGCCCGATCACAAGCCCAGGCCGCAATAGATGCAACGAGACGCCGGAGCGGCGCAGGGCCGCATCTCCGCGCGCTTTGCTTTGCATGAATTCCGTAGACGCTCCCGGCTGGGCGCCCCCTGCGGAAATCTGGATCACGGCGATATCGCGTAGCGCACAGGCCGTGCCTAGGGCCGCGATAGCATGGTGATGGACGGCCTCCAGATCATCCTCGCCGCCATCCTGCAACGCCCCGGCGCAATTAATGACCACGTCAATATCCTGCAGCGGATCGGACCAGTCTGCCGGGGCGGTAAGTGCCCTCAGATCAGCGACCCTGACGGGCACACCGGGTAACACACGCGCGGCGACGCGCGGGCGACGGGCCACGCCGGTGACCGTGTGGTCACACTGCTTCAACGTCCTGACAACGGCGCTTCCGATGAAGCCATAGGCACCTAAGACAAGTACATGAGAGGACACTTGCTTCTCTCCGATCACGGTCTGCTCTCAGTCAATCTACAGAGTGGCAAGTGATTGGAAACCCGCCAAAACGGCGCGCGACACCGGACCGCAAAGTCAGCTTCGCGAGAACACGCTGCTTAGCGCCCGTTTCACGATGCTGCGCACGGCGGGTTTGTGACGTTTGGAAAAAGGCAGCGGGCGGCAGACCTCCATGGCGGCCACGCCGACGCGGGCGCTGAGGGCCCCGTTGACCAGCCCCTCGCCAAAGCGGCGCGACAGTTTGCTGAGCAGTGAACCGCCAAGCAACGGTTCGAGCAGGTCATCGCCCACCGCCACCGCGCCGGTGGCCACCAGATGGGTAAAGACCGCGCGGGTCAGCCGCCAACTGCCCAGCAGACCGGCGCGCCCGCCATAGATCTCGGCAATGCGGCGGATCATCCGGACCGAGGCCGCCAATGCGGTGATGACATCGGCAAGCGCAATCGGTACCAGCGCGGTGACGGTCGCGACCTGACGGGCGGCCTGTTCGACCTCGCGGCTGGCGGCGGCGTCGAGGGGGGCCAGCACCTCATCCTCGATCAGTTGCATCAACGCATCCGCATCGAATTGATCCGCCTTGCGCTCGGCCAGGCGTTGCAGGCCCCAGGTCGTGTCCTCGCGCCCCTTGTAGAGCCGTTCGATCCGGTCGGTGACCGCGCGCGCCTGGTTCAGGTCATGCGCGGCCAGTGCCTGAGACGCCGCCTGACGCAACCCGTCGACACGGCGCAACCGGCCCAGCGCCGCCAATTCGCGGATCACCAGGATCACGCCGACAAGGACCAGAGCCCCCAACAGGCCAGAGACCGCCCAGCCCAGCATCGGCACCCGCGCCAGCAACCCGTTGACGAAATCCCACGCCGCAACCGAGACCATCGCGCCGATCACGGCCAGAAGCAGACCCCAGAACCAGCGCGACAGCCGCGAGGGCGGTCGCGCAGCCACCTGCGCCGCCAATTGCATGGCCCGCCCGGCATCGGGAACAGGCGGCGCATCGGTGACGCTGGGCGCCGGGGCATCCTCTTCTTCGAGGTCGATCAGAACCGGGCCTTTGGTCATGTCTCTCTTGCCTCTCTGGACCAGACGAACTTGATATCGGGCAGGTTTTCATCATTGCCGCGTCCATCGCTGCGGGCGGCCTCGACAAACCCCTCACGCAAATAGAACCGCGCCGCACCGGGATTGGCCTGAAACGCAAACAGCTCCAGCCGGTCGCTTTGCGCCTTGGCCTGCGCCAACAGGCGCGCGCCGATGCCCTGACCGCGCAGGCCGCGCGACATGTAGAGCGAATGGATCAGCGCGCCATCGCGGGCCAGGAACCCTGCGACCTGGCCGTCCGACTCGGCCACTGTCACCCAGCCGCGCGCAATCATTGTCCCGCAAAAGGCGATGGTTTCCGCCCCGCTGTGCAGGTTGGGCATCCAGTCATTGTCGCGCGTGAAGCCGTGCAGAATGTCGCCGGTCCGGCCCGCATCGGTGGGGTGCGCCTGTCGCAACAGCACGTTCACAGCCGGTCTCCGATCAGGAATTGCGCTGCCCGGTCCAGCCGGATAGAGGGCGGCCCCTCGCCCGGCCTGAGCGTCAGGCGCGCCGGTGCAAAGCTCATCACCTCATAGTCGCCCGAGAGCCACTCGCTGGCGCCATCCCGCGCCGGACCCAGCAAATGCGAGGGGTCCTCGGGCAGGTCTCCGGCGTAGAAAGCCGCCTGTTTGCCGCTCTCCAGCAACCGGCCCCGCACGCAGGGCAGGTCCCGGCCCTGATGCTCGCGCATCTCTTCGGTCGTCGCCCGCAGCGAGGCCATGGACAGCGCCGCCGTCTCGCTGCCC
Organism: Ruegeria spongiae; assembly: GCF_023502395.1. Taxonomy (GTDB): domain Bacteria; phylum Pseudomonadota; class Alphaproteobacteria; order Rhodobacterales; family Rhodobacteraceae; genus Ruegeria_C; species Ruegeria_C spongiae. The sequence continues at coordinate 113,827 of NZ_JAMFMB010000010.1, read as the reverse complement.
GCAAAACGGGCGCGGTCGCGCGCGTCGCGGGTCATCGCCTCGATGATCGCGGTCAGGCGGGTGTGCTGGATGTGATGCAGATGGTCTGCCTTTGTGGCCGCAAACAGGATTTTCTCGACCCGTTTGCCCAGGAGCAGGCGCGACAGCCAGGCATTGCGACCGGGCCGGAAGGCCGAGAGGATATCCCCCATCCCGCGCCGCAGATCCTCGACCGCGCGCGGGCCGCGATGGATCGCGCCAAGCGCATCAACCAGCACAACCTGCCGGTCGATCCGGGCGAAATGGTTGCGGAAAAACGGTTTGACCACCTGCGATTTATAGGCCTCGAACCGCCGCTCCATCTCGCGATGCAGCGACTTGCGCGGCGCAGGCCCGTCGACCGGCAAGGGCGCGAAGGTCAGCACCGGTGAGCCGTCAAGGTCGCCGGGCAACAGGAACCGGCCCGGAGTACAATCGTAATGGCCCTGATCGCGTGCGGCCATAAGGTAGTCGGAAAAAACACGCGCTAAAGCCTGCGCAGTGGGTTCGTCATGCTCTGCGTCCGGGTCCATTCCCTGCAGATGCGCAAGGAAACCCGCCGCGCAATCGCGTGTCCGGATACGACTCAGAACCTCATGCGACCAGTCGGCATAAGATTTCTCCAGCAGCGCCAGATCCAGCAGCCACTCGCCGGGGTAATCGACGATGTCGACATGAACGGTGCGTGGCCCCGACAGCCCCGACAACAAACCTGATGGCCGCACTCTGAGCGACAGCCGCAGTTCCGACACTGCCCGCGTGCTGTCGGGCCAGCGTGGCGCGTCCGAGGTCAGCGCGGCCAGATGGGTCTCATAATCGAAGCGCGGTACGGTATCATCAGGCTGCGGCTGCAGATAGGCGGCCTCGATCCGGCCCTCCTGCGCCGCCGCAAGCCCGGTCATCCGCTCCCGGTCCAACAGGTTGGCCACCAGCGAGGTGATGAACACCGTTTTGCCCGAACGCGCCAATCCGGTCACGCCCAGCCGGATCACCGGTTCGAACAGCGCTTCCGAGACCGCATCCCCGGCATTTTCGACACCGCGCACCAAAGTGTCGGCAATTGAAGATAGAACCAAACCGCTGCCTCTGACTGTTCGGGGTCAAGATAGGTGGCAATCGCGTACTTTGCGAGGCTCGGTTTCGTACAAAGTGTCACGCATGGGCCGGGTCAATGCCGCAACCATCGCATCAAGCCCTGCCGGCACCTCAGTCTCCCTGCGGGTCTGAGAAGACAAAGTCCTGTGGGACAAGCCGTTTGGTCCGGCGGTGGTATTCCCTGCCGGACCCGGGCCAGTTATTGGTGATGCGCCCGCCATCCTTGTACCAACTTGTCTCGATCTTGTCCCAGACCGACTGCGTCAGACGGGTCTGCATTTCGGTGTCGAAGCGGGTCGCGACATCTTCGCGGACCTCTGCGGTTTTGGTCGAGGCTTGCTGAATGAGCTGCACGATATAGCCGATCTGCGCCTCCATCATATAGACGACAGAAGAATGCCCGGTATTGGTGTTGGGACCATAAAGCATATGCAGGTTCGGGAACCCCGGCACCGCGATGCCCAGATAGGCCCGCGCGCCCTCTTTCCAGACCTCACGCAGCGTTTTGCCACCCCGACCGGTCACATCGATGGACTGGATGAAGGGATTGGTCTGAAAGCCGGTCCCATAGATGATGAAATCGTGGGGGCGCGACGTCCCGCTCTTGTCGGTAATCCCATCGGCCGAGATATGGTCGATGCCCTCGGTCACCACCTCGACATTGTCACGGGCCAGCGCTGGAAACAACGTATCCGAAATCAGGAGACGTTTGGCCCCGAGCGGATAGTCGGGTGTCAGCTTTGCCCGCAGTTCGGGGTCAGAGACCGCCTTGTTGAGATTGCGTCGAAACAGGCTCCGGCCCAGCATCTGATGTGGTCTGGACCCGGCGATAATCGGAAAGACCACATATTCGGTGCGCAGCCATTGCCCCAATCGATACAGCCGGGCGAGCGGCGGCACATGGCGCGAAAGCCACTTTTCAAACGCCGTATAGGGCCGGTTGCCCTTTGGCATAACCCAGTTCGGCGTGCGCTGATAGACGGTCGCCTTTGTGGCCTGTTCGGCCACATATGGAATGAACTGCAAGGCGCTGGCCGCATTCCCCACGACGGCGACGTTCTTGCCCTTCAGGTCAACGCCCTCTGGCCAGGTCGCCGAGTGGAATTGCTGCCCTTCGAAATCGTCCTGACCTTTGACCTTCGGGATACTGGGATGGTGCAACTGCCCCAGCGCGCAGATGAAGTGCCGGCAGTCGATCCGGTCGCCTGTGTCGGTGGTGACCGTCCAGCGGCCCGTGGCCTCGTCGAAACTGGCGGTTTTGGCTTCCTGGCCAAAGCGGATATGCGGGTAAAGCCCGAAATCCCTGGCACATTTTTTTTGATAGTCAAAGATCTGACTCTGCTTTGACCATTTGTGCTGCCAGTCCGGATTTGGCGCGAAAGAATAGCTGTAGAAGAACGACGGCACGTCGCATTCGGCTCCGGGATAGGTGTTGTCCCGCCATGTGCCCCCCACCTCATCTGCTTTTTCGAGGATGAGAAAGCTGTCCAGACCGGCCTCTTTCAGCTTGTGCCCCAGCCCAATACCGCCAAACCCGGCCCCGACGATCACGATGTCGATGCTTTCCATATCTGCTTTCCTCAATTCGTCGCACCTTGGTTGCGCAGGCCTGAGTGGATCCGGATCATCGCGAAGTGCAAACCCGTCTCACCGACCTGCGGTTTTCAGTCAGGAGCATAGCTCGTGAAATTTGGCTCTCCTTCGATGCAATCTTTTGTATCTGTCTCTTTGAACATGGGAAGCAAGTTCCCCGACAATGCCGCGACGTCAATTCGGCAAGCACCCGTTCAGAACCACCGCGCGTGAAGGCTCCGGACCGATCACCATTCAGCGATAGACGGCTTACCACGATCAATTCCATGAGCGGGCCGTACCCTGAATCGGCAAATAACGCGGGTTCAGTGAACTCGCCGGGTCATGGCCCCGGGCACGCAACATGCTATCAAAAGGTCGCAAGGTGGTCGGGCCGCAAAATGCCGAAATACCCGGATTGCGTCGCCTCCGAGCGCGGAGCGGCACCCCTTGCCCGCTGGACATCATTGCGACGGTTGGGTACCTGCGCGGCCATGCCACGTTTTGCGTTGAATGTCGAATACCAGGGCGCGCCCTTTGCCGGGTGGCAGCGCCAGAAGGATCAGCCTTCGGTGCAAGGCGCGATCGAGGCGGCGCTGGCCCGTCTGGAACCGGGTGCGCATACGATAGCCGCCGCAGGCCGCACTGATGCGGGCGTGCATGCGCTGGGTCAGGTGGCGCATTGCGATCTGGTCAAGGAGTGGGACCCGTTCCGGCTCTCCGAGGCGCTGAACCATCATCTGAAACCGCAGCCCGTGGCCATTGTCGCCGCGGCGCGGGTAGAGGATGACTGGCACGCGCGGTTCTCAGCCGTTGAACGACGCTATCTGTTTCGCATCCTGATGCGCCGCGCACCCGCCACCCATGAGGCGGGTCAGGTCTGGCGGGTCAACCATCAACTCGATGTGGCTGCCATGCAGCGGGCGGCGGACCTTTTGCTGGGGCGGCATGATTTCACCACCTTCCGCTCGTCGATCTGTCAGGCGGCAAGCCCGGTCAAGACGCTGGATGAATTGCGCATCGAGCCGGTCGCAGGCTTCTCCGGCCCCGAGATGCATTTCCACGTCCGCGCCCGCAGCTTCCTGCACAATCAGGTGCGCAGCTTTGTCGGCACGCTGGAGCGTGTGGGCGCAGGCGCCTGGACACCAGAGGATGTGCGCGATGCGTTGGAGGCCCGCGACCGTGCCGCTTGCGGGCCAGTCTGCCCGCCACAGGGGCTCTATCTGGCGCAGGTCCGCTATCCCGAGCCGGTCTTTGGCTGATACCGCTCAGAGCGCGCGCATCATCAGACCACCCGCCAGCACCGCCACAACCAGCCCCGCCATCAGTTCGACCAGCGGCAGCACCCGTGCCGCCTGCTGGAACGCGGTGGCGGACCCGACGATACCGCCACGCATGCCAGTCGCAGCAAGACCGACCGTGATTGTCACGGTTGCGGTGCCCAGTGCCATGGCGAAGGCCCCGGCGATACCGGCCCCCGCGATCCCCATCTGCCAAGTGATCAGCAGCACGAACAGCGCGCCGGTGCAGGGCCGGATCGCGATACTTGCGATCAGTGCCAACGCCTCACGCGGGGTCGAGACCTGATCGATCTCATCCAGATCGGGGCCATGTTTGTGGCCACAGCTTTCGCAGGTACCGTGGTCATGCGCATGCGTGTCGCGTTGACGCATCAGCCGCCGCATTCCGCGCCAGACCAGCCAGAGCCCGACCAGCGCGATCGCGCCGTAGCTGACCGGCGCCATGACATCCTCGGTCACGCCGATCAGCCGCTCGCGGGTCATGTTGAACAGGAACACCCCGGCATAGACGATCATCACCGCCGTGACCGCCTGCCCCAGGCTGGCCAGCAACGATATCACGCTCAACCGCAGCCAGGGCACGCGGCGGCCCAGCCCGTAGCCACCGATCAGCACCTTGCCGTGCCCCGGCCCCACCGCATGAAAGAACCCATAGGCAAAACAAAGCCCCATCAAGAGCCAGAGCGCACCATCATGCCCCGCCCGCAAGCCCCGCAACGCGCCCGCGATCTGGTTCTGGAACGCGCGCTGTTCACCGGCGGCCCAAAGCGCGAGCTGGTCAAAGCCGCCCCCGATCCAGAACCACAACAAAAACGCGGCGACGGCACCAACCGGCAGGATCAGGAATTTGGACATGTGATCCGGATCTCGGTCGCGAATTCCGCGCCGATCATGGGAATGTCGTTCTCTTCCAGATCGGCATTGGCATCCAAGGTCAGCAAAAAGGCCTGCATATCGCTCAGCTTCTGGTCGATATCGGGATCGATCCGGTCGATCATGCAGGTCTCGGCCCCGATCAGCTGCACCGGCAATGTGAGGTCATAGCTGGTGTAATAGCTCTCGTCATACGCCCTGAGTGACAGCGTCTCGCCCAGCGTGGTCGGTTGCCCCGTCACCTCGCGCAGATGCGAGGTTACAATGCGCCCGTCGCGCAGCTCTGCCGTCGGCTCCAGCGGCCCCGAGAGTTTCAGCACCTGACCACCCAGCCGCGCATCCAGATCGCCGGTGAACCCCGGCACCCAGTTCATGTCGAACCCGGTCAGACGGGTGCTCTCCTCCGGGGTCAGGACGTTGTCGGCATCCGGGTCCAACTGCAAATCTTCCAGGATCAAAAGCGAGTAGAAATCATCGTAGGCCCAGGTGACGCGCACATGGGTCAGCCGGTTCTGATCATCAAAGATCACCTCAATCCCGGTATCCACGAAGACATGCGGATGCGCGGTCAGACCGACCGGCAAAAGGCTCAGGACAAGAGGCAATACGCGCTTCATGCGCCGAAGATAGGGCGACCCCCGCCGTGGCGCAACGATATGTGGTTCAGACTTTCTCCTGCGTGTATTTGCGCAGCTCGGTCCGGGCAACCTGCCGCCGATGCACCGCGTCCGGACCGTCAGCCAGGCGCAGCGTGCGCACATGGGTCCAGGCGGTGGCCAGCGGGGTATCCTGGCTGATGCCCTGCGCGCCGAACATCTGCGCCGCCTCGTCGATCACCTTGAGCGCCACGCGCGGCGCGATCACCTTGATCTGCGAAATCCACGGGGCCGCAGCGCGCGCATCGCCCTGATCCATGTACCACGCCGCCTTGAGGCAGAGCAGGCGCGCCATCTCGATCTCCATCCGGCATTCGGCGATGATGTCGTAATTCGCGCCAAGCTGCGCCAGCCGCTTGCCGAACGCCTCGCGCTGCAACGCGCGTCTGCACATCTGTTCCAGCGCGGTTTCCGCCTGCCCGATGGCCCGCATGCAGTGATGTATGCGGCCCGGCCCCAGACGGCCTTGCGCAATCTCGAACCCGCGCCCTTCACCCAGCAGGATGTTTTCGACCGGAACCCGCACATTGGTGAATCGGATATGCATATGCCCGTGCGGCGCATCATCGTGACCATAGACCTGCATCGGGCGCAGCACCTCGATACCGGGTGTGTCGGCGGGCACCACGATCATCGAATGGCGCTGGTGTTTGGGCACCTCGTCATCGCCGGTGCGCACCATCACGATATAGACCCGGCAGCGCGGGTCGCCCGCGCCCGAGGCCCACCATTTCTCGCCATTGAGCACATACTCCGCCCCGTCCCGCACACAGGACATCGAGATGTTGGTGGCATCGGAGGAGGCCACATCCGGCTCGGTCATCAGATAGGCCGAGCGAATCTCACCCTCCAATAGCGGCGCCAGCCATTTGGTCTTCATGGCGTCGGTGCCGTAGCGTTCAAAGACTTCCATATTGCCGGTATCAGGCGCCGAGCAATTGAACACCTCGGCCCCCAGCGGGGTCTTGCCCATCTCTTCGGCGAAATAGGCATATTCAACCGTGGTCAGGCCGAATCCCCGGTCACTGTCGGTCAGCCAGAAATTCCACAGCCCCGCGGCCCTGGCCTTGGCCTTCAACCCCTCGAGGATCTCGGTCTGACGCTCGGTGTATTGCCAGCGGTCGCCCTTGGCCACCTCGCTCTGATATTCCTCTTCCAGCGGCATGACCTCGTCGCGGATCATCGTGCTGACCCGGTCCAGAAGCGCGCGGTGTTGGTCCCGCATCCCAAAGCTCATCGTCATGACATCTCTCCTCTGCCGGGATCACCGGGCTTTACGTTTGACCGGAGGATGACTTAGCTGGGCGGCGAATGTCCAGTTGGGTGACGATATGTCACCCCACCAAAGAAAGGAGGCACCCCCATGGCGCTGTTGATCAATGTCGGCCAAAGCGGATGGATGACGGATGCGGAAATCGCTCAAGCCGTGCGCGCCCATGATCCACGCGCGGATGTGCGGCCGCTGGCCGACCCGGGCGATCTGAGTGACGTGGCGATGCTGGCCGTGTCCAAGCTGGACCCGGATTTGCCACACCGGCTGCCCAATTTGAAACTGGTGCAGAAACTTGGTGCGGGCGTGGAAACCATCGTCCGCCATCCGGCGCTGGCCGATCATGTCCGCGTCGCGCGGCTGAAACCCGAAGCGCCGGCGCGTGAAATCGCCGAGTGGTTCCTGACCTATATCCTGAACGCGCAGCGTCAGGGCGACCGCTTTCGCCGCCAGCAGGCGCGGGCGGACTGGTCTCCGACAGCGCCCCGCGTGACGTCCGACACGGTGGTGGGCGTCCTTGGGCTGGGCCATATCGGCGGCCTGACCGCGCGGCTGCTGGGTCAGTTCGGGTTCCAGGTCCATGGCTGGAGCCGATCGCCGAAATCGCTGCCCGGCGTGACCTGCCACCACGGCCAAAACGCCCTGCCCGCCATGCTGGCGGGCTGCGACCATGTCTGCGCCATCCTGCCCAGCACGCCCGAGACGACAGGGCTTTTCGATGCGCGCATGCTCGCCTCGATGAAGCCGGGCAGCCAGTTGCTGAATGCCGGGCGCGGTGACCTGATCGACGAGGCCGCGCTGCTGCGAGCGCTGGACGGTGGGACGCCCGGCCACGCGGTGCTGGACGTGGTCAGCCGGGAGCCGCTGCCCGCTGACAACCCGCTTTGGCAGCATCCAGATGTCACCCTCACACCCCATGTGTCGGGCTGGCATCTTGGGGATGCCCTGAAGGACGTGGCCGAAAACCTGCGCCGCCTGATCGCGGATGAGGCGCTTTTGCATGAGGTCGACCGCAGGCGCGGCTACTGATTTCAGGGCGCAAGGCCAACCTGAAGCGCCAGCGCCTGTCCGCAAGGACAGGCCAGCAAAAAAGCGGCGGGCCTTTGGTCCGCCTCATTCTGGAAACAGCCCGGTCCGCCGCAGCGCGCCCGGTCAGCCAATGAATTTATTATAGCCAGCCTCGTCCATGTAATCATCCATCGGTGACATGTCCGAGACCTTAAGCTTGAAAAACCACCCCGCACCGGTCGGGTCTTCGTTGACCTTGCCGGGTTCGTCGGCAAGCGCCTCGTTCACCTCGACAACCTCGCCATCCAGCGGTGCAAGGATGTCCGACGCGGCCTTGACGCTTTCGATCACCACGATCTCGTCATCCTTGGCCACTTCGGTGCCGATCTCGGGCAGTTCGACAAAGACGATGTCGCCCAACTGTTCGGCGGCATGAGCGGTGATGCCCACCGTCACCACATCGTCTTCGGCAATCAGCCATTCATGTTCTTCGGTAAATTTCATGCGGTATCCCCTCGACCTATCGCGTGTTGCCCCAATCGGCAGCGCCAAACCTATGGTGCAGCGCGCCACTGGCGCAAGCTCTCACTACCACGCATCTCAAGCAGGTTCAGGGCACAAGCAACCACTTGCCATCGGCCTGCTGGCACATGCGGCTGCGAATCTGCACCGGCTGTTCGGCTCCTTTGGGATGCGCGAGCTGTTGCAGGAACCCGCAATTATCGCGCATCTCCTGCAAGGTGACCGAGCCGCTGGATTTGGTCGCCGGATTGTCCCATGCCACCGTCTTGCCGACCTGTGGCACGCCGTTCACCACCAACTGACCCATCGCCTGTTGCATCAGTTGAAAATCCTCGGGCGACAACCCGCTTTCAGCGATGATTCGGGATAGCGGCTTGGCCTGCGACTGGGCGGCCAGACCGACAAGGGCGAAACTCAGACAAAGCGTCAGGATGATCTGTTTCATGGCATGCTCTTGGGTAAAATACGTTGCCGACATGCTGGCACGGACCGTCAGCGTCGTCCAGAGCGCAATCGGAAAGCCGCAAATCGGTTCGCAGATCAAATTACGCCTTAAAACAGCGGCGTAGGACATGGGCCATGAGACGAAAATCAGGACACATGCTCTGACACCGCGTCGGCGGTGGATTTTCGTTTTTTGGCCACCCCAAGGTCAAGCCACAGACGCCCTGATCTGTAGCCGCCCCGGATCAGATGCCCCGGCTTTGTGATTTCGGGATGGTCATCAACCCAATCCCGGTAGCGGTCGTTTGTCACAATCCCCGCACCCAGATCCCGCGCGGCTGTCAGGATATAGGGATCGGCAGGCACCCCTTTGGGCACCACCATCACCCGCTCCTCCGGCAGCCCCGGCATCCGGCTCAGAGGTTCGTCATGCCGGTATGTTCCCGAGATCAGGTAACCGGCATTTGCATCGAACATCACACCGGGTGCGTATCCAAGCCGCGTCAGGTGATCGACCACCTCGCGCACCGTATCGATCTGCGGTGTCCCATCCTTCCAGTACATGACGTTCGAGCCATCAAGGACGATCCAGTTTTTTGATCTGTCGCGCTTCGCATTCGCCTGCCGCCCATTGCTGCGTGACGGTTTCGCGGGTGCGATAGCGGCGCGCCCGTCCGAACGCGCATTCAGCAGGTGGTCGTGAAGCAGGATCAAAAATACCCGCCACGGCACAAGGACCGGCAAGCAGAAGAAGGCTGGACCATGCGGGCAGTATCAACGCCACTCCGACGCCGATCAGGCACAGAACAACGAACAAAAACATCACAACCATAAAGCAAGCACGCAATCTGACCCAAGCTGGCCGGCACAGTGCAGCACACTGGCCGTCCCGGCATATTTCACATGGCCTCGGTGGCCTCAAGTTTCAATCTTTGGGTGAACTCAACCATGCGACATCAAGTCATGGGCGAGCCAAACCCCGTGCTTTTTGAGACGCGACTTTCACCCATCGCACTGCAAGGGCTTCACAGCAGGGGAAAAATTTGCTGTGGTTCACGCAGATGCCGCATCCATGGAGATGACTTATGAAGATTCGTGCAGCCCTGTTGGTCGCTCCTGTTCTGCTTGGCCTTGGTGCGTGCGGCGATCAATTCGCCCTGCCGGGTGGTCATAACGCCTATCCCAGCAAGAACGTCTCGGTCATGAGCCGGACATGGGCCGTGCGGCAAGTGTCGGATGCGCCGGTTGTCTATCGGGCGACGCGCGACAGGAACAACCTCAACCCGTTCGGCCCACCGGCGCGACCGCGTCCGGTGCAGGCCAGCGCCGCGATCAGCCAGGCAACGGGATGCAGGGTTCTGGGCAATACGATGTACGAAAACATCTCGGGTCAGTTCTTTGCCCAGGTGCAGTGCCCCGCCGCTCCTGCTTCGTGACATCCTAACCGGTTAAATTGTATCAATATTGCCGCTGTCGTTGAGCTGCCGGTCAAGCGCTGGCATATCTGCAGCATGAGACTCGCGATCAACGGATTTGGCCGCATCGGCCGTACCATACTGCGTCAGATACTGGCTTTGCCCCAAGGCTCGGGCATCGAATTGCTGTGCGTCAACGATATCGCCCCCCTTCAGACCTGCGCCTATCTGTTCCAGTATGACAGCACCTTCGGACCCTATCAGGGCCAGGTCGAAACGGAACAGGACACGCTTGTCGTGGATGGGCTGCACATTCCGTTCACCCATAGCGACGATCTGAGCCGCATCGACCTGGCCGGCGTTGACGTATTGCTGGACTGCACCGGTATTGCGCGCACATCAGATGTGGCCCGACGGGGGGTGCAGGCGGGTGCGCGCAAGGTGCTGATTTCCGGCCCCTCTCCCGGTGCCGAACTGACGGTCGTGCTGGGCGCAAACGAGGATCAACTGGGTGATGCGCAGATCGTTTCGAACGCGTCCTGCACCACCAACGGGTTGGCGCCGCTGGTCAAGATGATCCATCAGATCGCCGGGATCGACACCGCGCATATGACGACGATCCATTGCTACACCAACAGCCAGCCCATGGTCGACGCGCCGCGCGGCGATCTGGCCCGGTCGCGTGCCGGGGCGATGTCGATGGTGCCCACCACCACCAGCGCCACGCATCTGGTGAACGAAGTGTTGCCGGAACTGGCCGGGCGCATCAGCGGAGCCGCCGTCCGGGTGCCCAGCGCCAGCGTCTCGGCGGTCGACCTGGTGGTGCAACTGGCACAGGATTGCGACGAGGAAAGCACCCTCGGCGCCCTGCGCGCCGCAGTTGACGCCTCGCCCATCCTTGGCTGGACCGACCTGCCGCTGGTCTCGTCCGATCTGCGCGCCAGACCGGAATCGCTGGTGATCGCTGGCCCCGAAACCCGGATGACCGGATCGCGGCAGCTGCGCATTTTTGGCTGGTACGACAATGAATGGGGCTTTTCGGCGCGGATGCTGGATGTGGCCCGGCTGATGGCCTGATCCCCGCTACCTCTTCTTGTTGCCGCCCTTGCGTTTGGGGGCTCCCATACCCCCGGGCTTGCCCGCAGCCGCCTGACGCGCGCGGTTCTTCTTGCTCGACGATTTCCCAACAGGAGGCTTGGGCCCGCGCGCGCGATCACCTTTGTCGTCAGCGCGTTTCGGCCCGCTGCCCGACGGTTTGCGCGGCTTCACGGGTTCCACCACGACCGCCTCTTGCTGTTGCGCCGCTGCCGGCTTGGAACCCTTCCGATGCGCGAGTTTCGCGCCCGGTTTCGGCTTTTTCACGCGCGGCTTCGGATCGTCGTTCCAATCCACCGGCTGGGTAGTGCCCGGTGTTTTGCCTTTGGCCTGCGGCCCGGCCTCGTGCCGCTTGTGGGCGGGCGGGCCAGAGGGTTTGTCATGACGCAGACTGTCGTGACGCGGGCCGCGATCCAGCTTCGGCGGGGTCGCCAGCCGAGTCAGTGCGGCACCACCTTCCAGCACCATCTCGGAGCCGATTGCCGCCAGAAAGCCCTGAACCGCGCTTTCGCGCATTTCGATCAGCGATTCCTTTGGCTGAATACGGATGGCACCGACATCCTCGCGCGAGATGTTGCCCCGCTTGCACAGCATCGGCAGCAACCGCCGCGGCTCGGCATCCACGGCGCGCCCGCCTTCCAGCGAGAACCAGACGCTGGGGCCAAAGGGCGCGCGCGGTTTTGGCGCTTCGCTGATGTCCGAAAGCTCCTCGGGGGCAGAGTGCCGCTCGCGATACAGCCGCAGATAGGCCGCCGCGATCTGTTCGGCGGTGAAGGCCTGGGTCAGGGTCTTGACCATGTCCAGATCCGAGTCCGCGACCGGCGCTTGCCAGTCCGGGCTGGCCAGCATCCGCTCTTCGTCCTGGGCCGAGACCGCTTCGGCGGAGGGGGCTTCGTCCCACTCGGCCGTCAGTTTCGCCCAGCCCAGCAGACGCTGGGCCTTTTTCTGCGCGGCGGGTGGCACGATCAGGGCGCTGACACCCTTGCGCCCGGCCCGGCCCGTCCGGCCCGAGCGGTGCAGCAGCGTTTCCTGATTGCTGGGCAGTTCCGCGTGGATCACCAGATCGAGGTTCGGCAGGTCGATCCCGCGCGCGGCAACATCGGTGGCCACGCAAACGCGGGCACGCCCGTCACGCATCGACTGCAGGGCATGGGTCCGCTCGGTCTGCGACAGCTCGCCGGACAGCGCCACGACCGAGAAGCCACGGTTCGACAGGCGCGTGGTCAGCCGGTTGACCATCGCACGGGTGTTGCAGAAGACGATCGCGTTGGGCGCCTCGTAATAACGCAGCACATTGATGATCGCGTTCTCGCCATCGCGCGCCGACACTTTCAGCGCACGATAATCGATATCGGCGTGCTGGCTGGCCCCGCTGGTGGTGGCGATCCGTAGCGCATCCTTCTGATAGCTCTTCGCCAGCTTGGCGATGGCCGGGGGGACCGTGGCCGAGAACAGAAGCGTCTGCCGCTCTTCCGGGGCGTTTTCCAGGATGAACTCCAGATCCTCGCGAAAGCCCAGGTCCAGCATCTCGTCCGCTTCGTCCAGCACCACGGCCCGCAGGCCGCTCAGGTCGATCGAGCCGCGCATGATGTGGTCGCGCAGACGCCCCGGCGTGGCGACAACGATATGGCTGCCACGTGCCAGCGCGCGGCGTTCGTCGCGCATGTCCATACCGCCCACGGTCGAGGTCACGATGGCGCGCGTATTCTCGAATAGCCAGCCAAGTTCGCGCTTGACCTGCATGGCCAGCTCGCGCGTCGGAGCGATCACCAGCGCCAGCGGTGAATCGGCAGGCGCGAACACGTCACCCTCACCCAGCAGACCCGGCGCGATGGCCAGGCCAAAGCCAAGGGTCTTGCCCGATCCGGTCTGGGCCGAGACCAGCAAATCCTGCCCGATGGTTTCCGGGGCTGTCACAGCCTCTTGCACGGCGGTGAGAGAGGTATATCCACGCGCGTCCAGCGCTTCAGCGAGAGTTTTCTTCACAGCCGGTCCATCTTCTTTTCGTTACCTGTTTTGGAGGCACGAGATCACTACACCGGCCAGCCAAAGAGGCGCGTGTAGACCTTTGGTCGCGGCATGTACAGGGCGCTCTTTGCCATTGCACTGGTGACGCGCGGGCAAAAGAGCGTTTGAGGCTTGAATTCGCGCGATTTGCCGCCGGGCTGCGCGCCAGACGCATGGCGGCTATGCCGCATCAGACAGGTGTGTCCCCCGCGAAACCGCCTGCCCACACAACTTCCCTGTCGCAGAAAACCCGAAAGAAACCGTCAGCAGGCCTAAAATACCTTTCCGAAACGGGTCTGGCATGTGTTAACTGGTGCGTAAGCACGGGTGCCTGTGAAAACGGCAAACCGTCGGCATTGAGTTGAGGCAATTCGGAGCAGACCATGACAGGTCTCGGCAAGTGGAGAGCGGTTATCCTCGGCTGCGTGGTGACCTGTATGGCCCTGTCACCTGCGGCGCTCCGGGCGTTGGAAAGCTCGCTGTCAGCCCCCGGCGCCTCAGAGGATCTGCGCGAAAAGCTGGAAGAGGGCTCGTCGGTGCTGAACGCCGAGGCGCGCGGCCTCGACACGCCTCTGGAACTGCTGTCGGCGGCGCTGGCGGATTATCGGACGCTGGTGCAGATTCTGTATGATGCCGGGTATTTCAGCCCGGTGGTGAACATCCGCCTCGACGGGCAGGAGGCGGCGGATATCGACCCGCTGAACACCCCCGGCGCGGTCAAGTCGGTCAATATCTCGGTCAAGACCGGCCCCGCCTTCACCTTTGGCACGGCAGAGATCGGTCCGCTGGCGCGCGACACCGAATTGCCCGCTGATTTCGCCCCCGGCCGCCCGGCCAGCACCGGCACCATTCAGGGCGCCGCCACCGCCGCCGTGCAGGGGTGGCGCGATGTCGGCCACCCCAAAGCCGCGATCGGCGGTCAGAAGATCACCGCCCGCCACACCCAGGCCCGTCTGGACGCGCAGATCGACGTGGCCGAGGGGCAGCAACTGACCTTCGGCACGCTCCATATCAGGGGCGACACCCGCGTCCGGCCCGAGTCGATCTACCGGATTGCAGGCTTTCCCACCGGCGAGGTCTATTCGCCCGCCCAGGTCCAGCAGGTTGGAACCCGACTGCGCCGCACCGGCACGTTCAGCAGTGTCCGTATCACCGAATATGAGACCGCAAACCCCGATGGCAGCCTCGATTTCGACGCAACCTTCGAGGATATGCCGCCAAGACGGTTGAGTTTCGGCGCCGAGATTTCGTCGAACCAGGGCATGGACCTGAGTTTCGCCTGGTATCACCGCAACGTGTTCCGCCGTGCTGCAAGGTTCAAGTTCGAAGCCGCGCTGCGCAATATCGGCGGCGACGAGGATATCGACGGGCGCGTCGGTATGCGGCTGGATATGCCCGACCGGCTGGGTCCGGACGACAGCATGTTCTATCTGGCCCAGTGGGAACGGCGCAATCGCGAGCATTATGACATCTCGACCCTGCTTCTGGGTATCGGTGCGCGGCGGGCGTTCTCGCCCACGCTCTTTGCCGAGGCCTATCTGGCCGCCAGCGACGCCAAGGCCGATGATGCGTTCGGAGATGATCGTCCGTTCCGGTATCTGCTGCTGCCGATCCGTGCCGAATGGGACCGCCGCGACAACAAGGTCAACCCGACACGCGGTTTCTTTCTGGACGGGCGGTTCACGCCGCTGCTGGGCATTTCCGGCACCAAGTCCGCCGCCCGGCTTTACGCCGATGGCCGCACCTATTTCGATGTCGCGTCAAATGGCAATCTGGTGCTGGCGGGGCGGGTTCAGTGGGGCTCGGCGGGCGGCCCGGCGCTGAGTGAGATTTCCCCCGAATATCTGTTCTTTTCCGGTGGTGCCGGTACCGTGCGGGGCCAGCCTTATGAAAGCCTTGGCATTCCTGTGGGCAGCGAGGTCGCGGGCGGCAAATCGTTTCTGGGCCTCTCCGCCGAGGTCCGCGGCCGCGTCACCGAAAGCATCTCGCTGGTGGGTTTTTATGATTATGGCATGATTGGCGCCGATGCCATCGTGACCGGCGACTCGGAAAGTCACTCTGGCGCCGGGCTTGGCCTGCGGTATGATCTGGGGGGGTTCGGCCCGCTGCGGGTCGACCTTGCCCTGCCGGTCAGCGGCGATACCGGTGACGGGCTGCAATTCTATATCGGAATCGGACAGGCATTTTGATCAGGCCAGCCACATATGCAATCGCGGTCACGATCTGCCTTGCTCAGGTTCCCGGCCCCGCCACGGCCCAGGAAGAGACCGGCGGCCTGCTTGTAGACTTCCTCGAGGACACGCTGTCCGGCGATGGCCGCCATCTGAAAGTGGTGGGTCTTGAGGGCGCGCTGAGTTCGCGCGCCACGATACAGGAAATCACCGTTTCGGATGATGACGGCGTCTGGCTGACGATCAAGAATGCGGAACTGGACTGGAACCGGCTGGGTCTGCTGCGGGGGCGGTTTTCGGTCAACACGCTGTCGGCGGAAGAGATCGACATTGCCCGCGCGCCCGAGCCGATCGAACAGGACACCCCGCCCCCCGATCCGGGCGCCTCGAGTTTTCAGGTTCCTGAACTGCCGGTGGCCGTCAATATCGGCGAATTGCGGGTCGACAAGCTGAGCCTGGGCGCGCCGCTGATCGGGCGCGCCGCTGTGCTGGAAGTCAAGGGCGACCTGTCGCTGGCCGATGGCACGCTCGATACCCATCTGGATGTGACCCGGCAGGATCGCCCCGGCGACAGTATCAAGCTGACCGCCGGTTACGCCAATTCAAGCACCCGGATAACGCTGGACCTGCAGGTGATCGAAGATGCCGGCGGGATCATCTCGACCGCGCTGAAATTGCCCGACTCTCCTCCCTTGCTGCTGAGCGCCAAGGGCGAAGGCCCGGTGGATGATTTCACCGCCGATATCGGCCTGACCAGCGACGAGACCGAACGCGTCTCGGGTCAGGTCAGGCTGCGGGGTGTGCCGACGCCGGACGCCGAAGATGAGACCAGCATCGCCTTTTCGGCGGATGTCGGCGGCGATCTGACACCATTCCTGCAACCCCGCTTCGATCCGTTTTTCGGCACCGATACGCGGCTTGTCGTCGATGGCCGCAGTGACCCGGATGGCGCGTTGTCGATCTCTGAACTGGACCTGACCTCGCAAGCGCTGCGGCTTGAGGGCGAAGTGGAACGCAGCGCCGATGGTCTGTGGGAAAAACTGGCCATTCAGGGCCGCATCACCCCGCCCGACGGCGATACGGTCGTGCTGCCGGTGGCCGATCCGGTCACCGAACTGGAAGGCGCAGAGTTTTCGCTGTTGCTGGATGCGGCAAGCGGCGAGGGCTGGTATCTCAACCTGAGCGCCAGGTCCCTCACCACGCCGGACATGTCGCTGGACCAGCTGAAACTTGGCGCGCAGGGCACGCTGGACCAATCCGGTACCAGGGAATTGAGTGGTGATCTGCAGGCCGCCCTGGACGGGTTGAGCTTCAGTGACACGGCGCTGGCACAGGCAGCGGGCGACACGATCACGCTGGACGGGTTCTTTGACCTGCTTGGCGATGGCGAGCTGAAACTGTCAGAGTTCGAACTGCACAGTGGCGATGTTACGGCACAGGCGGATGTGGACATCAAGGGGCTGAACAGCGGCTTCGAGATGGATGGCACCGTCAAACTGGACGCGGCGGACCTGTCGCGCTTTTCCGGCGTGGCGGGGCGCGATCTGGCCGGGTCGGTCAAGGCCGATCTGGACGGTACCGGCGCGCCGCTGGGCGGCAGTTTCGACTTTGTGCTGACCGCGGACGGCACCGGCCTGAAAAGTGGTATGGACGAGATCGACCCGCTGCTGGATGGCCCGGTCTCATTCTCGCTGGACGCGCTGCGCAACACCCAAGGGCTTACGGTCCGGCAATTCACGCTGACGGGCGAAACGCTGTCGGTGGACGCCGCCGCCAATCTGACCGGATCCGAGGGTGATTTCAGCGGCGACGGACGTGCCAGAGTGGCCGCCGAGGACCTGTCGCTGTTCTCGAAACTGGCGCAGCGCGATCTGGCCGGGGCGATCAACGCCGAGGTCGAAGGCAGCGGGGCGATTAAGGACAAGCATTTCGACATTCAGATGAGCGCGAATGGGCGCGACCTGAAAAGCGGGTTGTCACAGGTCGATCCGCTGCTGATCGGCGACACACGCATCCAACTGGACGCAAAGAATGACAGCGCGGGCCTGACCCTGCGCGACTTCAAGCTCAATGGCCGCAGTTTTTCGGCTGAGGCCACGGGCATGGCGACTGGGATCGACAGCGGGGAATATGCTGTCTCTGAGGCGGATGTGAGCCTTTCCGCCAAAGACCTGTCGATCTTTTCCGATCTGGCGGGCCGCGACCTGAGCGGGAGCCTGACGGCAGCACTCAAGGGCAGCGGCGCGCTCAAGGATCGCAGCTTTGATATTCAGGCGCAGGCTTCGGGCAGCGATCTGAAAAGCGGCATGGCGCAGATCGACCCGCTGATTGCGGGCAATCTGAAGATCACCGTCGACGCCGCCAACGCCGATGACACGCTGACCATCCGCGATTTCGATGTTGCTGGCGACACGCTCAAGGCCAGCGGCGCGCTCACCGTGTCTGGGATCGAAGCGCAGCAGATCGCCGCCAAGGGCGACATCAAGGCCAGCGCCTCAGACCTGTCTGTCTTTTCGCAGCTGGCACAGCGCGATCTGGGCGGGTCGGTGGCGCTGAAACTGGGCGGCTCGGGCGCGGTGACCGATCAGACCTTCGACATCCAGCTTGATCTGGACGGGCAGAACCTGCGCAGCGGGATCAAACAGCTGGACAAGCTGATCACCGGGCGCACTTCGCTGACGGCAGATGCGGCAAATACCACTGAGGGTCTGGACATCCGTAGTTTCGACCTCAACGCCACCGCGATTTCAGCTCAGGCCAGCGGCACTTTGCAGCAGACCGGCGGCAATCTGAAATTCACCGCCACATTGGATGACGTGGGCCGGATCACCACGCTGACCAAGGGACAGATGAAGCTTGACGGGGACGTGTCGCGCACCGGATCGGGCTTTGACGGCATTGTCCAGTTGAACGGCCCGGATTCGTCTTTTGCCAAGCTCGACGGTTCAGCCGAACTGAACGGCAATGCCGATTTCGACTTCGAAGCCAGGCTCGACCGGGTCGAGCGGCTGGTGCCCGACTTCCCCGGCTCGCTGTCAGCCAGCGGCAATGCACGCCGCGACGACGGCGTCTGGACCATTGATGGCAAGGCCACGGGTCCGGCGGATGTCTCGACCACGCTCAGCGGCACCTTTGACGAGACGACCGGCAATGCCGACATGGCCGCCAAAGGACGGATCAATATCGGCATCGCCAACAATTTCATCACGCCCAACAAGATCGACGGCACCGCGCAATTCGATCTTGCGCTCAAGGGTCAGCCCGCGCTTGACGCGCTGAGCGGCACCGTTTCGACCAACGGCGCGGCGCTGGCCATCCCCGGCGCGCGCCAGACACTGACCGGTATCAACGGCACCGTGACATTGGCCAACAGCGCCGCAACCATTGCGATGAATGCGGCCATCCGCACCGGCGGCAACATTCAGGTCAGCGGCCCGATTCAGCTGACGCCGCCGTTGAACACCGATATCAATATCGCGCTCAACCAGTTGGTGCTGACCGACAACCTGCTGTACGAAACCTCGGCCAATGGCCAGATCGCCATCACCGGCGCGCTGGCGGGCAACAGTTCCATCGCCGGGCGGGTCGATGTCGGCGAGACCAATATCAACCTCAATGCCGCCACAGGTTCAGCCAGCGCCGCCCCGATCCCCGACATCACCCATGTGGGCGAATCCAGCGCGGTTTACCAGACCCTGCTGCATGCCGGGCTGATCAGGGACGATGACGGCAAGGAGCGCGGAGATTCGACGACTGCACTGGATATCGACATCGTGGTCCCCAACAAGATGTTCGTGCGTGGGCGCGGGCTGAGTGCGGAACTGGGCGGCGCGATCAACATCGGCGGCACCACCGCCTCGGTCTCGCCCTCGGGCCAGATCGAGCTGATCCGCGGCAATCTGGACCTGCTCGGGCGGCGGCTGGAACTGACCAAGGGGATCATCGCCCTGCAAGGCAATCTGGACCCCTATATCGAGTTCGAATCGACCACCACCACCTCGGACGGACAGGCGACACTGGAAATCTCGGGCCCGATCGACCTGCCCGAAGTTCAGGTCTATTCCGATCCCGAACGCCCCCCTGAAGAGGCGCTGGCGATGCTGCTCTTCGGTAACCGCTTCTCACAACTGTCGCCTTTGGTGCTGGCGCAGATGGCGACCTCGCTGGCGCAGCTAAGCGGTGCGGGCGGCGACGCGAGCAAGGGTCTGCGCGAAAGCACCGGCCTCAGCAATGTCGATGTCGGAGCGGATGAAAGTGGCGCCGGGCGGTTCGGCGCGGGGGCGTATCTGAGCGATGAGCTTTATACAGATTTCACGGTCAATACCGAAGGCGAGACCGAGGTGAACCTGAACCTGGATGTGACCGACAGCATCACGCTGAAGGGCAGCGTCGACAATACCGGCAGCACCGGCTTGGGCGTGTTCTTCGAACGCGACTATTGATGGGTGGACCGCGTTTCCGACCTGTCGCGCGAAACCATAAACAGAAGGGAAGAGGCCAGGATGACGACCCAGAGAATGCGAAACCCCACAGGCAGGACCACTCTCCTGCTGACCGCCGCTGCTGCGATCCTGCTCACATCCGCATGTTCCATGCGACCGCTCAAGGACCCATCGACGAAGCCGGTCAATTGCGCCACGGCCGAAGGTGATCTGCGCGCCTTGAACTCGGAGAAGAAATACGCGCAGAGCCAGGAGCTTATCTCGGCCACAGCGATCACGCCAGCAGGTGCACTTCTCGGGATTGCGACAGACACCGAGAACGAGAAGCTGGAAATCCTGTCGGGCGACTACCGGAAAAAGCTGGATACCCGCATCGCCGAGATCAAGGCCAAGTGCAACCTATAGGGCGCCCTGCTCAGGCCCGACCACCTGCGGCATAGATCCCGTCGATCACCTGCTGCACCTTTTTGGACATCTCCAGCGGGAACATGGTGCTGTGATCCCCGCGGCAGGCGGCGACAAAGGCATCGGCCTGACGCTCATATTGGTTCACGTCGAACCTGTAGACCGTCTGCGTGGCGTTTTTCTGGTCGTGCAGCACAATCTCGGCATAGTCATAATTCACCGCGTTGAACGGTGCGCGCACGTCGATCCAGCCAACCTCTCCCATGAACCGCATCGACTGATGCAGTGCCATCTGGCTGGAGACGTGGAACGACAGGTTGAACCCGTCAAAGGCAACATTGGCGCGGGCGTAGATGTCGGTTCCAAACTCGGGCGAGAATTCGACCTGCCCGGTCGCCTCACCTGCCTCGGCACCGGTGGCCAGCAAACAGGTCACCACCGGATAGACCCCGATATCGGGCAAGGCACCGCCGCCCAGATCGGGCTGGTTGCGCATGTTGCCCGGGTCGGTCAGGTGATAGGAAAACCCGCCGGTCACCTGACGCAGGCGACCGATCGCACCCTCGGCGATCAGATCGCGTACCTTGTGCCATTGCGGGTGATAAGCGACCATGAACGCTTCGCAAATCAGGCAGCCGGTACTGTTGCGCGCGGCGATGATCGGATCGATCTCTTCGGCCCTCAGGGCGATGGGTTTCTCGCACAGAACATGTTTGCCCGCCTGCGCCGCTCGGATCGACCATTCGGCGTGATGCGCCGTCGGGATCGGCAGGTAGACACCGTCAATGTCAGGATCGGCCAGCAGCGCGTCATAGTCCCCATACCATTGCGGTGCACCAAACCGCGCCGCCTCGGCCTGCGCCTTGGCGGGATCGCGGCTGGCGATCGCATGAATCACACCACTGGCAGAGCGGACAATCGCGGGCAGCACCTGCTCGCGCCCAATCTTCGAGGTCGACAGGACGCCCCAGCGAAACAGCCCGTCCTGCATGCCTTACCCTCCGCCTTCGGATGTCACGAAATGCGCGGCCCCGATCAACGCAGCGGCGTCATCGGCGATCAGTCGAATCGGCACGCGCATGACCTGATCACCCAGCACACCAGCCGTTTCGAAGGCTGACAGGAACTCGGACACCGCCGCCGACCCAAGGATACCGCGCGCCGCACCTCCGGCGAAATGTATTCCCGCCAGCGGCAGATATTGCAGAACCATCTCGCGGGTCATCATCCCCAAGAGCCGCGCGCTGAGCAGCACCGTACGGCGCGCCTGTCGGCCCTCGCCCTGCGCGAATTGCGTCAGGATCTGCGGCCCCGGCACATGTTCCCCCGAGATCGCGTGGTGCAGCCGCGCCAGGCCGCGCCCGGAAAACAGGTCTTCGTTGGTCCGGAACCGTTCCGCACCGGCACCCATTTCGACACGCAGGGCATCCGCGACACGGGCAGGCAGGCTGGCATGGCCCAGTTCCGCCTCAATCACCGTCGCGCCCTTGAGCAGACAGGCATTGAACCCGGTCCCTGCCCCGGCCACAAGCGCCTGGTCATTTGCCGACGGTCCCGGCACAGGACGAATCTGGATCAGTTGTTCGGGGCGCAGATGCGGCAATGCGTATCCCAAGGCCACAAGGTCATTGGTCAACCGCACGCGACCGGTGCCACCCAGAACATCACGCAGACTGTCGATGTCGAAATGCCAGTCCCGGTTGGTGAGTTGCGCGTGATCGGCGTTGACCGGCCCCGCGACGGCGACGCAGCAGGCCTCGACCGTGGCGCTTCCAGTGCTGACGCGATAGTCCTGCAACACCTCGTAGAACGAAGAATAGCGATCGTTTTCATACCGCTTGATGGCGGTCGGAACCCCATCCCGGACCATGGCAAGCCGGGCGTTGGTCCCCCCTACGTCGGCAACAAGAACGGACATAGACCTTCCTCATCTGGTATTGTGCATCGGACCCGGGGCCGAAACTGGCGACCCGGTCAAGTCCCCGCCCCATGCACGTCAATTGGCAGTGAAACAAGCGGTTTCGCACATCCTAGCTTTTTTATTTTTGAAAGTAAATTAATTAAAGCAGAGTGCCCGATCCGGCCTCAGACATGACGGAACTGGCCGGGTGTCTGCCCGGTCCAGCGCTTGAACGCATCGTTGAAGCTGCTCAGCCCCGAATAGCCCAGCAGGAAGGCAATCTCGGCCAGAACCAGATCGCTGTCCCTGAGATAGCTGACCGCAAGCGCCCAGCGGAGTTGCTCCAACGTCTTGAAAAAGGTGGTGTTCTCACCCGCCAGCCGCCGCGACAGTGTGCGCGGGCTCATGCCCATGGCGCGCGCCACTTCTTCCTGGCTGGCCTCGCCCTTGGCCAGCCGGTCGGCAATCGCCCGTTCGACGTCGACAATCAGCGGGGGCAGGTTGCGCGACTTGTCGCTGAGGATTGCGTCACAATACTCGGTCAGAACCGAATAGAGGTCATTGTCCGCCGTCAGCAAGGGCAAGGCCAGATCTTCGGGCCGGAAGTGATAGGCGTTCTCGGCCGTGCCAAAAGTGACGTTGCAGCCGAAGAACTGCCGGAACCGGTCCTGATGGCTGTTGCGCAGGTGGTGAAACGTCACCAGCCGCGGGCTGAACTCCCGGTTTGCCGCCTGCCGCATGGCATGGAGCAGACCCGAGGCGCCGAATTCCACATATTGGCGGCGGCGCACCTGGGTCGGTACCGCAAAATACCAGCGCAGGAGGCCCTGGCTTTCCAATTGGTCGGCATCGATCTCGACCGCATCACTGAAGACCCGGCGATAACGCGCGACATTCTTGATGAAATCCAGAACCGTCGGGGCCGCCATCCCGACATAGCAGATCACCCCGGACCGGCGCATTTCGCGTCGGGCGCCACGATCAAAGCCCAGCGTGTCCTCGCCGGTCAGTTCCGCAGCATGTTCGAAGAACGCGGCAATCGTGTCGAAAGGAACAAAGGGTTTGTCCTGATTGACGATATCGGGGGAAATTCCGGTGCGCTCAAAGACCTGGTGGGGTTTGTACCCCCGTGCCAGCAGGTCGATGGCCAGCTCTTTCACATAGACGGCCCCATGCCTTGGTGAGGTGCTAGGCATTCGGCGAAGATATCCTTGCAGAGTAAAACAACATTGTCGTCAAATCTGGTGTCATTGCCGATACCATAGGCCGTTTTCTTGGCGTCCGGCAATATGGCGGGCACAATTTAACGCGCGGGACCGGACACCTCCGCCGCCGATGATTCGAGATTACGGGACTGTGGCAGACACATGGCGGCCCAGCCTGATCTCCTGCCAATCAAAGACCGAAAACCGGATTGTTTCCAGCGAGATGGGCAATTAACCAGCAATAAACCAGAGTACGAGACAAGCCCTTAAGATTTAGGGCAAATGGTAATGCTAGCCAGCATCAAGGTGCTGCGCAGCCGCCCGGTCGTGCTGGGGGTGTCCTTGCGACAGGACGTGCGGCCGGGTGCTTATTTCCTCGTGTGGGTTACGAGTTTCTGCGGATACCAAGCGGCGCGCCGAGGCGCGCCGCGAGGTCCGGATTCTCGTGTTCTGCCGCCATTCGCGCAAGCCGCGCCTGCGCCCA
This sequence comes from Ruegeria spongiae, assembly GCF_023502395.1. Classification (GTDB taxonomy): domain Bacteria; phylum Pseudomonadota; class Alphaproteobacteria; order Rhodobacterales; family Rhodobacteraceae; genus Ruegeria_C; species Ruegeria_C spongiae. The sequence continues at coordinate 89,944 of NZ_JAMFMB010000010.1, read as the reverse complement.
ACCGGGAAACGGGGCCGAGCGGCCGGTAGTCTGGCTGACATTGAGGACCAGAACCTCTTGCGTTGCGCAAAGCGCGCCGTCCTCTTCGGCAAACATTTCCGCATAATAATGCAGCCGTTTGGCGTCGGTATCGACCAGCCAGTAGTGGATGGCGTATCCTGCGCCCTCCAGCAGCTCGCGGGTGAAATGCAGATGCGATTGCAGGATATAGGGACCGTGCCCAGCAGTGCGGACATAGGTCTCACCCAGCCCCAGATGATCGTCCAGCATCGCCTCAAGCGCCTGGTCGAAGGCGACGCCGTAATAGCCGACATTCATATGCCCGTTATAGTCGATCCAGCCGGAGTCTACCGTCAGCCCGCCCACGATGACGGGCGCTGGATAAGGGCCATCATGGCCGGATTTCGGCTGCGTTTCCTGTGACATGACCCGAACTCCCTGTTGCCTGAGCTGCCCCATCCTGCCTCGCATTGCGGCACAAAGGAAGCACCAGCAAAGCCGTGCCCATGCACCGCGAATTGATTGTCGCCCGCATATGGCAATGCTATCGGACTGTCATGACAAGTGCCCCCGATACCCGCCAGCGCGGCTCCGCTGATCTGTGGCTGGACGCCGCGACCGAGATTCTCTGCGAGGCCGGCGTCGATGCCGTCAAGATCATGCCGCTGGCCAACCGGCTGGGCCTGTCTCGCACCGGCTTCTATTGGCATTTCAAGGATCGCGCCGCCCTTCTGGATACGCTGATCGCCCGGTGGGAGGCGCGCAATACCGGCAATCTGGTCGCCCGCACCGAGGCCTATGCCGAGACGATCTGCGAAGCGATCTTCAACATTTTCGACTGCTGGTTGGATGAGAACCTGTTCGATTCGCGCATGGATCTGGCGATCCGCAACTGGGCGCGCACCGATCCCGGCCTGCAGACCCGCGTCGATGCCGCCGACGACCGGCGCAGGCAGGCGATCGAGGCCATGTTCACCCATTTCGGCTATTCCGAGACCGAGGCCGAGGTGCGCGCGATGACGGTGATCTACACCCAGATCGGCCATCTCTCGATGCAGGTGCAGGAAACCCGCTGGAAACATGTCGCCCGGATGCCCGATTTCGTCGAGGTCTTCACCGGCCAGCGCCCCAGTCAGAGCGATGTGGGACGCTTCATGGCGCGCCATCTCAACGATTGAAAAGGCGGCCCGGATGGCCGCCTTGTCTGTGGCTGCCCCTTATTCGGCGGCCACCGCAGTTGCCGCTTCGATGCGCACCGCCGAATATTTGAACTCGGGTATCTTGCCGTAAGGATCGAGCGCGCTGTTGGTCAGGATGTTCGCCGCCGCCTCGACATAGGCGAAGGGCAGGAACACGTTGTCCTCGGCAATGGCGCGGTCGGCGCGGGCCATGACCTCGACCGAGCCGCGACGGGTGGTGAGGCGGACCATCTCGCCGGGCGCAACCCCCATGCGGCGCAGGGTCCTGGGGTTCATCGAACAGTTTGCTTCGGGCTCGACCGCGTCCAGCACATGCGACCGGCGGGTCATTGACCCGGTATGCCAATGCTCCAGTTGCCGTCCGGTGATCAGGACAAACGGATATTCGGCATCGGGACGCTCATCGGGTTCGATGATCTTGGCAGGCGTGAAGCGGGCGCGCCTGTTGGGCCGGGGAAAGCCGTCGCCAAACACGATCGCCTGACCGGGATCTTCCGGGCTGAGCGACGGGTAGGTCACCGCCTCGCCCTCCAGTCGTTCCCAGGTGATGTTGTCGAGCGAGCTCATGTTGAGCTTCATCTCGGCAAACACCTCGCTGGGATGGCTGTAAGTCCAGTTCAGACCCAGCCGCTTCGCCAGTTCCACCTCGATCCACCAATCCTCTTTCGCCTCCCCCGGAGGAGTCACGGCAGGGCGTCCCATCTGCACCTGTCGGTTGGTGTTGGTGACAGTTCCGGTCTTTTCGGCCCAGGCGCTGGCGGGCAGGATCACATCAGCATAATTCGCCGTCTCGGTCAGGAAGATATCCTGCACCACCAGATGATCCAGCTTGGCCAGCGCGGCGCGCGCGTGATCCACATCCGGGTCCGACATGGCCGGGTTTTCGCCCAGGATATACATGCCCTTGATGTCACCCGCATGGATCGCATCCATGATCTCAACCACGGTCAGGCCCTTCTCGTTCGAGAAATCGCCGCTGTTCCACACATCGGTAAAGGCCGAGCGCACGCCGTCATCGGTGACCGACTGGTAATCTGGCAGAAACATCGGGATCAGCCCGGCATCCGAGGCTCCCTGCACGTTGTTCTGCCCCCGCAAGGGGTGCAGCCCGGTGCCGGGGCGGCCCACATGACCGCACATCAGCGCCAGCGAGATCAGGCAGCGTGAATTATCCGTGCCGTGGATATGCTGGCTGATACCCATCCCCCAGAAGATCATGCCTGCTCGTGCGGTGGCGAAATCGCGCGCCGCAGCGCGCAGCGCATCCGGTTCGATGCCGCAGATCGGTGCCATCTTCTCGGGCGTGTAATCGGCAAGATGGGCTTTCATCTCATCCCAGTTCTCGGTGTAGCCTTCGATATATTGCCGGTCGCAAAGCCCCTCTTCGACGATCACATTCATCATCGCATTCAGCATCGACACATCCGCGCCCGGCTTGAACAGCAGCCGGTGGGTGGCAAACTTGCCCATGCCGACACCGCGCGGATCGCAAACGATCAGCTTGCCGCCGCGCTTGGTGAACTGTTTGAAATAGGTGGCCGCGACGGGATGGTTCTCGATCGGGTTGCAGCCGATGACGATGGCGGCGTCGGCATTCTCGATCTCGTTGAAGGTCGCCGTCACCGCGCCCGAGCCCACATTTTCCAAGAGCGCCGAGACCGAAGAGGCATGGCAAAGCCGCGTGCAGTGATCCACGTTGTTATGGCCAAAGCCCTGCCGGATCATTTTCTGGAACAGATAGGCCTCTTCGTTGGAACATTTGGCCGAGCCGAAGCCTGCAACATTCGTGCCCTTTTCGGCGCGCAGGTCCGAGAGCCCCTTGGCGGCGGCATCCAGCGCCTCGTCCCAGGTTGCCTCGCGGAAGTGGGTGTGCACATCCGCCGGGTCCACGTTCAGCCCCTTGGGCATGCCCTCCTTGCGGATCAGCGGCTTGGTCAGACGATGCGGGTGGCTGATATAGTCGAACCCGAAGCGGCCCTTGACGCAAAGGCGGTTCTCATTGGCCGGGCCGTTGATCCCGTCGACATATTTGATCCTGTTATCCTTGATCTTGTAGCTGAGCTGACAGCCCACCCCGCAGAACGGGCAGATCGACTTGACCTCGCGGTCGTAATCCTTGCTGTCCCCCGCCTGATCCTCATCCAGAACCGTTGCAGGCATCAACGCGCCGGTCGGGCAGGCCTGCACGCATTCGCCGCAGGCCACACAAGAAGACGCGCCCATCGGGTCGTTTTGGTCGAACACGATCTCGGACGTCGCGCCGCGTCCGGCCATGCCGATCACGTCATTGACCTGCACCTCGCGGCAGGCGCGGACGCAGAGATTGCAGCTGATGCAGGCATCCAGATTGACCCGCATCGCCACATGGCTGGCATCCAGCAGCGGGATCGCCTCGGGCTCCTTGGCCGGAAAGCGGCTGTCATCAACCCCGTTCATCGCCGCCATGTCCCAGAAATGGGATGAGGCATCATGGGCAACCTCGGGCTGATCTGCCACCAGCAGTTCCATCACCATGGCGCGAGATTTCTCGGCGCGCGCGCTGTCGGTCGTGACCACCAATCCGTCCGACGCCGGACGGATGCAGGAGGCCACCAGCGTGCGCTCGCCTTGCACCTCGACCATGCAGGCACGGCAATTGCCGTCCGGGCGATAGCCGGGCGCGGGCTTGTGGCACAGATGCGGGATCACCAGACCTTGGCCATTGGCGGCCTCCCAGATGGTCCAGCCCTCGGGCACGGTGACATCCTCGCCATTGAGGCTGAAGGTCACGGTTTTTGTTTCGCTTGCGTCAAGCATGGCTCGCTCCCTGTCCTTCAGATTTCGTCTGCAAAATGTTTCATGACCAGCCGGATCGGGTTCGGGGCCGCCTGCCCCAGACCACAGATCGAGGCATCCGCCATCACGTCACACAGATCGTTCAACAGATCGGTATCCCAGCTCTCGGCCTGCATCAGCTTCACCGCCTTTTCGCAGCCCGCCCGGCAGGGGGTGCACTGGCCACAGCTTTCATCCTCGAAAAACCGCAGCATGTTCAGTGCCGCATCGCGGGCGGTATCCTGATCGGACAGAACCACAACCGCCGCCGAGCCGATAAAGGTGCCATGCGGCTGCAACGTGTCGAAATCGAGCGGAATGTCATCCATCGACGCAGGCAGCAACCCCGAAGACGGCCCGCCCGGTTGATAAGCCTTGAAGGTGTGGCCATCCGCCATGCCGCCAGCGGCCCCGATCACGTCCAGAATGGTCGAGCCCGCAGGCAACAGGTAGACACCCGGCGCGGCGACCCGGCCCGAGACCGAATAGCTGCGCAGCCCCTTACGGCCGTTCTTTTCGGTAGAATTCAGGCACTCCGGCCCCTCGCGGCAAATCTTGGCGACCCAATGCAGCGTCTCGACGTTGTGCACCAGTGTCGGCTGCCCGAAGACACCCACCTGCGCCACAAAAGGCGGGCGATGGCGCGGCATGCCGCGTTTGCCTTCGATCGATTCGATCATGGCGGATTCCTCACCGCAGATATAGGCCCCGGCCCCGCGCCGCAGGTCGATATAGCCGGGTGCCACGATGCCCGCCGCTTCCAGCGCAGCAACCTCGCGCCGCAGAATTTCCAGCACCGCCGGGTATTCGTCGCGCATGTAGATGAAACAGGTCTGCGCCTCGACCGCCCATGCGGCGATCAGCATCCCCTCAAGGAACAGATGCGGCGTGCGTTCAAGGTAATAGCGGTCCTTGAAGGTGCCCGGCTCGCCCTCATCGCCGTTCACGGCCAGATAGCGCGGGCCGTCATTGGCGCGCACAAAGCCCCACTTCTTGCCCGAGGGGAAGCCTGCCCCGCCCAGACCGCGCAACCCCGAGGCCAGCACCTGTTCCTGCACCTGCTCCCAGTCTCCCGATGCGCGCAGGGATTTCAGCGCTGCATAGCCGCCCGCCTCGACATAGCCGTCGAAGGCCTCATAGTCCGGCACATGCGCATGGGTATCGTCTGCGGCGATGGCCGCCTGCACCTTTTCCGGCGTGGCATGATCGATGTGATTGTGGCCGATCTCCAGCACCGGCGCGGTATCGCAGCGCCCCATGCAGGGCGCGCGCAGCACACGAACCTGACCCGGATCAAGCCCATCCTCCAGTGCCGCCTTCAACTGCTGCGCCCCGGCCATCTCGCAGGAAAGCGAATCGCAGACCCGGATGGTCAGCACCGGCGGTGGCACCTCATCTTCTTTCACCACATCGAAATGAGCGTAGAACGTCGCGGTCTCGTAGACCTCGGCCTGGCCCACCCGCATCTCGGCGGCCAGCGCGCTGAGATGGTCGGCGGACAGATGCCCATGCGCATCCTGGATCAGGTGCAGAAACTCGATCAACAGATCCCGGCGGCGCGGGCGGTCGCCCAGCAGACGCTGCACCTCGTCCAGCGCCTCATCAGTAAACTGCCGGCCCTTGGGCGTGCGCCGCCCCTTGCCTTTACCTGACTTCCAGACGCCTTTTTTGTCGCCTGATGGCTTGGTATCCAATGGTGCCATAATGCCCTCCAATTGAGGCTCGGTCTCTCATCAGCAGGATATATCGTCAAATCTCAAAATTGAATGGTACGATCACGACAGATTATCATGACAAAGAGGCAACCACGACCCGCAGAGCCGCAATTGTTGGCAGATCGGGGTCACGCTCCAGCGTCGCCAGGCAAATCGGTTTGCTGACATCGGGATCGGTCAGCGGGCGCACGATTGTGCCCTCAAGCGCGCCCAGCGAGGCCACCAGGATTGCCGGTAAAACGGTTGCCGCCAACCCTTCGCGCGCCATCACAAGCGATGCCGTGAAGCCGCTGGTTTCCGCAACCACCTGCGGATGCAGACCCTGCTCGGCAAATATATGGTTCAGAATGCGGCGGTTCTGCATTTGCGGTTCCAGCAGCGACAACGGATATTCCGCCACCCGCGCCCAGGGCAAAGGTCCCGTCTCATCACTCATATGCACAGGTGCCAGCAGCACATAGGTTTCCTCGTAGAGCGGCTGCACGATGCGCAAATCCGTGCCGATGCTGTCGCCATAGGTCACCCCCCCATCGATCAAGCCATCATCCAGCTTGTGCTGGATCGCGGTGGCTGACATCGCTTCGATCCGGGTGACGATCCGGGGATGCGCCTCGTGCAGGCGGCGGGTGAGCTGGCCGGTAAAGGCCAGCGCGGTCGGGACAACGCCCAGGATCAGCGTGCCGGTGATCTCACCGCGCGCGGCCTGAACCTCCTGCTCCAGCGCCTTGGTATCATCTAGGATACGGCGGGCGCGGCGCACGATCATCTCGCCCTCTTCGGTCAAGCCCTGAAACCGGTTGGCCCGACGCACGATAGAGACCCCAAGCCGACCCTCCAGCCCGCGGATGCGCATCGAAAACGCCGGTTGAGAGATCCCGCAGGCCTCGGCGGCCTTGGCGAAATGCTTGTGCCGCGCCAAGGCGGTCAGTAACTGCAGATCTTTGAGATCAATCAAAATTGCATCCGGGCAATGTCAACGAGCCTCACCATAATGACACCTCCCGCAGACCCTGCAATGACTTCTCGCAACAGGTCATCCGGGGTCCGGGGCACAGCCCCGGGGCCTGCGTGGCCTGAACGCAATCAAAAAAGCGCGCCGCAGGCGCACATTGGGATCACGTGTTGAACAGGAAATGCAGCACGTCGCCATCCTTGACGACATAGCCCTTGCCCTCGGCCCGCATCTTGCCCGCTTCCTTGGCCCCCTGTTCACCATTGCAAGCGATGAAGTCGTCATAAGCAATGGTCTCGGCGCGGATGAACCCCTTCTCGAAATCGCCATGAATGACGCCCGCCGCCTGCGGCGCGGCGGTGCCGGTGCGGATGGTCCAGGCACGCGCCTCTTTCGGGCCGACGGTAAAATAGGTTTCCAGATGCAGCAGTTCATAGCCCGCCTTGATCAACCGATCGAGCCCGGCCTCGGACAGGCCCATCTCCTCAAGGAACATTGCCGCCTCGTCTTCGTCGAGTTGGCTGATCTCTTCCTCGATCTGGGCCGAGATGATCACATGGGCATTGCCCTGAGCGGCGGCCATGGCGGCAACCTTGGCAGCGTGCTCGTTACCTTCTGCCGCCTCGGCCTCACCCACGTTGCAGACATAAAGCACCGGCTTGGTGGTCAAAAGCTGCAGCAGCTTCCAGGCGCGGGCGTCTTCGGCATCCACCTCAACCAGACGCGCGGGCTTGCCATTCTCCAGCATGTCCTGCGCGGCGGCCAGCAGCCGCTCCTGCTGCTGGGCTTCCTTGTCATTGCCCTTGAGCTTGCGGACAAGGTTGGCGCGGCGCTTCTCGATGCTTTCCAGATCGGCCAGCATCAGCTCGGTCTCGATGGTCTCGGCATCGGCCACCGGATCGACGCGGCCATCCACATGGGTCACATCGCCATCCTCGAAACAGCGCAGCACATGGGCGATGGCATCGGTTTCGCGAATGTTGGCCAGAAACTGGTTACCCAGCCCCTCACCTTTCGAGGCGCCTTTGACCAGACCGGCAATGTCCACAAAAGTCATACGCGTCGGGATGATCTGTTTGGAACTGGCGATCGCGGCCAGCTTGTCCAACCTGTCGTCGGGAACCCCGACTTCACCCACGTTGGGCTCAATCGTGCAAAACGGAAAATTCGCCGCCTGCGCCGCCGCGGTTCGGGTCAGCGCATTGAACAGGGTCGACTTGCCCACATTGGGCAGACCCACGATTCCCATTTTAAAGCCCATGACAGTCTCCTGATGTCAGTCGCGGCTGCTTCTAGGCAGCTTGAGGGGAATGCGCAAGCGGGCGCATTTGCAACACTGCAAGGCGACAAGCGCATCGGTCACGTCCTCGTCACTGTACTTACCCCGGGGCACTCAATATTTAAGGAGTTAAAAAAATGGGAAAGTTCAACGGGTACAATGATCAGAATTCTTCTTGCAGCTCTCCTGCTCACCGCAGGGGCAAACGTCGCGCAGGCTCAAAGCCTGATTGTTGGCGCAGGTTACGCCGATTTTTCGAACAACAGGGGCAAGGATCAGGCGCTCTTTGCCCTCGACTATCATCACTCGCCTTTTCACGAGGCGATGCGTTTCAGCGCCGGATGGGGCGGCACGCTGTCGATTGATACAAGCGGTGACACCCATATCGGTGCGGGCCTTTATGGTGTCTATCGGCTTGGCCAGGGCTGGTTTCTGGAGGGCAGCGTGATGCCGGGCGCCTATTTTGAAAGCGAAAGCCGCAACGATCTGGGTGGAAACTTTCAGATCCGCAGCCTGTTTGGCGTGGGCTATGCCTTTGACAACGGCAACAAACTGTCGCTGTCCGTCTCTCACAAATCCAACGCCAGCACCGAGGATTTCAACCCCGGCGTAAACGAAGCGATGATCCGCTATCACTTCTCTTTCTGAGCCATTGGGCACGCGGCGGGATTGATTTTCGGGACAAGTTTCTGCACATCAGGTCGAACCCTGACTGTAAGGAAACCCGATGACCCGTATCGACGCCAAGTTCGCCGCCCTGAAATCGCAAGGGAAGAAGGCATTCGTTTCTTATATCATGGCGGGCGACCCGGATTTCGACACTTCGCTTGAGGTGGTCAAGGGCCTGCCCGGAGCGGGTGTGGACGTGATCGAACTCGGTCTGCCCTTCACCGACCCGATGGCGGACGGCCCGACTATCCAGTTGGCCGGTCAGCGGGCGCTGGACGCAGGCATGACGCTGGACCGCACGCTGGAGCTTGCGCGCCGGTTCCGCGAAACAGACGACACCACGCCGATCGTTCTGATGGGCTATTACAACCCGATCTACAATCGCGGCGTCGACCAGTTTCTGAGCGATGCCAAAGCCGCCGGAATCGATGGCCTGATCGTCGTCGACCTGCCCCCGGAAGAAGATGACGAGTTGTGCATCCCGGCGCAGGAGGCGGGATTGAACTTCATCCGCCTGGCCACGCCCACCACCGATGACAAGCGCCTGCCGCGGGTGCTGCAGAACACTTCGGGTTTTGTCTATTACGTCTCGATCACCGGCATCACCGGCGCGGCCGAGGCACAGGCAACCGATGTCGGCCCCGAAGTGGCGCGCATTAAATCAGCGACCGATCTGCCGGTGATCGTGGGTTTCGGCATTAACACACCCGAGAAATCCCGCGCCATCGCTACTGTTGCTGATGGCGCTGTGGTGGGCTCGGCCATCGTCAGCCAGATCGGCGCGGGCAAACCCGTGCGTGACGTGCTGGATTTCGTCAAATCGCTCTCAGACGGCGCGCATTCAGTCTAAGTACGGGCTTCAGGCCGGATCACGGCTTTGGTCAAGATAGGTCCGAAGCTCGGTCAGAACCGGCAGGATGTCCTGCAGCTTCGCGATATCGAACTCGCGGGCCAGCCGTTCGAATTGCGGGCTCATATCGGTGATGATCCGGGCGCGCAGGGCGCGGCCCGCCTCCGTCAACCAGACCTGTTTCGACCTGCCATCCTCGGGGTTTGGCCGCATCTCGACCAGCCCGTGTTTCACAAGACCTGACACAGTGTGCGTCATCGAGGTCTTGGGCACCTGAAACGCCCGCGCCATCGCCATGGGCGTGCTGCCATCGCCCACCCGCACAAGGTGGTTGAGCACCCCGAAATGCGGCGCGATCAGGCCCTTGGGCATATGCGCCTCAAGCACCGTGCGGCTGAGCTGTTCGATGATGCCGATCTCGTTGAAGACCTGAAAGATCAGCGGCGGCGCGTCCTGTGGTGTCAAACGGTTCGTACTTTCGCGTCCAGCGGCCAGCGCGGGCTTTGCGGAACCTGCGGGCCATATCCCAATCGGCCCAACATTTGCACGGTTCCGCCGTCGGGGGCCAGCAATTCATGCGCCTGCCGATAAAGTCGGGCCATCTCGGGGAATTCTTGCAGCGCCTGGCTCATGGGGTGCACCCCCAGCCCTTGCGCGGTGGCAGCGAGGTTGAGCCGCACCCAGTCGCGCCCAGCCGCGATCTGATCGGCACGGGTGTTTCCCTCGCTCACCAACCAGATATAGGCCATGCTGGCCTGCGCCGTGTCGCGCACCATGTCGAGGCCCGAGGTATAGGCGATCCCGTCTCTGTCGAGCGCCGCTTCGCGGGAGAACAGCCCGGTGAGGCGCATTGCCTCCCACATCGGACCCGAAAAATCGAGCCCGTCGGGATTGGCATTGACCTCGCGTTTGCCAATCCGGAAAAGATCGACGCTTTCCTTGTAGGTATGCGGCGTCTCGAACTCGATCTGCAATGCGTTTGCCGTCAGATCGCGCAGGCTTTGGACCATGTCCGGCGCGTTGGTGGTGGCCACCTCACTGCCCTTGTCGATCGCCTGTTCGAGCGCTCTCAGAACCTCGGCCCCGACGGGTCTTGCCATGTCATAGGGTTCTTTCAGCGACCGGCGGTTGAGGATCTGCGCAAAGAGCTCCGGTTCTTCACCGCCCGTTTGCGGGGAGAAACGCGCAACAGCGATGCGTCGGCCGTCAAGGTCCGGACACGGTTCGCCATCGGGGAACAGATCGAAGTCGACGCGATACCCGTCCTGTGCCGCCGCAATCGACATCAATTCCAGAAAACAGCCCAGCCCGACAATGATCTGACGGCTGAACGGGTCGGTATGGGGCAGCAGACGGTTGGCATCGACATATAGCGTCACCTCGCCGTCACGTCGCAGATCGACCAGCCAAGGCTGCCGGTTATGCGGATTCGGCGCGAGGATGGCATAGCTCAGCGCGCGTTTGCACGGATCGGAATACTGCCCGGCCATCGCCCAGGGCCGTAGTGCATCCTTGGGGGTTCGGGTGGTGACAAAACCGGCGGCGGCACCACCTGCGGCAACAATGGCACCCCCACCCAGCAAGGCGAGTGTTTTTCTACGGCTCAGTGTCATCAGAATCCTCTTTGGTGCGATATTGAACCAATATAGTTCGATATCGCACCTGTCAAGATGCGGCAATTCCGCTATTGCAAAGCGAATTACTAATTGGTAAATAAATTTTACCAAAATCGGAGTTTCTCGAAAATGCCCGTGATTACAAACATCGACGACCTCAAACGCATTCATGAGCGTCGCGTGCCGCGCATGTTCTATGACTATGCCGAAAGCGGAAGCTGGACCGAGCAGACCTTCCGAGAGAATACGTCGGATTTCGAGAAGCTGCGCCTGCGGCAACGCATTGCGGTCGATATGTCGGGTCGGTCGACCAAAAGCCAGATGATCGGGCAGGATGTGGCAATGCCGGTGGCGCTGGCCCCGGTGGGGCTTACGGGCATGCAGCACGCCGATGGCGAGATCAAGGCGGCACGGGCGGCCGAAGCCTTCGGAGTGCCTTTCACCCTGTCGACCATGTCGATCAACTCGATCGAAGACGTGGCAGAGGCGACAAACACGCCGTTCTGGTTTCAACTTTATACGATGCGCGACGAAGATTATGTCCGCCGCCTGATCCAGCGGGCCAAGGATGCCGGATGCTCGGCGCTGGTCATCACGCTGGATCTGCAGATTCTCGGCCAGCGGCACAAGGATCTGAAAAACGGGTTGAGCGCGCCGCCGAAACCCACGCTCAGAACGATTGCAAACCTGATGACCAAATGGCGCTGGGGCATCGGGATGCTGGGCGCGCAGCGGCGCGAATTCGGCAATATCGTCGGCCATGTAAATGGAATCTCGGACACCTCGTCTCTGGCAACCTGGACTGCCGAGCAGTTCGACCTGACCCTGGACTGGGCCAAGATCGAAAAGCTGATGGAGCTATGGGACGGCAAGGTGATCCTCAAGGGCATTCTTGACCCCGAGGACGCGAAAATGGCGGCCAAGCTTGGCGCTGACGCGATCGTGGTGTCCAATCACGGCGGGCGGCAGTTGGACGGCGCGCTCAGTTCGATCCGCATGCTGCCGCAGATCATGGACGCTGTTGGTGGCGATATCGAGGTGCATCTGGACAGCGGCATCCGGTCGGGTCAGGACGTGCTTAAAGCGGTGGCATTGGGGGCAAAAGGCACCTTCATCGGACGCGCCTTTGTCTATGGTCTGGGCGCGATGGGCCAGCAAGGCGTCACCACCGCGCTGGACGTGATCCACAAGGAACTCGACACCACGATGGCGCTCTGCGGTGAGCGTAATGTGACCGATCTGGGGCGCCATAACCTGCTGATTCCCGGGGATTTCGAAGGTCGCTGGCAGAAGGCTTGAATTGCCCCTAAAGTAGCGCCATGCTGATCTTCTCCGATCCTTGCCTGGCATTCATTGCCGTCCCGAAAACCGGCTCGACCGCGATCGAGTTGGCACTGCGGAGCCGCGCGGATGTGGCGTTCCTGGGGCGGCGCAAGCACATGCCCGCCCAGCGATACGAAAGCAAGATCGCGCCGTTTCTGGCCGATGCCTTTCGGATTTATCCCGAACGCATCGCGATCATGCGCGACCCGGTCGAGCAAATCGGAAGCTGGTACAGGTATCGCAGCCGCGACGACATCAAGGGAACCGACCGGTATACCGGCGACCTCAGCTTTGATCGTTTTGTGCTGGACCTGCTCAGCGACGATCCGCCCGAGCATGCCGTGATCGGCAGCCAGCACCGCATGTTGACCAGCAAGCATGGCGACTTGCTGATTGATCACCTGTTCCGCTATGAGCAGTTCGAGATTTTCCATGATTTTCTGACCTTGCGCTTTGGCGACCGGCCCGCCTTCAAAACGCAGAACGTCTCACCTGTGATGGAGCTTGAGCTGAGCCCGTCGACCATGCGCAGGCTGCACCAGGCGCGGGCGGCGGAATTCGCACTCTATGAGCGCCTGTGCGAGGCCGAAGGCCATCTGCGAACATAAGGAATCGGCCCGGCGAGATGGGCCTTTTCAAACCTCTCGGTCTGGTCTATACGCGCGGCTTCACGCGGGGTGACAGCCTTGGAGGCACCCTGCCCTAACTTTGGAGATATATCATGGCTGGTGAGATTCCTGATCTCGTAGCTCTGGAACGGACGGGGACAGGCAAGGGCGCCGCTCGTCAGGCGCGCCGCGCCGGTCTGGTTCCGGGCATTGTGTTTGGTGGCGACGTTGACCCGCTGCCGATCCAGATTCCGTTCAACGTTCTGTTCAAGCGCCTGAAAGCGGGCCGGTTCAAGTCGACCCTGTTCAACCTGAAGGTCGAAGGCCACGACGACGTCCGCGTCATCTGCCGCGACGTGCAGCGCGATGTGGTCAAGGACCTGCCGACGCACCTCGACCTGATGCGCCTGCGCCGCACCACCAAGATCAACCTGTTCATCCCGGTTGAGTTTGTTGGCGAAGACGAGGCACCCGGCCTTCGCAAAGGCGGCGTCGTGACCATCGTGCGTCCGGAAGTGGAACTGATCTGTACCGCAGGCGACATTCCTGAAAAGATCATCGTCGATCTGTCGGCAATGGAAATCGGCGACGTCGCGACCATCTCGGGCGTGACCCTGCCCGAAGGCACCAAAGCGACCATCGACCGCGATTTCGTGATCGCCAACATCGCCGCCCCGTCGGGTCTGGCATCCGATGATGACGAAGACGGCGAAGAGGCCGAAGACGGCGTCGAAGTGGAAGCCGAGGCAGAAGCCGAAGAATAATCCTCATTCCAATGAGGACCGGAACGGAGCCCCTCGGGGCTCCGTTTTTTTGTGCCCGGACGGGGCGGTGGATCTGCGGCTGGAAATCCGGGCCAAAACGGTGCATCTAGGCGGGACGCGAACACAGGCCTGGAGCAGGACCATGAAACTCTTTGTCGGATTGGGCAATCCGGGCGGCAAATATGTCGGCCACCGGCACAATATCGGCTTCATGGCAGTGGACCGAATCGCTGCCGATCACGGTTTTGGCCCGTGGAAGTCCAAGTTTCAGGGCCAGATCGCCGAAGGCCGTCTGGGCGGTCAAAAGACGTTGCTGCTCAAGCCCGAAACCTTCATGAACCGATCCGGTCAGTCGGTGGGTGAGGCGATGCGTTTCTACAAGCTCGACTCGACCGATGTCACCGTTTTTCACGATGAGCTTGATCTGGCACCCGGCAAGGTTCGGGTGAAAGCGGGCGGCGGACATGCGGGGCATAACGGGTTGCGCTCGATCCACGACCATATTGGCGCGGCCTATGACCGGGTGCGGCTGGGCATCGGGCATCCGGGCCGCAAAGAACTGGTGTCGGGCTATGTGCTGCACGATTTTGCCAAGGCGGACGAGGCCTGGCTGGATGATGTCCTGCGCGGCGTGTCAGACGGTGCCGGATTGCTGGCAGATGGCGATAGCGGCAAGTTCATGAACGCCGTCGCTCTGCGCACCGCGCCGCCCCGCTCGTCCAACACGCGAGCGGCCAAACCGGTGCCCGACGCCGCGCCTGCCCAGGTCGAACCGCCCGAAGACACCCGTTCGCCGATGCAGAAACTCATGGACCGTTTTCGCTGAACCGGCTTCCCCTGCGTAGCCATTGCCCGAACACGGAACCCTTGCCACTCTGTCCCGAACAAACAGGAGAACGGAATGCGGAAGTTCGGAAAATGGCTGCTGCGGATTGTGCTGGCCCTGGTCCTGGCGGTACTGGTTGTCGGGATCTGGAAACGCGAAGAGATCGGGCGCCTGCTGGCCGTCAACTCGCTGTTTAACGCGGACAGGATCGTCGCGAATTTCTCGAATATGAACGCGGCCTTTCTGACCGCCGATCTGCCGCGGGGAACCGGTCCGACCAGCGAATTCGCCTATGGCGCGGCGTTTGAGCTTCCGCAAGGATCGGAGCAATGGCTGGAGGCACGCGCCGCCACCTCGCTGTTGGTTCTCAAGGACGGCGAGATTCGCTATGAAGAGTATTTTCAAGGCACCAGCCCCGAAGATCGGCGGATTTCCTGGTCGGTTGCAAAAAGCTACCTGTCGGCGCTTTTCGGCATTCTGCTGGAGGAAGGCGCTGTCGGCTCTCTGGACGATCCGGTGATCAAATACGCCCCCCAGCTCAAGGGCAGCGCCTATGAGGCCGCGTCGATCCGCAACGTGCTGAACATGGCCAGTGGCGTGACCTTCGATGAGGATTACTTCGACTATAACTCGGACATCAACCGGATGGGCCGGGTCGTAGCACTGGGGGGCCGTCTGGACGATTTTGCCGCCTCGCTGAAAGACAGCTTCGCCGCGCCGGGCGAGGCCTGGCAATATGTCTCGATAGACACCCATGTGATCGGCATGGTCATACGCGGCGCGACCGGGCGCGGCGTGACCGAGTTGATGACCGAGAAGATCATCGAACCGCTGGGGCTGGAGCGGGACGGCTATTACATCACCGACGGGTCGGACGTGGCTTTTGTTCTGGCCGGGCTGAACTTCACCACCCGCGATTTCGCCCGTTTCGGGCAGATGATCCTGCAGGATGGCGACTATAACGGGCTGCAGATCGTCCCGGCGGAATGGATCGCACGATCCACATCACCCACCGCCCCGACCAAACCAGGTCAGCGCGGCTATGGCTATCAGTGGTGGATTCCCGTGGACGCGCAGGAGGGCGAGTTTTTCGGGCGCGGCATCTATGGCCAGTACCTTTATTTCGACAAGCCGCGCGGGGTGCTGATCGTCATGACCTCTTCCGATCGCGGGTTTCGCGACAAGGGCGCGCATGAAAGCAATCTGGAAATGTTCAGACAGATTGCGCAAGATCTGTAAGATAGGCGCATGGAACCCGATGACAGCGTAAATGCCCTTGGCGGGGTGCTTGAACCCTGTTCGACCGATCCTGTGACCGGTTTCTTTCGCGACGGGCATTGCAACACATGCCCCCAGGACCGGGGCAGCCACACGGTGTGCGCGGTGATGACGGCAGAGTTTCTGGCCTATTCGAAATATGTCGGCAACGACCTCAGCACGCCGCGCCCCGAGTTCGAATTTGCCGGGTTGGCGCCGGGCGACAAATGGTGCCTCTGCGCGGCGCGCTTTCTGCAGGCCCATGACGAGGGCTGCGCCCCAAAGGTCAATCTGGCCGCCACCCACCGCCGGGCGCTGGCGATCGTGCCGCTGGACATCCTGAAACGCCACGAGGCGCGCACAAACTGAGCGATCGGCAATGGCCGACCCGCGTATTTCCGGATCGGCCGATCTCATTGGGGTCACCTTCGCTGACGCCGTGACCATGTTAAGCCGTCGAGCACGCCTTCGCTCTCAAATTCCAGGCGTCGAGATGGGAGGGTGACCCGTCATGTCGAGCCCTTTTGCGACCTCGTCCGCATTGGCTGCAGAGCCAAGAAAATTGTTCATCGCGGCATAATATTGGCCGACATGATCGCTCAGCAGCATGCCAATGTGTTTGCCGTTGACCTCGGTGTTGGAGGCAAGTTCAGCCAGCACCGCCACCCAGGTGGTTACAATGGCGCCGGCTGCGGACAGGCGTTGTGTTGTCACCTGCTGGACCATGGGATTGAAATCCGCGCAGGCGTCGATGACGACGTAGACTTCGTATCCGTCGCGCAGGGCCGAAATGGCGGGGAAAGCGGCGCAGACTTCTGTCGCCAGACCAGAGATCACAAGCTTCTTGCGACCGGTTGCCTCAACGGCGGCCTTGGAGGTTGGGTCGTTCCAGAAATTGACAACCGGCCTGTCGATTACCGCAACATCCGGAAACAGGGCTTTGAGCTCTGGCATGGTGGGGCCGTTCGGACCAGTGGGCCAGCTTGTGCCCATGACGACGGGGATATCAAACACCTTCGCGGTTCGCGCATGCCCCAGAATATTGTTCTTTAGCTGCAACGGGTCGATCGAGGACAAAAACTGCATCAAGCCAGCCTGATGGTCGATCATCAGGAAAACGCAGTTCTCGGGTGTGAGTTCTGAACTGGGAAGAGCTGAGGGTCTGTGATCTGACATGGAATTCCTTTCGAAGATACGATTGCTACTGCGAAGGAAAAATAGCTTCCACACTGTGATTGAAAATGTCATCAGATATGGCGACACTGTTGCCCATGAAGACAACAATTGAAACACAGCAAATGCGCGTATTTGTGGCGGTACTGCAGCGCGGAGGCTTCACGGCCGCCGCCAAGGTTCTGGACACAGACAAGGGCTATGTCAGCCGTTCTGTCTCCAGAATGGAGGATCAACTTGGCGTCGCGCTGCTTAATCGGACGACCCGCCAGATCACCCCCACCGCAGCCGGAAGCGCGTTCTATGAAAAGGCGGTGTCGATTCTCTCCTCGGTCGCCGAGGCGGAAACCGATGCGCGCGCCATGAGTAACGAGACGTTCGGCAACTTTCGCATTTCTGTCGCGCCGGAATTTGGGCGGATGCGCGCAAACAAGTGGTTTCAGAAGATGCTGGAACTCTACCCAAAAGTTAACCTTGAGATTGTCTATGAAAACCAGTCTGTTGACCTGTTTAGAGAGGGCGTCGATCTGGCGATCCGGATCGGCGACAGGGCGTCATCAGGTCTCGTCTCCGAGACTGTTGGGCTGATAGAATACGGCGTCTATGCCAGCCCCGGATATCTTGAGCCCACATCAAGGATTCTGACCCCGGAGGACTTGAAGGAACATGATCTCATTTCCTTCAGGCCGCGCGAGGATGCAAAGATACTGCCAAGTTGGAGCAACCTGACACCAACCGCGAATTGGAGGTTTCACAAAGACGCGGAAACGCGTGAGATCGAAAAGACGACCCGTTTCCAATCCAACAACGTGTTTGCAACACGCCAGATGTGTATGGCGGGGCTCGGCGTTGCTGTTCTCCCGATTGACGTCGCTGAATTGATCGAACCTCCCGGCACATCCAAGCCCGAGCTCATTCGGCTGCTGCCTGATTGGTCAGTCGAGCCAACCTTGGTGAATTTCCTCTTTCCGAAAAGCGGAATGAAAGATCCGAAGATACGAAATCTGATGGCGATTGCGAAGCAGTGATCAGCAGCTGCGCAGCAATCGAAAAGCCTCCGAGGGCATAAAAAAGGGAGGCGTTCGTTTTGAACGCCCCCCTTGTCGAAATTCTGATAACCCCGACCGGTCGATCAATCGGCCGCGCGGCCCTCGGTATCGGACATGTCGAAGTCGAGGTATTTCGCAACCGTCTGCACATCCTTGTCACCACGTCCGCACATGTTCATGCAGATGAGGTGATCCTTGGGAAGTTCAGGCGCGATCTTCATCACATGGGCCAGCGCGTGGCTGGGTTCCAGCGCCGGGATGATGCCCTCGGTGGCGCAGCAGAGCTGGAACGCCTCCAGCGCCTCCTTGTCGGTGATCGAGACATATTGGGCGCGGCCAATCTCATGCAGCCATGAATGCTCCGGCCCGATACCGGGATAGTCCAGACCTGCCGAGATGGAATAGCCTTCGAGGATCTGCCCATCGTCATCCTGCAGCAGATAGGTGCGGTTGCCATGCAGCACACCCGGACGCCCACCGGTCAGCGAGGCGCAATGCTCCATCTTTTCGTTCACACCCTTGCCACCCGCTTCGACGCCGATGATGTTGACGTCCTTGTCGTCGAGGAACGGGTAGAACAGGCCCATCGCGTTCGAACCACCGCCGATGGCCGCGATCAGCGTATCGGGCAAACGGCCCTCGGCCTTCATCATCTGCTCTTTGGCTTCCTTGCCGATGATCGACTGGAAGTCGCGCACCATCGCCGGGTAGGGGTGTGGCCCGGCCACCGTACCGATGCAATAGAACGTGTCGCGTACATTGGTCACCCAGTCGCGCAGCGCGTCGTTCATCGCATCCTTGAGCGTGCCGCGACCAGAGGTCACCGGGATCACCTCGGCCCCCAGCAGGCGCATGCGGAACACGTTCGGAGACTGACGTTGCACATCATGCGCGCCCATATAGACCACGCATTTCAAACCGAACTTGGCACAGACAGTGGCGGTGGCCACCCCGTGCTGCCCGGCCCCGGTTTCGGCAATGATCCTTGTCTTGCCCATGCGCCGCGCCAGAATGATCTGGCCCAGCACATTGTTGATCTTATGCGCGCCGGTATGGTTCAGCTCATCGCGCTTGAGGTAGATTTTCGCGCCGCCCAGATGCTCGGTCAGGCGTTCGGCATAATAGAGCGGCGAGGGGCGGCCCACGTAGTTGGCCCAGAGATCATCCATCTCGGCCCAGAATGAGGGGTCATCCTTGGCCTTGTCGTATTCCTCTTCCAGCGACAGGATCAGCGGCATCAGCGTCTCTGACACGAACCGCCCGCCGAAAATCCCGAAACGCCCCTGCTCATCGGGACCGGACATGAAGGAATTGAAGAGATCGTTGGCCATGACAGCACCCTCACCTGATTTCCTCTGTCCTAGTGCGCGCGGGGCGCAAGGACAAGACAAGGCGTTTCGAAATACCGGATCAGCGCAGTCTGAGGCATCGCCATAGACCGGCTTCACCCCAAAAGCCAAGATTCGGGCTACGCGGTCGCCGCTGCAACAAACTGCCGGATCAGGCCCGCGTCCTTGACGCCGGGCGCGGTTTCGACCCCGGATGAAACATCCACTTGCGCCGCACCGGTCATGCGAATGGCCTCTTGCACATTTTCGGGCGTCAGGCCGCCGGCCAGCATCCAGGGCTTGCGCCAGAATTTGCGCCCCGCCATCAGGCGCCAGTCAAAGCTGAGCCCGTTGCCACCGGGCAGAACCGCATCTTTGGGTGGTTTGGATTCGATCAGGAACTGATCCGCCACGTCGGCGAATATATCTATCGCCGCCAGATCGCTCTCATCGGCGACCGGGATCACCTTCATGACCGGCAGACCATATCTTGCCTTGATCTCGGCCACACGTTCGACGCTTTCGCCGCCGTGAAGCTGTAGCATGTCAAGCGGCACCGACCCGGTGATCAGGTCAAGTTCCTCGTTGGTCGCCCGCACCGTCACCGCCACTTTGGCGACCCCTGCAGGCACTTCGGCAGCCAGTGCCCGGGCTTCTTCAACCTCAAGATGACGCGGCGATTTTGGAAAGAACATGAACCCCACATAACGCGCGCCAGCCTCTGCCGCCGCATGCACGTGAGCGGCCTGTTTCAGACCGCAGATCTTGACGCCGGTATTTTGGGACATGGCCTGTCAGTTGCTTTCTTCCAGCAGGGCCAACACCTCGTCCTTGCCTTCGTTCTTCTGCTTCTTGAGCTTGTTCACTTCGCGCTCGAGCTTGCGCACCTCGCGGTATTTCTCACCCGCCTCGCGGCGATGCTTGTGCTCGCGCAGCCATTCCAGAATATAGCCGATGATCAAACCCGCTGCGATCCCGCCAAGGACCACGATGAAGACCGGCAGCGGCAGCGAATAGTTGAACCCGACAAGCTCGGCCAGGGCGTCCGGCATCAGCTTGAGGGTCACCATCTGGAGATTGGCCAGCGACACCGATACCAGTACGATGATCAGTGCGGCCAGAAAGGCGTAGCGAATATAGCGCATCATGTCAGGCTTTTCCGTTTAGTCGATCCCGAAGCAACTTGCCGGTCTTGAAGAACGGCACGTGCTTTTGTTCCACATGCACGGTTTCGCCGGTCCTGGGATTGCGACCAATCCGCGCGTCTCTCTGTTTGACCGAAAACGCGCCGAAGCCGCGCAGCTCGACACGGTCGCCGCGCGCCATGGCGTCGGTCACTTCGTCAAAAACCGTGTTCACGATCCGCTCCACATCACGTTGGTAGAGATGCGGGTTCTCGTCAGCAATCTTCTGGATCAGTTCCGAACGGATCATAGGCTCAACCCCTCCCAAGGCGGCGTGGCGGTTCTTGTGGACGTACCGGCAAGTATATGAAAAATCACGCTTGTGTGGAACGTAAAGTCACAGGCAAAACCAGCTATTTCAAGTGCCCCGGCAAAAGATTTCGCTTTGATCGACCCATTTAGGACAAATTGGCTTACGCTGCATTGCAGAAACACACGTCAGAGGGGGCCGCTGCGAAGCCCTTGATTCGCAAGGTAAAGCCAAATGGGTGGTGCCAACTCAGGGATCGGAGCGCGCAACTGCCAGACCGAGGCCCGCCGCAAGGAAAAAGCCCCCGGTCAAACGATGCCGCCACTGCCCCAGCCGCAGAACGGACCAGCGTGCGGATTGCGCCATCGCGACCCAGGCCAGATCACCGGCAAAGATCACGCCCAGATAAAGCGCCGCAACCAGCACCAGACCCTGTCCGCCCGCTAGTGGGCTGACAAACTGCGGCAGAAAGGCCGCGCTGAACAACAGCGTCTTGGGGTTGATCACAGCCAGAATGAGGCCCTGCCAGAACACGGCCCTGACGGGCCGTTCTGTGGCCGACGTGTCGGGCATCGGATCAAAGCCCTGCCGCAGCGACTGGACACCCAGATAAAGCAAATAGACCACGCCTGCCCATTTGATCCAGAACAACGCATGCGCCGCCAGGTGCAAAATCGCACTGAGGCCGATCACCACAAGGCAAAGCTGCAGCAGAATGCCCAGCGTAGTGCCCAGAACGGTCGCCGCGCCAAAACGATACCCATGGGCGATGGTGTTGGCCACGATCAGCGCCACATTCGGCCCCGGTATCGCAACCAGCACAAGTGTCGCCGCCACCAACGCCATTGCCAGATCAAAAGACATGTCTCACCCCACAGATGATGATCCCCAGCCTAGCATGTTGGCCCGGAAACGAAAAAGGCCCCGCGGATCGCTCCGCAGGGCCTCAAGGTCTTTGAAAGACGCAGGATCAGTCGTCGCCGGTCTTCAGCGCGGCACCCAGGATGTCGCCCAGCGATGCGCCCGAGTCGGAGGAACCATACTGCTGCACGGCCTCTTTCTCTTCGGCGATCTCACGCGCCTTGATCGACAGACCCAGACGGCGGGTCTTGCTGTCGACATTGGTCACGCGGACGTCAACCTTGTCACCAACCGAGAAACGCTCGGGGCGCTGTTCGGCACGGTCACGGCTCAGGTCGGAACGGCGGATGAAGGACTTCATGCCTTCGTATTCCACTTCGATGCCGCCATCTTCGATCGCGGTCACGTTCACGGTCACGATCGAGCCGCGCTTCACGCCGCCAACCGCTTCGGCGAACTTGTCGCCGCCCAGGGCTTTGATCGAGAGCGAGATACGCTCTTTTTCCACGTCAACTTCCGAGACAACCGCCTGCACCACGTCGTTCTTGTGGTAGCTCTGGATCGCTTCTTCGCCGCGCTCGTCCCAGGACAGGTCGGACAGGTGAACCATGCCGTCGATGTCGCCGTCGAGGCCGATGAACAGACCGAATTCGGTGATGTTCTTGACTTCGCCTTCGACCTCGGTGCCCTCGGGGTGTGTTTCTGCAAACACTTCCCACGGGTTGCGCATGGTCTGCTTGAGGCCCAGCGAAACGCGACGCTTGGCGCCGTCGATTTCCAGAACCATGACGTCAACTTCCTGGCTGGTCGAAACGATCTTGCCGGGGTGGACGTTCTTCTTGGTCCAGGACATTTCGCTGACGTGCACCAGACCTTCGACGCCCGGCTCCAGTTCAACAAATGCACCGTAATCGGTGATGTTGGTGACGCGGCCCTTGTGGACAGAGGACAGCGGGTACTTGGCGCCAACCAGATCCCACGGATCTTCCTGCAGCTGTTTCATGCCGAGGCTGATACGGTGGGTTTCCTTGTTGATCTTGATGACCTGAACCTTGACGGTCTCGCCGATGTTCAGGATCTCGTTGGGGTGGTTGACCCGACGCCATGCCATGTCGGTGACGTGCAGCAAGCCGTCGACACCGCCCAGATCCACGAACGCACCGTATTCGGTGATGTTCTTGACCACACCGTCAACGGACTGGCCTTCGGTCAGGTTGCCGATCACCTCGGCGCGCTGTTCGGCGCGCGATTCTTCCAGGATAGCGCGACGCGACACAACGATGTTGCCCCGGCGGCGGTCCATCTTCAGAATCTGGAACGGCTGCTTCAGACCCATCAGCGGGCCAGCATCGCGCACGGGGCGCACATCAACTTGCGAGCCGGGCAGGAACGCAACTGCGCCACCCAGATCGACGGTGAAGCCACCTTTGACGCGGCCAAAGATTGCACCTTCGACGCGCTGGTCGTCGGCATAGGCTTTTTCCAGACGGTCCCACGCTTCTTCGCGGCGGGCCATCTCGCGCGAGATGACAGCTTCGCCACGGGCGTTTTCGGCGGCGCGCAGGTAGACTTCCACCTCGTCACCAACAGCGATTTCAGGGGCTTCGCCGGGATTTGCGAATTCTTTCAGCTCGACGCGGCCTTCCATTTTGTAGCCGACGTCGATGATGGCCTGGCCCGCTTCGATCGCGATCACCTTGCCTTTGACAACAGACCCCTCTTCGGGCGTGTCCATTTCGAAGCTTTCGTTAAGGAGGGCTTCGAATTCCTCCATGGATGCGTTAGCCATGTGGCAGTTTATTCCTTTACGTTTCACTTTATCTGGCCGAGCGGTTGTCTCCGCCGGTCTTGTTTCAGGCCCGCCTTGGGCGGAACAGGTTGGTCAGACGATCAAATCGCGCCAGAAAACAAAGAGGGCCGGTAGTCCCGACCCTGCCCGTCTCATTATTCTATGGCTTAAACCGCCTTGTCGACGCGCGCTCTATACCGGCTTGGGCCGGGTCTCGCAAGTGGAAAGCCCATTGCTGCGTCGACATCGGCAAAATCGAGGCCCGCGTGCGTTCACATTGGTTTGAAGTCGCCAGCCTGATCTTGAGCGCGCGCGCAGGACAACGCAAAGACGCTGTACACAAGCGTGCCACCCCATTGCACCGGTCGACCCCAAGGAGTTCCGCCATGAAATTCGATGAATTCAACCTGATGGTCGCGCAGCAGCCGATGGCGATTCAGATCTGGCTGAACGTGTTGCTGGTCGGTGCGTTCGTGCTGCCCTGCGTTTTGCTCATTTGGCGACAGAGCCGCATTGCCGGGGCCGTCACCCTGGGCTGCAGCGTGCTGGCCGCCATTGGCGTCATCGGAATTTTCTCGCAACTGGGCTATGTGAGGCTGATGGGGCTGGGGCATATCCTGTTCTGGACGCCGATTGCCGTCTATCTGTTTCGGCAGCAGGCGCGATTGGGTATGCCCACCGTTCCGATCTGGATCATGCGGGCGATCCTGCTGGTCATCACGATCTCGCTGATCTTCGACTACGTTGATCTTGTCCGCTACATTCTGGGTGACCGCACGCCGCTGCCCCCGGCCTGAATGGCATGTGCTTGGGGAGAGCGTTAGATCTCTTCGCCCTTCTTCAGCAACTCGTCGATCAATTGCCGCTGCAGGTTGCCGCTGTCGCCGCCGCCAAATTGCACCGCGCCACCGGAATAGAGCGTACCATAGGTCCGGGCGACATTCACGGTCTGACCAAGGCCCGAGATGAACTGGTTCTTCTCCAGCGGGGACAACGGGTGAATGAAGGCCGCCCAGAGCGTGCCATTTGCGATGGCATAGCGCGCATCCAGCGCAGAATCGAAATTGGCCTGCATCATCCGCGTCAGGTCCTGGGCGGTCAGTTCGTTGGCGCTGCGGATCGGCACAATGGCCCGCATCCGGTCGGCCTGCGCATCGGTCACGACCAGCACCGGCATGCCGTCGATCACGAACTGGAACCCCGGCCCGCTTGGCTGCGCCTCGGGGTCGAGCGCAAAGATGATCCGGCCCAGCCGCTCATAGGTCATGGCCGGTTCAGGGCGCGGGGCATCCTGCGCGCTGGCCATCGAGGCAATCAGAACAAAGGGAAGGACATAGCGTAGCATCGGCGATCTCTCCTCTAGCCTGATCCCAACCTAGGCATCGTAGTCCGGGCTGGCGAAACACAGCTTGGTGAGATTTGTGACGCTTGCGCTCAGCTCTGCGCAGGCATCTTCGTCCTGATCGCGGCGATGGCAACGCCCAGCGCGGCATCGATGTCGAGCTTCGAGGTATCGATCATCACCGCATCCTCGGCCGGCTTCAGCGGCGCCTCCGCCCGGTTCATGTCCCGCTCATCGCGCGCCCGCACATCAGCCAGAACCTGATCGAGGGTCACGATCTGGCCCTTGCCGGTCAGTTCCAGATAGCGGCGTTCGGCCCGCACCTCGGCGCTGGCAGTGACGAACAGCTTGGCCTCGGCATCGGGGCAGATCACCGTGCCGATATCGCGCCCGTCCAATACCGCGCCCCCTGCCCGACGGGCAAAGGCGCGCTGGAAATCCACCAGCGCGGCGCGCACCTCAGCGATTACTGCAACTTTCGAAGCCGCCTGCGCCACCTCGGGCGTGCGCAGGTCGGCGCGATCAAGGTCCTCTGGCATCAGGCCACGGGCCGCTTCAATCGGATCCTCGCCAGACAGCATCCGCCACCCCACCGCGCGATAGAGCAGCCCGGTATCCAGATGCCCGAAGCCGAAATGCGCAGCGATTCCCTTGGACAGCGTCCCTTTCCCCGCCGCCGCCGGGCCATCAATCGCTATGGTAAAGGCCATCATGCCGCTCAGCTGTTGTTACGTGTCAGGCGCGCGCCCAGATCCGCCATCAGCGGCTCGAATATCGGGAACGAGGTGGCGATCGGCCCGCCGCTGTCGATGGTGACCGGCGCTTTCGCCCCCATTCCCATCACCATGAAGGACATGGCGATGCGGTGGTCCAGAAACGTTTCGCAGGTGCCGCCACCGGGAACCTGTCCGATACCCAGCCCCTCGACCGACCACCAGTCCTCGCCCTCCTCGACCGTGACGCCATTGGCGCGCAGCCCGCGCGCCATGGCGTCGATCCGGTCGCTTTCCTTGACCCGCAATTCCTTGACCCCCGCCATCATCGTGGCGCCGGTGGCATTTGCGGCCACGACCGACAGCACCGGGTATTCGTCAATCATCGAGGCCGCGCGTTCGGGCGGCACCTCGATCCCTGTCATGTCGGGCGAGTATTTCGCGCGCAGATCGGCCACCGGTTCGCCGCCTTCGACACGCTCGTTCTCATAGGTCAGGTTCGCACCCATCTCGCGCAGTGTGGTAAAGAGGCCCGCACGGGTGGGGTTCAGCCCGATACCCGGCACCAGCACGTCCGAGCCCGGCGTGATGAGCGCCGCGCAGACCGGAAAGGCCGCGCTGGACGGGTCGCGCGGTACCGCGATGATCTGCGGTTTCAACTCGGGCCGCCCGGTGAGCGTGATCACCCGGCCCTCGTCAGTCTCTTCGACCGTGATCTCGGCCCCGAAGCCTGCCAGCATCCGTTCGGTATGGTCGCGGGTTGCTTCCTGCTCGATCACCACGGTCTGACCCGGCGCGTTCAGACCGGCCAGCAGAACGGCGGATTTCACCTGCGCCGAGGGCACCGGCACCTCGTAACGGACCGGAATCGGATCGGCGGCGCCGACAAGCGTCATCGGCAAGCGTCCGCCCGTGCGCCCCACCGCCTGTGTCCCGAACAGCGCCAGCGGGTCGGTGACCCGCGCCATCGGGCGGCCATTGAGGCTGGCATCCCCGGTGAAAGTCACCGAAATCGGACAGGTTGCCATCGCGCCCATGATCAGCCGCACACCGGTGCCCGAATTGCCGCAATCGACCACCTGATCGGGTTCGGCAAACCCGCCAACCCCCACGCCATGCACCGAGTATGCGCCGCCACCGTGATCGGTGACCTCGGCCCCGAAGGCGCGCATCGCCTTGGCGGTGTCCAGCACGTCGTCGCCTTCCAGCAATCCGGTGATCCGGGTCTCGCCCACAGCCAGCGCGCCCAGGATCAGCGACCGGTGCGAGATCGACTTGTCACCCGGCACCTCGGCGGTGCCGGACAGCGGGCCGCAGGGATGCGATGTCATCGGGATGGGCGTGCCGTGTCCGGACATGGGGGCTCCTTCAAAACTGACCAATGGCCGATTACCGAATTGGCCCGGCAGGGTCCAGCGGGAATAGCGCATGGCGGTTCGAGCAGGCTTTGTCGCGGATCACCGGAAAAGCTGTAGGCACCTGTTGCCCGCCACTGGCACACTCCCGGCGAAACGTCCCTCGCCGCGCGCTTCGCAGCATCTGTAGGTTGTGCTATAATCCCCTCATTCATGAATCAATTTACGGAAATTCAATGTCTTTCATCACCAGTTTTCTCGAGAACGGCCCAAAGCGGATATTTCAGCCGAAACGGGCCCATGCCGATGGTGACGCGATCCTCAACCGGTTGGCGTTTCTGGTCGGCTGTGTTGCGATTGGCCTGCCTTTGATCCTGCTGCTCGGGTCTCTTGTGCTGGACAGTTGCTTTCGCGACAGCATCAGTCATTTCTACTACGACCAACTGCTCGGCCCGGTTTTTGTCGGCCTGCTTTACTTCATCGGAGGCTTCCTGATCGCCTATACCGGCGAAACTTTTGTCGAGGACACACTCAGCACCGTTGCCGGATTTGGTGCCTTCATCGTGGCAACCGTCCCCACGTTTCACAGCGGCTGCGAGCTGCAGAAAGAATTTTTGTCCCGTGTCTTTGTTGAATACAAAGTCGGACCGCCGATAGAAGCGGTTCAGGCGCAGGGGCAGGAGTTCTTCAAGCTGTTCAGCGCCGCCAGCAACTGGCACTTAATCGCAGCGGGCATCCTGTTTGTCTTTCTGGCGCTTTATTGTCTTTTCGTGCTGAAACGCGTGATCCCGGCACGACACGAGCAAAACGGCGTGCTGATCGAGAGCAAACGCAAGCGCAACCGACTCTACAGCTATTGCGGGTTAACCATCCTAGCCTGCGTGGCGCTTTTGGTCCTTAAGGACAAAGTCGGGTCGGATTTTCTGAACTGGTGGAACCGCCTGAACCTGACCTTCTTTGTCGAGGCCATCGCGCTCTGGGCCTTTGGCATTGCCTGGTTCGCCAAGGGCCGCGTGTTTTCCACGCTCAATGACGGTTAAGCCGCACGCCGGAAGGTCAGGTAGTGAGGCACCCTGCCTTCGCGCAAGGCCTTCTGCTCGTAGCGGGTCGAGAGCCAATCGTCCCAGGGGTCGCGCCAATCGACAGGTCGCTCGGCCAGCCAGTCGAACCCGGCCTTGGGCACCTCTTCCAGCGTCTGGCGGACATAGTCGGGAATGTCAGTCGCCACCCGAAAGATCGCGCCGGGTATGAGCACCCGCGCCAGCGGTTCCAGATGTTCCTGGGTGACAAAGCGGCGGCGGTGGTGACGCTTCTTCGGCCAGGGATCGGGATAGAGCAGGAAGGCGCGCGAGATCGAGGCCTCGGGCAGCACATCCATCAGATCGCGCGCGTCGCCGGGATGCACCGCCAGATTGCTGACACCCGCGCGCCGGATCTTGCCCAGCAACATCGCCACGCCGTTGATATACGGCTCGGCCCCGATGATACCCACATCCGGGTTGCTCGCAGCCTGATGCACCATATGCTCGCCACCGCCGAACCCGATCTCAAGCCAGACCGGCTTGCCACCAAAGCGCGACTCAAGATCCAGCGGGGTGCGTTCAGGGTTGGCGTCCCAATCCACCACGCCGGGTGACAGTGCGGCAAGGTCTTCGACCAGATAGGTTTTCTGGCTCTGCTTGAGGGTCTTGCCCTTGAGGCGGCCATAGAAATTCCGGTGCGGGCGGGAGGGCGTCTGGTTGCTCATGGCGAGGCCCATAAAGGCTTGCGCGGTGCACTGCAATAGCAGGCCAAATACGAAAGGCGACCCCATGGCCGCCTTTCTGATAGCGCTTGAAGTCAATCAGGCCGCGCGTTTGAGCGCCTCTGCCAGATCGGTGCGTTCCCAGCTGAACCCGCCATCCGCGCTCGGCTCGCGGCCGAAATGGCCATAGGCGGCGGTGCGCTGATAGATCGGCTTGTTCAGGTCCAGATGCGAGCGGATGCCGCGCGGGGTCAGGTCCATGATCTGGTCGACGGCCTTTTCAATCTGCGCGTCGGGCAACAGGCCAGTGCCATGTGTGTCCGCATAGATCGACAGAGGCCGCGAGACACCGATCGCATAGCTGAGCTGGATCGTGCAGCGTTCCGCCATGCCCGCCGCGACCACATTCTTGGCCAGATAGCGTGCCGCATAAGCCGCCGAACGGTCCACCTTGGTCGGGTCCTTGCCGGAAAATGCACCGCCGCCATGCGGGGCCGCACCACCATAGGTGTCCACGATGATCTTGCGCCCGGTCAGGCCCGCGTCGCCATCCGGCCCGCCAATGACAAACTTGCCAGTGGGGTTCACGTGCCATTGCGTCTCATCGCTCAGCCAACCGTCGGGCAGGGTTTCGCGAATGTAGGGTTCCACGAGCAAACGGATGTCATCCGAGGTCAGCGCCTCATCCAGATGCTGGGTCGACAGCACGATCGAGCTGACTCCAACCGGCTTGCCATCGCGGTAGACCACAGATAGCTGCGACTTGGCATCGGGGCCCAGCGCCGGTTCGGTGCCGTTTTTTCGCACCTCGGCCAGCCGCCGCAGAATCGCATGCGAATACTGGATCGGGGCTGGCATCAGCGCCGGGGTTTCGGTGGTGGCATAGCCGAACATGATGCCCTGATCGCCCGCGCCCTCGTCCTTGTTGTCGGAGGCATC
Source organism: Ruegeria spongiae (assembly GCF_023502395.1). Lineage (GTDB taxonomy): Bacteria > Pseudomonadota > Alphaproteobacteria > Rhodobacterales > Rhodobacteraceae > Ruegeria_C > Ruegeria_C spongiae. The sequence goes on along the minus strand of NZ_JAMFMB010000010.1, from coordinate 60,345 downwards.
CACGCCTTGCGCGATATGAGCAGATTGTTCGTGCAGCAGATTGGTGATCTCGCAGGTGTTCCAATGGAACTTGTCCTGCTCATAGCCGATATCGCGGATGCAGTCGCGGGCGATCTGGTCGATCTTGCCCATGTATTCGTGCAGCTTGTCCTGATCCGACAAGCCGACCTCGCCGCCGATCACGACGCGGTTGGTTGTGGCAAAGGTTTCGGCTGCGACACGCGCTTCGGGCTCTTCAGTCAGGAAGGCATCGAGAACCGCATCCGAGATCCGGTCGCAGACCTTATCCGGATGACCCTCGGAAACGGATTCCGAAGTGAAAGTGTAATTCTGTCGGGACATGCAAGTGCTCCATTAGATGTTTCCCTACCACGCCAGGAAGCCGTTGTGGTGGATCCGAACCGGGATACGCCCGGCGCAGGCGCTGGTCAATCGCAAAATCAGCCAGCGCGCCTGCGATGCAAACCGATCATGCCCCCCAGACCAACCAGGACAAGCACAAACGCGGGCAAATCGCCGGTATAGGCATAGTGCGTCGGTGCAAGTGGCGCTGGAAGCGGTGCATCAATATATCCGTCGAAGCCCAGCGGAATCTGAGCAATTGTCCCGCCATGAGGATCAATCATGGCTGAGATGCCCGTATTGGCCACGCGCACCATGGGCAAGCCCTGCTCGATCGCCCGCATCCGGGCCTGGGCCAGATGCTGATAGGGGCCGGACCACGATCCGAACCACGCATCATTGGTCAGTTGCAGCAACATGTCAGGGCGCGCCGGGGCATTACCCACATCCTGCGGAAACACCGCCTCGTAACAGATCAGCGGCAGCGCCGACCCGACCGGCCCCAGCGACAGCAGTTCAGGTCCGGGGCCGGCGCTGAACCCCTGCCCCGCATTGGCGGCAAAGCCGTGAATGCCGAACCGTGCCAGCAGATCACCAAGCGGCACATATTCACCAAACGGAACCAGATGGTGCTTGTCATAGACGCCGCCCAGTTTCCCGTTGCCATCCAGATAGACGGCCGAATTGTAGATGCGGCCCGAATCATAGCGGCGGATGCCGAGAACCACCGGCACTCCGGTTGCGGCGTCGCTGATGGTCTGGAACACGCCTTCGGCCTCGTCGAGCCAGGTGGGCACGGCGGTTTCCGGCCAGACAATCAGATCGGGACTGGGTGCTGTGGCGGTGAATTCGATCTGGCGCCGGAAGAAACGCGGGATATGCTCCGGGTCCCATTTTTGGTGCTGTGGCGCGTTGGGCTGCACCAGCCGCACGGTTTTGCCCGTCATCACAGCAGGGGCCGCCAAAGCGCTGAAATACACCGCCACCGCCAGCAGGCCGAGCGCGGGCACAGCATTCAGCACGCGCGGCAGCACGTGGCCCGTACCGATCAGCGCAGCCCCCATTGGCAAAGCCGCCGCCAGCGTGGCAATGGCCAGCCCCTGTGGGCCGACGAAGGCAAGCGATTGCGCCAGCGGGGTCTCGACCCAGATTTGTGCCAATGCGGCCCAGGGGAACCCGGTCAGCACATAGGCCCGCGCGAACTCGGCCAGAGACCAGCTGAAAACCAGCAGCCAGCTGCGTCCGACAAGCCCCAACCGCGAAGCCGCGGCCACCCAGAACGCCGCCGCCCAGAACAGCGCCAGCCCGCCCGCCATCAGCACCAGCGCAAACGGCGCCATCCAGCCATGGCGCGGGATGTCCACCAGAAACGGCTCGACAATCCACGCGAGGCCATGACCGAAATAGCCCAGCCCGAAGGCCCAGCCAATCATCGCCGCCCGTTTGCGCGTACAATCCTGCAAGGCAAGGACCGGAAGACAGATCAGCGCCCCCAGCGTCGCAGGCCAGAGATCGTAGGGCGCAAGCCCGAGGGCGGCGATCACACCAAGCACAACCGCCAGCGCCAGCCGTGGTCGCAGGGACCAGCGTAACCGCTGGCTCATCCGGCATTATCCGGCAACATGACGCGCAAACGCTTGATGCGGCGGGGATCGGCCTCGATCACTTCGAATTCCGGGCCATCGGGATGCACCACCACCTCACCCCGCGCGGGCACGCGGCCCGACAGCATGAAGACCAGCCCGCCCAGCGTGTCGATTTCCTCTTCGTCGACATCCTCGTGGCGGGTCAGCGATTGGCCGATCTCGGCCTCGAATTCATCCAGCGGGGTCCGGGCCTGCGCGATGTAGCAGCCCGGCTTGACCTTGAACCATGTCTGATCCTCGCCGGGATCATGTTCATCCTCGATCTCGCCGACCACCTGTTCCAGCAGATCCTCGATGGTCAACAGCCCGTCAACACCGCCATATTCATCGATCACCAGCGCAATATGGCAGCGGTCGGCCTGCATCTTGGCCAGCAAAACGCCCAGCGGCATCGACGGCGGCACATAGAGCATCGGACGCAGCATCGAAGACAGCTCGAATGTTGCGGAATTGCCGTTGAACCCGTGGGTCAGGGCGAAATCCTTGAGATGCACAAAGCCCTGCGGCGTATCGAGCGTGCCTTCATAGACCGGCAGCCGGGTCAGCCCGCTTTCGCGGAAGACCCTGACCAGTTCCTCTCGCGCGATCGAGCCGGGAACCGATACGATCTCGGCGGTGGGGATGGCGACATCCTCGACCCGCAACCGCCGCAGGTTGATCATCCCGGGCAATTGCGCAGCGGGCAGACCGGTTCCGTTTGGTTGTGATTCCTCGGGTGGCTCCCCCGGAGACAGGGCCCCCATGATCCGGCCGAGCAATCCTGCCCTTTCGCCGGTCCCGTCGCTGTCGTTTTCACCCTGCGCGCGATGCGCTGCGCTAGAACTGCCGTCTATGTCGTCCATCAATCCTGTTCCAAATCCCGCGGTCCATCTGGTCCCGCAAACTCATTATATGGGTTATCCAGACCCAGTTTGCCAAGTATCTCGACCTCAAGCCCCTCCATAAGAGTGGCATCACCGTCACGGACATGATCGTAGCCCAGCAGGTGCAGCATACCATGCACGACAAGATGGGTCACGTGATCCTGCAACGCTTTGCCCACCGCTTCGGCCTCTCGGGCGCAGGTATCGTAGGAAATCGCGATGTCGCCCAAGGCGATCTCTCCGGTGAAATCGGGCTCTGGGCGTGCGGGCGTACCGCCATCCCTGTCCGACGCCAATTCAACGGAGGGCCAGCTGAGCACATTCGTCGGCGTGGCCTTGCCGCGAAAGGCCGCGTTCAGCTCGCCAATCCGCGCGTCATCGCAGGCCAGCAGGCTCACTTCGCAGATGTCAGAGGCGATCCCCAGATGAGTGAGCACCGCCGCAACAGCCTGTTCCGCCAGCGGCGACAGGTCGCCCCAGCGGGTGTCTTCCAATGTCAGATCCAGGTCCATGCATGCCTCGGCAAGATCAGCGCAAGCCCCGCGCCGCCGGACCGCGCCTAGCCGGTCCGGGAGGCAGATTCGCGTCCGGAATCGGCCTCATACGCTTCAATGATGGCGGCGACAAGCGGGTGGCGCACCACATCCTTGGCCGTGAAGTAACTGAAATTGATCCCCGGCACATGGCCCAGCAAGCGTTCCGCATCCGCCAGCCCCGAGGGCACGCCGCGCGGCAGGTCAACCTGGCTGCGGTCGCCGGTGATGACCATGCGCGAGCCTTCGCCCAGCCGGGTCAGGAACATCTTCATCTGCATGGTCGTGGCATTCTGCGCCTCGTCAAGCACCACAAAGGCATTGGCCAGCGTCCGGCCCCGCATGAAGGCCAGCGGCGCGATCTCGATCTTCTTTTCCTCGATCAGCTTGGCAAGCTGTTTGCCCGGCAGGAAATCGTTCAGCGCGTCATACAGCGGCTGCATGTAGGGATCGACCTTGTCCTTCATGTCACCGGGCAGATAGCCGAGTTTTTCACCCGCTTCGACCGCCGGACGGCTGAGGATGATCCGGTCGACAAGCCCGGTGATGAACATCGAAACGCCCACCGCCACGGCCAGATAGGTCTTGCCTGTCCCGGCCGGACCGATCCCGAAGGCCAGTTCGTTTTCAAACAGCGACAGCACATAGGCTTTCTGCGCGTCGGTGCGCGGTTCGACCAGTTTCTTGCGGGTCTTGATCTCGACCTTTTCGCCGGTGAACATCTCAAGTTGATCACCGTCGCGCGCGCCGGTCCCCTGCTCGGAATTGCCCATGCGCAATTCGCGGTCGACATCGGCGGCCTCGACCGGGCGGCCATCCTGCAGCCGCTCATAGAGCGACTCAAGCACCTCTTCGGCCTGTTTCTGCGCCGCCTCATCGCCGAGAATCGCAAGTTGATTGCCGCGACGCAGGATCTGCACGCTCAACTTCTCTTCGATCTGGGCGAGATTGCGGTCGTATTCTCCGCAGAGATCAATCAGCAAACGGTTGTCGGGAAACTCAAGAAGCACCTCTTTCGGCGCGTCTTCCTGCGGTGGGTTCAGGGCACCTATGGCCATCCGCTCTCCTGTCATGGCAGTCTGCGTCGAGCGTAGCCAACATCGCGCCCCGCGTGCAAGCGCATGTCGCGCTTTTTCATCTTGCTGAAACAAATCGTGGCGGCGCGGCCCGATTCAGCCCAATGGATGGGCTGAACTGCGCATGGATCAGAACTGGAAATTGAGCCCGAGCCTCAGACCGTGAAAACCCGGTGTGGATTTTGTCGTCACGTTGTCTGTCAGTTCGACGGTTTTGGACTTGAGGTTCACGTATTCGTACTCGCCGGTCAGCGACAGTTGTTCGGTCAGTTTGTGCTCGACCCCCACACCGATCGCATAGCCGTTGCGGCGATCATCACTTTCACCTGAAAGCGTGCCGCCCCCTACGCTGCTGTCGAGACCGGTTTCAACCTTGGAGTTCACATATCCGATGGAGCTGAAATACAGCGTCCGGCCAGACCGGTTGGTGATCCCGCCCTTGAACCGCAATGTGAACATGTCCTTGATCTCGGAGCGTCCTTCAAGGGTGGCTCCAAGTATTTCACCGGTAACGGAATCCTTAATATCGGCAATATCGTACCCTACCTCGAACCCGTAGACATATTGCCGCCCCGTGGCAAAGCGAATCGAATCGCGCCAGCCGCCCCGCACGCCGCCATAAAGGCCATCAGGCTCCATGTCGCCGAGATTACCGGACAGTGTGCCGTTACGCGACACTCCGAACCTGTCCTCGAAACCAAACCCGTAGCCAAGGGAGCCACCCGCGTAAAACCCGTCCCAGTTCGGTGGCTCGGGTGCCTCGACGACTGGGTCCTGCAAGGGCGATTGCACATTGCCCGCAAGAGCGGCACTACCAACGCAGACGGTCAGCAGGATGCCCGGGATCGCCCTGATCCCAAGTGCGGATTTCCATTTCTTCATCGTGAGCCCCCTCACATACTCGACGTTACACTTGCCCGCAGGGGGAACGCTCAACTGGCCCCACCCTTCGCCTGAACCACTACATTTGGGATGATGTAACCCAAAAAACACAATCTGTACACTGCAACCACAACGCTCCTGCCGTAGCGGCGGCAATTTTATGCCAGAACGCCCCGCAAGGAGTTCGCCGCCGAATCGACGATGCGCACGCGGCGCAGGTCGCCAACCTCGACATCGGCGTCATCCACATGCACCGCATGCAGATAGTCTGACTTGCCACCCATCTGCCCCGGAAGACGCCCGGGCTTTTCGAACAGCACCTTGACCTCACGACCTACCATCGAATCCTGAACAGACCGTTGATCCCTTGTGATCAGGGCCTGAAGGCGCTGCAGGCGATCATCGGCCTCGGTCGGATCAACCTGAGGGCGCTCGGCCGCCGGAGTTCCGGGCCGGGTCGAGTATTTGAAGGAATAGGCGTAGCCATATCTGACCTCTTCCACCAGATCGAGCGTGGCCTGAAAATCTGCCTCGCTCTCTTCGGGAAAGCCGACGATGAAATCGCCCGACATCAGGATATCGGGCCGCGCGGCGCGGATGCGCTCGATCAGACGCAGATAGCTTTCGGCCGTATGCGAGCGGTTCATCCGCTTGAGGATCTTGTCCGACCCCGATTGCACCGGGAGGTGCAAATAAGGCATCAGCTTGTCGCAGGTTCCATGCGCCTCGATCAGATCGTCGCCCATGTCATTGGGATGCGAGGTGGTGAAGCGGATACGTTCCAGCCCGTCGATCTTGTCCAATTGCCAGATCAGTTGCGCCAGAGTCATATCGCCCGTCGGTCCGGCGCCGTGATAAGCATTCACGTTCTGGCCCAGCAGCGTGATCTCACGCACGCCGCGTTCGACCAGATCACGTGCCTCGCTCAGGATGCGGTCGACCGGGCGGCTGACCTCTGCCCCGCGAGTATAGGGCACCACGCAAAAGGCACAGAACTTGTCGCAGCCTTCCTGCACGGTGAGAAATGCGGTCGGTCCACGTTTTGCCTTGGGGCGTCTTTTTAGCTGTTCGAACTTGTCTTCTTCTGGGAAATCGGTGTCCAGAGCTTTGGCGCCCTGACGCGTCTTGGCTTCCATCTCGGGCAGGCGGTGGTAGCTTTGCGGTCCGACCACCAGATCGACCAGAGGCTGGCGGCGCATGATCTCTTCGCCTTCGGCCTGCGCGACGCAGCCCGCCACACCGATCTTCAGATCGGGCTTTTCCGCCTTCAACCCCTTGAAGCGACCCAGCTCGGAATAGACCTTCTCCGCCGCCTTTTCGCGAATGTGGCAGGTGTTCAGCAGGATCATGTCGGCATCATCGGCGCTTTGCGTTTCGACATAGCCCTGCCCGCCCAGCGCCTCGGCCATACGCTCGCTGTCATACACGTTCATCTGACAGCCATAGGTCTTGATGAATAGCTTCTTGGGTTCGGACATCGGGCTTTGCCTTTTGCGCTGGCGGGATCGACGCAGGCGTCTATACGGAACGCGCATCGCTTGCAATGCGCACGCAATTAACCGAATTTGTGCCAGCATGCCAGCGCGGCAGACCAAAGGACCCCGATGCAGTACCCCACGCTTGACCGATTTCTGGAAAAGGACGCCGCCCTGTCGGGAACCACCCCGCTTGCGATGATCTTTGTCGAGGATGATGTCGAGGTCGCGACAACGCTGCGCCATCACCTGCAATGCGGGTTCGGAACGGTTCTGGCACTGATGCCCGACACGTTTTCACTGCCTCAGGATGTCGAAACGCGGGTGCACCGCATCAGCTTCGACTGCGGCCCCGAAAGCGCGGTCAGTGCCGCCGTCAACCGGGTGATCGAGGCGGCACCGGGGCGCTGGATGTATTACTGCTACAATGCGGAATACCTGTTCTATCCGTTCTGCGAGACCCGCAGCGTGGGCGAGATGCTGGCCTTTCACCTCGAAGAGCGCCGCGATGCGATGCTGACCTATGTGATCGACCTCTATGCCGACGATCTGGAGCACTCTCCCAATGGTGTGTCACTGGATCGGGCGCATCTGGACAAATCCGGCTATTACGCGCTGGCCCGAACCGATCCGGTCACCGGGCATCCGATGGAACGGCAGCTTGATTTCTTCGGCGGCGTGCGCTGGCGGTTCGAAGAGCATATCCCGAAGGACAGCCGCAAGATCGACCGGATCGCCCTGTTCAGAACCGCGCCCGGCCTGGAATTGCGGGCAAACCACACTTTCGCCGATCAGGAATACAACACGTATGCCTGTCCCTGGCACCACAACCTGACGGCCGCGATCTGCTCGTTCCGCACCGCCAAGGCGCTGAAACGCAATCCCGGGTCGAAATTCGACATCCACAGCTTCCGCTGGCACAACTCCACGCCTTTCGAATGGCATTCGCGGCAATTGCTGGATCTGGGACTGATGGAACCGGGGCAGTGGTTTTGAAGAAACTGGCGCCTCTTTCGAAAGCGCATCCAGTTCCGGTTGGAGCCCGAATGGTCCTTTCGAGGATCGTCATTTACATTCTTCAACAAGTGCCTCGAAGCTGGACCACATAGACGGCTTTGCATCAAAGAACAGCGTGGCAGACCTCGACTTCTTAGAAGTATAGTCACCGCCACAGATGCCAACCGTCTCATTTGAAATGAGGTCGGTTTCTTCTAGCAGGCGGTCGCTCTCCGCTGAAAACTCCTCAAATGCCGCCTTCTCGCCTTTCAGGTGGTGGGACAAAATTGTCATGAGGCGAGATGGCAAAGGAACGTCAAACTCAATCCGTAAAGCAAAGCCTTGATTGTGAGGTCGAAACTCCAAGCTGCGGATTTCAGGAAGGTAAATCACGCGATGGACCTATTTGGCACCAGCAGGCACATCACCACACGGCCTTGAGTATCGCGTAAAGATTTCAAGCGCACATTGTTCAATCTTCACCTCCGTCTGCTCTGTGCGGAAGGTCAGTAAGGCTTCGATTTCTCCTGACAAATCCAAACTTTCTGAATCTTGAGCGAAAGAAACAGAAGGCAACGCGCTGACCATTGCGGCTGCCAAGAGGGTCATCGAACGTCGAATTATGTTCTGAAAGGCCATTCTCTCTGTCTGCTGCCAGAAGCGGAGTCGAGTTTGTAGACCTTCGTCTCTTATTTTCATTTTGGCAAGGTCTGCAAAGTCCGCATTGCCGTCATTAAGGACCCTCCCCACCCGGGCCGATATCGTCCAGATAATCCTCGTCGATCGCCGCTTGTACTGCCCCTGTCACGGCCTCTTTCTGGTTCGGCGTCAGGTCGTCCTCCTTTTTGCCATCGGCCAGCCGCACCGTCACCTCGCGATGGGCAAAGCGGATGCCTTCGCGTTCGAACAGCGCACGGATCTCTTCGAACACCTTCTTGCGCACCAACCACTGATCGCCCGGTTTGGTCATGAACTTGACCCGGATGATCATGGCCGAATCCTGCATCTCGATCACGCCCTGCGATTTCAGGGGCTGGATGAAGTTCTCGCCGATCACCGGATCCTTCAGCAGTTCCTTGCCCAGGTTCTTGATCATCTTGCGCACCCGTTCCACATCGGTGTCATAGGTCACCCGCAGCGGCAGTTTCATGATCACCCAGTCGCGGGAATAGTTGGTCAGCACCTTGATCTCGCCAAAAGGGATGGTGTTGAGCGCGCCCAGATGATGGCGCAGCTGGAACGAGCGGACCGAGATTTTTTCGACCACGCCTTTCACGTCGCCGATGTCAATATACTCGCCCTTTCGGAACGCATCATCGACCAGAAAGAACGCCCCTGAAAAGATGTCGCGCACCAGCGTCTGCGCGCCAAATCCAACGGCCAGACCGACCACACCAGCACCGGCGAATAGCGGGCTGACATTGACGCCCAACTCCAGCAGCGCAATGAGCGAGATGGTGACGACGACGACCGCAAGGATCGCCCCGCGGAACAGCGGCAGAAGCGTGGCCAGCCGCGAGGCGCTGCTGCCGCCGCCTTCGTCGCCCAGTTCACCCTCTTCGGCATCCACGCTCTCCTCGGCGATCTTGCTGTCGATCCAGATGCGGAAGAAATGATAGACGATATAGCCGATGAACAGGATCACCATCACATCCAGCGCCCGCTCGACCGGCAGGTCCTCGGTCCAGCTGGCATCGGGATACCAGATCACAATCAGCGCATAGGCCCCCACCACGAATGCAAGGGCACCTGCCACACGGCGGGCCAGATCCTCATAAGTGGCGATCGGATGGGCCTTGGGGGCGGGAACCTCTGCTTCCCAATCCTCCTCGGCATCAGCATTGGCCAGTTCCTCGTTGATCTGCTGCACCTGCCGCGAGCGCGCGAAATAGCGCTCCAGCACGTAGTTCATTGCGCCATAGGCCACGACCACGGACATGAAGATCGCATAGGTGCCCGCGATCAACGGGATCGGCGAGGGTTTCTCGAGCACCAGATCAAGCGCCAGATCGAACCAGCCAAAGACGATATAAAGCAGGATGACAGGCGCCCAGGCGAACGAGATCAGGCGTAGCAGGAACGACACCTGCTCGGGTGCCCGCCCGCCTCGGATCGCATGCGAGATCGCGCGCGCATTGAACAGCACCATCAGCGCGTTGGCCAGTGCGCCGACGATGGTCAGCGCCCCGTAGACCATCGCATAAACATTATAGTTCAGCCCGAAATCGGCCACCCAAGTTGAAAACAGCACCACTGAAATGTCATAGGTGGCCACGAAGCTCGCCCAGATATAAAGCCGTTTGGCATCGCGGTCCGAAAACGGCGGCAGGCGATATTGCGACAGGTAGGGTGACAGAATCATGCGCCACAGATCCGAGACCGTGCGCGCCAGGAAATAAACGGTGAAAATCGCCGTGACCGTGAACTGGATCGAGATATCGTCGGTCGGCCCGAAGATCAGAAATCCCATGATCGCGGCAAAGAGCATCGCAAAGACGGTGCCGCCGATCCCCATCAGGAAGCGGTAGACCAGAAACGGCATCTTGTCCTGATAGCCCTGCGGGTTTTCCTTGATCCGCGCGACCACATAGCGTTTGGCGATCCGCTTGCCGTAGATTTCAACCGACAGCCAGCGCCCGACCAGCAGCAAAAGCACGTTCCAGAACAGCACCTCGGCATAGGTCATAATGCGCCCGTCGGGGCTTGTCTGCCTGAGGATGTACTGCACCTCGAAGATCGAATAGGGCAGCGCCTCGAGCCGCGACTCAAGCGATTTGCGGAATTCCGAGAACCGCTCCTGTGCTTTCATCAGCTGCGAGCCTTCGGCCATCGGATCGGTGGTTTCGCTGGCGGCCTCGGCATTGCCCGACGCAGTGACCAGATTGCCGCTGCTGTCGATCACAATTACGCTTGCGCCAGCCTGCGACGCCTCGCGAATGGCGGTGGCCAGATCGCCCTGGGCGGCCTCATCGCTGCTGTCTGACGAAGACACGCCGGGCAGATAGGATAGCTGGGCCTGTGACGGGCTGGCCAGGGCCAGCGACAGCAACACAGACACAACAAGGCAGAACAATATGCGGATCATGGCGCCCCGGTTTCCGGAAATGTTTGGTGACAGGACGTTACAGGACTGCGCGGCAGTCTTCAAATGACATGGCAGCACCGTTGCGCGAGCGTGTATTGAGGCCACAGCACGGAACGCATATGTGGATTTCGAGTTTCCAAAGCCCGGGCTTTTCATTAACAGGTCGCGGTGGCGATCGCTGGCGCCGGAAACAACACAGTAAACCGTCGGAGAACACGCAGTGGCAGGCCAGACCCCGGGTGAAAAGATTGCCGTATTGGGCCTTGGCTATGTCGGGCTGCCGCTGGCGCTCGGGCTGGCGCGCGCGGGTTTTGACACGCTGGGATTCGACACCGACGCAGCACATATCGCCGCGCTACTCGAGGGCCACGACAGGGCCGGTGAAGTATCAGAGCAATCGTTGCGCACCACTGCGGCCCGATTCTCGGACGACCCTGCCGATCTGGCGGATCGCAGCACCTACATCCTTGGCATACCCACCCCGATCACCGCTGCCAAGGCACCGGATCTGGGCCCCTTGCGCGCCGCCTGCGGGATGATCGCGCCCTATCTTGCGCCCGGCGATCTGGTGATCCTGGAATCCACCGTCTATCCCGGCGTGACCGAAGAGGTCTGCGGCCCGCTGCTGGCAGACGAGAGCGGGCTGCGCCTTTTTGATGATATCCGCCTGGGCTATTCACCCGAACGGGTGAACCCCGGCGATGCCGAACATGCGCTGGAAAGCCTGATCAAGGTCATCTCGGCCCAGGACGGCGCCACGCTGGACCGGGTCGAGGCGATCTATGCACCCGTGATCAAGGCGGGCGTGCACCGGGCCAGCTCGATCAAGACCGCCGAAGCCGCCAAGGTGATCGAGAACACCCAGCGCGACATCAACATCGCCCTGGTCAACGAATTCTCGTTGATCTTCTCGCGACTGGGCCTGGACACGCTGGAAGTGCTCGAAGTTGCGGGCACCAAGTGGAACTTCCTGCCCTTCAGGCCGGGGCTGGTCGGCGGGCATTGCATCGGCGTCGATCCCTATTACCTGACCTACCGTGCTGAACAGGAAGGATACCACCCCGAGGTGATTCTGGCCGGGCGTCGGATCAACGACAATATGGGCCGACACGTGGTGCAGGAGTTGGTGAAGCGGATGCTTGAGCGCAAGATCAACCCCAGCATGGCGCGGGTGCTGGTCATGGGCTTCACGTTCAAGGAAAATTGCACCGACATCCGCAACACCCGCGTGGCCGACATCCTGACCGAGTTGCGGGACTATTCCGTAACCGTCGATCTGCATGACCCCTGGGCCGATGCCGAGGCGATCCGGCAGGAATACGGGTTCGATATGACCGCAACGCCGGAAACCGGCACCTATGACGCCATCATTGTCGCCGTCGCCCATCATCAATTCGTCGAAATGGGTGCAAAAGAAATCCGCGCACTCGGGCGGCCGGGCGCGGTTTTGTTTGACATCAAGGGCATTTTTGACAAAACCGAAGCTGATCTGAGGCTTTAGGCAAGGCATGAACTGGGGCAGCAAAATCGAAGAACCCGGACGCGCGCCGCGTATCATGCTCTACAGCCATGATACGTTTGGCCTGGGCCATCTACGCCGGTCCCGCGCTCTGGCCGCGGCGATCACCGCAGCGCATCCCGATGCCTCGGCGCTGATCCTGACCGGCTCGCCTATTGCCGGGCGCTTTACCTTTCCGCGCCGTGTCGACCATGTCCGCCTGCCCGGTGTCACCAAACGCAGCGACGGCTCTTACACGTCGCGCACCATCGGCATGGGCATCGAAGAGGTCACCGAGCTGCGCTCGGGGCTGATCCAGACCACTGCCGAGCAATATGACCCCGATATCCTGATCGTCGACAAGGAACCGACCGGATTTCGCGGTGAGTTGCTGCCGACCCTTGAAAAGCTGCAGAAGCAGGGCCGCACGAGGCTCGTGCTGGGCTTGCGCGATGTGCTGGACGCGCCCGATGTGCTGGCCGCCGAATGGGACCGTAAGGATGCGGTTTCCGCCACCGAGCGATTCTATCACGAGATCTGGATCTATGGCCTGCGCTCGATCTACGACCCGACAGCCGGGCTGCCGCTGTCCGAGGCGGCGCAGGCGCGAATGCACTGGACCGGCTATCTGCGGCGCGAGCTTGGCACCACCGACGAGCCGCCCGAACAGCCCTATGTGCTGATCACGCCGGGCGGAGGCGGCGATGGCCGCGCGCTGGTCAACCTGGTGCTCAGCGCCTATGAACAGGACCCCGACCTGAACCCGCGCGCGGTGCTGGTCTATGGCCCGTTCCTGTCGGGCGAGTTGCGCGCCGAATTCGAGGCCCGTGTCGCCGCACTGAACGGGCGGGTGACCGCTGTGGGGTTCGAATCCCAGATTGAAACACTGTTTGCAGGTGCCGCCGGTGTGGTCTGCATGGGCGGCTACAACACGTTCTGCGAGGTTCTGTCCTTTGACAGCCGCGCCGTCATCGTGCCGCGCACCGTGCCCCGGATGGAACAATGGCTGCGCGCCTCGCGCGCCGAGCAACTGGGCCTGATCCGCATGCTGGACGAACAGCGCGACGGGCTGTCCCCCGATGCGATGATCCGCGCCATCCGCGAGTTGCCGAAACAACCGTTGCCCTCGCAGGCGATCCGCGACGGGCTGCTGGACGGGCTGGATTACGTCACCCACCGGGTGGCGGTTCTGCTGGGCGAAGTGGGCGAGCAGGCCGCCGAATGACCGCCCAGGCGCCAAAACTGGCGGTGCTGGTCAAAGGATGGCCGCGCCTGTCAGAGACCTTCATCGCGCAAGAACTCGTCGCGCTGGAAGAGGCCGGTCACAGTTTCGAAATCTGGTCGCTGCGCCATCCGACCGATGTGAAACGCCACCCGCTGCATGACCGCCTGCAAGCCTCGGTACGCTACCTGCCGGAATACCTTTATCAGGAACCGGATCGCGTCTGGGCCGCCCGCACCATCGCCGCGACCCTGCCCGGCTACGGCGAGGCGTGGCGCGTCTGGCGCGCCGATTTGCGCCGCGACCCGACCCATAACCGCATCCGCCGCTTCGGACAGGCCTGCGTGCTGGCAGCGGAATTGCCCGATGCGGTGACCGGGCTTTATGCCCATTTCCTGCACACACCCTCATCCGTGGCCCGCTACGCCGCGATCATGCGCGGCCTGCCCTGGAGCTTTTCCGCCCATGCCAAGGACATCTGGACCTCGCCGGAATGGGAGTTGCGCGAAAAACTCGCCACCGCCTGCCATGGTGCCGCTTTCGGAGCCACCTGCACCGCCTTCGGGGCCCGGCATCTGCGGTCGCTGTCAGACGATCCGGCGCGGGTCGATCTGGTGTATCACGGGCTGGACCTGAGCCGCTTCCCGCTGCCTGACAAACGCCCGCCCCGCGCGGTCGGCGCAGCCTTCCACATGCTCTCGGTCGGGCGGCTGGTCGAGAAAAAGGGGTTTGACCGGCTGCTGGACGCATTCGCGCTTTTGCCCGGTGAACTGGACTGGCACTGGACCCATATCGGCGGCGGTGAACTGGCCGAAGCACTGGCCGAACAGGCACGACAGCTTGGTCTCTCGGACCGGATCACCTGGCGCGGCGCCTGCGACCAGCCCGAGGTGATCGCCGCCATGCGCCAGGCCGACCTGTTCGTGCTGCCCAGCCGCATCGCGGCCAATGGCGACCGCGACGGGTTGCCCAACGTTCTGATGGAGGCCGCCTCGCAGCGTCTGCCGATCCTGTCCACCCCGGTCTCGGCGATCCCGGAACTCATCACCTCGGGCACCCACGGTCTGCTGGCGGCGGACACTCCGCAGGCGCAGGCAGCGGCCATCATCAGACTGGCGTCAGAGCCGGAACAGGCGCAGCAGATGGCCGAGGCCGCGCTGGACCGGCTGCGCAACGCCTTTGGCATGGCACCAGGCATCTCGCGCCTGTCGGCGCGGCTGTCCGATCTGTGCGGGGCGGCCTGACCTATGCCCCGCGCCGCGTTCTACGCGCCCATGAAGTCTCCTAACAGCCCGGTGCCCTCGGGCGATCGCGAAATGGGCCGTAACCTGATGCGGGTGCTGGAACGTGCCGGGTATGTGCCTGATCTGGTCTCGGAGTTGCGCATCTACGACAAGCAGGGCGATACCGCGCACCAGAACCGACTGCGCGCCGAGGCCCAGGACGAGGCCACGCGCCTGATCCGCGACCTGTCCGATGACACCGCCATCTGGGTCACCTATCACAGCTATTACAAATCGCCCGACCTGCTTGGCCCAACTGTGAGCCGTGCGCGCGGCATACCTTACGTGCAAATCGAAAGCACCCGCGCCAGCAGCCGTCTGACCGGCCCGTGGGCCGGTTTCGCGCAGGCAGCGCACAGGGCCAGCGACGCCGCCGATGCCATATTCTACCTCACCGCCAATGATCTGATCACGCTGGAACGCGAGCGTTTCGGCGACCAGAAACTGGTGCATCTGCCGCCATTCCTGCCGAATGACACCCTGCCGCCCGCCGCCGCGCTGGACGGCCCGATGCTGACCGCCGCAATGATGCGCGCAGGCGACAAGCTGGCCTCTTACACGCTTATCGCGCAAACGCTGGACCTGTTGCAGGGCGACTGGCAATTGCAGATCGCGGGAGACGGCCCCGCCCGGCCCCAGGTCGAGGCGCTGATGGCACCCTTTGGCGACAAGGTCCGGTTTCTGGGTCAGCTCGACCCCGACGCCATGGTCGAGACCTATCAGCGTGCCGCGCTATTCTTCTGGCCCGGCGTGAACGAGGCGTTCGGCATGGTCTATCTCGAAGCGCAGGCCGCAGGCCTGCCAGTTGTCGCGCAGGACCGACCCGGCACGCGAGATATCCTGCTGCCGACAGAGTACCCGGACCCCGATGATGGCCCACAGGCGCTGGCGGAACGGATCAACCAGCTTCGCGACTCGCCCGCGATGCGTCGCGACTTGGGCGCGCGGGCCCGCGCCATGATCGCGCGGACCCACCTGTTGCCCTCGGCGGCGGCCACGCTGCGCGACACGCTCGATGATCTGGTGAAAGGCTGACCCATGCCAAAACTTGCTCTTCTGCGCCATGGCCATACCGACTGGAACCGCGCCGGTCGCATTCAGGGGCGCAGCGACATTCCGCTGGATGACGAGGCCCGCGCGACATTGATGCAGTACCGCCTGCCTGCCGAATGGCAAGACGCGGCGCTCTGCTCCAGCCCGCTTGCCCGCGCGGTCGAGACCGCCCGGATCGTCGCGGGGCGCGATCCGGCGCCCTTCGCCGCGCTGACCGAGATGGATTGGGGTGACTGGGAGGGGCAGCGCGGCGTTGATCTTCTGGCCCAACCAGAGAGCGGCTTCCGCCACATCGAGGATTGGGGCTGGGACTATCACGCGCCGGGTGGTGAAAGCCCGGCCCGGCTGCGTGATCGGCTGCAACCCTGGCTCGCCGGGTTGGACCGTGACACGCTGGCGGTGTGCCATATCGGCGTGATGCGGGTGCTGCTGGCGCAGGCCTGGGGCTGGGATTTTTCCGGCCCCGCCCCCTTCCGGATCAAGCGCAACCGGCTATACATCCTGTCCCTGCCCGATCTGACACCCGAGCCCGAACCAATCCGCCTTGTCAAACGTGAGACCCCCCAATGAAGCTGATGATCGTCGTCACGCATCTGCTGGGAACCGGCCATCTGAGCCGCGCGCTCACGCTTGGGCGGGCCTTTGGTGCGGCGGGGCATCAGGTCTTTCTGATTTCGGGCGGCATGCCCGCACCGCAGTTGAATCATGACGGCCTCGACATCCTGAACCTGCCACCCGTGCGTTCGGACGGGGTGGATTTTACCCGGCTGCTGGACGAGACCGGGCTTGCAGCCACGCCAGAGTATCTGACAGCGCGCCGGGCCGCGCTCTGCGCCGCGCTGCGCCAGTTCGCGCCCGATGTCATCATCACCGAGTTGTTCCCGTTCGGTCGCCGCATCCTGAGCGCCGAGTTCACCGCGCTTCTGGACGCCGCCGCGATATTGCCAAAACGCCCGATGATCCTTGCCTCGATCCGCGACATCCTCGCGCCGCCGTCGAAACCCGCCAAGGCCGAGAGGGCCAAACAGATCATCGCACAGCATTATGACGGCGTGCTGATCCATTCCGACCCGGCCCTGACCCCGCTTGAGGTCAGTTGGCCGGTCACCCCCGCCCTGCAGGCCAAGCTGCATTATACCGGATATGTCGCCCCACCCCCGTCCGGCCCGCACCCCGAGGGCGCGGGCAGCGGTGAGGTGCTGGTCAGCGCCGGGGGCGGCTCGGTCGGGACACCGATCTATCGCGCGGCCCTTGGCGCGGCAGCTCTGACGCCGGATCTGCGTTGGCGAATGCTGGTCGGCGGCAAGGACGCGTCTGACCGGATCGCAGGGCTGAGGGCCGAACATGACCTTGCAAATGTGATCCTGGAAAAGGCCCGCCCGGATTTCCGGCAGATGCTGTATCATGCCACGGCCTCGGTCAGCATGTGCGGCTACAACACCGCGCTGGACCTGCTGCAGGCGGGTACGCCCTCGGTGCTGATCCCCTTCGATGATGGCAATGAGGTCGAACAGGGCCTGCGCGCCGACAGCCTTGCGCGCGAGCCATTCATGCAGGTGCTGCGCAGCGCTGACCTGACATCCGAAACGCTGGCCGCCTCGGTCCGGCAGGTCGCGGGTCAGACCTCTGGCGCTGGGTCGACCGGCCAGTTCGATGGTGCGACCCGCAGCGTCGAGATCGTCGAAACCTTGCTGGAGACGCATTCATGACCCCGGACTGGACCCCGCTTGACGCCGAACTGGCTCTTTGGCAGCGGGCGGACCTGACCCTGCCGCTCTGGTGGCGCGATGATGATGCCACCGCGCCCACGCCCGCGCTTGACCGGTTGCACGATCTGTCCGTTGAAACCGGCCTGCCGGTGCATCTGGCGGTGGTGCCGGAGCCGGCCCTGCCCGCATTGGCAGACGTAACGCGGGATCGCGAGATGTTGATCCCCGTGGTACATGGCTGGGCGCATCGCAACCATCAGAACCCCGACAGCAAGAAGTCCGAATTTGGCGCCGACCGGTCTGCCGAGTTGGCGCTGGATGATGCACAACGCGGCCTGACCCGGATGCGCGATCTCTTCGGGGATGACCTCATCCCGATGTTTGTGCCGCCATGGAACCGCATCTCGGAGGAGGTGATCGCGGGCCTGCCACGGCTGGGGTACAGCGCGCTATCGACCTTTATGCCCCGCAATGCGCAGAATGCGGCCCCCGGTCTGGAGCGGATCAACACCCATCTCGACCCGATCGACTGGCGCGGCACGCGCGGGCTGGTGAACGCAAACACGCTGATCACTCAGGTCACGGCGCAATTGCGGGACCGGCGCGAGGGGCGCGTGGACAACGGCGAACCTTACGGCCTGCTGACGCATCACCTTGTCCATGACGACGCGATCTGGCAGTTCACCCAGGAATTGGTAACACGGCTGATCCGGGGTCCCGGCCAGCCATGGACCATGCCAAGACAATGAAGGACGCCTAGACATGAGCCGACTGGATTCGATGCTGCGCAGGCTGAGCGCCCAGCGCGACGGGCTGAACTGGGCCGCCGCCCAGATCGCGGACCAGCCCGGCGAGGTGCTGGACATGGGGCTGGGCAATGGCCGCACCTATGATCACCTGCGTGAAATCCTGCCCGACCGCCGCATCCGGGTGATGGACCGGGTGCTGGCCTGCCACCCCTCCTGCACGCCGCCCGAAGAGGATTTCCTGCTGGGCGAGGCTGAACCGATGCTGCAACACCTCGCCGCAGAAGGCGTGCAGGTCATCCTGGCCCATTACGATTTCGGGCGCGGGATCAAGAAAGACGATGTGGCCGAGGCCGCCCGCCTCAGCCCGCTGATCGCCAAGATTATGGCCCCCGGCGCATTGCTGGTCTCGGGCCAGCCGCTGGTGGGGTTCGAGCAGATCAGCGGCCCCGACACGATCGCCAAGGACCGCTATCTGTTCTACCGGGCCTGAGCACGACAAATTCCCGGCCTACCCCTATCGCCGCGCCCAGCCAGCCTATATATGCCTGCCAAATCCAGATGCCCCAGATCCCGAGGTGCCGCCATGAGCTTTGACCGCAACATCAAGATCGCCCCGTCGATCCTCGCCGCTAATTTCGCCAATTTCGGGGCCGAATGCGAGGCGATCGAGGCGCAGGGCGCCGATTGGGTGCATGTGGATGTGATGGACGGGCATTTCGTGCCCAACATCACCTTTGGGCCGGCCACCTGTGCGGCCATCCGCAAGCACATCAAGGGCGTGATGGACGTGCATCTGATGATCGCCCCGGTCGATCCCTATATCGACGCTTTCGCGCAGGCGGGCGCTGATGTGATCACCGCCCATGTCGAGGCCGGACCGCATATCCACCGCACCCTGCAAGCGATCCGGGCAACCGGGGCCAAGGCGGGTGTCGCGCTCAACCCCGGCACCCCGGCTGACGCGGTGGCAGAGCTGCTGGACCTCACCGATCTGATCTGCGTGATGACGGTGAACCCCGGCTTTGGCGGGCAGAAATTCATCGACATGAGCAACAAGATCCGCGCCTTGCGCGCCATGATCGGCGACCGCCCGGTGCATATCGAAATCGATGGCGGCGTCGACGTGAACACCGCGCCGCTGGTGGCTCAGTCCGGGGCTGATGTGCTGGTGGCCGGATCAGCGGTGTTCCGGGGCGGCTCGGTCAGCGCGCCCGAGGGGTACGGAGAAAACATCCGCAATATCCGCGCCGCCGCCGCAGGGGTCTATGCCTGAGCGGCGATCACGCCACGCGCCACCCAATCGTCGAATACCTCCAGAACGCGCGCGCTGAAGGCGTCGTCATTGATATGTGCGTCCAGGGCATGCAGCTCGGCATTGTCCGGCAGCGCCGTCTCAATCTCGGAGCAGAAGGCGGCAAGCCCTCGGGCATCGTGCAAATCACCACCGGGGCGATCCCATTCGTTGCAGCCGCCGCGCGGCAGCAGGAAAGCCACCGGCGCGGTTGCCTGCGCCAGTTTCTCCGACAGTGCCCGCGCCACCTGCCGCCGCTCCTCAGCGTTCAGCACCGCCGAGGTCAGCAACCGGTTATGGGCATGGACCGGGCGATCACGGAAGGCTTCCGGCAAGGGTTGCCACCCGACAATATCAACCAGATCATAGCAACCCGGCGCCACCAGTTGTGGAATACCCGCGCGGCCTGCATTGGTCATCCGGTCCTCACCCGCCGATAGCCCGCCGAACAGGTGATTGGACACCTCCTGCGGGGCGAAATCCATGACGGCGGCAAACGCACCCTCCGCCGCCAGGCTTTCGAACGCCCGCCCGCCCATGCCGGTGGCGTGGAACACCGCGACCTCAAACCCGCGCGCCTCCAGCGCCGGTTTCAGCGTCACCATGTAGCGCAGCACGGTCTTGCCAAAGCTGGTCATGCCGATCAGGGGCCGGTCGCGTTTGGGCGGTTCCACCGCTTGGGCCGCACCCAAAACCGCGCCTGCGGCTTGGGAAAGCGATGCCTTGCAAATCGAGTTCAGCCCATAAAGCCCGCCCGCCCACAGGATCATCTGAACATCCGCGGGCAGCCGTTCCGGCGGCATCAAAGGCGAGAAAGACACGGTCGAGACGATGTATTTCGGCACACCCACCGGCAGAGCCGCGCACAGATCCAGCGCCAGATCGGTGCCCATGGTGCCGCCCAGCACGATCACCCCGTCGATGCGGCCCGCCCGATAAAGCTCCAGCGCCTTGGCGGCGGCCCCCTTGGCCATGATCTGCATCGCGGTATTTTCATCACCCGATGCGATGGCGGCCTGAATGGAGCTACCACCCGCCTCGGCCACCGCGTGTTTGGAGACATCCGTGGGCTGCGAGGGGTCGCCAAGCACGCTGACATCCATCGACAACACATTGCCGCCCTGCCCGCCGATCACCTCAGCGATGTAATGCAGTTCCTCATCCTTGGTGTCATAGGTGCCAGCGACCAGTATCGTTTTCATGTCATCCCTCACAACTGTATCCATGCGGTCTTGAGATCCACGAATTTATCCAGCGCATGCAGGGACTTGTCATGCCCGTTGCCGGATTGCCCGACACCGCCCAGAGGCACGGTATTATCCGCCCCGCCATAGGTGTTCACATGCACGACGCCTGCCCGAATGCCCGCCACCATGCGATGCGCCCGGCCGAGGTCCGAGGTCCAGACACCCGAGGCCAGCCCGAAATCGGTGGCATTGGCAAGGCGCAGCGCCTCGTCCTCGGTCTCGAATTTGGTGACCGACAGGACCGGGCCAAAGACCTCGCGCTGGAATAGCACCGCGTCCGGCATCACATGGGTCACGATGGTCGGCGCCATATAGGTGCCTCCCGTCTCGGTCAGAATCCGCGCGCCTCCGGTGAGGATACGGCCGCCTTCTGCCTGTGCCATTTCCATGAAGGAGAGGTTGCGGGCCAACTGCGCGTCGGAATTGACCGCGCCGATCTGGCTGTTCAGGTCGAGCGGGTCGCCGACGCGCAACGCCTGGGCCTCGGCTTTCAGCAGATCGACAAATTCGTCATGAACCGATGCCTCGACCAACAGGCGCGAGCCTGCCACGCAGACCTGCCCGGAATTGCGGAAAATGCCCATGGCCGACACTTTGGCCGCCTTGGCCAGATCAGGCGAATCCGCAAACACGATATTGGGCGATTTCCCCCCCAACTCCAGATAGATGCGCTTGAGGTTCGATTGCGCCGAAGCCTCCATCAAACGCCGGCCCGTTTCTCCTGATCCGGTGAAGGTGAGCACATCCACGCCCATCGAGCGCGACAGCGCCGCGCCGGTCTCCCCCCCGGTGCCAGTGGCCACGTTCAGCACCCCGTCGGGCAAGCCGCATTCGGCGCAGATCTCGGCCAGCCGCAACAATGACAACGAGGCCGTTTCAGCCGGTTTCAGCACCACCGAATTGCCCATCGCCAAGGCGGGCGCAAGTTTCCACGCGCCGATCATCAGCGGGAAGTTCCACGGCACGATGGCCGCCACCACGCCGACCGGCACCCGATGCACCAACCCCAACACGTCCGGCGCAGTGGGCGCGACCTCGCCCGCGAGCTTGTCCAATGCCTCGGCATAATAGCGGAACGTGCCCGCCGCCGATCCGGGTTCGGCCTTGAGGGCCATGGTGAACTCTGTGCCATTGTCACGCACGCCAAGCACCGCCAGTTCCAGCGCCTCAGCCTCGATCCGGTCGGCGATCTTGTGCAGCACCTTCTTGCGGGCGGCAGGCGCCAGCCGTGACCAGCGCCCATCCTCAAAGGCGGCGCGCGCCGAGGCCACTGCGCGCTCCACATCCCGCCCGGACGCGCCCGAAAGCGTGGTCAGAACAGATCCGTCAATCGGCGAAGTAACTTCGAGTGGCGCGCCCGTACCTTCTTGCCATGATCCTTCAAGAAAGAGTTTCTGCGGCGCCACAGGAGCCCACCGAAGCGCGTCGATGCTGTTTTGGTCTGCCATTCGGCCTCCTTCAGTTCCTTGCGGTCCTTCAGCACGCGGATGATGTGGACCAGCAGAACGATGATGATGAGTAGAAACAGGATGAAAGCGACGGGGCGGTCGATGAAATCCAGCGGCTCTTTCACCCGTGCCATGCCGGCGCGCAGCTTGACCTCCATGATCCCGCCCAGAACCATGCCGAGGATGATCGGCACCGCAGGCAGGGACAGTCGTTTGAGGACATAGCCG
This sequence comes from Ruegeria spongiae, assembly GCF_023502395.1. Taxonomy (GTDB): domain Bacteria; phylum Pseudomonadota; class Alphaproteobacteria; order Rhodobacterales; family Rhodobacteraceae; genus Ruegeria_C; species Ruegeria_C spongiae. The sequence continues at coordinate 37,719 of NZ_JAMFMB010000010.1, read as the reverse complement.
ACCACGCCGAAGATCGCGGCGAGGATGCAGTCGATCACCGAGTTCCGCAAGGAATAGACCCCCACAAAGCTGAGCGTCAGGATGCAGACGCCCAGGAACCGGTTCGGGATGCGGACCACCTGGATCAGCGATTTGGTCGCCACCAGCAAGAAGGCCAACACCAGCACATTGAGAATGAGCAGCGCCAGATACAGCGCCACCACGAAATCCATCTGGTTCTGGAACAGCCCCGGTCCCGGCACCACGTTATGCACGTAAAACACGCTCAGCATCATCGCCGTCAACGCCTCGCCCGGAATACCCAGCGCCAGCAGCGGTACCATGGCGGCGGCAGGCACGGCGTTGTTGGCGGTTTCCGCCGCGATCAGCCCCTCCGACGAACCATTTCCGAAATCCTGTGGGCGTTTCGAGGTTTTCTGCGCATAGGTGTAGGACATGAACTGCGCGGTGAATTCACCGACGCCGGGGATCATCCCCATCAGCACGCCGAAACTGGCCGAGACACTGGCGACGCGCGGGTGCCGCGTCAGTTCCCGCATCCCCTGAAACATACCGCCGTGCAGCTTGGTGAGGCGGATTTTCTCGTCATCCGAAGTGAGCAGCACAAAGGCCTGGCTCAGCGCAAACAGCCCCAGAACCACCACGATCAGGTTGATGCCGCCCGACAGGAACGTTTGATCGAATGTGTAGCGCGAGGTGTATTTGACCGGCTCCAGCCCGATGGTTTGTAGAAAGATGCCAAAACAGGCCAGCGCACCGGCGATCAGTGATTGGCCCCGATGGGCAACCACCACCAGCAGGATGCCCAGAAGCGCCGCAAGGAAGATCTCGCGCGAGCCGAACATCGGTGCGATTTTCGCCAATACCGGCGCGAAGAGGATCAGGCAGAGCACCGAGAAAATACCGCCAAAGAAAGACGCTGAATAGGCCAGCGACAGGGCGCGGCGCGGCTCTCCGCGCGCGGTCATCGGATAGCCGTCATAGGTGGTCAGCGCATTGACCGCCGTGCCCGGCGTGTTGATCAGGATGGCAGGGATCGAGCCGCCATACATCGAACTGCCATAAATCCCCAGCAGCACGGTCAGCCCGACAATCGGGTCCATGGAAAAAGTGGCGGGCAGCAGGATCGCGATGGCCACGGCAGGGCCAACGCCGGGAATGGCACCGATCAGCACGCCCCCCACCGACCCTGCCAGCAGGGCCAGCGCCACGTCCCAGCGCATCAGGATGTCTATGGCGGACAGGATAAGATCCATCAGAGATACAGAATAAAGAAGCTGCGAAGCGCACCGGGGAGGTATTCATAGATCGCGCCGCCGGGGATTTTGACGCCCAGCAGCGACTTGAACAGGATCACCACGGCTAAGGCAAACCCGACGCTGATCCACATCATCCGCCTGTCGCGATAGCCCATGCGCCAGGCCAGCGCGGGCACAAAAACCAGGCTGACTGGCAGATAGCCCAAGACCGGCACCAGCAGCACATACCCCATGAACCAACCGGTATATTCCAGCACGGTCAGCCATTTGCGCGCTTCCCACCAGTCATAGCGGGTATTGCGCCACCACGGCAGCCGATAGAGGTGCAGGCCCGCAAGCCCGACCATCCCCAAAAGACCCACGCCGGGCCAGAACCGGGGTTGCGCGAACAACTTCGACCTTTCCACCCATTGGGTCTGCGTGGTGATCTGACTGATCAGCAAGACCGACAGGCCAACAAACCCCAGGGCAAAGATCAACTGACCGCGCCGGGGGCCGACGAAACGGCGTTCACGTTCGGATGTCATGAGAGACTGCGCCCCTGCTTGTGGGACGGGCCAACCCGGCCCGCCCGATAGGGTTACTGGAGGATCTGACCGATCCGGCCCATCGTATCGATATCGTTGGAAATGCGCGTCGTGCTGTCATCGGCGCCCTGCCAATAGACCAGCGCGCCGGTTTCCGCCGCAACCTTCTGGGCGCGCTCACTGGTGACCGTTTCCTTTGCCACCTCGATGATCTTGTCGCGCACATCCTGCGGGGTGTCCTTGGTCACGAAGAGACCATTCCAGAGCGCGATGTTCAGCCCTTCGTCCAGCTCTCCGATCGCGGGCGCGTCGGGCACCAGCGGGATCCGCTCATCGGTGATAGCGGTCAGAACCTTGACGCTGTCCAGGCAGGGCAGGATCAGCTGCAGCGTGGTGTTGATCACATCCGCGTCGCCCGAAGCCAACGTATTGCAATCCAGCGCATCAAAGGCCGCGTCCGAGCCCCATTCGAAACCCGCATTCTTGGCGAATGCCTTGGTCACCTGCGTGGGCGTCAGCACGTCTCCGAAATGGCCCAGCGCCACGTCGTTTTCCTTGGCGTAAGCGGCCAGTTCTTCCATCGAGCTATAGGGCGCGTCGGCGCTGGTGGCGATCACGAAAGGATAGGTCAGGAAGATGCCCAGCGGGTCGAATTTCTCGGGCGTGAGCGGCGCGATGTCGATCTGATGTCCCATCACCGGCACACCGATTACGAAGGACCCGATTGTATAGCCATCGGCCGGAGCGTTCGCGACCTCGATAGCACCGGGGAACGGACCACCGCCGCCGCCGGGCTTGTTCACCACCGCAGCGGCAACGCCGTATTTCTCCTGAAAATCCTCCGCGATCATGCGGGTCAGCACATCTTCCAGATCGCCCGGAGGCCAGGGCACGATGAAGTTGACCGGCTTTTCCGGATATTCGGCCAGCGCCGCCCCTGCCGTCAGGGCAAGGGCCGCCGCCGCGCTCGCGATCTTGGTCTTGAAAGTCATGGTTACCTCCGGGTCCTGTTGAGACGTTATTGGTTCATTATTCGAACCGTTGGTTTGAATTTAGATTGACAGGCCACCCCCTCCTCTGTCAACACTTTCTGCACCGGCGGGGGTTGAACGCCCTGGCCAAAGGATGGAACCGGAACGTCAAAGGGTAATTCCCGGAAATGGGCACAGTCTCCAAGGCACTGTCGTTGCTAAGTTTATTCAACCATGGCCGATTGGAAATCGGGCTGAGTGAACTCACGCGCCTGTCTGGAATGAACAAAGCGACCGTGTATCGGTTATTGAGCGAATTGCAGTCTCAGGGATTCGTCGAGCAGATCGGCACTGACCGCGCCTACCGGCTGGGACCCGAAGTTCTGCGTCTCGCCGCCCTGCGTGAGGCAACGGTGCCGCTGCTGTCCGTGTCACAGGATATCCTGCGGCAGCTTTGCGAGAGCACCGGCGAAACCGCGCATATGTCCATCGTGCAGGGCCGTCAGTTGAACACGCTCACCCATGCTTACAGCCCGCAGCACGGCACCCGCGTCACCATGGAGGACGCCGAGATCCTGTCCTTTCATGGCACTGGGTCGGGGCTGGCCTTCCTGAGCTTTGCCGAGGATGGTTTTGTGGACCAGATCCTCTCGGAACCGCTTGCGGTGCACACGCCCCAGACGCAGACCGACCCGCAGAAATTGCGTATGGCGCTGGCACAGGCGCGCGCCTTGGGCATTGCCGAATCCATCGGCGGGTTCGAGGCCGATGTCCATTCCCACGCCGCACCGATTTTTGGCCCCGATCAGCGCCCCATAGGCGCGCTGGCCGTGGCCGCGCCGATGTCCCGCATGACGCCCGAATTGAAATCAAGAATACGTCGCGAACTGAAAGCCGCAGCGCTTGATCTGACCCAGAGGATCGGCGGGTTCTGCCCGTCCGACTACCCACAGGACCAAGCCGCTTGAACCCCCGGGAGGCCCCCACATGAAAGACAGCAACTTCCTCAAGGAAATGAACGCCCGTTCGGTCTGGCATCCGATGGCGCATCCGGCCGATTGTCAGGCCAACCCGCCCACCATCGTCACCGGCGCCTCGGGCGTGCGGATCAGGGATATTGACGGGCATGAGGTGGTGGATGCGGTTGGCGGGCTATGGAACGTCAATCTCGGGTTTTCCAGCGATCCGATCAAGGCGGCAATCACCGCACAGATGGAACGGTTGCCCTATTACTCGATCTTTCGCGGCACCACCAATGACACGGTGATCCAGCTTGCCGAAGAGCTGCGCGATTTCTTCGAACCCGACGGGTTGAGCCGCGCCTTCTATACCTCGGGTGGCTCCGACAGCGTGGAAACCGCCCTGCGGCTGGCGCGGCAATATCACCAGGTTCGGGGCGAGGCGGGACGCACCAAGTTCCTGAGCCTCAAAAAAGGCTATCATGGCACCCATTTCGGCGGTGCCTCGGTGAATGGCAACGCCAATTTTCGCTCCGCCTATGAGCCGCTTCTGGCCGGGTGCCACCACATTCCCGCCCCCTACACCTATCGCAACCCTTTCGACGAGACCGACCCGAAGCGGTTGGCGCAGCTTTGCCTCTCCATGCTGGAGGATGAGATCGCCATGCAGGGCGCGGGCAGCATCGCCGCCTTCATCATGGAGCCGATCCTGGGCGCAGGCGGGGTGATCCCGCCGCATGAAAGCTTCATGCCGGGCGTGCGCGAGATCTGCACGCGGCACGGCATCCTGCTGATCGCGGATGAGGTCATCACCGCCTTTGGCCGCACCGGCAGTTGGAGCGGGTCCCGCCATTGGGGCGTGCAGCCCGATCTGATGTGCACCGCCAAGGCGATCACCAACGGCTATTTCCCCTTTGGCGCGGTGATGATCGCCGAACATGTGGCGCAGGTGTTCGAGCAGGACGAGACCGGCAAGGCCAATATCGGCCATGGCTACACCTATTCCGGCCACCCGGTCGGAGCCGCCGCCGCGCTGGCCTGTCTGGAAGAGACGATCCGGCTGGACGTGCCGACCAACGCCGCCGCGCGCGGGGCGCAACTGTTCAACGGATTGCAGGCGCTGCAACAGAAATACGAATTGATCGGCGATGTGCGTGGCGGGCACGGGTTGATGTGCGCGCTGGAGCTGGTCTCGGACCGCGCGGCGAAAACGCCCATCGACAAGGCAACCATCGGTAAAGTTCAGGATGGCGCTTATCAGGCGGGCGCAATGGTGCGCATGTCAGGCGCAAACCTGATCATGTCACCGCCACTGGTGCTGACCGAGACGGATGTCGACACGATCCTGACCGCGCTGGATGCGGGGTTTGCCAGCGCGTCCTGACAAATCAGATGAAATAGACATAGAAGTCTCGCAAGGCATCGCCCTCAAGATCGCGGGTTTTGCGGACTTCTTTCTGTTTCATATAGACGTGATTGGCGACCAGTTCCGACCCTACCGCCTGCGCCAGCGCTGTGTCCCGTTCCAGATCAGCCACCGCGCCTTTGAGGTCGATGGCGGTGCCCTCCTTGGCATCCGTGTGATCAAACCCGTCGCCGGTCTCCATCGGTGGTAGCTGATGCCCGTTCTCCACTCCAAGCCGCGCCGCATGCAGCACGGCAGCCACGGCGGTGTATGGATTGGCCGAGGCATCCGCCATCCGGTGTTCCAGCCGCGCCTTGGCCCCGCCTTCGGAGCTGATCCGCGTGGTTACGTTGCGATGATCGCCGCCCCAGTTCTGCCAGAAGCCCGAAAGCGAGCCGGGCTGCAGCCGCAGATAGGAATTGGCGGTCGGCGCGATCAGCCCGGCCAACCCCTTGTGATGATGCAAGAGCCCGCCCAGACAGCCGCGTGCCAGATCGTTCATGTGATCCGGCCCACCGCGCGGCCCCGAGGACAGCGCGTTGCCACCCGCCTCGTCGGTGAAGGAGAAGTTGATATGCATCCCCGATCCGCCGCCCTCGGCAATCGGTTTGGGCATGAAAGTCAGCACGATCCCGTATTCCAGCGCAATCTCGCGCGCCATCAGCCGGAACAGCACGATATCGTCCACCGCCTTGACCGCATCGTCAAAGGTCAGCGTGTATTCGAATTGCGGGCTGTCGAATTCGGCGGTGATCATGTCGAGCGAAAAGCCCATCTCATCCGCCATCGCCCAGATCCGGTCATTGAACCGCAGAGGGTCGGAATAAGGCCCGGTGCCATAGACCACCCCGCCCGGCGCATCATAGGGCATCAGGCGTCCGGCATCATCGGCCTGTAGCGCAAAGGCCTCCAACTCGATCCCGACCTTGGGTGTCAGCCCCTTTTCCTGCCACGCCGCGACCGATCGCTTGAGCGCGCCGCGCGGGCAGAGCGGCAGCAGGCCACCCTCGTCATCATAGAGATCGCCCAGAACGATCTTGGTATCGGCGTGCCAGCTGTCGCGGATATCGTCATGCAGCCATTTCAGCTCCATATCCGGCAGGCCCGCTTTGACCTTGGAGCCCGGCGCATCCAGCAGGTCCTTGTCATAATGGGTCCCGAAGACCGACAGGCAGAACCGGGTGCTGCTGTCAGCGATCTTGGAATTGGGCAGGTATTTGCCCCGCATGATGCTCAGGTGATCGCAGAACAGCGCGCGCAATCGGGTCTTCATGGTCCGGTATCCTCCCTCTCGGATCCTGCGCAGCTTAGGCCAGAGTGACCGTCACCGGCAGTTCCTTTATGCCGCCGACGAAATTCGAGCGCAGAAACCTGTGCGGCCCGGCCGGTTCGATGGCACTGATCCGCTTGGCCAGTTCCTCAAACAGCACCCGCACCTCCAGCCGGGCCAGCCACATGCCCAGACAGACATGCGGGCCACCTTGCCCGAAACTCAGATGGCCCTTCGGGTTGCGGGTCAGATCGACGCGATTGGGATCGTCAAAAACCGCCTCGTCGCGATTGGCCGAGGCCCACCAGTACAGCACCTTGTCGCCCGCCCGGATCGTCTTGCCGTGCATTTCAACATCCTGCGTGGCGGTGCGGCGAAAATAGAGCGCGGGCGTGGCCCAGCGGATGATCTCATCCGGGGCGGTGTCCCAGATATCGCCACCGGCCTGCATCTGCGCCAGAAGTTCGGGTTGGTGACACATGGCCTGAATACCCGCCGCGATCGAATAGCGCGTGGTGTCATTGCCCGCCGCCACGACAAGGCAGAAGAAGTTCCGAAACTCGGTGTCACTGATGACCGAGCCGTCCTTGGCCGGTTGCAGGATCATGTGCAGCACGCCCGACGTGTCGCCGGATTTTTCTTTCGCGGCCATCAACTCCTTGGCATAGGCATACAGCTCGGCCCCGGCGGGTGAGTTGAAGGGCATCATACGGAACTCATCCGTCTCCAGCTTGTCCATCACATGGGCGGTGAAATCGGGGTCGGTATTGGCGATCAGCGCATCACCCTTTTCCACCAGCCAGGGCAGGTCTTCGTCCGGCAGTCCAACGATCCGGCCCAACATCCGCATCGGCAGTTGGCGGGCGATCTCCTTGGTGGCGTCGAAGGTTTCCCGTTGCAGCACGTCATCCAGAATCTCGACACAGATCTGGCGAATGTCCTCTTCGTACTGCGCCATCGTGGTGCGCGAAAACGCCTTGAGCAGCTTCATGCGGCTCTTGCTGTGTTCGGGCGGGTCGGTTTCCTGAAAGGTGCGGCGAGCAAGGTATTCCTCATGGCTCTGATCCTCCATCCGGATTCCGCGCGCCGAGGAAAACACTGCCGCGTTCTTGTTCATCTCGCAGATATCGGCATGCCGGGTCACCGACCAGAAGTCCTGCCCGTCGCCATATTCGGTCCAGTGCAGAGGATCGCCCCGCCGCAACCGCGCAAAGGTATTGTGCGGGGGCCCGTTCACAAAGGCATCATGGCTGGTCAGATCGGCATAGCCGTCGTCGCTTGGCGTCCAGACTGTCATTGACGTCTTCCAAAATTGATTAACATGTGTATATTATTGGATGCTATAAATATGTAAATGAAAAACTTGGGCGCGAAATCATGCATTTGGCAATCCTGATGACCAACACGGACGAAAGCGCCTTTGCGCGGCAGCATCCAAAGGATGGCGAGAAATTCACCGATCTCATCCATCTTGCCCGCCCGGATTGGACCACCGAAGTGTTTGCGGTGAAAGACGGAGTCTTCCCTGGTGACCTGTCAGGGTTTGGCGGCGCAATGATCACCGGCAGCCCGGCCTCGGTCCACGATGAGGCGGATTGGACACGGCGCCTTCTGGACCTGATCCGAGAGATGCATGGGCAAGAGATGCCGATCTTTGGCGCCTGTTACGGCCATCAGGCCATCGCCGTGGCGCTTGGCGGGGCACTGGGTAACAATCCTGTGGGCTGGGTGCATGGCCTTACGCCCAATGAGATCGTCGCGAGGGAAAGCTGGATGGGCCACCTGCCTGACCGCGTCCACCTCTATGCCAGCCATAAGGAACAGGTGACCGAATTGCCCGAAGGCGCGCGCAACCTCATGGCCTCGTCGCAATGCATGACATCGGGTTTTTCACTCGGGACCCATATCTACACCACACAGCACCACCCCGAAATGAGCCCCGGATTTATCGCCGCATTGACCGAGGAAATGGCACCCATGCTGGGCGCTGATCTTGCGCAGCGCGCGCGAACCTCCCTGACCCGCACAGCGGACCAGCAAGACTATGCAGAGAGCATGGCACAGTTTTTCGAACAGGCACGCAACGGTTAAACCGGGACAAAGCGCTTTGTCGCCTCTCAGCCAAGCGCGGCCAGCAAGTCCATCACCGTGACCTGATCAAATTGCACGTGGCGCGTCATGCGCTCTTCGGCCTCCTCGCGCTTGTGATCAAGGATCAGCGTCGCAATCTCGCGATGCTCTCGCGCCGAAGTGCCGATCGAGCCGGGATAGCGGTAGCGCGCGCGGTAATAGGCCAGCAGCTTGCGCGCATGGGTCTTGATCAGGTCGACCAGATAGGGATTGCCCGCGCCCAGCGCCACCAGTTCGTGAAAGCGCAGGTTCAGACGGTAATAGCCATAGGGGTCGTCATCCCCGTTGTCACGCGCATGGGCCTCGCAAGCGGAAACCACCGCCTCCAACTCTGCCGCCTGAGCCGACGACATGCGCCGTGCCGCCAGGCCCGCCGCCTGCCCTTCCAGCCTTGCATGCACTTCGAGAATGGCGAGGAACTCTTCCAGCGTAGGCTTGAACAGTACCGCACCCTTGCGTGGCAGGCGACGGATCAAGCCCACGGTTTCAAGCTGGATGAACGCCTCGCGCACCGGCGTGCGCGACACGTCGTGGCGCGCCATCAGCGCGGCCTCTTCCAGAACGTCACCAGGGTCGAGCCGCCCGGCATCGATATCCGCCAGCACCGCGTTCAGCACCTGTTCAGTTTGGCCTGCCATTGATCCCCGCGTCTTTTGCGGCGCCAGCCTAGGCGGCCAAGAATATTTCCGCAATGCGTCAACTCGGGGCTGCACCGCGTGGCAAGTCCTTGATTAGGTTGACCCGAGGCACGAATTCGCAGGCTCCTATCGCGGCGGTTCATTCCAATGACGTCAGAGAGGCCAGCACTGAGTGATGTATGCGTGATGAACGCAGCATAGCACCGGATGCTCTCGCGCCATTCCTTCTTCAAGGGCGGATGCGCGCGGATTCTGGCACTGACCTGATCCGTCAATGACGACTCCGGCAGCGGTCGATCAAATCGTGACATCGGCAATGCGGATCGCAAGGCTTGCGTCGGCTGCAAGGCGGGCATTCCGGAATGGCCCTTTTCCCTTTTGCGGTTGCAGCATAAATCCACTGCAACTGCAAAAGAGGAGTCTGTGTCGACATGGCCCAGTCCGTTACACATCCGAATGCTCTCGTGCACGCCGGCAAGGCGATCGCCGAGTTTTTCAACGGTATCTTCGAGGCCCTGATCCGGGTCGGCGAAGCGAATTCACGCGTGCGCCGGATCGAAGCGCTTTATGCGATGAGCGACGCGGAGCTCAAGGCGCGTGGTATCCGTCGCGAAAACATCATTCGCGAAGTGATGAACGACTTCATCTGACCCCCTCAGGCAATCGCGGCGGCACCCTTCAGATAGGCTGCCCCGGTCAGGGCGAAATCCTCTTCGGTCAGCGCGAGCGATGGATAGGTCTTGCCCGGTGACTTGAACACGCCGTTCTGCATCAGCACGGCGTTGAACCGTGCCGCCCGCGCGTTGTCGGCACGGAAGACATCGCGATAATCCCTCACAGGCGAGGTCGTGAACACGATCTCGAAAAGGGTGGGATCGCCGACGATCCTGTGCGGTATCTCCTGCACGTCCAGCGCTGCGGACGCCATCTGCATCAGGCGCTTACCATTTGCGCGCAGCCGGTCATACTGCCCGTCGCGGCGCAGGATCTCCATCGTCTTGAGGCCCGCAACCGCCGCCACCGGATTGCCCGAGAGCGTCCCGAGCTGCATCAGCCATTTATCCTCACCTACGGCGGATTTGTCGAAATGCGCCATGATGTCGGCCCGGCCCGCGATTGCCGCCAGCGCAAAGCCCCCGCCGATCACCTTGCCGAGCGTGGCAAGATCGGGCGTAACGCCATATAGCTGCTGCGCACCGCCGTAAGAAAAGCGGAAGCCTGTGACCACCTCGTCATAGATCAGCACGATGCCATAGCGATCGGCCTCGTCGCGCAGCAATTGCAGGAAGCCCGGTTCGGGCGGGATGATCCGCTGCAGCGGCTCGACAATGAGTGCCGCCACCTGATCACCCTGTTCAGCCAGCAGCGAGCGGATGTAATCGGGGTCGTTGAAGGGCGCGATCAACATATCGGCGCGCACGCTGTCGGGGATACCTGCGCTGTCTGGCACGGCCTGGGGGAAATTCACCAACTTTGACGGGGCAAGGCTCATCTGCGCCTCGGCGCTCATGCCGTGATAGCCGCCTTCGAATTTGATGACCTTGTCACGCCCGGTGAAAGCGCGGGCCAGCCGGATGGCATACATGTCCGCTTCGCCCCCCGACGAGACGTACCGCAATTGCTCGGCGCAGGGCACGGCGTTGCAGATCTCTTCGGCGAGTTCAACGGCGCGGGCGTTGTTGGCAAAGAACGTCATGCCCTTGGGCAGTTGCTCGGCCACCGCCTCCAGCACCTCGGGATGGCCATGGCCCAGCAGCATCGGGCCGGAACCGATCAGATAGTCGACATATTCGCGCCCGTCCTCGTCCCAGACCCGGCTGCCCTTGCCGTCGCGGATAAAGACCGACGGGTCGAAATTGCCCAAGCCCCCACCGGGAAGCACGGATTTTGCGCGGTCGATCCAGTCTGCCTGACTGAGGATGTTAAGCATGATGACCTCCTAATCCAGCATCATATCGGGCGGGCCCAGCGCGGCGCGATCGGGGGCCACGCCCAGCCCCACGCCCGCGGGCGGAGCGATCCGTCCGTTGTGGCGAATTGGCCCGGCGGGGGCCAGCCTTGGCGTGACATAGCCCGAGAGGTCACACACATTTGTGACCCGCTCAGGTGCGGTCGCCGCGCCAAGATGCAGCAGGGCGGCGGTGGTGATGTCCGAGCCCCAGGTATCCTCGATGCACATGCGCGCGCCCAGATGATAACACAGGTCTCGCGCCCGCCGCGCCGCAGAGAGCCCGCCGAATTTCGAGAGTTTCAGTGCGACCACATCCATGCAGCCTTTGGCGTGGCCCTCCAGCAGGCTGGCGGTGTCATGGGCGCTTTCGTCCAGCTTCATCGGCAGGCCCGTCGCCACGCGTACCCGGGCGCAATCGTCGATGGTGGCGCAGGGTTGCTCGAGCATCACATCGAGGTCGCGCACGGCGCGCCCGACGCGGGTGGCCTCCAGCGAGGTGGCGCCGCAATTCCAGTCGCCATAGACCAGCGGCCCCGGTCCGACCGCCTCGCGCACCATGCGCAGCCTTGCGACATCGGCCTGCCAATCGGCATCAGCGCCCAGCTTGACCTGAAACTGCGTGATGCCCTGATCCTGCGCCTCACGCGCGATCCGGGCCATCTCTTCCGGGGCGATGCAGGTGATCGAATGATAGAGCGGCATCGTCTCGGCCTGCCGTCCACCCAGCAGCGCATGGAGCGGCAGCCCCGCCACCTGCCCGGTCAGGTCCCAGAGCGCGATATCAATGGCAGATTTGGCGTAGACATGCCCCTGCAGATGTTTGTCCAGCCGCGCCATGACCGCCTCGGGTCCGACCGGGTCCGCGCCCAGCAGGATCGGGGCCATCTCTTGCAGGGCTGGTGCAACGCCTCGGGCGTAAGCGGGCAGGTAGTGCGGGATCGGACAGACCTCGCCCCAGCCAGTGCGTCCCTCGTCCGTTTCGAGCGCCAGCAGAACGGTTTCAACCGTCGCGCATGTTTTGCCACCTGCCATCGCGTATGTCACATGCGCGCTCAACGGTACGTGCCAGAGCGATATGCGGGTGATCTTCACTGTTGCCGCCCAAAGGTTTTGCGCAGCGCTCTGGGCACCGCCCGATTTAGGGCGGCCGCCCCGATCTTGGCCTGCGGCCAAATGAAACGGCGGATCATTGCGGGGCCTTGTAGGTTGCGACTGCGGGACCGATTGCATCTTCGTCCGGCGCAACACCAAGGCCGGGGGTTTCGGGCAGGTGCAGGTGGCCGTCAACGTTGCGGGGGCCGCGCCCGCCGGCGATCTCGGTGGTGATCATGTCCTGACAGGCCCAGACTGCATGGCAGGCATGGTCGGGAATGGTGGCTGCCAGATGCAACGCCTCGGCATCGGCCAGCACGCTGCCGCCGGTGGCCATCACGAACATGTCGATCCCATGGGCCAGTGCGACATCGCGCATCCGGGCGGCCTTGGTCAGACCGCCGACGCGGTTGAGCTTGATGCCGAAGATTTCAGCCAGCCCGTCGCGGGCGATGCGGGTGGCATCCTGAAGCGTGACGAGGCTTTCGTCGACACTGACAGGGGCGCAATGCAGCGGGCGCAGCGCGGCGATATCGTCCAGCGTTTCGCAGGGCTGTTCGAACATCACGCGCAGGTCCTGCGTCGCCTGCATGACACGCAGGGCCTGTTGTCGGCTCCAGCCGCGGTTCACGTCGTAGAGGATGATCTCATCCGGTCTGCGCTGCGCCTCGACATCGCGGATGCGGGCGATGTCGCGTTCCACATCGCCACCGATTTTCACCGAATGGGCGACATAGCCGCGCTGGCGGTAGAGGCCGAGGACCGCGCGGGTCTCTTCGATGGTCTTTGCCCCGACCGAGGAGGCGATGGGACGTGGCGTGCGGGAACCGCCCCCCATCAGATCAGCGATCGGCAGGCCCGCCGCCTGCCCGGCGATGTCCCAGCAGGCCATGTCGATGGGCGATTTGGCATAGAGATGACCGGGCAGCGCCGTATCCATCGCCCGTTCAACCTCAAGCAGCTTGCGCGGGTCGAGGCCGAGGACAAAGCGCGCCATGGTTTCAATCCCGGCGCGGATGCCCGGGCCATGGGCGGGCACATAGGTGTGACCCCAGGGCGTGCCCTCGCCCCAGCCGATCAACCCGGCATCGGTTTCGAGTTTGACCAGCGTCGCATCAAGGCATTCGAATTTCAGCCGCCCGCCGGACAGCCAATAGGGATGCTCCAGCGGCAGATCGACCTGATAGACCGAAATCCGGGTGATCTTCATTTCAACTCCACTTCGACGAAAGACATTGGCGTGTCGCCTGCGTTGATGACGTTGTGCTCGACGCCCTCGTCGCGGCGATAGGCGGTGCCGGCGGGAACGGTGACTTTGGTTGAGCTGCCGTCGGGCAAGTCGAGGCGCATGTGGCAGTCGGTTATGGCGGTGATGACATAATCCATCGCGTGGCGATGCCAGCCGGTTTCGGCACCGGGGGCAAAGTCGAACCGGGTCACCCGGACGCGTGCGTCATCAATCATCAGAGTTGCAGTTGCCTGTTTCGTCATGGTTTAAACTCCTCCACCGGGTCGCCAAGGCTTTCGAAATCCGGCACCACACCCAGGCCCGGCGCGTCTGGCGCATAGAGCTTGCCACCCCGCGCCACGGCCCCACCCACGCCGGTCGAGCGGGTGTTGTAGTTCATCAGGTCGGTGGTGTTGTGCAGGTAACCAGGCGGGGTCGTTGCCGCGAAATGGAACAACGCCGCCGTGGCAATCTCGCCGCCCCAGCTATCTTCTGCCACAACGGGGATGCGGTTTTCGACCAGAAAATCGCGCACCCGGCGCGCCTTGCTGAGCCCGCCGAGGTTCGAGATTTTCAGGCAGACCAGCTCCGCCGCACGATCCGCCACGATGCGCTGCGCCATATGCAGGCCGGTGACGCATTCATCCAGCTTCATCGGCAGATCGATCCGGGCACGCACTTGCAGGCATTCCTCGTAACTGCGGCAGGGCTGTTCGAAGATATAGTCCAGATCACGCGTCGCCCGCGCCACGCGCAGCGCATCATCGACGCGCCAGCCCTGGTTGGCGTCGGCCATGGCTTTCTCACCGGGTTTCAGCAACGGCACGGTGGAGCGGATGCGGTCGATATCCGCAGCCCAGTCGCTGCCGACCTTGATCTGGAACTGGCGGTATCCCTGACCGCGATACCGGTCCATCTCGGCGATGGTGTCTTTGGCCGCTTTCTGCGGCGCGACGCGGTACATCGGTGCGCCGTCGGTCAGCTTTCCGCCCCAGACCGCATGAAGCGGCGCGTTCAGCGATTGTGCCAGAATATCCCAGCAGGCCGCATCGAAGGGCGACTTGGCATAGCCATGCCCCTGCACCAGATGGTCCATAATCTGCTCGATGCGGGCCACGTTGCGGGGATCCTCGCCCAACAGATGCGGGGCCACCAGCCGCGCCAGCGCAGGCACGCCCGCGGAATGGGCCACCATGTAGTTCTCGCCACAGGGGGTGAACTCGCCACATCCCATCAGCCCCGCATCCGTATCGATCACAACGACCGAGGCCATGGCCGTTTCGATCACGTTCCCCGCGCCCCAGGCATAGGCCCCGTCCACATAAGGCAGGCCGGTCTGAAAGATGCGGATGCGGGTGATCTTCATGCCGCGTCCATTTGAGGCAGGCCCGCCATCCCCTCTCCGCGCCACAGGATCAGGGTCAGGATCGGCTGATGGGTGGTGTCCATCGCGTGGCTTTGCCAACTGCCGTGAAACCGGGTCTGGCCAGGGCTTAGGTCGGCCGTATCCCCCTCGACCCTGAACAGCGCACGGCCCGCCAGCGTCAGATACAGCTCTTCGGCCTCATGGCTGTGCCAGCCATAGTTCAGCCCAGCGCCCCAATAGGCGATATAGCCGCGCAGTTGTGTCGAGTGGAAATGCCCCGAAGGACCGAACAACTCGTAATAGCCGTAGCGATTGAGGAAATCGGCACCAACCTCTTCCTCGGAATAGGCAAGCTGCCAGCTTGCCAGATGCGCACTTGCCCGAACCGCGTCTACCAGCGCGTGAGTCTCTGCGGTGCCATTTTGACCAAAATCCGCGACCAGCTCCGTCGCCGGGATCGGGTGTGGCTGCAAACCCGTCGGGATGAGATCGTCGGGCCACGGCGCGTAGGCCGACAGGTCGGGAAGGGTTCGATGCAGCGCGCGGGCGGCTGCGAGTACGTTCTCAAGTGTTGTCACGGGATCACCACGATGTTGCCGGTATGTGATTTGTCGATGAAGGCCTGCTGGGCCTCCTTCAATTCGGCTAACGGATAGGTGGCGGCCAAGGCTGGCCTGATTTGCCCGTTTTCTATGTATTTCACGACATCGAAAAAGTTCTGCGGCGTGTTCACGGTAGAACCGGTGAAGGTCAGGTCGCGCAGGTAGAAAGTGCGCAGGTCAAATTCGACCATCGGTCCGGCGATCGCGCCCGAGCAGGTGTACCGCCCGCCGCGCGCCAGCATGTCGATCAGCCTGGGCCACATCGCACCGCCCACGACATCCGCGACGACGGTGATCTTCTCGCCCTTCAGCGCCGATCTCAGGTTCTCGGGGCTGCGCGGCAGGATGCGGTCGGGCCCAAGTTCCGCAACATCGCGGTGCTTGGCTTCCGAGGCCATGGCGATCACCCGCGCGCCGCGCAGTTTGGACAATTGGATCAGCGCACCACCGACCCCGCCCGAGGCGCCGGGGATCAGCACCGTGTCGCCCCCGTCGACCTGCGCGCGGTCCAGCATCCCTTCGGCGGTAACGTAAGAGCAGCTGAATGTCGCCAGTTCTGCGTCGCTCAGATCAGACTCGATGGGGGCGATGCCCTGCATATCCGCCGTGGTATATTCCGCGAAACCGCCATCACATTCCGACCCGAAATACCCCGCCTTGTCGCGATTCATCGGGTCGTCCCAGTCGCGCAGCCATCCGGCCACGATGACCCGCTTGCCGATCAGGCTCGTATCCGCGCTGTCACCCACGGCCACAACCGTGCCGACGGCGTCTGCGCCCTGAATGCGCGGAAAGGTCAGCGGCGCACCGCCCCACGTGCTGTCCTCGTCATCGAGCTCCGAATGGGCGCCGCCGGTTGTGGCCTCATCCACCGCTTTGGAATACCAGCCGGTGCGGGTATTTACATCGGTGTTGTTCAGTCCGCAGGCCCCGACCCTGATCAGAACCTCCATCGGGCCGGGTTGCGGTACTGGCCAGTCCTCGTGCCATTCGTATTTGTCCAGATCACCATGACCGGTCAGAACCATGGCCTTCATCGTTGCGGGGATCGTCATTCTGCGGCCTCCATGGCGATATCGGTCCGGGGCAAGCGGCTTTGCGGGTCATAGGCAGGTTCGCTCAGAACCCGGCCCCTGCGTGGTGTGCCCGCGATCACAACCTCAAGTTCCGTGCCCGGCACGTTGACTTGCGGCTGGACATAGGCAAAGGCGAGGATCTTGCCGATCGTATGACCGAAAGCGACCGAGGCCGTGGCGCCCACGACCGCGCCATCCAGCAGCACGGCCTCTCCGCCATGGCCGTCGACGATTCCGTCCGGTTCGATTTCAAGATAGGCACAGATCCAGCGCAGGTCAGGGTCCAGCGTTGTGCCCTTGCCCAGATAGTCCTTGTCGGTGCGGGCAAAACGCAGCACGTCGGCCTCGGCCAGCGTGACCTCGTTGGTCAATTCTCCGGCCCCCTTGAAGCCCTTTTCCATCCGCAAGGCGTTCATGGCGAAGGACCCGTAATCGGCGATCCCATACGGCTCACCCGCCGCCCAGAGCGCATCATAGACCGCCAGAGCGTTGTCACGGGGGATGTGCAATTCCCAGCCGAGTTCCCCGGCATAAGACATGCGAAACGCCCAGAGCTTGTGCCCGGCAACCTCGATCTCCTGCGCGGTCAGCCATTTGAATCCGGCATTGCTCAGGTCCGCATCGGTGCAGGCAGACAGGACATCGCGCGCTTTGGGGCCATTCAGGCTCAGCGCCGCCCAGTCGTTGGACCGCAGGATAATGTCGGCGTCTTCGTCCTTGTGATGCTGATTCATGTGATCCAGCAAGCGTTGTTCAAAGAAGGCTGCGCAAACAAGGTAGTACCGCCCCTCGCCCAGCTTCACGAGTGTGGTTTCAAGCTCGATCCGGCCCCGGCGGTTCAGCATGTGGGTCAGGGTGATACCACCGGGTTTTTGCGACATTCGGTTCGCAACCAGCCGATCCAGCAGAGCCTCGGCCCCCGGCCCGATCACCTCGACCTTGGCAAAACCCGAGATATCCATGATCCCCACCCGTTCCCGCACCGCCCTGCATTCGGCCCCGACCATGTCGTGCACCGCGTTGCGGCGAAAGGAATAGTGATCGTGCTGCGCAACGCCGTCTTTGGCAAACCAGCGCGGGCGTTCGTGGCCATAGACCTCTTCATGGACCGCGCCCTTTGCCTTGAGCCGGTCATGGAATGGCGAGGGTTTGACCGGACGCCCCTCCAACCGGTTGAAATGCGGAAACGGGATTTCGTGGCGTAGTTTGTAATCCTCATGCGCCTTGACGACCTGCCAGTCCTTGGTGGCATAGGCCCCAAAGCGGCGCGGGTCATAGTCGCGCATCGAAATATCGGCGGCCCCATGCACCATCCAGCGCGCCAGTTCGCGGGTCAGCCCCGGTCCCCAGCCAATGCCGATCTGGGTGCCGCAGCAGCACCAGTAATTGCGAACCCCGGGGGCCGGTCCGATCAGCGGATTGCCATCCGGCGGATGCGAGATCGCCCCGTGCACATCGCGCGATATCCCCAGATCGGCAAAGATCGGCATCCGGTTCAGGCTTTCCTGCAGCCAGGGCATGACCCGGTCATAATCCGCCTCGAACAACCAGTTTTCGTAATCCCACGGGCAGTGATCGTGCCAGACGGAATTGGCGTTCTCTTTCTCGTAAATCCCGATCAGCCCGCGCTTTTGCTCCATCCGGATATAGCCCGAGACCTTGCGGTCATCGCGGATCACCGGCAGCTCAGAGTCCAGATCGGCAAATTCCGGCACCGGGTCGGTGACGAAGTAGTGATGCGTCATCGAGGTCATCGGCAGTTGCAGCCCCGACCATTCGCCCATCTGCCGCGCATAGGTACCGCCTGCATTCACCACATGCGCGCAGCGGATGGTGCCCTGTTCGGTTTCGACCACCCATTCGCCACTCTCTGCCTGCGTGATGTTGGTCGCCCGGCATTGACGGATGATTTTTGCCCCCAACTGGCGAGCCCCTGCAGCCATGGCCATGGTGACGCCCGAGGGGTCCACATGCCCGTCATCTGGCGTGTGCAACGCGCCCAGAACGCCGTCGAGATTGTAGAACGGGTGCAATTCAGCCACGCGAGACGGCCCGACCAGCTCGATATTAAAGCCCAGCGCCCGGCCCACCGAAAGGGTATGGCGCAGCCAGTCCATCTCATCTTGCGTATAGGCCAGCCGGAACGAGCCGCAGCCATGCCAGGTCACCGCCTGACCGGTCTCGGCCTCAAGCGCACCGGAATAGAGCCCGATATTATAGTCCACGCATTTGCCCAACCCGAAGGAACTGGTCGAATGGGTGATCTGCCCTGCCGCGTGCCACGTGCTGCCACTGGTCAGTTCCGCCTTTTCCAGCAGAACGACATCGCGCCAGCCTTCATGCGCCAGGTGATAGGCCAGGCCCACACCCATCACACCACCGCCGACAATGACCACATGCGCGTGCGAGGGCAGCGTAGTCCCGGACATGGTTTTTCCTCTTCCCGAGTCGCATTTCTGCTCGACAGGCTAATCTTACATCTGTACCATCGTCAATCATGAATGACACAAATGTATCATCGCCAGTTCTGGAACGCCTGACTGACGAATGGGACGCGCTTACCCCCGAGGCGCAAAAAGCCGCGCGCTATGTGCTGGAGAACCCGACAGAGGTGGGCGTTTCGACCGTGCGCGAGATTGCCGAGGCCGCCAAGGTCAAGCCCAACACCCTGGTCCGGATGGCGCGGCAGGTCGGCTTTACCGGCTACGAGGATTTCCGCGCGCCCTTCCGCGAGGCTATCCGGAACAACGCCGCGTCCTTCCCGGACCGTGCCCGCTGGCTGCAGGACATCGGAAAATCCGGCGAGCTCGGCGGGCTCTATGCCGATATGGTCGGCGCCGCCCTGCGCAATATCGAAGAGACATTTGCCGGAATAGATGCCGCCAGCCTGCAGGAGGCAGCGCAAAGGATCTGGACCTCGCGGCAGGTGTTCACGCTGGGCGTGGGCGTCAACAATGCAAACGCCCGCAACTTCACCTATCTCGCCTCAACCGGCATGAAGCAATTCCACGCGATCCCCCGCCCCGGCTCGACCCCGGTTGACGATCTGGCCTGGGCCGATGATCAGGACGTGCTGATCGCGATGACCTGCAAACCCTACCGCACCGAGGTGATCGAGGCGGTGAAACTGGCCCGCGAACAGGGGCTGACCGTGATCGCCCTGTCGGACAGCCCGGCAAGCCCGATCATCCTGAGCGCCGATCACGGCTTTGTCGTGGCCGCTGACACGCCGCAATTTTTCCCCTCGTCGGTCTCAACCATCGCAGTGCTGGAAACCCTGCTGTCCTTCGTGATCGCGGTCAGCAGCGACGAGATCGTCGACCGGGTCGAACGCTTTCACAGGCGCCGCCATCTTCTTGGCATCTACGCGGAGGAGCCGGAATGACCGCCCCTCTGACCCGCTCGCTCGAAGCCCGCTATTACACCGACCCCGAGATTTATGAACGCGAACTGGCGGGGTTGATGTCGCGGACCTGGCAATTCGCGGGCCATGTCAGCCAGGTCCGCAAGACGGGCGACTATTTTGCCTTCGAGATCGCCGGGCAAAACCTATTCTGCATCCGGGGCCGAGATGGTGAGATCCGCACCTTCTACAACGTCTGTCAGCACCGCGCCCATGAGATGGTGACGGGATCGGGCAATACTCGCGTCGTCGTCTGCCCCTACCATTCCTGGACCTACGAGCTGACGGGTGCCCTGCGCGCGGGACCGAACATCAAATCGGTCCCCGGATTCGACCGCCGTGCGATCTGCCTGACCCCGGTCCGGACCGAACTGTTCAACGGCTTCATCTTCGTCAATCTCGACGATGACGCCGCACCGATGGACGAATGGTATCCCGGCGTTCGAGAGGAATTGCGCGCCTATGTGCCCCAGATTGACAGGCTGGAGCCCCTGGACTGGGTCGAAGTGCCTGAAAACTGCAACTGGAAGGTCAGTGTCGAGAACTACTCGGAATGTTATCACTGCGCGATCAATCACCCGACCTTTTCCACCGGTGTCGTCAAACCCGACACCTATGACATCCAGCCGCTTGACCAAGGCTACGCCCTGCGCCACACGACCGAATGCCAGAGCCTCGACGCCATGTCCTATCCGGTTGACCTGAGCGCCAACGACCACGCGGGCGATTATCGCAGTTGGTTCCTGTGGCCGATGTTCTCGTTCCAGGTCTATCCGGGCAATGTGCTGAACACCTATCATTGGCGCGCGCGCGGCGTCGATCACTGCACCGTCTGGCGCGGCTGGTTCACCGAGGGCGGATCGGACAGCGCGGTGATCCGGCAACTGGCCGTGCAGGATCGCGAAACCACGGTCGAGGAGGACATCCGATTGGTCGAGTCGGTGCATCGCGGACTGAAATCACGCGGCTACCGCCCCGGCCCGCTGGTGCTGGACCCCAATTACGGCGTGATGTCAGAACATTCCATCGCTACGCTGCAGAAATGGATGCGCGAGGCAGTCGAGGGCTGAGCGCACAATTTTCCTGCAAGAAATTTGCCGGGAAAATTCGAATTTTCTTCGGCCGGAAACGTATGGAAGGGACCAGAATGACCGAAATCTTTGACGAAGACCTTTTCCTGAAAGGGCTGGAACAGCGCAAGGGCACCCTTGGGGCCGACTATGTGGAAAACAATCTGGCAAAAGCTGATGACTTCACCCGCCCCTTTCAGGAGGCGATGACCGCCTGGTGCTGGGGCTTTGGCTGGGGCGACGATGTGATCGAGCCCAAGACCCGGTCGATGATGAACCTCGCCATGATCGGGGCGCTGGGCAAGATGCATGAATGGGAAATCCACTGCCGGGGGGCGCTCAACAACGGAGTGACCAAGGAAGAGATCCGCGCGATCATCCATGTGGTCGGCATCTATTGCGGCGTCCCGCAATCGCTTGAGTGTTTCCGCGTGGCCCGCAAGGTGCTGGAAGAGGCCGGTCAGCTTTGAACGCAACCGCTAAACGTTTGCGACAGGCGGTGCAGCACCTCCCAGAGGAACGATATGCAATACCATCATCTCTATTCCGACGATCAGGGTGAAAGCCACTGGCAAGAGGTCGGTATCGACCTGACCGAACGCGTCTTTGCTCCTCCAGCACAGGGCATTCTGGTCTCGGAGCCGGAGACCGTGCGCAATGTTGTCTTTCTCCGTCTTCCGGCGGGCTGGGATGAGCCCGCCCACCCCTCGCCCCATCCGCAGGTGCTGATCTGTCTTAAGGGGCGCGTCTGTGTGACCGCCAGCGACGGGGACACCCGTGAAATCGCCCCCGGCGATATCTGGCGCATGGAGGATCTGACCGGCAAGGGCCATCATACCAGGGTGACCGGCACCGATGATTTCGAGGCTGCCATCGTTCAGTTTGCCTGATCTGGTTTGGGGCTGGCCCCATCAGGATACGTTACAAAATTCGCCAGATCGCGCCAATCGTGTTACAATTTACTTGCCGCGAATCGCGTTGCGCTTTATTCCCCGACCAACCGGTCACTTATTGACCCCGATCAGCAGGAGACCGGAACGGGGCGTTCCGGGCCAGCGCGGGCGCGGATATGAGGGAGGAGGCCGACGATGTATGCACAGATGGTGAAATCCACCGGTCAGGGCGTGACACCCCGTGATGAAATGACCCCGGAAGAGCGCGCCTTTCAGGACCGCATCGACCGGGGTGACAAGATCGAGCCGAAGGACTGGATGCCCGAGGGCTATCGCCAGACCCTGATCCGTCAGATCGGCCAGCACGCCCATTCCGAGATTGTCGGACAATTGCCCGAGGGCAACTGGATCACCCGCGCGCCCACGCTGGAACGCAAGGCGATCCTGCTGGCCAAGGTACAGGATGAGGCGGGGCATGGGCTCTATCTGTACTGCGCGGCGGAAACGCTGGGCGTCAGCCGTGACGAACTGACCGAGATGCTGCTGGACGGGCGCATGAAATACAGCTCGATCTTCAACTACCCGACGCTGAACTGGGCCGACATAGGCGCGGTGGGCTGGCTGGTGGATGGCGCGGCAATCATGAACCAGGTGCCGCTGCAACGCACCTCATACGGCCCCTACGCCCGCGCCATGGTCCGCATCTGCAAGGAAGAGAGTTTTCATCAGCGGCAGGGCTATGACGCGATCCGCAAAATGGCCGAAGGCACGCCGGAACAGCGCCGGATGGCGCAGGATGCGCTGAACCGGTTCTGGTACCCGTCGCTGATGATGTTCGGGCCGTCGGACAAGGAGTCGATCCATTCGGCGCAGTCGATGGCGTGGAAAATCAAGATCAACACCAATGACGAGCTGCGCCAGAAATTCGTCGACCAGACCGTCCCGCAGGCCGAGTATCTCGGCCTGACGGTTCCCGATCCCGATCTGAAATGGAACGAAGATCGCGGCCAGTTTGATTTCAGCGAGCCGGACTGGTCCGAATTCTTTGAGGTCATCAAGGGCAACGGCCCCTGCAACACCGACCGGATGGCGGCCCGCAACAAGGCCTGGGATGACGGCAAATGGGTGCGCGAGGGGCTGCTGGCCCATGGCGAAAAGAAACGCACGCGAGCCAAGGCCCGGCAGGTGGCGGCGGAATGAGCATGCTGCGCACCATGCCGGTTCTGCAGGTCCGCGACGTTGTGGCCTCGGCGGGGTTCTACGAAAGGCTCGGATTCTTCCATCATGGCTTCTGGGGCGACCCGCCGTGCTTTTGTATCGTGCAGAGCGACGGCATCAGTATCGCGCTGGATGGCGGGGACACACCGGTTCCAACCAATCACGGGTGGGCGGTTTATGTCTATGTCGAGGATGTCTCGGCCCTGCATGCGGAATTCAGCGCGCTTGGCTTGCCAGAGATGACCGAGATCCGACGCGGCAATCCCTATGGCTGCGATGATTTCGACGTCATCGACCCGGACGGGCACCACATCGCCTTCGGGCAGGACATGGAACCGGGCGCGAGCCCCGGTCTGGTCGCCGCAAGACACAACGAAAAGGAGGACGCGACATGAAACAGGAATGGCCCCTCTGGGAGGTTTTCATCCGCGGACAGCACGGGCTGAGCCACCGTCACGTGGGCAGCCTGCACGCGCCCGATGCCGAAATGGCGGTCAAGAATGCCCGCGACGTCTACACCCGCCGTAACGAGGGCGTTTCGATCTGGGTGGTCGAGGCCAACAACATCGCTGCCTCCTCGCCCAGCGACAAGGGGCCGCTGTATGAGCCGTCGGAGTCGAAGGTCTACCGCCATCCGACCTTCTTCGACATTCCCGATGATGTGGGGGCGATGTGATGGCAGAGACCGACGCCTTCATGCAGTTTCTGCTGCGCATGGGGGACAACACGCTGATCCTCGGGCATCGGGTCAGCGAATGGTGTGGCCACGCACCTGTGCTGGAGGAGGATATCGCACTGGCCAACACCGCGCTGGACCTGATCGGGCAGACGCAGATGTGGCTGGGGCTGGCGGCAGAGGTTCAGGGCGAAGGCAGAACCGCCGACGATCTGGCCTTTCGGCGCGATGTCTGGGATTTTCGCAACGTGCTGCTGGTCGAGATGCCCAATGGCGATTTCGGGCAGACCCTGATGCGGCAGTTCCTGTTCGACGCCTGGCATTCGATCCTGCTGAACCGGTTACAGAGTTCGACCGACACGCGTGTCGCGGCCATTGCCGAAAAGGCTCTCAAAGAGGTGACCTATCACCTGGAACGCTCCGGCGACACGGTGATCGGGCTTGGCGACGGCACTGAAGAAAGCCACCAGCGGATGCAGGCCGCTCTGGATTATCTTTGGCCCTATGTGGGCGAAATGTTCGCCAGCGACGCTGTTGATGTGGCGATGGTTGATACAGGCATCGCCCCCGACCCTGCCAGCCTGCACAGCGCCTATGACCAACTGACCGGGCGCATCCTGAGCGAGGCCACATTGACCGTTCCCGACACAAGCTTTGCCCATAAGGGCGGGCGCGACGGGCGCATGCATACCGAACATCTGGGCCACCTTCTGACCCAGATGCAATGGCTGCCCCGCGCCTATCCCGACGCGGTCTGGTAGACCGCATGGGACACCCCGCAACAGAACAGATCTGGGACTGGCTGGATGCCGTGCCCGACCCCGAGATCCCGGTGATCTCGGTGGTGGATCTGGGCATCGTGCGCGATGTGGCCTGGACCGGCAAGACGCTGACGATCACCGTGACGCCCACCTATTCGGGCTGTCCCGCGACCTCGATGATCGCGATGGATATCGAAACCGCGCTGCGCGATCACGGCGTGCGGGATCTGGAACTGAAGACGCAGATCTCACCCGCCTGGACCACCGACTGGCTTAGCCGGAAAGGCCGGGAGAAGCTGATAGAATACGGTATCGCCCCCCCGACCCCGGCGGGCGGCCCGAAAAACTGCCCCCGCTGTGGCAGCACGTCGGTCGAGAAGGTCAGCCAGTTCGGGTCCACCCCCTGCAAGGCGCATTGGCGCTGCGTCGATTGCCTGGAACCTTTCGACTATTTCAAGTGCATCTGAGCCCGATGCAAGAAGGAGAATGCGGATGGCACAGTTTCACGATCTGCAAGTGACCGACATCCAGAAGACCATCCGCGATGCGGTGATCGTCACGCTGAAACCCGCCGAGGGATCAGACGAGGCCTTTGCGTTCACTCAGGGCCAGTACCTGACCTTTCGCCGCAAATTCGACGGCGAAGAGCTGCGGCGTTCCTATTCGATCTGCGCGGGGCTGGATGACGGCGTGTTGCAGGTTGGAATCAAGCGGGTCGAGGGTGGCGCGTTTTCCACCTTTGCCAACGAAGAACTGCAGGTCGGCGATACGCTTCAGGCAATGCCGCCCATGGGCAGTTTTCACACCCCGCTCGATGGCGATCAGCAACGACACTATCTGGGATTTGCGGGCGGCTCCGGTGTCACGCCGGTTCTGTCGATCCTCAAGACGACACTTGCGCGCGAGCCGAAATCGCGCTTCACGCTGGTTTATGCGAACAGGGGCGTAAGTTCGATCATGTTCCGCGAAGAGCTTGAAGACCTCAAGAACCTGCATATGGGCCGGTTGAACGTTATCCATATCCTTGAAAGCGACGCGCAGGAAATTGACCTGTTCACCGGGCTGGTGACGCAGGAGAAATGCACCGACCTGTTCCGCAGCTGGATCGATATCGACACTGTGGACACCGCCTTTATCTGCGGTCCCGAGCCGATGATGCTGGGTATCGCGGCAGCGTTGCGGGCGCATGGGATGGAGGAGGCGCAGATCAAGTTCGAGCTGTTTGCCAGCGCCCAGCCGGGCCGCCTGAAACACAAGATTGCGCCGGGCGAGACCTCGAGCAGCGCCAATCAGGCCAGCACCGCGATCACGCTGGACGGTGCGACGCAGACGATCACCATGGGCAAGGATATCTCGATCCTTGATGCCGCGCTGCAAAACGCGATGGATGCGCCCTTTGCCTGCAAGGCCGGGGTCTGTTCGACCTGCCGTTGCCGGGTCACCGAAGGAGAGGTTGAAATGGTCGCCAATCACGCACTTGAGGATTATGAAGTTGAAAAGGGCTATGTCCTGTCCTGCCAGTCCTATCCGCTCACCGACCGCGTTGCGGTCGATTATGACCAGTGAGGAGACGCGCATGTCCGAGGAGATGACACTCGACGCCTATCTGGCCGCAGGCGGTATCCTGAGCAACCCCACCAACGTCCCGCCCCGTTACCGGGCGGAGTTGATGAAGCTGATGGCCACTTTCGTGGACAGCGAGTTGGCCGGGTCGGCGGGGTTTGCCGATATCGTCAATGAGGCGCCGGGACTCAAGGAACGGATCGCCGCCGCCAGGATCGTGCTGGAGAAAGCCGCAAATGCCGATCGCGTGCTTGCGGTGATGAGCGAGTTCAGCGTCGATGCCGACCGTTACGCCACCCACCACCCCTGGACCGCCCGGCTGGCGCGCGATGCGGATATCGGCGCGACGCGCGGTGATCACGACATGCGGCTTGCCGTCTTCAACTACCCGTTGCAGGGCTGGACCGACGCGGTGGTGATGAACCTGCTGATGGGCCGGGCGGTGGCGGTGCAACTGGCCGAATTCTCGCTGGTCTCGTATCAGCCGCTCGCCGAGACGTTCCGCGCCATCGCCCCGATCGAGGCGCATCACGCGGAACTGGCCGAAGAAGGCCTGCGCAAGTTGTTGGAAACTGGTGATGGGACTAAGCTGCAGATGTCGGTCGACTATTGGTGGCCGAGGGTCGGGCAGAGCTTTGGGGTCGGACAATCGCAGCGCTTCGAAACGCTGCGCGCCTATGGCCTGCGCCGCACGTCAAATGCAGAACTTCGCGAACGATGGACGGGCGAAACTCGCGCAAAACTCACTGATCTGGGTCTGCAAGTGCCATAGGCCTGCCACGACAAGGCGTTTGCAATCGCCTGTCCGCGTTACAAACCCCGGATGCCGCCCAGGGTCAGGTCGGCCACCAGCGCGGCGTAATCCTCGCGCGCCTCGGAACCCGCGCCGCTGTTCCACATGTAATACCAGTTGAGCATGCCAAAGACCGACATGGTCGCCCCGCGCAACCGCGCGTCGTCATCGGCAAAAACCTCCGGGGCGACGGCGCGCAGTGCATCGCTCATGAACCGCACCATATCGCGCTGGTAGAGGCGCATCTGGCGTTGCTGGTCCTCGGGCAGCGACGACATCGCACCAATCTGCACCTGATGCTCGTCATCGGCCCCCTGATAGGCGAGCAATATCTCGGCCACGATGCGACGCAGACGGGTCTCGGGATCAGCCCCGTTCAGGTCGATGCCGGTCACCCGATCCCGCAGGGCGCTCAAGTAGGTATCGAGGATATCGAACAGGATCGCATCCTTGCTGTCGTAATAGTGGTAGATATTGGCCTTCGATATCCCGCATTCCCGCGCCAGAATCGACATAGAGGCGCGGTCATAGCCATCACGCGCAAAGACGCGCGCGGCCGATTTCAGGATCTGATTGCGTTTCTGGTCGTGGTCTTTTGCGATTGTCCGGGCCAAAAGCGTCACTCCTTGTTCCGGTTGTCGACAACGCGCTTGGCCTTGCCCTGCGAGCGTTCCACCGCCCCGGGATCGCCCACGATGATCTCGCTCGAAACGCCAACCACATCCTTGATCCGCTTGGAAAGCATCCGCGCCGAGGCGGTGCGGCTCAACTCGTCGGCGGCATCCGGCATCGCCTCGACATGCACCCGCATCGCGTCCATGCGACCTGCGGTGAACAGCTCGATCTGGTAATGCGGCGCAAGACCGCCGGTTGCCATCACCTGTTCCTCAACCTGGCTGGGGAACACATTCACGCCGCGCAGGATGATCATGTCGTCGCTGCGCCCGGTGATCTTTTCCATCCGTCGCATCGACCGCGCGGTCCCGGGCAACAGCCGCGTCAGGTCGCGGGTGCGATAGCGCACCATCGGCAGACCTTCCTTTGTAAGCGTGGTGAAAACCAGCTCGCCCAGCTCGCCATCAGGCAGCACCGCACCGGTCTCGGGGTCGATGATCTCGGGGTAGAAGTGATCCTCCCAGATATGCAGCCCGTCCTTGGTTTCGACGCATTCATTGGCCACGCCCGGCCCCATGATCTCGCTGAGCCCGTAGATATCAACCGCATGCATGTCGAATGCCGCTTCCACCTCGGCGCGCATGGCGTTGGTCCAGGGTTCGGCCCCGAAGATGCCAACCGAAAGCGAGCAGTCGCGCGGGTCGAGCCCCTGTTTGTGAAACTGTTCCAAAATGTTGAGCATGTAAGACGGGGTCACCATGATCGTGTCAGGGCGGAAATCCTCGATCAGGGTGACCTGTCGTTCGGTCATCCCGCCCGAGATCGGGATCACGGTGCAGCCCAGCCGCTCAGCTCCGTAATGCGCGCCCAGTCCGCCGGTGAACAAGCCATAGCCATATGCCACATGCACCAGATCGCCGGGCCGCGTGCCGCTGGCGCGCATCGAACGGGCCACCAGATCGGCCCAGGTGTCGATGTCACGTTTGGTGTAGCCCACGACCGTCGGCTTTCCGGTGGTACCAGAGGACGCATGGACGCGCAGGATCTGTTCGCGCGGCACGGCGAACAGGCCAAAGGGATAATTGTCGCGCAAATCGCTTTTGTGGGTGAAGGGGAACTTGGCCAGATCGCTCAGGCTGTGCAGCTCGTCCGGGTGCACCCCTGCCGCATCGAATCGGTCGCGATACATCGCCACATTTTCATAGGCGTGGCACAGCGAGGCTTTCAGACGCTGCAATTGCAGGGCGCGTATCTCGTCCACCGAGGCGATCTCGATCGGGTCGAGGCTGCTGCGGTCGGGGGTCAGATCCTTCATAGCGTCCTCCTCGTCTCAGTCTTCGTCAAATAGCGTGCCGCCGACAGCGCGTGCGCCCCCGCGGAACTCGGCAATCGTCTGGCCGCTCTGGTTGGTGACACTCACATCGTAGATGCCGCTGCGCCCGGTCAGGCTGACCTCGCGCGCCTCGGCCCGCAGGCGATCCCCCAACCGCCCCGGCGCCACGTAGCTGATCGCATTGGTCTGCGCGACAGTGGATCGGTTGCGGCTGTTGCAGGCAAAGGCAAAGGCGCTGTCGGCCAGCATGAAGGTAACCCCGCCATGGCAGATGCCGTGCCCGTTGCAATGATGCGCGGCCACGGTCAGTTCCAGCACCGCACGGGCCTCATCGACCTCGACAAGTTCCATCCCCGCCCATTTCGAAGCCGCGTCCTCGGCCCACATGGCGGCGGCAGCTTTGGCGGCGCGTTCGGAAGGCGTCATGGTCAGCGCCCCTTAAAGACCGGTGCGCGCTTTTGCAGAAAGGCCGATACGCCCTCGGCATAATCGGCGCTCTCGCCGCAGGTTTTCATGGCGATAGCCTCCAGTTCAAGCTGATCCGTCAGGCTGTTGGTAGCAGCGCTGTGAATGGCCTGCTTGGTCAGCCCCAGGCCCAGCGTCGGTCCCTGCGCCAGACGGGCGGTCAATGCGCGCGCCTCGCGCATCAGTTCAGCATCCGGCAGCGCCTTCCAGATCAGCCCCCAATCTTCGGCGCGCTGCGCAGAGAGCGGCTCGGCGGTCAGTGCCAGCCCTTTGGCCCGCGCCTCGCCCAGCAGGCGCGGCAGATGCCAGCTGCCGCCGGTATCCGGGATCAGCCCGACCTTGGCGAAGGATTGGATGAAGCGCGCGCTCTCGCCCGCCAGCACAATGTCGCAGGCCAGAGCCAGATTGGCCCCGGCCCCCGCCGCGACACCGTTGACGGCGCAGACAACAGGAAATTCCAGCGACCGTATCAGCCGCACAAGCGGCGCATAAAAGGTTCGAACCGTGTGGCCCAGATCGGGCGGGCCATCCATCTTTGCCGGATCGCGGTCGCCCAGATCCTGTCCCGCGCAGAAACCGCGCCCTGCCCCGGTTAGCAGGATCGCCCGCGCGCCGTCCTGCCGCGCACGCTCCAGTGCGGTGCGCAGGGCAAGGTGCATCTCTTCGGTGAAGCTGTTCAGCCTGTCCGGGCGGTTGAGGGTGATTTCCACCCATCCACCATGATCTTGCGCAAGAATCGTGTCCGACATGTCCCGCCCGCTTTGCGAATATTTCAACAAACTTCTTGCATAAACCGAACGGTTGGTCAATAAATTCATCAACATACGAAACACGCCTTTTGCCGAGACCTGTAGAGGCCCTGTATTGATGGTTACAAAATGAACCATTACCGCAAAACGCAGATGATCGAATTTCTGAGGGAGGAAACGAAATGGTCAAATTCACAAAACTGACGACGCTGCTTGCCGGAGCGGCCTTTGCCCTGTCCGGCACCGTGGCGCTGGCGGCCGACTATACGCTGACAATCTCAAGCTGGGCGCCGCCGACCCACGGCATCAATGCCAAGATGTGGCCCAAATTCGTCGAGATGGTCGAAGAGGCCACCGACGGCCAGGTCACCGCCGAGTTGAAACTGGGCATCGCCCCGCCGCCCGCGCAAATGGACCTGATCATGGATGGCGCGGCGGATGCCTCGATCATCTTTCATGGCTACCAGCCGGGCCGTTTCGTCACCACGAAACTGATCGAACTGCCCGGCTACGAGGGCTCGGCCGAGGCCGCCTCGGTCGCCTATTGGCGCGCCTATGACAGTTTTCTGCGTGCGGCGGACGAGCATCGCGGCGTGAAGGTGATCGCCCTGCACACCCACGGCCCCGCGCAATTGCATTCCAACGCATCCGTTACCTCGCTGGACGACATTTCCGGCATGAAAGTACGCATTCCCGGCGGCGTCGGCGGTGATGTCGGATCGGCGCTGGGGGCGACCGGCATTCAGGTCCCTGCCCCGAAGGTTTATGAGACATTGGCATCAAAGGCGGCGGATGGCGTTGTGATGCCGCTGGAATCCCGCAAGGGCTTCAAGCTGACCGAGGTGGCACAGAACGTTTATGAAATGCCCGGCGGTCTTTACCGTGGCTCATTCGCCTTCATCATGAACGAGGACAGCTTTGCCGACCTGCCCGAGGACCTGCAGAAAAAACTGGACGATCAGGTCTTTGGCGAGCCATTGAGCCGCGAGATCGGCAAGATCTGGGATGAAATCGATGCCGAGGGCCGCGCCGCCACCGAAGCGGCGGACGGGAATGCGATCAACGAGGCGTCAAGCGACGACCAGGCCAGATTCGCGACCATCGCCGAGGAGGTCCGCACCAAGGTGCTGGCCGAGATTTCCGAGGCCGGCGTGGACGCCGATGCCGCCTATGACCAGATCAAATCGGACCTTTCGGGGAACTGAATGATCCGCGATCCGGCGGGCCAGCCCGCCGGGTCCGCCCCTGCAACAAGGTCCCCGCATGTCCGTCCTTATCCAACTGGCGCGAAGGCTGAGCATCATCCCCGTCATGACGGCCTGCAGTGCGTTGTTCATTCTGATGGTGATGACCTTTTGCGACGTTATCCTGCGCTCGGCCTTCAACGCGCCGATCGAGGCGGCGACCGAACTGACCCGCATCCTGATGGCCATCATGGTCTTTTCGGTGCTGCCGATCGTCTCGGTCACCAACGGGCATATCGCGGTTGACCTGACAGACGGGATCTTTCATCGCTACCGGCTCAGCCGGGCACGCGATGCGCTGATCTATCTGGCCAGCGGCATCATGCTGATCTGGCCGGTACAACGGGTCTGGATTCTGGCCGAGCGGGCGCGTGGCTATGGCGATGTCACCGAATACCTGTCGATCCCGGTCTATCTGATCGGCTGGTTCATTGCCGTGGCCACGGCCATCACTGCCCTTGCGATGGTGATCGTCGGCCTGATGCATGTCTTCAGCCCCGCCGCATTAAGGAACAGCGCAGAATGACGGCAGCTCTTATCGGATTTGCGCTGGTTCTGGCACTGGTGCTGGTGCGCCTGCCCATCGTTTTTGCGATGGGCCTGATCGGCACGCTGGGCTTTGCCTATGAGCGCGGCGGCTCGATCTTTTCCGAGCGCGGCCTCAAGGCGGCGATGTCCATGGTCGGGCGGCAGATCACCGATACCGCGCAGGATTACGGGTTGTCGGTTGTGCCGCTGTTCATCCTCATGGGTCTTTTTGTGAACAAAGGCGGCATGGCGCGCGAACTTTATGCGGTCTCGAACGCGTTTCTGGGCCATATGCGCGGTGGCATCGCCATGGCGACCGTTGCGGCCTGCGGCGGGTTCTCGGCCATCTGCGGCTCTTCCCTGGCCACGGCGGCCACCATGTCCAAGGTCGCGATGCCGGAAATGCGGCGTTATGGCTATTCGGACGAACTCAGCACCGCGTCCATCGCGGCGGGGGGCACGTTGGGCATCCTGATCCCGCCCTCGGTCATCCTGGTGATCTATGGGCTGCTCACCGAAACCTCGATCGGCAAGCTTTTCATGGCAGGGATCATCCCCGGTATGCTGGGTATCCTGTTCTACCTCTTCGCGGTGCGCTGGACCGTCTGGCGCAACCCTGCCTCAGGTCCTGCGGGTGAACGCGCGGGGTGGGCAGAACGGCTGCGCGCCCTCGGGTCGGTCTGGGCGGTTCTGCTGCTGTTCGTTCTGGTGATCGGCGGGCTCTACGGTGCCTTCGATTTCGAGCCGCTGAACCTGACCTTTTCCCCGACCGAAGCGGCGGGCATGGGCGCGGCAGGGGCGTTCCTGATCGCGTTGTTCCGGGGCGGGCTGACGCTGTCCTCGACCTTCGAGGTTCTGAAGGAGACCTGCCTGACCGCCGCTGCGTTGTTCTCGGTGCTGATCGGCGCGCAGATATTTTCCAACTTCATCAACCTCGCCGGTCTGCCCGAGGCACTGATCGCCATGGTCACCGCCTATGACGTGTCGCCTTTTGTGGTGATCCTGATGATCCTCGGCATCTACATCATCCTGGGCTGCGTCTTTGAATCGCTGTCGATGCTGCTGCTGACTGTGCCGATCTTCTTCCCGCTGGTCACCTCGCTGGGTTACGATCCGATCTGGTTCGGGATCGTGGTGGTTGTGGTGACCGAGATTTCGCTGATCACCCCGCCCGTTGGCCTCAACGTGTTCATCCTGAAAGGTGTGGTGGGCGATGTGTCGACCGGCACGATCTTTCGCGGCGTCACCCCGTTCTGGATCGCCGATATCTTCCGGTTGGCGCTGATTGTGCTGGTGCCGGTGATTGTCCTCTACCTGCCGCAGCAGATGGGCGCGCTGGGACATTAGGGCGGCAAACCGTCTGGCCAAGGTGTATCGAACTGAAACAAAGGGCATTGCCATGACACTTATGCAAGTCTCCAGCTACGCCGCCGGCACTTGGATCGCACCGGGTGGCGGTGCGCGTCGCATTGACTCCGCGATCACCGGGCAACCCCTGGCCGAGGCCGGCAATGACGCGCTGGATGTGCAGGCCATGCTGGCTTATGCGCGTGACATCGGCGGACCCGCTCTGCGGGCGCTGACCTTCCACGACCGCGCGCGGATGCTGAAAGCGCTGGCGCAGGCGCTGAGCGACCACAAACAGGCGCTCTATGACCTGAGTTACGACACCGGGGCCACCCGGAAGGATCACCAGTTCGACATTGATGGTGGCATCGGCACCATGTTCGTCTTCGCCTCTAAGGGGCGGCGCGAGATGCCGGACGGGCAGGTCTATCTGGATGGCGAGGTCGAGCAGCTTTCCCGCAACGGCACCTTTCTTGGGCAGCACATCTGCACGCCGCTGCAGGGTGTCGCCATTCATATCAACGCCTATAACTTCCCGGTCTGGGGCATGCTGGAAAAGCTCGCGCCAACCTTGCTGGCGGGCGTGCCCGCAATCGTCAAACCGGCCACCGCCAGCTGCTATGTCACCGAACAGGCCGTCCGGATCATGCTCGACACCGGCATCCTGCCCGATGGTGCGCTGCAACTTGTCTCTGGGGGGCTGGGTGGCATGCTCGACCACCTCGGCGCGCAGGATGTGGTCAGCTTCACCGGTTCGGCCACAACCGCGCTGCAGCTGCGCCAGACCCCGGCGATCATGCGGAACGCGGTGCGTTTCGTGGCCGAACAGGACAGCCTGAACGCCTCGATCCTTGCACCTGATGCGGTGCCGGGCAGCCCGGAATTCGACCTCTTCATCACAGAGGCCCATCGCGAGATGACGACCAAGGCCGGCCAGAAATGCACCGCCATCCGCCGCATCCTTGCGCCCGAACCCCATACCCGGACGGTGATCGAGGCCCTGTCCGCGCGCCTCGCAGCCATAACCATCGGCGATCCGCGGCTTGAGGCGACGGATATGGGTGCGCTGATTTCCACCGCGCAAAAGGCGGATGTTCTGGCCAAGGCTGATCTCATCGCGCAGGAGGCGGACCGGGTCTTTGGCGACCCGAATGGGCACGTGGGCGCCTTTCTGTCGCCCCTGCTGTTCCATTGCCCCGACCCCGATCGCGCCGGGCGCGTTCACGACACCGAGGCCTTTGGCCCCGTCTCGACGATCATGGGCTATCGCGATCTCGAACACGCGGTGGAACTGGCCAATCGCGGCGGTGGCTCGCTGGTGACCTCGCTCATTACCAATGATCCCGCGGTGGCAACCCATGTGGTGCAGGGCTGTGCTGCCTGGAACGGGCGCATTTATATCAACAACCGCCAGTCGATGCAGGACAGCACCGGCCATGGCGCGCCGCTGCCGCATATGGTGCATGGCGGGCCGGGCCGCGCGGGCGGCGGCGAAGAGTTGGGCGGCGTGCGCGGTGTGAAACACTATATGCAACGCACCGCCATTCAGGCCGCGCCCGAGATCCTGTCGGCTATCGGAAAGACCTGGATGCCCGGCGCGCCCGAGGTCACGGGCCCGGCCCACCCTTTCACCCGCCGCTTCGACGACCTCGACATCGGCGAGACGCTGCACACGGCTTCGCGCGAGGTCACCCTGCAGGACATCGAACATTTTGCGCAATTCACCGGTGACACGTTCTATGCCCATATGGACGACGCGGCGGCAAAGCGAAATCCGTTCTTCCCGGGCCGTGTCGCCCATGGCTACCTACTGCTGAGCTTTGCCGCCGGTCTTTTTGTGCACCCCGACGAAGGCCCGGTGCTGGCCAATACCGGCCTCGACAGCCTGCGCTTCATGCAACCGGTCAGTGCGGGCGACAGCATCAAGGTGCGACTGAGTGTGAAACAGAAAACCCGCCGCAACGCGGAGTATGGCGAAGTGCGCTGGCACGTCACCCTTACCAATCAAAAGGACGAGACCGTCGCCGCATACGAGCTACTGACCATGAATGCCTGCTAGCCCGGCATGGCGGGCCAAGGCGCCGTCCCGGCCACCACGAGGGTCAAATTCACATGGCGCTTGGATTGCCCAGATCCTAGACTGCTGGAATGACGAAACCTGACCTCTGGTTTGACAGCGCCGTTACCCGCCTCGCCGACCCTCAGGCCTTCAAGGTTTGGTCGGTGATCGTGTCGCTGTTCGGCGATCTGGCGCAACAGAAGGGCGACCGTGTCTCGGGCACGGCGCTCACCGCGATATTGCAGCCGATGGGGCTGAAGCCCGAGGCGATCCGCGTCGCACTGCACCGGCTGCGCAAGGATGGCTGGATCGACAGCGACCGGATCGGACGCGGATCGGTGCATTTCCTGACCGAGTATGGCCGCGCCCAGTCCGCCGCCGTGACGCCACGCATCTATGATGAAGACCCTGCACCGGTGCCGGATTGGCACCTGCTGATCGCCGAGGATGGTCGCGCTGCGGACACGCTCAACACGTTGCTGCTGACCGAAGACTATATCGCGCTGGGACGTCACGCAGCGCTTGGCCCCGGCCCCCTGCCCGACGATTGCGAGGATCTGATCGGGTTCACCACTACGGCCCATGCCATTCCCCCATGGCTCAAGTCGCGGCTTTTTCCCGAGGAGCTGGCGCAGGCCAGCGCCTCGCTGCGCGACGGCGCGCGCGCGGTCAATGCCGACAAGCCCGGCGCAAAGATCCTGAGCGCGGTCCAGATCGCCACGCTGCGGACGCTGGTAATCCATCGCTGGCGCCGGGTGGCCCTGCGGCATCCGGTGTTGCCCCCGGTGTTCCTGCCCGTCGACTGGCCCGAACAGGCCTGCCGGCAAGAGGTCTTTCGCCTGCTCAACGCGCTGCCGCGACCAAGTGTTGCCGAGATCAACGAAAATGGTTGAGGGCAGGAGCCATCAGCGCGTGGACAAGCGCCCGCATCACGATAGGTTTGGACCACCCTCTTTCGATTGGACACCCACCCCATGACGACCCTGCTCTTGACGCTGCTTATTGTCGTGCTGTTGCTGGGCGCGGCACATCTGTGGACGCGCGCCATCGCCCGCGCAGCCAAGTCCACCGTTCCCATGTCCGGAACGCGGCTGGACCTGCCCGGCGGCGCAATTCACTATGTCGAGGCCGGGTCGCGCGACGCCCCGACTCTGGTGCTGATCCACGGCCTTTCCGGCAACCTGCAGCATTTCACCTATGCCATGATGGAGGATCTGGCCCGCGATCATCACGTGATTGCGCTGGATCGCCCCGGATGCGGTTATTCCACCCCGTTCGACGCCTGCACCGAGGGGCTTGCGGCGCAGGCCGGGGTGATCGGGGCGTTTCTGGACCGTCTTGGCGTGCAGAACCCGGTGCTGGTCGGCCACTCGCTTGGCGGGGCACTGTCGCTGGCGATGGCTCTGGACCGGCCCGACAAGACCGCCGGCATGGCGCTGCTCTGCCCTCTGACGCACCCGATCGGCACCGTGCCCGAAGTGTTCAAACCACTCGAAATCAGCAGCAATCGCTTGCGTGGTTTTCTGGCGCAAACCCTCTACGCCCCGATGGTCAAAATGCTCCGCCGTCGCAATCTGCGCCTCGTCTTCGCGCCCGAAGCCGCGCCCGAAGATTTCATGACCCGCGGCGGTGGCGCGTTGGCTTTGCGCCCTGGCACCTTTCTGGGGGCCTGCACCGACCTGCAGGCCTCGGCCGTCAGTATTGAGGCACAGGCAGCCCGCTACGGCACGCTGAGGGTTCCCGGCGCGGTCCTGAATGCCGTGGGCGACCAAATCCTCGACCCCGCCACCCAGGGCCGCCCGATGACGCAATTCGGCCTGGCCTATGAAGAGTTGGACAATCGCGGCCACATGATACCGGTCACCGCCCCCAAAGACTGCGCCGCATTCGTCCGCCGAATCGCCGCCAAATGCTGGGCGCTGCGCGCGACGGGGACCTAAACCCAAGCTTGCCCTGCGCGGGTGCAAAAAACACATCAAACGGTCCCACTTCGCTCTTGACCCTCTCCTGCGCCTCGCTTACATCGCCTCTCACCGTGGCGGAGTAGCTCAGTTGGTTAGAGCAGCGGAATCATAATCCGCGTGTCGGGGGTTCAAGTCCCTCCTCCGCTACCAATAAAATCAGTAACTTATGACTTTTCGAGCAAAGGCGCATGCTAAATTTTGTGCGTTTTTTTGTACGTTTTGCAGAAAAGCAGCGTGAAACAGCAGATGGTCATGCATTGAATAGGATGGGGCACCGGAAACTGCGTCAAGGCGCTCGGTGACATTGCGCCAACGTCAGTTGTGCGGACGACGCACT
This sequence comes from Ruegeria spongiae, assembly GCF_023502395.1. Taxonomy (GTDB): domain Bacteria; phylum Pseudomonadota; class Alphaproteobacteria; order Rhodobacterales; family Rhodobacteraceae; genus Ruegeria_C; species Ruegeria_C spongiae. The sequence continues at coordinate 227 of NZ_JAMFMB010000010.1, read as the reverse complement.
ATTTCGCGGCGGGCGCTCAAACGGTAGCAATCGGCGCATCGCAATGATGACGCATACCGGTCGGGCGAAAGCGGACGCTCGCCGCGGCGGTAAGCTCGCCGGGCGTGTTCTGAAATCAGACATCCGAATCATGAACGTGGGCGGCTTTGACGCTGTGTGAGCCATAGTCTATCGGTGGCCAATGTAGTTGTCCGATGTCACGAGGTTTAGAAGACTCGAATGTCGCC
>NZ_JAMFMB010000001.1 GCF_023502395.1 Ruegeria spongiae | reverse complement strand
GCAAGAGCGAGTCAATCGGATGAAAGGTTTAATCGTCGCCTGCGCGTTTCGATTTCCATTGCAATAGTGGACGTTCGCACCACAAAAGAAATTTTAGTTTTGCCGTGTTGCCGTCGATCAGAATTGCGAACACCGGCTCCGATCTGGATCAATATTGCCCGGGGGTGGGGTCGAATTGCCTGACCGATCAGCAGGCTTGATCCAGGATGCTGCCGCATCAAGTCAAAGCCGCACGATGGACCACACGCAACCTCACGCCCAATTGAGTGGTCGTTGCCGCTCCCGCCTGCTAGCTGCGCCGCAACACAGCAGCAGGAGGTCCCATGCAGGTATCCGTGATCATTGCCCTTTTCGGTGCCATCATTCTGGCAAGCCTCTGGGTCGCGCCCCGGCGAGCCTCGGTCTCGGGCTTCTTTGGCGGGACAGGCGACGAGGGCCGCGCACCGGGCCTGTGGATGCTGGTGCTAAGCCAGGTAACGACATGGATATTCGCGCGCTCGCTGATGAATTCCGCCATTCTGGGCTATTTCTATGGCATCGCGGGGGTGCTGGCCTATGCCGCCTATTACGGCTCGTTCCTGACCGGCGGGTTTGTGGTGCAACGGCTGCGAGCGGGGGGGGCGCGCTCGGTTCAGGACTGGCTGGGGGACCGGTTCGGCACGCTTGGTACCGGTTGCTACAACCTGGTGATCGCGCTGCGGCTGCTGTCCGAGGTCTTTGCCAATCTGATCGTGGTGGGGCTGATCTTTGCCGCCGTGGTGCCCGACACTGCCAGTGCTGCACCCGTCGCCATTGTTACCGTCGGGCTTTTGGCGCTGGCCTATTCTGCCTGGGGCGGATTGAATGCGGCGCTGCGGACGGATGTTCTGCAGATGTCGGTCTTTCTGGTGGTGTTCGCTGTGGCCTTTGTCGCGCTGGTGCTGAGCCCCGGTTTCGATCTGGGCGCAGTGCTGAGCGCTGACGGCGTGTCCGGCGCACATAACGGCTGGGTGCTGCTGCTGGTGGCGTTCCTGCAGGTCTTTTCCTACCCGGTGCATGATCCGGTGATGATGGATCGCGGCTTTCTCGCGGACCGCGAGACCACGCGAAAGAGCTTTCTGCACGCGTTCTGGATCTCGGCGCTCTGCATCATCTGTTTTGGCTTCTTCGGCATTCAGGCGGCGCTGGACGGCGCGGCGTATGAGGGCGAGTTGATCGGGACATGGGCGCAGTCCTTGCCCGCGTGGGTTTTCGTCGCGCTGCTGGTTTCGCTGCTGGTCTCGGCCCTCTCGACGCTCGATTCCGCGCTGTCTTCGGCGGCGCGGCTGGTGGTCGAGGAACTGCGCCTCGCACCGCGCAGCCTGACCGGAGGGCGCATCGCCATGGCGGTGTTTGCCGTGGCGGGCGCGGCGTTGACGCTGTGGGGCAACCAGACGCTGTTTGACGCGGTGGCGGTGTCGGGCACGGCCTCGATGTTTCTGACCCCGGTGCTGCTGGCCGGGCTGGTCGGGGGGCGGCAGGTGGCGCTCTGGGCGTATATGGTCAGCTTTGGGGCGGCGATGCTGGGGGCTCTGGCCTATCTGTTCCGGGGCAGCGAAATGGTCACGGCACTGCTCTATGACGGCCACAAATACGAACAACTGCTGCAGATCTGCGTCTGTGTTCTGGTCGTGGGCTGCATGGCGGTCTGGATCGGATCACAGCGTGCGCCCGATAGGGTTGCGGGCGAATAGGGGGGCTGCTAAATCTCGCCGAATTCCGATGAATTTGATCGGACTTGGCAAGAGGCTCCATCCGTGACCGCACAGGACGACCCGAAACCCGCCCCCCGGTTAGAGGTGCGCAGTCTCATACGCCGCTTCGAGGGGCGTGCGGTGGTCGATGATGTCTCGCTCAGCATCGAGGCCGGGCAGGTGACCTGTCTGCTGGGGCCGTCGGGGTGTGGCAAGTCCACGACACTGCGGATGATCGCCGGGGTCGAAATGCAGGATTCCGGTGAGATTTACGTCGATGGAAAGCTGATCTGCGACACCGTGTTCCGCGTCCCGCCCGAACGGCGGCAGATCGGCCTGATGTTTCAGGATTTTGCGCTGTTCCCGCATCTGAGCGTCGCTGACAACGTGGCTTTTGGCCTCAAGGGCGCGCGCGACCTCAAACGCGCGCGGGTTGAGGAGTTGCTGAACAAAGTACACCTGAAGCGGTTCATCGACGGCTATCCACATGAATTGTCGGGGGGTGAGCAACAACGCGTCGCGCTGGCACGCGCGCTGGCGCCGCGCCCCCGTATCATGCTGATGGACGAACCGTTCTCCGGTCTCGACAACCGCCTGCGCGATGGCATCCGCGACGATACGCTGAGCCTGCTCAAGGAAGAGGATGCCGCCGTCCTGCTGGTCACCCATGAGCCGGACGAAGCGATGCGGATGGCCGACGAGATCGCGCTGATGCGTCGGGGCCGGATCGTGCAGCAGGGCGCGCCCTACAATGTCTATACCCGTCCTGCCGACAAGGCGGCGGTGGCGTTTTTTAGCGATGTGAACGTGCTGCAGGCGCAGGTGAATGGCGCTCTGGCCGACACGCCTTTCGGGCAGTTTCTGGCCCCCGGCGTGCCCGATGGCACCGATGTCGAGATCGTGTTCCGCCCGCAGCACGTGAAGCTTGACTTCGATCGTAAGGGCGCGGGGCCTCTACCCACCGCCAGTACCGGCGTCGCGGCGCGCGGCGTGGTGCAACGTGCCCGTTTTCTGGGCAATGAAAGCCTGGTCGAGTTTCGCATGGATGTAGATGGCGCGCTGCTGAAGGCGACGGTACCCAATGTCTTCATGCCTGAACCCGGCCGCGCCATGTGGCTGACTGTGCGCCGCGACCGGTGTTTCGTTCTTCCGGTGGACTAGCAATGCCGGAGCACTCGAAAAGGGTGGTGTCCCGCTACCGGGTGTTCGCAAACGGGTCTGGCTGATCCGAGGTCGGACCAAAACGCCGGACCAGCGCTTTGGACAGGAACCAGATCGCCACCGTAAGCGGGATCGAAACATATCCGTCAACGGCGTAATGCCACCCGAGATGAACCGATCCGATCAGGATGAGCCCGGTGAATGCCACCATGACCCGGCCGAGCCAGCGGGAATAGCTGAACGCGAACATCGTCAGAACCACGCTTGTCGCCACATGCATGCTGGGCATTGCCGAAATCCCTCGAATCTTTCCGGGGCTGTCGTAATTCGTCAGCAGAAGCTGCTGCGCGTCCGAACTCCAGAGCGGTGTAGCCTGGTCGATCGCGCTCAATTGCTGCATCTGTTCGCTGAACTCGGACCCGAACCCGAAGGCTTCAAAATAGACCGGTCCCGCAGAAGAAAAAACCGTGGCCAACAGGTTCCCGCCAAGAATCCACGTCAATGAGAATGCGACAAGAAACACCATGCTGCGGGCTGGCGGTCTGGGATCGAAGATCGCGGCGAAGAGGCCGATATAGAGCAGGACAAACCAAAGCCCGTAGGTGATATCCAGAAACCGGGTCACCGGCGGCGTTCCCAGAACTGGCCACAGCCATTGCCAGGGGTCGCTCCCAAAATGCAGTACCCTGTCGAGCGCAGCGAATGATGGGTCCCACCCATAGGGGTTCAATGTCGGAACGATGTCTTTCAGGAATGTGAACGACGTTGCCATCACCGTGATTGCAACAATGCAGATCAACCGGTCCAGAATTTTGTCGAAATCCAGAACGAAAGACTTGATGTCAGACAAAAGCCACTGAATGGGTTTTTTTGGCTTCGCGTAAATCATGCCGTAGGCGAGCCGCCATGCGATCAGGCAAACCGCTGCAACCGTCAGCAATCTCTGCAGGATGTCCAGAAGCACCACCGCCGCGCCGCTCCAGAAAGGCGTATCCGCGACATTGCTGATCGATAGCGCTATCAGCAGGTGCGCGAGCACAATCCCCAGCAGCAAACGATTGCGCCAGATCGCGGTTTCGAGGATTGACCGCTCTGCCGAAATGTCAATTTGCAAACTCATATATGCCCCGTCAAAACCAGCGAAACTGCCGTACCTGCGCGGCAAACTGCCCGTTGAGTTTGACCAGCGAACGGCCCGAATCTGGCTTTTTTAAGAAAGATGTTCCTTGCCCATCTTTTTCCGCGGTGGCTGGACAGGGATTGCAGGTCTGGTGTTTGCCCTGTAGGTGGTCTATCTGCGGGCGGGAAAATGCTCCTGCGAAAGGCTGCCCCATGAGCTTTGAAAATCCCGGCCCGGTCGAGACCCAGCTGCGCGACGCGATCAGCCCGATCGAAGAGATCATCGACGAGGCGCGCAGCGGCCGGATGTATATTCTTGTCGATCACGAGGATCGCGAAAACGAGGGCGATCTGTGCATCGCCGCCGAGTTCGCCGATCCGGAGGCAATCAACTTCATGGCCACCCATGGGCGCGGGCTGATCTGCCTGCCGATGACCGCCGAGCGGATCGACCGTCTGGGCCTGCCGATGATGGCGGTGAACAACTCATCCCGGCATGAGACCGCCTTTACCGTCTCGATTGAGGCGCGCGAAGGCGTCAGCACAGGCATTTCCGCGGGGGACCGGGCTCTGACTGTGGCCACAGCGATCAACGAGCAGAACTCGATGGCGCATATCGCCACCCCCGGTCATGTCTTTCCGCTGCGTGCAAAGCGCGGCGGGGTGCTGGTGCGCGCCGGTCATACCGAGGCGGTGGTCGATATCTCGCGGCTTGCGGGTCTGAACCCGTCTGGCGTGATCTGCGAGATCATGAAACCTGACGGAACCATGGCGCGGCTGCCCGATCTGGTGGCGTTCGCCGCCGAGCACGGTCTCAAGGTCGGCACGATCAGCGATCTGATCGCCTACCGGTCTCGCAATGACAATCTGGTGGTCGAGACCGCGCGCGAGACCGTGACCTCGGAATATGGCGGCGACTGGGAACAGCGCATCTTTACCGACCAGACCCACGGGATCGAACATGTGGTGATGATCAAGGGCGATGTGTTTGACGGTGCGCCGGTGCTGACCCGCACCCATGCGCTGCACGAGGCGTCGGACGTGCTGGGGCTGGGGCCGAAATCTCCCCGCGAACTGCCCCGCGCCATGGAACTGATCGCCGCCGAGGGCAGGGGCATCGTGTGTCTCTTCCGGCAGCCCCATAACTCACTCTATTCCAGCGACGACGATGGGGTTCGCACGATCAAACAGACCGGCCTGGGCGCTCAGATCCTGTCGAAGATGGGACTGCAGGAATTGATCCTGCTCACGGATTCACCGGAAACCAAATATCTCGGTCTCGATGCCTTTGGGCTGACCATTGTCGAGACTCGACCCATTCTGAAGGACGCCTGACATGGCCAAACCCGACAGCGCAGAGGGGCTGGCACGCCCGACATTCGACAAACCGGTGAAACTGCTGATCGTGGTGGCGCCGTTCTACCGCGACATCGCCGACAATATGGTCGCTGGCGCAAAGTCCGAGATCGAGGCGGCGGGCGGCACCTGCGAAGTGGTCGAAGTGCCCGGCGCGCTCGAGGTGCCCACTGCCATCGCCATGGCCGACCGGCAGTGCAATTTCGACGGTTTCGTGGCACTGGGCTGCGTGATCCGGGGCGAGACCACCCATTACGAAACCGTCTGCAATGACAGCAGCCGCGCGATCCAGATGATGGGCCTGTCCGGGCTCTGCATCGGCAACGGTATCCTGACCGTGGAAAACCGCGCACAGGCCGAGGTGCGCGCCAATCCGGCTGAGATGAACAAGGGTGGCGGCGCTGCTGCTGCGGCCTTGCATCTGATCGCGCTCAGCCGTAAATGGGGCGCTTCGACCAAAGGTGTCGGCTTCAAACCGCCTTCCGAGAATATCCTTCTGGCTGGCGACAGCAACGGACCCAAAACCGCATGAGCACCCAACCCAAGATCCGCCCGATCGACCGGAAACGTCAGATGAAATCCGCCGCGCGTCTTTATGCGGTGCAGGCGCTGTTCCAGATGGAACAGTCCAGTCAGACCGTCGAGGCGGTGGTGGCCGAGTTTCTCGATCACCGGTTCGGCGCGGTCTATGAGGGCGACGAGATGGCCGAAGGTAATGCCGATCTGTTCCGCCAACTGGTTGAAGATGCGGTGAATTATCAGGCCCCGGTTGACCAGATGACCGACCGGGCGCTGGTTGCCAAATGGCCCATCGCACGGATCGACCCGACCCTGCGGGCGCTGTTCCGGGCCGCCGGTGCCGAACTGCAGCAAAGCGAGACGCCGCCCAAGGTGGTGATCACCGAGTTTGTCGACATCGCCCGCGCCTTCTTTCCCGAAGGGCGCGAGGCCAATTTCGTAAACGCCGTGCTCGATCACATGGCGCGAGAGGCCAAGCCCGAGGCGTTCTGAGCTGCGGGGCCATTTCGGGACCGGTCAGAGAAGAACAGAAAAAGACGCGGACATGACAGGCATGTTCCGCGTCTGAAATGATTAAATGGGTACTCTCAAACACGTCCGGGTCGACCGTCACTCACAACAGCGGCTCGGACGCGCGCATCATAACCGGCCGTGTCGCGATCGCCAGCTATCGAATCCGATGGTATGTCAACCGATCAGCCCCAGTTGAACCGCGCGGACCAGAGCGGCTTCGCGCGTTGGCGCGTCCAGTTTGTCGCGCGCGCTGCGGATATGTGTGCGAACCGTGATCTCTGACAGGCCGAGCAGTTCCGCGATGCGGTCATTGCGGTGCCCCTGTGCCAGATAGCCCAGCACCTCGGTCTCGCGATTGGTCAGTCGCGGGCCGTCTTGCAAGGCTTCGGCGAAATCGTAGACACGACCGTGGTCGCTTGGCATGTCCGCGCCGAGATTGGTGGCCAGCACGGTCGCGAGAATCCGCATCTCGCGCTGTTGGTGTCGCATCACGTCCTCAGCCTCGGGACGGTTGGATGAGATCACCACCAGCTTCGCTTCGTTATCGGGGCAGGGCACCACCAGCGAATAGAGATGCATGTAGCCTGCGGATTTGAGGCCATGGTTCAGTGCGACGATCTTGTCTGAGTGGCGGCCTCCGTTTCGCAGGCTTGCGGCCCGGACATAAAGGCTTTCGGTGCCGTTGTGGACCTGCGCAAGCATCGGGTCTTCGGTCGCGAAACCGCTTCGATCATAGAGGTCCAGCCAGTCTTTCGACATCGAGCTGCGAACCCAGTGAATATCGCCGCTATCCGGTGAAAAGCAAAGTATGTTCAGCGCGTTGAACCCGACGCCTGCCAGTTGGGACAAAACCAGTTCCCATCGGTCTTCATCATCCTGCAGTCCTGAGAGGCCATCCAGAAGATTGACGGCAAAGGGTATCAGATTGTTCACTCGTACTCCGAAATCACTTTTGGCGCATTGGCCGCAGTTTAATCCCGGCGACCATGCGCTATGCTGAGCATGATTTGCAAGGGAGCAGAACATGCCCAAGTTGATTCGTCTTTACATCACGCAGGTTCTGATTGGGTTCGGTATTGCCGCGATATTCGTCGGCCTGCTGCTTTGGCTGGATGTCGCCAATCTTTGGACGTTGATTCAGCGCTCGGATGTTGCGGTTCTGGCCATCTTCATCTTGTGGTTCATGAATGGGATCGTTTTTGCCGGCGTGCAATTCGCCTGGGCCGTGATGAGCCTGGCCGAGAAAGACGACACGCCGAAAGGCGGATCGCGCGTTGCGGCTGATCTTGTTCCGGTGCGAGCCATTGCAAATCCGGGCAAAAAAGCGCGTTAACGCTCTGATCTGGCCGGGAAAATGTGGCGGGACCACCAAGGATCAACCGTTAGGCTTTGATTCCCGAGGACCTGTATATACAGGTGGGCGCCAGGTAAACGGGCCAGGACCCGAACAGAGCCAGCTCCCTCGGAATTGCTTAAGGCCACCGGAATGCTACCTATCACGAGAGGGGCAGAACCCGCCACACGCCTAACTAGGGTGCGCGGCGGGTCATGGCAAGGGGCTATAGGTGGGGCAGGTGAAGATCAGGCCGGAACCACCTCGTTGATGGCGGCACGCATTTCACCAAAATGTTCGTCCCAGCCCTTGTCGAGCGCCAGAATGAGACCAAAGGCCTCGGCACCCTGCGGCAGGCCCTCGTGTTCAAGGCGCAATCTTGTGCCGCCCTCGACGCTTTCCAACGTCCATTTCACCACGCTCACCGCGTCGCCCATCGGTTTGACGGTAAAGGAATATTCCAGGTAGTCCGGTTTGCGCGCGGCCCTGACCTCGCCCCAGATCAGCAGATCACCGCTTTCGCGTCCGAACATCTCCAGCTTGGCGCCGGCTTCAAGCGGGCGTTCGGGTTTGTGGAACCATTCCGCCAGCTTGTCCGGCTCGGTCAGATAGGCCCAGACGGTCTCGCGGTCGGCGCGCAGATAGATGGATTTGTGCAGAACGGCGGGGGCTGAGACAGCGATATTCATTCGAATTTTCCTTCGATGGCGGTTTTGAGGGTGGCAAGGCGGTCGTCCCAGAAGTGGTCGAAATAGGCGATCCAGTCGCGGACCGGGGACATGCCCTGCGGGTTCAGGCGGTTGATGCGTTCGCGCCCGCGCGGCTCGACGGTGATCAGCCCGCCGTCGCTCAGCACGGTCAGGTGCTTTTTGACGGCAGCGCGGGTCATGTCGAAGTGGTCCGAGACCTCGGCGATGGTCATGTCCTGTTGCGACAGCATCACCAGGATCTCGCGCCGGGTCGGGTCCGACAGGGCACGAAAGGCGGGTTGTGGTGTGGTGGTCATCGGCAGTCCATTTGTGAAACCAAAAGGTATCACATAAATAAGATACCATAAGGTATCATGTCAAGTTCGATTGAGGGCCTTGATTTTTGTTCACGAATTGTTCACGATTTCACCCATGATGCTTGATCTGCAACCCGGACAGAAACTTGCGCGTGGCGTCGCCCGACACCTGGCCAGTCATGGGTTTGTTTCCATTGAGGAATTCGTGCCCATACGCGGGCTGCGCGTCGATGTGATGGGGCTGGGGCCGAAGGGCGAAATCTGGGTGATCGAGTGCAAATCCAGTCGCGAGGATTTTCAGACGGACAGCAAGTGGCAGGGCTATCTGGACTGGTGCGACCGGTACTTTTGGGCCGTTGATACCGAGTTTCCCACCGATCTGCTGCCCGAGGACACCGGCCTGATCATTGCCGACGCCTATGGTGGCGAGATCATCCGGATGGCCCCCGAGGACAAGCTGGCCGCCGCGCGGCGCAAGGTTCTGATCCAGAAATTCGCGGTCCATGCCGCGCGTCGCCTGCAGGCGCTGCGCGATCCGGGACCGGGGCGTTAGCGGTTATCGCTTCTGGGCAAGTGCCGCTTGTACAGCGGCGCGGATTTCCTCGGCGATGTCTTCGGCCTCTTCAGGTTCGAAATCCATCGGGATCTCAACACCATCGGCTTCGATGAACAGCCGGACCATGCCCTCATCGGTCGGGCCGATCTGCAGATTGGCCACAATGTCGCGCTCGGTATTGATGCCCATGATCACCTCCGTGAATGAACGCCTCTGCTAGCCTGCAAAGGCTTGAGAATCAAGCGCGGTTCGGTCTGAGATGACCTATGGGCGATATCATCTTGCGCAGATTCGAGGCCGCGGATGCGGAATGGCTGGTTGAGCAGCACGGAAGCCTCTATGCACGCGACGAAGGGTTCGACGACAGCTTTGGTGCCCTTGTGGATGAAATCCTGCAAGGGTTCATCGCGTCCCACAACCCCGCCTGCGAACGCGGATGGATCGCGGCACAGGACGGCCAGCGCCTCGGCAGTATCTTCTGCGTCAGGCTTGACGAGCACACCGCCAAGCTGCGCCTGTTCCTGCTGGTGCCCGAGGCGCGGGGCAGGGGGCTGGGCAAACGTCTGCTGTTTGAATGTATGGGGTTTGCAAAGGCGCGGGGATATCGCGAGATGCGGCTCTGGACCCATGAAAGCCACCGCGCCGCCTGCGCGCTCTATGCCGCCAACGGGTGGGAGTTGCTGGGCAGCAAAGTGGTGCACTCCTTCGGGGTCGATCTGGTCGAGCAAAGCTGGAAAATTGCGCTCTGACCCTCTTGCAATCTCAGGTCGGCTTGGGTACATCGCCCTTCACGAGTGCCGCCTTAGCTCAGTTGGTTAGAGCGCTGGATTGTGGATCCAGAGGTCGCCGGTTCGAATCCAGCAGGCGGTACCATTTCTCTCAAATAAACCCCGAAGCAGCAGCTTGGGACGATCGTCGTTGAGGCTGATCAGTTGCCATGGCCGACGATCCGATTTACCCGGTCGTGATCTGCCAGAACCGTGTTGACTTGCTTTCAAGGAGTGAACTAAACCTCACCCCGTTAAGTGCGGGCCCTTAGCTCAGCTGGATTAGAGCAGGGAACTTCTAATTCTCAGGTCGGGGGTTCGAGTCCTCCAGGGCTCGCCATTTCGCTCACGACATAAATTGCTCACTCTCGTTATGCCTCGGTGGAATTACTCGAAATATCTTAATCAGGTTGCGCTTGAGGGTGTTGGGCCACTTGGATTATTCCCTACGCACCTGCGGATCCTTTGACTTGCGATTCTGCAGGCATTGATTGAAGTGGATTTGGACATTGAAAGCCTTCAGCTACCGTGCCGGGGGAACTCTGTTTGTATCGGTTTGAGAAAATTCGGGCTCATCTGCAAATCAAACGCGCTCTTACTTGCAAATATGGCCGGGACGCTTCGTCGTGACGTACACTCGAACATCTCCAATGTTTCACAATGCAAAGACCGCGATCGAGGATCGCGGCCTTTTTCGAGGGTGTCGGATTTCAGACAAGCTCAAAGACATCCGTGGGCAGGACCACCTCCATGTCGAGAAAACCATCCACGACATCGACCGCATTTGAGACGCCGTTGCCTATGACGGGGATGTTTCCCGTCACATCCGACAGCGTCGCCATCCAGCCGTCGAAGGCGGCGGCGAACTGCTGGTCGACGGTGCTTTGTGTCACCATGCCCGTTGCATATTCGGCGAGATTCACCGCGCCGGTGTTGAAGGCACCAAACTCTGATCTGGCCGTGAACGCGCCGTCGGTAAAGGCCTCGGATATGTCGAAGCTCTGCCCGGCTTCACCGTTCCAGATCGTCAGGGTTTCGACCGCCGTTTCAGCCTCGGACATGTTCTTTATCCGCAGGCTGGCACCGTCATTGACGATCACTAGATCCTTGCCGCCATCGACCCAGAAGCGCAGATCGCCAGCGTCGAGACCCCCGGCATCGCGCAACTCGATCGTGTCGGTACCCCCGGCGCCACCGATCAGAGCGTCGATCCCGTCTTCGGCCAGATCAACCAGCCGGCCCGCGTCTTTCAAAGCATCGAGGCCTGCCTCGTCGATGGTGCCGTCATTCTCGAAGTTGAAGACGTAAGTGTCCGCACCCGAACCGCCGATCATATCACCTGTCGAAGACAGGATATCGTCGCCCGCACCGCCAAACATCTGCGTGCCGGAATAGTCCAGCAAAGAGCGGATGTCTGCGGTGGCCTCGGCAACCTCGTCGGTCACGCTCTGGATGGCATCGCCAGCCGCTTCGATCATCTCATCAAGCGGGTTGAGATCAGCAATCGTGTCTTTCACGTCATGGGCGAAGTCGATCATCTCGTTGATGGGTGCAAAGACATCCACGCCGAGCAGATTGGAGACATCAAACGATGGCAGATCCGGCAGAACCGCGGACATGAACAGATCGCCAAAGGTGCCCGTGTCGATCATCCAGTCCGCACCCTCTTGCCCGAACGAAAAGTTCAGCGTGTCGCCCGAAGTCAGCATCAGATCACTGTCGGTGCCGCCCAGGGACAGGTTGAAGCTGCCGCCACCGAGAAAGATGTCATTACCGTCCTGACCCAGTTGGAAGCCCAGATCGCCACCGACATGGAAGAGGTCGTCACCTTCGCCCGCAAACTGGATGTTGAAGGCGGTGGGCAATGCGTCCTTGATCATGTCCTTGGCGGTATCGGCCAGTTCCGTATCCTGGTTTTCCTGCACAGCTTCGACGTCTGCGCCGTCAGGTGTACTGCCAGCAGCTGCCTTGTCCTCGACCGCGTCGGTCACGATCTCCTTGAGGGTGCTCCAGGTGCTGGAGGCCCAGTCCACCGGGTCGCCCTCGCTGGCCATGAGGTCACTGCCGCTGCCGCCGTGCTGCACCTGCAGGCCGACCTTGCCACTGACTTTCATCGCCAGCATCACATCGCCATCGTCGCCACCGGATTGCACGCCGATCTGGCCCAGACCGACTATCGCGTCACTGCCCGCGCCACCGGACTGGACATTTGCCTGACCGCCGCCAAGCAGGACGTCATTGCCCGCGCCGCCGACCTGCAGATTGCCACGGCCACCACCGATCATGATGTCGACGTCCGAGCCACCGACCTGCAGGTTGCCGTAACCACCGGCCAACATCTTGTTCATGCCATCCTCTGCGGCGGAGACCTCAAAATACTGTTCGATCGCGTCGCGTGCGGCGTCGATATCCAGCGAACCAAGCTCGAAATCCTCGGGAATGGCTGACCAGATATGCGCACCGAACTGAATGTTGGACGCGCCCGCACCGACCATCCAGTCATCGCCTTCTGCGCCGATCTGGATGTTCGAACTGCCCGCGCCAACCAGAACGTCGCCGCCCTTGCCGCCGTGCTGGATATTTTGCAGGCCCACACCAACCAGCAGGTCTGCATCATCACCGCCAAACTGGAGGTTCTGCTGACCCAGCGCGAAGAGCTTGTCATCGCCGTCCTGACCGAACTGCACATTGGTGTTGCCACCTGCACCCAGCACGTCGTCTCCGCTGCCACCCCATTGCAGATTGGCGGCCCCAACGCCCAGGATCGTGTCCGCCCCGGAACCACCCCACTGGCTGTTGCCGGCGGAGATTGCGATCATGGTATCGTCACCTTCTTCGCCCGATTGCGCGGTGATCGTCAGTGATGCGGCCGTCATCTTGTCCTTGCCAGCACCGCCAAACATCGTGTTGGCACCGCCGGCGGCCTCCATCACGTCGTCGCCATTGCCGCCGAAGAATGTGTTGACCCCGCCGAGGCCCTGTATCACGTCGTCGCCATCACCACCCGAGGCGGTATTGACGCCGCCAATCATCTCAAGCAGATCATCGCCATCTTTGCCAAAGATCGTGTTCATCCCGCCCTTTGCCGTGATGTGGTCATCTCCATCATCACCAGAGGCGGTGTTGACGCTGCCCTTCAGCTCGATCCGGTCATCGCCGTCGCCGCCAAAGAACGTGTTGACCGTCTTGCCCGTTAGCAGAACGTTGTCGCTGCCCTCGGCAACCATCGTGTCCTCGCCCGCGCCACCAAAGGCGGTATTCACACCGCCAATTGCGGCGATCTGGTCATCGCCCTCTTCCCCAAACAGGGTGTTGACGCCACCCTCACCGGTTATCGTGTCATCCCCACTGCCGCCCTTGGCCGTGTTGACGCCACCGCTGAGATCCATGCGGTCATTGCCCGCTTCGCCGAAGAACGTATTGACACCACCTTCGGCGCTCATCCGGTCATTGCCGGTGCCGCCCTTGGCGGTGTTCACGCCTCCGGTCGCGACAATGACGTCGTCGCCGCTGTCGCCATAGAGGGTGTTGGTGCCGCCGATCCCCTTGATCGTGTCATTGCCTTCTTCACCATGGGCGACGTTGGTCACACCACGGGCCTCGATCACATCATTGCCGGTGCCGCCTTTCATGACATTCACGGCACCTTTGCCGATCATCGTGTCATTATGGTAGCCGCCATACATCCGGTTCGAGGCGCCGGTACCGACCATATAGTCATTGCCGGAATGTCCGTGCATCTCGTTGTCGGCACCATAGCCGTAGATCGTGTCATGGCCCGAGCCAGCATCAAGGTGGTTGCTGGCACCATAGCCATAGAGCTTGTCCTGATCGTTGCCGCCATAAAGCACATTGCGCGCACCATACCCTTTGAGCACGTCATTGTGGTCACCACCGCTCAGCCGGTTGTAGGCCCCATAACCGTAGAGGGCGTCATGGCCGCTTTCCCCATAAAGCTTGTTGGTCGCGCCATAGCCGTAGAGCTTGTCAGACCCGGTGCCACCAACGAGGTAGTTATAGACGCCCTTGCCCTTGATGGTGTCGCTACCGCTGCCACCATAGAGGTAATTCCGCGATCCCCAGCCCTCGACATAGTCATTGCCAGATCCGCCATAGAGCGTGTTCTTGTCGACGCTGTAGCCATAGATCTTGTCATTGCCGGATCCGCCATCCGCCTTGCTGCTCCAACCGTATTTCTTGATCGTCTCGTGAATGCTCTTTTTGGTGAAAAGGCCCATCATCCAAATCCTTCTTTTGCTTGAACCCACCGGTTCGTGCCGGTGTCTGTGACTTCAAGCTAAGAAGGAGGGTGTTGCGGGGTTATGGGGTCGATCCCCCAATTAGATCGCTGGCAGGCGCAAATAGAAAAGTGTTCCCCGGCCTGGAACCGAGTCTGCGATCAGACTGATCCCAAGCTCTTCGGCCAGTTGGGCGCAGACGGCAAGCCCGAACCCGTGCCCGTCAGAGCCTTCGGTTTTCGCGCCATGATTCTTGTAACGCTCGAATTCCTCCGGGGTGAAGCCCGGGCCGGTGTCGGCCACACAAAGCCATATGCCGCCCGCACGACGTCGCAAACCCAGCACCAAGCCGCCCTGCTGCGAATGCTTGATCGCGTTGACCACAAGATTGCAGACAATGCGCATCAGCGGCGCGGCGGGCAGGTTCGTACGTTGCGCGGTTTCAACGATGCGGAGCTCGAGGCCCTTCCTGGCGGCTTCGGGGGTAAACATACGTTGAACGGATTCCAAGATCATCGAGACGTCATAAATCTCATCGACAGGCGGGTCGTCTTCAGCGTCCGCGTCAAGGCTGCCATTTTCCATGTAATTCGAGGTCAGGGAGTCAAGGTAATCCAGGGCTTCGCGCAGACGCTCCTCGGTGTCTTGCGACACCGTGCCGGCGAGGCTGTCGAGTCTGAGGCGCAGGGATTGAACCGGCTGGCGAATGTCATGCGCGGCGGTTGCAAGTGTCCTCTGCCGCTGCGCTGCAAGCGCCTGTGCCTTGGCATAGTTCTTTTCTGATCCGGCAAGCTCCCGGCTGAGCTTGGCCTCCCGTGTAAGAGCCGCCATTTCGGCCTGCTGCGCCTCGTCCTGCGCCTGTCGCACCGCAAGGATCTGCGCCGTGAGGTTGGTCAACCCGCCAAGGATGAGCACCAGATAGAGCAGCTTGGACGTTGCGAGCAGCCCGAAAAGTGCCGGAATTGCGGGGACGATGAGGGGTGCAAGCAAAATCAGCACACCGCCCAGCACAGCAAGGCTCAGACCGCGTGCCAAACGACGGCTGAGCGTGGCCTTTCCAGGGGGAAGACGCGTGCCGAGGGCCACCGCAACGCACATCCCGATCAGCAGGGTATTTGCAAGAACCGCTGCAATCGGACCCGGCGCCAGCAGTGAAAAGACGTAGACCGCCACGCTTGCCCCGGCCAGACCCCAGCACAGCCGCGCGGCCAAGAAAGCGGCGCTGTGGCGAAACCCGATACCGGCTAGAATGAAGCCAAAACCCGATATGGCCAGGAACAGAAAAAACCCGAGCGCCGACTGGATTTGCGGGGTGTTGGGGTAAAGGAGCCGGAAAAGCAGGCCGTCCATATAGGCCAAAAACGCGAGTCCCGTCAGGAAAAGCAGGGCGTAGAGCAAGCTCATGCCGTCGCGCAACGCTGCAAAAAAGGTAAGGAACACGCAGATCGCGGCCAGCGCAAAGGCATAAAACGCCGCCTGAACCGCGACCTCCCGAGTGATGCTCCGGGCCAGATACGCCTCGCTCTCGAGGCTGAGATCCAGGGTCTGAACCGGGCCGAACTTGAAATGAACAAGCAAGGTTTGCGTTGCCCCGGCGGGCAGGTTGAGGCTGCGTGATTGCAGCCGCGCGCCTGCATGCTGGTCTGTCTGAAAGTGCCGGAACATCGAATAGCTCAGGATGTGATCCGCCGGGCCTTCGCCATAGGCGTAGACATCGACTTCGCCGATCATCGGCACGCCTACGACAACCCTGCGGAAAATTTCCGTAGGCGATGTGATCTCGACCGCCCCCCACAATTCGGCGGCATGATCACCTTCGAAGCGCTTCAGCGGCACGTCGTGGGCGAATTGCCCGGCGCGGTAGGCCGCCAGCATGGCGTCCGGTTCTGCGGCGGTGCCATGGGCAAACACCATATGCGGCACAAGATCGATCACCGCCGCATCGCTCTCCAGATCAAGAGCGGTGGAGGCGGCAGCCCAGATTGACAGCAACAATGCGATCAGGCCGGTCGCGATGTTCGGGCTGGGACGCATCGTAAAACACTCCGGGCAAGGATCGTTCCATCAGACGGATAATCCCGCGCCGTGACAAGGCGTTGACCGTGAAAATGGGGGATCGACCTCAGTTGTGGCCCGCCCCCTCGCCACGCTGATGTGCATCATCGGCGGCGCGCAATTCGTCGGGGCTGACAACACGATCCCTGTTCTTGTCCGTGATCCTGAAGGCGAAGCGATAGGCGGCAAACATGCGGACCTGTCTGGCCGTGGGCTGCCCGGCATCCGCCATCAGCCTGACGAAAGTCTTGAACTCGGACAATTGCAGCAGTGCATCCTTGTTGGCATCCGCAGCCAGGAACGCATCAATCTCTGCGGGGGTCGGATCGAGGCCGGGCGACTGTGCCGTCGCGCCGACCGGCACGAGTGCCGCGCCGCTCAACAGGAAAACCCCAGTCCGAAGATGGCTTACCCAATCCATAAGCACCGAGCTTAGGGACGCCACATTCGGTTGACAACGACTGCGTGTCTCCGTCAGTTTTCCGCGAGCAGGCTGAAGGTCAGGTACCGTATTTTGAGAACATTTACCGCAATCATCGCTGACGATCATGCCATTGTCCGTTCCGGACTGCGTGCAGCGCTTGAAACACCAGGTCTGATCGAACCGGGTGGTCTGAACGTGGCTGCAGAGGCTGTGAACGGATTGGAAGCCATCGCGGCGGTGCGGGTGCACAAACCGCATCTGCTGCTGCTGGACGTGCAGATGCCGCTGGCAGGGGGGACCGAGGTTGTTCTGGAAACGCGCCGTTGGTCGCCGGACACAAAGATCGTCGTGCTGACCGGCATCTGCGCGATCGGGAAAATCTCCGAATTGCTGGATACCGGCGTGGACGGGTTGTTCTCAAAGGCCACCGAGAACGCCGAACTTTACCGTGCCTTGCCCCTCATCCTGCGCGGAGGGCGACACGTCTCGGACCATATCCTGGGCCTGCTGGACGCCGCGCCGGAGGGTGTGTCACTGACAGACCGGGAACGTCAGACGCTCAATCTCATCGTCGCCGGACGCAGGAACAAGGAGATGGCCGAACTGTTGGGCATCAGCCCGAAAACCGTTGATCGGCACCGGACCAACCTGATGCAGAAGCTGAACGTGCACTCTGTCGCGCAGCTGATTGCCTTCGCCCTGCAGGAAGGTCTGATCGACCCGAGCGCCGAATTGTGACCAGTGAACGGGCGGGCGACCAAATAAGCCTCAGGGGAGGGTCACTCGACCTCGATCGTCTGGCGCAATTTGCCGGTGATCTTGTCGAAGATAAGGATGCGGTTGTCGTCGGTGACGACCGCATACCAGTTCGGGCCTATGGTGACGGCCTGCGCGCGCGCGCCGTCGGGCAGTTCGACCTCTTCGGGCAAAGTGGGGGTGCGGTCACTCAGGCGGATGACTATCAGTGCGAATGTCAGTAGAACCCCGCCGATCATCACTGCCGTCAACGCCATGACCATCCGTCTGAGCAGCCTGAGCTGCGGCGTTTCCTGCGGTATCTCGGGTTCGGAAGGAACAGACATGGGCACCCGCCAGATTGACTTCGTGATCGCGGTAGCACCACCGCCCCGCCTTGATAAGGCGCTTTCGCGGGATGTGCCAGACGAGGCGGCCCTGTCGCGCACAAGACTGGCGCGGCTGATCACCGAGGGGGCGGTGCGCGTGGACGGAACTGTCACCACCGATGCCAAGGCGCGTGTTGCGGAGGGGGCGGTGATTGCGATCACGGTCGAGGCCGCCGGGG
Organism: Ruegeria spongiae; assembly: GCF_023502395.1. Classification (GTDB taxonomy): domain Bacteria; phylum Pseudomonadota; class Alphaproteobacteria; order Rhodobacterales; family Rhodobacteraceae; genus Ruegeria_C; species Ruegeria_C spongiae. The sequence continues at coordinate 360,375 of NZ_JAMFMB010000001.1, read as the reverse complement.
ACAGTCATATCGGACCTGAGGCGATCGAGCTCAACGTGATCTGGGAAGATGATGACCTGATCGTGGTGAACAAGCCCGCAGGTATGGTGGTGCATCCCGCACCTGGCTCGCCCAGCGGCACATTGGTCAATGCTTTGCTGCATCATTGTGGTGATGCGCTGTCAGGCGTGGGCGGGGTCAAGCGGCCGGGCATCGTGCATCGGATCGACAAGGAAACCAGCGGCTTGCTGGTGGTTGCCAAGTCCGACGCGGCGCATCAGGGGCTGGCGGCGCAGTTCGAGGCGCATAGCGTTGAGCGCTATTATCAGGCGCTTTGCTACGGCGTGCCCGAGGCCAGCGACCCGCGATTGCGCGGCGTCAAAGGCGCCAGTTTCGAGGCGGGCAATATCCTGCGGATGACCACGCAGCTGGCCCGCCACAAAACCGATCGTCAGAAGCAGGCGGTCACCTTTCATGGCGGGCGGCATGCGGTAACCCGCGCACGGGTGATCGAGCGTTTCGGGCAGCCCTCCGTGGCGGCGCTGGTGGAATGTTGGCTGGAGACCGGCCGTACCCATCAGATTCGCGTGCATATGGCGCATGCGGGGCACGGGCTGATTGGCGATCCGGTCTATGGCGGGCGGCGGAAACTTGCCGCCAAGGCGCTGCCGGAACAGGCGCAGCAAGCCGTGCAAGACTTTCCCAGGCAGGCGCTGCATGCGGCGGTCCTGGGGTTCAACCATCCTGTAAGCGGTGAAAAAAAGCGCTTTGAGGCCGAAATGCCCGAAGATATGGCGCAATTGGCCGAAGTCTTGCGCGCGCCGCTCTCAAAGTGAGCAAAACACCGTGAGAACCGCGTTGTCACCTTTCCTTAACAGTAAGTTAATCGGAAACTGGTAGCACCCTCTTGAATGGGCAGCATACGTGACCCATATGGTATGTTAAGAGGCTAAACATTATTCCGGAGGGACAACGGATATGTCGAATTACGCAAATCTTCCCGCACCCACGCCCGAAGGCGGTCTGAACCGCTATATGCAGGAGATTCGCAAGTTTCCCCTGCTGGAACCGGAAGAGGAATACATGCTCGCCAAGCGTTGGGTCGAAGAGCAGGATACCGAATCCGCCCACAAGATGGTGACCTCGCATCTGCGCCTCGCGGCCAAGATCGCGATGGGCTATCGCGGCTATGGGTTGCCACAGGCCGAGGTGATCTCGGAGGCCAATGTGGGCCTGATGCAGGCGGTCAAGAAGTTTGACCCCGAAAAGGGCTTTCGCCTGGCGACCTATGCGATGTGGTGGATTCGGGCCTCGATCCAGGAATACGTCCTGCGCTCGTGGTCGATGGTAAAACTGGGCACCACCTCGGCGCAGAAGAAACTGTTCTTCAACCTGCGCAAAGCGAAGGCTCGCATCGGCGCGCTGGAAGAAGGTGATTTGCGACCCGAAAATGTTGCTCGGATCGCCACTGACCTGGGTGTGACCGAAGACGAAGTGGTCAGCATGAACCGGCGCATGTCCGGTGGTGACGCCTCGTTGAACGCCACGGTCGGTTCCGAAGGCGAAGGCACGATGCAATGGCAGGACTGGCTGGAGGATGAGGATGCCGATCAGGCTGGCGATTACGAGGCGCGCGATGAACTTGAGGCGCGGCGTGAATTGTTGTCCGAGGCGCTTTCGGTTCTGAACGACCGGGAAAAGGACATTCTGACGCAACGCCGCCTGATGGACCAGCCGGTCACGCTGGAAGAGCTGAGCGGCCAGTACAATGTCAGCCGCGAACGCATTCGTCAGATCGAGGTGCGCGCCTTTGAGAAGCTGCAGAAGAAGATGCGCGAACTGGCCCGTAACAAGGGCATGCTCGCCACCGCCTGACACGCTGTACCGATGCAAAATACAGCCCGCCGATCCCGGCGGGCTGTTCTCGTTTCAGGTCCTGGAATCAGGCGAACAGGAAATCGTCCGCGTCCAGTTGATGGGCGCGCACGCCAATCAGGCTGAGCCGATCGCCATCGTCCAGATCGATCACGGTCCGGAAGAACCGGCCGCTGATGTCGTCTGCGATGTCGTGAAAATCGTGGATGCCCTCATAGCCGGTCAGGTCGATCTTGTCGCGGCCAACGCGGAAATCCAGGATCGTGTCGCGATCATCGCCGTTTTCAAAGACAAAGATATCTTTGCCCCAACCGCCGAGCATGTAGTCATTGCCATCCCCGCCATCGATAACATCGTTGCCGCGCCCGCCGAATATTTTGTCGTGGCCCTCATCACCCCGCAGAATATCCTTGCCCCAACCGCCACCGATGACATCGTTGCCGGTTCCGCCAAGCACGATATCATGACCTTTGCCGGCCCAGATGATGTCACGCCCGCCATTGCCGTCGATGAAGTCGTTTCCCCGGCCGGTGAAGTTGAAAGAACTGCCGTCATCATCCAGAATGAAATCGGTATTGGGCCGGGACAGGATGCCGGTCACCGAGACCGGCAGCAGAACGCCATCCAGCACGTGAACAATGCCGTTTGTGGCCGTGATGTCGAAGGCGATCAGGCCGGGATCGGCGATGCCGTCATCGGCATCACCCAGGCTGGGTGGAACGCTTTCGAGGTTCAGCGTCACCGAGCCGCCTTGCAGCGTGCCGATCTCTGCCCCGTTGCCCAGCCCGGCCACGGCCTCCAGGTCAAAAGCGCCGTTGACCACGTGATAGGTCAGAACATCCGTCAGCAGCGGGAGGGGGTTGCCGCCACCAAGCAATGTCAGCGCATCGACGATATGGGCCAGCGATCCGGCCTCGTCCGACCCGCCATAGCCAAGCGCCTGCGCCAGCCCGATAAAGGCGACATCAGTGGGGGCGAAGACGGTCAGTGATGCGGCATCGCTGTCCAGATCATCTGCCAGCCCGGCGGTGATCACCGCCTCACGCAGCAGATCGAAATCGCCGTTGTTATTGTCGAATGTGCCGGGCGCACCGCTGTTCAGTACAATCCCGGTCAGTGTTTGTGTCGCGTCCATGTCTGGGAACCTCCAACCCTGTTAATTGCTTCCCAGCTGATGACCGGCCGCGTGTGAGTGGCATGTCTTTGCTTTGGGAAGATGACAGGGTTACGGCGCTGCAGGCGTCATGGATCAGAGGTGAGCGCTACACGAAACCGTGATCGGCGGCCTGTCGCCGGTTACCGAAGCAGGAGGTCTGAGCAGGTCCTCAGCATAGTTTCGAAGTCTGGTAGAGTTTGACCTTTAGCCCGCCATGGGCCACCGGCGGTCCGGACGGTAGAAAGGGCAGGCCGGTGGCTTTCGCCAGCCCGCCATCGCTGGTGATCACGCCCACGCGCCAGCCCGAGAACCGCTCTTTCATCACCTGCCCAAAGGCACCGTACAGCCCGAACAGGACTTTCTTGTTGCCGATCCGTGCCCCGTAAGGTGGGTTGACGATCACAAGGCCCGGTGGCCCGTCGGGCGGCGCGATATCGCTGATCGCGGCCCGGTGAAACCGGGTGATACCATCAATGCCCGCAGCCTTGGCATTGCGGATGCTGTTGGCGATGGCGCCGTCATTGCGGTCCGAGCCATAAAAGCGCTGATCAGTAGCGTTGCGCGTCTCGGAGCGGCGCATCTCCTCCCAGGCCTGGGCGTCAAAGCTGGCCAGTTTCTCAAATGCAAAACTGCGCGAGCGGCCCGGTGCGCGCCCGGTCGCGATCTCTGCGGCCTCCAGCACAAACGTGCCCGAGCCGCACATCGGATCATAGACCGGTTCGCTGCCGTCAAAACCGCATTGATGCAGGAACATCGCCGCCATGGTTTCGCGCATCGGAGCCTTTCCGACGGCGGGTTTGTGGCCCCGCTTGTGCAGACTTTCGCCGGACGTATCGAGGCTTATGGCGCAAAGGTCATCCTCGATCCGGACTTTTACGGCCAGGTCCGCCTTGGGGTCGATCGTTGCGCCCAATACCTCTGACAAGGCGCGCTCGACCCGTTGCGCGGCGGCCTTGGCGTGGTAGATTTTCGATTTGCGGCAAGTCACCTCGACCCGGACCGGGACATCGGCGCGCAGGGTCTCGACCCAGGGAAACTTGCGCGCCCGTTTGTCGAGCTGGGCGAGGTGAAAGGCGCGAAAAGCCCCGATGCGCACCAGCACACGGGTGGCCCCGCGCAGCCATAGATTGGCGCGCCAGACATCGGGCCAATGCCCCTGAACGGTCACGCCGCCGGGCGAGACGATGGGGGCGTCAAAGCCAAGCGCGTGCGCTTCCTCGGCCAGGGCTTGTTCCAATCCCGGCGTCACCACCAGAAAAATCTCGAAAGGCTCGGTCTTGTCCATCCGCCCTGCTTATCGGCAAAGCGGGGCGGGTTCGACCGGTTTCTGCGCCCTCATTGCAGGCGCGCGCGCAAGACGCGCACCATGTTCTCGCCCATCACCTTGCGGATCTGCGCCTCATTCAGCCCCTGATCCATCAGGGCCGATGTCAGTGCGGCCAGTTCCGACGTGTCAAAGGCGGTTTCGACCGAGCCGTCGAAATCGGACCCCAGCGACACGTGATCTTCGCCCAGAACCTCCACCGCCGCCACGATCATCTTGGCGATGCCTGCGGGCGTGATGTCGCCACAAGTGACATCGGCCCAGTAGCCGATGCCGATTACACCGCCGGTCCGGGCGATCTCGATCATCAGATCATCGGGGTAGTTCCGCTTGACCGGGCAGAAGCTGTGCAGCCCGGTATGGCTGACGATCAGCGGTATGTCGGTCATCGCGATCACATCGCGCGCAACCTGCGGGCTGGAATGGGCCAGATCGATCACCACCGGCCGCGCCGCCAGTTCCGCCACCAGTGCACGCCCGAAATCGGTCAGCCCGCTGTCTTCCTGACCATGCAATGACCCGCCCGCTTCGTTGTCGAAGAAATGCTGCAACCCATAGACCCGATGCCCCGCATCAAAGATCGGGTCGAGATTTGCCATGTCCCCCTCAAGCGGATGTGTGCCCTCGATTCCCAGAATACCGCCGACGATCCCTTCGCCATTTGCCCTGGCGGCCAGAACCGCGTCCAGATCGGCACGTGTCCTGATGATCTTCAGGCGGCCGTCAGAGTCGGCCTCGACCCTGTGCAGCTTCTCGGCCTGATAGATCGCGCGTTCCTTCAAGCTGTCCCAGGTCCGTAAGGGCCAACGCTGAATGATGGCAAGAAGGGTGATGTTGTCGCGGGCCTCTGAGTCGTTGTGGTCGTAGTTCTGACCGGCGGGGGATTTGGTGACGGCGGTGAAGACCTGCAGCGCCACATTGCCCTCGATCAGTCGGGGGATGTCGACCTGACCGCGCGTGCTGCGCTGGGTCAGATTACGGCTCCAGAGCAGGGGATCGGCATGCAGGTCGCCCACGATCAGGGTCTCATGCAGAGCGGCAGCCGGGCCGGAGACCGGGTAAGGCGCATGCTCGATCACGTTGTTCCGGCTTGCCTCGACATAGGCCGGCGCATAGCCAAACACCGCGATCGCACCAACCATCACGGCTGCAATCACAAGCCCGATCACCCATTTCAGCACCCTCAGCATCTTGCCTCTCTCCCTGCTGTGACAGGCCCAGCGTAGCGGGACAGGACGCAATGGAAAGCCCGGTGTTGAGTTGGTCGGGGCGGTGTTGGCGGAGATCGCAAAAACCGCTATGATAGCGGACCTGCAACGGAGGTTTGACATGGCGGGCGGATGGGCGCGCGACGGCGCGGTGAGCGAACAGATCGAGGCTTCGATTTCCGATGAGCTGGCGCGGATGAAAGCCGCCAAACGCCCCGTTGGCGACAGCCTGACCCATTGCGCCGATTGCGAAGAAGCGATCCCCGAAGCGCGGCGACAGGCGATACCGGGCGTCAAGCTGTGCATCGAATGCCAGCAGGATCGCGACGCGTCCTTCAAACCGCGTGCGGGGATCAACCGGCGCGGATCGAAGGACAGCCAGTTGAAGTGATCCGGCCCCATCCACAGCGGGTGCAGACGTGGAGGCCCGCCCCGGATATGCTTGACGGGCATGGACCGACAGAGAGGATATTTCGACATGAAGAAAATCATTACTGCGGCACTGCTGGCCATTCCCGTTCTGGGCATGTCCGGCCCGTCTGCCGTCGCGCAAGACACCAGCATGAGCTTTTTCATCACCAGTGTCGGTATGGGCAAGGGCGGTGATCTTGGCGGGCTTGAGGGGGCGGATGCCTATTGCACCCAGCTTGCCGAGGCGGCGGGGACAACCGGCAAGACCTGGCGGGCTTATCTGAGCACGCAGGAAGAGGGCAAGCGCGGTATTTCGGCGCGCGACCGGATCGGGGCGGGGGCCTGGCACAATGCGCAAGGTGTTCTGATCGCCACCGATCTGGACGCGCTGCATCTGAACCCCAATATCGTCAAATCCACTGCGCTGGACGAAAACGGCAATCTGGTGAAAGGGCGCGGGGATTCGCCAAACGAGCATGACATTCTGACAGGGACGATGTCGGACGGCACCGCCTATTTCCCGCGTGAGGAAGCCGACCGGACCTGCAGCAACTGGACCAGTTCAGGCGAAGGCAGCGCCACGGTCGGTCACCATGACCGCCATGGCGGTGGGAACACCTCGTGGAACGCGGCGCATAACTCGCGCGGATGCTCGCAAGAGGCTCTGACGCAAACTGGTGGGGCCGGTCTGTTCATGTGCTTTGCAACGGGTGAATGAGTTTGAACCGGCCCCTTTCCAAGGGGCCGGAAATCGCGATGGAGGTCAGCCCTCCATCGCCTCCAGCTCGTCGATCATCTCAGAGATCATGCTCAGCCCCTTGTCCCAGAATTTGGGATCGCTGGCATCAAGGCCGAACGGGGCCAGAAGCTCTTTGTGGTGTTTCGAACCACCGGCTTTGAGCATGTCGAAATATTTCTCTTCGAACCCCTCCGCACCAGCGGCATAGACCGAGTAGAGCGCATTCACCAAGCCATCGCCAAAGGCATAGGCATAGACGTAGAAGGGCGAGTGGACGAAATGCGGGATATAGGCCCAGAAGGTCTCATACCCGTCCATGTACTCGAATGCGGGGCCAAGCGATTCCGCCTGCACCGACATCCAGAGCGCGTTGATGTCGTCCGGCGTCAGCTCGCCTTCGCGGCGTGCGGCGTGCAGCTTGCATTCGAAATCATAAAACGCGATCTGGCGGATCACCGTGTTGATCATGTCCTCGACCTTGCCCGCCAGCAGGATTTTGCGCTGCTCGGGGGATTCAGCGACATCCAGCATCTTGCGGAAGGTCAGCATCTCGCCAAACACGCTCGCGGTTTCGGCCAGCGTGAGCGGGGTCGAGGACAGCATTTCACCCTGATCGGCGGCCAGAACCTGATGCACGCCATGGCCCAGCTCATGGGCCAGTGTCATCACGTCGCGCGGCTTGCCCAGATAGTTGAGCATCACGTAAGGATGCACGTCGGTCACAGTGGGGTGGGAAAAAGCACCCGGCGCCTTGCCGGGTTTCACGGCGGCGTCGATCCAGCCTTTCGAGAAGAACGGTGCGGCCAGTTCACCCATACGCGGGTCGAAGGCCGCATAGGCGTCCATCACCGTTTTCTCGGCCTGCGCCCAGTTGACGACGCTCGTGTCCTCCATCGGCAGTGGCGCGTTGCGGTCCCAGACCTGCATCTTGTCCAGACCCAGCCATTTGCGCTTGAGCTCGTAATAGCGGTGGCTGAGCTTGGGGTAGGCGGCCACAACCGCTTCGCGCAGCGCCTCGACCACTTCGGGTTCGACATCGTTGGACAGGTGCCGCCCAGTCTGCGCGGTCGGCATGCCGCGCCAGCGATCAACGATTTCCTTTTCCTTGGACTGGGTGTTGTGGACGCGGGCAAAGGTCTTGATGTTTTCGCCAAAGACCCGCGCCAACTCGCGGCTTGCCGCCTCGCGCTTGGCCCGGTCCTGTTCGGTCAGCAGGTTGAGCGTGCCCTCGATGTTCAATTCTTCGCCGTCGACGGTGAAGGTCAGCCCGGCAATCGTCTCGTCAAACAGCCGTTCCCAGGCGTCGCCGACAACGCCCAGATCATGCAGGAATTTCTCAAGTTCGTCGCTCAGCTGATAGGGTTTCATCGCCCGGATACGGCGGAAGACCGGTGCGTAGCGGGCCAGATCGGCGTTTTGGTCCAGCAGCGCTGCCAGGTGGTCATCCTCTAGCCGGTTGAGTTCCAGCGTGAAGAAGACCAGCGGCGTGGTGAAGATGGTGATCTTCTCCTGCATGTCCGACATGAACTTGGCCCGGTCGGCATCGGTGGTCAGCTGGTAATAGCGCAAGCCCGCGAAAGACATGATGCGCCCGGCAATGGCGCTGATCTTCTCGTTGCGCTCGACGCAGGTCAGCAGGCCTGCGGCATCCAGATCGCCCAGATTGCCCTCGTAATCGGCGGCGAAGGCGGCACATTCGCCTTCCAGCCAGTCCAGATCGCGGGCCAGTTCCGGCGCGTCCTCGCCGGTATAGAGATCGCTCAGATCCCATTCCGGCAGATCGCCGAGATTGTCGGCGCCTCTGGCGGCATTTGCGTCACGAACGGGAAAGGGAAGGTTGAGCATCTGGGCCTCGCAAACTGCTTTCCCCGACATCTAGTTGCCGGGTCTGGCGATCACAAGTCGGATCGCGGTCCCGGCGCGCAATATGAAGGAAAGTTCAGGCGCTGAGTGCCGGGCAGGTCGCATTGGCGGCAAAGAAGCTGGCGAGCCGGTCATAGACCGGGCCGCGCACCTCGGGCGGCTCCATAAGAACTTCGTGCTCGCCATCGGGAATTTCGATCAACTCTCCCTTCGGCCAGCCTGCCATGCGCGCCCGGATCGCCTTGCGGTCGACGATCTGCTCGTGGCTGCCAAGCACCGCGATGCAAGGGGTATCGGGTGCGGGGCGTTCGGCCAGATCCTGACATTCATCCAGCGCCTCGCGCAGCCAGATGGTCGAGGGCGCGCCCAGAGACAATTCGGGATGCGCGCGCAGCTGGACCTTCATCATCTCGAACATGCCCGGATCACGGGTCAGGATGTTGCCCTCGAACGGTTGCGACGCGACATAGCTGTCCAGCGTGGTGGTCGGCGGGATCTTGTGGCCCAGACCAACTTTCGGCCCCCAATAGGCGGTCACCCAACTCAGCGGCTTCATAACCGGCGTAAAGAAGATGCCCCACATCGGGCCGGTAAAGGCGCAGCTGGCAACCGTGGCACCCTCATAGAGCGCGCGCAGGCCGATCGCCCCGCCCATCGAGTGGCCGATAATGTGATAGGGGCGCGGCAGGTCCAGCGCGGCGGCGGCGTCGAACACGGCCCTCACGTCCTGCTGGTAATCCACGAAGCGGTCCACATGGCCGACGCGGTGGTCATCCAGCGGCCGGTCGGCCAGCCCCTGTCCACGCCAGTCGATGGCCAGAAAAGCAAACCCCCGCGCGGTGAACTCGCGCGCCGCGTCGCCATATTTCTCGACATATTCGGTGCGGCCGGGGAACATCAGGACGGTGCCCTGTGCCTCACCCTCGGGCCGCCAATGCCCGATCCGGATGCAAACCTTGTCTGCAGTGGTCAGCCAATGGGCCAGACCCCCGGTCGGACCGCCGGCCACATCTTCAAAAAGGGGGGCCGGCGACATTTTCATCAGGCCAGCACCGATGCAAGCTGCATGGCCAGGCTCATATCTCCGTCCACGGTCAAACGGCCGGACATGAAGGCACCGGTGGCATCCAGATCGCCAGCGACGATCTGCTGGAATGTGTCGACATCCGCGCGCAGGGTCACGTCGGCCGCATCATCGCCAACGCGGGCGCCGCTGCCGTCCAGCATGATCGCGCCCAGATCGGCAACATCGAATTTCGCGGTCGCGGAAAACGCCCCGCCGGCAAGTTTTTCATTCAAGGCGCTGACGGCCTGGTCAAGTAGTTCGCTCATGGTCTTCCTCTATCTTGCGCCCGTGCGGTGATTGGACATTGTGACGGGCGACGCTACAGTGGACCGTGTTATGAACATTGCATACCCCATACTCAAAGATATCGTGGCGGCAACCTTCGTCATAGTGATGTTTTCCGGGTCTGGACATTCCCAGGAAGCCGATATCAACGACGAATCGCAGCTGCTGGCTGCTTTGGCGCTGGCCGACGAGTCGCAGGCAAGACGCCTGAACCGGCAATTGCAGTCGCTGTGGTCGAAATCGGGCTCGGCCTCGGCGGATCTGCTGCTCCAGCGCGGGCGCGACGCGCTTGAAGAGGATGACCTTGAGGCGGCGATCGAGCATCTGACGGCGCTGACCGATCACGCGCCGGATTTCGCCGAGGCCTGGCATGCCCGCGCGTCGGCCTATTTCGCTGCCGATTTGCTCGGACCGGCGGTGGCGGATCTGGAACGCGCGCTGGCGCTGAACCCCAACCAGTATGACGCGATCTTCGGGCTCGGGCTGATCTTCGAGGCGCTGGATCGTCCGCAACAGGCCTATCAGGCCTATGAGCGCGCGCTGGCTATACATCCCCATCACGAGCAAGTAACCACTGCCATGAATCGGCTGCAATCCCACGTTGAGGGGCAGTCACTCTGAAGCCCGGTGAACCGGGCAGGGGGCGAAGGTGAACGGGTCATCCCGGATCGTGGCCGTTCTTGGCCCGACCAACACAGGCAAAACGCATTACGCGATCGAGCGGATGCTGGGGCATCGCACTGGCGTCATCGGCCTGCCGCTGCGCCTGCTGGCGCGCGAGGTCTTTGACCGCATCGTGGCGGCGCGCGGTCCCTCGGTGGTGGCGCTGGTCACCGGCGAGGAACGGATCGTGCCGCCGCGCGCGCAATACTGGGTCTGCACCGTCGAGGCGATGCCCGAAGGGATGGGGGCCGATTTCGTCGCCATTGACGAGATCCAGCTTTGCGCCGATCCCGAGCGCGGCCATGTCTTCACCGATCGCCTGATGCGGTCGCGCGGCACCCATGAGACGTTGTTTCTGGGCGCTGACACCATGCGCGGCCCGATCCGGGCGCTGGTGCCCGAGGTGGAATTCGTACGCCGTGATCGCATGTCGCAGCTGGTCTATTCCGGCTCGAAAAAGATCAGCCGGATGCCTGCGCGCAGCGCCATCGTCGGGTTCTCGGTCGACAACGTCTATGCCATTGCCGAACTGATCCGCCGCCAGAAAGGTGGTGCCGCTGTTGTCATGGGCGCACTCAGCCCGCGCACAAGGAATGCGCAAGTGGCGCTTTATCAGAATGGCGAGGTCGACTATCTGGTGGCCACCGACGCCATCGGCATGGGGCTGAACCTTGATATCGACCATGTGGCGTTTTCCGCGCTCAGCAAGTTCGACGGGCGGCGGATGCGACCGCTCGCCCCCAACGAGTTGGCCCAGATCGCGGGTCGCGCCGGGCGCGGCATGTCCGATGGCACATTTGGCGTCACCGGCGAGGCCCCCAAGCTGGACGACGGCATGGCGCAGGCGATCATGGACAGCCGCTTCACGCCGCTGAAAAAGCTCAACTGGCGCAATCCCGATCTGCGCTTCGGGTCGGTCGAGGCATTGATTGACGCGTTGGAACAGGGCCCGCAGGACGACACCCTGCTCAAGGCGCGCCCCGCTGATGATCTGCTGGCGCTCAAGACGCTGTCACAACAGACCGAGGTCATGGCCCGCGCCAGTGATGTCGCCTCGGTTCGGTTGCTCTGGGACGTGTGCCGGGTGCCGGATTTCCGGGGTATCAGCCATGCCGAACATGCCAGCCTGCTTGAGGTCATTTTTGGCCACTTGCATGAACGCGGGGGTATCCCGAACGATTTCATGGCCCGCCAGATTCGGCGCATCGACCGCACCGATGGCGACATCGACACATTGTCGAAACGGTTGGCATATATCCGCACGTGGACATATGTCGCGCAGCGGAACGGCTGGGTTGCCGACGAATCACATTGGCGTGACGAAACGCGCGCTGTAGAAGACAGGGTGTCGGATGCTTTGCATGACCGTCTGACCCAGAGATTTGTGGATCGGCGCACATCTGTGCTGCTGCGCCGGCTCAAACAGAAGGAGGCCCTTTTGGCCGAAGTGAACGATAAAGGTGAAGTGACCGTCGAAGGCGAATTCGTCGGCCGTCTGGAAGGGTTCCGGTTCAGCCCGGACAAAAGCGCGCAAGGTGCTGAGGCGAAGGCGTTGAAAACCGCCTCGCTGCAGGCGCTCGCGCCGCAATTCCATCTGCGGGCCGACCGGTTCTACAACGCGCCCGATACCGAGATTGATTTCACAGATCAGGGCGGGTTGATGTGGGGCGAATACGCCGTCGGCAAGCTGGTTGCCGGGGACGACCCGATGAAGCCGCAGGTCGAGGTGTTTGTCGACGAGGCCGCCGGGCCGGATGTGGAACAGAAAGTGCAGCGCCGGTTGCAGCATTTCATCGACCGCAAGGTCGCGGCCCTGTTCGAGCCGCTGGCGAATCTGTCGCGCGACGAAGAGCTGACCGGGCTGGCGCGCGGCTTTGCCTTCCGCATGGTCGAGGCACTGGGCATCATCCCGCGCGCCCAGGTGGCGCAGGAAGTCAAGGACCTGGATCAGGACGCCCGTGGCGCGCTGCGCAAGCACGGCATCCGGTTTGGCCAGTTCACCATCTTCATGCCGCTGCTGCTGAAGCCTGCGCCGACGCGCCTGCGTCTGGTGCTGTGGTCGCTCAGCCAGGGGCTGCAGATGTTCCCCGACGCCCCACCGCCCGGTCTGGTGACCGTGCCTGCCGATGCCGATGCGCCCAAGGGCTATGACACCATGTGCGGTTACCGCACCGCCGGTGAACGCGCGATCCGCATCGACATGCTGGAACGTCTGGCCGACATGCTGCGCAACGAAGACAGCCGGGGCGGGTTCGAGGCCAAGCCCGACATGCTCTCGATCACCGGCATGACGCTGGAACAGTTTGCCTACCTGATGCAGGGGCTGGGCTATAACGCCGAGCGCGGCGAGCGCGAGAAGGTGAAAGCGCAACCCGTGGCCGAGGCAACACCTGCCGAGACCGACGGCGCAGCCGAGACGCCCGCCGAGACCACCGGGACCGCTGAGGCCTCAGTCGAAGACAGCCCGGCAGAGCCGCCGGTTGCTCAAACCGAGGAACCTGTCGAGGCCGTCGCAACCGAGGCAAAACCCGAAGAGGCCGCAGCCGAAGAGACACCGGGTGAGGCCATTGCTGAGGGTGATGCCTCCGAGGCTGCTGCACCTGCCGAACCCGAGGTCGAAGTGTTCTTCACCTTCACCTGGGGCCGCAACCGCCAGGCAGGACGCGGGCCGCGCCGGGATCAGAAACAGGGCCGGGGAGCGCCGCGCGGGGACAAGCCGCAGGGTAAATCCCAGGGCAAACCGCGTGGCAAGCCGCAGGGCAAGAAGGGCGGCAAACCGCAACAGGGGGCCAAGACCTTCTCGTCGCGCCCGCCCAGATCCGAAAAACCCATCGACCCGGACAATCCTTTTGCCGCAGCGTTGATGGGCCTGAAAGAGGGCAAATAACAGCCGATGTCCGAGGCGCCCACCCGGCAGCGTCTGGACAAATGGCTGTGGCACGCCCGCTTCTTCAAGACCCGCAGCCTCGCCGCCAAACTGGTGGCGGGGGGCAAGGTGCGGGTCAACGGCACCCGCACCGAAAAGCCCGCACAACCGGTTGGTCCCGGTGACGTGCTGACCTTTGCGCAGGCGCGCGACGTGCGGGTGATCCGGATCGAGGCCATCGGCGCGCGGCGCGGCCCGGCGCCCGAGGCGCAACAATTGTACCAGGATCTGAGTGAACCAAAGGACACGGTGGCGCAAAACCCCACCTATGAGGGAAAAGGTCGCCCCACCAAGAAAGAAAGGCGATCACTTGACCTTTCTCGCAGGCAAGACCCCTGATCGCGGCTTGAACTGTCGCCGGGTCTGAATTAGCTAACCGGTCAAAGAGCCAGTAGGAAACGGACCATGACCTATATCGTCACCGACAATTGCATTGCCTGCAAATACACCGACTGTGTCGAGGTGTGCCCGGTGGACTGTTTCTACGAGGGCGAGAACATGCTGGTCATTCACCCCGATGAATGCATCGACTGCGGCGTGTGCGAACCCGAATGCCCCGCCGATGCGATCCGCCCCGATACCGAACCGGACATGGAAAAATGGGTCGAGTTCAACCGCAAGTATTCCGAAGCCTGGCCGGTAATCGTGACCAAGAAAGACCAACTGCCCGAAGCCGAGGAGCGCGATGGCGAAGAGGGCAAGCTGGACAAGTATTTCTCGGAAGCACCAGGCGAAGGCGGCTGATCGCAAAACGGGTAAGTGATTCGGTCCTATTTGTACCAAACTGGCCGGTTCAGAGTTCAACTTGGCTTCGTAAGCTGTTGAAAAATATGGGGCAGGGGGGTTGTGACCTCACGTCCGCTTCCGATTTCCCCGAAATTATGGTAAGTTAACAACTCAACTGAAGTTATGACCGGGATATACTCCGCTGGACCTCACACCTCGGAGCTAGGAAAAACGTCACAATCTCCACCAATCGGGAGCCTGAAGAAGGGTCCCGGAGTGGTGTTTTGACGTCGAAACATCCCGACGCAAGCAAAGGAAAGATCTGTATGTCGAAGTCGAAGAAGCTCGAGTTCCGCCCCAATGACTATGTTGTCTACCCGGCGCATGGCGTGGGACAGATCATTTCGATCGAAGAACAGGAAGTGGCGGGATACGCGCTTGAGCTGTTTGTGATCTCGTTCGAAAAAGACAAGATGACGCTGCGGGTGCCCACCAACAAGGCCACCGAATCCGGTCTGCGCTCGCTCAGCTCGCCAGATGTGATCAGTCAGGCGATGCGCACGCTCAAGGGCAAGGCCAAGGTCAAGCGGGCCATGTGGTCGCGCCGGGCGCAGGAATACGAGCAAAAGATCAACTCGGGCGATCTGATCGCCATTGCCGAGGTGGTCCGCGACCTGCACCGCACCGATGATCAGCGCGAGCAGAGCTATTCCGAGCGTCAGCTCTACGAGGCCGCGCTGGAACGTCTGATCCGCGAAGTGGCCGCCGTGTCGGGCGGTGACGAGATTCTGGCTGCCAAGCAGGTGGACGAGGTCCTGACCTCGCGCGCCGTCGCCGCCTGATCCGTGATCGTCTGAACGTATCGGGGCCGCCCTTTGGGGCGGCCTTTTTCATGCATTGGCGGTTGCGGTCATGCGGGTTTCCGCGCTTATCCTTGTCCAACGCTTGCGGAGGATGAGAATGACCGGCTTAAAGCGTTTCGTGCGCATGCTTTATATCGGTAGGGGGCCGGTGTCGGTCTGGTTTCGATATGGGCTGATCCTCTTTGATCTGACGACCATTGTTTTCTTCGTCTCGACCGCACCGCTTGAACATGGGCCCGGCCTGACCCGGGCCAGCGTGCTGGTTGGGCTGATTATTCTGTTGGATCTTGCGGCGCGGCTGTGGATTGCGCGCGACCGGTGGGCGCTGTTGCGCAAGATCTACACACTCGCCGATATCGTGGTGATCGGATCGTTGCTGCTGGATCCGTTTCTTGAGGGCAATCTGGCGTTTCTGCGCATCCTGCGGGCGCTGCGCCTGATCCATTCCTATCACCTGCTGCACGATCTGCGCCGCGACAGCCAGTTCTTCCGAACTCATGAGGACGCGGTGATTGCCGCCGTCAACCTGCTGGTCTTCGTGTTCGCAACCTCGACCGCCGTGCTGGTCTATTTCATCCCCGAAAACAGTCAGACGCCTTATATCGACGCGCTGTATTTTACCATGGCAACACTGACCACGACCGGATTCGGAGACATCACATTGGCGTCGCCTGCGGGCAAGCTGTTTTCGGTGTTCATCATGGTGGTGGGCGTGGCGTTGTTCGTGCGTCTGGCGCAGGCTATCTTCATGCCTCAGAAGGTGCGTCACAAATGCCGGGGCTGCGGGCTGTTCCGGCATGATCCGGACGCGGTGCATTGCAAACATTGCGGCGGTTTGCTCAAGATCGAGACCGGCGGGGCGGGCTAGACCGTGGCGCTGAGCGCCAGCAGGAATGTGATCTCGCCAACCTGCTGGGCTGCGCCCAGAACGTCCCCGGTCTGACCGCCGATCTTGATCCTGGCCAGCGCCGCCAACCCGGCCACGACAAGGGCTGACATAAGCGCAGGGATCAGCGCGGTGGCCCCTGCAATCAGCACGCTCAGTCCCAGCGCCAGCACCAGTCCCAACGCAACGCGTGCCCCCGAGGGCCTGCCGACCTCGTGGCTCAACCCTGCGCCGCGCGCATTTGGCATTGCGGCCATCAGCACCGGCATCAGGGCGCGCGACCAGATCGCCGCTGCCAGCAGCATCCCAAGCGCGCCCGTGCCGATCAGGGTCACGATCGCCCCCCAGCGCAGCAGCAGAGACAGGATCAGCGCCAGCACACCATAAGTGCCGATATGGCTGTCCTTCATGATCTCCAACCGGCGTTCGCGGGTGAACCCACCCCAGAACCCGTCCACCGTATCGGCCAGCCCATCCTCATGCATCGCACCGGTGCTCGCTACCAGCACGATCACCACCAGTGCAGCGGCCAGCGTTGCAGGCAGGCCAAGCGCCAGCGCGGCGGCACCGGTCAGCCAGGCCAGAGCGCCCAGAACCAACCCGACGAAGGGAAACGCCCAGACCGCCTGCGCCTGGCGTTCAAAGACGGGTTCGGGCAGGCGGGGCAGGGGCAGGCGGGTCAGCAGGACCAGAGCCAGCGGAATATCCCAGCCCGAGACGGGGCGCATGTCGCTTTTTGTCATTCACGGGCCTTTGTTGGTCTTGTCGCATCACGCGCTTTGGTTAAACACGCAGGAACGATCTGATGCAACGAGGCTCTTGATGCTCCCTGACCTGACCGACCTGACCGACCTGACCGACTTCCGCACCGCGCTGAGCCAGGCGCCGGGGCCCGATGGGGATGCGCTGAGCGCCGCACAAGACAGAAACGGGCAACTGACCAAGCCGCCCGGCGCCCTGGGGCGGCTCGAGGATCTGGCGATCTGGTATGCGGGCTGGCGCGGCGACGCGCGGCCACAGGTCAAGGCGCCGCAGGTCGTCGTCTTTGCCGGCAATCACGGGGTTACCGCGCAGGGCGTGTCGGCCTTTCCCGCCGAAGTGACCGCACAGATGGTGCTGAACTTTCAGCATGGCGGCGCGGCGATCAACCAGCTTGCCGGGGCAGCGGGCGCGCGCCTGGATGTGCATGCGCTGGATCTGGACCGGCCCACGGATGATTTTACCAAAGGCCCGGCCATGAGCGAGGCGGACCTGCTGGACGCGCTGCGCACCGGCTGGGCGGCGGTGGACCCGTCCGCCGACCTGCTGGTGGTGGGTGAGATGGGCATCGGCAACACCACCCCGGCAGCGGCCCTGGCCTGCGCGCTTTACGGGGGCGATGCGGGTGACTGGACCGGGCGCGGCACCGGTGTGGACGCGGCCGGGCTGGCCAACAAGACGCGCGTGGTGGCCGAAGGCGTGGCTCTGCATGGCGGCAGCGATGACGGGCTGGAGATCCTGCGCTGCCTCGGCGGGCGCGAGATCGCGGCGATGGCCGGAGCGATCGCGGCGGCGCGGGTGTTGCGCATCCCTGTCATCCTCGACGGGTTCATCTGTACGGCGGCGGCGGCCTGTCTGGCGCGGGTCTCGGGTGCCGCGCTGGATCATGCGGTGGCGGGCCACCAAAGCGCCGAAAGCGCCCATGCAAGCCTGTTGCAGAAGCTGGGCAAGCAACCGCTGCTGTCGCTGGGCCTGCGGCTGGGCGAGGGGTCGGGCGGGGCGCTGGCAATCAACATCCTGAAATCGGCCGTGGCCTGCCATTCCGGTATGGCCACCTTTGCCGAGGCCGGTGTGACCGACGGCTGAGCCGCGCGGCTCAGGCCGATTTCTTGGCGTGTTCCTCGGCCAGTTCCACCAGCGCGGTTTCAAGATCGCGCTGCAACTCGTTGGAACGCGCGATATACTCGGGGTTTTCGCTGGCAGACACACCCGGTTTCCACAGCGCGGCCAGCTCGCGCAGTGATCCACGGTCGTGGTGATAGAAGGTCTGTTCGGCCCCGGCGGCCTCGAACTCGGACAGGCCCACATTCTCCAGCACGTAGCGTCCGGCGCGCAGCGAGGCGTCAAACATCTCGCGCACGATGTCGTCGGCCCCGGCCTGATACAGCTCATAGACATGGGTGCGGTCATAGGCTCGGGCAACGATGTGCAGATCGGGTTGCTGACGGCGGGCGTAAGCGACCAGTTTGGTCACCTCGGCGGGGTCGTCCATCGCCGCCACCAGCACCTTGGCCTTGGCCAGGCCGGCAGCTTTCAGCAATTCCGGTCGGGTCGGATCGCCCAGAAACCCCTTGTAGCCAAAGCGCCGCATCAACTGGATGGTTTCCATATCCGTGTCCAGCACGACCGTCTTGAAGCCGCTGGCCTGCACCAGCCGGTTCACGATCTGCCCGAACCGTCCGATCCCGGCGATGATGATCGGGCCTTCCTCGTCGATCTCGTCGGGTTCGTGCTTTGGGGTGGTGTCGCGCATGTTCTTGGACAGCAGATCATAGATGATGAACAGCAATGGTGTGATCAGCATGGTCAGGGCGATGATCATCAGCAGCTTCTGCTGCAACCCCGGAGGGATCACGTTGTGCTGCGCCGAAAACGCCACCAGCACAAAGCCGAACTCTCCCGCCTGTGCCAGGCCAAGCGTGAACAGCCATCGGTCGCGCCCGCGCAGATTGAACGCCCGCCCCACCACATAAAGGATGATCCCTTTGGCCAGGATGACCAGCAGGGCCAGCCCGATCAGATCCAGCGGGTCGCGGAAGAACAGGTTGAAATTGATGCCCGCTCCGACGGTGATGAAAAACAGCCCCAGAAACAGCCCCTTGAACGGTTCCAGATCGCTTTCCATTTCGTGGCGGAACTCGGAGTTGGCCAGAACCACACCGGCCAGAAACGAGCCCAGAGCGGGGGACAGCCCAACCAGCGACATCAGGAACGAGATGCCGACAACGATCACCAGCGCCAGCGCGGTGTACATCTCGCGCAGGTTCGTCGCGTGGATGTAGCGGAACACGGGCCGCGTCAGATAGATGCCCGCCAGCACAACCGAGGCCACGGCCCCGATGGTCACCAGCGTCACCGCCCAGCCGGGCAGCCCCGCCACCAGCGAAAGCGTTTCCGCATGACCATCCTCACCGCCAAGCGTGATGGAACCATCGCTGTTCAGATGCGGCATCGCCTGCAGCGCCAGCAGGGGCAGGAAGGCCAGGATCGGAATGACCGCGATGTCCTGCGTCAGCAGGACCGAGAACGTGGCCCGCCCGCCGGTTGTCTGCATCAGCCCTTTCTCGGACAGGGTCTGCAACACAATGGCGGTCGAGGACAGCGACAGCGTCAGCCCGACGGCCAGCGCAATGCTCCAGGGTTGGCCCGCAACCATGGCCACCGCCATGACGGCGAGTGTCGACACACCGACCTGCAATCCGCCCAGCCCGATCAGCCGGTCGCGCATGTCCCAGAGCGCCTTTGGCTCAAGCTCCAGTCCGATCAGGAACAGCATCATCACCACGCCGAACTCGGCCACGTGCTGCAGGTCTTCTGTCTCGGCGCCGACCAGTCCCAGAACCGGGCCGATCACGATGCCCGCCGCCAGATAGCCCAGCACCGACCCCAGCCCCAACCGCGCCGAAAGCGGCACGGCGATCACCGCCGCTGCCAGATAGATCGTGGCCTGGTAGAGGAAGTTTTCCATGTCGGTCCTTTCGCAGTCAGGTCGGCAGCGGCGCGTCGCGCTTGAGTTGATCCATCACGATCTGGCTTTGCACGCGGGCTACCGCAGGATGGGGCAGGATGACCTCATGAAGCAAGCTGTTCAGGGCCCCCAGATCGGCACAATAGACATGCAGGAGGTAATCCGCCTCTCCGGTCATCGTCCATGCGCTGATTATCTCCGGTCTGGTATCGACCATACGCGCGAAGCCTGCCGACTGGTCCGGGCCATGGGTGCCCAGATGGACCTGGACAAAGCCCTGCACCTGCAACCCCAGCCGCCCGGGATCAAGCCGCGCGGCATAGCCGGTGATGTAGCCTTCGCTTTCCAGCCGCTGCCGTCGCCGCCCGGCCTGGCTGGGCGAGAGGTGCAGAAGCTCTCCCAATTGATGCGCGGTCAAATGGGCGTTCTTTTGCAGCGCCGCGAGCAGGCGGCAATCCGTATCATCCAGCATATGCGTCATCTTTTCGTTTTTTTACAGGATAGCGCGCAGATCCCGCATGGGAAGGGGGAAAGCCCCGTGAGTTTGCGCAGAAAGCGCGCGGAATCAGGCGTATATTTGTTCAAGCGAACGGAAACTCAGCAATAAGTAGGAGACGCGCCATGGGTCCTTTCCCGCACAATGCCCCGAAATCGATCATCAGCGATGAAAACCCCGCCGGCACGGACGGGTTCGAGTTTGTGGAGTTTGCCCATCCCGAGCCGCAGGAACTGCGCGATCTTTTTGCCCGGATGGGCTATGCGCTGACCGCTCGCCACAAGAGCAAGGATATCGAGCTCTGGCAGCAGGGCGATGTGACCTACATCCTGAACGCCGAGCCGGGCAGCTTTGCGGCGCGCTTTGTCGAGGAACACGGCCCCTGTGCGCCTGCGATGGGGTGGCGCGTGGTGGATGCGCAGGCCGCTTACGCGCATGCGGTGTCGCAAGGGGCCGAGCCTTATGACGTGGATGACAAGACCATGGATGTGCCTGCGATCAAGGGCATCGGCGGCTCGCTGATCTACTTCATCGACCAGTATTACGACACCTCGCCCTACAATCACGAGTTTGACTGGCTGACCCAGTCCAAGCCACGCGGCGACGGGTTTTTCTACCTCGATCACCTGACCCACAATGTCTTCAAGGGCAACATGGACAAATGGTTCCGGTTCTACGAGAGCCTGTTCAACTTCCGCGAAATCCGGTTCTTTGACATTCAGGGCAAGTTCACCGGGCTGTTCAGCCGCGCGCTGACCTCGCCTTGTGGTCGCATCCGCATCCCGATCAACGAGGATCGCGGCGAGTCCGGGCAGATCGTGTCCTATCTGAAGAAGTACAAGGGCGAGGGCATCCAGCATATCGCGGTGGGGTCGGACGACATCTATGTCTCGACCGATGCGATCGCCGAGAAGGGTCTGAAATTCATGCCCGGCCCGAACGAGACCTATTATGACCTGTCCTACGACCGCGTGTCGGGCCATGACGAGCCCAAGGACAAGATGATGAAACATGGCATCCTGATCGACGGCGAAGGGGTTGTGGATGGCGGCGAGACACGGATCCTGCTGCAAATCTTCTCGAAAACCGTGATCGGGCCGATCTTTTTCGAATTCATCCAGCGCAAGGGCGATGACGGGTTTGGCGAGGGCAATTTTCAGGCGCTGTTCGAATCCATCGAGCGCGAACAGATCGCAGCCGGTGAAATCGCCGCCGGATAATGGGAGGAAGGGTAGGTGGGCCGCGAAGGCGGCTCGCCAACACTTCCGAGATCGATTCTCGCCGTGACCGAGCTCCGATTACGCAACGCAGACCGTCCCGCGCGCGGTGGTCTATCACTCGGTTCGGTAATGACCTAGAGTACCCTCACGAAGCCATGATTTTAAGGCGATCCATTTTTTGTGAGGGGATTTCTTTGACACTTTCAGTAATCGGAGCCGGGTTTGGCCGGACAGGGACGGAATCGCTCAAACGGGCACTTGAGATTCTGGGACATGGACCTTGCTATCATATGTATGAGGTGCTGCCCCACCCGGAACGCGTGGCGCTCTGGCGTGGGATTGCGCAGGGGGATCAGCCGGACTGGGACGATGTGTTTTCCGGCTATCGGGCAACGGTAGACTGGCCCGCTGCCTTTTATTGGCGCGCGTTGAGCGCGCATTTCACCGCCGCGAAGATCATCCTGTCGGTTCGGGACGCCAAGAGTTGGTACAAAAGCATGGACAGCACGATCCTTGAGATCCTGAGAAACAGCGAAGATGCAGAGTCGATCGGCGCGAAACTCATCGCGCAGCAGGTGTTTCAAGGGCGTTTGCATGACCGCGAGCACATCATTGCGGTCTATGAAAGAAACATCGCGGATGTTCAGGCGGCGTTTGGGCCAGATCGGCTGCTGACCTATGAGTTGGGAAGCGGGTGGGAGCCGCTCTGCCGGTTTCTGGATTGCCCGGTTCCGGATGAGCCCTATCCAAGCGGCAATAGTTCCGAGGAGTTTCATGGAAAAGTCGCGGCTACCACCGACAAACCGTCGGGGTGACAGGTCGCGCCTAGAGTCGTTTCCGCATGAACCACCGGCAATGATGTTCAGGCTGCTCGTCTTGGGCGTTTTGCAGATCTCCGAAATCGGCGTATCCAAGCCGCAGGTAAGACGCATGTGCCTCCGGGCTTGACGTATCCAGCCATGCGCCATGGCAACCTGTGTCGCAGGCCCTGTTCTCGGCGGTCCGCCTCGGGCCCGGGCGTCAGCGAGATCAACCCTTGGGCATCTTCAGCGTCACGTTGCGCCCGCTTTTCTGATACCGCAACTCGCTGTCTCCGATGGCGATGACGCGGCCGCCACTGATCCGGTCGCCCACCTTCACCTTCTTGTAGCGCCCGTTCGGCATCCGCACCAGCGCGCGGCGGTTGGACGGGGTGCCGAACACGCCGATCAGGCTGATCTTTCGCAGGCTTATGGCGTTCTTGACCGTGGCCTGCCGCGCCACCGAGCTTGGCGAGGGGCGGCTTGGCTTCACCACTTTGGGCGCAACCGTCCTGATTTGGGTTTGCTGGTCGAGATTGGCCAAAGAGCCGAGATTGGCGCTTTGCTGCCCGCGCGCCGCAAGCTCCTGCGGGCGCAGGCGGGGGCGCGGGATCGGGTCGACCAACTCGACCGACGCCACGATCTCGTCGACCTGTTCCTGTATCTTCAGCGTGTCGGGGCGTGACTTCGGGCGGATGCCGGACAGTTCCGCGCGCGACCGGCCCCCCAGCCGGGCGCGCTCGTTCAGCTCCTGCAGGTTGTCCGGGCGCGGGCGCGGGCGCTTCTGGGCCAGAACGTCGCGTGTCTCGTCGATCTCGGGTTCGGCCTCGAAGCGCAGCGGTGTTTCCGGCGGCACCTTCGGAGGTTTGCCCAGATAGACCAGAATGCCGTCGGGGCTGCGGGCGCCTTCCGGCGTGGGGTCGACCAGACCGCGCGCGTCCAGATCAAACCCGGCATCCGCGATGGCGGGCGCGGTTTGCACCACAACCCTGAGGTCGGTGTCGAGTTGCGCCGCTGGCGGCAGTGCGATGGGGTCCTGCGACAGGTCGGTGCGGTCGATGGAAGCGACATAAAGATCGTCCAGCGTGACCGGCGCGGGTGCGTCCGGCCCGGCGGGAGACCCGGACCACAGACCCGTTTCTGCATAAAGCGCTTCGGTATCCAGTATCTCTGGCAGGGGGGGATCATCGGCTTGCAGGTCTTCGTCGGCCAAGGCATCCAGAACGGCAGTGTCTGTGTCGCTCAACTGCGGGATTTCGGTTGGCGCGGGCAGGGCGTCGATCAGATCCGCGATGGCCTCTTCAGTTGCCGTGGGCATCTGCGCTGCGGCCACCGTCGCGTCATTGTCCAGCGGTTCGGGCGTCGCCGCCGGTTCTTCGGTCAGATCCGGTGACGCCTCTTCAATGGCGGCATGAACCGGGTCGGGGTCAGACCGGAACAGGCTGCTGATGGGGTTTTCCAGAAACAGCGTCGCCCAAAGCCCCACCAACACAAGAACAACCAGCAGCGCCAGGGTCAGGATCAGGCCCAGAGGGCGCTGTTTCTTCGGTTCGGTGTCTTGCGCCGGGCCCGGTTTCGGGGGGGCAACGGGGGATGGTGGGGCATCGGATTGCGTCGGCACAGGTGGTTCCGACACGGGCAGCGGATCAGGAGCGATGGCTACGGGGGTCTCTTCAACCATGACCGCCTCGGGAGGCTGCGATTCCGGCTCCTCCGGTGGCGGCGGGGCGGTGTCCGCTGCCGGAGCGGGATCAGCAGGTGTGCTGGTTTCCTCCGCCTCGGAAGCGGGGTCCGGCAGCGCAACCGGGCCGATATCGACCACCACGCTGGCGTCGGTTTCGACGGCCTGGCTGCCGGTCCAGTCCTGCGCGCCGTGCGACAGGCCAAAGAAAGGTTCCCCCGGAAAGTTGCTGTCGCGCGGGGCGGCCACGAAACTGACCGGCGTGAACCCATGCTCGGTCGCAAAGCTTTCGGCCTCGGCGAGGGTCTCGCGGGCCACGGCGGCGACATGGATGACCTCGCCATCGGGCGCGATATCATAGATCAGATCGTCGATGTCATAGGGCGTGGCGCTGTCCAGGGCCCCGTCGATGAGATGGGTCAGCGCATCGCCTTCGAAGCCATGGGTCTCGACGTCGAGATATTTGATCTGATCGTCGGGCAGGACAAGCTTGCAAAAAAGCTCAGGCTCAAGCAGCAAGGCCTTGTCGCGCAGCGCCGCAAGCTGCGCACCCAGATCCGCGACGTCCAGCGCAACGTCGCCCACCATGCGCCAGCCACCGGTGGCCCGGTGCAGAAGGGAAATGCCCTCGAAGGACAATGACAGCGCAAAGGCGGGTTTCATGTTTCGGCGATACCGTCCAGCTCGATTCTGCCGCCGAAGAGGTGGCCAGCGGGGCGAGTTTAATGCAGGTTCATGCCGAGGGAAAGAAAAAGACCCCCGCCGCCTCTTGCCAAGCGGGGCACCGCGTACCCATCTATGACCCCGGATCAAGAGGAGAGAGAGCCTTGAGAACACTGGTTTTTTTGATTGCCGTATTAATGGCTGCGACCGTCGGAATGGCGCAGGCGGATGAGCGGCGGATTTCCGTGACGGGCACAGGAACGGTTGCCGCCGCCCCCGATATGGCCACCGTGACGCTGGGCGTCAGTCATCAGGCCGATACCGCGCAGGAGGCGATGGACCAGACCTCGCAGGCGATGGCGGCGGTGTTGGATCGGCTGACGGGCCTCGGCATCGACAAGAGCGACATCCAGACCCAGAACCTGTCGCTCTATCCGGTCTGGAACACGATCGTGAACCGCGAGACGCAGCAGCAGGAACGCGAGTTGACCGGTTTCGCGGCCTCGAACCTGGTTCAGGTGCGGGTGCGCGATCTGGACAGTCTGGGCCAGACGCTCAGCGCCGTGGTTGCTGATGGCGGCAACGAAATGCGCGGTCTGAATTTCTCGGTCAGCGACCCCGAGCCGCTGCTGGCCCAGGCCCGAGCGGAGGCTGTGAAAGACGCGATGGACAAGGCCCGCCAGTTGGCCGAGGCGGCGGGCGTCACACTGGGCGAAGTGGTTTCGATCAACGAACATGGTGGCAATGGCCGTCCGATGATGGCGCGCGCCGAGTTTGCCGCTGATGCCGGATCGGTGCCGGTTGCGGCGGGTGAGGTCAGCTACAACAATTCTGTCGCGATGGTGTTTGCCATCGGCGAATGATGACACCACTGGCGTCTGCGGGCTTTGGGTTGCCCGCAGACACCAAGGCATTCAGGTCAGGCGGTGGCTTTGGCCAGCGCCTGATCGAGATCGGCGATCAGATCGTCCGCATCCTCGATCCCGATCGAGAGACGTACGACATTGGCACCGGCCCCGGCGGCCTCTTGCTGCTCGGGTGTAAGCTGCCGGTGCGTTGTCGAGGCCGAATGGATGATCAGCGAGCGCGCGTCGCCCAGATTGGCCACATGGCTGAAGATCTCCAGCGCATTGACCAGCTTGACGCACGCGTCATAGCCGCCCTTTACCGCAAAGGTGAACAGCGCACCCGCGCCCTTGGGATACTGCGCCTTGACCCGGTCGGCATAGGGCGACGAGGGCAGGCCCGCATAGGTGACGTAATCAACCCGGTCATCCGCCTCGAGCCAGGCGGCGAGCTTTTTGGCGTTCTCGACATGGCGCTGCATGCGCAGGCTCAGCGTCTCGATCCCCATCAGCGTGTAATGCGCGCCTTGCGGGTTCATGGTCATGCCCAGGTCACGCAGCCCGATGGCAATGCCGTGGAAGGTGAAGGCCAGCGGCCCGAAGGTCTCGTGGAATTTCAGCCCGTGATAGGCGGGCTCGGGCTGGCTGAGCGAGGGGAACTTGTCGCTGGCCGACCAGTCGAACGTGCCGGAATCGACGATACAGCCGCCGGTCACGGTGCCGTTGCCGGTCAGGTATTTGGTGGTCGAATGCACCACCAGTGTGGCGCCATGTTCAATCGGGCGGCAGAGATAGGGCGTGGCCGAAGTGTTGTCGACGATCAGCGGCAGGCCCGCCGCATCCGCGATATCGGCCAATGCGCGGATGTCGGTGACATAACCGCCGGGGTTGGCGATGGATTCGCAGAACACCGCGCGGGTGTTCTCGTCTATGGCGGCATTGACCGCGTCCAGATCGTCGGTATCGACAAATGTCGCCGACCAGCCGAAGCGTTTGATGGTCTGGCTCAGCTGGGTGACCGATCCGCCGTAAAGCCGGGTCGAGGCGACCACATTGCAGCCCGGTTGCATCAGCGGGAACAGTGCCATGATCTGCGCCGCATGACCTGAGGAGCAGCAGACCGCCCCGGCGCCGCCTTCCAGCGTGGCGATGCGTTCCTGCAGTACCGCCACGGTCGGGTTGGTCAGGCGGGAATAGATATAGCCCACTTCCTGCAGGTTGAAGAGCGCGGCGGCGTGATCGGCATCGCGGAACACGTAAGCGGTGGTCTGATAGATCGGTGTCTGTCGCGAACCGGTTGCCGGATCGGGGCGCGCGCCTGCATGGATTTGCAGCGTGTCAAAGCCATAAGTGGGGCCGTCGGACATGGAAAATCTCCCTTTTGGTATGTGTTTGATGCAATCTGTAGGCCATGAACCCCTTGCGCACAACGCAGCTTTGTCTGGTCCGAAGTCTCTGCGGACCGGGCCGCTCAGCGCAGCCATAACCCCGCTTCTCTGATCTGCTTGCGCATGACCTGTTCGCGCCGGGGCAGGTTCTGCTGATCGAACAGCGCCCGGACCTTCGCGCCCTTGCCCTGAAACACCAGCTTGCGGATCGGCTCGTATTGCTTGAGCACTTTCTTGAATTTGTTGGGCGCCGCCACCTCTTCCAACACCTCGATCACGCGATCGCTCTCACGCGCATAGAGCAGCGGGAAGAGGCGGTAGTGACAGCTGACATCACCGTCCAGATACCCCCCGGGCAACGCGTCGCGGCCACCACCGAAGGAATGAATGACCAGTGGCAAAGCCACCTGATCAAGCCAGGGATCGAGGCTCTGGCAAATCAGGGCATCCGGCGGGTCATCACGGATCGATCTTGCATAGTCCAGAAAACGCTCGCCGAAGGCGCGCGGGCATTTGTAGTAGAAAAAGCCTGCGTTGAAATAAAGGTGCCGCCGCCAGTATTCATCCGGCTGGCTGAGGTCCAGAGAGCTGTCATAATCCAGCCCGAACCGGTCATAGAGCGATTTCCAGATCCCGGCGTATCCGGGTCCGTACAGCGTCGGCTCGGGCCAACTGCCTTCGCATCTGAGCGAGGCAGAGGGGCGGTCGAAATCGAAGGGCACAGAGGCCAGCTCTCCGGTGATCAGCGTGTCGCTGTCGAAGAAGACAAACGGCTCGCCCTCGGGCAAGGCCATCAATGCTTCGATCTTGTTGCCATGAGGGTAGGACTGCCCGAAGACCCTGTTCTCGAAGGGCAGAAGTTCGACATTCAGCCGGTCCAGCGCCTCCAGCGTGGCCTGATTGCGCAGGCTCGGGTCACCGGACCAAAGCGGTCCGGGCTGTGGCGTGGCGACGAACAGCCGTCCGCGAAACGCGGGCGCGCAGTGGCGCAGCGAGGCGGCAAAGAGCAGCGCCTCATATTGCAGGCGGTTGTTCTGGCCGATGATCACGACGTTGAAAGTCTGGGATGTTGTCGACGGTTTGCCTGCCATGCCTGTTCCCTGCCGCGTGTTCTGATGTTGTCGCGGCTATTGTTGCCTCATGGCACTATAGGCAAGCGACCGGGCGCTCAAAAGTCCCGATTTGCGGTCACGGGTCGCGGGACTGCGCGGATCAATCGCGCGAGGGACGGGTGGAGTTTTACCCTTGCTGACTGAAATCGGTGCGGATTGTGCCGAAAAGGCCGGTTTTTCGCGTCCGCCCAAATTTTACCAATTGATAAAATTTTCAGATATGGCAGTCTGCGTGCAAGAACCACAACTCAGGGAGAGCGTCATGGCGCATGGCCAGACAGCTCCCGGCATTCTGGCCGGGCGGCTATCCAGCGAAGAGATCGAGACGAATTTCAGCGACCTGCATCCGCCTTACGCGCCGCATGAGGCGGCGGTGGCGGCGGATCGCTGTTACTTCTGCCATGATGCGCCCTGCGTGACGGCCTGTCCGACGGATATCGATATCCCGCTGTTCATCCGCCAGATTCAGGGCGGCAACCCGGAAGGGGCGGCTGAAACGATCCTCAGCCAGAACATTCTGGGCGGAATGTGCGCCCGGGTCTGCCCGACCGAGACCCTGTGTGAAGAGGTCTGCGTGCGCGAGGTGGCCGAGGGCAAACCGGTTGAGATCGGGCGTTTGCAGCGCTTTGCCACCGATGTGCTGATGGGCTCCGGCGAACATCCCTTCATGCGGGCCGAGGATACCGGCAAGCGCGTCGCGGTCGTGGGCGCGGGGCCTGCGGGTCTGGCCTGCGCGCACCGGCTGGCGATGCTGGGCCATCAGGTGACCATCTATGACGCCAACTCCAAGCCCGGCGGGTTGAACGAATACGGGATCGCCGCCTACAAGGCGACCAATGATTTCGCCCAGGCCGAGGTGGACTGGCTGCTCAGGATCGGCGGTATTTCCGTCGAATGCAACGCGGCGCTGGGTAACGGCTTGACGCTGGAGGGCCTGCGCGAGGCGTTTGACGCGGTGTTCCTGGCCGTCGGGCTTGCAGGCGTGAACGCGCTGCGCGCGCAGGGTGAGGATAAGCCCGGCGTGCACCATGCGGTCGATTTCATCTCGGAGGTGCGGCAGGCCGATGATCTGCTCAAGCATCCGGTGGGGCGTCATGTGGTGGTGATCGGCGGCGGCATGACCGCGATTGATGCGGCGGTGAAATCCAAACTGCTGGGCGCCGAACATGTCACGGTCGCCTATCGCCGGGGCGCGAGCGCGATGGGCGCCAGCAAGTTTGAACAGGATCTGGCCACCTCGAAAGGCGTCAAGCTGATGTTCAACGTGCAGCCCAGGCAGGTGCATGGCGAAGATGCCGCCACCGAGATCGAACTGGAATACACTGCGAGTGTCGATGGCACCTTGCAGGGCACGGGCGAGTCCGTGCGCCTTCCGGCGGATCAGGTGCTCAAGGCCATCGGTCAGCGGCTGGAGGGCGTGCCCGACGCGCTGCATCTCAATGGCAACAAGATCGCCGTGATCGGCGCGGGCCGCACTTCGGTCGAGGGGGTCTGGGCCGGGGGCGATTGTGCTGCGGGCGGCGAGGATCTGACCGTGACGGCCGTGGCCGAGGGGCGCGACGCCGCCATGGATATCGACGCAGTGCTGCGGGCCTGACCGCCTGCGCCCGCGATGCAAAACCTGCTACAATGAACCATTGCAGCAGCAGGAGGCCAAGATGACGATCGAAAAAGACGTCGCCGCGCATTACACCACCGACGATCTGCTGGAGCGGATTCGCGACGGGCTGCGCGCGGCCGGGGCCAACCCGGATACCCCCGCGCCAGAGGACCTCAAGGGCATCGACGAGTTTCACACCGGCGGGGTGAAAGCGACCGATGAACTGCTGGAACAGCTGACCATCACCCCGCATACGCGGGTGCTGGATATCGGCTGTGGAATTGGTGGAACATCGCGGCATATTGCCTTGAAATCCGGCGCTTTTGTGACCGGTGTCGACCTGACGCCCAGTTATGTGGAAACCGGCAGCCGGCTCAACGATCTGGTGGGTATGGGTGACCGTGTCAAACTGCTGCGTGGCAGTGTGCTGGACCTGCCCCTGGTCGAGGACACGATCGATCTGGTGACCATGTTCCATGTGGGCATGAACGTCCCCGACAAGGCAAAGCTGTTTTCCGAGGTGTATCGCGTGCTGGCCCCCGGCGGCACCTTTGCGCTGTTTGATGTGATGCGGATGGACGCGGATGGTGGCCTGACCTTCCCCTTCCCCTGGGCCGAGGAGCCTGCCTTTTCTTTCGTCGAACCCGCCGCCGCCTATATGGAGGCGGGCGAGGCCGCAGGACTGGCCTTCCGCTCGATCCGCAACCGCAAGGATTTCGCGCTCGACTTCTTCAAGACGGTCTTCGCCCGTATCGAAGAGGCGGGCGGTCCGCCGCCTGTCGGCATCCACCTGCTGATGCGCGACACCGCGGGCGAAAAAATTCAGAACTATGTCACCTGCGTTCAGGCGGGGCTGATCGCGCCGTTTGAACTGATCTTCCGCAAGCCAGTCTGAAAAGGAGCCCGCTCAATGGCCGACCTGACGACAGATTTCCTAGGAATAACCTCTCCGAACCCGTTCTGGCTGGCCTCGGCCCCGCCGACCGACAAGGAGTACAATGTCCGCCGCGCCTTCGAGGCTGGCTGGGGTGGCGTGGTCTGGAAAACGCTGGGCGCCGAAGGACCGCCGGTGGTGAACGTGAACGGGCCGCGCTATGGCGCGATCTATGGCGCGGACCGGCGGCTGCTGGGCCTGAACAATATCGAGTTGATCACCGACCGTCCTTTGGAGGTCAATCTGGAGGAAATGGCACGGGTCAAGGCGGATTACCCCGACCGCGCCTTGATCGCCTCGATCATGGTGCCCTGCGAGGAGGGCGCGTGGAAGGCCATCCTGCCACGTGTGGCCGAAACAGGCGCCGACGGGATCGAGCTGAACTTCGGCTGCCCTCATGGCATGAGCGAGCGCGGCATGGGCAGCGCCGTCGGGCAGGTGCCGGAATATATCGAAATGGTCACCCGCTGGTGCAAGAAATACTATGATCGCCCGGTGATCGTGAAACTGACGCCGAACATCACCGATGTGCGCAAGCCTGCCGCGGCGGCAAAGAATGGCGGCGCGGATGCGGTCAGCCTGATCAACACGATCAATTCGATTACCAGCGTCAATCTCGACACGATGAGCCCCGAACCCTCGATCGACGGCAAGGGCAGCCATGGCGGCTATTGCGGCCCGGCAGTCAAACCCATCGCCATGTCGATGGTGTCCGAGATCGCCCGCAATCCCGACACCCTTGGGCTGCCGATCTCGGGCATCGGCGGGATCACAACCTGGCGCGACGCCGCCGAATTCATCTCGCTGGGCTGTGGCAACGTGCAGGTCTGTACGGCGGCCATGACCTACGGGTTCAAGATCGTCGAAGAGATGGCGACCGGTCTGAGCAAGTGGATGGACGAAAAGGGCCACACCAATGTGCGCGATTTCGTCGGGCAGGCGGTGCCGAATGTGACCGACTGGCAGTATCTGAACCTCAACTACATCGCCAAGGCCAAGATCGATCAGGATCAGTGCATCAAATGCGGGCGCTGTTATGCGGCCTGCGAGGATACCTCGCATCAGGCGATCTCGATGGGCGCAGATCGGGTGTTCGAGGTGATCGACGAGGAATGCGTGGCCTGCAATCTCTGCGTCGATGTCTGCCCGGTCGAGGATTGCATCACCATGGAGCAGATGCAGCCAGGAGCGGTAGACCCGCGCACCGGCAAACGGGTTGAAGAGACATACGCCAACTGGACCATGCATCCCAACAATCCGATGGCGAAAGCGGCAGAATAAGCGCCGAACCATGTTTGTTTCAGAGAGAGCGGCGTCGAATTCCGGCGCCGCTCTTTTTTCGAAGTTTATTGCGGATATTAAATATCCATGATAAAAAATACCTACGAATCAGGAGGTCTGAATGAAACTGGGTGACGGGGTCGAGGCGGCCATACATTGCACGACGATGCTGGCCGGGTTGCAGGGTGGGGCGGTTATGCCCGCAAGCGCCTTGGCCGAATATCATGGCGTCTCGGCGAGCTATCTGGTCAAGCATCTCAAACAGCTCGTGGCGGCAGGGGTCTTCGTTTCGATCCCAGGCCCGGCAGGCGGATATCGGCTGGGTCGCGCGCCGCAGGACATAACCCTGCTCGATATCGTTCTGGCGGTCGAGGGCGACGCCCCCGCCTTTCGCTGCCGCGAGATCCGGCAGCGGGGGCCGGATGCGCCCGATGCCTTCGCCTTTCCCAATCCCTGCGGAATCAAGCTGGCGATGCTGCGCGCCGAAGAGGCCTATCGCGCGGCGCTGGCCGAAACCCGGATCAGCAGCCTGATCCGCGACTATTCAGAAACCGGCGATCCACGCGACATCGCTCGCGGCTGCCGCTTTGTCGAGGCAAACCGTCGACCCTGATCCTTGTCCGTTCCGCAAAAAGGAGACCAAATATGGAACCGCGTCTGAACTATTGGGCCACGGCCCCCGATTTGACGAAAGCCTTCGTGGCGCTCAACGACACCATCGAAGGCAGCGGGCTGGAAAAGAGCCTGATGCATCTGGTGAAACTGCGCGCCTCGCAGATCAACGGCTGCGCCTTTTGCATTGACATGCACACGCGCGAGGCAAGGGCGGATGGCGAGACCGAGCAGCGGCTTTATCTGGTCTCGGCCTGGCATGACAGCTTTCTCTTTTCCGACCGCGAACGCGCCGCATTGGCGTGGACCGAAGCACTGACCAAGCTGGGCGATCACGCGCCGGATGACGCGCTTTTCGCCGCCACACAAACGCAGTTTCCCGAGGACGAAATCGTCAAGCTGACTGCGGTCATCACCATGATCAACACCTGGAATCGGCTGTCGGTGGCCTTCCGCACAGTCCACGCCGCGCCTCGTTCCGAGGCGGCCTGATCCGTCCCTCGATCACGCAAAATCACCGCTTTGGCGGGGGAGGAATCGGTTTTCCGAGATGGTGCTTTGCGTCGGATGGCCTGAGGTTTGCTTTGAGCCCAATCTTAGCTCTCATCAGCGTAGGCCGAATGACCGAAACCCAATTGAGTGTTCCAAGAGATAGGGGTAGCATCTGAATGCGGCCTTGCTCGGGCCTCCCCCCTCCACTGGGGCAGCATTCGGCATGCGGAGCAATACAATTTCGAACCCAACCTGTTCGAGCACACGCGTAAGGAGGGATTGCGGAGACCGCTCGTAAGAGGAGGTTCAAGATGAGGCTGTCATCACCAATCTACAGGCTAAAGCGCAAAGCAAAAATTCTAGCACGCGACAACGACATTAGGCTCTACGAGGCACTCAACCAGATTGCCACCAAAGAAGGCTTCAAAGATTGGAGCCATTTGGCGTCCAACTACTCAGAAGCGACACCTGCCAAGAAAGTCATGAAGCAGTTAGTTTCAGGCGACATGGTGCTTATCGGTGCACGCCCCGGCCACGGCAAAACGCTTCTGGGTTTGGAACTGATTGCCTTGGCTGAAGAAAGCAATCGGGCAGGCTATGTTTTCACCTTGGACTACAATGAATCTGATGTCTGGGATCGCTTTGAAAAGCTTGGATTCGCCCCTAAACGATTTAACCGTCCTGTAGTCGTTGATACCTCAGACAACATCTGCGCCGACTATGTTATTGAACGCCTCAGTAAGTCATCCGATGATGCGCTGGTCGTTATCGATTACTTGCAGCTTTTGGATCAACGGCGGAGTAACCCTCCGGTTGACGAACAGGTTCGGGCACTGAAGAAACATGCCACCGATAGCGGTGCGATTGTTGTCATGATCTCGCAAATCGACCGCGCTTTTGAGTTATCCTCAAGTGGCCTGCCAAGCATTGATGACATTCGAATGCCAAATCCCGTCGATCTGTCACTTTTCAATAAACGATGCTTTGTGCATGACGGGGAAGTCCGTATAGAGATGGCGGCGTAAGTCAGGCCAAATTACTTTGCGGACTTTCGTCGATGGTCTGCAAAGTCCACATCTTGATGATTTACTCTGGCTGCAGCAAAAGGGCTGTTTGAGATCCTGAGGTCGGCGTGGCTGTGAACGACCGGTCCGGTGACATCAGCCCCAGCGCAGAGAGTGCCGAAAATGCAATCGAATGCTGTGTCAGCAATAGTTGCATGTGCACAGGGTGGCTTGCTGCAGAATGATCCGCATGACCAACAGACCGCTGCTGCGGCCTTGTGACGGTCAATAGACGTGCAGCACAAACGCCCCGAGCAGGGCAAAGAGCGACGCCACCAGAACCAGCAGGAAGACGTCGGCGGAATCTTCGTAGTCATCGGTGGGCGTCTTGCTGGCGATACGGCGGTGCATGCGCCGCATGCGGATATAGGCCAGCAGCAGAACCAGCGCACCGGCGCCCAGCATCAGCATTTCGGTCCAGAACGTGGTGGCCTGATCGTTGAACCGCGTTGCCACCACACCAAAGCCGATGATGGCGATCACCGTGCGGACCCAGGCTAGAAAGGTCCGCTCGTTCGAGGCATGTTCGCGGTAGCTGTCGATCACCTGCGCGCTCCTATTTGCTCAAGCCACGTAACCCGCCCGAGACCAGCACATTGATCTCATAGAGGATACGGGGTGCCGCCAGACCGCCGGGGCTGGCCAGATAGTTCGGGCTCCAGACCGGGTCGAATTTCTGCTTGAACGTGCGCAGCCCCTCGAAGTGATAGAACTGCTCGCCATGTTCATAGACAAAGCCGCCGATCCGGTTCCAGAGCGAGGCCAACTGGCGGTTCTCGATCCCCGAAAACGGCGCCGCCCCCAGCGAAAACCAGTGGAACCCCTGCGCGGCCCCCCAGAGCATCATCTCGGCAAACAGCGCATCCATGATGAAGCTGGCGCTGTCGGGGTCATAGCGCATCAGGTCGAGCGACAGCTCGCTCTTGCCCGCGCCTTGGAACAGGTTGGCAAAGGCCACGATCTTGCCGCTCTCGCCGTCGCGCAGCACGGCATGGTCGAAATTCATGAGGTAAGCCTCGCTGAACCCGCCCAGCGAGAACCCCTTCTCTTCGCCCTGTTTGTTGGCCAGCCAAAGATCCGAGACGGCTTTGAGCTCGGGCAGGGCCGGGGCCAGATCCTCTTTGGCGATGACCTCAAAGACGTAGCCTTCGCGCTCGGCACGGTTGCGGGCCTGACGGAAGCCTTTCTTGGGCTTGCCGTCCAGCGTGAAGCCGGTCAGATCGGCACGGGCGACCTCACCGATTTTCAGGATCGACAGGCCAAGGTCGAGGAAGGTCGGCAGATAGCGCGGCGAAACACTGTAGAAAGCGCAGCGTTTGCCTTCCTTGTCGGCCTTTTCGCGCAACTGCCAGATCAGTTGCTTGCCAGCTTCTTCGTCGCCCACCGGTTCGCCCTTGCTGATCAGCGACGCGCCGGTGTCGGCATAGGCGAGAAAGGCGCTTTCATCCTCGGCGATCAAGAACTGTTTGTCGCCGGTCAGGCAGATCAGTGCCTCGGTATCCTCGCTGTCCATGGCCAGATCATGCACAACCTGCGGAACTTCGAAGCTGCGTTGATCTGGCATCCGCTGGCTGAGCAGCGAGTTCAGGGCGATGGCCGCCAGGATCAGCGCCACCACGAGGCTGGAGCGCAGGAAGCGCGAGGCATCGGCGTTCCAGGCGAAATCCCACCACAGATCGCTTTGGTATTCGACATGGGAATAGGCAAAGAGCCCCAGCCAGAACACCGCCGCCAGCAGCGCAACAATGCTGACGAACCACGGCACGTTCAGACGGAAGATCGACGCACCGGCCACGCGATAGAACGCGCCCCGGAACAGGCCCAGAAAGCCGATGGTCAGCACCATGCTGACGGCTTCGCGCACGTCCAGCCCCTTGCTGAGCGAGGCGACAAAGCCCACGCCCATCAGGATCATCGCCACCACCCAGGCGCGGTAGAGCTTGCGATAAAGCCCGCGCGAGATCAGGATCAGCAACAGCCCGGTGATGCTGCCGATCAGATGCGAGGCCTCGACCAGCGACAGGGGCAGCACCGCGCGCAGGATACGCATGCTTTCATTGTCGGCGGGCAGGGTGCCCGATACCAGCAGGATGATGCCCGCGAACATGGTCACCGCAGCGGCCGCGATGGGGACGATGGGTTTGACGATGCGATAGGCAACGGTCGCCGCCGAGCCGACCGCCCGCCGTCGCGCGATTGTCCAGACCAGCGCGATGCCGCAACAGGCGATGGCAAAGGGCATCAACGTGTAGATCAGCCGGTACAGCACCAACGCGGCCAGCACATCGGACCGGCCCGCCGCGCCAAGCCCGGCGATGACTGTGGCCTCAAATACGCCCAGCCCGCCGGGGGCATGGCTCAGCACACCCAGTGCAATGGCGGCAATGACGATGGTGAAGAAGAACGGGAACCCCACCGCCAGGTCGGCGGGCATCAGCACATAGAGCGTCATGGTCACGCCCAGCAGGTCGCCGATCGCCGCCAGCGTCAGCAGCAAGGCCAGGCGGAAACTGGGCAGGTCAAAGCCGAACCCGGCGACGGCCAACCGCCGCGCGCCAAGTGCGAGCCACGCAAAAAGCGACAACAGCCCGCAGAGCAGCACCGCACCGATCAGCGTC
Organism: Ruegeria spongiae; assembly: GCF_023502395.1. Lineage (GTDB taxonomy): Bacteria > Pseudomonadota > Alphaproteobacteria > Rhodobacterales > Rhodobacteraceae > Ruegeria_C > Ruegeria_C spongiae. The sequence continues at coordinate 323,872 of NZ_JAMFMB010000001.1, read as the reverse complement.
TCGGACGTGTTGTTCAGCGGAATCACTGTTGACAGACCCTGCGGATGCAGGGTCATGAGCCCGCCGAAGATCAGCGTGAGCCCCATCCAGAACGCCACCCAGGAGGTGGCGATGACACCGGCCACCCGCTCCAGATCCAGCCCCAGCGAGGCATAGATGCGGTACCGCACGGCGGTGCCGGTGACATAGGAAAAGCCCAGAAAGTTCGACACGGCATAGCCGCTGGCCCCGGCCATGCCTGCGATATGCGAGGGCACCTTGCCGTCGGCCACGCTGCGCACCGCGAAGATGTCATAAAAAGACAGGCTGAAATAGCTGACCGCTGTCCAGCCGATGGCAGCGAAAAAGACCCGCCACGGGGTCTCGCTTATATCCGATTTCACGTCCGACCACGACACCCGCGCCGACAGGTCATGCAGGGCAAAAAGCGCAATGCCGGTGACCAGGATCGGCAGGACTATCTTGGTCAGCGGGTGATGCAGCAGTTTGGTCAGAAACTCGGCCGGGGCGGAGGGGGCCTGGTTCTGATCAGTGTCGGCGGTGTCCTGTTCGGCGGTCATGTTCGGGTCGGTCCTCGTTCCCGGCTTGCATTGGCGCAGCCCGGCTCTGCTCGTGTCGAGCATACATGTCTGGGGGACCGGGCAAAGACAAAGTTCGCGCATGCTGAACGGGCACAGACTGATCGCGCAACCTGAGGCGCCAAATGCAAATGCGCCGCCCGAGTGGGCGGCGCATCGCAAGTTGTTCGGGACCGGATCAGCCGAGGATGCCGTTGTCGTCCCGCTTGACCGCAATGATCGACGAGCGCGGCAGACCCTCGCCATCGGGCCATGTGCCGCCGGGGTGCTGGATGCCCACAAACATGGTGCGCAGGTCGTCCGACCAGGTCAGTCCGGTCACTTCCGATCCGCTGGGACCGGTCAGGAAGCGGACGATCTCGCCGGTGACCGGGTCGCCGACCAGCATCTGGTTGTTGCCGTTGCCCAGGAAATCGCCTTCGTTTCCGTCATCGCCGTCGGTCTGGATCCAGACCAGCCCGGTCGAGTCGATGGCCATGCCGTCGGGCGAGTTGAACAGGTTGCCTTCGTTCACGTTTGCAGACCCGGCATAGGCGTCGCTATGCACGGTCGGATTGCCCGCCATTACATAGAGGTCCCAATCGAATCCGTCGGCGGCGTGGTCGTCACCCGCCGGGCGCCAGCGCACGATCTGGCCATAGTGGTTGGTCTCGCGCGGGTTCACCGGGTTGGCCGAGGTATCGTCGCCGCCCCCATTGGGCTTCACGCCGCGGTTCTTGTTGTTGGTCAGGCAGCAATAGGCCTCGACCGCGACCGGGCTGGTGGCGACCCATTCTGGACGGTCCATGGTGGTGGCGTCGACCTTGGACGCCGCCAGACGGGTGAAGATCGCGATATCGGCGGGCTCCATCCCGGTGCTCTCGGGCGTCAGCGCCAGCCACTGGCCGGTCTGGTCGTCGTTGAACCTGGCTACATAAAGCGTGCCGTCATTCAGCAGGCCTTCGGTCGGGCCGCCGGGCTGGTAGGTGCCGTTCGAGACGAAACGATACAGATACTCGCCACGCTCATCGTCGCCCATATAGACCACCACGCGGCCATCCGGTGCGATCGCGACCTCGGCATTTTCGTGCTTGAGGCGGCCCAGACCGGTGTGCTTGACCGGCGTGCTCTCGGGATCGGCCGGGTCGATTTCGACGATCCAGCCGGCGCGGTGCGGCTCGTTGGGGGCCTTGGAGGTGTCAAAGCGCGGATCGAACCCTTCATAGCCGTTCCAGCTTTCGGCCTTTACCCCGTATCGCTTGAAACCATCCGCGACCTTCTGGTCGTAGCTGGCCGTCTCGTCGGTCGAGCCGAAATAGCCATTGAAGTTCTCTTCACAGGTCAGGTAGGTGCCCCAGGGGGTCTTGCCCGCACCGCAATTGTTCATCGTGCCCAGCGAGGTGGTGCCGGTAGGGTCGGCCTCGGTCTTGAGCAGGTCATGACCGGCGGCGGGACCCACGATCTTCATCGGCGTGTTGTGATGGATGCGGCGGTTGAACGGGCTGTCCTTGATCACTGCCCAGCCCTCCGGCGTCTCGGTGATTTCCATCACCGTCACACCCTGGATGTTCTGGAATTTCTTTACATCATTGGCGTTGGCAGGTTTGCCCTCCTGCGCGGCGGGCAGGTTGATCTTGCGGTTGGGGTATTCGTGGTTGATCGCGATCAACGTATGGCCGTTGAAATCGAATGTCTCCATCCCGTCGGTGTTCTCGCCAAAGACGCGGTCGGACCTGTCAACCGGGCCGCCATCTGTGATGTCATAGCCGTCGGCATCCGAGAACAGCGGGTCCCCCCAACGCGCCAGAACCTTCCAGCTATAGCCCTCGGGCACGTGAACCGTGTTGTCGGTCTGCGCCGCGATCGGGGTGAAGGCGAAGCGCGATGTGTCTTGCGCCGCCCGGGCCGAGGTCGAGGACATCAGACCGGCACCCATCGCAGCCGCACCCGAGCCAAAGGCCAACACGCCGCCCAGGAACCCCCGGCGCGAGATCGCGCTTTCGACAACGCGGTCGAAGTCGTTTTCGTCGGGGCGGGGGAAGTTTACCTCATCCCAGTCATCGGGGGAAAGCTGGGTCGGGTCGATCTTGGTCATTTCTGGCTCCATTGCTTGAATACCCGCACCTGTAAGGGGCAGATGTGACAGGTATTTGAAGCCAGATCCAATTTCCGGCCCGGCAACACAAAAATTGATGGGCCGGGCCTGGTTACCTTTTCCGAAAAACGACCGTCTATGCGGGAACAGCCTCGAGCAACTCGCGCCAGCGGTGGCAGGCGACCTCGTGACCGTCACCGGGATCTTTCAGTTGCGGTTCTTCGGACTTGCAGCGGTCGATGGCATTGGGGCAGCGGGTATGAAACTTGCAGCCCGGAGGCTGGTTCAGCGGAGAGGGGATCTCGCCCTCGAGTTTCTGTGCCGTACCGCGGTCGTCGGGGTCCAGCGACGGGATCGCCGAGAACAGCGCACGCGTATAGGGGTGCCGGGGCATCGCAAACAGCTTGCGAGTCGGGGCGGTTTCCACCAGCCGCCCCAGATACATCACTGCCACATGGTCGCAGGTATGGGCGACCACCGACAGATCGTGGCTGATGAACATGAAGGTCAGGCCCAGTTCGGACTGAAGTTCTTTGAGCAGGTTCAGAACGTCGGCCTGGATGGACACGTCCAGCGCCGCGACGCTTTCGTCGGCCACCACGAATTTCGGCCCCGAGACCAGTGCCCGCGCAATCGAAATCCGCTGCCGTTGCCCGCCCGAAAACGCATGCGGAAAGCGGCGCAGATGTTCCAGGTTCAACCGGCATCTTGCCGCGATCTCGCGCACGCGTTCATCGGTTTCCTGCCGCGAGGCGGTCAGCCCCATGACTTCGAGCGGTTCGGCGATGATGTCGCGCACCGTCATGCGCGGGGACAGCGCCGCATAAGGGTCCTGAAAGATCAACTGCGCGCGCTTGCGGTAGTCTTTCAACGCGGCCCCGTCGAGCGTGGCCAGATCATACTGGACCTCGTCATCGCGATAGGTGGCGCTGCCGCCGGTGATCGGCGCCGCCTTGAGCAGCGCGCGGCCCAGCGTCGTCTTGCCCGACCCACTTTCACCCACCAGACCAAAAAACGAGCCGCGTTCGATATGAACCGAGACCTCGTTCACCGCCTTCAGTACTGATTTGCGCAGAATGCTGCCGCCGAGCGGATAGCCAACGGTCAGCCGGTCGGCCGAGATCAGGATATCGTCGCTCATGCGCTGGCCTCCTTCTTGTCGTGCAGGTGGCAGGCCACCCGGTGCGTTGCGTCCAACTGGGTGTCGTGGGGCAGCGCGGTCTTGCAGACATCGCCCAGAATTTCCTGACAGCGGGTGTGAAACACGCAGCCCGGCGGCCGCTCCAACGGCGACGGGATGTCGCCGGGCACCGGTGTCAGCGGTGATTCCAGATCGTCAAGCCGGGGCAGGGCGTGGATCAGGCCGCGCGTATAGGGATGTTTGGGGTGGCGGATCACCTCGCGCACCGGGCCTTCCTCGACAATGCGGCCCAGATACATGACGCAGACCTTGTCGGCGGTCTGTGCCACCACACCCAGATCATGGGTGATGAAGATGATGCCCATGTGAAATTCACTCACCAGATCCTTCATCAGGTCGATCACCTGCGCCTGGATGGTCACGTCCAGCGCCGTTGTCGGCTCGTCCGCGATCAGCAGCTTGGGCTGTGTCGACAGCGCCATGGCGATCATCGCCCGCTGGCGCATGCCACCCGAAAGCTCGAAGGCGAACTGATCGATACGTTTATGCGGGTCCGAGATACCGACGCGGTCCAGCATCTCGACCGAGATCTCCTTGGCGCGCGCCTTGGACATGTCGCCATGCAATTGCAACTGCTCGATCATCTGGCTACCGATGGTGATGGCCGGCGCAAAGCTGGCCATCGGTTCCTGAAAGATCATGCTGATCGCACCGCCACGCACCACGTTCAGCTCGCGCGCGGTGCGCAGCGACAGTACGTCGACCTCGCCCGCATCGGTGTGCAGGGTGATCTTGCTTTGCGGGGCATAGACCGCGTTGTGGGCATTCAGGTGCATCAGCGACTTGGCGGTCACCGACTTGCCGGAGCCGCTTTCGCCCACCAGCCCGATCACCTCGCCCTTGGCCAGCGAAAAGCTCACATCATCCACTGCGGTCACCAGCCCCTCATCGGTGCGGAATTGCAGCGTCAGGTTTTCGACATCGATCAGGGAACTCATTTGTGGCTATCCGAATAGGGGTCCGCGGCGTCGCGCAGCCCGTCGCCGACAAAGACGAAGGCCATCACCAGCGCGATGAAGAAGATGACGGGGATGAAATACCATTGGTAGTTCAGCAGCACATCGGCCGAGGTCACGCTTTGCAACATGACGCCCAGCGAGTTGACCGGGTCCTTCAGCCCCAGCCCGATAAAGCTGAGCGCGGTTTCGCTGAGCACCATATAGGGAAACGAGATCACCAGATCGACGATGATATAGCTGGTGAAGCTGGGCAGCAGATGCCTCCGGATCACGTGGCCGGGTGAGGCACCGCAGAGCTGGGCGGCCAGCACATATTCCTGATTGCGCTCGGTCAGCAGATGGGTGCGCACCCGCCGCGCCAGGGTGGGCCAGCCGATAAGCCCCAGGATCATGGATATGATGAAGAACCTTGTTTCGGCCGACCATTCCTGCGGGATGAAGGCGGCGATGGCCATGAAAAGCGGAATGGCGGGCACCGTTCGAACGGCATCAGTGATCATTTGTATGAAACTGTCGATCCAGCCGCCGTAATAGCCCGATATGCCGCCGATGATCAGCGCCAGCACAAAGGCGATCACCACGCCGATGGTGCCAACCTGCATCGAGGTCCAGATCGCATGCAGCGTCCGCGAGTAGATATCCTTGCCGGTGGCATCCGTGCCGAACAGGTGAACATAACCCTCTTCGACCCCGAACAGATGCCGGTCCATCGGGATCAGGCCGAAGAGCTTATAGTCCCAGCCCTTTGGCATGAAGGTGAAATAGACCCGCTTGTCCTCGTTCACCTTGGTCACCCAGCGGAAATTTGTCGCCAGCGAGCGCTCGCGTTCGACCGGGTGAATGAAGGGCCGCAGCGAGCAGCCATTGCCGTCGCAGAATTGCGGCAGCTGCGGCGCACCGTTCAGATAATCCTTGTCGCGGCCTGCAACCGTCGGGTCATAGGGCGACAGGAACGAGGCGAAGATCCCCGAGATCAGCAGTCCGATCAGCACCCAGGCGGCGATCATCGCGCTGCGCTGTTTCTTGAACCGTGCCCAGATCAACTGGCCTTGCGAGGCGGTGAAATAGGCCTCTTTGGCCTTCTGGTCGCTATCGGTGGCGGGGTTTGTGGTTTCAGTTGTCATGTCGCTCACCGGATGATGCTTTTGCGGACGCGCGGGTCGAGAACCGCGAGCAGCACGTCAGTTGCGAAATTCAGCGTCACGATCGAGGCGGTCAGCATGAAGATGATGGCGCCCGCAAGCTGCTGGTCGTTGGACCGGGCCAGCGCCTCGATCAGCAGCGATCCGGCCTCGGTCAGGGTCAGGATCAGTGCCACGATGGGCAATTCGTTGAAGATGCGGTTCAGGTCAAAACCGAGCGAGTTGATGATCGGCCCCAGCGCGTGCCGGGCCGGGTATCGCCACAGCAGCTTGCGCCCATGCACCCCGCGCGCCGAGGCGGCGGTGACATAAAGCTTGCCGATCTCGTCCGACATCAACGCGCGCACCGTCTGCAACGCAAAGGCGGTGGCCGACCAGCCCAGAATGAAGACCGGCAGCCAGGCGTGGCTGAGCATGTCGACGAATTTCCCCCAACTCCAGGGCGCGTCTCGATAATGATCCGAGAACAGCCCGGTCAGCGTATCGCCGAAATAGACCGTCGAGATCAGCATGATGATCAGCGCCAGCAGGAAATTCGGCATCGCCAGACCCAGATAGCTGACGAAGCGCAGGACATTGTTCAGGACCGTGTTATGCGAGGCGGCGGCGATGATGCCGACGGGCAGGGCGATGGCATAAGCCAGCAGCAGTGAGGCCAGACAGATCGACAGGCTCAGCCAGAACTTGTCGCCCAGCAGTTGCGAGATGTTGAGCCGCAGGATGCAGCTATCGCCGAAATCGCCGCGAAAGGCGTTGACCAGCCAACTGGCCCAGCGTTCCAGAAACGGACGGTCAAGGCCCAGCCGGACGCGTTCCGCCTCGATATCAGCGACCGAGATGCCGGAGCCCTGGGTGTTCTTGAATGCCAGATACCGCTCGGCGCAATCGCCGGGCACCAGTTCCATGAGCGAGAAAACGACCAGCGACACGATCACCAGTGTCACCAGAGCCATTGCCGCGCGGGTCGCCACGAACCGCATAAAGCCCAGCATGCCTAATCCCTGTTTTTGCGCCCTGGTTTTGCCGCCTCGCTGGCGGGAGGGCGTTCATTTTTCGGTTTGGGTCTTGCGGCGGGCGAGAGACCCGCCCGCCGCAGTTATTTGTGTCGCCTGACCGGCTTACTCGTCCAGCCACCACTGCGGCGCGAGATACGGGTAGGTCCGGTAGTATTCGTAGGACTGTGTCTGGAATTCAGGCACGTTTTTCAGCGCATTGCGATGATAAATCAGGTTCTGCGCCTGAACTGTCCCGATAAAGGGCAGGTTTTCGGCCATCGACTTGGCCAGACGTGCGCCGATTTCGGCCTGTTCCGGCGAACCGGGAACCGCACCCTGGAAGGCATCCACATCCGCGGCCATATCCGTGACCCATTGCGGCGGCTCGACACCCGAGGCTCCGTCGCTGTCGATCCATTCGGCCCAGAGCATTCCGGTGCGGTGACCGAAGTAGTTCTCGAACGGCGGCACGAACAGCTCGTTATTGCCCAGCACGATGGCGACCGGCTGGCCTTTTTCCCACATGCCGACATCAAGTTGGTTGGACGATTGCGCCGAGCGATACTCATCCGGCGTGACCTCTTTCACCGTGGTCTGGACGCCCACATCGGCCCAGTTCTGGCCGACCAGCTGCACCACTTCGCCGCCGATACCTTGTGTGGCGAACTGCATGTTCAGCACCAGCTTGTCGCCATTGGGCAACTCGCGGAACCCGTCGCCATCGGTATCGGCCATGCCGATCTCGTCCAGCAGGGCGTTGGCCATGTCGGGATCAAACTGGATCATGTGTTTGGTCAGTTCCGGATCGACGAAATCCGGCGTGGGCGAGAAACCGATATATTGCTTCGGCTCACCCTGACCAAAGAACGACACCTCGTTCAGCTCGTCGCGGTTGATGGCAACCGACATCGCCTGGCGGAAGCGCAGATCGCCGAACACTTCGCGCTTTGCAGGGTCTTCAGACGTCATGTTGAACGAAAACGCCGGCATCGCGATGGTCGGTTTCAACTGCACCGAATAGTCGTTCTTTTCCGCGTTCTCCAGCAGCAGCGGGGCCGCCGCCAGGGTCAGGGATTGCGATTTGTAATCCGCCTCGCCGTTGACCAGTTTGAGGATGCGCACCTCGTTGTCATTGGCAAACAGCTCATCCTGCGCCGAGATATAGGGCAGTTGCTGACCGGTCGTGTCCACCATGTGGAAATAGGGGTTGGCAACCAGATAGCGGCCTTCGGTGGTGTCGGTGACGTAGATGTGGCTTTCCAGCGTCGGATGCGTTGCCTTGGGCAGGTTCGCGACCTTGTCCGGGTTCGACAGCATGGGGCTGGGCGTATCCGTCCAGTCGGAACTGCCGTAATAGGCCTTGATCGCGTCATAGCCGTTCTCGAACCCCAGCGCCTGCGCATTGGCATCGGCATTGTCGTCGATATCGGGGTGGAACTGACCCATGAAGTGCTTGGGCTGGAAGCCTTGCGCAAACGAGATCGCAAAGTGGTTGACCAGGCCCGGCTTGGGCGAGGGCAGGTTGAACACCACGGTGGTGTCATCCGGCGTGTCCACCGTCATCCGCTCTCCGCCGACCAGAACATAATCCTTGGGCTTTTCGATCACATTGGGATCAAGCGCGAGGTTGTCGTACCAGAACTTCACATCCGCCGAGGTGAAGGGTGCGCCGTCGGACCATTTATGGCCTTCGCGCAGATGAAAGGTCAGCTGCGTATAGTCGTCATTCCATTCCCAGCTTTTGGCGATGTTGGGCACGATGGTCTGCAGATCGTCGGCATAACGCACCAGATTGACGTGGCGGGTCGACAGGAAGTCCGAGGTGCCCGCCTCGGTCGCGTTGGACAGCGCGTCAAGCTCGCCGCCATATTTCCCGATGCTGGCATAAGGCACGATCACCAGCGGCTCTTTCGGCAGGCGCTCGGCCAGTGGTGGCAGATCGCCATTGCCCTGGATGCGGGCGTTCAGCGCCTCGATCTCGGGGTTGGCCGAGAATTCCATGGTGCAGCCGGCGGCGGCCTCAAATTCTGCCAGATCATATTGTTGCGGAAAGGCACCGGGCGCGATGCCCTGCATGTCGGCCACGGTGATGCCCGCGCAGTTTGCGTATGCGGCAGCGGGCAGCAGGATCGCCGCGCCTGAAAGTAGGACCTTCTTCATGTTGTCTCCTGTTGTTGGACGTAGTCAGACTTGTTTTTGGTATGCACCGCGCCGCTTGTGCCGCGCAGCGTCGCACAGGGTTCCGTCTGGGCAAGGGTGCCACACCCGCGATGCGGGATGGACCTGCGGCGGTCCGTACGATCTGTACTGAGATTGAACAAAACACACCCCCCGTTGCTCCGTTCGGTTCCGTGGCCGCCGCGTCGATTTCGACCGCGCATTCCGAGACAGCCTGTTTTTTTCACGCGAGTGCGACAGATTTGTGTCGGCACCGTCGATGGGAAAACCTTAGCGTCAGCCATACGGATTGCGCAACGCTTTGTCGGGAATACGAGAACTTCCCTTCGTTTATTCGGTTTTGCGGTGGTCATAGCCATTGGCGGACGCGTCGGTTCCTTCGCTGAGAGCGACAAATCAAGAAAATTCACTCGCCTGAGTCGGAGCAAGTGAATTGAGGGTAATTGTGGGTTTATGTTGAAAAATAACCGATTAAGATCGGATATGAGGCTTTTGCTCGGGCAATGTTCCAAAAACCACCCATCTGATTCGAATCTGCAAATCCACTTCGCGCGGGTGGGTCATTGGCCCTGATTATCATCTGATAGCTTATATAGATTTTACATATCGAAGCGCGACAGCCATCCTGCGCCAAAGCCAGCTGTCGACCGATTGCCTGCCAGGGCGTCGGCCGGGCACGCCTATCAGCGGAGTTCAGACCATGAGTGTTCAGCGCCACACCGAAGGAGAGTCCAACACCTCGCCGGCGGGGCAGCAATGGCGCGCACGCGACCCGGATGATCCGGGACGCAGCCTGCTGCAGCGAGATTCCGAGGCGTTCCTGCATCAGTCCCTTTCGACCCCCTGCCTGTCCACCATCGCAAAGGCAGAGGGCATCTGGATCGAAGATCTGGCGGGTCGCCGCTACATAGATTTCCATGGCAACTCGGTGCATCACATCGGCTATGGTCATCCCCGTCTGATTGCGGCGATCAAGGCACAACTGGATACGCTGTCCTTCGCGCCGCGCCGGTTCACCAATGAGGTTTCGGTCGAATTGGCCGAAAGTCTTGCCCGGATCGCTCCGGGGAGGCTGTCACGCGTGTTGTTCACCACCGGCGGGTCGGATGCCAACGAGGTTGCGCTGCGCCTGGCGCGCGCCGCGACCGGTCGGTTCAAGACGATCAGTTTCTGGGATGCGTTCCACGGTGCGGGTTTTGGTGCCTCCAGCGTCGGGGGTGAGGCGACCTTTCGCAGCCATGTGGCCGGACCGCTGCTGCCGGGGGCGGAACATGTCGCGCCCTTCAATTGTTACCACTGTGCGTATGGACATTCCGGCCCCGAGGCCTGCGCGCTGGCCTGCGCGCGCATGGTTGAATTCGCGCTGGAACGAGAGGGTGACGTTGCCGCGGTGATTGCCGAACCGATGCGGGCGGTTCCGGTGGTGCCGCCGCCGGGGTACTGGCAGGCGGTGCAGGCGGCCTGCCATCGTCATGGCGCGCTGCTGATCATGGATGAAATCCCCACCGGGTTGGGCAAGACGGGGCGGTTCTTTGCTTTTGAGCATGACGACATCACCCCCGATATCGTCACGCTGGGCAAGGCCCTGGGCGGGGGCGTGTTGCCGATCGCGGCGGTGCTGGCGCGGGATGACCTGAATGTTGCGGGCGATTTCGCCATCGGGCATTACACCCACGAAAAGAACCCGGTCACCGCACGGGCGGCGCTGACCACCTTGCAGATCATCGAAGACGAAGGTCTGGCTGAACGCGCCGAGCACCTGGGCAGCCATGCAGTGGACCGTTTGCGCGGGGCTTTGAAAGACTGCGCCATTGTCGGCGACATCAGGGGCAGGGGGCTGATGTTCGGCGTCGAAATCGTCTCGGATCGCGAGACCCGCACGCCTGCGCCGGACCTGGCCGAGCAGATCTTCTATGCCTGCCTCGATCAGGGGCTATCGTTCAAGATCAGTGCCGGGAATGTTCTGACCCTGTCGCCGCCCCTGACCATCGAGAGGCAGGACCTGGACCGCGCGCTGGGGATCGTTGAAGTGGCGGTAAAGAGCTTTGCAGCCGCATAGCAAGGCCACTTGAATGGCCTTGCCGGTTCCATCGGTGCAGCGGTCACTCTTCGTGGATCTTCTTCCATTTGCCGTCTTCAACGACATTGACAAAGATCGTGTCCGCGCCCTGATGATCTCCGTCGCCGTAGCGGATGTGGTTGCCAATCAGGGGCTCGGGATAGTCCAGCGATTCCATGGCGGCGATGAAACCCTCGTGGGTCAGATCGGGCCCCGCCGCCTCGAGCGCCTTCACCATCATCTCGGCCGAAGAGTAGCCCAGCATTGACGCCCCCACCGGGTCCTCGCCATAGGCGGCCCGATATTCCTCGATGAAGGCCTTTGGCGCGGGTTCATCGGCGCGCGCCCAGAGGTCCTGAAAACTGGACGCCGCATAAAAGCCATCGGTGACCCCTCCGGGCACAGTGGCCACGACGGTCAGAAAACTGGCGAAGGTCCCGAGGAAGTTCATATCCTCAAGGCCCATCTTTTTGGCGGTGCCGACAACGGTGATCGCCTGACGCACACCCAGCGCGATGGTGACGATGTCGCAGCCCTCTTCCCTGAGCTTGCTCAGGGAACCGACGAAATCTGTCTCATCCGGCTTATGCGTGGTCTCGGCCACAAATGCGATCCCGGCCTCTTCGGCGCCGGCCTTGGTGCCTTCCAGAATTTCAGCCCCGAAATCGGTGGGCAGATACATGGTGCAGACCTTTTGCGCACCATATTGATCGCTGAGATACTTCACGCCAATACGCGCCTGATCGTAATAGGATGACGTGGTGGTGAACTTGTTGTCCATTGGTTCCTGCAGCATCTGGCGCGCGGCTGACAGGGGGGCGACATTCGGGATGCCCTTGGGATCGAGCAGCTTGAAGCCCGCCACGTTCATCGGTGTGCCCAGCGACATGAGCATGGCAAAGACCTTGTCGCGATTGAGCAGCTTGTTATAGCCCTGCATCGCGCGCGGCATCTGATAACCGTTGTCTTCGACCACATAGCGGATCGTGCGGCCATGCACGCCGCCTTCGGCGTTTATCTCGTCGAAATAGAGGTTTGCACCCTTGGTGGCCGGAACCCCGGCGGCGGCGAAAATACCGCTCAGATCGGTGACAGCGCCGATGACGATTTCGCTGTCGCTGACACCCTGCGTTTCAGCCCATGCTGAACCGCTCAACGCAAGCGCGGTGGCGGCGATGCCTCCCATAATCCGATTCATATCTTCCTCCCTGAAAATATTTCTATTGGTACATCTCTTCGATCAGCTTTCCATGGCTCTTTTCCACCTGACCGCGCTTGAGTTTCATCGTGGCGGTCAACTCTTCGTCCTCGGCGGTCAGCAGCACGTCGATGATGCGGAAATCCTTGATCTGCTCGACCCGCGCGAAATCCTTGTTGGCTTGGTCCAATTCGCCTCCGATCAGCGCGCGGACCTCCTTTGCGGCGCAGAGCGAGGGGAAATCCGAGAACGGCACTTTCTGCTCCTGCGCGAATTTCTCGACATTCTCCTGATCGATCATGATCAGCGCGGTCAGGTATTTGCGCGCATCGCCGATCACCACCGCGTCCGAGATGAAATGCGAGAACTTCAGCCGGCTCTCGATCTCGGCGGGCGCGATGTTCTTGCCGCCTGCGGTGATCAGGATGTCCTTCATCCGCCCGGTGATGGTGACAAAACCGTCGTCGTCGATCCGGCCCATATCACCGGTGCGCAGCCAGCCGTCGTCGGTAAATGTCTCGGCGGTTTTTTCATTGTTGCGCCAGTAGCCCTTGAAGATATTGAGCCCGCGCGCCTCGATCTCACCGATCTCGGATATCCGCAACTCGGTTCCCGGCACGGTGCGGCCGATGGTGCCGATGCGGTTGGTCACCGGCGTGTTGATGGTGGCGATGCCGGCGGTCTCGGTCATGCCAAACCCTTCGACCAGCGGCACACCGATGGCCCAGTACCAGCGCAGCAGTTCGGGCGAGATCGGCGCCGCGCCGGAACCGCCGCGCCGCAGCCGGTCCAGACCCAGCATGCGCCGCAGATTGCGCAGAACCAGAAAATCCCACAGCCGGAATCGCCAGGCCAGATCAAGAGGAACCGGTTTGTTTTCCGTCAGATACGCGGCGCGCTTGATGCCTGTAACCAGGGCCGCGTGAAAGGCTTTGCGGCCCAGCGGCGTGGCCTCGTTGATCAGGATCGTGACCTGGCTGTGAATCTTTTCCCAGACCCGCGGCACGGCGATGAAGGTCGAGGGCGAGACCTCCTGCAGGTTGCTGAACACGGTTTCCGGGCTTTCGGCAAAGTTCACTTTGCATTTCGAGGCCAGCGGCAGATAGATTGACACACCGCGTTCCAGGATGTGGCAGAGCGGCAGAAAGCAGAGCTGCTCGTCGGTGTCGAAAACCGGCAGCGCATGCAGCCAGGAAGAGATCGCCGCCATGATGTTCTCATGGCTCAGCATCGCACCTTTCGGCGGGCCTGTGGTGCCCGAGGTGTATATCAGCAACGCGATATCGCCGGGATCGGCCTTGGCGATTTCTGCCTCGAACTGGCCGGGTTGCGCCGCCTCGGCTTGCTGACCGATCCGGTACAACGCGTCGATCATCAGGCATTTGGGGTGGTTCAGATCGTGCAACCCCTCGTCTTCGAGGATGATCACGTTCAGCAGATCGGGCACCTCGCCCTCGATATGCAGGAACTTGTCCAGCTGCTCCTCGTTCTCGACGATCAGGAACCGGCTGTCACTGTCGCGCAGCAGATAGGAAAGCTGTTTGTCGGAATCGGTGGTGTAGACGCCCGAGGCGATGCCGCCCACGCATTGAATGCCCAGATCCAGCCAGGCCCATTCCTTGCGGTCCTCGCTGAGGATCGAGACCACCTCGCCGCGCTCAAGCCCCAGTTTGCGCAGGGCGAGGCCGATCCATTTGGCGTGGGTCCAGTAGTCGTCCCAGCTATAGGATTTCCACAGCCCCATGTCTTTCTCGCGATGCGCGGTGCGGGCGCCCAGACCGGCGCAGCGGCTGGCAAACAGGCTGACGATGGTGGTGCAGCTATCCACCTGCAGCGGGCGCTGGCCCGGATCGGCGTTGAGGCTGATCCCGTTGATGTCAATCCGGGGGGGCAGGGCGCTGGCATCCATTCCGTCTACCTCCACGTCTTGCGCCGTTTCCAGCGGCGGTTTTCGCGCGCGCCGTCCTCCTGCACGCCGAGATAGAAGTTCTGAATGTCGTCCGAGGCGGCAATGTCCTGCGCGCTGCCGCTCATCACGATGCGGCCCACTTCCATGACATAGCCGTCATCGGCCAGGTCCAGCGCGGCGGCGGCGTTCTGTTCGACCAGAACGATGGTCATGTTCTGCTCGCGGTTCAGCCTTGCGAGAATGTCGAATATTTCCTGCACCAGCCGGGGGGACAAGCCCAGTGACGGCTCGTCCAGCAGCATCAGGCGCGGCCCGGCCATCAATCCGCGACCGATGGCCAGCATCTGCTGCTGCCCGCCCGACAGCGTGCCCGCCTCGGCCATGCGCCGCTCGGCGAGGATCGGGAAGTAGGAAAACACCAGTTCGCGGTCGCGTTCGATCTGTACCTTGTCATGTCGGGTGTAAGCGCCAAGGCTCAGGTTTTCCTCGACCGTGAGCAGGGGAAAGACCTCGCGCCCTTCGGGAACATGCACGATGCCGCGCTCGACGATCTTATGCGGTTCGCGTCCCTGTATCTCGTCGCCCTCGAAGGTGATCGCGCCCTTTTCGGGGTCCATCACGCCCGAGATCGTCTTCATCAACGTGGTCTTGCCCGCGCCATTGGCCCCCAGAATGGTGACGATCCGGCCCTGGGCGACGTCAATCGACACGCCCCTTATCGCCATGATCGGTCCATAGTAGCTTTCCACATTGCGGACGGAGAGGATCGGCGCGCTCATGAGGCGCGGCCCAGATAGGCCTCGATCACCGCCGGATGCGATTGCACCTCGCTCGGGGTGCCAAGCGCCAGTTTGGCGCCATCAGCCATAGCCAGCACGCGATCCGAAACGCCCGAGACCAGCCCCATGTCATGTTCGACCATCAGCACCGTGATCCCCATCTGGCGGCGGATATCCTCGATCCACCAGCGCATGTCGCTGGTTTCCTCGACCGACAGCCCCGAGGCCGGTTCATCAAGCAGCAAGAGGCGCGGATCAGTGGCCAGGGCGCGGGCGACCTCGACCACCTTGCGGACGCCATAAGGCAGCCCGGCGATCATCTTGTCGCGATAGGGCTGCAGGTCGAGGAAATCGATAATTTCTTCGACCTTCTCGCGGTTCTCGATCTCGGCACGGCGGACCGAGGGTAGGAACAGCAGTTCCGACAACATCGTGCTGCGCCGATGCCGGTGCCGCCCGACCAGCAGGTTCTGCAGCACGGTGGCATGTTCAAACAGTTCGATATTCTGAAAGGTCCGCGCGATGCCCAGATTGGCGACATCGCTGGCCTTATGCGCCAGCAGGTCTTCGGATTCGAGGTGGATAGCGCCGGATACAGGATCATAAAACCGGGATATCAGGTTGAAAACGGTGGATTTTCCGGCACCGTTGGGGCCGACGATGGCAAAAACCTCACCCGGTTCGACGGCGAAAGAGAGGGCGTCGACCGCCGTCAGCCCCCCGAACCGCAAAGTGACGTTTTCCAGCGTCAGCAGGCTCATCGCAGACGCTCCGTCTTGAGATAGGATTTCTGGCGTTTGAACATGTCGCGGCGGTAGAAGGGGAACAGTTCGAACCAGGTGCGGATTTTCAGCCAGCGGCCATAGATGCCCATCGGTTCGAACAACACGAAGACGATCAGGATCAGGCCGAACACCCCTGTTTCCAAACCGGGAATCGCGACCGTGTTGCCGCCGATCAGCGCGCCGACCCATTCCTTGCTGATCGACAGGAATTGCGGCAGGAAGCCGATCACGACCGCGCCCAGAAACGCGCCATGGATCGAGCCCAGCCCGCCGATCACGATCATCATCAGCAGCAGGATCGAGATCACCACGCTGAAAGTCTCGTTGTTGAAAGCGCCCGCAAAGAGCCCCATCAACGCGCCCGCCAGACCGGTGATCGCGCAGGACAGGAAGAACGACATCGCCTTGGTGCGCGCGATATGCACACCCATCGCCTGGGCCGAGACCTCGCTGTCGCGCACGGCGATGAAGCTGCGCCCCAGCGGCGATCGCAGCAGGTTGATATAGCCCAACGTCACGATAACCGTGACCGCAAAGACCAGCCAGTAGAAGGCGCGCGGGGTGCCCCAACGGTCGATCTCGATGCCCAGTACGCTCACCGGCGGGGCGAACTTGCCCGCCACGCCACCGGTCAGCGGCTCGCTCAGAACGATGATGTCATCCATCAGCACCGACAGCGCCAGCGTGGCGATGGCCAGATAGATGCCATGCATCCGCAGGGCCGGGATGGCGATGATCACGCCAAGGATGCCGGTGATCAGCCCGGCCAGCGGAAAAGCCAGCAGAAACGGCAAACCCTGCTCCAGCAGGATGATATTGGCGTAACAGCCCAGCGCCAGAAACGCCGCGTGGCCCAGGCTGGCCTGACCGGTATGGCCGGTCAGCACCATCAGGCCCATGCCCGCGATGGCCCAGATCAGCACATTGGTCAACTCGCCCAGATAGAAATCATCCAGCAGCAAAGGCGCGGCAAGCGCGAGGGCCAGCAGGATCAGATAGAGCGACAGCTGATAGCCGTGTTTCCAGGGGCGGATATCCTGCAGATAGCTGGTTTTGAACACGATCCGCATCTGCGTCAGACCTTCTTGAGGCGGATTTGTGAAAACAGGCCATGAGGCCGCACGATCAGCACGATCAGAACAAGCGCATAAGGCGCGATCTGGCTATAGCCTGCGGCGATGTAACGGCTGGCAAACGGCTCGATCAAGCCGACGATCAGCCCGCCCGCCAGCGCGCCGGGCAGGCTGCCGAAGCCACCGATCACCGCCGCCGCGAAGGCCTTGATGCCCAGCAGGCCGGAATTGGGATCAACCGCGCCCTTGGCGGCAAAAAGGATGCCGGCGACGCAGGCGACCATGCCCGCAAGACCCCAGATCAGCCCCTGCACCCGTTTCACCGGGATCCCCATGTAATAGGCCGCCAACTGGTTCTGCGAGGCGGCCTGCATGGCCAAGCCCAGCTTGGTTCGGGCAAAGAACAGGTAAAGCGACAGGGTCAGCAGGACCGTGACGACGATCACCGCCACATCCTCCAGCCCCAGCACGAGGCCGCCAAAGCGGATGTCCCTGCCTGCCAGCGGGTTTTGCAGCGTTTGCGGTTCATGCCCCCAGATCAGCCCGGCCACGAAGCGGATCACAAAGCCCAGAGCGATGGTCAGGATCACCACCGAGGTCTGGCTTTCCCCGAACATCCGCCGGATCAAAAGCCTGTCGAGCAGAACGCCAAACCCCGCCATCAGCCCCAGCGAGATAGGCACCGCCACCCAGAACGGCAGACCCATATGGTCTGCATTGGTCAACCCGATGGTGACAAAGGCGCCCAGCATCATCATGTCGCCCTGGGCGAAATTGACCGCCTCGGTCGCCTTGTAGATCAGCACGAAACCCAGCGCGATCAGGCCATAAACACAGCCATTTGCCAGCCCGCTGATCACCAACTGCAGATTGTCCAATCGTTCCTCCTCGTGCCGCTGAGACTTGGTGTGTCGGGTTGGCGATCACTCGGGGACGATCATGACCTTGCCTTTGGTGGTTTTCAATGTTTCGGCAAGGGTGGCGACCAGATCGCGCAAAGGGATGGTTGCGGCGACATCGGTGCTCCAGCGGCCATCGGCGAAACGGGCCTGAACCTCACCCACCACGCGCATCTGATCTTGCGGCGGGGTGCTGGTCATCCACTGGGTCAGCCAGAACCCTTCGATCCGTTTTCCCATGAAGATCAGCTGCCCGGTCTGGGTCAGCGCGGGCGGTTCGGTGCTGAGCTTGCCGTAGATGATCCAGCGCGCGCCGTTGGGCATGGCGGTGAAGATGGTTTCGCATTGCTGATCCGCCACGGCATCCAGGAAAATGCGCGGCTTCAATGCCCGCATCACCTCGGCCAGCCGGTCGGTGAAACCGGCGTCGCTGGTCACCAGAACTTCGGCCGCCCCCAACGCCTTGAGTTGGTCAACCGCATCGGCACGGCGTACAAGCGCGATGGGGGACAGGCCAAGATCACGGCCCAGCGCACACATCAGCTTGCCCAACTGGCTGGTCGCGGCCGAGATGATGAACGCCTCGCCCGCCTGTTTGGCGATATCGACCATGGCCATCGCAGTCAGCGGGTTCACGATCTGCGCGGCCCCGTCGAAATCCGAGACATCAGGGCGCAGCGGGATGCACATCAGTGCCGGGGTCACGACATATTCCGCCCATGCGCCTGATCCCGCGGCGACAAAGGCGACGCGCTGCCCGGCCAGTTGTTCGGCCCCCGCACCGGTGGCGACCACGTCACCGCAGCCTTCGAACCCGGCGGGGTGGTCCTTGACGCGGGGCTGGCCGTATTCGCCTTTGATGAAGTGCAGATCGGACGGGTTGACCGAAGAGGCCCGCATCCGGATCAGAACCTGGCCCGCGCCGGGCTGCGGCACCGGTATTTCGACCGCCTGCAACCAGTCTGCCGCATCGTCGATGACCGGGCCGGTGGCCGTCGGCGCATAGCCGTCATGGACTAAAATCGCGGCCTGCATGGTGTCGGGAAAATCGCTCATCCTGTCCTCCTGTTGGGTCACCGGCGCGGGGGAGCGCATCGGGCGACCGCCGCAGCCAAGCAAAAGCGGTTGCGGCAGGTTGTTCTTTGGAGGTCAGGACAACATGCGTGGTCCGGGCTGTCAATCAGCGCGGGTGGTCAGCCCTGGAAAAGCGCCTTGAGCTTGTCCAGCCCGGTATCGAGCTGTTCGGGCGCGTCGCGAATCTCGCCGACGATGGCGATGAACTGATCCTTGACCACCTGCACCAGCGGGCTGGCCTCGACCTGGCTGACGACTTTGTCGTAATCGAACCCGGCTTCGGTCAGCAGCCCGTCATCCTGCAATTGCTTGATCAACTCCTGACCCTGCTGCTGAAGACCTGCCGCGCCGTCGGTTAGGGCCGAGGTGGAGTTGTTGATCGTTTCCGTCACGGCACCAGACGCGTCTTCGAGCGTTTGCGCGCCCTGCTCCTGAATCGCGGCCACAGTGTCTCCGGCTTGTTCCGTCACCGATTGTGCCGCGTCGGACACTGCCTCACCCAGCGCCGAGGCAGCATCCTGAACCGCATCGCCCGCGTCCTGTGCAGCTGTTTCGATTTGTTCGGAGGGGGTCGGCTCCTGATAGATTGCAAAATAATAGACCGCAGCAAGGGCGGCGAGAACGACGACAATGCCAATCAATCTGGACATGTGAGACACCTTTTCAGAACATGTGAATCTACTATTCGATTATCAGCGCAAGATGTCTGAATGACGACAGGTTTTTCAATATGTTGCGCGGCAGGCCGGTTCTTGCGAGGCGGGGAGTGGCAGGGCGGCAAGGACATGCCGGTTGACGCAAGAAAAATACCATGCTGGACGGTGTTGCCGCTGAATGCTGCGATGCCGGGGTTTTCCAACCCCAGGAGTGTCCAGCATGGTCAAGAAAGCAAGCCGGATTTCGCGGTTCGCCGCCGCCGTTGAGGATCGGCCAATCTATGTCGGGCCAGACGTTCACAAGAAAACCTGTTCGGTTGCTCTGTTCGAACCGGACGGCGGGGTGTTTGAGACCTACACTTGCTCATCCGGTGAAGAGGCGCTGGCCGAACAGTTGGCTGGCCTCGGGTGTCAGATCACCCATTTGGTCCACGAGTCCGGCCCATCGCCATTCCTACCGTTGAGCAGGAAGGCTATCGCGCCCTTGTCCGGCGACGCAAACGGATCGCGGAAAGCCGTGGCAAGATCAAACAGAAGATCAAGAACTTTCTGCCGACTTCGGGCATCGAGGAACCGGCCAGCTTGCAAAAGTGGCCTCTGGCCGCATCCATTGATCTGTCAGAGCTGCCAATTCCGCCGGAACACTGCATGACGTTGGCCTCGATGGTACGCGAGTATCTGTTCCTGCTTGCTGAGGACAAGATGCTGCGAGCCAAGATCCGAACCGCTACCATGCGGATGCACCCGGATCGGTTCCGGCGGTTGACCTCGATCATCGGCGTGGGCGAGACGGCGGCGGCGCATTTTCTGGCAGAACTGTTCTCACCAGAGCGGTTCAACAGGTCGGAAGACGTCACGTCATACCCAGGCCTCGCGCCTGTCGTCAGCCAGAGCGGCGACAGCCCGGCGCGGGCAAAGCTGCGTCCAGTCGGCCAGAAACGCTTGCGTGGCATACTGGTCGAGGCAGCTTGGCAATGGCCCTGGCGCGATCCAGAGGCCAAAGTAATCTGCAGCCACCATTTCGCGAAGCATGGGATCGGGCAGAAGGCCCTTGTGGCCGTTGCCCGCAAACTCGCAATCAAGCTCTGGCGCATGACGGTGGACCCGCCGTTGTTGCCAGTTGTGGGTGTCGCGCGGGTCTTGGTCGGAATAACCGACAGCAAAAAAAGGCGGCACCCTCACCACCGGCGCGTACCGAAAACGGTACTTGGTGATCCTGCATTCAGACAGGCACGAATCAGAAAAGGCTTACGCAAGGCCGGTGGACAGTGTTGGTATGACTTCAATCTTGCCGCGCAACCCGCGAGCGGGCTGGGATCTGGTGCCTACCTTACAATGTCGGCTGTGCGGACAAACCCGCCTTTTGCTCGCGTGGCTGTTGCTTGCGCAACATCCACTCGCGCGTGCGGCACACCCATCGCTGCGTTGCAGCCGACGTCGCCAGAACGGCCATTCGATTCCGCGATGAAGGCTGGCTATCAAACCGCCCTTCTTTGAGAATGCGTGGCGGGAGATAGCGCGGGGGCGACTCAACCACCGAATGGTGCAAGCCTCAGCTCTTTCCATTCGGTGGTCGGTCAGTTTGCTCGATCAGGCGATCTTTTCTTCCCGGCGAAGATGCGGCGGGATAATGTCGCGGGCATAGACGTCCTCAATGGTCTCGCCGCGTTTGATAACGTCTGCTTGCGATCCGTTCACCAAGACCACGGGCGGGCGCGGCAGGGCGTTGAAGTTACTGGCCGAGATTTCCTGATAGGCGCCCATGTCCAGCAGCGCGATCAGGTCGCCGTTTTCCAGCTCCGGCACCTTCACGGTCGGTAGAATGCGATCCCCGTGGCAGGAATGGCCGACCACATCCGCGACATGGGTTTCCTCGGCGTTGAGCTTGTTGGCGATGCGGAAATCGTTGAGGCTGAACTCGATCACGCCGGTATTCATGAAGAAGGCCGTGGTATCGGTCAGCACCCAGTTCAGCTTGATCGGTTTCGTCTGTTTCTTGAACCGCTTCACGCTGGTCAGGTGAATGCCGGCATTACCAAAGAAAGAGCGGCCCGGTTCGGCCTGCAGACGAATGCCTTTCAGGTCCATACCACCTTTAAGCAAGGTATCGCGGAAGGTGGTCACGGCGGCCTCGGCGTATTCCTCGATGGTCGGAGCGCGCTGGCTGCCGGGTTTGGATTGCATCAGCTTTTCGATGGCGAAACCCATGAACTTGTAGCGACCCGCCTTGCCGAAAACATGCGCCAGCAGTTCGAACGGGTAGGTGAAGAAGGTCTCGATCGCGTGCATCCGGGTTTTTAGCCCGTGCAGAGGGTCGGCCTCAATCGCAAATCCACCGCCGATATCCAGTTCCTGCGGGCGATACCCGCCCCATGCCTTGCTGAGCCGCAGGATCAGCTCGGCATATCCTTTCATCAGCTTTTTCCAGTACCAGGTATCGCTCCGCCAGCGACCGGAGTGGAAGTGCAGGCCGACCAGTTCGACATTGCTCATTTTCAGCACTTCGCGGCCAAGCTCTTCGAGATACTGGGCGGGGATACCGGCTTTGTAGATTTGCAGGCCAAGGTCGACCGAGAGCGATTCCACCGCGAAATCCGTGCGGCGCCAAATGCCGGGGAAGTCGGGTTTGACCCGGAGGCGGATTTTGGCGGTCTTGCCCAGTTCCTTGGCAATGTTGTTGATCCGCTCTGGTTCGTTCAATTCCTCGACCGTGATGCGAACGCCTTCGATGATGCATTTGCGCAGCGTCTCGTCGGTCTTACCGCCGCCATTGACGGAAATGCGGTTGGGATCAAGGCCCAGGCTCAGGGCGCAATGCAATTCACCTGCCGAATAGATGTCGGCCCCCAGACCTTCGTCTGCCAGAACCGCCCAGACACCCTGGTTCCAGTTTGCCTTGTTGGCGGGCATGATATCAACGGGCCCGTCCGGCCAATGCTTGGCAAAGGCGGCGTGGAAGCGACGTGCATTGTTGCGGAGCTGCTGCTCCGACATCACGAAAAGCGGGCTGCCGAATTCCTCAACAAGCTTTGTTGTATCAATGTCATCAACGAACAGGTGCCCATCACGTTCACTCAAATAGTCGGCCATAGGTGTGGTGCGCGGCATAATTTTCTCCTCCGGGGCGGTGTCAAGCATTGACAATCAAGGCATGAGCAACCTTCATGTTCGAAATATGAGAGTTATTCACGTATTCTGTCAAGAAAAGGTGTATAATGGCCGAAACTTCCGCAGCGTCATCCTGGCGCGAACCCACGCAGCCGCGTAGCCGCAAGCGGGTTCGTGCGATCCTTGATGCGACCGAGAAATTGCTGATCGAAAGCGATGTGGCGACAGTGAAAATGACCGAGGTGGCCCGCGTTGCCGGAGTTCCGGTCGGGTCGGTCTACCAGTATTTTCCAACACGTACCGCATTGTTAACAAAGCTTTTTGAAGACCAGGTGGCAGGGATTGATTCCACTTTGAAGGCGGGCCTTTCGCAACTGACGAATTGGGATCAGCTTGAGGGGTTTGTGGTCGCCGCGTCAGCAACCGCCCATGATCTGGTGCAGCAGAGCCCATGCTTGCAGAAGATCTGGAATTCGACGGGCGTGGACCCGGCAATTGAAATCGCGGATCAGAGAACGACCCTGCACAATGCGCGGATTTTGACCGAAACTCTGTTGCGAATCGCTCCGCATCCGATTTCCGAAACCCTGGCCTTCGCCAGCGCGATCCTGTTCTTTCAGACCTGGAGTACTATGATGAAGCTGCTCCCGAACATTGAGGATGAACACCTTCGAGACGCGATCAGAGAACAGCATGTCGCCATGGTGCTGAACCATCTGAAGGCGGCA
The DNA here is from genome assembly GCF_023502395.1 of Ruegeria spongiae. Taxonomy (GTDB): domain Bacteria; phylum Pseudomonadota; class Alphaproteobacteria; order Rhodobacterales; family Rhodobacteraceae; genus Ruegeria_C; species Ruegeria_C spongiae. The sequence continues at coordinate 300,477 of NZ_JAMFMB010000001.1, read as the reverse complement.
TTTGATCGTTAGATTGGAAAGCGCTTCGTTTTGTCGGAACCATGAGTGCATGGCAACGCTATCGGGTCTCGTATGCGTCGTTTGTCACGGCACCAATGCACCGGCCAATTTGGACCCGACTTGCCCGGAATCGAATGGCCGCTCACTGTGCTACAGAGAAGCATCAAGAGATGCTGCGGCAGCAGCGATCCCCATTTTGCGAGTGCGCAGCGAGAAATTCGAAATCACAGGTTGGGCTCGAAGCCGCTATTGTGTGGTTAAATGATCTTCCGAAGCATCAGTCGTAACGCTTGACAGTCGTCCACATAAGAAAAGACCCCGATAAAATCGAGGCCTTTTGAAACGTAGCGCTGGGATCAACGCTTTTCGATATCCACGTAATCGCGCGCGGTTTCGCCCAGATACAACTGGCGCGGACGGCCGATCTTGTTCTGTGGATCTGCGATCATTTCCTTCCACTGGCTGATCCAGCCCACGGTGCGGCTGAGTGCGAAGATAGGCGTGAACATCGAGGTCGGGAAGCCCATCGCCTCCATCACGATGCCCGAATAGAAATCCACATTGGGGAACAGTTTCTTCTCGGCGAAATAGGGATCTTCCAACGCCTGTTTCTCCAGCGCCTTGGCGACCTGAAGCTTGGGGTTGTTCTCGATCCCCAAGAGGTCCAGAACCTCGTCCGCCGATTGCTTCATCACCGTCGCACGCGGATCGAAATTCTTGTAGACCCGGTGGCCAAAGCCCATCAGGCGGAACGGGTCCGCCTTGTCCTTGGCGCGGTCGATGAATTCCGGGATGCGGTCCACCGACCCGATTTCCTCAAGCATTTCCAGACATGCCTGGTTGGCGCCACCATGCGCCGGACCCCAGAGACAGGCGATACCGGCAGCGATACAGGCAAACGGGTTTGCCCCCGACGACGAGGCCAGACGCACGGTCGAGGTTGATGCGTTCTGCTCGTGATCGGCCTGCAGCATGAAAATCCGGTCCATCGCGCGGCTGAGGATCGGATTGACCTCATATTCCTCGGCCGGAACGGCGAAGCACATGCGCAGAAAGTTCGACGCATAGTCCAGATCGTTGCGCGGATAGATGAACGGCTGGCCGATGTGGTATTTATAGGCCCAGGCGGCAATGGTCGGCATCTTGGCGATCAGCCGGTGCGAGGCGACCTCGCGTTGATGCGGATCATGAATATCGGTCGAATCGTGATAGAAGGCCGACATCGCGCCAACGACACCCACCATGATCGCCATCGGATGTGCATCCCGGCGGAACCCGCGATAGAAATACTGCATCTGCTCGTGCAGCATGGTGTGACGGGTAATCGTGCTCTCGAAGTTTTCCAGATCGCCGGCTTTCGGCAATTCGCCGTAGAGCAGCAGATAGCACATTTCGAGGAAATGCGACTGCGAGGCCAGTTGATCGATCGGATAGCCGCGATGCAGCAATTCACCCTTGTCGCCATCGATATAGGTGATCGTGCTGTCGCAACTCGCGGTCGACGTGAAGCCCGGGTCGTAGGTGAAGACACCTGCATCGCTGTAAAGCTTGCGAATGTCGATCACGTCCGGGCCGGCAGTTGGCGAGAAGATCGGCAGATCATAGGTTTTGCCGTGTACGTTCAGCGTGGCCGATTTCTTGTTTTCAGTCATTATGTCCCTTCCTCTTTGAAACACGGCAATGGTGCCAGACGGAGGCATCAGAACCGTGCGGATGGCGCTCGCGCGGGGACCGCGCAAGCCGGGTTATCGGGGAGGCGCAGCCCGTGTCAGGACGACCGGGCCAGTTCCGCCGCGTCTGCCAGTCGGGCAAGGACCTCTTCGCGTCCCAGTACGACCATCATGTCAAACACCGAAGGTGTTACAGACCGGCCCGCCAATGCGGCGCGAAGGGGTCCGGCCAGTTTGCCGAATTTCAATTCGCGCGCCTCGCAGAAGGCGGACAGGGATTCCTCCAAGCTCTCTCGCGACCAGCTAGCATTTTGCAGATGCGGCGTCAAATCCTTCAGTATACCGTCGGATACAGAATTTAGCGCCTTGGCCGCCTTCTGATCCGGTTCGATCGGGCGCGAGGTCAGGGCAAACTCTGCCTTTTCAATGAGTTCCGGGAAGGTGCGCGCCCGATCCTTGAGGCAGAACATGGCGCGTTCAAGATTGGTTGATTGTGCCTGCGTCAAGGCGGGCTGTTCTGCCGCAGCCAGGTAGGCCTCGGCTTCCTGCCGCAACGCAGCATCATCGGCAATGGCGATATGCTGACCACAGAGGTTTTCCAGCTTCTTCAGGTCGAACCGGGCCGGGCTTTTGCCGATTCCGTCCAGGTCGAACCAGTCGCGCGCCTGTGCGTCGGTGAAGAATTCATCATCGCCATGGCTCCAGCCCAGGCGCGCCAGATAGTTGCGCATTCCGGCGGCGGGATAGCCCATCGCCTGATATTCCTGCGCCCCCAGCGCGCCGTGACGTTTGGACAGCTTCTTGCCGTCCGGTCCATGGATCAGCGGAATATGCGCCCAGACCGGTACGTCCCAGCCCATCGCCTCATAGATCATCATCTGGCGGGCGGCGTTGTTGAGGTGATCATCGCCCCGGATCACATGGGTCACGCCCATATCGTGATCGTCCACCACCACGGCAAGCATATAGACCGGCGTGCCGTCCGAGCGCAGCAGAACCATATCGTCCAACTGCTCGTTGCGGATGGTCACGTCTCCCTGCACCTGATCGCGGATCACCGTCGCGCCCTCTTGCGGGGCCTTGATGCGGATCACGTAAGGCGCGTCCGGGTGGGTCGTGGCATCGGCATCACGCCACGGGCTGCGGAAGAGAGTGGAAGCGCCCTCGGCCCGCGCCTGCTCGCGGAAGGCGGCAATTTCGTCCTGGGTCGCGAAACATTTATAGGCCTTGCCGTCTGCCAACAGTTGCAGAGCCACTTCAGCATGGCGGTCGGCCCCCTCGAACTGGCTGATCACCTCGCCGTCGTGATCCAGGCCAAGCCACGCCATGCCCTGCAGTATCGCCGCCGTCGCCTCGGGAGTGGAGCGCTCGCGGTCAGTATCCTCGATCCGCAGCAGGAACTTGCCGCCCCGGCCCCGGGCATAGAGCCAGTTGAACAGCGCCGTGCGCGCGCCGCCGATATGCAGGAACCCGGTCGGAGACGGGGCGAAACGGGTGACAACCTGATCAGACATTGATGCCTTTTACCTTTTGGTAACCATGGGGGAGATAGCGTTGCCGTCTGAATAACGAGCCGGACGGACAGGAGCAAGCATGCGCGTTCTGGCGCGGATCGAGGCGGCGCTGCTGCGGCAGCGCGGGTACCTGTTTCCCTGGGCGCCGGTCTGCATGGCGCTGGGGATCGGTGCCTATTTTCTGCTGCCGCAGGAGCCGTCGATGGCGTTTTACGTCGCCGTGGTTCTGGCAGCGCTGTCCGGGACCTGGGTGGCGCTGCGCCATCCGGGTGCATGGACGCCGCTTGGCGCGGCGCTGGCCCTGGCGGCCATCGGGTTCCTTCTGTCGGGCTACCGGGCGCATCAAGTCGCTGGCCCGGTGCTGGACTGGCACTATTACGGCCCGGTCGAGGGGCGTGTCGTCGGGCTGGATCGGTCAGCCTCGGACGCGCCGCGGGTCACGCTGGACCGGGTGCGCCTGTTGCGCGTCGCGCCGGACGAGACACCGCGCCGCGTCCGCATGTCGCTGCATGGCGATGCGAGCGAACTGCCAGTGCCGGGGCAGCAGATCATGACCACCGGGCATCTGTCACCTCCGCAGGGTCCGGTCGAGCCCGGAGGTTTCGATTTCCGCCGCCACGCCTGGTTCAAGAGTATCGGCGCGGTGGGCTATACGCGCGTTCCGGTTCTGACCGTGGCACCGCCTGATCTGGATCATCCGGGAATGCGGATTTTCGCCCTGCGCATGGCGGTGTCGACCCATATCAGACAGGTGTTGCCCGGTGATGTGGGCGGGTTTGCGGCTGCGGTGACCACCGGCGACCGCAGCGGCGTGAGCCTGGCCACGCTCGACGCGTTGCGCGCCAGCAACCTGGCGCATCTGCTGGCGATATCGGGGCTGCATATGGGCCTGCTGACCGGCTTTGTCTTTGCGGGCTTGCGGTTTGCGCTCTGCCTGATCCCGCCTCTGGCGCTGCGTTGGCTGGTCAAGAAGCTGGCCGCAATTGGTGCATTGCTGGCAGCGGCGGCCTATCTGGCGCTCTCGGGCGGCAATGTGGCGACCGAGCGCGCTTTCATCATGGTTTCGGTCATGCTGTGTGCGGTGCTGGTGGATCGACGTGCGATTTCTTTGCGCGCGGTGGCCATGGCCGCGTTGATCGTTCTCGCGCTGCGCCCCGAGTCGCTGCTCAGTCCGGGCTTCCAGATGTCATTTGCGGCAACCACCACGCTGGTGGCGGTCTTTGGCGCGATCCGGGGGTGGGAGGTCTCGGTGCTGCCCAAGTGGCTGAAACCCACGGCCGGGGTCGTCATCTCATCGGCGGTTGCCGGGTTCGCCACCGCGCCGGTGGCGGCGGCGCATTTCAACGCCATCGCGCATTATGGCCTGCCCGCGAACCTGCTCTCGGTGCCGCTTATGGGTTTGTTGGTGATCCCCGCAGCGGTTCTGGCGCTGTGCTTGTCCCCCTTCGGGTTGGGGTGGATCGGGTTGAAACTGATGGGACTGGGCCTGACATGGATATTGGGCGTGGCGCATTACGTGGCCGGGCTGGAAGGCGCGCGCGGATTTGTGGTCAGTCCCGGCCCGCTGGTTCTGCCGTTGCTGACGTTGGGCGCGCTTTTTGTGATCCTGTGGCAAGGCCGTTTGCGATGGGTCGGCGTGCTGCCGGTGTTTTGCGCCTTCGGGATCTGGGCAGGGGCGGAACGTCCGCAGGTGCTGATCGCCGATAGCGGCAAGCTGGTGGGCGTGATGACCGACACGGGCAGGGCGCTCAGCCGGGCCAAGGGCAGCGGGTTCGTGGCCAAGGTCTGGTTGGAAAACGATGGCGATGGCAAGGATCAGGCAACAGCGGCAACGCGCTGGACTGCAGGTGAGGGGCAGGTGCCGAAGATGCGGCTGGAGTCCTGGCAGATCGTGCATGTCGCCGGAAAACGCGCCGCCAGAACCGTGACCGGATGCGCTGCCGATCAGATCATCGTGACTGCCGTGCCGCTGGATCTGCCCGGAGGCTGCCGGGTTGTCGATCCGGCCCTGCTGCGCCAGACCGGCAGCCTGTCGATCAGCGAGACAGGCAAGATTGCCGCCAGCAAACAGGGCCAGCGACGTCTTTGGCACGGGCCGCGCGCCAAAGACAAAAGGCGCAGGGATCAGTAGGTGCGGATCAATCCGACCAGACGGCCCTGAACGCGCACTTTCTCTTCCGGGAAAACGCGGGTTTCATAGGCCGGGTTTGCAGCCTCGAGCGCGATGGCGTTGCCACGCCGGAAGAAACGTTTCAGCGTCGCTTCCTGATCCTCGACCAGCGCCACGACGATGTCGCCATTGTCAGCGGCGGCACTTTCGCGGATCACCACGATATCGCCATCGTTGATCCCCGCCTCGATCATCGAATCGCCTTTGACCTCCAGCGCATAATGTTCGCTGGTGCCGGACACCATCGCGCCGGGCACCGAGACATGGCTGGACACATGGCTGATCGCCTCGATCGGGACACCGGCGGCGATGCGGCCCATGACGGGCAGTTCCATCGCATGAACGGCCACCGGTTCAGTATTGGCCGGACGCGGCGCGTCGGGCCGGTCGCCTTCGATGATGCGGGGCTGGAAGCCGACGGTGGATTCGCCACCAAGGCTTTCGGGCAGCTTCACGATCTCAATGGCGCGGGCGCGATGGGCGAGCCTGCGGATAAACCCACGCTCTTCCAATGCGGTGATCAGGCGGTGAATTCCGGACTTCGATCGCAGGTCCAGCGCCACCTTCATTTCATCGAAACTGGGCGGCACCCCGTCGACCTGTAGACGTTTATGAATAAATTCCAGCAAATCCAACTGCTTCTTGGTCAGCATTGCGCACACCTCTGCTCCATGCGTTTACGTTTGTTCTACGCATGTTCCTGTTTTGTGTCAATGCGCTTGGCATTGACTTCAAAGCGGGATGTAATCGACCGTGTCGCCGGTATCACGGGCCGGGTCCCCGGGCGGGCGCACGATCAAGGCGTTCGAGCTTGCCAGAACGCGCAACAGAGAGCTGTCCTGGTTGCCAGCCGCCGCAATTCCGTCGCCGGTGCGGGTCGCCCGCATGTAATGCGCACGCGGCCCGTTTTCAGGCAGCGGTGCGGTCAGTGGTGCGGTGCAGATCTCGGGCAGCGGGTTGGCTAGGCCCAGCATGTGGCGCAACAGGGGGACGACAAAGATGTGCCCACAAACCATGGCCGAGACCGGATTGCCGGGCAGCCCGATCATCGCAGCCTTGCCCAGCCGTCCGGCCATGAGCGGTTTGCCCGGGCGCATGCGCACCTTGTAGAAAGCCCGTTCCATACCCAGCGCGCCGGTGACCTCTTCGACCAGATCGTGATCTCCGACCGAAGCGCCGCCGATGGTGATGATCAGGTCTGTGCCCGAGGCCAGCTCCAGCGCGGTGGTGAGGGAGCTTGTGGTATCGCGCGCGATCGGCAGCATGCGAACCTGCGCGCCGACATCCTCGAACAGTGCCTTCAGGCCGAACGTGTTGGAGGCGATGATCTGGTCGGGTCCGGGGGTGTCTCCGGGCATGACCAACTCGTCCCCGTTGGAGATCAGGGCAACGACCGGTTGGCGGCTGACCGGTACATCCGGGATGTTCATCGCGGCCAGCAAGGCGACATCGGATGGCGACAGGCGGCGCGGGGCGGTCAGGCGGTCGCCGATGCCGAAATCCACGCCTGCGGGGCGGACATTGGATTTGGCGCCCGGTGCCTCGGTGATGGTGAGCAGATCGTCGCGCCGGTCGGTATCTTCCTGAATGACCACGAAGTCCGCGCCATCTGGCATCGGGGCGCCGGTGAAGATGCGCACTGCCTGACCGGGCTTCACGGTGCCGGAAAATCCATTCCCTGCAGCGGCTTCGCCGATGATCTTGAAGATAGCGTGCTGCTCGACCTCTGCTGATTTGACCGCATAGCCATCCATGGATGAGGCGGCAAAGGGCGGCTGGTCACGCATGGCCACCGCGTCGCGGGCCAGCATCCGGCCTGCGGCCTGCGCCAGCGCGACGGTCTCGACATCCTGCGGCGACACCAGGTCAAACAGATGCGCGCGGGCTTCGTCGACAGAGATCATTGCGCCTCGTAGCGGCCTGATTTCCCGCCATCTTTCAACACCACGCGAATACCGCCGATCTGCATCGCCTTATCCACGGCCTTGGCCATGTCATAGACCGTCAGCGCAGCGGTGGAAACGGCAGTCAGCGCCTCCATCTCGACACCGGTCTGACCGGTGGTGCGCACGGTGGCCTCGACCTGAACGCCCGGCAGGTCCGGGTCCAGCGTCAGCTCGACCGCGACCTTGGTCACCGGCAGCGGATGGCAGAGCGGGATCAGGTCAGGAGTCTTCTTGGCCCCCATGATGCCCGCCAGCCGCGCCACACCCAGTACATCGCCTTTTTTTGCGCGACCTTCTAAAATGATTTCAAAGGTTTCGCGCTGCATGCTCACGTGACCTACAGCCACGGCGATCCGGTCGGTGATCTCCTTGTCCGAGACATCGACCATATGGGCATCGCCCTTGCTGTCGAAATGGGTCAGTGCCATCACATGGCTCCGGGCACCAGCGGATTGGCCAGCAAATCATGGGTGGCCTTTTCCACGTCCTGCTGCCGCATCAGGCTTTCGCCAATCAGGAAGCAGCGCGCGCCATAGCGGGCGATATCGGCCAGTTCCTCGGGCGCGTGCAGCCCGCTTTCGCAGACGATGGTGCGGTCCGAGGGCACCAGTTTGGACAGTTTCCGCGTGGTATCCAGCGACGTCTCGAACGTGTGCAGGTTGCGATTGTTGATGCCGATCAGCGGGCTGGTCAGCTTGGCGGCGCGTTCCAGCTCAACTTCGTCATGCACCTCGATCAGCACATTCATGTCCCACTCATGCGCGGTCTGTTCCAACTCGGCGGCCTGATCATCCTCGACCGAGGCCATGATGATCAGGATGCAATCGGCTCCCAGCGCGCGGGCCTCGATAACCTGATAGGGGTCATACATGAAATCCTTGCGCAGCACTGGCAGACCGCAGGCGGCGCGGGCCTGTTTGAGGTAGTCTTTCGCGCCCTGAAAGCTGGGCGTGTCGGTCAGCACCGACAGGCAGGCCGCCCCCCCCGCCGCATAGGCGGCTGCCAGCGCGGCAGGGTCGAAATCGGCGCGGATCAGGCCCTTGGACGGGCTGGCTTTCTTGATCTCGGCGATCAGCCCGTAGCCGCTGCGCTTGGCCTCATGCAACGAGTCCAGAAAAGGGCGCACGGCGGGCGCCTCGCGGGCCAGCACTTCCATCCGCTCAAGCGGTGTCTCTTCCTTGTCCGCCGCAACCTCTTCCAGCTTATAGGCCTTGATCTTGTCCAGAATGGTTTCCGTCATGGGGCGTCCTGTGTGATTTTGGCCAAGGCCGAGATTTTGCTGCGCGCCATACCGCTATCGATGCTTTCCGTCGCGATTTCAACACCTTCGCGCAGATCGGCCGCTTTTTCGGCAATCACGAGCGCGGCAGAGGCGTTCAGCAGCACCGCATCGCGATAGGCCGAGGGCGCGCCATCGAGCAGCGCGTGGAAAGCGCGTGCATTCTCTTCCGGCGTGCCGCCGATGATGGCCTCGAACGGATGCACGGGCAGGCCCGCATCTTCGGGATGCAGCTCAAGCTCTTTCACAACGCCATCTTCAAGCGCCGCGAGCCAGCTGATGCCAGTGATGGTCAGTTCATCAGTGCCGTCCGAGCCATGAACCAGCCAGGCGCGGTCAGACCCGAGCTGGCCCAGCGTTTCAGCCATGGGCCGGATCAGGTCGCGGGAAAACGCGCCGGTCAATTGCCGTTTCACCCCCGCCGGGTTGGTGAGCGGTCCGAGAATGTTGAAGATGGTGCGGGTGCCCAACTCCTGCCGCGACGGCATCACATGGGCAATTGCCGGGTGATGCATCGGCGCCATCATGAAGCAGATACCGGCCTCTTTCAGCGCCTTTTCAGCCACATCCGCGCCGATCATCACGTTGATGCCCATCTGCCCCAGCGCATCCGCCGCACCGGATTTCGAGCTGAGATTGCGGTTGCCATGTTTGGCAACCACCACATCGGCACCCGCCACCACAAAGGCGGTCGCGGTCGAGATGTTCAGCGTGCCCTTGCCATCGCCGCCGGTGCCGACGATGTCCATCGCACCTTCGGGCGCGGACACCGCATGGCATTTCGCGCGCATCACGGCGGCAGCGGCGGCATATTCGTCTACCGTTTCGCCCCGCGTGCGCAGCGCCATCAGCAAGCCGCCGATCTGGCTGGGCGTCGCTTCGCCGTCAAAGAGCACGTGAAAGGCCTGTTCGGCCTGAGCGCGGGTCAGGGGGCCATTGGCGGCCGCGTCGATCAGCGGCTTCAGTGCGTCACTCATGCCGGAACCTTCATCACGGCCAGAAAGTTGCGCAGCAGCGCGTGGCCGTGTTCGGAGGCGATGGATTCGGGATGAAACTGCACGCCGTGCATCGGCAATTCGCGGTGCTGGAGACCCATGATGGTGCCATCCTCAAGCTCGGCGGTGATCTCAAGACAATCCGGCAGGCTGTCACGCTCGACAATCAGTGAATGATAGCGCGTGGCCTCGAACGGCGAGGGCAGTCCGGCAAAGACGCCTTTGCCGCTGTGCTGCATCATGCCCATCTTGCCATGCACGATCTCATGGCAGCGCACGACCTTGCCACCAAAAGCCTGACCGATGGTCTGATGGCCCAGGCAGACACCCATCAGCGGCGTCCTGGTCTCGGCGGCGGCCTCGGTCAGGGCCAGGCAAATTCCCGCCTGATCCGGGTCGCAAGGGCCGGGGCTGAGCAGGATGCCGTCGGGTTTCATCCCCATCGCCTCTTGCACGTCCAGCGCGTCGTTGCGGCGCACGACCATCTCGGCCCCAAGCTCGCCCAGGTAGTGAACCAGGTTGTAGGTGAAGGAATCGTAGTTATCGATCAGCAGCAGCATGTCGGCTCGTTGTTTTAGGGGCTGGTGAGGAGAGGCCCCACCGCATTATAGTGTTGCCATACTTGTTCAGGCTTGCCGCGCAGCGTCAAGAGCGCAAGCCGGGCAGTGGCATAAGAAGAGCACGAAAGAGGCGACAAGGATATGGGCGGATTTTTCGGAGGACTGCTGGCCGGTGCGGCGGTTGTGCTGTGTGTGGGCGTGGGGGTATCGCTGGTGATGCCGCTCTCGCCCCAACCCGAGGTTGCGAGCGATGCGCCCGCTGTGGCACCCACGCAACCAGAGACGGCAGAGGCCGAACTGGCCCAGCCCGGACCGGACGCCGATCTGGTCGATCTTGCGCCGCGCGCGCCCGACGGTCCTGCAAGCGAAAGCGAGACCATCGCGGCCACCACCGGGGCGGACACGCAACCGGGAAGCAAGCCCGATATTGCTGAAACAACCGCAGGCCTGACGGGCCCCGAAGCGGGCGAAGCACCCACGCTGGAAGTCGAGGCCGAAAAGCCTGTGACACAGTCCGCGGCGCTTGAAGCGCCCGCCGCGCCGGAGCAGGACGAAACGCCCAGCGTCTCCACCGAGGCGCCACAACCGCCTGCGCCGCCACCCGCCGAACTGCCCACGGTGACCCGCAATGGCGACGCTTCGGTCTTGGCAGAGGCCCCGCCACCCGCGCTTGTCACACCGCAGGTCCCGGACGTGGAACAGACCCCGACCGCGCCCGGCGATCCGACGGCCGTGCCCGACGCACCAGAGCCCCCCGTGGAGGCCGATAGCGAAACCGAATCGCCCCGGGTCGCAGCCCTGCCTCCGGTCCGTCAGGGCACCGGTACGCCTTCGACCACGCGAATCGGCACACCAGTCGTGCCGCTGACCGACCGCCACAAGACAGAAGCCGCGCCGGATCTGGCGGAAACGGGCGGAGAGCCTCCGATCTCGGCCTATGCGACGGTGTTTGAAAACCCCGAGGAAAAGCCGCTCTTGTCGATCGTGCTGATCGATGACGAAGCCGCTCTGGGCGTCGAGGCGCTGCGCGAATTTCCCTATCCGCTGACCTTTGCGGTCGATCCGACCAAACCGGATGCCGCCGAAAAGATGGCCCGCCATCGCGCCGCCGGGTTCGAGGTGGTGATGCTGACCGACATGCCGATGGCCGCCACTGCGCAGGATGCCGAAGTGTCGCTGTCGGTCTGGATGAAAGCCGTACCCGAAACCGTCGCGCTTCTTGAAGGCACGCGTACCGGCATTCAGGGCAACCGTCCGCTGTCGGATCAGGTGACAGCGATTGCGGCTGGCACCGGCCGGGGCCTGATCACGCAAGGAAAGGGGCTGAACACGGTTCACAAGCTTGCGGCGCGCGATGGCGTGCCCTCGGCTGTGGTATTCCGTGACTTCGACGGGGCCGGCCAGACGCCAACGGTGATGCGGCGGTTCCTGGATCAGGCGGCGTTCCGCGCCGGGCAGGAAGGCGCCGTCGTGATGCTGGGCCGGGTGCGCCCCGACACCGTGTCGGCGTTGTTGCTCTGGGGCTTGCAGGATCGCGCCAGCCGGGTCGCGCTGGCCCCGGTCTCGGCTGTTCTCACACAGGGGGCCGAGTGATCCGGGTGCAGGCGGTCAATCCCGCCTGCAAACCTAGCTGTTCCCGCCGCCGGTAAAGCGCGCGGCGTCTTCGGCGGCACGGCGGATCGCGTTGGATTTGTGCACCGTTTCCATGAATTCGGCCTCGGGATCGCTGTCATAGACCACGCCGCCACCGGCCTGAATATAGAGCTTGCGATCCTTCACGATGGCGGTGCGCAGGGCGATGCAGATATCCATGTCGCCACCGGATGAGAAATAGCCGACACCGCCGCCATAGATGCCGCGTTTCTCGGGTTCCAACTCGTCGATGATCTCCATCGCGCGCACCTTTGGCGCGCCCGAGACGGTGCCCGCAGGCATCCCGGCAAAAAACGCATCCAGCGCGTCCTTGCTCTCGTCCAGCTCACCGACCACGTTCGACACGATATGCATCACATGGCTGTAGCGTTCGATGATGAACTGCTCGGTCGGGCGCACGGTGCCGATCTTGGCCACGCGACCGCAATCGTTGCGGCCCAGATCAAGCAGCATCAGATGTTCGGCCAGTTCTTTCTGATCCGCCAGCAGATCAACCTCATGCGCGCGATCCTCTTCCGGGGTGGCACCACGGGGCCGTGTGCCTGCGATGGGGCGGATGGTGACCTCATCGCCAAAGACCCGCACCAGGATCTCGGGGCTTGCGCCCACCACCTGAAACCCGCCGAAGTTGAAATAGAACATGAAAGGCGAGGGGTTGGTGCGCCGCAGTGAGCGATAAAGCGCGAAGGGCGGCTGCGGAAACTCCTGTGTCCAGCGCTGCGCCGGGACCACCTGAAAGATGTCGCCCGCGCGGATATATTCCTTGGCCTTCTCAACCGCGTCCAGATAGCCCTGCTTGGTAAAATTCGAGACCGGCGGCGCGACCTCATGCGCCTGTCCCAGATCGCGGCTCTCAGTGGGCATGGCGCGTTCCAGATCGCGGACCGCATCCATCACCCGTTCCGCCGCTTGCGCATAAGCCGCACGCGCCGATTGGCCGTCACTGACCCAGGCCGGAGAGACCACGGTGACCTCGCCCTTGACGCCATCCAGTACGGCGACGACCGAGGGGCGCATCATCACCGCATCAGGCAGGCCCAGCGGGTCGGGGTTCACATCGGGCAGATGTTCGACCAGCCGGATCATGTCATAGCCCAGATAGCCGAAAAGCCCGGCGGCTGCCTGCGGCATGTCGTCGGGCAAATCAATCCGGCTTTCGGCCAGCAGGTCGCGCAGCGTGTCCATCGGATTGCCGTCCTGCGCCACGAAAGCATCAGGGTCGAACCGGGCCGAGCGGTTGAGTGCCGAGATCTCGCCATGGCAGCGCCAGATCAGGTCCGGTTTCATGCCGATGATCGAATAGCGCCCGCGCACCTCGCCGCCGGTCACCGATTCCAGCATGAAGGCGTCTTTCTGCGCCCCGGTCAGTTTCAGCATCAGCGAGACAGGCGTGTCCAGATCGGCGGCGAGCCGTGCATAGACCACCTGGTTTTCGCCCGCCTCGTAGGCGCGGGCGAAGGCATCATATTCGGGGATGACGGCCATCTGTGTTGCCCTAGAAGCTCGAATGCACCGCCGTCAGCGCCTGCTGGTCCACCGTCGGGCGGCTGCGGGTCTGGGCGTCGCGCACATAGGCGTCAAAAATGGCCTGGGCCAGCACCTGGTTCATCTGGGCGCTCAGCGCCTCGCGCATCTGGGCCAGCTCATCTGTCTCTTCGGGTGGCAGCACCTCGTCCAGACGGACGATCAGCGCCTGAGCAGGCCCCGGGATCACGCGCAGCTCGTCCGGCGCCATCTCGAAGACCTGAGACATGAAATCAGCCGGTGTGCCGTCCAGAAAGGCGGTGCGGGTCAGGCCGTTTTCGACGCGGACGGGCAGGCCGGTGGCGTTGAAATCGCCGGTCCCTTCAAGCTGGTCGGCAGTCCCTTGGGCCATTTCGGCAAGCGCGGCCTCGGTTTCGGCCTGCTGCCACGCGGCGATCACGCGCGCGCGCGCCTGTTCCAGCGGTTCGGGACGCGGCTCCAGCACCTCGTCAAGTCGCAGCGCAAAAAGCGAGCCGTCTTCGAGGAAGTCGACCTCGGGGAAGTCGCCCTCTTTCACCTCATAAGCGGCGGCGCGGAAGCCGTCATAGGCGGCCACACCGTCCGAGCTTTCCTGGGTCCAGTCGATCTGACCGACCTCCATTCCGGCTTCGCCGCCCAAATCTTCCAGCGTGGCGCCCCCGGCCAGAAGGTCGTTGAGGTCTTCGGCCTCGGCATCAAGCAGGCGCCGGGCCTTGGCAGACGCCAACTCGTCGCGCAGCTCGCTCTTGACCTCTTCGAAGGGGGTATTCCGCGCTTCGAGCGTTCCGTTGATACGGTAGAGCGCCGGTCCCAGATCCGAGGGCAGGGGGCCGACAACCGCGCCAATCTCGGCGGCAAAGATGCCATCGGCGGCATCGCCCAGTTCTGTGGCTGACAGATCACCAAGGTCGATATCGGCCAGGTTTAGGCCGCGATCCTCGACCAGTTGCTCGAATGTCGCGCCGCCCACCTCGATCTGTGCCAGCGCTGACTTTGCCTCTTCGTCGTCCGAATATACCAGACGCTCGACCAGTCGGCGCTCGGGCTGGTTGAACTCGGCCTCGCGTGCCTCATAGAGACGGCGGATCGAGACCTCTTCGACCTCGACCTGATCCAGCATGGCTTCGGGCGAAAGCAGCGCATAGGTCAGGCGCTTGGTTTGGGGCAGGGTGAATTCTTCGATATTGGCGCCGTAATATTCCGATATCTGTGCCTCGGTCGGGGGGGCAATCTCAGCCTCCAGCGCGTCGGTGCCAAGGGTTGCAACGGTAAAGCTGCGGCGCGCGCCCACAAAATCGGCCATGGTCTTGGCGAAGGTCTCGGGCATGGTCACGCCCGAGACCAGCGCGCCCTGCACCAGCGTGCGCGCCGATTCCTTGCGCAGATTGTCCTCGAACTCGGATTCGCTCAGCCCCGCGCGTTCGACGGCAAAGCTGTAGGCGTCGCGGTCAAAGCCGCCATTCACGCCCTGAAAGGCGGGGATCTCCATGATCTCCTGCTGCAGGTTCTCATCCCCGATCGAGACGCCCATCTGCGCAACCTCATGATCCAGCGCGGCCAGCGCGACCAGCCGCGACAGGGCCAGCTGATCCAGCCCCAGCTCGCGCGCCTGCGCCATCGTCAGGCTTTGCCCGGTCTGTTGCTGCAAGGCGTTGATTTCGCGTTGTAATTCCCGGTAATAGTCGTCGATGCTGACACTCTCGTCGCCCACCGTGGCAACGGTCCGGGCGGTGCCCATCATGTCGACTGCACCGAACCCGGCAAGACCGACCATCAACAGACCCATCAGGATCCAGACAAACGTTTTCGACATCTTCTTGGCGGCTGCGGCCATGGCGCTCCCTCACCTCCGGCATGAGCCGGGATTTTGACTTGCCGCACTGTCTACGACGGGCGCTGGCGGGGGGCAAGTTCAGATGGCCAGATTCGCCAGCCGGTCGAAGAGTTTCGTGATGCCGTCGCGGTCGAGATTGGCAAATGCGATGCGGACCTGCTTGCGGCCTGCTGCATCACCCTCGGGCATGAACATGGTGCCGGGCAGCAGCAGGACGCCCGCCTCACCCACCAGACGCGGTGCGAGCACGTCTGAGGCGATGTCGAACGGGTGCTCAAGATAGGCGAAATAGGCACCAAGGCCCAGCAGCCGCCAGCCATGCGCCTCAAGGCGGGGCATGTTTTCGGTGATCGCAGCGCGGCGGTCCAGGATTTCGTCCCGCTCACCAGCCAGCCATTGCCGCAGGTTCCGCATCCCCCAAAGCGCCGCAAACTGTCCGATCTGGCCGGGGCATATAGCGACCGTGTCCAGAAACTTCTCGATTTCAGCCAAAAGCGCCGGGCTAGATGCCAGCGCACCAACCCGGTGGCCGGTCAGTCGATAAGATTTCGAGAAGGAGTAAAGATGGACGAGTGTCCGGTCCCAGTCGGGCAGGCGCATCACCTCGTGCGGCGCGCCATCGCGGCTGTCGAAATCGCGGTAGGTCTCGTCGATCAGCAGGCGCAGGCCATTCTCGGCGGCCAGATCGTAGAAGGCGCGGACCAGTTCGGCAGGATATTCCACACCGCCGGGATTGTTGGGCGTGACCAGCGCGATGGCGCGGGTCCGCTCGGTGATCAGGGCGCGGGCGGCCTCGGGATCGGGCAGCAGATCGTCGCCGGTTGGGAGCGGCACCGCCGTAACGCCAGACATGTCCAACCACATTTTGTGGTTGAAATACCATGGTGTTGGCAGGATTACCTCATCTTTTTCTCCAGTGATCGCGGCGATGGCGGCGGCAAAGGCCTGATTGCAGCCCGATGTGATCGCCACCTGATCGGCGCTGACCTGCCCGTCATAGTGTTCCGAGATTTCACGCGCCAGTTCAGCCCGCAACGCCGGATTGCCCAGCACCGGGCCATACAGATGTGCCTCATCCCGCTCGACTGCAAACTCCGCCATCGCCTTGCGCAGTGCCTCGGGCGGCGGATCAACCGGCGCGGCTTGGCTGACATTGATCAGCGGGCGCTCGGGCGGGAACTCCACGCCCTCCAGCCAGCGTCGCGCCTCCATGACCGGGGGGGCAAAAGTGGTGGCTGTGCGGGTCGGAGCCATCGGGTCGGTCAATCGGTGCCGCGATAGGGCTCGACATATTGCAGCGCCATATCCCAGGGGAAAAAGATCCAGGTGTCCTGGCTGACCTCTGTGATGAACGTGTCCACAGTCGGGCGGCCCTGGGGTTTGGCGTAAACGGTGGCGAAATGCGCCTTGGGATACAGCTTGCGCACCAGTTCCAGCGTTTTGCCGCTATCGACCAGATCATCGACGATCAGGATGCCCTCGCCATCGCCCATCAACTCGGCATCGGGGGATTTCAGCACCTCGGCTTCGCCCTGATCCTGATGGTGATAGGAGCGTACGCTGATCGTGTCGACGGTGCGGATGTCCAACTCGCGGCTGACGATCATCGCGGGGGCCATGCCGCCACGGGTGATCGCCACCACGGCGCGCCAGCCGCCATCGTCAGGGCCTTGCCCGTCCAGCCGCCAGGCCAGCGCCCGCGCATCGCGGTGAATCTGGTCCCAACTGATGTGAAAGCCTTTTTCGTGGGGCAGGCGGTCGGTCATAGTGTCTTCCTTACGTTAACGGCTGAGCAGCAGGCGCAGGCCGAGACAGCCCATGACGCCCGCCGCAATCCGGTCCAGCAGTGGTTTGGCCCGCAAATAGCCCTGTCTGGCCCGTTCTGTCGAGAGCAACAGCACCAGTATGGTGCCGACCAGCCATTCGACCAGCAGCTGATTGCCAACAATCACGGCTTTGTCGATCAGGCTCAAACCTTGCGGAAAGATCACCACCAGCAGGGCGGCGGCAAACAGCGCGGATTTGGGATTGGCCAGGTTGACCAGAATTCCACCTGCAAAGGCACGTCCGGGCGCAATCGGCGCATCGCTCAGCGGAGCGCGGGCGCTGCGCCATGTCTTCCAGGCGAGATGGACCAGATAAAGCGCACCCGCAGTTTTGAACAACAGATAAGCCCAGGGGAACAGCCGGAACACGGCATCCAGACCAAGCAGCGCCGTGACGGTCCAGCAGGACGCCATGAGGCCCAGGCCCAGAACCGAGTAAACGCCCGTGCGCCGACCCTGGCTGAGGGTCTGGCGCACGAAATAGAGCATCGCAGGTCCGGGGCTGAGGATCGCCGCAAGCAGCGCCAGGTTGAAAGCTGCCAGATGTTCCCAGCCCATTCCGGGTCAGCTCTTTTCGATGTCCGGCGCGTCGACCGCCTTCATGCCGACCACGTGATAGCCCGAATCCACATGCAGGTTCTCGCCGGTCACGCCCGAACTCAGATCGCTGAGCAGATAGAGCGCGGAATTGCCGACATCGTCGATGCTGACATTGCGGCGTAGGGGTGAATTGTGTTCGTTCCACTTCATGATGTAGCGGAAATCGCCGATACCGCTGGCCGCCAGCGTCTTGATCGGGCCCGCCGAGATCGCGTTGACGCGGATATTGTCCTTGCCCAGATCCTCGGCCAGATACTTCACCGACGCTTCAAGCGCGGCCTTGGCCACGCCCATCACGTTGTAATGCGGCATCACCTGTTCAGCCCCGTAATAGGTCAGCGTGACGGCGCTGCCGCCATCACTCATCAGCTTTTCGGCCCGTTGCATGACGGCGGTGAAAGAATAGACCGAGATAGCCATGGTCAGCTTGAAATTCGCCCGGCTGGTATCGACGTAACGGCCGCGCAGCTCGTTTTTATCCGAAAAACCAATGGCGTGCACGACAAAGTCCAGCTTGCCCCAGCGCTGCTGAAGCGCCTCGAAAAGCGTGTCGATCGAGCTTTCGTCGCCCACATCGCAGGGCAGCACGATATCGCTGCCCAATTGCGCTGCCAGCGGGTCCACACGTTTCTTCAGCGCTTCGCCCTGATAGGAAAATGCAAGCTCTGCCCCTGCCTCGGACAGCGCGCGCGCGATGCCCCATGCGATGGATTTGTCATTCGCCAGCCCCATGATGAGGCCGCGTTTGCCGGCCATCAACTGATTTGACATGTTCGGTTCTCCGCCTGTCGTTATGACCTTGTGGTTTAGGCCATTGGTCATTGGGCATCAAGTGCGACGCGCGCTTGCTCAGTCGTGCATCTGCGCTTAGGGTTCAAAACGGGGATCGTATCGGAGAAGACAATGAGTGAGCGGGGTGGCATTTTTGCGGGTGAAGATCCGTTTGCAATTGCGCGCCAATGGCTGGCCGAAGCAGAAACATCCGAACCCAATGACGCCAATGCCATTGCGCTCGCTACGGTTGATTCCCACGGCCTGCCCAATGTGCGCATGGTCCTGCTGAAAGAGATCGAGCCCGCGGCCTTTGTGTTCTACACCAATTACGAAAGCGCCAAGGCGGGTGAACTTGACGGTGCAGGCAAGGCCGCCTTTGTGCTACACTGGAAATCGCTGCGGCGGCAGATCCGGGTGCGTGGCACGGTCAGCCGCGAGGATGGCCCGCTGGCGGATGAGTATTATGCGTCGCGGTCGCTCAAGAGCCGGCTGGGGGCCTGGGCGTCGCGACAATCGCAGCCGTTGGACAGCCGCGCGGCGCTGATGGCTGAGGTGGCGAAAGTGACCGCAAGGCTTGGTCCGAACCCACCGCGGCCACCGTTCTGGGGCGGCTACAGGATTGTCCCCAGCGAGATAGAATTCTGGGCCGATGGTGCCTTTCGCCTGCATGACCGGTTTGTCTGGCGGCGCGACGGCGGGGACCGGCCTTGGCGGATTGATCGGCTCAATCCATGACACGAATATGACGGGAATTGTATAAATATGTACGCTCATTTCTTTTTTAACTTGAATGTGGGGGGTAGAATCCTGCAAATCTTAAAACGAACGTTAACGCTCTCTTAACGATGGAACGCTCTGTGGCCGAAGATCTTGGCGGTATGTCCCACATATGTGGACGGGTGAAATGGTTCGACCCGGCCAAGGGATATGGCTTCGTCGTCTCTGATACGGGTGGGCCCGATATCCTGCTGCACGTGAATGTGTTGCGGAATTTCGGGCAGAGTTCTGTTGCTGATGGCGCGGCGATCGAGATCATGACCCATCGCACCGACCGTGGCGTTCAAGCGGTCGAAGTGCTGTCCATCGCCCCGCCCGAACGGGACGAAACCCTGGTCCTGTCGGATTTCGAGGATCTGGATACCAGCCTCATTCAGGAAACGCCCATGGAACCCGCGCGGGTGAAATGGTTCGACAAGGGCAAGGGGTTTGGCTTTGCCAATATCTTTGGTCGGGGCGAGGATGTATTCCTGCATATCGAAGTGCTGCGTCAATCCGGTCTTGCCGACCTGCAACCAGGAGAGGCAATCGCCATGCGGGTGATCGACGGCAAACGGGGCCGCATGGCCGCCGAGGTTCTGGCCTGGGAAACCGCTATTGCCACCAAGGGCGGCCAGTGACGTCGCTCAAGGCGCTGCTTTGTTCAATCATGATGACCTCGGGTGCCCCGGCACTGGCAGAGGGCTGCCGCGATGATGTGGTGCAGCTGCGTGGTTCAGGCTCCGAACTGCGCTTTCAGGTCGAGCTTGCCGATACGCCGCAGGAGCGGTCCCGCGGGCTGATGTTTCGGGAAAGCCTGCCGCCTCGCGCGGGCATGCTGTTCGTCTATGAGTACCCGCAGAGGGCGTCGTTCTGGATGAAGAACACGCTGATTCCGCTCGATATGATCTTTGTCGATGCCACCGGAACCGTGACCCATGTGCATCATCAGGCGATTCCCGGCGATCTGACCGCGATCGATGGCGGCACCGGGGTGTTCTCGGTGCTGGAGATCAATGGCGGGCTGGCGAAGAAATATGGTATCGCGCCGGGCAGCGTGTTGCGGCACGAGGCTTTTTCCGACGGACCCGCCGCCTGGCCCTGTTGATGCGCGTTGCCCGCAAATTGCGCTGGCTGCTTCTGCATGACATCAAAGATGGCAACGCGAAAGGCGATGCTGGACCTGTCAGGTGCATGGCACAACGGCGACGTCGATGCGGTTAACTGTTTCATCTCAGATGGCATCAGGTAATGCGATTCTCCTCGAGTGTGCCACTTCTCGAGAGTGCCAATGGTAGCTATTTGAAAATTTGGTGCCCAAGGAGAGACTCGAACTCTCACGCCCGTGAAGGCGGGGGATTTTGAATCCCCTGCGTCTACCATTCCGCCACTTGGGCCACCCGAGATGAATTAGCGTCGCTTTTCGGGAAGGTCCAGCAGCAATTCGCGGCTAAGGGCCAGTTTCCTGACCGAGCGTTGCGACACCGTCAGACAGTCACAGTTTGCGTGTCAGAAGAAAATGGGCGGGTAGGGTTGGCATTTGGTGTCGGCAAGATTGACCGACATGTGATCGCCGACCGTCTGTCCGATGCGAATTTCCAGATCCACAGGCGTGATGCCGACCGCCTCGGGGTTCAGCGTGAACTGCACCGCAGTGCGACCTCCGGCAGCGGCGCTGCGCACCCTTTGGCTGGCCATGTAGATCTGATCCTGCCAACCGGCGCCTAGCCTGCGGCGCGCATATTTTGCGGCACCGCACCAGTATTCGTCAGTTTGGGCCAAAGCATAGGGCACAACCTCGAAGATATTGGGGTCGACCTGATAGACGCGGGTTCCGTAGGGTGTGGAAAAGACGGCACCTGTGCGGGCCGTCGCGGCAACCCCTGCGCCCGAGCTACCGGAATACTGCGCGCCAGTTGCGACCTGACACGCCGCCAGAACCGAAAAAGCCAAAACCCAGAGTTTCTTCATCGCACCCGGTCCGTCATACCTATGGTTGAAACGTTAGGGATGTATCGCGCGGATGGCAACGATTGCGGTCAGGGAGGCTATCGGAAGATTTCTGGAGCGGGTAACGGGAATCGAACCCGTAACTAAAGCTTGGGAAGCTGCCGTGATACCTTTTCACCATACCCGCGCCGAAGCCTTGGGATAGCCAGTCACCGCCATGGCGTCAAGCGGATTGCTGCTGCAAATTCCGCCCCCAAGCCGGGATCAAACGCGGGCCTCGAACAGGTTGATCCGCGCCGGTATCCGCAGCCCCGCCGGGGTGGCAAACGGCTGCAGACGGGCGATCAGGTCCTCGCGGATCGCTTGCGCATCGGCTTGCGTTCCCTCGAAATGCGTCATCACGCGCGAGGCCGGGCCAACCCGAAGGCAGAGATCGGCGACCTCTTCAGCCGTGCCCAGCGGCGTCATCAAAAGATCGACCGCGTCGCAGGTCACCGCATCCAGGCCCGCCGCCTGCATCAGGGCCGTGACGCGGCCTGCGTTCTGAAACCCCATCGGGCCCGGCGCATCAGGGTCGGAGGCCGGAGCCGTGCCGAGCCGGCGCGTGGCGGCCTCGAACGGCAATCGAAACCACGGGTTGTCCGAGACCCCGCCCCAGGCCGCGAAACACATGCGGCCGCCGGGGCGCAGGGCGAGGGCGAGATTGGCAAAGGCGGCCTGCGGATCGGTAAAGAACATCACTCCGAAGCGTGAAATCAGAACATCCCAAGGCGGACCGTCGAAAAGGGCGACCTGGGCATCGGCCTGCCGGACAGCGATGTTGCGCATCCCGGCATGATCCGCACGCGACTGGGCCCGGTCCAGAAACGGCGTCGAGATGTCGAGGCCCAGCACCGCGCCCGCCGGACCAACCTTACCGGCGGCGGCCAGCAGGCTTGCGCCGGTGCCGCAGCCTATGTCCAGAACCCGTTCGCCGGGCTGCAGCGCGGCGCGGTCGAGGACCAGATCGAGGGCCGTGGCCATCGCCGCGTCAAGGTGATCCTCATAGGTCAGCCATTTGACCCCGCTGGGAGAGGTGCTCCAATACTCAAGCTGATCGGCGTTCGGCATATCCATGAGGTGTCAGGCCCGACGTCTGCGTTTGCGGCCGGGCCGGTCACTGTCACCACCGGTATTGAACGAGACCGTGGGCAGGGTGACGATGCTGGCCAGATCGGGGAACGGATCAGTCTTGTGCGGGATCGCGCTGGCGGCGACGAAATGCTCCTGAAATCTTGGTTCGATCGCGGTTTCAACCTTGGTGATCTGGTGCACGACCTGTTCGATCTCACTGCGCGCGGCGATGTTGCAGAGCGCGATGCGCGCACCGGTGCCTGCCGCGTTGCCTGCGCTGGAAACCTTGTCAAGCGGCGCGTCCGGGATCATGCCCAGAACCATCGCGTGTTTGGTCGAGATATGCGCGCCAAAGGCACCCGCCAGCACGACCCGGTCGACCCGGTCGACGCCCATCTCGTCCATCAGCAGGCGAGCCCCGGCATAAAGCGCGGATTTGGCAAGCTGGATGGCGCGGATGTCGCCTTGGGTGACGGTGATGCGGGGGCCGCCCTCAGCGCTGGCATCGTGGATCAGGTAGGAATGGGTGCGCCCTTCGGGGATGTTGCGCGCGGTCCCGGTCTGCTCGGCCGAGCCGATCAGCCCGCTTTCATCCAGCAGCCCGGCCATGCGCATTTCGGCCACTGCCTCGATAATGCCCGAGCCGCAGATGCCGGTGATGCCGGTGGTGGCGATGGCGGCGCTGAACCCGTCCTCGTCCGACCACAGGTCAGAGCCAATCACCTGAAAGCGCGGCTCTTTGGTTTCGGGGTTGATCTCGATCCGCTCGATCGCACCGGGCGCCGCGCGTTGGCCAGAGCTGATCTGCGCGCCCTCGAAAGCGGGGCCGGTGGGCGAGGAACAGGCCAGCACGCGCGAGGTGTTGCCCAGCAGAATCTCGGCATTGGTACCCACATCAACCACCAGCACCAGGTCTTCGGATTTGCCGGGCTCTTCGCTCAAGGCAACAGCAGCGCAATCGGCGCCGACATGACCGGCGATACAGGGCAGGATATAGACCTGCGCGTTTTCGTTCATGACCGTAAGGTCCAGATCGCGGGCGTTCAGTTCCAGCGACTCGGATGTGGTCAGCGCGAACGGGGCCTGTCCCAGCTCGACCGGGTCGATACCCAGCAGCAGGTGATGCATGACCGGGTTGCAGACAAACACGGTTTCCAGGATCTGGAACGGGCGGATACCGGCTTCGGTGGCAATGGCCTCGGTCAGCCCGTTGATCGCCATGCGCACCGCGTTGGTCATTTCCTTGTCACCGCCGGGGTTCATCATCGCGTAGGAGACCCGGCTCATCAGATCCTCACCAAAGCGGATCTGCGGGTTCATCACGCCGGACGACGCCTTGACCTCGCCATTGCGCAGATCACACAGATGTGCGGCGATGGTGGTGGAGCCGAGGTCGATGGCGAGGCCATAGATACGGTCCTCCGTCAGGCCGGGCCAGATCTCCAGCACCTTATGGGCGCTGTCCTTGTGGGATTTGTGCAGCGCCACGGTGACCTGCCATTTGCCCTTGCGCAGCACCGGCTGTAGGCGAGACAGGATCGTGAGGTCGGCGGTGATGTGGTCAATGCCCCATTGCTCGCGCAGGGCGCGTTCCAGCCGTTCCAGATCGCCGGTGGGCTCGTGCATGTCGGGTTCCTGCACCTCGACAAAGTAAAGATGCGTGGCCGGGTCCATGGTGATGTCACGCGCAGTAGCGGCTTTGCGCACCACCTGCCGGTGCACCTGACTTTCGGGCGGCACGTCAATCACCACATCGCCCTGAACGGTGGCCTGACAGCCCAGACGCCGCCCCTCGGTCAGCCCGCGTTTGTCCTTGTAGCGCTGTTCAACCTTGTTCCAATCGCTGAGCGCGCCGTCGCTGACGGTGACGCCATGTTTGGGAAACTCGCCGTAAGAGGGCGTGATCTGGCATTTCGCGCAGATGCCGCGCCCGCCGCAGACCGAATCGAGGTCGACGCCTAGCTGCCGCGCGGCCGTCAGAATCGGCGTTCCGACCGGGAAATTGCCACGTTTGCCGGACGGGGTGAAGACAACGAGGGGGTCGGTGCTCATCTGCGATCTGCCTTGAATATCGACTATTTGCGCAGCACCATATGGGTTCTGTGGCAAAGGGAAAGACCTGTGAGCGGCAGGTTGCGTCGCTGCGGCGTCGTTTTCGGCAACATGACCGCGCCAACCCGCCTGACAGCACCTGATTCAACAGGGGTTTCCCCCGGTTTCGATCCATGTCATAGGGTGACCGCCAAACGGGATATTGCACGGGGATTGACGATGCAGATTCGTGAGGCGCTTACCTTTGACGATGTACTTCTGGAACCTGCGGCCTCGTCGGTGCTGCCTTCAACGGCGGATACGACGACGCGGGTGACCAACCGCATTTCCATGAACATCCCGCTGCTGTCCTCGGCGATGGACACAGTGACCGAGGCGCGCATGGCTATCGCCATGGCGCAGGCGGGTGGCATTGGCGTGATCCACAAGAACCTCGACCTCGAAGAGCAGTCCCGCCAGGTGCGCCGGGTCAAGCGCTTTGAATCCGGCATTGTCTACAACCCGATCACCCTGACCGCCAATCAGACGCTGGCCGATGCCAAGGCGCTGCAGGAACGCTATCGCGTCACCGGTTTCCCGGTGGTGGACGAGGCTGGCCGCGTGGTTGGCATCGTGACCAACCGGGACATGCGCTTTGCCAGCGAGGACAGCACGCCTGTCAGCGTCATGATGACCTCGGACAATCTGGCGATGCTGCAGGAACCGGCCGAGCTGGAAGAGGCCAAATCGCTGATGAGGGCGCGCCGGATCGAAAAGCTGCTGGTGGTTGATGGCGGCGGCAAGCTGACCGGTCTGCTGACGCTTAAAGACACCGAACAGGCGGTGCTGAACCCGACCGCCTGCAAGGATCAACTGGGCCGTTTGCGTGTGGCTGCGGCCTCGTCGGTGGGCGAAAGCGGCTTTGGTCGCACCGAGATGTTGATCGACGCCGGGGTCGATATCGTGGTGATCGACACCGCGCACGGTCATTCAGAAGGCGTTATCGAGGCGGTGAAACGCGCCAAACGTCTGTCCAACGACGTGCAGATCATCGCAGGCAACGTGGCGACGGCGGAGGCCACTCGTGCCCTGATCGACGCAGGCGCGGATGCGGTCAAGGTGGGGATCGGGCCGGGCTCGATCTGCACCACGCGGATGGTGGCCGGTGTCGGCGTGCCGCAATTGACCGCGATCATGGATTGCACATCGGCGGCGGGCGACACCCCTGTGATCGCTGATGGCGGCATCAAGTTCTCGGGCGATTTCGCCAAGGCGATCGCTGCTGGTGCCTCATGTGCCATGGTCGGTTCGATGATCGCGGGCACCGATGAAAGCCCCGGAGAAGTCATTCTGTATCAAGGCCGTAGCTTCAAAAGTTATCGTGGCATGGGGTCGCTGGGCGCGATGGCGCGTGGCTCGGCGGATCGATATTTCCAGAAGGACGCCGCCAGCGACAAGCTGGTGCCCGAAGGGATCGAGGGGCAGGTGCCATATAAAGGCTCTGCCGGTGCCGTCATTCACCAGCTGGTAGGCGGGCTGCGCGCGGCCATGGGGTATACCGGCTGCGCCACGGTGGACGAGATGCGCCGCAATTGCCGTTTCGTGAAAATCACCGGGGCGGGGTTGAAGGAAAGCCATGTGCATGACGTTCAGATCACCCGCGAGAGCCCGAATTACCGGATCATGTGACCCGACTATGCGCGGTATGCTCTCATGATCCCCGCCGCCCGCATGCAGGCGGCGATCGAGTTGCTGGACGAGATCTCGGCAGGCAAACCGGTTGAACAGGCGCTGACCGGCTGGGCGCGGCGCAGCCGGTTTGCAGGTTCGGGTGACCGTGCAGCGGTGCGCGATCACGTGTTCGAGGCGCTGCGCCGGAAACGCTCCTTTGCCGCTATTGGCGGGGCGGCAACCGGGCGCGGGTTGATGTTGGGCGCGCTGCGCCAGTCCGGCGGCGACCCTTCGGCGGTCTTTACCGGTGCGCGCCATTGCCCCGCACCGCTGAGTGACGCGGAACAAGGCGGCGGGCGTGATCTTGCGAGCGATGCGGAAAGATATGACATGCCGGACTGGCTCTGGCCCGAATTCAGCGCCAGTCTGGGCGATGAAGCCGTGGCGAGCGCCGCCGCGCTGCAGCGTCGCGCGCCGGTCTGGCTGCGGGCCAATCTGGCCCGGAAAACGCGCGAGGCCGCGGTCCGGGCATTGGCGGATGATAACATCAAGTGTGACTTGCATCCCTCTGTAAGTACAGCGATACGTGTTCTTGAAGGAGAGCGAAAGATCACTGCGAGTACCGCTTTTCGCGACGGTCTGGTCGAGCTGCAGGATGCCTCAAGCCAGGCGGTGATCGCGGCGCTGCCGCTGCAGCCAGGGATGCGGGTTCTGGATTATTGTGCAGGTGGGGGCGGCAAATCCCTCGCCCTGGCCGCGACGCGGGGGGTGCAGGTCTGTGCCAGCGATATCGACCCGCGCCGGATGCGCGATCTGCCGGACCGTGCGGCTCGGGCGGGGGTCATTGTCGAGGTGCTTGATCCCGACGCGGTGGCGCATGCGGGTCCGTTCGACCTAGTTCTGGTCGATGCGCCTTGTTCGGGTAGCGGTGCCTGGCGGCGCTCGCCCGCCGCGAAATGGGCTCTGACGCAGGATCGCCTCGATACCCTGACTGGCATTCAGGCAGACGTTCTGGACCGTGCTGCAGCGCTGACCTCGGCGGGTGGGTTGCTGGCCTATGCCACTTGCGCTGTCCTGAGCGCCGAAAATACCCGACAAGTGCAGGACTTCACCGCACGTCACACCACGTGGCGCTGCGCGTTTGAACAGTCGTGGCCCGTCAGCGACTTGGGTGACGGGTTCTTCACTGCACACTTGACGCGGTAGTAGATACTGTAGTTTCAATTAAAGGTAGTTTTTTGGCATGTTAATCCGGATTTAACCGGATTGGCGTGAGAAGGGACTGAGTAAATTCGTGCTGCCGGAGCCCTTTGTGCCACAATCTGTCCAACTTGCCCCCTTGATGTCCAATGGTGAACGCAAGAATCATGGCCGGTTACTGGTGCTCTTCATCGTTGGCGTCGCCTTTGTTCTGGCCGCCTTCAATGGCGGGTTTTTCTGGCCGGTTCCGGTGATCTTCGCGGGTGCGGGCGCGTCGGTGCTGCTGGTGGGACTCCTGTCGTTTTGGGCGATGCATATGCGGGGTAAGGCCGATCACAAGGCGATGGAAATCTTCGCGGGGTTTATCGAAAAGGATGCCGCGCCCAGCTTTATCACCGATGACGAGGGCGAAGTGCTGGCCCGGAACTCGGCTGCGGCTGTGCGGTTCTCCGGTGCCCGCGCTCCGACATTTGCGGCAGAGCTGCGGTCTGTCTTTGCCAATCCCGATGCGGTGATCTACCGCCTGCAATGCCGCGCCCGTCTTGACGGAAATGCGCGCGAGGATGTGGTTACTAGGCGTGGTCATGTCCGGCTGGCGGTGCATGTGCTCGAAGATGCGCGTTTCCTGTGGCGGTTCGAGGATGTTCACGAGCGCGCAGCCAGCGGCAAGGGCACCGAGGCGATTCCGCTGCCGATGCTGACCGTTGGCCGGGGCGGTGCGGTTTTGTTCATGAACGAAGCGGCGCGCGCATTGGTCGGCCAGCGGGTCAAATCACTGGATCGGTTGTTCACCGATCTTCCACTGGAAAGCGGAAGCATGGTGTCGATCGCAACCGCCGAAGGTAATCGCAGTGTTGTTGTGTCCGAGACGGGCCAGTCCAGCGTCCGGCGCGAGATTTTCCTGACGCCGCTGAGGCCCGATGCAAAGGCACCGGGCGCTGATTTCGACAAGTTGCCTGTGCCGATGCTGAAGCTGGACGGGGACGGCTGCATTCTGGATGTCAACGCTCTGGCGCGCGAATTGCTGGGGCCGGATGCGCAGACGGGGACGCAGGTTTCCGAGGTGATGCAGGGGTTGGCCCGCCAGACGGCGGATTGGCTGCGCGAGAATGCGCGTGAGGACGCCGTGCCGAAATCCGAGTTTCTGCGCCTGTCTCGCAACGACCGCGAGACTTTCGTTCAGGCAACGCTGTCGCGGGCGCAGGAGAACGGCCAGACCGTGTTTGCTGCCGTGCTGAGCGACGCTACCGAGTTGAAAACACTGGAAGCGAAATTTGTGCAAAGCCAGAAGATGCAGGCGATTGGTCAGCTTGCCGGCGGCGTGGCTCATGATTTCAACAACCTTCTGACCGCCATTTCAGGCCATTGCGACCTGCTGTTGCTGCGTCACGATCAGGGCGATCCCGACTATGGGGATCTGGTGCAGATTCACCAGAACGCCAATCGAGCCGCGGCGCTTGTCAGCCAGCTTCTGGCCTTTTCCCGCAAGCAGACGCTGCGCCCCGAAACGCTTGACCTTCGGGATACTCTGTCGGATCTGACCCACCTGCTGAACCGTCTGGTGGGTGAACGGGTGACACTGACGCTCAGCCACGATCCGGTGCTGAAACCGATCCGGGCCGACAAGCGGCAGCTGGAGCAGGTGTTGATGAACCTCGTGGTCAATGCGCGCGATGCAATGCCCGAGGGCGGTGAGATCCGGGTCGACACCGAAGTGGTGACGCTGGACAAGCCCGTCGAACGCAGCCGTGCGGTGCTGCCAGCGGGTGATTACGTCACGGTCAAGGTCTCGGATGAGGGAATCGGGATCGAACCTGGCGTGCTGCAGAAAGTGTTCGAACCTTTCTACACCACCAAACGCACCGGCGAGGGCACCGGGCTGGGCCTGTCCACCGTTTATGGCATCATCAAACAGACCGGCGGGTACATCTTTGTCGACAGTGTTCCCGGACAGGGGACCGAGTTCATCCTTTATTTCCCGGTCAGCGAACCAGAGGAGCCGGCGTCGGTCGCCCCCAGCGAACCTGCCCCGGCAACGGCGCCCAAGAACGGTGACGGGGTTGTGCTGCTGGTCGAGGATGAGGCTCCGGTGCGCGCCTTCGCCTCGCGCGCATTGCGCCTGCGGGGCTACACCGTGCTTGAGGCGGAATCGGCCGAGGATGCGCTTAACATGCTGCAGGACAAGGACCTGTCGGTTGACGTGTTCGTGACGGATGTGGTCATGCCGGGTCTGGACGGGCCGACATGGGTGCGTCAGGCGCTTGAGGATCGCCCGGATGTGCGCGTTGTCTTCGTGTCGGGCTATGCCCAAGGCGCGTTCAGCGAAACCGGGCCGCAGGTGCCGAACTCGGTCTTCCTGCCCAAGCCGTTTTCACTCAATCAATTGACCGAAACCGTGTTCCAGCAACTGCATTGAACCGGTCCGGATTCGGTCCACGGTCAATTTTTCGGGCCTGAAACGGCGGTCCGGATCGCGTCAACTGATCCTTAACCCTGTGTGTACTACTGATGAAGTAGATAGAAATTTCTTGAAATGTTCTCTTTTTGATCTCATAAGGAACAAGAGGCGAACAAAGCAGCGATTGCCGCCCGCGAGCGGGTGTGACAAAAGGAAAGTGAACAGGGTAATGGCGGATCTTCTGACGATGAGCAGCAAGCAGAACGCGGACAAACAAAAGGCGCTGGACAGCGCGCTGGCACAGATCGAGCGGCAATTTGGCAAGGGCTCGATCATGAAACTGGGCGGCGAAAACGCGCTGCCCGAGATCGCCGCGAGCTCGACCGGTTCACTGGGGCTGGACATCGCGCTCGGGATCGGTGGGTTGCCGATGGGCCGGATCGTGGAAATCTACGGCCCCGAAAGCTCGGGCAAGACGACGCTGACGCTGCATTGCATCGCCGAACAGCAAAAACGCGGCGGGGTCTGCGCCTTTGTCGATGCCGAACACGCGCTGGACCCGCAATATGCCCGCAAGCTGGGCGTTGATCTGGATGAATTGCTGATCAGTCAGCCCGATACCGGCGAGCAGGCGCTTGAGATCACCGATACGCTGGTGCGCTCGGGCGCGGTGAACATGGTCGTGGTCGACTCGGTTGCCGCGCTGACGCCGAAATCGGAACTGGAAGGCGATATGGGCGACAGCAGCGTCGGTGTGCAGGCAAGGCTGATGAGCCAGGCCATGCGCAAGCTGACCGGCTCGATCAACCGGTCCAATTGCATGGTGGTCTTCATCAACCAGATCCGCATGAAGATCGGCGTCATGTTCGGCAGCCCGGAAACCACCACCGGCGGTAATGCGCTGAAATTCTATTCCTCGGTCCGTCTGGACATTCGCCGCATCGGCGCGATCAAGGACCGCGACGAGGTGGTCGGCAACCAGACCCGTGTGAAAGTGGTCAAGAACAAGGTGGCTCCGCCCTTCAAACAGGTGGAATTCGACATCATGTATGGCGAAGGCATCTCGAAGATGGGCGAACTGCTGGATCTGGGCGTCAAGGCCGGTGTGGTCGACAAATCGGGGTCGTGGTTCAGCTATGGCGATGAGCGGATCGGGCAGGGGCGCGAGAACGCCAAGCAATTCCTGCGCAGCAATCAGCGCATCGCGCTGGAGATCGAGGACAAGATCCGTGCCGCCCATGGTCTGGAATTCGATATGCCGCCCGAGGCGGACGAGGATATCCTCGAGGCGTGACCCGCACATCCGGGCGCGCGGTCGGGTTCCGGGCCAAACAAATGCTGCGAATGGGGCGTCCGGATGGGCGCCCTGTTTGGTTTCAATCCGCAGCACCTGTGGACTATCGCCCGAGGCAGGGCTAAACCGATCCGAACCCTTCCGATTGCGCCCGAGAGAGCCCGATGCCCACGCTGAACGATATCCGATCCACCTTTCTGAATTATTTCGCCAAAAACGGGCATGAGGTGGTCGACTCCAGTCCGCTGGTGCCGCGCAATGACCCGACGCTGATGTTCGTCAATTCCGGGATGGTGCAATTCAAGAATCTGTTCACCGGGGTCGAACATCGCGACTATCAGCGCGCCACCACGGCGCAGAAATGCGTCCGCGCCGGTGGCAAGCACAATGACCTCGACAATGTGGGCTACACCGCCCGCCATCATACGTTTTTTGAGATGCTGGGCAATTTCAGCTTTGGGGATTACTTCAAGACCGAGGCGATCCCTTTTGCCTGGAACCTGATCACCAAAGAGTTCGATATCGACCCCAAGCGGCTGCTGACCACGGTCTATCACACCGATGATGAAGCGTTCGAGATCTGGAAAAAGGTCGGTGTCCCCGAGGACCGGATCATCCGCATCGATACCAGCGACAATTTCTGGCAGATGGGTCCAACCGGTCCCTGCGGGCCTTGCACCGAGATCTTCTATGATCACGGCGATCACATCTGGGGCGGTCCTCCGGGCAGCGCCGAAGAGGATGGCGACCGGTTCATCGAGATCTGGAACATCGTCTTCATGCAGAACGAGCAGTTCGAGGATGGCTCGATGAAGGCCCTCGACATGCAGTCGATCGATACCGGCATGGGGCTGGAACGCATTGGCGCGCTGTTGCAGGGCAGCCACGACAATTATGACACCGATCTGTTCAAATCGCTGATCGAGGCCTCGGCCGAGGTTACCCATGTCGATCCCTATGGCGACGAGAACGTGCATCACCGGGTGATCGCGGATCACCTGCGTTCGACCTCGTTCCTGATCGCTGACGGGGTGATGCCCAGCAATGACGGGCGCGGATATGTGCTGCGCCGGATCATGCGCCGCGCCATGCGGCACGCGCATCTGCTGGGCGCGAAAGACCCGGTCATGCACCGGCTGGTGCCCACGCTGGTGCAGCAGATGGGCGCGGCGTACCCCGAACTGGGCCGGGCCCAGCCGATGATCGAGGAAACGCTGCTGTCCGAGGAAACCCGGTTCAAACAGACGCTGGATCGCGGTCTGAAACTGCTTGATGACGAATTGGCGAAGCTGGACGAAGACGCGCCGTTTCCGGGTGATGCGGCGTTCAAACTGTATGACACTTACGGCTTCCCGCTGGATCTGACGCAGGATGCGCTGCGCGGTCAGGGCCGGGCGGTCGATACCGACGGGTTCGACAGCGCGATGGCGACGCAAAAGGCCAAGGCGCGCGCCGCATGGGCCGGGTCGGGCGAGGCTGCGGATAATGCGGTTTGGTTCGATCTGCTGGATCAGAACGGGGCCACCGATTTCCTCGGCTATGACAGCGAGAAGGTCGAGGGGCAGATTGTCGGGCTGTTGCGAGATGGCGCTCTGGTTGATCGGATCGACGCGGGCGGCGAGGGCTGGATCGTCGTGAACCAGACGCCGTTTTATGGCGAGGCTGGCGGTCAGGTCGGTGATTCCGGCGTGATCCGGCGATTGGAAAACCTGGATGAAACGGCCTTGGTCGCGGACACCAGGAAATTCGCCGAAGGCAAGGTCTATGCGCACAAGGTACGGCTCGAACAGGGCGCGTTCAGCATGGGCGATCCGGTTGAGCTGGAGGTCGATCACGCGCGCCGTTCAGCGATACGGGCCAATCACTCGGCTACCCATCTGCTGCATGAAGCACTGCGCGAATCGCTGGGCGATCACGTGGCGCAGCGCGGGTCGCTGAATGCCGCCGACCGGCTGCGTTTTGACTTTAGCCATGCCAAGGCATTGACGGATGCGGAGTTGCGCAAGGTGGCCTCGGATGTGAACGCCTATATCCGCCAGAATTCGGCGGTCGAGACCCGGATCATGACGCCCGACGATGCCCGCGAGATCGGGGCGCAGGCGCTGTTCGGCGAAAAATATGGCGATGAGGTGCGCGTCGTGTCGATGGGCCGGGCTGAGACCGGCAAGGGACATGACGGCATGACCTATTCCATCGAGCTGTGCGGCGGCACCCATGTGAAGCAGACCGGCGATATCGGCACGTTTGTATTGCTGGGCGACAGCGCCTCATCCGCCGGAGTGCGGCGGATCGAAGCGCTGACCGGCGACGCGGCTTTCCAGCATCTCTCGCAGGAGGCGGGGCATCTGGCCGAGGTTTCGGGCCTGCTCAAGGCGCAGTCCGGCGAAACGGTGGAGCGTGTCAGGGCGCTGATGGACGAGCGCAAGGCGCTGCAGAGCGAGGTGGCGCAGTTGCGCCGCGATCTCGCGATGGCTGGCGGGGCAGGGCAAGGCGGCGCTGGCGCGGAAGCCCGCGAGGTGAATGGGATCAGTTTCCTGGCCCAGACGCTCAGCGGCGTGTCGGGCAAGGACCTGCCGTCGTTGATCGACGAACATAAGGCGCGGATCGGATCGGGTGCGGTGCTGTTGATCGCCGACGCAGGTGGCAAGGCCGCTGTGGCGGCGGGCGTGACCGAAGATATGACCGGTCAGGTCTCGGCCGTTGATCTGGTGCGCGCAGCGGTGGCCGAACTGGGTGGTAAGGGCGGCGGTGGTCGCCCCGACATGGCGCAGGGCGGCGGCAAGGACGCGGCAAATGCCGACGCGGCGATCAAGGCCGCCGAGGCCGTATTGGGAGGTTGAGAAAATGGCGGCACTCTGGATTGCACATGTGACGGTGACCGACGCGGCGGCGTACGGCAAATATGCCGAGCTTGCAGGCCCTGCGCTGGCCAAGCACGGCGGAGAATTCATCGCCCGCGCCGGGCGATACGTTCAGCTTGAAGGCAAGGAACGCCCCCGCAATGTAGTGGCGCGCTTTCCCTCGGTCGAGGCGGCGGTGGCCTGTTACAACTCGCCCGAATACCAGGCCGCGCTGGATCATGCGCGCGGTGCGTCCGAGCGCGAGTTGCTGGTGGTCGAAACCACCGACTGAGGCGAGCCAATCTTAATCATCGGGCTGGTTTTCGCCCGATGACCTTCATGTGCGACCTTAATCTACGGGCCACCAAGAGCCATCCGCTCGCCCTGAGATTGTACGGATTCCTGCCGATCATCCTCTGAAATGGAATCCCTGCTTGAGCAGTTGGTTTCAGCCGCTTTAATCGGAAAGAAGAGGAGCAGGGAAAGTGACCCGAACAGGATGCATCATGGGCAATCCGCGCATCAGGACATGGATTCTGGCGGCCATGATGGTCTGTGCGCAGATGATGGGGAGCAGCGCCGGTGCGGCTGACCCGCGCTTTCTGAAGCCGTCTGCGAACTTTCCAGCCCCGAGCGGCGCCAGCAACCTGTGTCGGATTTATGCCTGGGCCTGCGCCGCCACGCGAGGCAAACGCCTTGGCGCGGCGCGCGAATATGAGCTGGTGCGGCGGGTCAACCAGCAAGTCAACGCGGCGACGCGTGATGTGGCAGACCGGCGGCAATATGACATCGAAGAGAAATGGGCGCTGCCAACCCGGTTGGGTGGGGATTGTGAGGATTTCGCCCTGTTGAAAAAGCGCGACCTGATCCGCATCGGGCTTGACCCTCGCAAACTGCTGCTGGCAACGGTGCTTGACAGCAGGCGCAATGCCCATGCCGTGCTGGTCTATCGGTCAGCACAGGGCGATCTGGTGCTCGACAACCTGACGAACCGGATCAGGCCCTGGCGGGCAACAGGCTACATCTTTTTGCGCATGCAGGACCCGCGCCAGCCACGTAATTGGGTCGGTGTTCAAAACAAGGTGTGAAAAGGCGCGCCAGCGGGCGCGCCTCTCAGCTTGTGATCCGTGATTCTGACGGGGGAAGTGTCAGCGGTTCTTGCCGCCCTTGTCGCCGCCTTTACCGTGGCCGCCCTTGTCGCCACCTTTACCGTGGCCGCCCTTGTCGCCGCCTTTACCGTGGCCACCTTTGTCACCGCCATTACCGTGACCGCCTCCACCATTGCCCGAACCGCCGCCTTGGCCGTTATTGTTGCCTCCATTGCCGGTGCCGGGGCCGTCTCCATTATTGTTGCCGCCACCGTTTCCAGGATTGCCGTTGTTTCCGTTTCCATTGCCGGGTCCACCGCTGTTGCCACCACCGCTGTTGCCACCACCGCTGTTGCCGTCACCGCTGTTGCCACCGCCACCATCGCCGCCGCTGTTACCTCCGTCAGCAAGCTGGTCGTTTCCCGTGTTTCCGAAGTTTCCGGAACTCCGGTCGTTGCTGCCGTCTCTGTCTTCGCCACGGCCAAAGAGGTTCGAGGCAATCGAGGCCGTTGGGTAGTCGGTCAGCACCGCAGCAAAGGCGGGGCAGGATTGCGAGGTGCGCGCGAGGATGTCTTCAAAATCCGCCCGGCGCTGCAGGTAGCGCAGCATTCTGTCCTGCACCACGCCACACGAACACAGGGTCTCGGTCGAGACCGATTGGCGCGCCGTATTCACGGTGCAGCGTTCCGTTGCCGCAAACGCGGCTCCTCCCATAAAACTCAGCGCCGTGCAGGTCATCGCCAGCGAGAGCATACGTGTCTTCACGTTCATCTTTCATCTCCGAATAATCATGTCCTGAGGATGCGGCCCCCTTCTGACCCGCATTCCGTGCTGACCTGATCCTGCGCCGGTGAAATTAAGCGCACGCATGGCAGAGATTGATTTTTGTTCATGCCACCGGTCTTCCTGGCACTGGCAGCATGAAAAAAGCCGCAGAGCGAGATGGTCGCTCTGCGGCTCGATTGTGTCGATGATGACTGGCGTCAGGCGCTTTTTGCCATCCGCTTGCGTTCATGCGGATCGAGGAAACGCTTGCGCAGGCGGACCGCGTTGGGCGTCACCTCGACCAACTCGTCATCGTCGACATAGGCGATCGCCTCTTCCAGCGAGAAGTTGATATGCGGGGTCAGGCGCACCGCATCATCCGAGCCGCTGGCGCGCACGTTGGTCAGCTTCTTGCCCTTGAGCGGGTTCACTTCCAGATCGTTGTCGCGGCTGTGTTCACCGATGATCATGCCCTGGTAAATCTCGGCTTGAGGGCCGATGAACATGCGACCACGCTCTTCGAGGTTCCAGAGCGCGTAGGCCACGGACTGACCTTTTTCCATCGAGATCAGAACACCCGCGCGGCGGCCCGGAATCGCACCCTTATGCGGCGCCCAGCCGTGGAATACCCGGTTCAACACGCCGGTGCCGCGGGTGTCGGTCAGGAACTCGCCGTGATAGCCGATCAACCCGCGCGAGGGCACATGGGCGATGATCCTTGTCTTGCCCGCACCCGCCGGTTTCATCTCGGTCAACTCGCCCTTGCGCGTGCCGGTGATCTTTTCGATCACTGCGCCGGAATATTCGTCATCCACGTCGATGGTGACTTCCTCGATGGGCTCAACCCGCTGGCCGTCTTCTTCGCGCAGCAGCACCTGCGGGCGCGAGATGCTGAGTTCAAAGCCTTCGCGACGCATGTTTTCGATCAGAACGCCCATTTGCAGTTCGCCCCGGCCCGCAACCTCGAAAGCTTCACCACCCGGCGTGTCGCTGACCTTGATGGCAACGTTTGACTCGGCCTCTTTCATCAGCCGGTCGCGGATGACGCGCGATTGCACCTTCTTGCCGTCGCGACCTGCGAGGGGCGAATCGTTGATGCCGAAGGTGACCGAGATGGTCGGCGGGTCGATCGGCTGGGCGGGCAGGGCCTCGGCCACGCTGGGCGCGACAAGCGAGTCGGCAACGGTGGCCTTGCTCATGCCTGCGAGCGTGACGATATCGCCTGCTTCGGCCACATCAATGGTCTGTTGGCCAAGACCACGAAACGCCAGAATCTTGGAGGCACGGAAACTTTCGATCTGGGTTCCGTCGCGGCTGAGCGCCTTGATGGTTTCGCCTGCCTTGAGCGTGCCGCTTTCAACGCGCCCCGTCAGAATGCGCCCGATGAAAGGATCGCTGCCCAGCGTGGTGGCGAGCATGCGAAAAGGCTCGTCCCGATGGGCAATCTGCGCGGGGGCAGGCACGTGATCGACGACAAGGTCGAACAGTGCGGTCAGGTCCTGACGCGGCCCGTCCAGTTCCATATCGGCCCAGCCCGAGCGGCCCGAGGCATACATGGCCGGGAAATCAAGCTGGTCGTCATCCGCGCCCAGATTGGCAAACAGGTCGAAACATTCGTCCAGCGCCCGGTCGGGTTCGGCATCGGGTTTGTCGACCTTGTTCAGCACCACAATCGGGCGCAGGCCCAGCGCCAGTGCCTTGGAGGTCACGAATTTGGTCTGCGGCATCGGGCCTTCGGCGGCATCGACCAGCAGCACAACACCATCGACCATCGACAGGATGCGTTCGACCTCGCCGCCGAAATCGGCGTGGCCGGGGGTGTCGACGATGTTGATCCGGGTGCCTTTCCATTCGACCGAGGTCGCCTTGGCCAGAATGGTGATGCCGCGCTCACGCTCCAGATCGTTGCTGTCGAGCGCCCGCTCGGCCACGGCCTGGTTGTCGCGGAACGCGCCGGATTGCTTGAGCAGCCCGTCGACCAGCGTCGTCTTGCCGTGGTCCACGTGGGCGATGATTGCGATGTTACGCAGGTCCATGAAACTTGCCTTAAATGGGGAGGTTGCGCGCGCCATAACGCGCCAGCGCCGCAAGTTCCAGCAAAAAGCAGGTTTAGTGGCCCGCAGAGGCCGAAAACAGGTGAATGACCAGAATTCCTGCGATGATCAGCGCCAATCCCAGTAACGCAGGCCAATCCAGCCGCTGACCGAAGGCCACAAAGCCGATCAGCGCGATCAGCAGAATGCCCAAGCCCGACCAGATCGCATAGACGATGCCCACGGGCATGACCTTGAGCGTCAGGGACATCAGATAAAAGGCCAGCCCATAGCCCACCACCACGGTGACCGAGGGCCAAAATCGCGTGAACTGGTGACTGGCCTGCAGCGCCGTTGTCCCGATCGTCTCGGCGATGACCGCAAGCAGCAGGATGAAATAGATCTTTGCCATGGCGGGCCTCCGGTCCTGTTTTCCGATTCTCTGGTGCATGGAAATTCGGGTTACGGCAAGGGGCGGCCCGGGAAATCCGTGCGCGTGCTGCGTTGCGGCGCAAAAAGGTCAGGGAAACCGGACTACGCAGGTCTCAAAAAGGCACTTATATTGAAGATGTTGCAATGGTTCGTTTTAATGAGTGGTGGTCGATATGACTGGGTTTACGAAGGTGATCGTGCTGGTGGCTGGCGTGTTGGCGTTTCTGGGATGGATGACAAATCAGCCGGAGGCCGGATCGCGGTTTGATACGGAAACAGGGGCAGAGAGTGATGGCCCTGTGAGACCCTGAGCAATGGAAGAAGGGAGCCATGGCGGCTCCTTTCTTTTTTGGTCGGCGCGTTTACCCTGCCAACGCCTTGCCCAGATTTTCATCGATCTTTTCCAGGAACCCCATCGTGGTCAGCCAGCCCTGATCGGGGCCGACCAAGAGCGCGAGATCCTTGGTCATGAACCCGCTTTCCACCGTATCGACGATCACTTTCTCCAGCGTGGTGGCAAAATCCATCAGCGCGTCGTTGCCATCAAGTTTGGCGCGATGTTTCAGCCCGCCTGTCCAGGCGTAGATCGACGCGATGGAATTGGTCGAGGTCTGCTCGCCCGCCTGATGCTGGCGATAGTGGCGGGTGACCGTGCCATGGGCGGCCTCGGCCTCGACAATCTTGCCATCGGGCGTCATCAGTTGTGAGGTCATCAGGCCCAGCGAGCCAAACCCCTGCGCCACGGTGTCGGACTGCACATCTCCATCGTAATTCTTGCAGGCCCAGACAAAGCCGCCATTCCATTTCATGCAACAGGCGACCATGTCGTCGATCAGACGGTGTTCATACCAGATGTCCCTGGCCTTGAACTTCTGCTCGAATTCCTGCTCGTAAACCTCTTGAAAGATTTCCAGAAACCGTCCGTCATATTGCTTGAGGATGGTGTTCTTGGTCGACAGGTAAACAGGCCAGCCGATCTCGAGCCCGTAGTTGAACGAGGCGCGGGCGAAGTCGTAGATTGAGGCATCGAGGTTGTACATCGACATGAACACGCCCGATGAGGGTGCATCGAAGACCTCGCGTTCGATCTCGGTGCCATCTTCGCCAACAAATTTCATCGTCAGCTTGCCGGGGCCGGGAAACTTGAGGTCGGTGGCCTTGTACTGGTCACCAAAGGCGTGGCGGCCGATCACGATGGGCTTGGTCCAGCCCGGCACCAGACGCGGCACGTTGCGGCAGATGATCGGCTGGCGGAACACCACGCCACCCAGGATGTTGCGGATCGTGCCATTGGGGCTGCGCCACATCTGTTTCAGGCCAAACTCTTCGACCCGCGCCTCATCGGGGGTGATGGTGGCGCATTTGACCGCGACGCCGACCTCTTTGGTCTTTTCGGCGGCGTCGATGGTGATCTGATCCTCGGTCCGGTCGCGTTCCTCGATGCCCAGATCGTAATAGAGCAGGTCGATATCCAGATAGGGCAGGATCAGCTTGTCCTTGATGAACTGCCACATGATGCGGGTCATCTCGTCGCCATCCATCTCGACGATGGGGTTGTCCACCTTGATCTTGGTCATTCGGAAACGCGTCCTCTGTCAGCATCGGTTGCCGCAGGTGTAGCGGGTTTGATGAGGGTTTGATAGATGGTATACGACAGTATACATTTTTTCTGATCCCGTCAGGTGCGGGTGTTTTCAAAGGGAACGAAGCCGTATCGCCCCTATCGGGATTACAGGACCGAGGAAATCTGCGGGCGCAACCACGCCCAGACCTCCGGCGCGCCCTTGTTCACCGGCACACCGACGCGCTGATCCATCTGTTCCAGGGTGACGCTGTAGTCCACCCAGCTGCCGCCGCCGTTTTCCAGATTGGCAATCGGTGGGTGAAGCCGGTCAATGGCCTTGGCAAAGACCGAATCCGCTGTCTCTGCCGCTTCAAATTCGCGCCACAAGGTATTGAATTCGTGAAATTGAACCGGCGACAACAATCCAAACAGACGTCGCGCCGCTGCGTCTTCCTTGGCGGCCATCAGGGCCGGGTCGGATTGCCCGTGAATGGGCGCATCGCCCGCGTCAATCTCGACAATGTCATGCAATAGCAGCATGGCGAGCACGCGGTCGATTTGCACTGCGGGCGTGGCGTGATCGGACAGGACCCAAGCATAGAGCATGGCGTGCCAGGAATGTTCCGCCGAATTTTCGCGCCGCGAATTGTCGATCAGCCGCGAAGCACGAGTGACCGATTTCAATCGATCGGCCTCGCAGAGAAAGGTGAGGCGCTGCGCCACATCCTGCGTGTCCTGATGTGTCTCTTCGCCCAGAAGGGCCAGCGCATGATGATAGGCTTGCGGAAAATCTTCACGCAGAGGTGCGGCGCGCCCGGTGGACAGGTTATCCCGCACGATTTGGACATGTTCGGGCACCGGGTTTCCTGCGCAGAGCACCTGAAAGATCGGCTGGCAGCGGTCCAACTGCTTGGCAAACCGGGCATCCGGGCAGGCTTTGGCCTCGAACGCGCGCCAGAGGTCCAGAAATTCCGGCGCCTGGTCAGC
Source organism: Ruegeria spongiae (assembly GCF_023502395.1). Taxonomy (GTDB): domain Bacteria; phylum Pseudomonadota; class Alphaproteobacteria; order Rhodobacterales; family Rhodobacteraceae; genus Ruegeria_C; species Ruegeria_C spongiae. The sequence goes on along the minus strand of NZ_JAMFMB010000001.1, from coordinate 260,031 downwards.
GGGCAGCATTCCAAAAAGCCGCTCTGCTGCGCGCTCTTCGGCGGCGGCAATTGCGATCCAGTCATGATCTTCGTGGATCGGATGATCGCCAACCTCGATCTCGACCAGATCATGCAGCAGAAGCATTCGGATCACCTGGGCAATCGACACATCCGAATCCGCCAGTGGTGCAAAGACCAGCGCATAAAGGGCGAGATGCCAGCAATGCTCTGCCGCGTTTTCGGGGCGGGACAGATCCAGCAGCAGATTGGCGCGGTCCACCCGCTTGAGCTTGTCGGCCTCTTTCAGGAACGCGATCTGGGCGGACAACCGCTCGGTCATTGCGCCTGCGGCGTTTCGGCCTTTTTCTTGGCCCGCAACTGAACGATCCGTTTGTTCAGGAACTGGCGTGCCTTCTGTTCGGCCAGACGCACGCGCACCTCGGTCAGAAACGCCTCTTCCAGCGTTTGCGAGGCCGCGCCCAGCACCGTGCCAATCTCGACGAACAGGCGGTCTTCGCCGGTCTCGTCCATGATGTTCACCGTATCCTCGGCCAGCTTTGCGGCCAGTGTCTCGAGGGTGGAACTCATCAGCGGGTGGTCTCCGTCAGGCGGCGCTTCACATAATCGGTGACCGAGCCGGTCAGCGTGTCCATATGTTCGCCCTGGAAGAAGTGATCGGCGCTATCGACTTGCTGATGGGTGATGGTGATGCCCTTCTGCTCGTGCAGCTTTTCCACCAGCGTCTGGGTGTCGCTGGGCGGGGCCACGCGGTCGGAGGTGCCGTTGATGATCAGACCCGAAGACGGGCAGGGCGCCAGGAACGAGAAATCATACATGTTCGCCGGGGGTGAGACCGAGATGAACCCGGTGATCTCGGGCCGCCGCATCAGTAGCTGCATCCCGATCCAGGCTCCGAACGAGAATCCGGCAACCCAGCAATGTTTGGAGTTGTTGTTCATCGACTGCAGGTAATCCAGCGCCGAGGCCGCATCGCTCAACTCGCCAATGCCCTGATCATATTCGCCCTGGCTGCGCCCGACACCGCGGAAATTGAACCTCAGCACGGTGAAACCCATGTTGTAGAAAGCGTAATGCAGGTTGTAGACAACCTTGTTGTTCATCGTCCCGCCAAATTGCGGATGCGGATGCAGCACAATCGCGATCGGGGCGTCTTTTTCCTTTTGCGGGTGGTAGCGGCCTTCCAGCCGGCCTTCGGGGCCGGGAAATATCACCTCGGGCATCTGTGCGTCGGTCCTGTCTCTCGTCGGGGGGCAGCTCAAGAAATTCTTGACGGTATTTCTCAACTACCTTAGAACGGTTCTAATCTCTGGCGCCGCGTCTGTTGCGCGCCAAAGCGAGATACGCATTGGCGGCGCAAACGTCAATGAGTTCCCCGAGGCAAGTGTGATGAGGCCGCTCGCATGAAACTGTCGACCAAAGGGCGCTATGCGATGGTGGCGCTGGCGGATATGGCGCTGCAATCCGATGAATCGCTTGTGACATTGGGCGAGATTTCGGGTCGTCAGGATATCTCATTGCCTTATCTGGAACAGCTTTTCGTGAAACTGCGCCGCGCGGATCTGGTGTCCTCGGTGCGCGGACCCGGTGGTGGCTACCGTCTGGCACGCCCGCCATCCGAGATTCGCATTGTCGAGATTCTGGCCGCCGTCGACGAAACCGTGGATGCGATGCACAAAGGGGCAGGGGCTTCGGGTGCGTCTTCGGGCAGCCGCGCGCAGTCGCTGACCAACCGCCTGTGGGAAAGTCTGAGCGCGCATGTCTATGTCTTCCTGCATCAGACCCGGCTGTCGGATGTGATCAAGAACGATCTGGCCCCGTGTCCTGCGGTGCCGCATCTCTTTGATGTCGTGGATTCGGAATGAGCCGTATCTATCTGGATCATAACGCAACAACCCCTCTGCGTGCTGAGGCGCGCGCGGCGATGATCGCGGCGATGGATGTGGTCGGCAACCCGTCTTCGGTCCATGCCGAGGGGCGCGCGGCCAAAGCGCTGGTGGAAAAGGCGCGGGCGCAGGTGGCGACGGCCTTTGGCGCGGATGGCGCGGATGTGGTCTTTACCTCGGGGTCGACCGAAGGGGCGGGGCTGGCGCTTGCGGGGCGCGATCTGGCCGGGTCCGGCGTTGAGCATGACGCGGTGCGGGCCTGGACCCATGAGAGCCTCAGCGTTAACAGCGCAGGCCGTGTTTCGGTTCTCGATCCGGCATCAAGCACGCTGCAGATGGCGAATTCGGAAACCGGGATCGTACAGGACCTGCCCGAGGGTCTGGCGGTGACGGATGCAACGCAGGCCTTTGGCAAGCTGCCCGTGGCCTTCAATTGGTGCGGCGCGCAGATGGCGCTGATCTCGGCCCACAAGCTCGGCGGACCAAAGGGGATCGGAGCCTTGGTTCTGCGGCGCGGAACCGAACTGGCTGCCCAGATTCGCGGTGGCGGGCAAGAGATGGGGCGCAGGTCGGGAACCGAAAACATCATTGGTATCGCAGGGTTCGGTGCCGCAGCTGAAGCAGCGGTGCGGGATCTGGCTTCGGGTGCATGGGATCGGGTCGAAGAATTTAGAAATATTCTAGAAGAGGCTCTTGAGGCTGGCGCAAACGAGACTATTTTTGTCGGGAAAGATGCGCGCCGCCTCCCGAACACCTCGTGCTTTGCGACCCCTGGCTGGAAGGGTGAAACGCAGGTCATGCAGATGGACCTCGCGGGGTTTGCGATCAGCGCAGGATCGGCGTGTTCCAGTGGCAAGGTGCGCGCCAGTGCGGTCCTGACCGCGATGGGATATGACGAGGCGGTTGCCTCATCGGCGGTGCGGGTCTCGCTGGGGCCCGAGACGACGGAACAGGATGTGCTGCGCTTTTCTGAGGCGTGGTTGAACAAAGAAAAGAAGTACCGCGCGCGTGCCGCGTGAGTGACGGAGGAAGTAAAATGGCCGCATTGGACCAGGCTCAGGTCAAGGAAGGCGTCGATCAGGAGACCGTCGACGCGGTGCGCGAGGTTGGTGGCGCGTATAAATACGGCTGGGAAACCGATATCGAGATGGAATATGCCCCCAAGGGCCTGACCCCCGATATCGTCCGCTTGATCTCGGAAAAGAACGAAGAGCCCGAGTGGATGACCACCTGGCGGCTGGAAGCCTATGAGCGTTGGCTGACCAAGAAAGAGCCGACATGGGCCATGGTCGACTACCCCGAGATCGACTTTCAGGACCAGTATTATTACGCCCGCCCCAAATCGATGGAGGTGAAGCCGAAATCGCTGGATGAGGTTGATCCGAAACTGCTGGCCACTTACGAAAAGCTAGGCATCCCCTTGAAAGAACAGATGATTCTGGCCGGGGTCGAAGGCGCGGAAAACGCCCCCGCCGAGGGCCGCAAAGTGGCGGTGGACGCGGTATTTGACTCTGTCTCGGTCGGCACCACCTTTCAGGCCGAGCTGAAAAAGGCCGGTGTCATCTTCTGTTCGATCTCGGAAGCGATCCGTGAGCATCCCGAACTGGTGAAGAAATACCTGGGGTCCGTGGTGCCGGTCAGCGACAATTTCTACGCCACGCTGAATTCGGCCGTGTTCTCGGACGGCTCGTTCGTTTATGTGCCGCCCGGCGTGCGCTGCCCGATGGAGCTCAGCACCTATTTCCGCATCAACGCCGAAAACACCGGCCAGTTCGAACGCACGCTGATCATCGCCGACAAGGGCTCTTATGTGTCCTATCTGGAAGGCTGCACAGCACCGGCGCGCGACATCGCGCAGTTGCACGCCGCCGTGGTCGAGATCATCATCGAAGAAGATGCCGAGGTGAAATATTCCACCGTTCAGAACTGGTATCCGGGCGATGAGAACGGCAAGGGCGGGATTTATAACTTCGTGACCAAACGCGCCGATTGCCGGGGCGACCGGGCCAAGGTGATGTGGACGCAGGTGGAAACCGGCTCTGCGGTGACGTGGAAATACCCCTCGTGCATCCTGCGCGGCGATGACAGCCAGGGCGAGTTCTATTCCATCGCCATCGCCAACAACATGCAGCAGGCTGATACCGGCACCAAGATGATCCATCTGGGCAAGAACACCAAATCGCGGATCGTGTCCAAGGGCATCAGCGCGGGCAAGGCGCAGAACACCTATCGCGGGCTGGTCTCGATGCATCCCAAAGCCAAACACGGGCGCAACTATACCCAATGTGACAGCCTGCTGATCGGCGACAAATGCGGGGCACATACGGTGCCCTATATCGAGGTCAAGAACAACTCGGCCCGGGTCGAGCATGAGGCCACGACGTCGAAGGTCGATGACGACCAACTCTTCTACTGCCGCCAGCGTGGCATGGACGAGGAAGAGGCGGTGGCGCTGGTGGTCAACGGCTTCTGCAAGGACGTATTGCAGGCCCTACCGATGGAATTCGCCATGGAGGCGCAGCAACTGGTGGCGATTTCTTTGGAGGGGAGCGTCGGATAGATGGCAGCCGGGTCGGACCACGTCGAGATAATGCTTGCTTTGGAGAAGGACCTATCGCCGATAGGTCTCAACATAATGTCCGATTCCGCTTCGGGTCTGATTTATGTGTGGGACGCAGAATTTCTGTTTTGGATCAAGCCAGGTGGTTCTGAGGACTTGGATGGCTTTCTGATTGGTGGGTGGACCAACCCCACTCGTTTAGAAAAGCCAAACGACGTCATCAGTTTCATCGGAACAACTATTGCAAACGAACGTGATGGAAATCCGACCTAATGATACAACCCCTTTCAGGAAGTAATCCTCTGATCGAGGCTTGTATGTGCGTGTTTAGCCGCGAGAAGCAAAATCCATGATCCTCACAACCACACCATCTGTCGAAGGCCGCAAGATCACAGACTACAAGGGCATCGTCGTCGGCGAGGCCATCATGGGCGCGAATGTCTTGCGCGATTTTTTTGCCTCTATCACCGATGTCGTGGGCGGGCGCTCGGGTGCCTATGAAAGCAAGTTGCAGGACGCTCGGGAAACCGCCCTGCAGGAGTTGGAAGAACGCGCCAACGCTTTGGGCGCAAACGCAGTTGTTGGCGTCGATCTGGACTATGAAGTTGTTGGTGACAGCATGCTGATGGTTTCGGCCAGCGGCACTGCGGTGGTGTTGGGCTAGATCATGCAATCCGGCGAGGCGATCAATTTGTTCTGGTGGAAGGGCGAGCCGAATTTCGGTGATGCCCTGTCGCCGCTGATCGTCGGCGCGTTGTCCGACCGCCCCGTGACCCATTGTGGCGCGGCGCGCTGTGATATGCTGGCGCTTGGCTCATTGCTGCAGGTGATGGCGAAACACCATGGTCAGCCGACGGATGGCCCGAGGCCGGTGATCTGGGGGGCAGGGTTGTTGCGCCCGGTGCCCCGCGATTTCGTTGCCAATTTCGATATCGCGCTGCTGCGCGGCCCGGTGAGCGCTGCGCTGCTGGGCGTTCAGACCCGCCGCTTCGGTGATCCCGGCCTGCTGGCGCATCATCTGATTGGCGCGCCAGAGCGGCAGGACCGCGTGGTTTTGATCCCGCATCACAGCATGGTGGGCACCCCTGCGTTTGAACAGCTGGTTCAGTCGGACACGGCGTTTGATGTGATTCTGCCCGATGCCGACCCATTGGAGTTCTGCCGCCGGATTGCGTCCTCGGCGCATGTGATCTCTGCCAGTCTGCATGGGCTGATCCTTGCGGATTGCTTTGGGGTCGCCTCGACCTGGTTGGCACCCGGCACGCAATCGCATCTGAAATACCACGATTATGCCGCCTCGGTCGGGCGGGTGATGGTGAACCCGACCCTGCCCGAAGACATTCCCGCCCTGTTGCGGAACCTGCCTGACAGCCACGCATTGACCCATAGCGAGGGCATTGAACGGGCGCGGCAGGACCTGATCGAAACATTCCCGGCGCAGTTCCGCGCCACAACAAATACCGCCGGCGCGATGGCGCGGGCCTGAGATGAGAAACGAGGATAAAATGCTGGATATCAAGAACCTGCATGTGAAACTTGAAGAAGAGGACAAGCAGATCCTCAAAGGTGTCGACCTGTCGGTCGAGGCGGGCAAGGTGCATGCGATCATGGGGCCGAACGGCTCGGGCAAATCGACGCTCAGCTATGTGCTGTCGGGCCGCGACGGCTATGAGGTGACCGAGGGCAGCGCGACTCTGGACGGAGAAGACCTGCTGGAGCTGGAGCCGGAAGAGCGCGCCGCATTGGGCGTGTTTCTGGCCTTCCAATACCCGGTGGAGATTCCCGGCGTTGGCAACATGACCTTCCTGCGCACAGCGACGAATGCCCAGCGCAAGGCGCGCGGCGAAGAGGAGTTGAGCGCAAGCGATTTCCTCAAGCTGGTGCGCGAACGCGCCAAGGCGCTGAAGATTGATGCCGACATGCTGAAACGCCCGGTCAATGTGGGTTTTTCGGGCGGTGAGAAAAAGCGCAACGAAATCCTGCAGATGGCCATGCTTGAGCCAAAAATGTGCATCCTGGACGAGACCGACAGTGGCTTGGATGTGGATGCGATGAAGCTGGTGGCCGATGGCGTGAATGCCCTGCGTGACGCCGATCGTGCGTTCCTCGTTATCACGCATTATCAAAGACTTCTGGACCATATCAAACCTGATGTGGTGCATATCATGGCCGATGGTCGCATCGTCAAAACCGGCGGTCCCGAGCTGGCGCTTGAGGTTGAGAATAACGGTTATGGCGACATTCTGGCCGAGGTGCAGTGATGGCTCTGCCCGAACAGAAACAATCAGCAACCGAGGCGCGCCTGAGCGCCATGACCCTGCCCGAACCCGGATGCACCCGACCGGCGCGCGAGGCGGCTTTGGCCCGCGTGCGCGAGATGGGTCTGCCATCCCGGCGCGACGAATACTGGAAATACACCCGGCCCGATACGCTGGTGCAGGCCGTGGCCCTGCCAGCGGCGGTGTTCGAGAATGACGAAAAACCGCTGTTCGACGGGGTGGATCGGTTGAAGATCGTCTTTGTCGATGGGGTGTTCGCCCCCGAACTGTCCGACGATCTGGCGCTGGAAGGCGTGCGTATCGACAGGCTCGAAGATATCTGCTGCAAGGATATTCACTGGGCCAAGGACCTGTACGGCGTGCTTGAGGCGCGCGGGCACAACCCCGTGCCTCGTCCACTGGCCGCCCTGAACACCGCCTTTGCCACGGATGGTGTGGCGATCCATGTCACGCAGAAGGTCTCCAAACCGATCAACCTGATTTATCGTCATAAATCAGATACTTCCGATGCCATGCTGCATCATGTGGTGCGGGTCGAGGAAGGGGCCGAAGCCACCCTTCTGGAAAACGGCCCCGCCGCGTCGCGTTTCAACAAATGCATGGAGATCGACATCGCCGATGGCGGCACCCTGCACCATGTCCGCGCGCAGGGCCGCGATCATGAGCGCCGGGCGGTGACGCATATGTTCACCCGTCTGGGCACGGAATCGGTCTACAAATCCTTCACCCTCACCGTGAACGGCGTGCTGACCCGCAACGAGCAGGTGATCGAACTGACCGGGGATGACGCCGTGGCCCATGTGGCGGGCGCCTGTGTCGGCGATGGCGATTTCCACCATGACGACACGGTTTTTGTCACCCATGACGCCGTAAATTGCGAAAGCCGCCAGGTGTTCAAGAAAGTGCTGCGCAACGGCGCTGTCGGTGTGTTCCAGGGCAAGATCCTGGTTAAGGCAGGCGCGCAGAAGACCGATGGCTATCAGATCAGCCAGTCTCTGCTGCTGGATGATGACAGTCAGTTCCTCGCCAAGCCAGAGCTTGAGATCTATGCCGATGACGTGGCCTGTTCCCATGGCTCGACCTCGGGCGCGATCGACGAGACCGCGCTGTTCTACCTGCGTTCACGCGGTATCCCGCAGAAAGACGCGACCGACCTTCTGACGCTGGCCTTTCTGGCCGAAGCGGTCGAGGAAATCGAGGATGAGGCCCTGGCCGAAGGCATTGTCGACCGGCTGGATGGCTGGCTGTCACGCCGGGCCTGAGCCATGTCGGTGACGGCTGACATAACGGCAACCTATCGTGGCCCCGCGCGCGTGATGCAACGTCTGCTGGCGATGGGTCAGCGCGAGGACCGGGCGCTGGCCTTTCTGATGGGGGCCTGCGCGCTGGTGTTCATCGCCCAGATGCCACGCCTTGCGCGCGAGGCGCATCTGACCGGGCAGGAGCTGAACATGCTCTTGGGCGGCGCGCTTCTGGGCTGGCTCATCATTGCGCCGCTGCTGTTTTACGTGCTGGCCGCGTTCAGCCATGTGCTGGCGCGGTTGCTGGGCGGCAAGGGCGAGTGGTATGGGGCACGGCTGGCGCTGTTCTGGTCGCTGCTGGCTTCGACACCGGTTCTGCTGCTTCAGGGGCTGGTTGCGGGCTTCATTGGTCCGGGGCCCGGGTTGAACCTTGTGGGCATGGCGTGGATCGCGGTGTTTTTCTGGTTCTGGATCGCCGGCCTCCGGCAGGCCGAAAGGGGCGGGCAATGAACGGGGCGGCGTGGCGTGATCTGGCGATCCTGACGCTGAAGGACCCGGCGCAGGCCGCACGCGATCTGCTTGCGCTGCAACTGGGCCGCAATGTGTTGTGGCTGGCATTTGCGCTGGCCGTTGTGTTGAACACGGGCGCGCAGGTCCTGTCGGATATGATGCTCTCGAACCTGACCGGAGAGTTGCCGGTTCTTGCCCTGCCACCCATGGCCTATGCCGGGTTCTTTACCGGCGCAATTCTGCTCTTTGTCTCTGTTTTGTCGTTTGTCGGTCCCAAGATGGGCGGCTCGGGCCGGTTCAACGATGTCTTTGTACTGATCATCTGGCTGCAATACCTGCGCTTCGTGCTTGAACTGCTGGTGCTGGTCCTGCTGCTGGCCGCGCCGGTGTTTGGTGCCCTGATTGCGATAGCCGGGTCCTTGGTGGGTCTTTACATCATGGTGCATTTCATTGATCAGGCGCACAGGCTCAACTCGTTGGGGCAGTCTGTGCTGCTGTTGCTGGTTTCGATCATTGCAATGGCGGTGGTGCTATATTTCTTCCTGTCCCTTGCGGGGGGACCAATTGTGGGGAATGCAACCTTTGTATGATGTTCAGAAAATCCGCGGGGATTTCCCGATCCTGAGCCGCGAAGTGAATGGCAAGCCTCTGACCTATCTGGACAATGGCGCTTCGGCGCAAAAGCCTCAGGTGGTGATCGACGCGGTGACGCGGGCCTATTCGCACGAATATTCCAACGTGCATCGCGGGCTGCATTACCTGTCCAATCTGGCGACCGAACACTATGAGGCCGTGCGCGGCACCATCGCGCGGTTTCTGGGCGTGCCGAACGAGGACGAGATCGTGTTGAACTCGGGCACCACCGAGGGGATCAATCTGGTCGCTTATGGCTGGGCCATGCCCCGGCTTGAGGCCGGGGACGAGATCGTCTTGTCGGTGATGGAACACCACGCCAATATCGTGCCCTGGCACTTCCTGCGCGAGCGGCAGGGTGTTGTGTTGAAGTGGGTCGATGTGGACGCCACCGGCGCGCTGGACCCGCAGGCGGTGATCGATGCGATCGGGCCGAAGACCAAACTGGTTGCCGTGACCCAATGCTCGAACGTTCTGGGCACGATTGTCGACGTCAAGACGATCACCGAAGGCGCTCACGCCAAGGGTGTGCCGGTACTGGTTGATGGCAGCCAGGGGGCGGTACACATGCCGGTGAACGTGGCCGATATCGGCTGCGATTTCTACGCCATCACCGGGCACAAGCTGTATGGCCCCTCGGGCTCGGGCGCGATCTATATCAAATCCGAGCGCATGGCCGAGATGCGCCCCTTCATCGGCGGCGGAGACATGATCCGCGAGGTCAGCAAAGAGGTGGTGACCTATAACGACCCGCCGATGAAGTTCGAGGCCGGCACACCAGGCATCGTGCAGATCATCGGGCTGGGCGCGGCGCTGAACTATCTGATGGATCTGGGTATGGACCGGATCGCGGCGCATGAGGGGGCCTTGCGAGACTATGCCATGCAGCGCCTGACCGGGTTGAACTGGCTGCAGCTTCAAGGCACCACGCCCACCAAAGCGGCGATCTTCAGCTTTACCTTGAACGGTGCCGCGCATGCCCATGATATCTCTACGATTCTCGACAAGAAGGGCGTGGCCGTCCGGGCCGGGCATCATTGTGCCGGACCGCTGATGGATCATCTTGGCGTTACAGCCACCTGCCGCGCCAGCTTCGGGCTTTATAACACCACCGACGAGGTCGACACGCTGGTCGATGCGCTGGAACTGGCGCATGAGTTGTTCGGCTGAGACGCAGGTGCAAAAAGCCGCGCCGCACGGGCATTTCCGATTGCAGCGCGCCGGGTGATATCCTATAGCCCGTCACAGGCACCTGTAGCTCAGCTGGATAGAGCGCTGCCCTCCGAAGGCAGAGGCCAGAGGTTCGAATCCTCTCAGGTGCGCCAAATCTCGACGAATCGAATCGACCTTGAAACACGCTCTTGCAAACGCAGTGTTGACCGCTCCGGGCACAGTTTGCGTGATCGTGCGGCTTGGCGTGCGGGGCTAAAACAACAAAACCCCCGGGCAAGGCCGCGGGGGTTGGTCGTCGGTTCTATTCGGAAAGGGGCGGTTTCAGCGGCCCCAGTTGCGCACGTCGCCGCAGTCCATATGCACAAAGTTCGACCGCGAATAACGCCCGACACCACCGGCGCGGCAGGATTGCGCGGCGCGGGCGATCTGACCCACAGAGCGTGACGAAAGCCGCAGATCGGCCGCCTGGCCCTTCATGTGAAGCGAGTTCTTGGCAACGCCTCGCGACCGGCTGCGCAACATCGCGTTGGTCTGGGGGCTGCGATAGCCGGAGAGGAGCATATATGGCTCGCTCACATCCATGAGGTTATGCGAGGCGGCCATGATGTCGATGGTGCGCAGGTCGATGGATTTGACCTGATCGGTGCGCCAGTCGCGCATGAAGTGGTTCACTTCTTTGACAGCGTCCTTGATATAGTCGCCGTCGATCCAATATATCATGTCAATCCGCTCGCCTGTGCGACCGGAATACATACGGATGCGTCGGATGTCGCCGCCTCCGCGCAGGAAACCTGCGGCTTGGGAATAGTTTGGCGCTGCTGCAACAGCGCTCGCTGCGAACGCGCCCAACAGAGCGCGCCGGGTCAGACCCGTCGATGTGATGTCAGTCATTTACTGCGTCGTCCCGTACTAGTCCTGCCTGCACCCGATGTTACGGGCGCTTTCTTAATATTCATCCCCAAGTGGTGACCTTATGCCATAGTGGGATTCGTCGGCCAAGCAGGGATTTTTTGGTTTAAAGACTAGGGGGAATTTTCGGCAATTTTCTGCGCAAAGAGGTATTGAAGCGTGTTATTTTGGAAAACGTGGCCGTCGGGCAACGCTGCGCGGCGATGCAGCACTGCACCATCTGCAAAAACTGTGCCGCAATGTTATGATTGTGAGTGGACATTTTCCGCTTTTGTTACCGAAAATTACAGAAGATGTGACGAGTGATGCGATTAACAAGATTTTCAAGGAACTTCCCCATGGCTCATGAGAAACGGCGTCAACAAGCCAGTCCGCTGTCAGCGGTTTTCCGCGCGGCGTGTCTGGCCGTTGTGCTGGCGGCACCAGTCGCGGCGCAAGAGATGGCGTTCAAGCAATCTGTCGCTGCGGCAACATATGGCAGCGAGGATCTCGCCACGTTTTATCGTGAGAACGCCTATCAACCGGTCTGGACAGGTGATGGCGCCGCATTCCAGGCCCGTCGTACCGCGCTGATCGGAGCCTTGCGCAACACGGATGTACATGGGTTGCCGCAGGGGCGCTATGACACGGCGGCTCTGGTCGAACAGATGTCTCAGGCCCAGACCCGTCAGGATCTGGCGCAGGTCGAGGTTGCGCTGAGCCGGGCCTTCCTGAAACTGGCGCGCGATCTGAAATCGGGCATCCTGCGCCCGTCCTCCATTGATGCGGAATACATGGTGCGCAGTGTTGAGCGTCCCGATCCGGTCGCGCTGCTCAAGGCGCTGATCCAGGCCGAACCCAACGCCTATATGCGGTCGCTGGCACCGACCTCATCGCAATACCGGGCGCTGCAGAAGGAAAAGATCAAGCTCGAGACGTTGCTGGCGCAGGGCGGCTGGGGGGCAGGCGTGCCGTCGGGCAAGCTTGAACTGGGCAGCGAAGGACAGGGCGTGATTGCGCTGCGCAACCGACTGGTTGCCATGGGTTACATGCGACCCAGCGCCGGGCGTGGTTTCGATTCGACGATGCAATCCGCCGTGCAGGCCTTTCAGGCCGCCCATGGGCTGGAACAGGACGGCGTCGCCGGCCCCGGCACGATCGAGGAGCTCAACCGGTCTGTCTCGGACCGGCTGAAATCGGTGATCGTAGCGCTGGAGCGCGAACGCTGGCTGCCCGAAGACCGCGGCACCCGTCATGTTCTGGTCAACCAGACAGATTTCTCGGCCAAGATCGTCGATGACGGGCGGATCACCTTCGAGACCCGCGCCGTGATCGGCAAGAACACCCATGATCGTCAGAGCCCCGAGTTCTCGGACGAGATGGAGCATATGGTCATCAACCCAAGCTGGTATGTGCCACGCTCGATCATAGGTAAGGAATATCTGCCCAAGCTCAAGGCCAATCCTTACGCGGTTTCGCATCTGGAGATCACCGACCGCCGGGGTCGGGTGGTGAACCGGGGCGCGGTGGATTTCACGCAATATTCCAAGCGCAACTTTCCCTTTGCCATGCGGCAGCCGCCCAGCACCAAGAACGCGCTGGGGTTGGTCAAGTTCATGTTCCCGAACAAGTACAACATCTATCTGCACGACACCCCGCAGAAGGCCCTGTTTGCCCGTGAATCCCGTGCGTTCTCGCATGGGTGCATCCGTCTGGCACAGCCCTTTGACTTTGCCTATGCGCTGCTGGCCAAACAGGAAGAGAACCCAAAGACGTTCTTCCATCGCACGCTGGACACCGGGCGCGAATCCAAGGTCAAGCTGGACCAGAAGGTTCCGGTTCACCTGATCTATCGGACTGCCTTTGTCGGCGCGGACGGCAAAGCGCAGTTTCGCCGCGATGTCTACGGCCGTGACGCCAAGATCTGGGCGGCATTGAACCGGGCAGGGGTGGTTCTTTCCGGCGTTCAGAGCTAAGCACGAAGGCATCCGAACCAGCCGGAGGCCCATGTGTTCACAGTTCAGCAAATTGCCGAAACGCTCGGCGCCGAGGCGGCGGGCGATCTGTCGCTCGAAATCCAGCGGGCCGCCGAACCGGGTGATGCCACAGGATCGGATCTTGCGCTGGCCATGTCCCCGAAATATGCCGACGCGCTGTCCGGGGGACAGGCCCGGGTTGCCATTCTCTGGCCCGACGCCGATTGGCAGGCACTGGGGCTGAGCGCGGCAATCTTCGCGCCGCGCCCCCGTATGGCGATGGCTGGCGTGACCGGGCTGCTCGACAAGGGGCAGGGCGTGGCACCCGGCATTCATCCCTCGGCCGTTATCGACCCGAGCGCGGAACTGGCCGGAGATGTCTCGGTCGGGCCATTGGCGGTGATCGGCGCGCGGGTGCGGATCGGGGCTGGCTCGGTCATTGGTCCGCAATGTACCATTGGCATGGACGCGGTGCTGGGCGAAGGCGCTTATCTGCGCGATCATGTCAGCATCGGCGCGCGGGTCACTATCGGCGACCGTTTCATTGCCCAGCCCGGTGCCCGGATTGGCGCCGATGGGTTCAGTTTTGTCACGCCCGAGGTTTCTGCCGCCGAAAACGCCCGCAAGACCATGGGCGACGCCGGTGACGCGCGGGCGCAATCCTGGCTGCGTATCCATTCTCTTGGCGCGGTCGAGATTGGCGACGATGTCGAGATCGGCGCGAACTCCACCATCGACAATGGCACCATCCGCAACACACGGATCGGCAGCGGTACCAAGCTCGATAACCTCGTGCATGTGGGCCACAACACCCGCACCGGCACCGATTGCCTGCTTTGTGGTCATACCGGCGTCTCGGGCTCGGTCGAGATCGGCAACAATGTGGTGCTGGGCGGCATGTGCGGCGTGGTCGACAACATCTTTATCGGGGATGGCGTCGTGGCCGGGGGCGGATCAAAGATCCTGTCCAATGTTCCGGCGGGCCGGGTCATCATGGGATATCCTGCGATCAAGATGGACAGCCATACCGAAATCTACAAAACGCAGCGTCGCCTGCCGCGATTGGCGCGTGACGTCGAGATGCTGAAAAAGGCGGTTTCCAAACCCGACCCCAGCGATTAAATCTGCGCCGACACAAACAGACAGGGGTCTGACATGAGCATCAGCAACCGCGTTATTGCCATCATCGCGGAACAGGCGGTTCTGGAACCATCCGACGTGACGCCCGAAAGCACGCTGGAGGATCTGGGAATCGACAGCCTTGGGCTGGTCGAAAGCATCTTTGCCATCGAAGAGGAGTTCGACATCACGATCCCCTTCAACGCCAATGAACCCGAGGCAAGCGATTTTGATATCTCGAACGTGGCGGCGATCATCGCCGGGATCGAGAAACTGGTGTCGGAAAAGGTCTGATCACCGGATATGAAACGCGTAGTCATCACCGGTGCCGGCACGATCAACGCACTTGGCCATTGTGTCGCCGACACGCTTGAGGCCATGCGCGAGGGCCGTTGCGGCATCGGAGAACTGGAGTTTCGTGATGTCGACCGGCTGGCCATCAAGATCGGCGGGCAGGTGCGCGGCTTCGAGGCCGAAGGCCGGTTCAACCGCCAGCAGATGACGCTGTATGACCGGTTCACCCAGTTCACCCTGACCGCCGCCAAAGAGGCGATCGACCAGTCCGGGATTGAGTTTCACGGCGATCTGGCGGCGCGTTCCGGCGTGGTGCTGGGCACGGCGGGCGGTGGCGTCAGCACCTGGGATGACAATTACCGCTCGGTCTATGAGGACGGCAAGAACCGGGTGCATCCCTTCGTGGTGCCGAAACTGATGAACAACGCGGCCGCCAGTCACGTGTCGATGGAGTACAACCTCAAAGGCCCCAGCTTCACCGTGTCCACCGCCTGTGCCTCGTCCAACCACGCCATGGCGCTGGCCTTTTCGATGGTGCGCAGTGGTGCTGCACCCGCGATGGTTACCGGCGGGTCTGAATCGATGCTGTGCTTTGGCGGCGTGAAGGCCTGGGAAGGTCTGCGGGTGATGTCAAAGGACGCCTGCCGCCCCTTCAGCGGCAACCGCAACGGTATGGTGCAGGGCGAGGGCGCGGGTATCTTCGTTTTTGAGGAGTACGACCATGCGCGCGCGCGCGGCGCCAATATCCTGTGCGAGGTGGTGGGTTTTGCCATGTCTTCGGATGCGGCCGATATCGTGATGCCCTCGAAACAGGGCGCGGCGCGGGCCATGTCCGGCGCGTTGGCCGATGCGGGCATCAATCCCGATCAGGTGGGATACATCAACGCCCATGGCACCGGCACTGCTGCCAATGACAAGACAGAATGCGCTGCCGTGGCGGGGGTGTTTGGCACGCATGCCGACACTCTGATGATCAGTTCGACCAAATCCATGCATGGTCACCTGATCGGCGGCACCGGTGCAGTGGAATTGCTGGCCTGTATCATGGCGCTACGCGACGGGATCATTGCGCCAACCATTGGCTATGAAGAGGCCGACCCCGAATGCGCGCTGGATGTGGTGCCGAACGAGGCCCGCGAGGCAGATGTCGATGTGGCGCTGACCAATGCCTTCGCCTTTGGCGGGCTGAATGCGGTTCTGGCTCTGCGCAAGGTCTGACGCGCCAGATTCGACTGGCGCGCTGATCCGTTTTTTCTGGCTGAAGTATCCGGGGAGACGCCCGGGGGGCGACGGGGGCAGCGCCCCCAACCGCCATCGCTGATCAGTTGTCGATCACATCCACCGCGTCGAATCCGGCGGTGAAGCCCTTGAGTGACATCTTGATGTCGATCTTCTGGTCCGGGGCTGGTGCGGGTACCAGCGAAATGGTGGCCTCGGTCCCTTTTTTCATCGCGTCGATATCCTCCTGGGTCAGCCCGATCTGCGCCACGCAGCCGACCGGGTTGCACAGTGTGTAATTGTACCGCTTGCCCGGCGCCCCATCGACCGAGATGGTCAGTTGCGCGGTCAGCAGTGTTTCAAGCGGGACGATGATCGTTGCACCCGCGATCGCGGCACCACTGTTTTTGATCCGGAACAGCGACATTTCAGCCATCGGATTGCCATCAGGGCCGTTCATGACCTGCAACAGTGAGCAGGGATCTGTCTCGGCTTCGGTTCTGATACATGCCAGGTTCCAGTCACCAAAGGTTTCCTTGGAGTAGCGGCTGCCCAGTTGCTGAGCATCGGCAACCGGCTGACCGAGGTCCAGAACGCCTTCGCTCTCGGCGTTTTCGACGGCACCCTGGTCACTTTCCACAGTGTCGGTCTCGGTCTCGGTCGTGTCCTGCGCATAGGTCGCTGTGCTCAGCGCCAGAAGGGCCGCTATGCAGGCCGGTGTCACTTTCTTGAACATGCTTGCCTCTTGGATTGTCGCTCTGTTTGGGCCGGGTCTAGCATGGCCGCAGAGGCGTGTCAGGGGCAATCGGCGCGGGTGGCAGCGTTTTGCGAAATTCCATGAAATTGCCGCGCGTGAGAAAGCAAAAAGAGAGGCCGTTGATCAGCCTCTCTTCAAAATTTTTCTCCCCGTCGGACTGGCCGACTTAGTTATGCGCAGACGTTACGAGAGCAGAGCCAACGGGTCAACAGCTAAGCGAAAAAAATCGAATCGCTTTGACGGAAACACGCAAAAAAGCCGTGCCCGGAGGCACGGCCAGTCTGACAGGGAGGAAACTGCCCCGCCAAATGGCAGGACAGAAAGCACTTTCGCAGACAAAGGTTAAGTTTGTATGGTCGGGGCGAAACGGTGAGATTGGGGCACAAGATCAATGGACGGCAAGATTTTCCTGGGCGGCGGCGGGCCGGACTATGGCGTGAAACAGGGGCTGGCGCTGAATTACGCCAACCGGCACGGTCTGATCGCCGGGGCGACAGGCACCGGCAAGACCGTCACATTGCAGATCCTGGCAGAAGGATTCTCGCAGGCCGGCGTTCCGGTGTTCCTGGCCGATGTCAAAGGCGATCTGTCCGGGCTCGCAAAATCGGGCCGTGCTGATCACAAGCTGCATCAGGCCTTCACCGACCGCGCCGCGCAGATCGGGTTCGACGATTACGCCTATCGCGCCAGCCCGGTCGCCTTCTGGGACCTGTTCGGCGAACAAGGCCACCCGGTGCGCACCACGGTCAGCGAAATGGGGCCGCTGCTGCTGTCGCGCCTGCTGGAACTGAGCGAGGCGCAGGAGGGCATCCTGAACATTGCCTTCCGTCTGAGCGATGAAGAGGGTCTACCGCTGCTCGACCTCAAGGACCTGCAGGCATTGCTGGTCTGGGTTGGCGAGAACCGGGCGCAACTGTCGCTGCGCTATGGCAATATCTCGACCGCATCGGTGGGCGCGATCCAGCGGCGTTTGCTGGTGATCGAGAACCAGGGCGCCAACAAGCTGTTCGGGGAACCGGCGCTGGAACTGTCGGACCTGATGCGCCAGGACGGCGAGGGGCGCGGGATGATCAACATCCTTGCATCCGATAAGCTGATGTCGGCACCGGGGCTTTATGCCACGTTCCTGCTCTGGCTGCTGAGCGAGCTGTTCGAGGAGTTGCCAGAAGTGGGTGATCCCGAAAAACCCAAGCTGGTCTTCTTTTTCGACGAGGCGCATCTGCTGTTTGATGACGCGCCCAAGGTTCTGGTCGACAAGGTGGAACAGGTGGCGCGGCTGATCCGTTCCAAGGGGGTGGGCGTCTATTTCATCACCCAGAACCCGGCCGATGTGCCCGAGGATATTCTGGGCCAGCTCGGCAACCGTATCCAGCACGCGCTGCGCGCCTTCACCGCGCGCGACCGCAAGAATCTCAGGCTGGCCGCCGAAACCTATCGCGAGAACCCGGCTTTTGACACCGAAGAGGCGATCCGCGAGGTCGGTGTGGGCGAGGCGGTGACCTCGATGTTGCAGAAGAAAGGCGTGCCCGGCATTGTCGAACGCACCCTGATCCGCCCACCTTCGACGCAGCTTGGTCCGATCACTGTGGCCGAGCGCAAGGCGTTCATTGCCAACTCGGATCTGGCGGGAAAATACGAAAAGACGCTGGATCGCCGATCCGCCTTCGAAATCCTGTCGGCCCGCGCGGACAAGGCGGCGCAGGAGGCGGAGACCGCCGAGACATTCTTCGAAGACCAGCCCACCGCGCAGCGCGAGTATGCCTCGGCACGGCGCTACAGCGGGTCGCGGGTCAGTCGGTCCTCGTCACGCATCACCCGCCGCAAGGATACGTTCGCCAGCGCGATGGGTGAGGCGGTGATCAAGGAACTGAAAGGCACCACAGGCCGCCGTCTGGTGCGGGGTATCCTCGGCAGCCTGTTCAAAGGGCGTTAGCGGCGTTTCTCGCGCTTGCCCTCTTCCTTGCAGATGGCGTCAGCCTCTTGCACGCCCATGCTGTTGGGACGGTCGATGGCGCGGTCCCAGACGACGAGGTCCTTGGAATATAGCTGACAGGTGACGATGCCCTTGTCGGTCTGCACCTGCACCGGTGTGGTTTCGTAATTTTCGGGCGACGGTACGCACCCCGCCACCAACACGGCGGCAATACATGCCAAAACCGGCACGGAACTTATTACAGTTTTCATTGTTTTCTTTCCCCAAAGAATTGTTGGAAGGGTATAAACCCACCAACATCTTGGCACAAAGGGGAAGAACCCGCCCGTCGCATCAGTTTCGGCGGATGGGGTTACCTTTCCGGGATCAGCCCGCGCGGGCTGAACCGCAGCACAAGCAACAGGACAATTCCCATTGTTAACAGTCGCATATGGGCTGCCGACTCGATCAGATGTGCCTTCAGGCCACTGCCTTCGGGCAGTCCCGAGGTGATCATCTGCATCATCCAGAGGCCGATCGGCTCAACCTGCACCCAGAGGAACCAGATCAGAAACGCTCCCAATACGGCGCCGAAATTGTTTCCCGATCCGCCAACGATCACCATCACCCAGATCAGGAAGGTGAATCGCAGCGGCTGATAGGTGCCGGGCGTCAGCTGCCCGTCCAGCGTGGTGATCATCGCGCCGGCGATACCGCAAATGGCAGACCCCAGCACGAAGATCTGCAGATGGCGGCGGGTCACGTCCTTGCCCATCGCCTCGGCCGCGACCTCATTGTCACGGATCGCCCGCATCATCCTGCCCCAGGGGCTGTGCAGCGCCTTCTGCGCCATCCAGAGCAGCAATAGCAGCACCACCAGAAACAGCGCGGAATAGACCAGTTTGACATAGAGCGTCGAGGCAATGACCGGATCGAGGCCGATGTTGTTGGCCGTTTCGACAAAACTCGGGGTGTTCTGCAGGTCGATCTCATAGGCCATCGGGCGCGGGATGCCGATGACGTTTTTTACGCCGCGCGCCAGCCAGTCCTCGTTCTTGATGACGGCGATGATAATTTCGGCAATGCCCAGCGTGGCGATCGCCAGATAGTCCGAACGCAGCCCCAGCGCCGTCTTGCCGATCAACCAGGCGGCGCCTGCCGCCAGCAAACCTCCGACCGGCCAGGCGACTAGCACCGGCAGACCCAGCCCGCCCAGATAGCCTTCGGCGGCAGGGTTCACGGATTCGACCGCAAGAACGGACGGATCAAAGACCCGGCGATAGATGATGAAACCGATCACAAGGATAGCGATGACCGCGACGCTACGCGCGCGCCCCTTGGGCATCCGGCTCATCACCATGACCGCGGCAAAGACGGTGGCAGCGCCCAAAAGCAGGCCGATGATGACGCCGGTGCCGCCTTGCTCCCAAGCCTCGGGCACGGGTTGCATGGAGACCAGAACCGCCGCAAGACCGCCCAGCGCCACAAATCCCATGACGCCCACGTTGAACAGCCCGGCAAAGCCCCATTGCAGGTTCACCCCAAGCGCCATGATGGCCGAGATCAGCCCCATGTTCAGAATGAACAAAGCGCTGTTCCAGCTCTGCATGAAACCGGTCAGCAGGATCAGCCCGGCAACCACGGCAAACAGCGCGGTGTTCCTGACGCTCTCACTCATATCGTTTGCCCCTTGAACAGGCCGGTCGGTCGGAACAGCAGCACGATCAGCAGGATCACGAAGCTGACCGCAAATTTGTAATCGGTGCTCAGAAGCTGGGCGAGGCCGGTCGGCTCAATCCCCTCGGGCAGCGCATAGACCAGAACCTTTTTCCACGCATAGGTGATCAGCACCTCGGAGAACGCGATCAGGAAGCCGCCCGCAATCGCCCCCAACGGGCTGCCGAGGCCCCCGACAATGGCCGAGGCGAAGATCGGCAGCAGAAGCTGGAAATAGACAAACGGGCGATAGCTTTTGTCGAGCCCATAAAGCACCCCCGCCGTGGTCGCCAGCGCCGCCACGATCAGCCACGTATACATCACCACCCGTTCGGGGTTGATGCCCGAAAGCAGCGCCAGATCCTCGTTGTCGGAATAGGCGCGCATGGACTTGCCGGTGCGGGTCCGGTTCAGGAACCAGAACAGCAGCGCCACGCAGATCACTGCCACAACCACGGTGATGCCTTGGGTGGTCTTGATCGCCAACCCCTCTTTCAGCCCGGTCATCGCCTTGAAGTCACGGGCGGAAATGATGAACCGCTCACCATCGGAAAAGCGCTGATCTCCGGGGCCGATGATGAAGCGCACCAAGCCGTTGGTGATGAACATCACCCCCATCGAGACAATGACAAGGATCACCGGCTTGGCCTTCTGCTCGCGGTAAAAGCGATAGACCATCCGGTCGGTGAGCAGCAGAAACGCCATGCAGCCGAGAATGGCAAAGGGCAGGGCGAGCAGGGCGGTGGGCAGGGGGCCAAGGCCGATCCCTACGCTCTGCATCCACCAGGTGACCAGAACGGCGATCATCGCGCCAAAGGCCATCGTGTCGCCATGGGCAAAGTTCGAGAAACGCAGGATGCCATAGATCAACGTCACCCCCAGCGCGCCGAGGGCAAGCTGGCTGCCATAAGCGATGGCGGGGATCAGAACGAAATTGGAGAGCGCCACGAGGGCGTTGAGCAGGTCCATTAGGTCTCAATCCCTGTAGAATCCGAACTTTGGGCAGAAAAAACTGCCCCGGCAACATGGGTGACTAGGCCGAATGTCCCCCCTAGAAAAATCAATATTATTCCTTGATCAATCGTGTTACCGCTGCTTTCTACGCTCCCTAAATAGCGAGAAACTGCATCTGGATGTCCAACAAAGACTATGGCAACCACGAAACCCATGAAAGTCCGGATGACACCCAAGGTCACGGTAAGATAGGCGATGAACTTAGCGCCTTTCAAAAAGAACATCGTCATCCCCCCAAGAAACTCTTGCGCACTTCGGGATCGGCAAGCAGTTCCTTGCCCGTCCCCGTATAGGCATTGCGCCCCTGCACCAGCACATAGCCTTTGTCCGCGATCCCAAGGGCTTGCTTGGCGTTCTGTTCCACCATCAGGATCGGCAGACCGGTGCGCGAGACCTCGATGATCCGGTCAAACAGCTCATCCATCACGATGGGCGAGACACCCGCGGTGGGTTCGTCCAGCATCAGCACCTTGGGCTGGGTCATCAGCGCGCGGCCCACGGCGACCTGCTGGCGTTGCCCTCCCGACAGCTCTCCGGCCGCCTGGTTGCGCTTGTCCTTGAGGATCGGGAACAGGTGATAGACCTGCTCCATCGTTCCCGAGATATCGTCGCGCCGGATGAAGGCCCCCATCTCGAGGTTCTCCTCGACCGTCAAAGAGGTGAAAATGTTCGAGGTCTGCGGCACAAACCCCATGCCTTTCACGACCCGGTCCTGTGGGGACAGAGCGGTGATATCCTCGCCATCCAGCCGCACATGGCCCGAGCGCACATCCAGCATGCCAAACACCGCCTTCATCCCGGTCGACTTGCCCGCGCCATTGGGGCCGACAATGACCGCGATCTCACCGGGGTTCACCGCAATGGTGCACTCATGCAGGATATCCGGCCCCTTGCCATAGCCGCCGGTCATCGTGTCACCGATCAGAAACGGCTCAGCCATCACTTGCCTCCAGCTTTGCCTTGTTCTTCAAACCGGTGCCCAGATAGGCCTCGATCACCTGCTCATTGGCCTTGATTTCGGCCAAACTGCCTTCGGCCAGCACGTGGCCCTCGGCCATGCAGATCACCGGATCGCAAAGACGGCCGATGAAATCCATGTCATGCTCGATCACCACGAAAGTATAGCCACGCTCTTTGTTGAGCCGGATGATCGCGTCGCCGATGGTGTTGAGCAGGGTGCGGTTCACGCCCGCGCCGACCTCGTCGAGGAACACGATCTTGGCGTCCACCATCATGGTGCGGCCCAGTTCCAGCAGCTTTTTCTGCCCGCCCGAGACCTGACCCGCCTTGTGATCGGCCAAATGTTCGATGGTCAGGAATTCCAGCACCTCATCGGCCTTGGCCCGCAGCGCACGTTCCTCATCGGCGATGCGTTTGCGCCCGAACCAGGTGTTCCATAGCGATTCCCCCGATTGCCCGCCCGGCACCATCATCAGGTTCTCGCGGCAGGACATGGTGGAAAACTCATGGGCGATCTGGAAGGTGCGCAAGAGCCCTTTGTGGAACAACGTGTGCGGTGGCAGGCCGGTGATATCCTCGCCATCCATGGTCACGCGGCCGGATGTCGGTGGAAGAACGCCCGCGATCACATTGAAAAGAGTGGTCTTTCCGGCGCCGTTTGGGCCGATCAACCCGGTGATCGAACCGGGCTCGATGCGCAGGCTCGCCCCATCAACGGCATGGAATCCGCCGAAATGCTTGTGCACGTCCTCTACGGAAATCATGAAGTCACGTCCCCCGCCGCTTTTGCGCGGCTTTTCCCTTATTGAAACAGCCCGAGCCAGGCCCGGGCCGTTCTAGAGTTTCAAAGCGTTGCGATCAACGGAAACCGACGGTCTCGTTCTTGCCGTCCTTGACCTCGATCTCGCGATAGCTGCCCGCGCTTTCGCCCGGACCGATCAACTCGACCGCCGAGCCGCCGACATAGTCGATCTCGCCGCCATCCTTGAGGATCTGAAGCCCCTTGGCCAGTTCGCCGGGATAGATCTTTTCACCCGGTGCGTTGGCCACGTCCATGATCTTGGGGCCGTAGTCCGCCGGATCAGTCGAATTGGCCGCCTGCATCGCAAACATGAACAGCGCCGCCGCATCATAGCTTTCGGGGGAATAGGGCGAGGTGGCGTCAAACGCATCCCCGGCCAGCGCGGTCAGACGCTCGATGCCTTCGCCGCCCGAGCCCGCGATCTGACCGAAAGAGCCGTTCAGGTCGGCACCCACATTGGCGGGCAGGCTGTCGCCGATCATGCCGCCGGGCAGACCAAATGTGTCGTACGCGCCGCTGTCCAGCGAGGACTGGATGATGCCCAGGCCGCCCTGATCCAGATAGCCCGCAACCACCAGCAGGTCGCCGCCAGCCGAGGCCAGCGCGCCCACTTCGGCGGAATAGTCGCCCTTGCCGTCCTCATGCGCGGCCGAGATGGTCACCTCGCCACCGGCCGCCTCGAAGGCGGTGGTGATCGCATCGGCCAGACCCTTGCCATAGTCGTTGTTGGTATAGGTCAGCGCGATCGAGGTGATGCCGCGATCCTTCAGCACATCGGCCATCACTTCGCCTTCGCGCGCATCCGAGGGCGCGGTGCGGAAGAACAGGTCGTTGTCCTCTACCGTGGTCAGGCCCGGCGAGGTGGCCGAGGGCGAGATCATCACCATCCCGTTCGGGATCGCCACGTTCTGCAGAATCGCTCCGGTCACGCCCGAGCAGTCACCGCCGATAAGCCCGTTGATCCCCTCCGATATCAGGCGTTCGGCGTTCGACGTGGCCAAGCCGTTATCGATGCAGTTGGTATCGGCGCGGATCGGCACGACTGTGGCGCTGTCCAGCAGCAGCCCGCTATCGGTTGCTTCTTTCATGGCCAGTTCCGCGCCAGCCGCCATGGCTGGGGCCAGCGATTCGATCGGACCGGTGAAACCGATCAGAATGCCAAGCTTGACCTCTTTGGCGTGACCGCCGGCAAAGGCGGCGCCAGACATCAGGGCGGTGGCCGCTGTGGCCATCAGAAATTTCTTCATGCGTAGACTCCCAATTTGGTCGTTTTTTGTTCTGACCCGACCCTAGGCAAGAGCCATGCAAAAGAAAAGTCCAAAGCAAACCGGCAGGCTTCAGATAAACTTCATGTCGAACGGGCTCGTCCCCGGGCGGTCGCGCGTTACATGTCAGTCAGGCAGTCTCAGCGTTTAGGGAGGTTTCATGCGTTTACTCATTTCAATCTTTTCCGCCCTTCTACTGGCCGGTGCGGCACAGGCCGCCGACCCGCTGCAGACCAGTGCCGGACCGGTGAGCGTGACCCGGATGGCGGGTGATCTCGATGCGCCCTGGGCCATCGCGCATCTGCCCGGGGGTGGCTTTCTGGTCACCGAGCGTGGCGGCGATCTGTTTCATGTCGCTGGCGGGCGCAAGTCTCGCATCACCGGCGTGCCCAAAGTGGTGGCGCGCGGGCAGGGCGGATTGCTGGACGTCACCCTGCCAAGGGATTTCGCGCAAAGCCGCGAGGTGTTTCTGACCTTCTCCAAAAAGATGCGGGGCGGGGCCGGGACCGCGCTGGCTGTCGGGCGGCTGAGTCCCGATAACAGCCGGCTGGAGGATGTCCGGGTGATCTTCGAGGCGTCTGAGGGCCGTTCGGGCGGGCGTCATTTCGGCAGCCGTGTGGTCGAGGCGCGGGACGGCACGCTGTTCCTGACCATAGGCGAGCGCGGAGACCGACCTTCGGCGCAGGATGTCAGCAACCACAACGGAACCATCGTGCGGATCAACCGCGATGGCTCAGTTCCCGCCGACAACCCGTTTGTCGGGCAAGAGGGCGTGCGCCCGGAAATCTGGTCATACGGTCACCGCAATCCGCAGGGGGCTGCGCTTGATCTGCAGGGGCGGCTCTGGACCTCGGAACATGGTGCGAAGGGTGGTGATGAGGTGAACCTGATCCGCAAGGGGGCAAATTATGGCTGGCCGGTGATTTCCTACGGGCGGCATTATTCCGGCAAGAAGATCGGTGAGGGCACCTCGAAACCGGGACTGGAACAGCCTGAACATTACTGGGATCCGTCGATCGCGCCCTCGGGGTTGATGGTCTATTCCGGCAAGCTCTGGCCCGCGTGGCGCGGCGATATCTTTGTCGGCTCGCTCAAGTTCGAATATATCGCGCGGCTGGCGGGCAAAGACCTGCACGAAGTCGAGCAGATCGAAGGCGCGCAGACCGGTCGCGTGCGCGACATCGTCGAGGCACCGGACGGGTCGATCTGGTTCATATCGGTGGGGGATGGCGCGGTTTACCGGATTGCGCCGGGCTGACGCGGGACATAACGCGTCGCAAGCTTAACGCTTTGCATTTGACGAGGCGCATGCTCTGCTTTCGTCATGCAAAGGGATAAGATCGCGATTGCGTATTGCGCGCTGCTTCTGGCGATGCTGGTCAGTTCCGGAAACTTCTTGTTCGGCAATCTTGCCGTCAAGGAGGTGCCTCCGGTCGTGCTGGCGTATTGGCGCAGCTTCATCGCTGCGATCTGCGTGCTGCCATTTGTATTCACGCGGCGCGCCAGGCCGGTTCGTTATTTTCTTGATCATGCGTTTCGGATATCGGTCCTTGCCGTCGTCGGCGTGGTTTTCACGCCCTGGCTTGTCTATCTTGCATTGCGCTCAAATGATCTGATTGACCTCGGCGCGGGCTACACCAGCGTACCCCTGCTGACGATCTTGTTTTCTGCGCTGCTGTTGAACGAGAAGTTGCGCGCGCTCCAGTATCTGGGCGTGGCACTTGCGCTCGCGGGCGCGCTGGTCTTTGCCTTCAGGGGAAGCCTTGCAAATCTGCTGGAGTTCAATCCACATCTGGCCTTTCTGCTGATGATCGCATCCAACGCGTGCCGGGCACTCTATCTGGTATTGCTGAGGAAATGGGATATGCACCCGAAACCCGAAGAGGGTCTCTTTGTTATTCTGGTGGTCGGCGTCGTTGTGTTGTCGCCGGTTTTCATCGCGTACGAGCTGAGCACGCCCAGGCCGTTCGATTATTCATGGCAGGTCTGGGGGTCGATCTGCTTTGTCGGCATCGGAATGGGGGCGATCTATCTGCACTTGATCAACTTTGGCACAAGAGAGGTCGGGGCGTCTTCGGCGTCCCTGTTTTCTTATCTGGTCCCGATCTTTGTTTCGGTCGAAGCTGTGCTTGTCTTAGGGGCAGACCTACACGCTTATCAGGGCGTCGGCACCGCGCTCATCATCTGTGGCGTTCTGATCGCGACCCGGTTGCATTCAAAAGCAGCGCACCCCAATCATGCGCCGCATTGAGATCTCATCCAAGGCGGAACGCGACGGCTATCCCGTTGTTCGCCCGGCCTGCGCACCACGCTCGCGGTAGGGCGTGGTATTATAATGCGCGCGGTAGCATTTCGAGAAATGGCTGGGCGAGGCAAAGCCGCAGGCCAGCGCCACGTTGATCACCGTCATGTCGGTCTGCATCAGCAGGTTGCGCGCCTTTTGCAGCCGTAGCTCCATGTAATAGCGCTTGGGGCTACGGTTCAGATAGCGGCGGAACAGCCGTTCGAGCTGGCGGGTGGACATGCCCACATCCTTGGCCAGAATCGACGGGCTGATCGGTTCCTCGATATTGCGCTCCATCATCTGGATCACCTGGCTCAACTTGGGATGGCGAACGCCGATGCGGGTGGGCACCGACAGGCGCTGGGTGTCCTGATCTGTGCGGATGGTGGAATAGATCATCTGATCGGCCACGGAATTCGCCAGTTCTTCTCCGAAATCATCGGCAATGAGCTTGAGCATCAGGTCGATGGACGAGGTGCCGCCCGCCGTGGTCATCCGGTTGCCGTCGACCAGAAAGACCGATTTGGTCAGCTCGACCTCGTCGAATTCCTCGGTGAAACTGTCGGAGTTCTCCCAGTGGATGGTTGCGCGTTTGCCATCCAGCAGCCCGGCCTGGGCCAGAGTATATGCACCGGTGCATAGCCCGCCGATCTTGATCCCCTTGCGGGCCTCGCGGCGCAGCCAGCT
Source organism: Ruegeria spongiae (assembly GCF_023502395.1). Classification (GTDB taxonomy): domain Bacteria; phylum Pseudomonadota; class Alphaproteobacteria; order Rhodobacterales; family Rhodobacteraceae; genus Ruegeria_C; species Ruegeria_C spongiae. Next base: position 232,858 of record NZ_JAMFMB010000001.1, on the reverse strand, counting down.
GAGCAGCCGCTTGGTGGTGGCCTTTTGCACATCGACGCCCGAGCAGATCAGCACCGTGTCGTCGCGCGACAGCTCGCCCAGATCGCCGTCCAGCTTGAAACTGGTGCCTGCCGAGCAATGGGTGATATCGCCGCCCTCGCTCACAAGGCTCCAGGAATAGAGCTCACGCCCGGACATGCGGTTGGCAATGCGCAGGCTGTCGAGCGCCGAGGCAAAGGACAGCAGCGAAAACTTGTCCAGCAGCACAAAGACAAAGTGCTTTGGCTTGGTGGATTCAACGTCCACTTCGACAACTTGGCGTTGCTCTTTCATTTCCGGATCTTCCCAAACTGGCGGCTGTCGCGGGTAGCGCCGGACAGCATGGCGTGCGCAGCACCATGCTCTGACGTAAATTGCCGCGTCAAGAGCTTCAAATCACGTATGGCCTCTGTTTCCCGCTTTTTGTATAGAAGCCTCCTGAACAGTTCTTAGCGGAGACGAAAAGCTATGAGTGAGTGGCAAAAAACCGACTGGCGCAACAAGCCTCGGGTTCAGATGCCCGACTATACCGATCCGGCGGCCCTGGCTGCGGTTGAGGCGCAGCTTGCAAAGTATCCTCCGCTGGTATTTGCGGGCGAGGCCCGACGGCTGAAACAGCATATCGGCGCCGCGGGCCGGGGCGAGGCGTTCCTGCTGCAGGGCGGCGATTGCGCCGAAAGCTTCGAGCAATTCAGCGCCGACGGCATCCGTGACACGTTCAAGGTGATGCTGCAGATGGCGATGGTGCTGACCTATGGCGCCAAGGTGCCGGTGGTGAAAGTGGGCCGCATGGCGGGCCAGTTCGCCAAGCCACGCAGCGCGCCGACCGAAGTGGTGGACGGGGTGGAACTGCCCAGCTACCGCGGCGACATCATCAACGAGCTGCCCTTCACGCCAGAGTCGCGCATTCCAGATCCCAAAAAGATGTTGCAGGCCTACACCCAGGCGGCGGCAACGCTGAACCTGATCCGGGCCTTTTCCACGGGCGGGTATGCGGATGTGCATCAGGTTCATGCCTGGACGCTGGGCTTTACCGAAAGCGAAAAGGCCGAGGCCTATCGCGAGGTGGCCAACCGCATCACCGACACGCTGGATTTCATGAAAGCCGCCGGTGTGACCCAGGACGCGGCCCACACGCTGCAATCGGTCGAGTTCTACACCAGCCACGAGGGCCTGCTGCTGGAATACGAAGAGGCGCTGACGCGGCTTGATTCGACCTCGGGCAACTGGCTGGCGGGCTCCGGGCACATGATCTGGATCGGCGACCGCACCCGTCAGCCCGACGGGGCGCATGTGGAATTTGCGCGCGGCGTGCTGAACCCGATCGGTCTGAAATGCGGGCCCACCACGACGCCCGAGGACCTCAAGGTTTTGATGGGCAAACTGAACCCCGAAAACGAAGCGGGGCGCTTGACCCTGATCGCGCGGTTTGGTGCCGGCAAAGTGGCTGAACACCTGCCGCGTCTGATCAATGCGGTGAAAGAAGAGGGCGCAACCGTGACCTGGGTCTGCGACCCGATGCATGGCAACACCATCAAGTCGGCCACCGGCTACAAAACGCGCCCCTTCAACGCGGTGCTGGGCGAGGTGCGGGATTTCTTCGCCGTGCATCAGGGCGAGGGCACAATTCCCGGCGGCGTGCATTTCGAGATGACCGGCCAGGACGTGACCGAATGCACCGGTGGCGTGCGCGCAGTGACCGAAGAGGATCTGAGCGACCGTTACCACACCGCCTGCGACCCGCGCCTGAATGCCAACCAGTCACTGGAACTGGCCTTCCTCGTGGCCGAGGAACTGTCACAGCGCCGCCAGAATGGCAGCAAGCGCGCCGCCAGCTGATCACGGCCACTATCGCTAAACGGACAAGGCGGGCAGGGTGCCCGCCTTTTTCATGTCTCGCGAACCGGCTCCAGCCGAAGACCCGACCGGTCACGCGTTGGTGCGGTTGCCCCCGTACCGGCGCACCGTCCGGGTTCCAGCTCCGGACTGATCGCGCGATGATGCGCGGTTTCAATATGCATCTGACCGATACCCTTGGCCGAGGCATCCTCGGACACGATGACCCCCAGCGCCCGGTCTACATTGCCACATTCGCTGCGCAGCGGCAGCAGGATCATCCGCGCGGTCGGCGTCTTGCGCCCGAACCGGCGCTGCCCGCAGAGCGTCAGGTCCACGATGGCCGGGCCATCGAACAGACGGGTCAGATGATCACTCACCGCCTGCCGGTCCGGTCCCGCAAACAGAGCGGTCAGCGGGACGCCTGAAACCTCCATGTCCATCAACTGTGTCAGGTGTTGTCCGGCCAGCCGGAACCGGGCCAAGCCGGGGGCCACACGTTCCAGAATGAAGGCGTATTGCAGCAGATTTGACAGGCCGCGCGGGTCGATCGCCGCCCGTTTGGGGACCCCATCCCCCTGACGCAGCGCGGCCCAATAGGCCTCGGCCTGACGCAGCGGTGACAGGCTGGCGCGGGGCCGGAAACTGTCGAGTGTCACAATCTTTGAACCCTTGCCCGAAAGCTGTGCGGGTCTGGCCAGCGGTTTCATCGATACACTCCTTTCACGGTCTCATGTCCGGCCTCGTCTGGCAGGTAAACCAGCATCACGAAGCATCTTCTGCCCATCAAACTGACATGATTTACTTCAATTTTGGATCAAATCTTTAACGACTGGTTAACGATGTCCGGGCAAAGGCCGACTCGAAAGCGAATTCAAGCAGAACTCCTTTCCCCTCTGTCGAACCTCCCGCGCCCCGCGAAAGGGCAACTGGTTGGTGGTCAACCGAGCCCGACCATTGGCCTCTCGACAGTGCAGAAGAATTGAGGCAGCTTGCGACCAACAATCTTTCGTCATCAATCGCCCGGGCAACGCCATCCAGCGGTCAGACGGTAACAAGCCTGAGCGCGGATATTGAACGGCATCCCAGAGCCACACAGGAATTTCGAATGAACATCAGACCGCTTCGCAGGGGCGAGCACAAACTGATCGGCGCAATCATCGGCGAAAGCTTCACAGGCGATCCTGTGAATGAATTCCTCCTTGGGCCGCAGCCCGCCATCACCGCGTTTAACGTCTATGTGGCGCGGGAATTATACCTGAAACATGGGTTCGGTCACGTGGCCGAAGACCATTCCGCCGGTACGATGTGGTTGCCACCCGGTGTGTCCAAACATATCGCGTTCCATAAGATGTTGCCAACTTTGGCCGCGCTGCTGAGACATAGTGGTCCACGCCGGCTTATCCGGGCGCTGCCCGCAGATGACGAGTTCGCCCGGCATCGCCCCAAGGAACCCCATTTCTACCTCTATGCGATCGGGACGACCCTGGCCGGACGCGGCAAGGGCATGGGCGGCAAGCTGCTGAAGGCCGGGCTGGAACAGGCGGACAAAGCCGGGCTGCCTGCCTATCTGGAAAGCAGCAAAGAAGAGAATATCGGCTTTTACCGGAACTATGGTTTCGAAGTGACGGGCACCTGTCATCCGGTCGAAGGCTGCCCGAAAGAATGGCTGATGTGGCGTCCCGCGCAATAACGGCTGATGCCCGCCCGGGCGATGGCGAAAAATATCAGCCAAACAGGCAAGCGGTAGACCGATACGGATGAGGTCGCTTTTTGCGCGCGCTCATCGTATCTGCGAAACGACGAGCCGTTCAGTGTCCTGATCCAGGGTTGAATGGCGTTTCCCCGTAGAAAAGCCTGTGGCGGAGAGACAGGGATTCGAACCCTGGGTGGGCTTGCACCCACAACGGTTTTCGAGACCGCCCCGTTCGACCACTCCGGCACCTCTCCGCGGGGGTCTGTGAGGCGGGGATGTAGTCAGGAACGCCACGCGGTGCAAGCAGAAATTTCCGAAAACCACACTTGAGAATTTATCACTTGAAATTGATTGCCCGTTTACGGAAATGGATTAGGCTTGACTGCATGCTGAGACGAGTTTTGACACCGCCGTATTTTGCGGCCCTGATCGCAGCCCTGATCCTCTGGACGTCATCCGCGGCGCACGCCGCGGACCGGACACGGGTCGAGGCATTTCTGACAACCACCGGATTCGATGTGGCGCTGGACAGTATCGCACTGTCCTCCTCCTCGGCGCCTGAGATGCTGGGATTTGATCCCGGCGATTTCGGGTCGGAATGGACCCGACTGACCAATGAGGTCTTTGATACCGAGGTGATGCGCAGCATCGCGCTGGACATTCTGGAACAGACACTGAGTGACGAAGCGCTGACCCATGCGGTCGAGTTTTACGCCAGCAATCTGGGCCAGCGACTGGTCGAGGCCGAAAACGCCTCGCATATGATTGAGGACGATACCGTCAAGCGTGACGCAGGCGAGGCGCTTGTGTCGCAATGGGTCGAGGATGGATCGCTCCGGGTCGAGACGCTCAAGCGGATGAACCAGGCCATCGATTCCACCGGCACGTCCTTGCGTGCGCTGCAGGAAATCCAGTACCGGTTCCTGCTGGCCGCCAGTGCGGCGGGCGTGGTCGATCTGCGCCTTGATCCCGGCGATCTGCGCGAGATGCTGAAGAACAATGAAACCGAATTGCGGCTGGCCCTGCAACGCTCGGCCCTGTCCGGGGCGGCCTATACCTATCAGGGGTTCTCGGACGCGGACATGCTGGCCTATACCGAAGCGCTGGAACAGCCGCTTATGCAGGAGGTCTATGAACTGCTCAACGCGGTCCAATACGAGATCATGGCCAACCGGTTCGAAGTGTTGGCCGCGCGCATGGCCGAGTTGCGCCCGTCGCAGGAATTGTGATGCGCCGCGCGGCCTCGGTGATCGCGACCGCGATGCTGCTCGGGGCTCCGGCGGCGGCCGAGGAATCGCTGGATGAACTGGTCACCGCCATGCGACTGGAGGAGGTGGTCACCATTCTGGTGGATGAGGGGCGCCGCTATGCCGCGTCGCTGAACACCGACATGCTGGATGGCGATGCGGGGAGCTATTTCTTTGCGCGGGTTGACGAGATCTATGCGCCCGACCAGATGGTGCAGACGATGCGCGACACCATCCGCGAGGAATTGAACCCGGCGCAGATATCAGAGGCGGCGGTGTTTTTCAGCAGCGATCTGGGGCAGACCATCATCTCGCTTGAAAACTCAGCCCGCCGTGCGCTCAGCGATCCGGCGGTGGAGGAGATGGCGCAGGAAAACGCCAAGACGATGGATCGCGACAGCCACCGGTTCCAGCTGATCGAGGAATATATCGAGGTCAACGAACTGGTCGTGCGTAATGTCGAGGGAACGCTGAGCTCGGATTTCAGCTTTTTCCAGGGCATGGCCTCGATTCAGGACACAGGTTCCGACGACCGCGCGCTGCTGGCCGAGCTGTTTTCGCAGCGCGAAGCAATGGAGAGTGACACCCGCGAGTGGCTGCACGGGTTCCTCGTGCTGGCCTATCAGCCGCTCACGGATGTGCAGATGCGCGAGAATATTGCCTTCTCCGCCTCCGAGACGGGGCAGGCGCTTAATCAGGCGCTGTTCGTGGGCTTTGACCGGGTCTATGACCGGATCTCGTTTGAACTGGGCGAGGCGGTGGGATTCGCCATGCAATCCAGCGATCTCTGAAAAGGGATTGACATCTTTTACTGATCCATCAATAAGCGCCCATCCCGGCCCGGACACCCGCGCCGGGTTTCGTTATCATTGGCCCTTCAGGGGCCGCAATTCCGCCCGCTGCAATGGGCGCGCTGTTCGACGGTGGCCCTGCCTGAAACGGGGGGTCGCAAACACCCGGACCGGGGACCACAGAACGCGGTAAAGAAAAGGAAACTCGCATGTTCGCGGTTCTCAAGACCGGCGGCAAGCAATACAAGGTTCAGGCGGGCGACATCCTGCGCGTCGAGAAACTTGCTGCTGATGCCGGCGAAAAAATCCAATTCAACGAAGTTCTGATGCTGGGCGGTGACGCTCCGGTTGTTGGTGCGCCTTTTGTGGACGGTGCTGCCGTTCAGGCCGAGGTCATCGACCAGATCAAGGGTGAAAAGCTCATCCACTTCGTCAAGCGTCGCCGCAAGCACAGCTCGCAGCGCACCAAAGGTCACCGTCAGAAGCTGACGCTGGTCAAGATCACCGACATTCTGGCCGCTGGCGCAGACAAGTCGGGCATCAAGGCCGCAACCGGTTCCGCACCTGCGGGCGCCGCTGCACCTGCTGCCAAGCCTGCCAAAAAGGCCGAAGCGAAGGCCGCAGCACCTGCCGCTGCCACCGACGACCTGACCAAGCTGACCGGTGTTGGCCCTGCCGCCGCCAAGAAGCTGGCCGAAGCCGGTATCGAGAGCTTTGCCGCTCTGGCCGCCTTGTCGGACGAGCAGATTGCTGCTATCGACGCGGTCAAAGTGAAACCCGAATGGGTTGAGCAGGCCAAAGAACTGGCCAAAGGCTAAGGAGAGAGAGAATGGCACATAAAAAAGCTGGCGGTTCCTCCCGTAACGGCCGCGACTCAGCGGGTCGCCGCCTTGGCGTGAAACTCTATGGTGGCCAGGCGGTCATCCCGGGCAACATCATCGTGCGTCAGCGCGGCACCAAGTTTTGGCCGGGCGAAGGCGTGGGCATGGGCAAGGATCACACCATCTTTGCAACTGTTGACGGTGCCGTGAAGTTCCACAAGGGACTGAAAAACCGCACCTTTATTTCGGTCCTGCCAGTGGCGGAGGCCGCCGAGTAAGCCGGAACCCAAACAGGTTTGACAAAATCGGGGATCGGCAGAAATGCCGGTCCCTTTCTCGTTTTCAGGAGCGGTCCCATGACCGACGTGATCACAACTCAACGCCTTGTCCTGCGCCGGTTCCGGCGTGGCGATGCTGCTGAGTTGGTCGACCTCCTGAACAATCTGGAGGTGGTCCGCTGGTTGACACGGGTACCATACCCTTACCGGCTCGATCACGCGCTCGACTTCATCGAGAACGTCGCCACCCGGGATTTGAATGCATGTGCAATTCTGAAAGATCAGAAGCTTGTGGGGACAATCTCCGTAGGCGAGGAACTTGGCTATTGGATCGGGCAACCCTATTGGAACCGGGGCTATGTGACTGAAGCCGCAAGGGCGATGGTTGCAAGGTACTTCGAAAGTCAGGATGCCGATCTGCCGTCGGGCTACCATCTGGGCAACGAAAGGTCGTGTGCGGTTCTGACCAATCTGGGCTTTCGGCCAACGGGTCGACGATGTGCTCTGTCAGAGCCCCTGCAACGAGACGTCATAATTCAGAACATGGTGCTGACCCGCGCCTGCTGGGAGGCTGCGCAATGAGCGTCGCTGCGGGCAGCTTCCTGATCTTCGCCGCCTCTCAGGTGGGCACACCGGGTCCGGCCAACATGGTCCTGCTGGGCACCGGTGCCCGCTATGGGTTCCGGGCGGCCTTGCCCTTTGTGGCGGGTGTGATCGCGGGCAAGCAGCTGATCATCTGGCCGGTGGGCTTTGGGCTGATGCAACTGGCGGATCAGGCCCCAATGCTGTTCGCGGCGTTGAAATACGCCTCGGCCGCCTATATCTGCTGGTTGGCATGGAAGGTCGCGAACCTGCGCCTGTCGCCGGGACAGGCAGAGCAGGCCGCGCCGGGGTTTCTGCCCGGTCTGATCGTCCATCCGCTCAACCCCAAGGCCTGGGCCATGATCGTGGCCGGGTTCACCGGCTTCGTCGCCCCAGGATCGTCACCATTCTGGTCTACGCTCACAATCGCTGTTTGTTTGTTGAGTTGCCAGGTGATCCTGCACCCGATCTGGACCTTCGCCGGGGACCGGATCGCGCATAGCGTCGCAGGACGCCCGGCGGAGAAATATCTGATGTGGACATTGGCGGCGCTCACCGTCGCATCGGTCCTGTTTGTGCTGTTCGGAGGAGGAACGCGCGCATGAAATTTGATACTATCATCAACCAGCCGGTGATTGAGACCGACCGCTTTGTCCTGCGCCCTTTGCGGCGTTCGGATATGGGGCTGATCGAGCATTTCGCCAGCGACAAACGCGTGGCCAGCATGACCCAGTCGATCCCGCACCCTTTGCCACCGGGCGCGGTCGAGGATTTTGTGACCCGCTCGATGTCCGAATACCGCGACGAGGATGTCTGGGCCATCGACGGCACGCCCGAAGGCGGCTCTGAATTGATGGGGCTGATCGCGCTCGAACGGTTGGACCGCAATCAATCCGAGATCGGGTATTGGGTTGCGCCGGTTTTCTGGAACACCGGTATCGCGTCCTTGGCGGTCGAGGCGCTGGTTCTGGCCAACCCGCTGGACAATGACACGATGTTTGCCAGCGTATTTCAGGACAATCCGGCCTCGGCGCGGGTGCTGACACGCTGTGGCTTCGAATATCTGGGCGATGCTGAAAATTTCTCGGTGGCGCGCGATGCAAATGTGCCCACCTGGACCTATAGCCGAAAACTGTGACTTGAGGCCGATGGGGCCTTTGCATTAGGGGATGCACATGAAATTTCTCGATCTCGCAAAGGTCTATATCCGATCCGGTGGCGGCGGTGGCGGCTGTGTCAGCTTCCGCCGCGAAAAGTTCATCGAATATGGTGGGCCGGATGGTGGTGATGGCGGCAAGGGCGGCTCGGTCTGGGCCGAGGCGGTGCATGGGCTGAACACGCTCATCGATTTCCGTTATCAGCAGCATTTCTTTGCCAGGAACGGCCAGCCCGGCAAGGGCCAGCAGCGCACCGGCAAGGATGGCGACGATATCATCCTGCGGGTGCCGGTGGGCACCGAAATCCTGGATGAGGACGAAGAAACCGTGATCGCCGATCTGACCGAGGTCGGTCAGCGCGTGCAGCTTGCGCGCGGCGGCAATGGCGGTTTTGGCAACCTGCACTTCAAATCTTCGACCAATCAGGCCCCGCGCCGCGCCAATCCGGGGCAGGAAGGCGTCGAACGCACGCTGTGGCTGCGGCTGAAGCTGATTGCTGACGTGGGTCTGCTGGGACTGCCCAATGCGGGCAAGTCGACCTTTCTGGCGGCCACGTCGAACGCGCGGCCCAAGATCGCCGATTATCCCTTCACCACGCTGCATCCCAATCTGGGCGTTGTCGGCGTGGACAATGTGGAATTTGTCGTGGCTGACATTCCGGGCCTGATTGCGGGTGCCCATGAAGGGCGCGGCATTGGCGACCGCTTCCTGGGCCATGTGGAACGCTGCGCGGTGCTGTTGCATCTGGTCGACGGCACCTCGGAAACCGTGGCCGAAGATTACCAGACCATCATCACCGAACTTGAGGCCTATGGCGGCCATTTGGCTGACAAGCCCCGCGTGACGGTGCTCAACAAGGTTGACGCGTTGGACGAGGATCAGCGCGAAGAGGCCGCGCAGGCGCTGCGCGACGCGTCGGGTGGCTCGGTGATGTTGATGTCGGGCGTGGCCCGCGAAGGCGTGACCGAAGTACTGCGCGCCCTGCGCAGCCAGATCGACGCCGACCGCCTGCGCCACAAACCCGTGGAGGAGGCGCAGGTTTGGCAACCCTGAGCGCTGCAAGGCGGGTTGTCGTCAAGATCGGCTCGGCCTTGCTGGTGGACCGTGTGAGCGGCGCGTTGCGAGCTGGATGGCTGCATTCGCTGGCCGAAGATGTCGCATGGCTCAAAGGGCAGGGGGCGGATGTTATTCTGGTCTCGTCCGGTTCCATTGCGCTTGGCCGGGGTGTTCTGGGATTGGGCGGAACCGATCTGGCGCTGGAACAATCCCAGGCCGCCGCTGCCGTTGGCCAGATTCGGCTGGCGCGGGCCTATGAAGAAGCGCTGACGCCTTACGATATCAAGACCGCGCAGGTGCTGGTGACGCTGGAGGATAGCGCCAACCGACGCCGTTATCTGAACTCTCGCGCGACATTGGAAACGCTGCTGGGTCTGGGCGTGGTGCCGATCGTGAACGAAAATGACACGATCGCGACGGACGAAATCCGCTATGGCGACAATGACCGGCTGGCGGCGCAAGTGGCGGTTACCGTGGGCGCAGATCAGTTGATCCTGCTCTCGGATGTGGACGGGTTCTATTCCGCCAATCCCTCTGAGGACCCCACTGCCACGCGCTACGATGTGATCGACCGCATCACGCCCGAGATAGAGCGGATGGCGGGCGACGCCGGCTCGGGGCTCTCGAAAGGGGGCATGAAGACCAAGCTGATGGCGGCGCAGATGGCGACGGCGGCTGGATGCGCAATGGCGATCACCGAAGGATCGCCCGATAACCCGTTGCAAAAGCTTGAAAATGGCGCCAACCACACTTGGTTTACGGCAACGCTTGACCCGCAGGCGGCGCGCAAGCGCTGGATTGCGGCGATGAAACCGCGCGGCGAGGTTCTGGTGGATGCAGGGGCCGCCAAGGCTTTGTCCAATGGCAAGAGCCTGCTGCCTGCAGGCATCGTCGAAGTGTCCGGCAGTTTCGGTCGTGGTGATCCCGTGGCCATTGTCGGACCCGAGGCTCGAAAACTGGGGCAGGGTCTCAGCCGCTATACCGCGCAGGAATCTGATGCCATCAAGGGTCGCAAATCCTCTGAGATAGAAGAGACGCTGGGCTATCCCGGGCGTGCGGCGCTGATTCACCGGGATGATATGGCGCTGTGAAGCGTCTGGCTGTAAAGAACTCGCAACGATCTGATCAAAGGCGCATGTGATGAAAGACCTCGACAACATTCCCGCCCTGATGGCCGACATCGGTGCCCGTGCCAAAGCGGCCTCGGCAGAGCTCGCCTTTGCCAATGCCGAGCGCAAGCATGCCGCGCTGATCGGAGCCGCCGAGGCGGTCTGGGCCCGCCGGGATGAGATCATCGCCGCCAATGCCAAGGACCTGGACTATGGCCGCAACAAAGGGCTGAGCGCGGCGATGATGGACCGGTTGATGCTGGACGAAGACCGTATTCGCGGCATGGTCGACGGGTTGCGCACCGTGGCCGAACAACCCGATCCGGTTGGCGAGGTTCTGGCCGAATGGGACATGCCCAGTGGCCTGCATATCCGCCGGGTGCGCACGCCTTTGGGTGTGATCGGGGTGATCTATGAAAGCCGCCCCAACGTGACCGCCGATGCCGGTGCGCTGTGTCTGAAATCGGGCAATGCGGTGATCTTGCGCGGCGGTTCGGAAAGTTTTCATTCCTCCGGCGCGATCCACGCCTGTCTGGTTGACGGGCTGAAAGCGGCCAACCTGCCCGAGGATGCGATCCAGCTGGTGCCGACCCGCGACCGGGCGGCGGTGCAGGAATTGCTGACCATGACCGACACCGTCGATGTGATCGTGCCGCGCGGCGGCAAGGGGTTGGTCGGGCTGGTGCAGCGCGAAGCGCGGGTTCCGGTCTTTGCCCATCTCGAAGGCATCGTGCATATCTATATCGACAAACATGCGGACCCGATAAAGGCGCGTGAAGTGGTGATGAACGCCAAGACCCGCCGCACCGGTATTTGCGGTGCGGCCGAATGCTTGCTGGTGCATCAGGACATTCTTGACGGGATTGGCCACGACACCATCGCGGCGCTGGTTCAGGCGGGCGTGGATGTCCATGCCGAAGGTGCGCTGGCGCAGGAAGGGACATCGGTCGCCACGAGCGAGGACTGGGGCAAGGAATTCCTCGACATGATCATCGCCGCCAAACCGGTGGCCGATATCGACGCGGCCATCGCGCATATCCGGCGATATGGCTCGAACCACACCGATTGCATCATCACCGAAGACGATGCCGCCGCCGCGCGGTTCTTTGAACGCCTCGACAGTGCGATCCTGATGCGCAATGCCTCGACCCAGTTCGCCGATGGTGGCGAGTTCGGTATGGGCGCCGAGATCGGCATCGCCACCGGCAAGATGCACGCGCGCGGCCCGGTGGGCGCGGCGCAGCTGACCAGTTTCAAATACCTGGTCGAAGGCGACGGCACGGTCCGGAGCTGAGCGCTCAGAACCGGATGGTGATCTGCGCCTCGTCCGAGGTCACCTCGACGCGGTTGCCCAGTTCAGTGGCGGCTGCGGGCAGCAGCGCGAACTGAACCAGCGCAGGCGTGATCTCGGCCCCGGCTGCCGGGTTGCTCAGCGTTTCCCAGACCTTCGGGTCCAACGAAAGGACCGGACCGGTCGCGGTCACGGTCCAGCGCCCGCCAGTCTTGTCAAAGCGCACCTGCCCGCCCTGGGGCAGTGCGGTTTCACAGCACTGGAACGCCAGGAAGGCCAGCCGAACCACAGTGCGCGGGCAGGGGTCGTCATGGGTCCAATCCACGGTGACCCTTGCGCCGCGATTTACCTCTTTCAGGACCGAACGGATCTCGGGCCCGCCCAGCATCTGCGCCCCGGCAATCCCGTAAGCGATGCGAAAGAACTGTATCCGCGCCCCGGCGCTGTCGACGCTGTCCGAGATCAGATCCATCTCGGGGCCGCTGGGTGCGCCTGTCATTTCAAGAAGTTCCAGACCATTGTTGATCGCGCCGATCGGGCTGATCAGGTCATGACAGATGCGCGACCCGATCAGGGTTGCCAGGTTGACGGTGCTTTCGCCCATGCGCTACCTCCGGTATATCGCTTTCTCATATCCCAGACAGGGGCCGACATGTCTGATCTGAACGCTATCCTTGCACCGGGCATGTTCGTGCGCCACCCCGATTACCCCGATTGGGGCATTGGACAGGTACAGTCCAATATCGGCGGTAAGATTACCGTGAATTTCCCCGACCAAGGGAAGATGGTGATCGACGGCACGCGCATCGCCCTGATGCCCGTCTTTGATCCGTGAAATAGGTTTACGAAAGGTTAATCCGGCGTCGGTTGCAATCGGCGCACGCGATGCGGTATCAGCGCGCAAACCCTCGCTTTTTGAGACCTGAACCTGATGCCGGATAGCGGACCGAGCTTTACAGTCAGACTTGCCGAAACCGACGCCGACCTGCGCGCGGCGCAGCGGTTACGCTATGACGTATTCGTGCGCGAATTGGGCGGCGGTGGTGCGATGGTCGACCATGAGCAGGGGCTGGAGCAGGACCAATTTGATCCCTATTTTGACCATATGCTGATCTCGGATGACAGTTCGGATCAGGTGGTCGGTGTCTATCGCCTGCTGCGCGGTGATCAGGCCAAAAAGATGGGTCAGTTCTATTCCGAGGATGAGTATGATCTGAGCGTCCTGCGCCAAAGTGGCCGCAAACTGCTGGAGCTGGGCCGCTCGTGCCTGCATGCCGAGTACCGGGGAGGGGCTGCGATGTATCATCTGTGGAACGGGCTGTCGGATTATGTCGCCGATCACGACATCGAGGTTCTGTTCGGTGTGGCAAGCTTTCACGGCACCGACATGGGGGCACTGGCGCAGCCGCTGTCGATGCTGCATCACAACCATCTTGCGCCGCCGGAACTGCGGGTGCGGGCGCAGCCCGACCATTTCCAGTCGATGGATCTGGTCGCGCCGGATCAGTTGGACCGGCGCGCCGCCATGGTGCAGGTGCCCGCGCTGATCAAGGCCTATCTGCGTCTCGGCGGCTTTGTGGGCGAGGGGGCGTTCATCGACCATGCCTTCAACACCACCGATATCTGTCTGGTGCTGGATACCGCGCGCCTCAACGCCCGGCAGCAGCGCATCTATGGCGGGGGCCGCAGCGCATGAGCACCACCTGGCAAGGCAACGATGCACCCGACCCGCTCCGGATTGGATTACGTGGCTGGGCGCTTGTTGCGCTGCGCGGTCCGTTGTTGGCGTTGCTGGTGCTGGGGGGGCTGCTGATCCTGCTGGCGCTGCGCGTGATTGAGCGTCCGCTTTTCGGGATGCGCCGCCCGGTAACTCCGTTCATCACCCAATTCGTCTGCCGCAACGCGTTCCGCATTGTTGGGATGGGCTTCAGAACCAGCGGAACATTGATGAGTGAACCCGGCGCGGTGGTGGCAAATCACAGTTCCTGGCTCGACATCTTTGCGCTCAACGCCCGCAAACGCATCTATTTCGTGTCCAAGGCCGAAGTCGCGGCCTGGCCCGGTATCGGCTGGCTGGCGCGCGCTACCGGCACCGTGTTCATCGAGCGCGACCGCCGCAAGGCGCGCGAGCAGACCAAACTGTTCGAAGAGCGTCTGAAAGCCGGGCACAAACTGCTGTTTTTCCCCGAGGGCACCTCGACCGACGGGCAGCGTGTGCTGCCCTTCAAGACCACGCTGTTTGCCGCCTTCTTCACCGAAGAGCTGCGCGCGTTCATGTATGTGCAGCCGGTCTCGGTGGTGTTTCATGCCCCCAAGGGGCAGCCCGAGCGGTTTTATGGCTGGTGGGGCGAGATGGACTTCGGGCCGCATCTGCTCAAGACCCTGGCCGCCTGGCCGCAGGGAAGCGTGGAACTGATCTATCACATCCCGGTGAAAGTCAGCGATTTTGCCGACCGCAAGGCGCTGGCCGCCCATTGCGAAACAATCGTGCGGCAGGGCCACGGGCAGATGCGTGCACTCGAGGCGCAGCCTTGAAAAATAGGGCTTGCGGTTCAGTCAGTGCTGACTTATACGCGCGCCATTAACCCACAGGCGGGGTTTTGGCCTGTTCAGGAGAGACATCCCTGACAGACCCCCGGTTGGAGCATCCGCTCTACACCCCCGCCGAGGATCGAAACCGGAAAGGATACTTGAGCATGGCTCTTCCTGAGTTCTCCATGCGTCAGCTGCTTGAAGCGGGCGTTCACTTTGGCCACCAGACCCAGCGCTGGAACCCGCGCATGGGCCCGTTCATCTACGGCTCGCGCAACGGCATCCACATCATGGACCTGACGCAGACCGTTCCGATGCTGGATCAGGCGCTGCAGGCCATCCGTGACACCGTCGCCAAGGGTGGCCGCGTGCTGTTCGTCGGCACCAAGCGTCAGGCGGCACAGCCGATCGCCGAAGCCGCCGAGAAGTCGGCGCAATATTACATGAACCACCGCTGGCTGGGCGGCACGCTGACCAACTGGAAAACCGTGTCCCAGTCGATCAACCGCCTGCGTCAGATCGATGAGGCCATGGAATCCGGTGCCGAAGGCCTGACCAAGAAAGAGCGTCTGGGCATGGAGCGCGACCAGCAGAAGCTGGAAGCATCGCTGGGCGGTATCCGCGAGATGGGCGGCACGCCCGACCTGCTCTTCGTCATCGACGTCAAGAAAGAAGCGCTGGCCATCGCCGAAGCCAACAAGCTGGGCATCCCGGTTGTGGCTGTTGTCGACACCAACTGCTCGCCCGATGGTGTCGATTACATCATTCCGGGCAACGATGACGCGGCCCGCGCGATCTCGCTCTATTGCGATCTGGCAGCCCGCGCCGCGCTGGACGGCATGACCGCCCAGCTGGGCAGCGCCGGTGTTGATCTGGGCGCGATGGAAGAAGCGCCGGTCGAAGAGGCCGTTGCCGAAGAGGCCCCGGCAGCGGAAACGCCTGCCGAAGCCTGATCCGACCGTCATCGAAATGACATCAGGGGCAGGGTATGACCTGCCCCAAACCGTTTTGAATTGAGGAGAGCCAAGAGATGGCAATCACAGCAGCAATGGTGAAAGAACTGCGCGACACCACAGGCGCAGGCATGATGGACGCCAAGAAGGCGCTGACTGAAACCGAAGGCAACATGGACGAAGCCATCGACTGGCTGCGCACCAAGGGTCTGGCGAAGGCGGCCAAGAAATCGGGCCGTACCGCCGCCGAGGGTCTGGTTGCCGTTGTCGTCGAGGGTGGCACCGGTGTTGCCGTCGAAGTGAACTCGGAAACCGACTTCGTCGGCAAGAACGCCGAGTTCCAGGAAATGGTCGGCAAGATCGCCTTTGCCGCGCTGGGTGTCGATGATGTCGACGCGCTGAAAGCGGCTGATCTGGGTGGTAAGACCGTCGCTGACACGCTGACCGACAAGATCGCCACCATTGGCGAGAACATGTCGGTGCGCCGGATGGCCAAGCTGGAAGGCGAGACCGTTGTTTCTTATGTGCACAACGCCGCAACCAACGGCATGGGCAAGATCGGTGTTCTGGTCGCGCTGAACGGTGGCGACGCGGCCATCGGCAAGCAGGTTGCGATGCACATCGCCGCTGCCAACCCGGCGGCCCTGTCCGAGGCCGACATGGACCCGGCGGTTGTCGAAAAGGAAAAGCAGGTACAGATGGACATCGCCCGCGAATCCGGCAAGCCGGAGCAGGTGATCGAAAAGATGATCGTCGGCCGGATGAAGAAATTCGTCGCTGAATCGACCCTGCTGAACCAAGCTTTTGTTGTGAACCCCGACCTGACCGTCGAGGCCGCCGCCAAGGAAGCCGGCGCAACCGTCACCGGTTTCGTGCGTCTGGAAGTTGGCGAAGGCATCGAGGTTGAAAAGGAAGACTTCGCAGCCGAGGTGGCCAAGGCCGTACAGGGCTGAGGGTATTCCATCGCGGGTCGGGCCTCCCGACCTGCTGAAGACAAATTGAACCGGTCATCTTTGGGTGACCGGTTTTTTCATGCGCCGCGCGTGCCAATCCGATGCTGTACAGTCGCGATGCCCTCTGGCGTCAATGAAATATGAGGGGATTGAGGAAGAGGGGCCCCGATTCAATGGGGATGGATGGGACCCCTCAGAAGCTCCGAAGCGGATGCGGACTATGCACACCCGACTCCGGACAGGTTTGAGTGCCCTGAAATCACAGGGATCATTTCCCGATGTCCCTTGGCTAAAGCCACCACTCACGGAACGTAACTATATTGCGAGAATACGCGTTAAGGGGAAAGTAATGGATTCCTTACCCCGCGTAAACTTGGCGCGCTCCAGGACGTGATGGGCGCTGGTCAGGCCTCGACCACGAACATCTGGTTGTGCAGCGAGGCTTTCAGAACGGCCTGTGCCGTGGTTTCCACCGCCAGAGACTCGCGCGCAAGGCGCAGGTGCTTTTCGACCGTTGCGGATGTCAGGCCCATCAGAATGGCGATATCCTGAATGGTCTTGCCATCGCCAACCCATTCCAGCGCCTCGCGCTGCCGCTTGGTCAGCGCGCGGTTGGGGGCGGTGTAGGGCAGGGTGAGGATCTTGAGATGCGCGATGTTGTTCATCAGCAGCACTTCGCGCCCTTTCTCGGCCCAAAGCGCGTCGATCTCGTCCTGCGTCAGATCGGGTTGCGCGCAGAGCGAGATCGCCCCTTTCGAACGGATCGAGACTGAGTTGAAACTTACAGTGTACCCGACGGTCACACCCATTTTGGCGTTGAATTCATAGACTTCGCGAGACTTCTTTGACACGCTTCGGTCACTCATCAACGCGCTGATCATGCGCCAACTGCCTGCGCCTTCATTCTCGAGCGCCCAATGCAGCATCGGTGCATGAAAGTAGAGGCCCGCATGCAGGAAGCCGTCGATATAATCCTGATCGTGATTTGTGAGGATCACGAAATCCTCGGGATCGCCCAGCGATGTGGCGGTCCGGTATTGGGTGTAGCCATAAAGCAGCCGGTCAAAGCCGTAATTCGCCATCTGCGCGGTGTGACCCGCCCAGAGCTCTTCAAGCGTCTTGGTGTAGCTGATGAACTCCAGGTATTCGACCAGCTTCATTCCGGTCGTCCCCCGCGGATATGCGTGGCCAGGGCATCCAGCGCCAAGCGGTAGCTGTCGGCGCCAAACCCGCTGATCTGGCCAATCGCAACCTTGGCGATGTACGAGCTGTGGCGGAACGGCTCGCGGGCGTGGATGTTGGACAGATGCACCTCGACAACCGGCAACTCCACCGAGGCGATCGCATCCATCAGCGCAATCGAGGTGTGGGTATACGCTCCGGCATTGAACACGATCCCGTCCTGGGTGCCGCGTGCATCATGGATCAGGTCGATCAGTGCACCTTCGTGATTGCTTTGGGCGCAGGAGATTGTCAGCCCGATTTCCGCGCCGTGGCGTTTGCACGCATCCTCAACCATCGCGAGAGTGGTCGAGCCGTAAACTTCGGGTTGTCGCGTGCCCAGAAGATTGAGGTTCGGACCGTTCAGAACCAGAATATTCGCCATTTCTAATGTCCCCATTCATAAAACCAATAAGCGTGTTCTGCCCGGCTTGTCCAGTCATGGACCGGACTGCCGATAAGGGCGAATGAACTGCCGTCCTTGCGACGAGGCAAGGCGTGAACATCAACTTCAAGATGTTTTACCTGCTATATTAACGAGATAATCTGAAAGAACTCTTCTTTCCTGCAACCATTAGGTGTGGATGTGCGGGGGTAACGATCCGGCATTCCGGGCGCGAACCCGCCGAAATGTGATCGCAATGCTGGTGTCAGAATGTCGCAGCGCACAGGAAACTGCCTGATTTGCGGGCAGATTGCGTCCACAGGTTGCAGTTGGCGCGGAATTCCGGGCTGCGATTGAGGGGATCATTCGGGTGCGTCCATGAGGATCACAACCTTGCCCATCACTTTGCGGTCCTGCATCAGGTTCAACGCCTGCGCCGTCTCGGGCAGGGCAAAATGCGCGCTGACCGGCGGTGCGATCCGTCCCTCGGCGTAAAGATCGAACAGCGCTTTCATGTTGGCAGCATGGGCCTGCGGGTCGCGGCGCACCGCGTCCCCCCAGAACACCCCGACGATCTGGACGCCCTTGAGCAGCGGCAGGTTGAGCGGGAGGCTGGGAATGCCGGCCGGAAAGCCGACGACCAGATAGCGCCCCTGCCATGCCATGGCCCGCAGCGCCGGCTCGGCATAGTCCCCGCCCACCGCGTCATAGACCACATCCGCGCCCTTGTGCCCGGTCAGGGTTTTGATCTCATTCGACAGGGATTTCTGCGCGTCGCGATCCATTTCTTTGGCATAGACCAGCGTGTCATCCGCCCCCAGCGATGTGCAGAACGCTGCCTTTTCCTCGGACGAGACCGCTGCGATCACCCGTGCGCCCGCCGCTTTGCCCAGCTCGATCGCGGCGGAACCCACGCCGCCTGCGGCGCCAAGCACCAGCAATGTCTCGCCCGGTTTGATCGCCGCCCGATCGTGCAGCGCATGATACGAGGTGCCATAGGTGAATATGAACGCCGCCGCCACGTCATAGGGCATCGCATCCGGCAGCGGAACCAGCGCCTGGGCCGGGGCAACCGCATGGGTCGCGAAACCACCATACCCGGTCAGGGCCAGAACCCGGTCGCCGGGTTTCACGTTCGAGACTCCTTCACCGCAGCTCAGAACCTCACCGGCGATCTCGCCGCCGGGGGCAAAGGGGCGGCGCGGCTTCATCTGGTAAAGGTCGCGGATGATCAGCGTGTCGGGATAGTTGACGCCCGCCGCGTGCACGCGCACCAACACCTGCCCCTTGCCCGGTTCGGGATCGGGCAGGTCGGTCAGTTCCAGCGTCTCGGGACCGCCGGGGTCGGTGCTCAGCATTGCTTTCATCGGGATCTCGCTCTTGGGATCTGGTTGGATAGGCGGGGTGACGCAAAGTCGTTCAGGCAAATGTTGTTTATCGCGACCCCCGATGCAATGGTTCATTGACACCAGACCGAATTCCGCCGGAGGCCCCATGACCAAACTCAGCCCGCAAACCCTGTTCTCGCTGCAGGGCAAGACCGCCCTTGTGACCGGGGGCGCGACCGGTATCGGTCGCATGGCCGCCGAAGGGTTGGTGCAGGCCGGCGCACGTGTCCTGATCGCTTCGCGCAAAGCGGATGCCTGCCGCGCCGTTGCCGACGAACTGAACGCGATGGGGGCAGAGGGCAGGGCAGAGGGCTTTGGCGGCGATGTCGGGTCTGCCGAGGGGCTCACAGCGCTTGTGGATGAGGTCAAGACCAGGACGGACAGCCTTGATATTCTTATGAATAATGCAGGCTTGACCTGGGGCGCGCCGCTGGATGACTTCCCGTATGAGGCCTGGAAAGACGTCATGGCCGTCAATGTCGCTGGCCCGTTCGAGCTGACCCGCCAACTGCTGCCTCTCCTGCGCGCCTCGGCCCGGGCCGAGGACCCGGCGCGGATCGTCAATGTCGGCTCGGTCATGGGCGAGATTCCGATGGGCGACGGCGCCTACAGCTATGCGGCGTCGAAATCCGCCATCATCCACATGACCCGCATTCTGGCCAAGGAACTGGCGCGCGAACATATCACCGCAAACGCGCTGGCGCCGGGGCCGTTCGTGTCGCGCATGACCGCTTTTGCCACCGCAGACCCCGCGACCCGCGACAAGGTCGGCCAGTCTGTTCCGCTGGGCCGCGTCGGACGTGACGAAGACATCGCCGCAGCGATGCAGTTCCTGTGTGGTCCCGGCGGTGGTTATGTCACAGGGACCATCATCCCGGTTTCGGGCGGCATCAACGTGATGTCGGGGCAGAATATTTTTGCCGCCGCGTTCGAGTGATCTCGCCGCGTTATCAGGCTGAATCAAGATATGTCCCAAGGGTGACCTAATGACCAACGCTGCCCAATCCATCGACTTGCAGGCCGTCGACGCCTATTTGTCGGAACAGCTTCCCGGCTATGGTGGCCCGCTTACGGCACAGAAATTCGAGACCGGTCAATCCAACCCGACCTTTCTCTTGCAAACACCTGAAAAGAAATATGTTCTGCGCCGCAAGCCACCGGGCGTCCTGCTGAAATCGGCCCATGCGGTCGACCGCGAATTCCGGGTTCAAAAGGCGCTCGAAGGCAGCGACGTGCCGGTCGCGGCCATGCATGTTCTGTGTCAGGACGACGCGGTGATCGGTTCCGATTTTTATGTGATGGAGCATGTGGACGGGCGCATTTTCACCGACCCGACCATGCCGGATGAAACACCCCAGGCGCGCACGGCGATCATGGATGAGATGAACCGCGTGTTGGCCGCGCTGCACAGCGTCGATATCAACCGGGCAGGGCTGTCGGACTATGGCCCCGAGGGGAACTATTTCGAACGCCAGATCACGCGCTGGACCAAGCAATATCGCGCCTCGGAAACCCATGACATTCCCGGGATGAACGCGCTGATCGAGGCGCTGCCAAAAGCGATGCCGCCCGATGACGGTCAGCGCACGCTGGTGCATGGAGATTACCGGATCGACAACCTGATCTATGCCCATGAAGGCAGCGCCTGTCTGGCGGTTCTGGATTGGGAATTGTCCACAATAGGGCATCCATACGCCGATCTTGCCGCCGTTATCATGCAATGGCAGATGCCGCCGGGTCGCGAGGGGCGCGGGCTGGCGGGGATCGACCGCGCAGCGCTTGGTCTTCCGTCGGATGGTGCGTTTATTGCGGACTATTGCGAGCGGCGCGGCTTGCCCCGGATCGAGCGGTTCGGGTTCTACCTGTCATTCACGTTTTTCCGCATGGCGGGCATTCTGCAAGGGGTCGCAAAACGGGCGCAGGACGGCAATGCCTCAAACCCGGAACATGCCGAAAGATTAGGACGTTACGTGCCGCTCTTTGCGCAGCATGGGCTGGAGGCTCTCGACCGTTAACGTTCAAACTGACGTTTCAGTTTGCGCATGCCGCTGAGCCAACGTTCATAATCGGTGCCTTTGAGCGCGACATAATCCCGGACCTGTGGATGTGGAAGCACAAGGAATTCTTCTTTTTCAATCGCTTCCATGCAAAACCTCGCAGCGACTTCTGGCTCGATAATGCCATCCAGACTGGCGATGGAGGCCTCGTTGCCGCGGATCATGTCGGTCTGGACGGCCTGTGGGCACAGGACCGAGACACCGATACCCTCATCGCGATAGGTAATGTGCAACCATTCCGCCAGCCCGATCGCGGCATGTTTCGTGACCCCGTAAGGCGCAGCTCCAATCTGGTTCAACAAGCCAGCGGCCGAAGCGGTATTCAGCAGGTATCCGCCACCGCGCGCGATCATGCGCGGCACCACATGACGCGCGGCCCAAACATGTGACATCACGTTGATTTCCCAGGTCTTTTGCCAATCTTCGTTGCTGGTTTCGACGCCACCCAGAGTCAGGATGCCCGCATTGGAGCAGAAAATGTCGATGCCGCCGGTCTGATCCTCGACATCTTCGATAAGCCGCGCAACTTCGGCTTCGTTGCGCAGGTCGGCAGCTATCCCGATGCCATCAATACTGCGTGCGACATCTTCGACGTCCCGTGCATGTAAATCCGTGCAGACAACTTTCGCGGCGCCATGCTCGGCAAAGGCCTTGGCGAGCGCGTGTCCAATTCCACCGGCAGCACCGGTTACAACAACAACTCGATCTCTGATATCCATTTCAGCAGGTTGAGGGCCATCCACACGGATTGTCAACGCCAAGCCATTGTGCTGGCGTCATATTACTCGATATCAAATTAATCATAATACCAATTATACAATTAACGCGTACGCTGCGGTGCGCCCTTGCCTATTTCAATAAAATGCCTGCAAACCGGTTTGTGCGCGGCCCAGGATCAGCGCGTGGACGTCGTGGGTGCCTTCGTAGGTGTTCACCGTTTCAAGGTTCACCATGTGGCGGATCACCTGGAACTCCAGGCTGATGCCGTTACCGCCATGCATATCGCGGGACTGGCGCGCGATGTCGAGCGCCTTGCCGCAGTTGTTGCGCTTGATGATCGAGATCATTTCGGGTGCCGCGCTGGCGTCATCCATCAACCGCCCGACACGCAGGCTGGCCTGCAGGCCCAAAGCGATCTCGGTCTGCATATCGGCCAGTTTGCGCTGGAACAGCTGGGTCTGTGCCAGCGGTTTGTTGAACTGCTTGCGGTCCAACCCGTATTGCCGCGCGCCGTGCCAACAGGCCTCTGCCGCGCCCATCACACCCCACGAAATGCCATAGCGCGCCCGGTTCAGGCAGCCGAACGGTCCCTTGAGGCCCTGCACATTTGGCAACAGCGCCTCCTCGTCGACTTCGACGCCGTCCATCACGATTTCGCCGGTGATCGAGGCGCGCAGGGACATCTTGTTGCGGATTTTTGGCGTACTCAGGCCTTCCAACCCCTTGTCCAGCACGAAGCCGCGGATCTTGCCGTCATGGGCGTCGGATTTGGCCCAGACCACAAAAACATCCGCAATCGGCGCGTTGGAAATCCACATTTTGGTGCCGGTCAGACGGAAACCGCCCTCAATCTTCTCGGCGCGTGTCTTCATGCCTGCCGGGTCTGACCCCGCATCGGGTTCGGTCAGGCCGAAACAGCCGACCCATTCACCGCTTGAAAGCTTGGGCAGGTATTTCCGGCGCTGCTCCTCGCTGCCATAGGCATAGATCGGATACATCACCAGCGAGCTTTGAACCGACATCATCGAGCGATAGCCGCTATCCACCCGCTCGATTTCACGCGCAACGAGCCCATAAGAGACGTAACCAGAACCCAACCCGCCATACTCTTCGGGGATGGTGATGCCCAGCAGTCCCATCTCACCCATCTCGCGAAAGATGCCGGGATCGGTGGCCTCGGACTCGAAGGCCTCGGTCACGCGCGGCTGCAGCTTGCCTTGCGCATAGGCGCGCGCACTCTGGGCAATCATGCGTTCGTCTTCGGTCAACTGGTCGTCCAGGCGCAGCGGATCTTCCCAGTTGAACGATCCCAGATCCGGGGCGTCCTTGGGTTTCAGCGATGGTGTGGCGACGGGGGCGTTCATGGCGGGTCTCCAATGCGGGTATCGGGCAAAAATAACGTGCGTGTGGCGCAAAAAACAGCGATAAAACCGCATCGATACGTGAGAATTTCGCATAGATGACCCCTGCCCGCCGTCTGATCCCCTCGCTTTCCGCCCTGCGCGCGCTTGAAGCACTTGATCGTCTGGGGTCTGCCTCGGCTGTGGCCGAGGAAATGGCGCTGACCCAAAGCGCCATCTCGCGTCAGTTACAGGGGCTGGAAGAGCAATTGGGTGTCACACTGATTCGGCGGGATCGGAAACGTCTGTCGTTGACCTCGACTGCGGCGGATTATGTCGTCGAGGTTCGCGCCGCGTTGAACCAGATAGCCCAGGCGTCGATCCAATTGCGCGTGCAGCCTACAGGCGGCAGCCTGAACCTGGCGATCCTGCCGACATTCGGGATGCGCTGGCTGGTGCCCAGACTGCCCGAATTCACCCATCTGCATCCCGATATCACGGTCAACCTGTCCACCCAGCTCAGACCGTTCAGCTTCGATGTGGAACCCTTTGATGCGGCGATACATTTTGGTCAACCGGACTGGAGGGGCACCGAAGCGCTCCTGCTAAAGACGGAACGGGTGGTGCCGGTGGCCGCGCCCGGTTTGATCGCTGCGGTCCCGGATGATCCGGCGGATCTGCTGAAACTGCCTTTGCTACATATCCAGACCCGGCCAAATGCCTGGCAGGACTGGTTTGCGCGCGTGGGCGTTTCGGTGTCACCGCCCCTGCCCGGCATGATCTATGATCAGTTCTCGACCATCACCCAGGCGGCGCTGCACGGGCTTGGTGTCGCCCTGATGCCGGAATATCTGGTCGAACAGGAGTTGGCGACCGGGCGGTTGCTCCCGGTTCATGACCACTCGGTCGAGGCGAATGGCGCCTATTATCTGGTCTGGCCGAAAACCAGTTCCGAAGACCCGGTTCTGCGCCAATTCCGCGACTGGCTGGCGCAAAAGGCGCAGCCCGAGGATGATCTGCCGCGTTAAGCTTCAGCCCAACGCATAGCCCGCGCCGCGCACCGTGCGCACCGGATCATTGCCGCCATGCTGGGTCAGTGCCTTGCGCAACCGCCCGATATGCACATCCACGGTCCTTGTATCCACATAGATGTCACGGCCCCAGACCCGATCCAGCAATTGCTCGCGGCTCCAGACCCTACCGGGTTTTTCCATGAAGGTGCTCAGCAGGCGGAACTCGGTCGGGCCCAGCTTCAACGGTTGCTCGGACCGGCTGACCTTATGTGTTTCGGCATCCAGCACGATGTCCTCGAATTCCAGCCGTAGCCCCACCGTCGAGGGGCGCACGCGGCGCAGCTGGGTACGGACGCGGGCCATAAGTTCGGCCACCGAATAGGGTTTGACCACATAATCGTCCGCCCCGGTTTCCAGACCCCGTACCTTATCGACCTCCTCGGACCGGGCCGAAAGCATGATGACCGGAATCGAACGCGTGTCGGGGCGGATCTTGAGCCTACGGCAGACCTCGATGCCGCTGAGATTGGGCATCATCCAGTCCAGTACGATGATGTCGGGATTGTCCTCTTCCACCAACAGCAGCGCGTCTTCGCCATTCTCGGCCTTGACGACGCGAAACCCTTCGGCTTCCAGATTATAGCCCAGCACTTCGCGTTGGGCCGGCTCGTCCTCGACCACCAGAACGGTTGGTTGTGCAGCGGCAGCAGCCATGTCTCTGGTCCTTTATGCTGTCAGTGAGGTGGTATCGGCTTTCGGGCGCGATTCTTCGGGGCGTTCGCCAGTGACGAGATACACAACCTGCTCGGCGATAGAGGTCACGTGATCGCCCATGCGTTCGATGTTCTTGGCTATGAAATGCAAGTGCATACAAGAGGTTATGCTGCGCGGCTCTTCCGCCATGAAGGTCAGGAACTCGCGGAACAGCGCATTGTACATCTGATCGACCTCGCGGTCGCGTTCGATCACGTCAGCGGCCAGTTCGGCATCGCGCTGGATGTAGGAATCAAGCGCGTCCTTCAGCATCAGCTCCACCTCGCGCGCCATGCGGCGCAGGGCGGCGGCGCTGTCATTGACCGGCGGCACGGTGATCAGCACGGTATTGCGCTTGGCGATGTTCTTGGCGTAATCGCCGATGCGTTCCAGATTGCCAGCGACCTTCAGCACCGACAGCACCAACCGCAGGTCGATCGCGGTGGGCGCGCGCAGGGCGATCAGCCGCGCGGCTTCTTCGTCGATCACCTCTTCCAGCGCATCGATGGCTTTGTCATCAGCCCGCACTTTCAGGGCCAGTTCCTCGTCCCGTGTTTCGAGCGCCTTCGCCGAGGCGCCGATGGCCTCTTCGACCAGCCCGCCCATTTTCATGATATGCGCCTGTATCGACTCGAGCTCGCGGTCGAAGGCGGATGCGATATGTTGTTCACTCATGTCTCTCTGCCCTTGCTTAGCCGATACGCCCGGTGATGTAGCTTTCCGTCCGCGGGTCCTGCGGATTGGTAAAGATCTGGCCGGTCTCGCCGAACTCGACAAGGTTGCCCAGATGGAAAAACGCGGTCTTCTGGCTGACCCGCGCGGCCTGCTGCATCGAGTGGGTCACGATCACCACCGAATAGCGCTGGCGCAGCTCGTCGATCAACTCCTCGACCTGGGCGGTGGCGATGGGGTCCAGCGCCGAACAGGGCTCGTCCATAAGCAGAACCTCTGGTTCGGTTGCCACCGCGCGGGCGATGCACAGACGCTGCTGCTGACCACCCGAAAGGCCGGTGCCCGGCGCGTCCAGCCGGTCCTTGACCTCGTTCCAGATGGCGGCACGGCGCAAGGATTTCTCGACGATCTCGTCCAGTTCCGGCTTGTTTCTGGCAAGACCGTGGATGCGCGGCCCATAGGCCACATTGTCATAGATCGACTTGGGGAACGGGTTGGGTTTCTGAAACACCATGCCCACCTTGGCGCGCAGTTGCACCGGATCGACCCGCTTGTCATAGATATCCTCGCCATCCAGCAGGATGTCGCCCCGGACGCGGCAGGCATCAATCGTGTCGTTCATCCGGTTCAGACAGCGCAGAAAGGTCGACTTGCCGCAGCCCGACGGGCCAATGAAGGCGGTGACGGTCTTGTCGCCAATCTCAACGTTCACATCCTTGATGGCGTGGGTGTCGCCATAATGGACCTGCACGTCACGCGCGGTGATTTTGGCGTTTTTGGTGCCCACACGTCTCTCCACTCGTGCCATATCGTTCATTTCGTGCCCCTCCATTACCAGCGGCGCTCAAAGCGGCGACGCAGGATTACGGCCACAGTGTTCATTGTTACAAGAAAGATCAGCAGGATGATAATTCCACCCCAGGCGCGTTCATAAAACGCCGGATCGGCGCGTTTGGCCCACTCATATATCTGCGCGGGCATGGCCGAGTTCGGCGACAGCAGCCCGCCCGCCACACTGTCGGGCGCGTTCGAGGCGATGAAGCCCACCATGCCGATCAGCAGCAGCGGTGCGGTTTCCCCCAGCGCCTGCGCCAGACCAATGATGGTGCCGGTCAGGATGCCGGGTGCGGCCAGCGGCAGCACATGGTGGAACACCGATTGCATCTTCGAGGCCCCTACCCCCAGTGCGGCATCGCGGATGCTGGGCGGTACCGCCTTCAGCGAGGCACGTGTCGAGATGATGATGGTGGGCAGCGTCATCAGCGTCAGAACCAGCCCCCCCACCAGCGGTGCCGACATCGGCAGATGCATGTAGTTGATGAACACCGCCAGGCCCAGAATACCATACACGATGGAGGGAACAGCGGCGAGGTTCGAGATATTGACCTCAATCACATCGGTGATCCAGTTCTTCGGCGCGAATTCCTCCAGATAGATCGAGGCGGCCACGCCAATGGGCAGCGCCAGCACCAGAACCACCAGCATCATGAACAGTGAGCCGATCATCGACACCCCGATCCCCGCAGCCTCGGGCCGCTGGTCAGAGGCGTCAGCGCCAAAGATGAAATCCAGGTTGAAGGATTTGACGATCACGCCCTCTGCCACCAATTGATCCACGAAATCCAATTGCGCGGGCGAGATCGACTTGTCATTGGCGATGCTGTCGCGGCTGACGCGGTCCTTCATATAGCCATCGACGCGCGAATTGGTGAGAAAACGAAACTCGACCGTGTCCCCGATCTTGTCCGGATTGGCGATTACATAGTCCCGCAGCTGCGCGGCGGCGCTCTTGGACAGGATCGCGGCCTGTTTCTTGGCTGGCAGATCGGTCTGGATACCCAGCTTCTCAACCTCTTTGCCGATCGCATCCTTGATCAGCGGCGCATAACCGAAGGTCGAAACCTTCTTGATCTCGTCCAGATTGCGGTTGCCCTTCTTGTCCAGTTTGTCCTCGGAGAGCGTCACCTCAAGCGTGACAAAAGTCTGTGTGAACGCCCCCGTGCCCCGGCTGACGATGTTGTAGACCAGCGTCACCAGCATCAAGAGGCCCACCGCAATGGCGAGGATGCCGTAGAGCTTGAACCGGCTTTCCGCCCGGTTGCGCTTTGCGGTCCGCGCGTCTTTCGACAGCAGCGATCCGGTGCGTTTGGGGGCACCATTTTGACTGATATCGCTCATTCGTACTGCTCCCGGTATTTGCGCACGATGTAAAGCGCCAGAATGTTCAGCCCCAGCGTCAGAACAAACAGGGTCAGACCCAGCGCAAAGGCCACCAGCGTCTCGGGGCTGGCAAAGTCGGTATCACCGGTCAACTGGCTGACGATCCGCGTGGTGATCGTGGTCATCGATTCCAGCGGGTTGAGCGAGAATTTCGCGATCGCCCCTGCCCCCATCACCACGATCATGGTCTCGCCGATGGCGCGGCTGGCGGCCAGCAGCACAGCCCCCACGATCCCCGGCAGGGCTGCGGGCATCACCACCTGCCGTACGGTCTCGGATTTGGTCGCGCCCAGCCCCAGCGAGCCGTCGCGCATCGCCTGCGGCACCGCGTTGATGATGTCATCCGACAGCGAGGACACAAACGGGATCAGCATGATTCCCATCACCATCCCCGCCGTCAGGACCGAGGTTGCCCCGGCCATCCATTCCACGCCCAGCAACCCGCCCTTGCCAAAGAAATCCACCAGCATCGGGCCGATGGTCAGAAGCGCAAAAAGGCCATAAACGATGGTGGGGATACCGGCGAGGATCTCCAACAGCGGCTTGGCGAAACTGCGGGTCGCGTTATTGGCGTATTCCGCGAGGTAAATCGCCGCGAAAAGCCCGACCGGAACCGCGACCAGCAGCGCGATGAACGAAATGAACAGCGTGCCCCACAGAAGCGGCAGGATCGACAGTTCGGAGTCGCCCCGGAAGTTCGGCGCCCAGATGCCGCCAAAGAAAAAATCCTTCCACGAATGCAGGCCGAAGAAATTCATCGTCTCGAACAGCATCGAAAAGACGATTCCGATCGTGGTCAGGATCGCAAGCGAGGCCGCCAGGATCAGCAGGACAAGAATGCCCCGCTCGACCACGTTGCGGGCGCGGAAATCCTTGTGCGTGCGCGCATAGGCAATCGCCAGACCGGTCACCGCCAGCAGCGCGACCACCAATGTCATCGCATGTGTGCCGGTGGCGGTCATCCGCCGGTAGCTTTGTGCCGCCTGCAGCACCTCGGCCTTGACCTCGGCGCCAAGCGCCACCCCGACCTCACCCAGGCGGGCGCGGATATCGGCGGCCTCGGCGCGCAGCGAATGTGACTCCGCCAGCGTCATCACCCCCTGCTCGACAGCGGCATCCAGACCACTGGCAACGCGACGAACATCGGACATGACCAGACCAAGGGTGGTCTCCTCGGGGATGGCCTCGTGCGGGACCATGCCCGAAACCGTGCTATCTATGATCATCGGCTGCGCCAGCAGCCAGAGGATCAGCACGCCAAGAGCGGGCAACAGCGCGGCAAAGGCGACATTGAGTCCGTAGTAAATGGGCAGCGAATGCAGTTCGCGGATGTTGCCATTCGCGGATTGCAGGGCGCGTTTGCGGCCCAGCACATACCCGATGGCAGCGAGAACAAGCACCGAAACGACCAGCCAGAGTGTTGGCATCGATTCACAATCCGTTGTCGAGGGATGAGAAAGAACCGGGGCGATCAACCCGCCCCGGTCACGTCATGCAAGCGCAACCCGATCAGGAATTGCCGCCCAGAACCGCCTCATCGGCGACCGCGCCCTGGGTGTCGCTCAGCTCGGGGTCCGACACCAGACCATATTCGGCCAGTGGGCCATCGGGGCCAGCGATCTCGTCAGCGACGAAGAACTCGGCATATTCCTTGAGGCCCGGGATCACGCCGATATGGGCTTTCTTGACGTAGAAGAACAGCGGGCGCGAGACCGGGTATTCGCCGGTTGCGATGCTCTCGGTCGAAGGAACGATATCCGACATGGTCGCAACCTGCAGCTTGTCGGTGTTGTTCTCGTAGAAGGCCAGACCAAAGACGCCGATGCCGTCCTTGTTGGACTCAATCCGCGCCAGCGTCTCGGTGTAATCGCCGTCGATATCGACCGACTTGCCATCGGTGCGCAGCGCGATGCAGGCTTTCTCGGCGGCTTTTTTCTTGGCCTTGTCGCTGTCGCCCTCGGCGGTTGCCAGCAGCGCGTCAAAGGCGCCGGTGTGCTCGCAGCCCGCCAGGATCACCTTGTCTTCGAACACTTCGCGGGTGCCGTGCTTGGTGCCCGGGATGAAGGCCTGAATGTCGACGGCGGGGAAGTTGGGGTTCACATCCGCCCAGGTCACGTTCGGGTTGTCGGCCAACTGACCGTCGACCATGACCTTGTCGGACAGCGCCAGGAACCAGTCATCGGGCGTGAACTCGTAGGAATTGCCGGCGATGTCGCTGGCAAAGACGATGCCGTCATAGCCGATGCGCACTTCGATGATGTCGGTGACACCGTTTTCGGCGCAGGCCTTGATTTCCTTGTCCTTGATCTTGCGCGATGCGTTGGCCACGTCGATGGTGTTTTCGCCAACACCTTCGCAGAACCGCTTCAGACCGGCCGACGAGCCACCCGATTCCACAACCGGTGTCGGGAAGTCGAAGTTTTCACCAAAGGCTTCGGCCACGATCGAGGCATAGGGCAGAACGGTCGACGAACCGGCAACCTGAACCTGATCACGCGCGGCAGCAGCAGTTGCCGAAACGGCAGCGATAGCGAGCGCCGAGGCGGAAAGTTTCACAAAGGACATTCGAGTCTCCTTGGTAGAGAATTTACAGCGATCACCCCAATGATGATCTTGCCGCGGTAGCTAGCCGCCCTGCGTTGGCCTTTTGTGACAGCTATGTAACAGCCATATGACAATCGGGGTTTTGTGGTGAAAAAGTTAATTCGCGTTCAATCCGGTAAAGCGCTGAATTTATTTGGTAACAGCTAGAGCCCGGTGACATTACCCTGCGGCAGGGTGACCAGAAAGATCGCGCCCTGCCCCAACTCGCTTTCAATCCGCAGCCGCCCGCGATGGCGGTTGAGGATATGTTTGACGATGGCAAGGCCAAGGCCCGTACCGCCAAGTTCACGTGATCTGTGACTGTCGGCGCGATAAAACCGCTCGGTCAGGCGCGGCAAGTGGATGGGGTCGATGCCTGGTCCCTGATCAGCCACCGCAATGCGTGCCGAGGGCGCACGCAGGGCCGGATCGCGCTCCTGCGCAACAAGCGAGATATCGACAACCCCGCCGCTGCCGCCATATTTGATCGCGTTCTCGATGAGATTGGTGAAGACCTGCCGCAACTGGTCGGGATCGCCTACAATCAGAACCGGTGCCTCGGGCGTGGTCAGGTTCAGCACCACACCGGCCTCTTCCGACAGCGGCTTGAGCGAGTTCAGGGTCGAGTTCAGCAACCCGGTCAGGTCGACCTTTTCGCCGGGCCGCACGCGTTCCTGGCTTTCGACCCGGTTCAGCGACAGAAGGTCACCCACCAGCCGGTTCATCCGGCTAGCTTCGCCATCCATGATCTGCAGGAACCGTTCGCGGGCAACAGCGTCGTCGCGCGCCGGACCGCGCAGGGTTTCGATGAACCCCATCAGCGCGGTCAGCGGCGTGCGCAGCTCGTGGCTGACATTGGCGACAAAATCCCGGCGCATCTGCCCGGCCTGCTCCATCGGTGTCACATCCGTCAGGCACATCAGGGCGCCCAGATCCGGGATAAACCGGCAGGTGACATCATAACTGACATCCTGCGCGCCCTCACTGATCAGCAAACGCGTCTGCGTCGCCTGTTGACGCTTCAGACATTGTTCCAGCGCGTCGATCACCGGGGGCTGGCGCAGAATGGTGGCGAAATGCCTGCCGATGATCTGCCGCCCAAGCATGGCCTGTGCCTCGGCATTGGCGCCGATGATCCGCTCGGAGGGATCGACGATCAACGCGACCAGAGGAATTCCGGCCAAAAGCCCACGGATGGTCTCCTCGGGGAGCGGGGTCATGTTCCGGTGGCCTCAGCAATGGCCTGTGTGAAGATGCGCTTCAGCATGTCGGGGTCTTCCAGACCGACAGAGACCCGAAAGAACCCCTCGGTCAGACCCCGCGAGGCGCGATCTTTCGCGCTCAGGGCGCGGTGAGATGAGGATGCGGGATGCGACAGGGTGGTGCCGACATCACCCAGCGTCGGCGCAAAACTCAAACCGTCCGCCGCCCGTGTGAAAGCGTTGGCGGCGGCGCGGCCCCCGTCCAGCTCGAAGCTGACCATGTTGCAGCCCTGCCCGTTCAGCAGCGCCATGGCGCGGGCATGGTCGGGGTGGTCGGCGCGGGTCGGGTAAAGCACCCGTTTGACGCCCGGCAATGTCGCAACGTGATCGGCCAGCAGCGCCGCGCTGGCCTGCGCCCGGTCGAACCGCAGATCAAAGGACAGCATGCCGCGTTCGGCCAGCCAGCAATCGAAGGGGCTGGGGGTCAGGCCGGTTGTCACCGAGAATACGCGCATGCGGTCGCTCTGCTCCGGGTTCCGCGCCACCGCATAGCCCAGCATCACGTCGGAATGCCCGGCCAGCAGCTTGGTGATCGAATGCAGCACGATGTCCGCACCATGCTCCAGCGGCCGGAACGCGCGCGGCGTGGTAAAGGTGTTGTCCACGGCCAGCAGGATATCGCGTTCACGGCACAGCGCCGCCAGCCCCTGAATGTCGGCCACGTTCAGCGCCGGGTTCGACACGACCTCGACCAGGATCATCCGCGTCTCAGGGCGGACCGCCGCCGTCATTGCCGCGATATCGCCGGACTCCGCCAATGTCGTCGCGATCCCCAATCGCGGCAGGTCTTCGGTCATCAGACGGAGCGAGCGCCCATAAAGCTGGCTACCGCCGATCACGTGATCCCCGGCCGAGAGCAGCCCCATCAGCGCCGCCGTCACAGCCCCCATGCCGGACCCGGTCACGACGCCACCACTGGCACCCTCCATCGCATCAAGCCGCCTGGCGACCACATTGGCGTTGGGATGGCCTTCGCGCGAATAGGTGTAACCCTGCACGCGGCCCTCATATTGGTCGTCCAGCGCATCGGGCGTGTCCGAGGCATAAACGACCGAGGGGCTCAGCGGGGTCGCAACCGGACGGCTGGCGCTTTCGGGCAGCGGGTCGGGCCGGACGAGCGAGCCTTTGTCGTTCCGGCTCATGTGACTTCAACCAGCCCATCGCGAAAGCGTCGCATGTTCTGCTGGTAATGCAGGGCGCTCAGCGTCAGTTTCTGCGCTGCCGCGTCGTCCAGTTCACGCACCACCTTGCCCGGCGCGCCCATCACCAGCGAGTTGTCGGGGATGACCTTGTTCTCGGTGATCAGCGCCCCTGCCCCGATCAGGCAGTTCCTGCCGATCCTGGCGCCGTTCAGAACGGTGGCCCCCATCCCGATCAGGGAATTGTCACCAATCGTGCAGCCATGCAGCATGACCTTGTGGCCAATGGTGCAGTTCCGACCGATGCTCAGCGGGAAACC
Organism: Ruegeria spongiae; assembly: GCF_023502395.1. Taxonomy (GTDB): domain Bacteria; phylum Pseudomonadota; class Alphaproteobacteria; order Rhodobacterales; family Rhodobacteraceae; genus Ruegeria_C; species Ruegeria_C spongiae. The sequence continues at coordinate 199,465 of NZ_JAMFMB010000001.1, read as the reverse complement.
GGGATCAATATGCATGACCACGTTTTCCTGCACATTGCTGCCCGCCCCGACGCGGATTTCCTCGTGATCGGCCCGCAATGTGCAGCCGAACCAGACCGAGGCACCCTCCTCCAGCACAACCTTGCCGATCAGATGCGTGCCCGGTGCGACCCAGGTATCTTCGTGGATTTCGGGCGCGTGGCCGTCCAGAGCATAAAGTGTCATGTAAGCTCCTCGAACTGGGTTTGCAGATTGCGCACATGGCTTTGCAGCACGGGTTGCTGGATGCGGCGCATCCGCTCGGCGCTGATGATGGTTTTCAGCCGCTCTTCGGTCTCGTCCAGATCATCGTTGACCAGAACATATTCGTAATAACCCCAGTGGCTGATCTCGTCCCAGCTTTTGAGCATCCGTTTGCCGATCACATCCTCGCTGTCCTGCGCGCGGGTTTCCAGCCGTCGCCGCAACTCGCGGATCGAGGGCGGCAGGATGAAGATCGACAGCGCATGTTTGCCCAGATCCGAATTGCGGATCTGGATCTCGCCCTGCCAGTCCACGTCGAACAGCACATCGTTTCCGGCATCGATCGCCTCGCGCACGGGGGCCGCAGGTGTGCCGTAGAAATTTCCGAACACATGGGCGTGTTCCAACATGCCGCCATCCGCAACCGTCTGTTTGAAGCTGTCCTCGCTCATGAAATGATACTCGCGCCCGTCCTCTTCGCCGGGTCGCGGTGCGCGGGTGGTGGCCGAGACCGAAAACTCCAGCCCGCTGTCCCATTCCATCAAGCGCCGCGCCAGGGTGGATTTCCCCGCGCCCGAGGGCGAGGACAGGATGATCAGAAGCCCGCGTCTGTTGGTCATTTGGAGCGTCCTTTATTCGACATTCTGTACCTGTTCGCGCATCTGGTCGATTACCGCCTTGAGGTCCAGCCCGATGGCGGTCAGGTCGATGTTCTGTGATTTCGAACACAGCGTATTGGCCTCACGGTTGAACTCCTGCATCAGGAAATCCAGCTTGCGTCCCATTGCACCGCCTTTGGCGACAAGATCGCGGGCGGCCTTGATATGAGCGCCCAGCCGGTCAATCTCTTCTGTGACATCTGCTTTGACCGTCAGGATCGCCAGTTCCTGCGCGACCCGGTCCGGGTCGGCCCCGTCAGTGTTTTCCAGAACCTTGGCCAGATTGGCTTTCAACGTGTCAGCCATGGCCTCTTTGCGCGCCTCGGCGATACTTGCAGCTTGCGCGGTCAGGTCTTCGATCTGGCTCAACTGCCCGTCCAGCACTTCGGCCAAAGATGCACCTTCGGTGGCACGCATCGTGACAAAGGCCTGTACCAGCGCCTGAAATTCCGATTTCAACTGGGTAATCAGCGGGGACAGGTCCTCGTCTCCCGCGCCCGCATCCAGAATGCCGCGCACCGAGAGAAGGTCGCTGGCTTTTGAGGGCGCAAATGTGATGCCCCGGTTCATCGCCTCGGCTTCGATCTCGTGCAGCGCGTCCAATGCGGCGGACAGGATGTCCCGGTTCAGCGACAGTCCCGTGCTCGCTTCGTCCCGACCCAGACGCAGCGACAGGGTGATATTGCCGCGCACCACCGCTTTGGCGAGCATGGGCTTCAGGGCGGCTTCCAGCCCCTCCAGCCAATCCGGCACCCGCAGCCGCAGATCGAGCCCCTTGGCATTGACGCTGCGCAGTTCCCAACTCCAGGCAAACGGCGCAAGCTCGCCTTTGCTGGAGGCGAATCCGGTCATCGACTTGATCATTTCGGTCCTCAATTGCGGCAGGTCGTTGCACCTAATGGCAATCCCCCCCCCAGAGCAAGCCCCGGTAAGCGCGTGACACCCACCCACAAAGCCAAAAAAGGCCGGGCATGTGGCCCGGCCTTGTCTGTTTTTGCAGGTATCAGCCTCAGGCGCGGCGGCGGCGGCCGCCGGCGCGGCCACCCCGGCCCCGGCTTTCTTCACCGGCTTTCGGCGGGGCCTTGTTGGCCTTGATCCACTCACCACCATGGGGGTCATTGTTGGTCAGGAAGTTGGCGGCGCGAATGGCCTCCATCTCCTTGCCTGCGCGCGGCAGGGTCGAGCCCATGCCGAAGATCTGCACGAAAGCCTCGTCATCCATGCCCTCGGGCAGGATGATGCCCGCGGCCTCGATCTCGGCGCGCTTCTCGGCGATCTTCTTGGGGCCGATCGGCAGCGCCACCGGGTTCATGATCGCGGATGTCATGCCCGCCCCCATCGCCATCGGCAGGAAGGCGTTGTTGATGCCATGGCGGTTGGGCAGGCCAAAGGAAATATTCGACGCGCCGCAGGTGGTGTTCACACCCAGTTCCTCGCGCAGGCGGCGCACCAGGGCAAAGACCTGCAACCCGGCCGTGCCCATCGCGCCCACTGGCATCACCAGCGGATCAACCACGATGTCATGGGCCGGAATGCCGAAATCAGCGGCGCGTTCGACGATCTTCTTGGCCACGGCAAAGCGCACATCGGGGTCTTCGGAAATGCCGGTGTCATCGTTCGAGATCGCCACAACCGGCACGTTGTATTTCTTGACCAGCGGCAGGATCTGTTCCAGTCGCTCTTCCTCGCCGGTGACCGAATTCAGCAGCGGACGGCCCTCGCAGACCTCCAGCCCCGCCTCAAGCGCGCCGGGCACCGATGAGTCGATGCAGAGCGGCACATCCACCAGCCCCTGCACCAGCTCGATGATCTTGCGCATCAGCGGCGGTTCGGTCTCGTTGGGGTTGGGGTTGGAATTATAGACCACGCCCGCATTGATATCGAGCACGGTGGCGCCAGCGGCAACCTGCGCCAGCGCATCCTTTTCCACGGTCGAGAAATCACCCGCTTCCAGCTCGGCAGCCAGCTTCTTGCGGCCCGTCGGATTGATCCGCTCGCCGATCACGCAGAATGGCTGGTCAAAGCCGATGATCGCGGTTTTCGTTTTGCTTTCTACGAGTGTCTGCGTCATGTCAGGCCTTTCACGCCGGATGTGCGGGGCGCGTGCTGTCCCCGCCGCTTTTGATGGCCCAGTTGGCATTGGTCTTGATGCCACCAAGCGGGAAGAAGTGCACATTGGTGATGTTGAAATCCGGGTTGGCCGCCTTGTATTCGGCCAGTTCGGTGACAACATCGGTCGGCTCGTAGGGCAGCAGCAATTTGGTCACGTCCATCGCCCGTTTCTGCAGGACCTTCAGCGACGGGCCAACCCCGCAGGCAATGGCGAACTTGATCAGCGTCTGCAGCTTGGCCGGACCGGCGATGCCGATATGGATCGGAATGTCGACACCCGCCGCCTTGACCGCATTGGCCCATTCGATGATCGGCTTGGCCTCGAACGCAAACTGCGTGGCCAGTGCCATCTCAGCATCGGTGCGCTCAGAGAATTTCTGCTTCCAGAGCAGCGCCTCGACCACATTTTTGGTCGAGCCGTCCGGGTCGATATCCTTGTTGCCCTCGGGGTGACCCGCCACGTGCAGCCGCTTGAACCCGGCCTTGTCGAACAGGCCGGTTTCCATCATCTGCATCGAGCTGTCGAAATCGCCATGCGGTGTGGCGACGCCACCGGCCAGCAGCAGCGCCTGATCAACGCCCGCCTCGCCCTGGTACATGGCGATCCAGTTCTCCAGCGTCGCTGCATCCTTGATGATGCGGGCGGGGAAATGCGGCATCACCGGATATCCCTCATCGGCCAGACGCTTGGCGGTCTTGACCATATCCTCGATCGGGGTGCCTTCGATATGGGCGATATAGACGCGGGTGCCTTCGGGCAGCAGCGTGCGGAAGTCTTCCACCTTCTCGGCGGTGCGCGGCATCACCTCGATGGAATAACCTTGCAGAAAGGCCTCGACGGTGGGGTTCACGGGGACGTTTTCAACCGTGTCGCGTTTCTTGAAATTCAGCAGAGCCATCACGGCCTCCCTCAACGATTGCAGGCTCATGCCCACCCGTCATTTGCAATCAGGGTCTTGATGCGTTCCTGATCATACTCCGTTTCCAGACGCACGGCCTCGGATTCGACGATCTCGGATGGATCGCCTTCGACCGTATAAGGGGCCGCCTTGCGCCATTCGGCCAGATAGGCATCGGAATCCTTGGCGTTCACCTTCATCGCGGCGCGGTCGATCGCTTGCTCGAACCGCTCTTCCAACTGGCGTTTTGCGCCGCGGCGCCCCTTGCCCACGATGACCTGAGCGGGGATGTCGCGCCAATATACCACAGTGACGTCCGGCATTGTTCTGATTCCTCCCGGCTTCCTAACGCGCTTGATATCTGCCATTGCGATGACGGAACGGTTCGATTTCGACACCTTCCGCTTTTGCAGCGACGTTTTCTGCACGGGGTAAGGTAACGGATATCCGCCCGGAATTGCCATCCACGCCAATCCCCAAATTGTTCATGTCTTACATGAGCGGCTTGCGCCGAGCCCTGCCCGCACCTATGGTCGGGGTAACTCGAAATCGGAGGGCGTGTAGATATGGCGCCCAAGCGTCCCAAAGGTGCGGGCGCGTTCCCGAAAGCGGTAGATACCCCCGCGCCGTCCCGGCCGGATCCAGACGCGCTCTATGCCGCATTGGATCTCGGCACAAATAGTTGTCGCATGCTGATTGCCCAGCCACTGGGTAGCGGTTTTCATGTGGTGGACAGTTTCTCTAAATCCGTGCAACTCGGCTCGGGGCTGGAACGCACCGGTCGCCTGTCGCGCTCGTCCATGGCACGCACCGTGCAGGCGATGCGGATCTGTCAGCAAAAGCTCAAGCGCAACGGGGTCCGGCGGATGCGGCTGGTCGCGACCGAGGCTTGCCGGCGGGCCAAGAATTCCCGCGATTTCGTGAGCCAGGTCAAGCGCGAGACCGGCCTGTCGCTGGAAATCATCAAGCCCGAGGAAGAGGCCCGCCTCGCAGTGATCTCCTGCGCGCCGCTGGTCTCGACCAAAACAGAACAACTGCTGGTGGTCGATATCGGCGGTGGCTCGACCGAGCTGGTCTGGATCGACCTCAGCTCGGTGCCGCGCCGCGACCGGCCGGCGGCGATCATGCGGCTGCACGCGGGGTTTCACACCACCGACAGCCCCTTCCCCGCCGCCAAGGTGGTGGACTGGATCTCGGTCCCCTTGGGCGTCGCCACGCTGCGCGACCAGTTCAACGATGTGCTTGACGATTCCGCCCGCTTCGCCCTGATGAGCTGGTTTTTCGAGGAAAACCTGGCCGATTTCGCGCCTTACAAGGACGAACAGGCGCGCGAAGGCTTCCAGATCGTGGGAACCAGCGGCACGGTCACCACGGTGGCCGCCTCGCATCTGGGCCTCAAGCGGTATGACCGCACCAAGGTGGACGGGCTGCGCATGACCAGTGATCAGATTGACAAAGTGATCCGAGGTTATCTAGACCTTGGCCCGCATGGCCGCCGCACGGACCCCCGCATCGGCGAGGACCGGCAGGCCCTGATCATGTCCGGCTCGGCCATATTGCAGGCCCTTCTCCGGCTCTGGCCCACCGATCGTTTGTCGGTCGCGGACCGGGGCCTGCGCGAGGGGCTGCTCTATGCCCAGATGAGTGCGGACGGGGTATTGGAAGACGGACCGTTCTGATGGCAAAAACACCAAGTGGCAAAAACACCTCGGGGCGCGGGCAGCGCGACCTGAAGGTCAAGGTCAAGACCGCGCGCGGGCGCACGCTCAGCTCGACGCGCTGGCTGCAGCGGCAGTTGAATGACCCTTATGTGAAACGCGCGCAGGCCGATGGATATCGCGGACGTGCGGCCTATAAGATATTGGAACTGGATGATAAATACCGGTTTCTTGTCCCCGGCGCACGCGTGGTCGATCTGGGTTGTGCACCCGGAGGCTGGCTGCAGGTCGCGGTCAAGCGGGTGAACGCCCTGGGCGAGAAATCAGGCAAGTCCATTGGCACGGTTCTGGGTGTCGATCTGCAAGAGGTTGAACCGGTGGCCGGGTCCGAGGCGCATGTGCTGGATTTCATGGATGATGACGCTGATCTGCAGGTCAAGGAGTGGCTGGGTGGCAAGGCGGATGTCGTCATGTCGGACATGGCTGCCTCTTCGTCCGGGCACAAGCAGACCGACCATTTGCGGATCATCTCTCTGTGCGAAGCAGCCGCTTATTTCGCTTTTGATGTGCTGGAAGAGGGTGGAACCTTCGTGGCCAAGGTGCTGGCCGGTGGCGCCGAGGGCGATCTGCAGAAACTGCTGAAACAGAAGTTCGCCAAAGTAGCGAATGTGAAGCCCCCCGCCTCGCGCTCGGACAGTTCCGAGAAGTTCGTGGTTGCGACCGGATTTCGGGGCTAGAGCCCTTGCCAGCAGTTGATCCATGGCGTTCGAACGATGTCATTAGATCTTTGGCGCAAGGGCCGCTTTGAGCCCATTTTGACCGATACTGTGATCTGTTCGAAGGTCCGTTTTTTGGTTGGCGGGCCCGCAAATTCCGACCCGCCATTCCTCACCGGTTATTAGAACTTTCCGTTCCCGTGCACCATCTCCGCAGGGGTGGGCGAAACAACGTCCCAATGCTCGACGATCTTGCCATCCTCAACCCTCCATAGGTCGAAGAAAGCCCATGGTTTCTCGCTGACAGTCGCATCTGAGGCGACAAAGACAAAGTTGCCTTCTGCCACAACAATCTGGGGCTCGAATTTGGTTATGACGTTGCCCTGTTCGGCCCAAGCCTTGGCACCTTCAATCAGACCATCAATCCCATCTGCAAGCATTGGATTGTGCTGCATGTAAACCTCAGAATACATGGGGGCTTTCTCTGGCGCGGCACCGCCCAAGACGTCGCGCACAAATCCAAGAACCAACGCCTTGTTCTCTTCGGTTTTGTCGAGATCGGTGATTTCGGTCGCTCCATCGGTCATACCACGGCCTGACACCGTCGTTTCAGGAACTGGCTGAAGATTGTCCCAATGCTCGGCAACTTTGCCGTCCTCCACCCGGAATATGTCGAAAGCGGCAAGGGTCGGTGCGCCAAAGGCGTCTGCGTTATCAAAAGTGCTGTGCAGCACCACCAAATCGCCTTCGGTGATGACCCTATGCGTGGTTGCGGTCATTCCGGATTGCTCGACCAAAGGTATCAAGCCAACCAACCCGTCGGCTCCGGTCGGGACCTGCGGGTTGTGCTGGATGTAATCCGGGGTAACGAGTTGCCGCGCAGCATCCGGATCGTGATCGGCAAAGGCAGCAGTGAAGAGTGCGATTACAAGTTCTTTGGGAGACATGGTTTTTCCTCTGATTCGTATCACCTCAATACGTAGTAGCAAAATCATACTATGTTGCAATTAGGCACTGCAAACAGACTTGGTATGCTCAACACTACTGTCATATAGATCAGAGTGTTGCGTAAAAGCCGATCCATGGTTATGGTGTTTCTTAGTTTCGAAACAATACCAGAGATTGATATGCTACCTATTGGTGTTGCCAACAAAGCAGAAGCCTCCACCTGCTCCATCCGCTCCGTGCTATCTAATGTGACGGGCAAATGGCGGATGATCATCATCCTCGCGCTGGAGGATGAGCCAAAACGCTTTGGCGACCTCAAGCGCTGCATCGGAGACGTAACCCAAAGTGTGCTTACCGAGAACCTGCGTGGATTGCAGCGCGACGGTTATTTGACCCGTACCGTCGATCCCGGGCCGCCGGTGGCTGTATCCTATGAATTGACGCCTTTGGGCCGAAGCTTACTCGAGATGCTAAAGCCACTCGTCTTCTGGTCGCATGAACAGATGGATGAAGTCAGACAATTTCGCATGCAATTCGACCGTGAGCAGGCGAGCTGACCTCAAAGCGGAGCTAAGACTGAGAGTTTCGAACGGTGGCTTTGTCCGCAAAACCGTCATCTTTTTGGTTGCACATGCCAGAAGTTACGCTTCTTCGTCCCAAGCGCAGCAGCTTGGTTGAATTGACAGCTATGGAACGGGCGGAAACCGCAGATACATCTCAGCAAGCGAGATCCACAATAAGTTTGAGGAATCTAAACCCGTGGCGCGCGCGGCAGGCGTTGTTCGCGAAACGATGAGACAGCCAGAGATTGCAGCAGGAGAGCATCCCCTCTCGACACCTGCGGCGGCTGGTCGTCTACCCGTTTCGTTGTCTCCTCCGACAGGCGTTTCTGCCGCAGAAGTTCGAACAACATGTTATGCCGCGCGCGCGGCTGAGTGGTGGTCATCCTGGTCCCCCCGAGGTGCTACGATGTCCCGGTCCGATTACTCGTCTAAAAGGCGATTGGGTCCGGAAAATGGCAACGCTGGGGCAATTCATGGATCAGGGATTCATCTGGCTCTGCAAGCCCAGCAATGCGGGGTGGTCGGGCACCTGAGACAGGCCCTCGCGCAGCGCCTGCCGTGCTGCCTCCGGCCCCTTGTTGGCGTGCACCAGCCGGACCAGCATGGGCCAGGCGTCGGGGTGCTGCGGGTCCAGCGTGACCACCTCGCGGAAGGCCCGTTCGGCGACCTGGGTGTCGCGCCCCACCAGGGCGATCCCGCCCAGAACCAGATGGGTTTCCGGGAAATCCAGCCGGGTCCGGATCGAGCGCTGCCAATCCGCCATTGCCTGCTGCACGATGGCCCGCTGGCTGTTGCTCATGATTTCGGGCGGGACGTTGATCATCTGCTTTGCCGCCGCGATACGGACCGAGCGCCGTGGGTCCTGCAACACCGGCAACAGGCGCTGCAGCCGGTCCTGGACAGGTGCGGCGCGTTGCAGCGAGGCCGCGGCGGAGCGGATCAGCGGATCGTGATGTGCCAGCAAACCGGCGATCTCTGTGGCCAGTTCGGATGTGGCGGCGGGTTCCAGCAGGAACAGCGCGGTGGCCCGGATGATGCCCGGCTGCGCCTCGTCCTGCGCCAGATAGCGCAGGTCAGGACCCGCGCTTCCGGGGGCGCTGCGCGCGCGGGCAAAGACCTGTCCGAAATGCGGTTGCCGGTTGCGGTCGTCGGGAAACCACGTGGCGATCGTCTCGGTCGCCCAGACCGGGTCGCGATCGCTGTGGCAACTGGTGCAAGTGTCCGGCGCACCGGTTTCAGCCGCCATATCGGGGCGCGGGATACGGAAGGAATGATCGCGGCGCGGATCGACCTGCATATAGACCTTTTCGGGCATGTGGCAGGACACGCATTGCGCGCCCGCCCCACCTTCTGGGTGATGATGATGCGCGGCGCTGTCATAGTCGCCAGGGCTCAGGCTGGGAAAATCCGGATTGCCCGCAGCCGAATGGCACTGGGTGCAGACAGCATTGCCCTCGGCCAGCAGCTCTCCGCTATGGGCATTGTGGCAGTTCAGGCAGGTGACCCCGTTGGCATACATCTTGGATTGCAGGAACGAGCCATAGACATAGACCTCGTCCAGGATCTGACCGTCGGCGTGATACTGCCCGGGCCGCAGCAGCGCCAGCGTGTAGGCATCATGATAGGGCGTTCCGGGCAGCGGATTGCCATCCGCCAGCGCCTCGCGCCGGGAATGGCAGCCGGCGCATTGCCCGATCACTGCCTCGGACCCGCTGGCGAAATCCATGGTGAAACCCTGCGCGCTCAGCCCCTCGGCTGGGGTCTTGCCGGTGGTCCAGTCCAGATGCGCCGATCCCGGCCCATGGCAGGCCTCGCACCCGACCCCGATCTCGGCCTGATCCGAGGCATAGCTGCGGGTGCGTTGGCCATAGTTGCGGCGATATCCCGCGGCGTGACATTCGGCGCAGCGGGCGTTCCAGTTCTTGTACGTCCCGGTCCAGTGAAGCCCGTCACCGGGCGGCAGGTCCTGATCGGGGTAAAGGTGCAGCCATTCCCCCTGCTCCACATCCCAGACCACATCAAAGCTTTGCAGATGGCCGCGGCCCGTCTCGAACAGGTATTGCTGCAGCGGCGCGACACCAACCACCGAATGCAGTCTATACTCGGTCGTGCTGCCATCCTTCTCGACCACGCGGGCCAGGTAATCCGGCCCGTCGATGCGGAACGTGACCTCCATCCCGTCATGGTCAAAACCTGTGCCATCAAAATCAGCGAGCACCGTGTCGGGTCCCGGTTGGGTCCAGGCCTTGGCATGATGCGACCCGGACCAGAGCGTGCCCGCCTCTTCATGACACGCTATGCAACGCTCCGATCCCACGTAGTCAGGTATTTGTGCGGAAACAGGCATCGCCCAGAGCAGACAAAAAAGTGCGAACAGGCGGTGCATCAGCGTATTCCAGTCAGGTCATTGTGCCCGGATTGGGGGGTATTCACGCCACCGGGTCAAGCGCTAGTAGAGGTCCTCGGACAGAAGATCCATAAGCGCCCCGTTGAATTCGGCGCCCAGAATCAGAATGGCCGAGATCAGGTACAGAAAGATCAGCGCCGACATCGCCCCCGCCAGCCCGGCATAGGTCGCGCCGTAGCTGGCAAATTGGGTCACGTAAATCGAAAAGCCCCAGCCGACCACTGCCCAGAGCACCAGCGTCAACACCACGCCCGGCAGGATCTGCCGCAGGCTGTGGCGCCGCGCGGGCAGCAGCATATGAAAGGTCAGCACCCCACCCGCCGGCATCGCCACAATGAATATCCAGCTCAACCGCTCGACCGAGATCAGGTCCTTGGACGTGCCCGTCAGCGCCTCAGAGACCAATTGGCCGTAAAGCGGCACTATCACCTCGATCGCGGCGGCCACGATCACGATGGCAGCCCCGGCCAGCACGATCGACACACACAGCAGCCTTGTCTGCCAGAACGGCCTGTCATCGCGATCGTGATAGGCCCGCGTCATCGCCATGCGCACCGCATCCACCCCGTTTGAGGCGAAAAACAGCGCCAGAAGCCCCCCGAAGGTCAGAACCCCGGTGCCGGATGTGCCGAGCACGGTCCGGAGTTCTGCGATGATCGGGCCGGACACTTCTGGCGGCCAGGCCCCGAAGATCAGCGAGATGACATCGTCGTTGATCACGTTCTCTGACAGGCTGCCCGCAAGCGCGATGCTGAACAGGATGAAAGGGAACAGTGCCAGCATCGCAAACATCGCCACATGGCTGCTCATCACCCAGCCGTTCTTGTCGCCGAACCGCTTGAGTGCGGTCACCAAGGCGCGGACCGGCAGCGCCGGATCGGGATGATTGCGAAAGATCATGGCCCCAGCCTAGTGCGCAAACCGAAATGTGGGAACCGGTTTTCGGATTGAATTGCGCGCCAAAACAAACGGATAGAGCATCACCTGAGAATCAGATCAAGCGCGTGAGGCTCTGGGTCAGGAATGACCGGTGCAATGGCCGAAGCGGGTCTCAATCGTCGATTGCACCGCGTGGCGCTCCGGTGCAACATTGCGGCACGCCAACCGGGGAATGCCTGCATGTCCTTCAACCCAGACGAAAATTCCGATCCACCCCAGACCGCGCCCGCCCGCAGCGAGGGGCTGCACCCGAAACTGTCCATGTGTCGGGATGTGTCGGTCGTCATCGCTGTGGTGGTCTTCGGGCTTTATGCCGGGTCCGGGTTCCTGATCCCGTTGGTGCTGGCCCTGCTGGCCTATGTGCTGATCATCGCGGTAAGCGATCATATTCTCGATGTTCTGCCCCTGCCCGTCTGGTTCGCCAACATCCTGGCCGTGATCGTGGTTCTGGCCGGGCTGTTCATGATCATGTATGTGCTGGGCAGCCAGGCCACGCAGATGGTGCGCAACTTCAGCAATTACGAGAACGCGTTCGACAACGCGCTGCACAAGCTGGTGGCGCTGGTCGGCAATGATGTGACGCAATATATCCATGACAGCCTGGTCAATATCGACATGTCCTTTGTCGCGCGCAGCGCGGTTGGTGGCGCGACCTCGTTCCTCAGCACCTTTGTTCTGATCAGCCTCTATGTGGGTTTTCTGATGGCCGAGCGGCTGATGTTCCGGCGCAAGATCCTGCTGGCCGCCAATGACAAGGTGTTCGGCCAGAAACTGAGCGCGGTGATGACGGCGATCACCCGCAGCCTGCAAAGCTATGTCGGGGTGAAATCGCTGGTCTCGGCGATGACGGCGTTGATCAGCTACTCGGTGTTCCGCTGGCTGGGTCTGGAATATGCGGAAACCTGGGCGGTGCTGACCTTCGGGCTGAATTTCATTCCCAATATCGGCTCGATCGTGGCGGTGGTGTTCCCGGCGCTGATCGCGCTGGTCCAGTTCGATTCGCTGACGCCTTTTCTGGTAATTCTGTTCTTTTGCGGCACGGTGCAATTCCTCATGGGTAATTTCCTGGACCCGGCGCTGCTGGGCCGTTCGCTCAACATGTCGACCTTCATGGTCATCATATCGCTGACATTCTGGAGCTCTGTCTGGGGCGTCGTGGGCGCGTTCCTGAGCGTGCCGGTGACGGTATGCCTGCTGATTGTTTTCAGCCATATCAAAGCGTTACGACCAGTTGCTATCCTGATGTCGAAGGATGGGACGATCTTTGATTCAGACACCGAAAGGACATCGTGATGGCGACCAAAGCCGAACTCGAGGCCGAACTGGCTGCGCTGAGGGCACAGCTTGCGGACAAACCCGCGACAGCCAAACCCGGCCCCGAAGCAGAGGACGATCGCTCAAGCTTTGACAGGATGCTGGCCGGGCATGGCATCGACAGCAGTGAGTTGGACGCGCTCTGGGCGCAGTTTTCCAAGGAGTTGGGCGATTTTCCGGTGCAAAAACCGCTGCTGACCACGATTACCGCCTTTGGTCTGGGCTTTGCCCTGGGCCGGGTCACGAAATTCTGAAAGGAGCGCAGGGATGAGCCGGATCACAAGAAACCTCTCGATCATCTACCGCACCGAACGGCTGATCACCCGGCGCCAGATGGCCGTGTTCCAGCAGCAGACGGGGCTGATGGTGTTTGCCGCGCTGATCACCGGTATCGGGATCATCATGCTGAATGTCGCGGCGTATCAGGCGCTGTCGACGGTGATGGAAAGCTATCTGGCGGCGGTGGTGGTGGCGCTCGCCAATCTGGTGCTGGCCGCGATCCTGGTCTCGGTCGCCAGTCGCCTGAGCGCCGAAAAGGATGTCGGTCCGGCCATCGAGATGCGGGACATGGCAATTGCCGAACTGGAAACCGACCTGGAAGAGGCCGTGGACGAGGTGCGGGGCATCTCCCGTCAGGTCACCCAGATCGCCCGCGATCCGCTGGGTTCCGCCCTGCCCGCCCTCATCGGTCCGCTGCTCTCGCTTCTGATGAAAAGCGCCGGGAAATAGATGCCCGCCCCGATCCTTATCGGATCAGAAATCTACCGGGGCTCAAGCTATGGCGTGAAACACCCGCTGGCGATCCCGCGGGTGTCGACGGTGCTTGATCTGTGCCGGGCTCTGGGATGGCTGCCCGAGGCGCAATACCACACAAGCCCCCGCGCCAAGCCCGCCGCGCTGACCGGGTTTCACACGGAACGTTACATCAACGCGCTGCAAGCCGCTGAAAAAGAACAACATGTCAGTGAGGATACGCGGGCGCGCCACGGCCTGGGGACGCTATCAAACCCGGTTTTCCCCGCGATGTACCGCCGTCCCGCCACGGCGGCGGGTGGCTCGATCCTGGGGGCTGATCTTGTTACGCGCGGCGGGATGGTCTTCAACCCCGGCGGTGGCACCCATCACGGGTATCCCGACCGCGCCAACGGGTTCTGCTATCTCAACGACCCGGTTCTGGCGATCCGGCGTCTGTTTGCGCTGGGTCAGCAACGGGTCGCCTATGTTGATATCGACGCGCATCATTGCGACGGGGTCGAGGCCGCGTTCGTAGGAGAGACCCGTCTGTGCCTTATTTCTGTACATGAACAGGGTCGCTGGCCATTCACCGGCAAACTCACGGATCAGGGTGGCGGCACGGCCTATAACCTGCCGGTTCCGCGCGGCTTCAACGACAGCGAATTCCACACCTTGCGCGAGGCGGTCATCCTGCCCCTTCTGTCTGATTTTCGCCCTGATGCCATCATCTTGCAATGCGGAGCGGACGCAGTGGAAGAGGACCCGCTATCGCGCCTTGCCCTGTCCAATACCGCCCATTGGCACCTGCTGCGCGACCTGATGGGTCTGAGCGACAAGCTGCTGGTTCTGGGCGGTGGCGGTTACAACCCGTGGAGCGTGGCGCGCCTCTGGACCGGGCTCTGGGCAGTGCTGAACGGGCATGAACTTCCCGACATTCTGCCCGATGATGCCCAGCAGGTGCTGGCCGGGTTGCGCTGGACCCGCAAGGCAGGCAATCCGCCTGCCCCGCACTGGATCGCGGCACTGCGCGACACGCCCCGGCCCGGACCGGTGCGGGACGAGATCCGGCATATCATCGCGCAGATGCAGGCGCGGAGGGTCACTCGTGCCTGATTGACAGGCCTCAACCTTTAAGCGATCGTCGCTCTGTCACCGCCCTATCACGCATTCTCACAATTTCGTTGACGTAAGGCGGAATAGAAGGCTCAATCTGAGATGCGGGAATCGCCATCTGTCCGCAAATAAACAAAAATTTTACCATTGAAGACGTCTACAGACCTGCCGGGGTGACAAAACGATCCGCGCATTCTCCGGTCACTATCAGGTTTCATTCCTTTCAGGCGCGGCAAACAGGGAGAATGGCATGTTTTCTGACTTCAGACGTGTCACACGAATAGGTTGTGCGGCAGCAGTGCTTGGCCTTTGGTCGCTGCCCGCGCTGGCACAGGCCGAAAAGCCGAACATTCTGGTCATCTGGGGCGACGATATCGGTCAATCCAACATCTCGGCCTATACGATGGGGCTGATGGGGTACCAGACGCCCAATATCGACCGGATCGCTGATGAAGGCATGATTTTCACCGATTATTACGGCGAGCAATCCTGCACCGCCGGGCGGTCGTCCTACATCATGGGCCAGTCGGTGTTTCGCACCGGACTCAGCAAGGTTGGCCTGCCGGGTGCTGAACTGGGCATGCAGGAAGAGGACCCGACCATCGCCGGCCTGCTCAAGGCCGAAGGCTATGTGACCGGACAGTTCGGCAAAAACCACCTGGGCGACCGGGATGAACATCTGCCCTCAAACCACGGATTTGATGAGTTTTTCGGCAATCTCTACCACCTGAATGCCGAAGAAGAACCCGAAAACGAGGATTATCCGGGCGACGTCGTTATGCCCGACGGGCGGACCTTCAAAAAGGCCTATGGCCCGCGCGGCGTGATCCACTCCTTTGCCGGGGGCGAGATCGAGGATACCGGCCCGCTAACCAAGAAGCGCATGGAAAGCGTGGATGATGAAACCCTGGCCGCCGCCATCGACTTCATCAAGCAGGCCAATGCCGATGGCACGCCGTTTTACGTCTGGTGGAACGGCACGCGGATGCATTTCCGCACCCATGTCGCCGATGAACGCCGCAACAAGGGCCATGACGAATATACCGACGGCATGCTGGAACATGACATGCATGTGGGGCAATTGCTGGACGTGATCGACGAGCTTGGCATCGCCGACAGCACCATCGTGCACTACTCGACGGATAACGGCCCGCACATGAACACCTGGCCCGATGCCGCGATGACGCCGTTCTGGGGCGAAAAGAACACCAACTGGGAGGGTGGCTGGCGGGTGCCCTCGATGGTGCGCTGGCCCGGTGTGGTCGAGCCCGGCTCGATCAGCAACGAGATCATGCATCACATGGACTGGCTGCCCACCTATCTGGCCGCCGTGGGTCGCGACAACATCAAGGAAGAGCTTAAGCAGGGCGGTGTCGAGGCGATCGGACGGATCTACAAGGTGCATCTGGATGGCTATAACTTCCTGCCCTATTTCAAGGGTGAGGTGGACAAAGGCCCCCGGCGCGAGATCTTCTATTTCTCGGATGATGGCGATCTGACCGCGCTGCGCTTTGATGATTGGAAACTGATCTTTCTGGAACAGAAAGCGTGGGGCACCCTGCGCGCATGGATAGAGCCGTGGACAGAGTTGCGCGTTCCACTGATCGTCAACCTGCGCCGCGATCCCTATGAGCGCGGCTACCGGACCTCGAACACCTATTATGACTGGCTGCTTGACCGCGCCTATTTCCTGGTTCCGGCACAGCAATATGTCGGCAATTTCCTGGCAACGTTCCAGGAATTCCCGCCGCGCCAGAAAGCGGCCAGCTTCACGCTGGATCAGGTCGTCAAAAAGATGCTTTCCCCGGTCGGAAACTGATACCTGCAGCATCCGCAAAGGCGGGCCGTGTCCGGCCCGCCTTTTTTCCTGTTTCAGACAATTGAGGCCACTGACATGACCAGATTGTTTTCCACCCTTCTGCTGAGTTGCCTTGCCGCAACGGCTGGGGCAGACCCGCTTCCGTCGTGGAACGACACCGACAACAAGGACCGGATCATCAGCTTCGTCGAAACGGTGACCGACCCGCAGGCCGCCGATTACGTCACCCCCGCCGAACGGATCGCGGTGTTCGACAATGACGGTACGCTCTGGGGCGAGCAGCCGGTCTATTTCCAGCTGATCTTTGCTATGGACCGGCTGGCGGAACTGGCACAGGACGATCCCTCGATCCTGACCAGTGACACGCTCAAAGCCGCCGCTGCCGGCAATCTTGAAGCCGTTGGAAAGGGCGGGACCGGCGCCATTCTGGAGGTCGTCAACGCGTCGCATTCCGGTACCAGCGTTGGGGCATTTCAACAGGTGGTGGCTGACTGGCTGGCCAAGGCGCGCCACCCCGATACCGGCCTGCCCTATGACCGGATGACCTATCAGCCTATGGTCGAACTGTTGCGCTATCTGCGCGACGAAGGGTTCAAGACCTATATCGTTTCAGGCGGCGGGCTGCATTTCATGCGGGTCTTTGCCGAGGACGCTTATGGCATCCCGCCTGAGCAGATATTGGGCAGCTATGCCGACAGCAGCTACGAGATGATCGACGGCACGCCAACGATCGTCAAATCTCCGGGCATCGCCTTTATCGACGACAAGGCGGGCAAGCCGGTCAATATCGAGCGCACCATCGGCAGGCGGCCGATTTTCGCGGGTGGTAACTCGGATGGCGATTTCGCGATGCTGGAATGGGCGACTGCGGGCGACGGGCCACGCCTTGGCCTGATCGTGCATCACACCGATGGCGCACGCGAATACGCCTATGACCGCGACAGTCCTATCGGGCGGCTCAATGACGGGCTGGATCGCGGCCCCGATCTGGGTTGGGTGATCGTGGATATGGCCAAGGATTGGAACCGCATATACACTGGAGCCCGGTAAGTCACTGAAAAGGCCTCTATCTGATGTGGTCCCTCCTGGTTTCGCTGGTTCTTCTGACAGCATATGTCTCGGCAGCGTTCTGCGCCCTTCGCGCGGCGCAGACGGCGCGCACACCGCAGGGCTCGGTGGCCTGGGTGATGTTCCTGCTGACCTTTCCACTGATTGCCGTTCCGGCCTATCTGTTTCTGGGCCAACACCGGTTTCGCGGCTATCGCATAGCGCGCCGGGAAAGTGAGCGCGTTGTCGAGGGGATCAAGGCATTTGCCGCGCAGGCCCGACCGCCGGCCGAGGCGTTGCGGCTGAATGTCCGGCCTTTCGAAAGCATCGCGCATCTGCCGGTGGTACGGGGCAATACCGCAGAGTTGCTGATTGACGGCACGGCCACTTTCGACGCGATCTTTGCGGCCATCGACGCTGCACGATCTTATGTGCTGGTGCAGTTCTACATCCTGCGCGATGACGCTCTGGGCAACGATTTGCACGACCGCCTGATTGCCGCGGTCGAACGCGGTGTGACGGTGCGGGTCCTGACCGATGCGGTCGGCAGCTATCATCTGCCCGAAAGCTACATCCAAAGCCTGATCGACGCGGGCATCGACATGGTGGACCCGCATCAGCAGCGGGGGCCGAATTTCCGGTTCCAGCTGAATTACCGCAACCACCGCAAAACCGTCATCGTCGATGGCGAGGTCGGGTTTATCGGCGGGCACAATGTCGGCGAGGAATATCTGGGGAAAGACCCGAAATTCGGCCATTGGCGCGACACCCATCTGCGCCTGACCGGCCCGGCGGTGCTGCAATTGCAACTGATCTTTGTGGAAGATTGGCACTGGGCGCGCAATGTCGAGATCATCGACGATCTGAACTGGGCAACCCGGTTCGAAAAGCCCGGCGTGAATGCTCTGATCGTCGCCACCGGACCGGGCGACCGGACCGAGACCGGCTCGATGATGTTCTTTTCCGCCATTGCCGCCGCGCAGACCCGCATCTGGATCGCCTCGCCCTATTTCATTCCCGACGGCGACATCATGACGGCGCTGAAACATGCCGCCCTGCGCGGGGTCGATGTACGCGTGCTGGTCCCGGACGAGATTGACCACAAGACTGTCTGGCTGGCGGCCTTCGCCTATTTCGACGAGCTTTGCGAAGCCGGTGCGCGCGTGTGGCGTTACAACAACGGGTTTCTGCACCAGAAGGTATTTCTGATCGATGACCGACTGGCGGCGGTGGGCACCACAAATCTGGACAACCGCTCGTTCCGGCTGAATTTCGAGGCGATGGCGCTGGTCTTCGATGCGGGCTTTGCGGCTCAGGTGGAGACGATGCTCAGGGATGATTTCGCGCTCAGCCACGAACTGACCAGGACACTGGATCTGCAGCCGCCCCATATCCGCTACGGTGCGCCGCTGGCGCGGCTGCTGGCACCCATTCTGTAGGGCTACACTTCGGTCAGGTGCTCTTTGAAGATCGTCGACATCAGGGCAACCAGATAGGCGGTCGACAGGCCGAAGGCCAACAGCCCGGCAATCGCCGAAAACGCCGCAAAGATGCGCAGCTCGGGTTCCAGCACGATGTCGCCGTATCCCAGCGTGGTATAGGTCACCATCGAAAAGTAGAGCGCGCTGTTCCAATCCTCCATCGTGTCGCCATGCACCCAGATAAAGGCCCACATCCAGACCTGGATCGTATGGGCCAGAACAATGAAAACAAGCGCGATGGTGATCATGCCGCCCGCCTGCACCGCCAGAGACCGCGAGCCGAAGCGGTTGTCGAACTTGCGCAGCAGGATCGTGCAGGCGACCAGGAACAGGATCTCGACCAGAAAGCAGACCCCAAGATAGAGGCTGCCCCAGGTGAGTTGATCTGAAAGCATCATCGGTGATCTCCGGTTGGCGCGCGGGCGTCTGAAACGTGTTCTTGGTGTCGCAATGCGGAACCCGCGTCAATCCCGCGCATTGTCCTTTTGGGCTGGACAGCGGGGCTTGCCGGGTCAGAGTGTCGGGGGAAAACCGCTAGAAGATCAACGTGCCCGAGAACGGACCCGAACCATGCTTCTGAACGTCGAGACTGTCAGCAAGACCTATCCGGGCGGACGTCCGGTGCTGGATCGTGTCTCGCTGCGGCTGGAGCATGGTGAGACGGTGGCGCTGACCGGCGAAAGCGGCTCGGGCAAAAGCACGCTGCTGAATCTGGTGGGGGCGCTGGACCAGTTCGACAGCGGTGAGATCACGGTTGCGGGAACCGCCCTGTCGGGCCTCGACGAGCGTGGCCGGGCGGCATTGCGGCGTGGCTCTCTGGCGGTGGTGTTCCAGCAGTTCAACCTGATCCCGTCGCTGAGCGTCGAACAGAACCTCGCCTTTCACGCCCGCCTGTCGGGCCAAAGCGATGCCGCGTGGCTGTCGCATCTGACCGACCGGCTGGGGCTGAGCGCGCTGCTGGCCCGGTTCCCTGAACAGCTTTCGGGCGGGCAGCAGCAGCGCGTTGCCATCGGGCGCGCGCTTGCGGTGCGCCCTGCCCTGTTGCTGGCCGATGAACCCACCGGCAACCTGGATGAGGTCGCAAGTGCCGCTGTGCTGGACCTGATGCTGGGCCTGGTGGCGGAAACCGGCTGCGGTTTGTTGCTGGTCACCCATTCCGACGCGATCGCCGCCCGGCTGGACCGGCGCGCGCATCTCAGCGGGGGGCAACTGGCATGAGGCGCGCGGCGATTGCCTGTCTCTGGTCGCACTGGGCGCGGCATCCGCTGCAGTTGCTGACGCTTCTGGCGGGGCTTGCGCTGGCCACCGGCCTGTGGTCGGCGGTACAGGCCATCAATGCCGAGGCGCGTTCCAGCTATGCCGAGGCCAGTGCGCAATTGGGCACCGGACAGTTCGATGAGCTGCGCGCGGCCAGCGGTCCGATCCCGCTGGCGCGTTATGTCGCCCTGCGCCGTGCGGGCTGGCAACTGGCAGCCGTCCTTGAGGGGCGAATGCCGTTGCCGGGCGGTTC
Organism: Ruegeria spongiae; assembly: GCF_023502395.1. GTDB lineage: Bacteria > Pseudomonadota > Alphaproteobacteria > Rhodobacterales > Rhodobacteraceae > Ruegeria_C > Ruegeria_C spongiae. The sequence goes on along the minus strand of NZ_JAMFMB010000001.1, from coordinate 179,323 downwards.
GGTCGAGGTGATGGGCGTCGATCTGCTCGCCTATCCCGCACTGCCCGCGGTCGAGGAAACCTCGGATATCAACGGAATCACCCCCGCCGACGCGTTGCTGGCCCCCGGCCTGCTGATCGCGCGACCCGAGACTGCGCGGCGCTTGCGCGCGCAGGTGGGGTTGCCGCCCGTGACCCGCTCGCAAAATCTGCCCGCCGGGGTGGTGCTGACCGATATCGGCACCGCCGAGATCTTGCTGAACCGCAGCGCAGAGGTCTCCCGCCTGCTGATCCTGCCGGATCAGCCCGCCGGGCTTGCTCCGCTTGCCGATCTCGCCCCCGATCTGATGGTTGTTCCGGCCGAAGGCAGGTCGGAACTGGCGCGGCTGACCGACAGTTTCCACCTGAACCTGACCGCCTTCGGCCTGCTGTCCTTTACGGTTGGGCTGTTCATCGTGCATGGCATGGTGGGCCTGTCCTTCGAGCAACGGCGCGGGATGATCCGCACCTTGCGTGCGCTTGGCCTGCCGCTGCGGGATCTGACCTGGCTCATGCTGGGCGAGTTGCTGCTATTTGCCCTGATCGGCGGCACGGTTGGCCTTGCGCTTGGCTATGTGGTCGCCGCAGCGTTGCTGCCCGATGTCGCCGCCACGCTGCGCGGGCTTTACGGCGCGCCGGTGGATGGCGATCTGGCGTTGCAGCCGTCCTGGGTGGCGCTTGGTCTGATGATGGCCGTTGCGGGGGTATTCGCCGCCAGCGCGCAGGCGCTGTGGCGGCTGTCCCGGGTGCCGATCCTGCAGGTCCAGGGCCAATACGCCTGGTCGGCGCAGGGCATGCCGGTCCTTGCGCAAGCCGGGATCGGGGCGCTGATGATCGGTGCCGGTTTTCTGGCGCTGGCGGTGTTTGACGGTCTGGTTGCCGGGTTCGTGATGCTGGGCGGGTTGCTGATGGGCGCGGCGCTGCTGTTGCCGCCCCTGCTGACGCTGGCGCTGCGGATTGGGTCCGGGTTCTCTCGTGGTCCGCTTGGCGCGTGGGTCTGGGCCGACATGCGGGCACAACTGCCGGGCCTGTCGCTGGCGCTGATGGCGCTGCTGCTGGCGCTGGCTGCCAATATCGGCGTCGGCACCATGGTGTCGAGCTTTCGGCTGACCTTCACCGGCTGGCTCGACCAGCGGCTGGCCTCCGAGCTTTATGTGACCGCCCGTGACGATGCGCAGGGCACCGAGATCGCGCGCTGGCTGCACAGCCGCGCCGATGCGGTGCTGCCGATCCGCTCAACCGAGGTGCAAATCTCGGACCAGACGGTGTTTCTTTATGGGATCGTGGATCATCCAACCTATCGCGACAACTGGCCGCTCATCGCTGCTACCCCGCAGGTCTGGGATATGGTGGCGGAGGGGCGTGGCGCGCTGATCAACGAACAGATGGCGCGGCGGATGGATCTGTGGCCGGGCGATACCGTCACGCTGCTGCCGGGCTGGAGCCTGCCTGTCGTCGGGGTCTACTCCGATTACGGCAACCCGACCGGTCAGGCCATGACCGCCCTGCCCGCGCTGCTGCAGCGCGTGCCGGACCTTCCCAATACCCGCTTTGGCATCCGGGTCGATCCGGCGGAGGCGGGAGATCTGCGCAGCGAGCTTGCCGATACCTTCGCGCTGCCGCCGCAGGCATTGGTGCCGCAGGCCGCGATCAAGGCATCCTCGCTGGCGATTTTCGAGAAAACCTTCGTGGTCACCGGCGCGCTGAATGTGTTGACGCTGGGCGTCGCGGGCTTCGCGATCCTGACCAGCCTGCTGACCCTCTGGGCACACCGGCTGCCGCAACTCGCCCCGGTCTGGGCGTTGGGCGTGCGGCGCGACACGCTGGCGCGGCTGGAGGTCCTGCGCAGCGTCGCCCTTGCGGTGATGACCGCGATTTTGGCGCTGCCCTTGGGGTTGGTTCTCGCCTGGGCGCTGCTGGCCATCATCAATGTCGAGGCGTTTGGCTGGCGCCTGCCGATGCATCTCTTCCCGCTGCAATGGCTGATCCTGTTGCTGCTTGCGGTGGTCACGGCCGGTCTGGCCGCACTTCTGCCCGCACGGCGGATGCACCACCTGCCGCCTTCGGACCTGCTGCAGGTCTTTGCCAATGCGCGTTAGGGTTCTGATCTTCCTGCTCATGCTGCCGCTTGGTGCCGCAGCACAAGGCTTTGCCGGGCTTGGCACCGATGCCGATGGCTTTGCGGTGCCCGAACGCGGGCAGGCCCTCGCGTTTCCGCGCGATCACGGGGCCCATCCGGCCTATCGGATCGAGTGGTGGTATGTCACCGCCACACTCACCGGCGCGGATGGCCGCGACTATGGCATCCAGTGGACCCTGTTCCGCTCGGCACTGGCACCATATGAACTGGACGGCTGGCAAAGCCCACAGCTCTGGATGGGTCATGCTGCGCTGACCACGCCGGACCGGCATTTCGTGGCCGAGCGGCTGGCGCGCGGCGGGATCGGACAGGCCGGGGTCAGCGCCGATCCGTTCGAGGCCTGGATCGACGATTGGCGCATGGCGGGCCCGGGTTTCAATATGCTCGATCTGCAGGCGCGCGGAGCGGAATTCGCCTATGACCTCAGCCTGACCGCGCAGGGGCCGCTGGTGCAACATGGCGACCGCGGTTATTCGGTGAAATCACAGGACGGTCAGGCCAGCTATTACTACTCGCAACCCAATTTTGCCGTGACCGGCACGCTGACCCTGCCCACGGGGCCGGTTGCGCTGACCGGCAACGCCTGGCTGGATCGCGAATGGTCCTCGCAGCCGCTATCGGCGGATCAGAACGGCTGGGACTGGTTCTCGCTCAGCTTTGACGATGGCACCCGTCTGATGGCGTTCCGGCTGCGCGGCGGGCGCGGAGATTTCACCTCGGGCACCTGGATCGGTGCGGATGGCAGTGCGACGCCGCTGCCCGACGGGCTGATCGAGGTTGTGCCGCTGGACCTGACCGGCGTCGCGGGGCGCGAAGTGCCCACGCGCTGGCGACTGACCTTGCCCGACAAGGCGCTTTCGGTTGAGATTGAGGCGCTGAACCCGCAGGCCTGGATGGCGACCTCGTTCCCCTATTGGGAAGGGCCGGTGCGCGTCACCGGCAGCCATGACGGCAAGGGATATCTGGAGATGACGGGCTATGACTGACACACCGGGGCTGACACAAACGCTGGATCAGGCCTGGGGTCTGCTGGATCAGGCGATCTCGGAGGGGCGCTCGCCACTGCGCTATGTGACGCTGGCCACGGTGGACGGCAAAGGCGCGCCCCAATCGCGGATCGTGGTACTGCGCAATGTGGACCGAGCTACGGGCCAACTGACCGCCTATACCGACAAACGGTCGGACAAGGTGGGGCAATTGCGGCAAAATCCGCAGGTGGCGCTGCACCTGTGGTCAGCGGATGATCTTGTCCAGTTGCGGATGAACGGCACCGCCTGGGTGACACAGGGCAGCGCCGAGACCTGGGACGCGGTGCCCGACCCCATGCGCGAAGCCTATGGCCACGTCCCGCCGCCCGGCAGCGTGATCGACCGGTCCGATGATTGGACCATCCTGCCCGACCCGGCCCATTTCGCCGCGCTGGACATCACGCTGTCGCGGATCGAGTCGGTCTGCCTTGACCCGGCCGGTCACCGCCGCGCGAATTTCCAGCGGGCGGATGGCTGGATTGGCCATTGGCTCTCGCCCTGACCCCCGGGTGATTGCGAAATTTGCAGAAAAACCAAGAACACCCGTTGCAACCTTCGCGCCGATTTGGATGATACCTCCATGACACCCGGTCCTGTACCGGGGCGTTCAGGCCGGAAAAACCAGCAGAACAACGATAATGGGAGAAACTACATGAAACTCAGACATCTCATGCTTGCGGCAAGCGCCACCGCCCTGATGGCGGGCGCGGCCTCGGCTGAAACGCTGCGCTGGGCACGCGCGGGCGACTCGCTGACGCTGGACCCACATGCCCAGAACGAAGGTCCGACCTCGGCCCTGGCGCATCAGATCATGGAAACGCTGGTCATGCGCGACCATTCCGGCACGCTTGTTCCCTCGCTGGCCACCGAATGGGCCCCGTCCGAGGACAACCCCAATGTCTGGGTGTTCAAGCTGCGTGAAGGCGTGACCTTCCATGACGGGGCCGAGTTCGACAGCGAAGATGTGGTGTTTTCGCTGAACCGCGCGATGACGCCCGACAGTGACTACAAAGAGTTGCTGGCCTCGGTGAAAGAGGTGCGCGCGCCCGACAAATACACGGTTGAGATCGAAACCGATGGCCCCAACCCGATCATGCCCAACAACCTGACCAACATGTTCATGATGGACAAGGGCTGGGCCGAGGCGAACAACGCCGTCAAGGTGCAGGACTATGAAGGTGGCGAAGACACGTTTGCGGCCAAGAACGCCAATGGCACCGGCCCCTACAAGCTGGTCAGCCGCGAACCGGATGTGAAAACCGTTCTGGCCGCCAACGAAAACTACTGGGGCAAGGGTGAGTTTCCGCTGGAAGTGAGTGAGATCATCTATACCCCGATCCAGAACCCCGCGACCCGCGTTGCGGCGCTTTTGTCGGGTGAGGTGGATATCATCCAGGACGTGCCGGTGCAGGACCTCGAACGCGTTGCGGGCACCGACGGTCTGGATGTACGCACCGCGCCACAGAACCGGGTGATCTTCTTTGGCATGAACCAGGGCGACGCAGATCTGTCCAACGACAATATCGAGGGCAAGAACCCGCTCTCGGATGTGCGTGTGCGTCAGGCCATGTCCAAGGCCATTAACCGCGATGCGATCCAGCAGGTGGTGATGCGCGGCCAGTCGGCCCCGGCGGGCATGATCGCGCCGCCCTTCGTGAATGGCTGGGATGAAGGCATGGATGGCTCTTCCTCGACCGATATCGAAGGTGCCAAGGCGTTGATGGCCGAAGCGGGCTATCCCGACGGGTTCTCGATCCAGCTTGATTGCCCCAATGACCGCTACATCAACGACGAGGCGATCTGTCAGGCAGCGGTCGGCATGCTGGCGCAGATCGGCATCACCGTGAACCTCGATGCCAAGCCCAAGGCGCAGCATTTCCCGCTGATCAACAATCTGGAAACCGATTTCTACATGCTGGGCTGGGGTGTTCCGACCTACGATTCGGAATACATCTTCAACTTCCTCGCCCACACCAAAGGCGAGAAATACGGCTCGTGGAACGGCACCCGCTATACCAACCCGGATCTGGACGCCAAGATCGTGGCGCTGGCCTCGGAAACCAACTTGCCCGAACGTGACAAGATGATCGCCGAAATCTGGCAGGTGGTGCAGGATGATCAGTTGTATATCCCGATCCACCATCAGGTGCTGAACTGGGGCATGAAATCCAATGTCGGCACCATCGTCGAGCCCGAGGATTCGCCGAAGATCAAATATTTCACGATGCAGTAACCTGTATCTGACCAGTAAACGGGGCGCATCTGCGCCCCGTTTCGTTTGATGGTGATGTGTTTCATGCCCCTGATCCTGTTTCTTATTGCCCTGTGTTTTGCCCTGACCGGCGCCAATCGTGCAGAGGCGCAATATATCGACGTGACCGACGCCGTTTATGAAATGCTGGGCGCGTTACAGGCCGAGTCCTTTGCCGAAAACCGAGAGTTTTGCGGCTTCATCGGCGAGGATCTGGACGGCCAACTGATCATCTCTGACCCCAGACGCGGGGGCACCGACAGTTGCCGGCCCGAGTATCCGCCCGGCACTTATGTTCAGCCGCTGGCCAGCTTTCACACCCATGCCGCCCATGACCTTGCGGTGGATAGCGAGGTGCCCTCCTCCTCCGATGTGGTTGCTGACATGGAGGATGGTGTGGACGGATATGTTGCGACGCCGGGCGGGCGCTTCTGGTTCATTGACGGGATCGAAGGCACCGCACGGCTGCTCTGCGGGCCCGGTTGCCTGCCCCAGGACCCCGATTACGATCCCAATGATGGTGCACCGGTCGGAGATTTCTATACTCTGCAGGAACTCGACCTGCGCGAGACCGAGTGACACGCCCAACCCAAGGAGACCTGATATGCGCCTGATGACCCTCACTGCCATCCTCGCCCTGAGCGCCGGTTCCGCGCTGGCCCAGAACGCCTGCGCCACCGGCAAGACGCTGAAGGAGGGGGTTCTGACCGTGGCCACCGGCAACCCGGCCTATTTCCCCTGGGTGCTGGAAGATGACCCCAACAGTCAAAGCGGGTTCGAGTCCGCCGTGGCCTATAAGGTGGCCGAAAAGATGGGTTTCAAAAGCGATCAGGTCGAATGGGTGCGCACCAGCTTTGACGAGGCGATCCAGCCCGGCGCCAAGAATTTCGACGTCAATTTGCAACAATTCTCGATCACCGAGGATCGCGCGAAGGTGGTCGATTTCTCCGCCCCCTACTATTCCGCCGCGATGGCAGTTCTGACCACGAAGCCGGTGGTTGAAGGTGGTGCGACACCTGATCTGGCCTCGCTCAAGACCCTGAAATGGGGCGCGCAGGCCAGCACCACCGCCGTGCCGATGCTGCAGGACCTGATCGGGCCGGACTCCGATCCGCTGCTTTACAATGACAATGCCGATGTGGTCGAGGCGATGAAATCCAACCAGATCGACGCCGCGCTGTTCGATCTGCCGACCGCGCTCTACCTGTCGGCGGTAACCCTTGAAAACGGAGCCCTGCTGGGCCAGTTTCCGGCGGATCGCACACAGAATCCCGACCGCTTCGGGATGTTGATGTCCAAGGACAACCCGCTGAAAGAATGCGTCGATGCTGCGCTGACGGAAATAACCAGCGACGGCACGCTCGATTTGCTCGAGGATGAGTGGCTGGCGCAGAATACCGGTGTTCCCGTCATCAAATGAGCGCGGCATGACATTGCCCACCCCAGCGCCGGGCAAGACCCGGCGCGAGATACATGAGGCACGCGCGCGCCAACGCGGCATCGTGATCGCGTCTCTCTCGACGCTTTGTGTTGTCGCCGCGGTTGTCCTGCTGGTACCGTTGGCTCCGGGATGGGAGGCGGTGCAGAAAAGCTTCTTCAACGGCGAGATCTTCCTCAGGACTTTCCCCAAACTGTTGCAGGCCTTTCTGCTGGACGTGGCGATCTTTGCCTGGTGTGCGCCGCTGATCGCGGTCTGGGCGCTGGTGATTGCGCTGTGCCGTGACGTGCGCAACCCGGCGCTTTACCCGCTGCGCCTGTTTGCGGTGCTCTATACGGATATCTTCCGCGGTGTTCCGGTGGTGCTGGTGGTCTATCTGATCGGTTTCGGCGTACCGGGGCTGGGCCTGCCACGGCCGTGGAATTCGCCCTATATCTGGGGCTCGCTGGCGCTGATCCTGACTTATTCGGCCTATGTGGCGGAGATTTATCGCTCGGGTATCGAATCGATCCACGCATCGCAGCGCGCCGCTGCCCTGTCGCTGGGGATGTCGAAATCGGATGCGATGCGCTTTGTGATCCTGCCGCAGGCGCTGCGCCGGGTGGTGCCGGCCAATATGAACATGTTCATCGCGCTGCAAAAGGATGTGGCGCTCTTGTCCTTCATCGGCCCGGTCGAGGTTCTGCGTCAGGCGGGTGTGTTCAAATCGCTGCTGGCCAATTTCACACCTTACGTGGTGGCCGCGATCATCTTTCTCTGCGTCACCATTCCGGCCACACGCTATGCAGATTATCTGATCGCGAAACAGAACAGGGCCCGCAGCTGATGACGCATCTGGTGCTGCGAAACATACAAAAATCATTTGGCAACAAGACAGTGATCGACGACCTTGATCTGGAGGTGGCCGAGGGCGACATGGTCTGCCTGATCGGCGCGTCGGGGTCTGGCAAATCCACGCTGCTGCGCTGCATCAACCTGCTGGAACCCATCGATGATGGCTATATCGAGCTGGACGGGCTGGACATTTCGGATCCCGAGCTTGACCCCCAACCGGTGCGCCAGCGCATCGGTCTGGTTTTCCAGAGCTTCAATCTGTTTCCGCATATGACGGCGGAGGAAAACGTGATGCTGGCCCCGCGCCGGATCAAGCGTCTGTCACGCGAGCAATTGCGCCCGGACATTTCTGCACTGTTTCAGCGCTTTGGGCTGTCCGAACATATGCAGCATTATCCCGACCAGCTGTCCGGCGGCCAGCAGCAGCGCGTCGCCATCATCCGCGCGCTTGCCATGCAGCCCGAGATCATGCTGTTCGACGAGATCACCTCGGCCCTGGACCCGGAGCTGGTGGGCGAGGTTCTGGACGTGCTGCGCCAGCTCAAGGCGCAGGGCATGACCATGGTGATGGCCACGCATGAGATGGGGTTTGCCCGCGAGGTGGCCGACAAGGTCTGTTTTCTGTCGGGTGGCCGCATCCTCGAACAAGGCCCGCCCGAGCAGCTTTTTGGCAACCCGCAGCAGGCCAGAACGCAAGCTTTTCTCAGCGCTGTTCTGTAGATTGGCAAGGTTGTGCTCATCAGCCTGACACTGCGGGTTTGACCGTGCTTGCCCTTTACGCCGCCCGTTAAATCCTCAAACATGTTTGCGATACCATCAGGGAGTTTCCGCCATGTTCCTCAGATCCTCCGCCATCGGGCTGGTCCTGCTGGCCGCCGGTGCCGTCAATGGCGCCGCACAGGCTGCCGAGTTCAAATGGGCTTCCACCACCGATCCGCAGACATTGGACCCGCACGCGGTCAACTCCGCCCCGGTGCTGGGTTTTCTGAACAATGTTTACGAGGGGCTGGTCCGACGCGATCAGGACATGAATGTCGAACCCGCGCTGGCAGTGTCATGGAAGCCGATCGGGGATGGCGCGGGCTGGCGCTTCAATCTGCGCGAGGGGGTCACGTTTCATGATGGCAGTCCTTTCACCGCCGAGGATGTGCTGTTTTCCTACGAGCGCGCCTCAAACGAGGTGGCAGACACCAATAGCTGGTTTGCCCCGGTCAAAGAGGCCAGCATCGTCGATGACCACACCATCGATTTTCTGACCCATGGCCCCAACCCGATCTTTCCCGGTTCGATCGCCAACTGGATGATCATGGATAGCGGCTGGGCCGAGGCGAACGCAACCACCCTGCCCGACAAGGACAACGGCAATTATGCGACGCTGAACGCCAATGGCACCGGTGCCTTCAGGGTCACCGCACGCGAGCCCGGCCTGCGCACGGTGCTGGAGCCTTTTGACGGCTGGTGGGACGCGGCCACGCATAACATCACCAGGGCCGAGTTCACCCCGATCCAGAATCCCGCGACAGCCGTTGCGGCGCTGTTGTCGGGGGATGTGGACATGATCAACCCGGTGCCCATTCAGGACGCCGCCCGGCTGAAGGAAAGCGATGAGGTCGAGATCATTCAGGGCATCGAGGCGCGGGTCATCATGCTGGGCTTTCCGCATGAGGCCGAGGCACTGAAATACGGTCCCGATGCGGGCCAGCCCAACCCGTTCCGCGATGTGCGCGTGCGCCAAGCGGTGGCGCAGGCCATCAATGTGCCCGCCATCCTCGCCACCATCATGCGCGGCAATGCCGAAGAGGCTTCGCAACTGGTCAGCCCGGCGATGAGCGGCTATTCCGCCGCCCATTCCGCCCGCCCGGCGTTCGATGTCGAGGCCGCCAAGGCATTGCTGACTGAGGCCGGGTATCCGGACGGGTTCTCCTTCGGGCTGAAATGCCCCAATGATCGCTACCTGAATGACGAGGCGGTATGTCAGGCCGTGGTTGCCATGCTGGCGCAGATTGGCCTCAAAGCCGAACTGGACGCGATGCCGGTGCGCAACTACTGGCCCGAGCTGCGCGAGGATAATTACGACATGTACCTGCTGGGTTGGAGCCCGGGCACCTTCGACGCCGAACACCCGATCCGGTTTCTGGTGACCACACCCAACCCGGACAAGAAACTGGGCAGCTGGAATTTCGGCGGTTTCTCGAATACCCGCGTCGACGAATTGCTGCCGCTGATCCAATCGGAACTGGATGCCGGCAAACGGCAGGCAATGCTGGATGAGGTGACCCAGATCGTTCAGGATGAACACACCTATGTCCCGCTTTATGTGCAACCGCTGGTCTGGGGCACGCGCAGCAATATCGCGCTGACCCAGCGACCCGACAATTTCTTCATCCTGCGCTGGGTGAGCGTGAACTGACCCGGTTCGCTTTTGGGATCTTTCTATTTGTGATAATCTCGGGGATGCACGCACGTATTTTGCGCAATTGTTTTGAGGTATTTTTATGGATCTTGAGTTCCGCGAAGACAATGAACTGAAACCCGACGAAATCAAGCGGCTGGTGTCCCAAATGGATTCAGACATGGAACTGCTTGAAGCCCTGCATGCCAGCGAGGCGCATGGCAGAACCAAAGGGGGTCGACCCGTGCCGATCCCCGGTTTGTCTGACAAATTCAAGAACTTTGGCACGCCTGACCTTACGGGCGGTCGATTGAAGGCGCAGGCAATGGGCAGTATTGCCGGTATCGTCCGCAAGGTTTTCAAAGGGTGCACATTTGGGCGCCCTCCGAGCGATCTGCATCCGGGCACCACCGCTGCAGGTAAAGCGGTGTTGCGATGCGATCATGATCCGCAGCATGTCTTTGACAAACACGGCAACAAGATCGCGCCATGACAAAGAAACATGCACTGGATCTGCTGCTGATCTTTGTGGCGTCTTTGACCGGCGCGTATTTGCACTTTCAAGACCCCAACTGGGGCGTGACCTTGGTGCTTTTATTCGTGTTTTTGACAACGCTGGTCCTGCGTTGGATCGGAAAATGGACGCTGCCCCGGCTTATGCCGCTCTGTACACTGTTCATTTTCCTCTGGTGGTTCGGGTTGTTTGCCCTGATCGCCATCGCAACCCGGTTCGGGTTTGCGTTTTCGCTTTGGTTGCCCGGTTTGTTCGCGGGCCAAGGGGGCGCATACCCATTGCCCGATGACGAACGCACTGCGGTGACGACTTTGATCGTCGGGGCGATCTCCACGTTTCTGGGTGCCCTGTTTTATGATGACGCGAAGGACCCCAAAAGCCGCCTTTGGCCGGCGCAGGTATTCAAATCCGCATTTTGGGCAGGATTCCAATCCGATGACAGGATTACCGGTCAGGATACGCCCGACCTTTACTGGGCAATCTATGCCGAAGAGGTCAACGAAAAGATCAAGGGTTGGCGGTTTCTGGCATCCATGCGGCGGGCCTGGCTTGTCTGGCCAGTCTATCGCGCGCTGCCCTGAGCGGTTTTCAGCTTGACCGCGGGGGCGCTGTAATATTCATACTCGGGAATGCTATCCTACATTCTCCGCCGTGTCTTTCAGTCCGTCATTGTCCTGCTCGTGGTTGGGCTGGTCGCGTTTTCGATGTTCCGCTTTGTCGGCGATCCGATCGACAACATGCTGGGGCAGGAACGCACCCAGGCCGACATTGACCGGCTGCGCAGCGATCTGGGCCTCGATCAGCCGTTTGTGGTGCAATATGCCAAATTCCTGCGAGGCGCGGTTCAGGGCAATTTCGGCGTCTCTTACCGGCAAGGGAGGCCCGTCTCGACCATCATCGCCGAACGCGCGCCCGCCACGCTGGAACTGGCTGCCGTCTCGGGCTTTCTGGCGATCACCCTGGGTATTGGCCTGGGCGTCTTTACCGCAATCCGACGACAAGGCTTTGCGGCCAATGCCATCATGACGGTCAGTTTGATCGGGGTTTCCCTGCCCACCTTCCTGATCGGCATATTGCTGATCTATATCTTCTCGGTCGAGTTGGACCTGTTGCCCAGTTTCGGCCGCGGCGAAACGGTGAGGATCGGCGGATGGTCCACCGGGTTCCTGACAGCGTCTGGCCTCAAGGCATTGATATTACCGGCAATAACGCTTGGGCTTTATCAGATGACGCTGATCATGCGGCTGGTCCGCTCAGAGATGCTTGAGGTGCTGCGCGCCGATTACGTCCGCTTTGCCCGTGCCCGCGGGCTGAGCGACCGGGTTGTCAACTTCCGCCACGCGCTGAAGAACACCCTGGTGCCGGTGATCACGGTGACAGGCTTGCAACTGGGCTCGATCATCGCTTTTGCCATCATCACCGAGACGGTGTTCCAGTGGCCGGGCGTGGGTCTGCTGTTCATCAACGCGATCCAGTTCGTCGATATCCCGGTGATGGCGGCCTATCTGATGCTGATCTCGGTGATGTTCGTAAGCATTAACCTGATCGTTGATCTGCTGTACTACGCGATCGACCCGCGCCTGCGTATCGACGGGAGAACGACATGAGCGATGTGACCGAGAAACCCGCCTCTGACGTGGCTCAGCCCTCGCGGCTGGCGCAGATGTGGGACAGCGATTTCGCCTATGCTTTCCGCCATTCTCCGGTTGCCATCGTGGCACTGCTGGTTGTGCTGGTCCTGTTTCTGGCGGCGTTGTTTGCCCCCTGGATCGCGCCGCATAACCCGTTTGATCCGGCCACGCTGAACCTGATGAATGGCTTTACCCCGCCGGGCCAACCCAACGCGTTCACGCAGGACACATTCCTGCTGGGCACGGACGATCAGGGGCGCGATGTGTTCTCGACCATCCTTTACGGCATGCGGATCTCGCTTTTTGTGGGCATCTCGGCGGTGCTGCTGGCGATGGTGATCGGAGTGGTCCTTGGTTTGGTCGCCGCTTACGTGGGTGGTTGGGTCGAAACACTCATCATGCGCGTGGCCGATGTGCAGCTGACTTTTCCTGCCATTCTGGTGGCCATGCTGATCTTTGGCATCGCCAAGGGGATAACCCCGCCGGAATACCGCAATCAGATGGCGATCTGGGTGCTGATCGTGGCCATCGCCCTGTCGGACTGGGTGCAGTTCGCCCGCGTGGTGCGCGGCGCCGCTCTGGTCGAAAAGAACAAGGAATACGTGCAGGCCGCCCGCCTGATCGGGCGCGGGCCGCTGCCGATCATGTTCCGCCATATCCTGCCCAACGTGCTGTCGCCGGTGCTGGTGATCTCGACCATCTCGCTGGCGCTGGCGATCATCGCCGAAGCAACGCTGAGCTTTCTCGGCGTCGGCGCGCCACCGACTCAACCCTCGCTGGGCACGCTGATCCGCATCGGACAGGGCTTCCTGTTCTCTGGCGAATGGTGGATCCTGTTCTTTCCCGCTATCACCCTTCTGGCCCTTGCCCTGTCCGTCAACCTGCTGGGTGACTGGCTGCGCGACGCCCTGAATCCGAAGCTGCGATGATTACGAAGTACATGTTGTCCAGTGCTGCCGTGTTGTGCCTCTTCGGTGGCGTTGCTCGCTCAGAAGAGCAACCCACGGTGGACCCGCGTGGCGCCGTGCTGTGTAGCTACGCAATCACTGCGGCCCTTAGAGAAATGGCATCGGTGTGCCTTGCCAGCGACAAAGACCTGACTTCAGTGCTTGACTACGGCGTCGACCAACATCGTGCTTTTGTTCTGCGCAACTCAACTTCTACCGCATCGGATTTAGACGTGTTCGAGGAGGAGCACGGTGACCTACACGATGCAACTTGCGAAGATTTGGCAGCCGACGGATGGATGGAATGGCTTGACAACATCGCGGCAGCCTCGGCCGAATTCCGATCTGAAATAGACGAACTGCTTGCGACTGATCGTGAGCCCGTGTGGAACCCTTGCTTGTGACTGATACTTTACTCGACATCAAAGACCTGACCGTCGAATTCCCCACCCGGCGCAAGGTGTTCCGGGCGGTGAACCATGCCTCCCTGACCGTCCAACCGGGCCAGATCCACGGGCTGGTGGGCGAATCCGGGGCCGGGAAATCCACCATCGGCGCCGCCGTGCTGGGCCTGCTGGAGCGGCCCGGCCACATCACCGCCGGTGTCATCAGCTTCAAGGGTGACCAGATCAGCGGGCTGGATGACGAGGCCATGCGCAAGCTGCGCGGGCGCCGTATCTCAATGATCTTTCAGGACCCGCTGACCTCGCTGAACCCGCTGTTCACGGTCAAGGAACAACTGGTCGAGACGATTCTGGCCCATCACGACATCTCGGACGGCGAGGCCACCAAACGCGCCCGCGATCTGATCGACCGGGTTGGCATCCCCGATCCTGATACAAGGTTGAACCAATACCCGCATCAGTTCTCGGGCGGGATGCGGCAGCGGGTGGTGATCGCGCTGGCGCTGTGCTCGGACCCCGATGTGATCATCGCGGATGAGCCGACCACCGCACTGGATGTGGCGGTGCAGGCGCAGATTCTCGACCTGATCAAGGAGCTTGCGCGCGAGCGTCAGGTCGGCGTGATCCTGGTGACCCATGATATGGGCGTGATTGCCGAGACCACCGATCTGGTCACCGTGATGTATGATGGCGAACCGGTGGAAAGCGGGCCCACGCACGAGATCATGGGCAATCCCCAACACCCTTACACCAAATCGCTGATCGCCGCCGTGCCGCGCCCGACGCTCAAACTGCACCGTTTTCCGCAGATCAGCTATGGCGGACGCGAGACCCGTTTTGCCATCGAGGATCTGGCGCGCAACTGGCCCAAGACCGACAATGACATGTCAAAGCCGCTGTTCCAGATCGAAGGCATCACCAAGCGGTTTCTGCTGCGCAAGGGATTACTGCCCTGGGATCGGGAATATTTCACCGCCGTTGATTCAGTGAGTTTCGACATCAAACCGGGTGAAGTGTTCGGCGTGGTGGGTGAATCCGGCTCGGGCAAGTCAACTGTCGCGCGAATGATCGCGGGGCTTTACAACGTCGACGAGGGCCGTATCACTTTCGACGGCCAGGTGGTCAGCGACCTGAGCGACAAAGCGGCGCTGAACGCCTATCGCCAGGACATCCAGATGATCTTTCAGGATCCCTTTTCCTCGCTCAACCCGCGCATGCGGGTCGATGACATCGTGGCCGAACCGATCCGCCACCACCGCCTGCTGGCAGGCGACGCCATCGACCAGAGGGTGCGCGAGTTGCTGGATCAGGTCGGTCTGGGGGCTGAGGCGGCGCTGAAATTCCCGCATGAATTTTCAGGCGGCCAACGCCAGCGGATTTCCATCGCCCGCGCCTTGGCGACCCAGCCGCGTTTCCTGATCTGTGACGAGCCGACCTCGGCGCTGGACGTGTCGATCCAGGCGCAGATCCTCAACATCCTCAAGGACCTGCAGGAGCATCTGGGCCTGACCATGCTGTTCATTTCCCATGACCTGCCGGTGGTGCGCCAGATGTGTGATCGGGTGGCGGTGATGAAGCGCGGCAAGATTGCCGAGATTCAAACCACCGACGATCTCTTTGCCAACCCGCAAACCGACTATGCCCGCGAGCTGCTGGAGCTGATGCCCCGGCTCGACGATCTTTCGACCGAAAATCTCGAGGCGGAAAGCTAAGCGGTCACGTCAGCCCTTCTGGTGCAAGGTCCCCGATCGAGGCCTCGCCCTGCCCGGCCTTGCGCCGCTGGGTTTGGGCGGTCGCGGGCAACGGCGTGTCAAAAGCGTAACCGGGATTAACCTTCTGCCGTTCCCACGTGTCGAGCATCTCGCGCCAGGCCCCGCGCAGGCTGCGCGGTTCGGGCATGTCGTCGCGTATCTCGGCGGCCAGCGCTGGCAGGTTATAGCAGGGAATGCCCGCATACATGTGATGCTCGGTATGCCAGTTCATGTGCCAGTACAGGAACTCGACCGGTTTCAGCAGGTGGATCGAGCGGGTGGATTTTCGGAAATCACTGGTGTTTTCCACCAGCCCGCAATGCTGGGGAAGTGCGACGAAATAGCTAAGCCAGTTGGCGATGTAGCTGGGCACGGTCAGGATCAGCGGCAAAACCCATTGCCCCGTCGCAATCGCCAGTACCAGCACCGCGCCATGAAAAGCCAATTGCGTCCGCGACCACCAGATCGAGCGGCGATGCTGCTCGGGCTGATCCGTATGCAGGGCCTGCAGCCACTCGTTGAAGGGAATATCGGTCGGCCCGATCCGGCCCATGGCGTCCAGCAACGTGATCCACACCGTCGACAAAAACCCTCCCTTGCCAAAAGTGCGCCCCGGCTGGGTCAGCAGGTTGATCGTGAAAAGCTGCAACAGGAATGTCCGTCCCACATTTGGATGCAGGGGCAGCAGGTTCTCGCGATCGCCCTCGGGGTGCAGCGTATAGCGGTGATGATAGGTGTGGCTGGCGGCATAATCGAACGGGTTCCACCAACTGATCAGGCTGAACAGATAGAGGAACAGCTTGTTGAGCCATTTGGTCTCGAACACGGTGCCATGGCCAAGTTCATGGGTGGCGGTGCCGCGAAAGAAACTTGCGACCGTGCCATGACAAAACAGTGCAAGCAGGAAGACCGGCCAGACCCCCTGCGCCCAAGCCCAGTAGGTTACCGTACCGGTCAGACAAAAAAGCGCCAGATGCCCGCCTGCCTGTTTCCAGCCTTGCCGGTCGCTGCGCCTGGACAGCGCCCGGAACCGCTGGGGCGGCATCTTTGAGCGGTACCATTGGACCTTCAGAGTGTCTCGAACTTCGGACAAGGGCTGGTATTGCATCTCTCACCACTCCGTTTGGTGTGGTGGCAGAATGCAGCCCCTGAACCGCTCAAGGCAAGTCCGACATAGGTTGGTTCAGCGCACCACGTAAACCGAAACCGTGGAATGCCGCACCACCCGCGCCGCGTTCGGACCCAGCAGATAGTCCTTGAGGTCCGGTCGGTGCGCACCGATCACGATCAGGTCGCTGCCCGCGCTCTGGGCGGTTTTCAGGATTTCCTGATAGGCCGAGCCGGTTGCCACCACATGGCGGATCTTGGCGCTACGCCCCTCGCCCAGCACCGATTTGCTCAGATCCTCCAGCGCCTGCTGCGCTTGCTGAATGGCGTGCTCGTGATGCTGCGGCTCAAAGAATTGCGAGACAAAGGATTCGCCGAAATCCGGCAACACGGTTACGACATCCAGCTGCGCATCGTCCAGGTCAGCCAGACGCGCGGCCTGGCGCAGCACCTCGGCATCACTTTCGGGCTTGCCGGCATCGACGGCACAAAGAACGGAGCGGGTCATGCGGTCACCTCGGTTTGTCTTGCGGCACGGCCGCGCTGCAGGAAGGCGATCAGGCCCAGAAGCAGCAGCGCGGGAATGAAGACCAGCTCTTTCGCTGGCTGGCTTTGCGGGGCAAGGACGGTCATCACGCGGACGGGGTCATCTGCATAGAAATCGAACTCGTCCAGGTCGTCTGCCACCGGCGTGCCGAAGAGAGGCTCCTCCAGCTTCACGATGCCGTCTTCGGGAAGCAGCATCAGGCCAAGCGCGTCAACGCGGGCCTGACCGCCCTCCTCCGCGCCAATGGTGAGCTGCAGCGTGGTTTCCTTCATCTCGCCGGTGTCGAAATCGGGTCCTTCGACGGTCATCCGCATTTCGCTGCCCGCAGGTGCGGCACCAACAGCCTCGACCAGACCCGCCGGTTCGATCAACTGATACGGGGGCGAGATCCGGTCCATGAAGAAATCGGGCCGGAACAGCGCGAAGGCGATCAGGATCAGCGCGACGCTTTCATAGATGCGGTTCTTGGTCAGGAACCAGCCCATGGTGCCCGCGGTGAAGATCAGGATCGCGATGGTCGCCGATATCGCGACCAGTATGCCTTGCGTCCAGGTCACATCGATCAGCAGAAGATCGGTGTTGAAGATGAACACAAACGGCAGCGCCACGGTCCGCAAGCTGTAGAAGAACGCGGTGAAGCCGGTCTTGATCGCATCCCCGCCCGAGACGGCGGCAGCGGCAAAGCTGGCCAGTCCAACCGGCGGCGTCACATCCGCCATGATCCCGAAATAGAATACAAACAGATGCACCGCGATCAGCGGCACGATCAGCCCGTCCTGCGCGCCCAGTTCCACGACCACACCGGCCATCAGCGAGCTGACGACGATATAGTTCGCCGTGGTCGGCAGCCCCATCCCGAGGATCAGGCTGAGCAGACCGACAAGGGCCAGCATGGCGATCAGGTTGCCGCCCGACAGGAACTCGACCAGATCAGCCATCACCTGCCCCACGCCGGTCAGCGTCACGGTGCCCACGATCACACCCGCGGTGGCGGTGGCCAGAGCGATACCGATCATGTTGCGCGCGCCGTCGATCAACCCCTGCCAGAGGTCGACCACACCCTCCATGAAGGCATTGGCGGTTCTGTTTTCACCGCGAAAGATCGACTTGAGCGGTTTTTGCGTCAGCAGGATCGCAAACAGCAGTGTCGTGGCCCAGAACGCCGACAGGCCCGGCGATTTCTGTTCGATCATCAGAAAATAGACCAGCACGATAATCGGCAGCAGATAGTAGAGCCCCGCCTTGTAGATCTCGGCGATCACCGGCAGTTCGACCTCTTTGGCATTGGGATCATCGGGAACGAGGTCCTTGACCCCCGAGGCCAGTTTCAAGAGCAACAGGTAGACGAGGACAACAAGGGCCGACAGCACAAGGCCTGATGCCCCCGGTATCACCGCGATGATGGCTTTGATCGGGTATTGCACCCCATAACAAAGTGCTGCGAACCCGACGAAGAAGATCGCCATGCCGCCGATGGTCCGACCCATCGAAACAACACGGTTGCCCAGGGTCGGCATGTTCCGCTTCACCGCTTCCAGATGCACGATATAGACCAGCGCGATGTAGGAGATTGCCGCTGGCAGGAAGGCGTGGGTGATCACCTCGACATAAGAGATGCCGACATATTCCACCATCAGAAAGGCCGCAGCCCCCATCACCGGTGGCATGATCTGCCCGTTCACGGACGAGGCGACCTCGACCGCACCGGCTTTTTCCGAAGAAAAGCCGACCCGCTTCATCAGCGGGATGGTGAAGGTGCCGGTGGTGACAACATTGGCGATGGAGGAGCCTGAGATAAGCCCCGTCGCGGCAGAGCCCACAACAGCGGCTTTGGCCGGACCACCGCGCAGGTGACCCAGCGCGCCGAAGGCCATCTTGATGAAATAATTCCCTGCCCCGGCCTTATCCAGCAGCGCGCCGAACAGCACGAAGAGGAAGACGAACTTGGTGGACACGCCCAGAGCGATGCCGAACACGCCCTCAGAGGTAATCCACATATGGCTCATCGCCTTTTGCAGGCTGGCGCCCTTCCAGCGGATCACTTCAGGAACCCACGAGGACGCGCCGAAAAAGACATAGGCCAGGAAGATTGTCGCGATGATCGCCATTGCCGGGCCAAGCGCGCGGCGCGCGGCCTCGAACAGCAACAGCAGACCAACAAGCGCGAACCACTTGTCGGTGTCATCGGCCAGACCACCCGCATCGACGATCTTCTGATAGAAAAAATAGCCATAAAGCGCCAGAAATGATCCGGCGGCCCCCATGATCCAGTCCTGGATGGGGATGTAGTTGCGCGGGCTGGATTTCAACGCCGGATAGGCGGAAAACGCGAGGAACATGGCAAAGGCCAGATGGATCTGGCGCGAGTTGTTCACCACGCTGCCCGGCAGGATATAGTTCGACAGAGGCGAGGCCAGAATGACCTGAAACACCGACCAGATCACCGCCACGATGGCGAGAAAAAGCCCTACGTTACCGACCGGATCACGGGCACCTGCATCCGAGGATGCGACCAGATCCTGTAGTTCTTCTTCGCTGAGTGGGCGATTGCCCTGTGTGTCAGAGGCCATGCGTTATCTCCCTGTCCGCTCCGCCTTTGATGGCGGTTCTGGTTCTGGGCCCGGATGGGCAAACGGGGCGCAAATCCTGCGCCCCGTCGTTTCAGCGGATCTTATTCGATCCAGCCTTTTTCCTTGTAGTATTTCGCAGCACCAGGGTGCAGCGGGGCCGACAGACCGTCCTTGGCCATTTCCTCAGGCTTGAGGTTGGCGAAGGCCGGGTGCAGCTTTTTGAAGTCGTCGAAATTCTCGAAGACCGAGCTGACAACCGCATAGACCGCGTCATCGGAAACATCCGCCGAGGTCACAAAGGTCGCGCCCACACCAAAGGTCTGGGTGTCGCCATCGCTGCCGCGATACATGCCGCCGGGGATGGTGGCGGTCCGGTAGAACGAGTTGTCGTCAACCAGCTTGGTGACCGTGTCACCGGTCACATTGACCAGAACGGAATCACAGGCCGTGGTCGCCTCCTGGATCGAGCCCGAGGGGTGACCCACGGTATAGACCATCGCGTCGATCTGGTTGTCACACAGCGCCGCCGACTGCTCGGCCGCCTTCAGCTCGGTTGCCAGTTCGAAATCATCGGTGGTCCAGCCCATTTCGGTCAGCAGCACTTCCATTGTGCCGCGCTGGCCGGAACCGGGGTTGCCGATATTGACGCGCTTGCCCTTGAGGTCTTCGAAGTTGGTCACGCCGGAATCGGCGCGCGCCACAACGGTGAAGGGCTCGGGGTGGACCGAGAACACCGCGCGCAGGTTTTCGAACGGGCCGGCATCTTCGAATTTCGAGGTGCCGTTAAAGGCGTGGTACTGCCAGTCCGACTGGGCCACACCAAATTCCAGCTCGCCTTCGCGGATGGTGTTGATGTTGTAGACCGAGCCGCCGGTCGATTCGACCGAGCAGCGGATGCCGTGTTCCTTGCGACCCTTGTTGACCAGACGGCAGATCGCGCCGCCGGTGCCGATGGTGATGAATTCTTCGGCCATCGCTGCCGGAGCCATGAAGGCGGCGGTTGCCAGCGATGCAAGGCCCAGCTTTCCGAAATGTTTCATTTATATCTCCCACTGTGTTTTTGGCGGGCGCGTCATCAGGTGCAGTTCGGGCCCACCTCTATGGACCTCTATGGTTACAGGACCTTGTCGATCCTCTTCAACCGATTCCAAGCACTTGATTTAATTAACGCTCCCAGTGCGGACCAAGCTGTCACCGGGTGCGACAAGATGTCAAGCCTTGGTGGGGCAAAGCTTGGCCCAGACCTCACATATGATCGCAAAGCCGTGAATTTCCCCGCTGTCGGTCGGACGCGTTTGCGGGCGCGCCCTGGTTCCTCACCCGGTCAGAACGTCGGCGAATTGATCGCGCAGGGTTCGTTTGAGGACCTTGCCCGTTGCATTGCGCGGCAGAGTGTCGACAAACACAACCGCATCGGGGATCTGCCATTTGGCGATCTTGTCGTCGAAATAGCGCAGCAACTCTTCGGGCGCGGGCTCCTGATCCTGGTCCTGATCTTTTACCGCGACAAGCAGGGGGCGTTCATCCCATTTCGGATGCGGCACGCCGACCACCGCAGCGTCGGCGAGCATGGGGTGGCCCACGGCGATGTTCTCCAGCTCGACCGAGCTAATCCATTCGCCGCCCGATTTGATGATGTCCTTGGAC
Source organism: Ruegeria spongiae (assembly GCF_023502395.1). Lineage (GTDB taxonomy): Bacteria > Pseudomonadota > Alphaproteobacteria > Rhodobacterales > Rhodobacteraceae > Ruegeria_C > Ruegeria_C spongiae. The sequence continues at coordinate 158,105 of NZ_JAMFMB010000001.1, read as the reverse complement.
CGGTCGCGGATCGTCATGTAGCCGTCCGGGTCCAGCGTCGCCACATCTCCGGTGGCGAACCAGCCATCCTGCAACAGGTCCTCATCCGGTTTGCGGAAATAGCTGTCCAGCACCCAATGGCCCCGTACCATCAGGTCGCCCTGGGTTTCGCCGTCATTGGGCAGATCGTGGCCGTCATCACCGACGATCTTCAATTCGACACCATAAGGCGGCCGGCCCTGGTTTTCGCGCAGGCGGTGCTGGTCCTCGACCGGCAGGTCGGCATGTTTGGCCAGAGGCGTGTTGGTGGTGCCCAGCGGACTCATTTCCGACATGCCCCAGGCATGGATGGTCTCGACCCCGTAATCCTCGCGGAATTCCGCAAGCATCGAGGGCGGACAGGCCGATCCGCCGATCACTGTGCGTTCGAGGCTGGCAAGCTTGGTCTCGGTGACGCGCGCAAAGGCCAGCAGGCCTTGCCAGATCGTCGGCACGCCAAGCGCAAGCGTGACGTTATACTGGTCGATCAGCGCCACCAGCGCCTCACCGCTCAGATCCGGGCCGGGCAGCACCATGCGAGAGCCGGACATCGCGCAGGCATAGGGCGACCCCCAGGCGTTCACATGGAACATCGGCACAACAGGCATCACCACATCGCGCGCCGAGAACCCGATACAGTCGCGTGTATTCGAACCGAAGCTGTGCAGCATCGTGGAGCGATGGGAATAGAGCACGCCCTTGGGATGCCCGGTGGTGCCCGAGGTGTAGCACATGCTGGAGGCGGTGTTTTCATCGAAATTCGGCCAGGCGAAACCGGCGTCGCCCTTTGCGATCCAGTCGTCATAGAATTGCAGTCCCGGTATCTGCGCGGCTGCCGCCTCGTCGCGCGGCCCCAGCAGCACCACATGTTCGACCATTTCCAGTTGCGGCAGCAGCGGTGCCACCAGCGGAACAAACGTGGCATCCAGCAGCAGCACCCGGTCCTCGGCATGGTTCATGATATAAACCAGTTGCTCGGGGAAAAGACGCGGATTGATCGTGTGCAGGACAAACCCCGCGCCCGAGACACCAAAATAGCTCTCCAGATGGCGGCGGTTGTTCCAGGCCAGCGTGGCGATGCGCGCCTGCGGCTCCAGTCCCAGCGCGGTCAGAACCGAACCCAGACGTCGGGCGTTGCCCGCCACCTGCCCCCAATCGGTCTGCTCGACCCCGCCCGCGGTGTTGACCGACCAGATCTCGGCCGCGTTGTGATATCTGTCTGCATGGTCGATCAGGGACGAGATCAGCAAGGGTTGCGTCATCATCTGTCCGAGCATGGTGGTGTCCTCCCAATCCGCGACCCATCCTTTTCTGGGGCCGTCGTTTTATGTCCTTCCAGAGAGGCAAAGCTGTCACGGCATCGCATCCAAACGGATGCCACGTGGTCCTTCCTCCCACCCTGCACTCTGACGAGCGCGGGCGCGGCTGACAAGATGGCAGTGCGCTCAGCGATAGCGCAGCACGTAATCGACCAGCGCGGCGGTCGAGCCGTCCTTGCCCTCGGTGCTCTGCGCGCCATCCACGATGGGACCCAACGAGGTGGCCAGTTCCTTGCCCAGTTCAACGCCCCACTGATCGAAGGAGTTGATGCCAAGGATCACCCCTTCGACAAAAACGCGATGTTCATAAAGCGCGATGATCTGGCCCAGAACAAAGGGCGTCAATTGCGGATAGATCAGCGTGGTCGAGGGCCGGTTGCCTGCAAAGACCCGGTGGCGCGCCTGTCGTTCCAGTTCATCACCGGTCAGCCCTTTGGCCGCCATGCGCGCGCGCGCGTCCTCCAGCGAGCGGCCCCGCATCAGCGCCTCGGACTGGGCCAGGCAGTTGGCGACCAGCAGGCGGTGGTGATGGGCCAGTTCGGGCTCATGCCCTCGCGCCGCGATCATGAATTCACAGGGCACCACATCTGTGCCCTGATGGATCAACTGGTAAAACGCGTGTTGCCCGTTGGTGCCCGGCTCACCCCAGACGATCGGGCCGGAGGGCTCGGTCAAAGAGGAACCGTTCATCGCCACCGATTTGCCGTTTGATTCCATCTCAAGCTGCTGGAAATAGGCAGGCAGGCGCGCGAGACGCTGGTCATAGGGCAGGACAGCGCGGCTGGTATAGCCGCAGATCTGGTGATGCCAGAGACCGATCAGCGCCAGCATCACCGGCATGTTTTCGTGCCGCGCGGCAGAGCGGAAATGCACATCCATCGCCTGCCCGCCGCGCAGAAATGCGTCGAAGGCTTTCGGTCCGATGGCGATCATCAGCGACAGGCCGATCGGACCCCAGAGTGAATAGCGCCCGCCAACCCAGTCGGCAAAGCCGAACACATGATCCGCCGGGATGCCAAAATCTGCGGTCAGATCCTGCGCGGTGGAAAGTGCCGCGAATTGCCTGAACGGATCGCCGCCGCCCTCGCGAATCCAGGCGCGGGCGGTACGGGCGTTGGTCATGGTCTCGATGGTGGTGAAGGTTTTCGAGGCGACGATCACCAGCGTTCGGGTCGGGTCCAGCCCGCGCAGCGTATCAGAGATGTCGGCACCGTCCACATTGGACACGAAATGACAACGCGGTCCGTCATGATAGGGCGCCAGCGCCAGCACCGCCATCGCAGGCCCCAGATCAGACCCGCCGATACCGATATTGACCACATCCGTAATGGCTCCGCCTGCCCCGGTCAGCGCACCGTCGCGCACCGCATCGGCAAAGTGCCGCATCCGCGCGAGCGTTGCCAGAACCTCGGGCATGACATCCTGACCGTCGACAACCACCGGACCGCCGTCGAGGTTGCGCAGGGCTGTGTGCAGCACCGCACGCCCTTCGGTCTCGTTGATCGGCGCGCCCGAGAACATGGCGTCGCGCTTGTCGGCCAGCGCCACGCTATCGCAAAGCGCGATCAGGGCGTCGCGAATGTCATCATCGATCTGCGTCTTGGAATAATCCAGCCGCATGTCACTGGTTTCACAGCAAAACCGGCTTGCGCGCGTCGCGTCGGCGTCGAACAGATCGGTGATCCTGCGCGCCTTCGTTCGGGATTTCAGCGCTCTCAAATTCTCGAACATCGATTTACCTTATTCCGCCCAGTGTACCGTGATGCCGTCAAGCACCGCCGCTATGGGCGCCTCTTCGGGGGGCAGCGTCATGGCGCGCTCCAGCACCGCGCGCTTGTCGGGGCCAAAAATCACCAGATGTTTGGACAGCGCCCCGTTCAGAACCGGCGCGGTCAGGGTGACGCGGGTCTCGGGCTGGGTCTCGGGCTGCGCGATAGTCACGGCGGGCGCATGGGCGTCCAGCGCCGCCGCCAGCCCCGGCATGCCGGGGAAAAGCGAGGCGGTGTGCATGTCCGACCCCATCCCCAACATCAGAACCGACAGGGGCCGCAGCGCGGTGATCCGCTCACCCCTCACAGTCAGGCCATCAGTGGGATCGTCAGCAGGCTCATAAAGCGGCAGGAACCGCGCCTTGGCGGCCCGGTTGACCAGCAGGCGTTCCGCGATCAGACGGGCGTTCGAGCGATCGTTGCCCAGTGGCACGCAGCGCTCGTCCGTGGGCAGCACATGCACCCGGTCCCATTCCAGATCGGCGGCACAGAGCACGTCGAAGATCGGGCCCGGCGTGGTGCCGCCGGGCACCGCCAGCGACACGGTGTCATGATGCAAAAGCGCTGTCTCAAGCTCTCCGGCCAGCATGTTGGCCACGTCGATGGCCAGCATGTCGCGATCCGCGTATTCCCTCAGGTTCATGGGTTGATCCCCTGCCATTGGCGACCGTCGCGTTTCATCAGCAGCTCGGCGTCGCCTGGTCCCGTGCTGCCGATCTCGTAGGGTTTCGGCACATCACCTGCCGCCGTCCAGCCCGAGATGATCGGGTCCGTCCAGGCCCATGCGGCCTCGACCTCGTCACCGCGCATGAACAGGGTCTGGTTGCCCCGGATCACGTCCATGATCAAGCGCTCATAGGCATCTGTCGCGCTCTGACTGTCGGGTCCCAGCGCCTCGGCAAAGCTCATGTCCAGCGGCACGTCGACCAGCCGCATGCCACCCGGCCCCGGTTCCTTGATCGTCACTTTCAGCGTGATGCCCTCGTTGGGCTGCAGACGGATCGACAGCAGATTGGCATGCCGCCCCGCCGCTTCGCCGAAAATCGAATGCGGCGCATCCTTGAACACAACATTGATGACCGAGGAGCGCGCCACCAGCCGCTTGCCGGTACGCAGATAGATCGGCGTGCCCGCCCATCGCCAATTGCTGACATGTGCCTTGAGCGCGATATAGCTTTCGGTGAAAGAGCGTGCATTGCCCACCTCGTCGCGATAGCCGGGCAAATCGCCGTTGCCCTCGTACTGGCCGCGCACGATGTGGTGCGGTTCGACCGGGCCAAGCGCGCGGATCACCTTGAGCTTTTCGTCGCGCACCGCGTCGGGATCGAACTTGGCGGGCGGTTCCATTGCGATCAGGCACAGAAGCTGCATCAGGTGATTCTGCATCATGTCCCGCATCGCGCCCGCGCGGTCATAATAATCGCCGCGCCCGCCGACCCCCACGGATTCGGCCACGGTGATCTGGATGTGATCCACATACTGGCTGTTCCAGAGCGGCTCGAACATCATGTTGCCAAAGCGGATCGCCATCAGGTTCTGGACGGTTTCCTTGCCCAGATAATGATCAATCCGGTAAATCTGGTTTTCCTCGAAATGCGCGGCAAGGGTGGCGTTGAGCAACTGCGCGCTGGCCAGATCGTTGCCAAAGGGTTTCTCGACCACGATCCGGGTATCCGGCGTCGCCAGCCCGTGCGACTGGATACGTTCGGCCAATGCCCCGAAGAGGCGCGGCCGGACCGAAAAATAATAGGCCCGCACGCGATCCGGTTGCAGTTGCGCGGCAAGCTCGGCCCAGCCCTGCGCCCCCGTCACGTCAATCTGTACAAAGTGCACCAGCGCGAGGAACGCGGACTCGACCTGACCGCCCTCATCCGCAGAGCCGAACTCCACCAGCGCTTCACGAACAAACGCACGGTAGTCGTTCGTCGAACGGGCCGAGCGCGCGGCACCGATCACCCGCGATCCGGCGGGCATCTGACCGGCGCGGAACCGGCGATAGAGCGCGGGCAGGATCTTGCGCCGGGCAAGGTCGCCTGTGCCGCCGAAAATGACGAGGTCGAAAGGCTCGACCGGGATGACGCGAGATACCATGACCCGTCCTTAATCCGTCGCTTTGCCAAAGTCCAATGTTAGCGCCAACAATATTTGCGAAAGATGACATTTCTCTAACAATCACAAACCTGTCACCTGACGGGGCGTTTCGTTCCCTCACCCCCATCTTTGCGGTAGACACCATTCAACTCACCACGCCGGAAGACAATCATGAAAGACGTCGAGCAGCCAACCGCGAATGCGGGCAAGTTTCAGAACAGGCATGTCACCGCGGATGGATCGCAGCGCGCCAGCGTGGCGCTGTCACGGCCGGAAACGCTGTGGTTCAACACCGGAACGCTGTGCAATATCGAATGCGCCAACTGCTATATCCTCAGCAGCCCGACCAATGATGCGCTGGTCTATATCACCGCGGATGAGGTCTCGGGGTATCTGGATCAGATCGAGGCGCGCGGCTGGCCGGTGCGCGAGATCGGATTCACCGGGGGCGAGCCCTTCATGAACCCGCAGATGATCGAAATGGCCGGGGCCTGCCTGTCGCGCGGCTATGAGGTGCTGATTCTCACCAACGCCATGCGTCCGATGATGCGAAAAACCATGCGCGCCGGGCTGCAGGATTTGTGCACGCGGTATGGTGACAAGCTGACCCTGCGCATTTCGGTCGATCATTTTCGCTCCGAGTTGCATGATGAAGAACGTGGCGCGGGCAGTTTCGAAAAAACCCTCGAAGGAATGCGCTGGCTGCGCGACAACGGGGTCCGCATGGCAGTGGCCGGTCGTACTGTCTGGGGCGACAGCGACGCCGATAGCCGCGCGGGCTATGCCGCGTTTTACCAGGCGCATGGGTTCGACATAGATGCCCGCGATCCGGGCCAGACCGTGTTGTTTCCCGAGATGGACGAAACCGCCGAAGTCCCCGAGATTACAACTGCTTGCTGGGGCATCCTGAACAAATCCCCCGAGGATGTCATGTGCGCAAGCTCGCGCATGGTGGTCAAGCGCAAGGGGGCACCCTCGCCTACGGTTCTGGCCTGCACGCTGCTGCCTTATGCGCCCGAGTTCGAACTGGGGGATACACTGCAAGAGGCCGAGCGCGACGTGCATCTCAACCACCCCCATTGCGCCAAGTTCTGCGTCCTGGGCGGAGCAAGCTGTTCCGCCTGAACCTCTGAAATTCCACATTGTGACAAAATTCACTGATCGCGCGGGCAAGGGATTCGTATAGTGCGAGGCAGGCCCATGCCTTTCGGGCCTGTCGATCACAAGGAATTCGTCATGCGCTATGTTCTGATCCTGCTGCTGGGCTTGCTGCCCCATAGCGTGTTGGCCGCAAACCGGATGGCTCTGGTCATCGGCAATGACAGCTATTCAGATGTGCCCGTACTGGAAAAGGCCGGCGCTGACGCACGCGCGGTCAGTGAAAAGCTGCGCGGGCTGGGGTTCGATACGGTCGAGGCCATCGATCAGGATCGGCGCGGCATGAACAGCCGCATCTCGGAGTTCACCTCGAAACTGCAGCCCGGAGACACTGCCTTTGTGTTTTATGCCGGTCACGGTGTCGAGATCGACGGCGAGAACTATTTGCTGCCAACCGACATTATCGCGCCCTCGGGTGGCGAGAGTGATTTCGTTAAATCCGAATCCATTGCTCTGTCGGACCTGCTGGACCGGGTGCGCAAGACCGGCGCGCGCACCGCGATCGCGGTGATCGACGCGTGTCGCGACAACCCGTTCGAGACCGCGCAGGGCCGCAGCATCGGCGGCACACGGGGTCTGGGCCGGATCGCCGCGCCGCAGGGCACATTCGTGATCTTCTCGGCCGGAGCGGGGCAGATGGCTTTGGACAGGCTGCATGACGGGGACGAGGCGCAGAACTCGGTCTTTACCCGCGCGCTGCTGCCGCGTCTTTCGAAACCAGGTCTGGAACTGCGCGCACTGGTCTCTGACCTGCGGATCGAGGTTCGCGACCTGGCCAGTTCGGTGCAGCACCGTCAGGTGCCTGCCTATTACGACGAATTGCTTGGGGAGTTCTATTTCACCAATGCCGCCGTGGCGGCACCGGTGGCAAGCGCCCTGCCCGACACGGGCATGCGCGCCGACCTGGAACTGGCGCGCTCTGTCGGCACGGTGAACGCTCTGGACAGCTTTCTGAACCGCTACAAGGCAAACGCGGACGATTACAGCTACACGGTTGCGCTGCAACTGCGCGAGTCGCTGGCACAGGCCGACACCGCCCCGGTGTCCCGTCAGGCAGACACGGAAACGGTCGAGGTGGCCGCCGACCCGGTGGTCACCGACCAGCGCAACGTCATGCGCGACACGCAAGTGGCGCTGAACGCGCTTGGATGCAGCGCCGGTGGGGCCGACGGCGTTGCCGGGCCGCGCACACGGCGCGCGTTTGGCGCCTATCTGCGCGACAGCGGGTCCGATCTGGGCGCGGATGATCTGGGCACCGCCCATGCGCTGGAAGAGTTGCAGGGTCACAATGGCACAATCTGCAAAGTGGCGGTGGCGCCAACGCCCGCTCTGAAGCCGAAGACCACAACGCTGAGCATGGCGGGAACCTGGAACTTCAAGGCCACCTGCGCCCTGCTGGTGAAGGTTACCGGCCAAGTGCGCTATACGCGCGCTGGGGGCAATAAGTACAATGGCAAGCTTGCGGATTCACTGGGCCAGAAGGCCAACACCGTGATCTATCTGAACGAAAGCCAGCTTTCGGGGACCGATTATTTCCCCGGCATCACGGTGACATGGCGCGGTCGGCTTGCGCCGGATGGCAACAGCTTTACTGCCAACGGCTCTACCGGGTGTGCCGTTTATGCCTGGCGCGTGGGCTGAGGCGCCCGCGTCAGTTGACGTAGAATTCCCCCTTCACATTCTGCCATTCGCCCGGCGATATCATCTTGCGATGTGTGAACCGCACCGAATGCAGCGGGCCTTCAATCTCTCGCTGCCAGAATTCCACGAATTCAAAAAGCTTCGGGTGATCTGGTGCCATATCATAATCTTGCCAAATAAATGTATTCAGAACATGGACATAATCAGGCATGTGGTAGAAAAATTCCGCCGTGGTCAGCCCGTACCCTTTAAGCATCAACTCTGTTTCACTTCTCTCCATCTAAGACCTCCAGTTTGTGCTGTGGTCCCCCCATGATAGCATAGAAATGGTTAATCCTTTCGGAAAACAATATGTTAACGCAATGTGAACTGCGCTTTTTGCGTCACAAATCACGCCGCTTGCACCCTATATGCGCTGTCTGATAGAGTGCAGCCACAAGATATAGACCCAGAATGAAGATCGGGCAGACCACTTGAGCGATACGCCAGAAACTCCTGAAAACATGGATGAAACCCCGCCTGAACGCCCAGTCTATGACGGGCCGACGGTTTCCATCGAATCCGAGATGCGCACATCTTATCTCGATTACGCGATGAGCGTGATTGTCAGCCGTGCCATCCCCGACCTGCGCGACGGGCTGAAACCGGTGCACCGGCGCATCCTCTATGCGATGCACGAGACCGGCAATACCCACGAAAAATCCTATCGCAAATCGGCGCGTCCGGTCGGCGATGTGATGGGTAAATACCACCCGCACGGAGACAGCGCGATCTATGACGCATTGGTGCGGATGGCGCAGGATTTCTCGATGTCGCTGCCGCTCTTGGATGGTCAGGGCAACTTTGGCTCGATGGATGGCGATAACCCGGCGGCCATGCGCTATACCGAGGTGCGGATGGACAAGCCCGCCGCCTCGCTTCTGGCCGATATCGAAAAAGACACGGTCGATTTTCAGGACAATTACGACGGCAAGGACAAGGAACCGACCGTCCTGCCCGCCCGTTTCCCGAACATGCTGGTCAATGGTGCCGGTGGGATCGCCGTCGGCATGGCCACCAACATCCCGCCGCACAATCTGGGCGAGGTCGTGGATGCCACGTTGGCGCTGATCGACGACCCGGACCTGACCAGCGAACAGCTGATCGACTATGTGCCCGGCCCCGATTTCCCCACCGGGGGTGTGATGCTGGGCCGCTCAGGTGCGCGCAAGGCCTATCTGGAGGGGCGCGGCAGCGTCGTCATCCGCGCCAAGACCCGGGTCGAGGAACTGCGCAAAGACCGCTACGCCATCGTCGTGGACGAGATCCCCTATCAGGTGAACAAGGCCTCGATGATCGAGAAGATTGCCGAGCAGGTCCGCGAGAAGAAGATCGAAGGCGTGGCCCATGTACAGGACGAATCCGACCGCAATGGTGTGCGCGTCGTGGTTGAGTTGAAGCGCGACGCGACGCCCGAGGTGGTGCTGAACCAGCTGTATCGCTTTTCACCGATGCAAACCTATTTCGGCTGCAACATGCTGGCGTTGAATGGTGGTCGGCCCGAACAGCTGACCCTGCGCCGTTTCCTGACATCGTTCATCGACTTCCGTGAAGATGTCGTTGCGCGCCGAACCGCGTATCTGTTGCGCAAGGCACGCGAGCGCAGTCATATCCTGTGCGGTCTGGCCGTTGCCGTCACCAACATCGACGAAATTGTCGCAACGATCCGGCAATCGGCTGACGCGGCCGAAGCGCGTGACAAACTGATGACCCGGCGCTGGCCGGCCCAGCCGATCCTGGAATATATCGCTCTGATCGACGATCCGACGCATACGGCGAACGAGGACGGCACCTATAACCTGTCCGAAACGCAGGCCCGTGCCATCCTCGAACTGCGCCTGCAGCGCCTGACCCAGATCGGCGTCAAGGAAGTCACCGACGAGCTGGAAGAACTGGCTGGCAAGATCAAGGAATACCTTGAGATTCTGGGCTCGCGCGAGCGCATCATGGGCATCATCGCCGATGAGCTGCGCGAGGTAAGGGAAAACTTCGCCGTTCCGCGCCGCACCGAGATCGTCGACTGGTCCGGCGATATGGAAGACGAGGACCTGATCGAGCGCGAGGATATGGTCGTGACCGTGACAAGCGGTGGCTATATCAAACGCACCCCGCTTGCCGATTTCCGCTCGCAAAAGCGCGGCGGCAAAGGGATATCGGGGATGCAGACCAAAGAAGAGGATGTGGTCACCACCCTCTTCGTGGCCAATACGCACACCCAACTTCTGTTCTTCACCACGGACGGCATGGTCTACAAGCTCAAGACCTGGCGTCTGCCGCTGAGCGGGCGCACCGGCAAGGGCAAGGCCATCGTCAACATCCTGCCGATCCCGGTGGGTGTGTCGATTGCGGCGATCATGCCGGTGGATGTGCCGGATGCGGAATGGGAAAACCTGCAGGTGGTGTTTGCCACCAGCGCCGGTGATGTGCGGCGCAACCGGTTGTCCGATTTCACCAATGTCCGGCGAAACGGCAAGATCGCCATGAAGCTGCCCGAGAGCGTGGAACTGGTAAACGCGCGCATCTGCTCGGATGAGGATGATGTGATGCTGGTCACCAACTCCGGTCGTGCCATCCGGTTCCGCACCACCGATGTGCGGGTCTTCAACTCGCGCGAGTCGACAGGGGTGCGGGGCATCCGTCTCAGCAATGGCGACCGTGTCGTGTCGATGTCGGTGATCCGCCATTTCGAGGCCAGCCCCGAGGACCGCGCCGCCTATCTGAAGATGCGCCGCGCCGTGGCGGGTCTGACAGACGAGGACAATGGCGAAGATGAAGGCGTCTCCGCCAGCAGCGATTTCAGCCAGGACAAATATGCCGAGATGTCGGCCTCTGAAATGCTGATTCTGACCATCACCTCGGGTGGCTCCGGCAAGCTGAGTTCCAGCCACGACTACCCGGTGCGCGGACGCGGCGGCATGGGCGTGGCGGCCATGGACAAGGCGATGCGCGGCGGCGCACTGGTGGCGTCCTTCCCGGTGGAACTGGACGACCAGATCATGCTGGCAACGTCGAAGGGCCAGTCGATCCGGGTGCCGGTGGATGGCATCTCGTTCCGTTCGCGCTCTGCCGGCGGGGTGAAGGTGTTCAACACCGGCAAGGGCGAAGAGGTCGTCAGCGTGGCCTGGATCGCCGAGCAGGCCGAGGACGAGCCCGAAGACTAAGACAAGATGCGAGCAAGGCCGTTCCGACGGCCTTGCCCTGCCCCCGCCGGGTGTCCGGCCATTCGGGTAGAAGGTGCGGTTTGGAACAGCTTTTCCTACATGTCCTGAATGTGGTTCTGCCGGTGATGATCTGCGCCGGGATCGGCTGGTGGCTGGCGATTGCAAAGGCACCGTACGACAACAAGATCATCGGCGCGATTGTGGCAAAGGTTGGCTATCCGACCCTGATCATCTCGCATCTTTCGAGCACAAAGATCGCCGTCGCGTCCTTTCTGGACATGCTCGCGGCAGCGTCCCTGGTGGTTGCGGGGTTCGCCATTCTGGGCTTTCTGGTTCTCAAGGCCATGCAGCTGCCGGTGCGCGCCTTTCTGACGCCGCTGATGCATTCCAATGTGGGCAATATCGGCCTGCCGATCACCCTGCTGGCTTTCGGAGATACGGGCATGGCCTATACGATGGCCTTTGTCGTCGTCGTGCTGGTCAGCGTCTTCACCATCGGCATGTGGATTCCCGCCGGGACCTTTTCGCTGAAAAACCTGCTGACCTCGCCCATTATCTATGCGGTGATCCTCTCGCTTGGGCTGATGGCCACAGGACAGACCCTGCCCTCACCGGTCGAGAAATCCTTCGATATTCTGGGCGGGATGTCGATTCCGCTGATGCTGCTGACATTGGGTCACACACTGGCGACGCTCAAGGTGGGCGCGCTCTGGCGGTCGGTGGTTCTGACACTGCTGCATCTGATCATGGCGGTGGCCATCGCCAGCCTGCTGGTGCCGGTCTTTGGCTTTACCGGGGCCGAGCGCGGGGCCTTCATGCTGTGTTGTCTGATGCCCTCATCCGTCGCGACCTATCTCTTCATCGATCAGCATATGCCGGAATACGGGCCGGATGTGGCCGGCTTTATCCTCGTGTCGACGCTCGCCACCATACTGGTGCTGCCGGTCGCACTGACCTACTGGATTTGAGGCGGCCTGTCGCGACCCTCGCGCGGCATCTCAATTCCGCAGGAGTTCCGCCGGATCGCGCATCAGTTCACCGTCGAGTTTGCGTCCGGAACGCACGATCACTTTCGGCCGTCCCATCCGCGCGACAAGCTCCTGCAAGTTCAGCCCAAGGAACCGCAATCCGCACAGGCGTTTTCCGTTCCGGTCATCAATGATCGAAAAGGTCCCGCCCCGGAAGGCAAGACTGTATTCCCTCGCCTGCATCTCATCAATCAGCGCCGTCCAACTTGAGACACGGTTGAAAATGGGAAGGAAGACGGACCGGATCAGGATCGCCGTTTCACAGTCTATTGCCGCAGGTTGCGGTCCAGACGGTATAGGATTTGAATGTAACATAACAACACCGCACAATTTTACTCATTACTACGAGACAAGTGTGGCATAGATCGCGCAACAATGCTTCAAAAAATGTCCGTTTTTTTGAAACTTTATGCCGCCAAGCAACGTCTCACCAAACAATATTACCAGAGTGCACGTATTGTTTCTGTGAAAGATATCACAATGGATGTTATTTGGGTGGCAACGTCGGATTTTGACTGAGCGGACCGGGATTGGATGTCTGCTCTGCGACCAAATGTGCCTGATGTTGTCTGCGAGGCGAATGGCGGCTTCTGGTCCTGAAAGCTGTCATCCCACAAGAACGGTTCGTTTTGTTGAAATGTCCTGCCCGTATTGACACATCTCGCGGCCTCGGGCACTCAGGCAGTCAGATGGTTCCCCATGGTGCGCCCAGGGGACGAAAAAGGGAATACGGTGAGGTCTGCCGATCAGCGCCAAGTCCGTAACTGCCCCCGCAACTGTAAGTGGTGAGCAACGCCAATCAGCCACTGGCCCCAAGGCCGGGAAGGATGGCCGCGCAACGACCCGCAAGTCAGGAGACCTGCCATCAGATGTTCAACCAACCCGGGGCGGGGCGTCCTGGAAGGAGGCTTTGATGGCACGTCAGACACGGGTTTATATAACCGGCACCTGCGATCCGCGCTTGGGCACATGCGGGGCGGACAATGCCGCAAAAAGCTGACCATTTCCTGCTGATCTGCACGACCTGCACCGCTGGCCGGTCTGCCATCTCCCTGCGTGAGGCGTTGACGAACCGGCTGCCCGAGGGTTTTGCAATCCGCTCTGTCGACTGTATGGCGGGCTGCGACCATCCAGGAACGGTCGGGTTTCAGGCACCTAACAAGGCGCAGTACCTGTTCGGCGACATTCGGACCGCGCAAGACGTCGAGGCGTTGGCAGAATTTGCCGACCAGTACTTTCAAAGCCCGGATGGCTGGACCCGAGCCACCGAGCGACCGCACCTGTTGCTGACGAAAACCCTGTCGCGGATGCCCCGGATCACGCAAGAGGTGCCGACATGACACCCACCCCCTTTCTGAAAGCCAGAGACCTGGAGTTTTATGCGCAGAACGGTGACGCCCTGTTGCAGGGTGTGTCCTTCGAGGTGAACGAGGGCGCCATTCTGGCGATTGCTGGTCCCAATGGCGCAGGCAAAACCACCCTGCTGAACCTGCTTTGCGGGGCAGAGGCGCTGGCGTTGGGGGATGTGTCGATCAATGAGCGCAGTCTGAAAGACCTTTCAGCCAAAGAGCGCGCGCGGATGATCGCCGTGGTCAGTCAGCAAGAACTGCCGGATGGGCGTTTGGCGCTGCGGGATTACATCGCTTTGGGGCAGATTCCGATCCGCGCGGATCGCTCGTCCGAGGACCATGCCAGAGAACTGAGCCGAATACTTGACCTGACGGGTCTGAGCGCAATGGCCGACAAGCGGAAGGCTCAGCTTTCCGGGGGTGAGCGTCAGCGGGCTCATATCGCGCGGGCGCTGGCGCAGAACCCATCGCTGTTGTTTCTCGACGAACCGACCAACCATCTGGACCCGGATGCCAAGGGGCGGATGCTGTCGCTGGTCGCTGAGCTTGGCATCACCGTGGTCATGATCGTCCATGATCTGGTGATGATCCCCGAATTCGCCACCCATGTCGCGCTGATGAAATCCACCCGGTTGACCGGTTTTGGCCCGGTGGCCGACGTGCTGACGCCTGAACGGGTGCGCGAAACATTTGGCGTTGATTACCTGAGCTTTCCCCATGAAGGCCGGGTAATTCCAGCGTTGGATATCCGAAGAACCACATTCTCCACCCAAATGAAGGGGCATTCCTAAATGAAACACATCTGGTCCGTGGCGCTGGTCTCAGCCATGGCAAGCAGCGCCGCCACCGCCCATGAGGTGACGGTCGACAATTGCGGCAAACCTCTGGTGTTTGAAACCCAGCCCGAGCGGCTGGTTGTTCATGACATGAACATGACCGATATGGCCTTCGCGCTTGGCCTGCAGGACAAGATCGTCGGCCTGACCGGCATTACCGGTTGGTACAAGACGAGCCCTGAATTCGAGACGCTGCGCGGTGACATCCCCGAGCTTGCGCCGAAATACCCGACGGTTGAAAATCTGGTCGCGGCTGAACCCGACCTGTTCTTCGCGGGCTGGTATTATGGCATGAAGCCGGGCGGCGACGTGACGCCGGATACGTTGAAACCGTTTGGCATCAAGACCATGATCCTGACGGAAAGCTGCGTCCATCTGGACAAGGACCGCCCCGAGGCCAGCATGGACCTGCTGTTCGACGACGTTCTGCGACTGGGCAAGGTCATGCATGTCGAGGACAAGGCCGAGGCGCTGGTTTCTAGCTGGAAAGAACAACTGTCTACAATCCGCACGCAGACCGCTGATCTGGCAAAACCCCGTGTTTTCCTGCTGGACGGCCCGGCGGACGCACCCTTTACGGCAGGCAAGTTCGCAATCCCGGACGCGATGATTGCGGCGGCTGGGGGCGAGAATGTCACCCATGGGATGGACACAAGCTGGGGCCGGACGTCCTGGGAGGCGGTTGCGGCGGCAAATCCGGAATTTCTGGTCCTGCTGGATTATCAGACCGGCAATGGCGCGGCGGATACCTTCAAATTCCTGCAGGAACACCCCGTGATGTCGCAAACCGATGCCGTGAAGAACCAACGCTGGATCGGCTTGCGCTACGAAGAGCTGACACCGGGGCCCGCGAATATCGACGCGATCTCGAAAATGGCGCGGGCCATGCATCCGGATCTCAACTGATATGGGCCGATTGGGCCTGACACTGTTGCTGGGGGCGGTCGTTCTGGCCGCCCTTTTGCTGATTTCGACCATTTATGGCACGACATCCATTCCCCTGTCCGACACCGTGACGGCGATTCTGCTGGGAACCGGGCTGGTCGAGGGCGAGATGTCTGCGATGCACCGCATCGTCTTTGACCTGCGCTTGCCCCGCGCATTGTTTGCCGCTGTAATCGGCGCGGGCTTGGGCCTTGTCGGTGTGGTTCTGCAAACCACAACGCGCAACGATCTGGCCGACCCGTTCCTGTTTGGTCTGTCGTCAGGCGCCGCGGCAGGGGCCGTGTTCGTCATCACCGTGACCGGCGACATTCTGGGTTTCTGGACTTTGCCGCTGGCAGCTTTTTGCGGCGGGCTTGTGGCGTCAGGCATTGTGCTGGCGCTGGTCCACGGCTTGCGCACCAGCGCGCCGGAAAAGCTGATCCTTGCGGGGCTTGCAGTTTCCTTCCTGTTTTCGGCCATCACCAATTATCTGATCTTCGCGGGCGACAGCCGCGCGGCGCATTCCGTCATCTTCTGGATGCTGGGCGGCTTGGGTCTGGCCCGGTGGGAGACTTTCCCGCTTGTCTGCGCCGGATTGTTGCTGATCCTGAGCTATTCTCTGTACCGAAACCGCTGGCTGGACGCGCTCCTGACCGGAGACCTGACCGCCGCAACTCTGGGCGTTCCGGTGCAGGGCCTGAGGTTCAGCATGTTCTTCGCATCGGCTCTTGCAACGGCCGTATTTGTCTCGGTCGCCGGCGTCATCGGCTTTGTCGGCCTGATGGTCCCCCATATCGCGCGCGGGATCGCGGGGCCGCTGCACAGCCAGCTTTTGCCAACAGCCGCATTGGTGGGCGCGGCCTTGCTGACCGGCTCGGACATCCTCAGCAGACTGCTTCTGGCACCGCAGGAACTGCCCGTCGGGATCGTCACCACCTCGATCGGTTCAGCCTTCGTCTTCTTGCTGTTGTTCCGAACGGTGAGAACCCGCAATTAGAACGCGCGTGCCATGCCAGAAAGGCCAGCGTTTCGTCCCGATCCGCACAGCACACCTTTGGCCGACATCACCTGCAAGCCTCAAAGCCCATAGAGTGCGCCGAATTTGCTCTCAAGGTAGTTCAGCAGCGGTTCAGGCGATGGCTCCATCCCGCTGGCCCGCTTGATCACATCGCGTGGTGCATAAAGCCCGCCAAAGCGTTGCAGGGCGTCGCGCAACCAGGCCGTCGCGCCCGAGGTGTCTCCGGCAGCAAGTTGCGCATCCAGATCGGGAACCGCGCGGCGCAGCGCCTCATAAAGACACCCGGCATAGACATTGCCCAGGCTGTAGGTCGGGAAATACCCAAACAGGCCAACCGACCAATGCACATCCTGCAGACAGCCGTTTGAGGGCCGGTCCACCGCATAGCCGAAATCATCCTCGAACCGGTCATTCCAGGCGGCTTCCAGATCGCGGACCTGCAGGTCGCCCTGCATCAGGGCGCGCTCCAGATCAAAGCGCAGCATGATGTGCAGGTTATACTGCACCTCATCCGCCTCGGTGCGGATATGGCCGTTATGGACGCGGTTGGCGGCGGCGTAAAACGCATCTGCATCCGCGATCCCAAAACCCCCGAACGTGTCGCGCATCTGCCCGAAAAGCCAGCCGGTGAAGGCGCGCGAGCGGCCAATCTGGTTCTCGTAGATCCGGCTCTGGCTTTCATGCACGCCCATGGATGCGCCCTGCCCCAGCGGCGTCAGCAGATAGGCGGAGTCGATATTCTGTTCATAGGTGGCGTGGCCGACCTCGTGAATGGTCGAGTAGAAGCAGTTGAACGGGTCGGTCAGGCTGGTGCGCGTGGTGATGCGGACATCATTGCCGGAGCCCGAGCTGAACGGGTGCACCGCCTTGTCCAACCTGCCCCGATCCAGATCGTAGCCGAAGGTGCGCGCCAGAAGATGGGTCAGTTCCATCTGCTTGGCCTCGTCAAATTCGCCCTCCAGCCCTGCGGACATGGGTTGCGCCAGCAGCCGGGCGCGCAGATCGACCAGCCGGGGCCGCATCGCTTCAAAGATTGCACCGATCTGAGCCGCGGTCGTATGCGGCTCATAATCCTCGATCATGGCGTCATAGACATCACCGCCCGAGGCCAGCGCCGCACCTTCTTCGCGTTTGAGCGCGACCACCTCCTCCAGCACCGGCAGAAAAGCCGCCACATCTTCATCAGCGCGGGCCTGTGCCCATGTGCCCTGTGCCTCGGACGTGACCCGGGCGATGCGTTTGGCCAGATCGGCGGGGACCTTCATCGTGCGATCATAGGCGCGGCGAATCTCGCGCAGCTGTGCCGCACCCGCCTGATCCGGGGCCTCGGCGCCGGCCAGCCAATCGCCCACACGCGGGTCCGAGCGGCGGGCGTGCAGCACCGCCTCGATCGCCGCCATTTCCTCACCCCGCTGGCTGGCGGCGCCACGCGGCATCACGGTTTCCTGATCCCAGCCCAAACGGCCCGCGATCATCGACAGGGCCGTTGTCTCGCGCTGATAGGCCATCAACTCGTCATAGGCGGTCATGGTCATATTCCCCGGACAGAGGTGGAAATGGGATAGGCGCTGAGGAACCGCGCCCGCAGGATCAGCACCCAGACCAGCACCGCCATCAATTGATGCAGAATGGCGATCTGCCAGGGCGCGGCATAGATCACGGTAATGACGCCCAGAACCACCTGCAGCATCAGCCCGGCCAGCACCGCATTGAAGGCAAAGCGGGTTTGCGGATGGGCGCTGGACCGGCCGCGCCGCCAGACAACGATGACAAAGATCAGCAGCAGATAACCCGCCGCGCGATGAATCCACTGCACCAGTCCCGGGCTTTCAAAGAAGTTCCGCCAAATCGGCTCCAGCACTGTGGCATCCGGCGGCAGCACCTGCCCGCCCATCAGCGGCCAGTCGGTATAGGACCGCCCGGCATCGATCCCCGCAACCAGCGCACCCAGCAGGATTTGCAGAAAGGCGAAGTGCATCAACCCGGTCGAGAGCGAGAAGAGCTTTGCCTCTTTTGTTCGCCGCGCCTGCATCAACGCGCGCTCTTCGCGGCCCAGCAGCAGGATGTACCAGCCCAGAAACCCGAGGATCACAAAGGCCAGCCCCAGATGTAGCGCCAGCCGGTAACTGGCAACCGCGATCATCCCCTCGCCCTGCGTCACGCCCGAGGCGACCATCCACCAGCCGACACCGCCTTGCAGAGCCCCCAGCGCACCGGGAATGATCAGACGACCAGTCCAGCCAGTCGGGATTTTCCGCAAGAGCAGAAAGCCCAGGAACCCGACGGCCCAGACCAGACCGATGATCCGGCCCAGCTGCCTGTGGCCCCATTCCCACCAGTAGATCTCCTTGAAATCCGGCAATTCCATCCACTGGTTCTGGATGCGCCACTGGTCGATCTGTTTGTATTTGTCGAACTCGGCCTGCCATTCGACCTCGGACATGGGCGGGACGGCTCCGGTGACGGGACGCCATTCGGTGATCGACAACCCGCTATCGGTCAGCCGGGTCAGCCCGCCCACCACGATCATCGCCACAACCAGCGCAAACAGCACCATTAGCCAGGCGCGGATACCGCCCCGCGCGCCGCCGCGCCCGCGATCGATCATGCCGGGTTGCACGGCCTCTTGCTTGTTGTCGTCCGAGACCTCTTCGAAGATGCTGCGCTTTCCGCTCATCTCGCCCTCATTTTCCATGTCTGGCCGCACGCTAGGATGCCGGGACGGGAAGGTCCAGCGTCACTCACCGCCGCGTTCCTTCCAACGCACCATCTGGCGCATGATCCCATGCAGCATCTGCACATCGGCGCGTGTCATCCGCATCCGCGACCACAGATTGCGCAGGTTCAGCTTCATGTTCGCCGCCTTTGCAGGCGGATAGAAGAACCCGGCCTCCTCCAGCCGTTCCTCGTAATGCTCGACCAGCTTCTCGACCTCTTGCCCGGTCGCCCAGTCGCCCTTGCCCAAATCGGTGCTCTCATGCACCACATCGCCCACCCGGCGCATCCATTCGTAAGCCACCAGCAACACACATTGCCCGAGATTGAGCGAGGCGTATTCCGGGTTCACCGGCACCGAGATGATGGCATTGGCCTTGGCGATATCCTCATTTTCCAACCCGGCCCGTTCCGGCCCGAAGAGCACGGCGATCTTTTCCCCCGCCGCGATCTTCTCAGCGGCCAGTTGCATCGCGGCCTCGGGGCTCATCACCGGCTTGGTCAACCCCCGCTGCCGTGCCGTGGTGGCAAACACGAAGGTGCAATCCGACAGCGCGTCGGGCAGATCGTCACAAAGCTGTGCCTCGTCCAGCAACCGCCCCGCGCCCGAGGACATCGCCACCGCCTTGGGGTTCGGCCAGCCATCGCGCGGGGCGACAATGCGCAACCGGTCCAGCCCGAAATTCCACATCGCCCGCGCCGCCGCACCGATATTCTCGCCCATCTGCGGGCGCACAAGCACAAAGGCGGGCTGGGGGTTTTCGCTGGGCATGTCACACTCCTGCAAGGCCGCGCCCGCTCTAAAGCGCCAGCGCGGGTTACGCAAGCTGGCATCGGCGTTTCATCCTGAAGGCCGCAGCTTGCCCGGCAGCGCGCCTTTGATATTCCCATCGCACCCGCAATCCAGTAAACGGCCCGAAACCAAGACCTGAAGGACCGCCATCATGGACAGCCCCGAGCAGCCGCAGATCTACCTGATCACCCCGCCCGAGATCGACCCGCAGCAGTTTCCTGATCAACTGGCGCGGGTTCTTGACGAGGCCGAGATCGCCTGCATCCGGCTGGCCTTGTCCAGTGCTGACGAAGACCATGTCGCCCGCAGCGCCGATGCGCTGCGCGAGGTGGCCCATGCCCGCGATGTCGCGCTGGTGATCTCGGATCACGTGTTGCTGGCGCAGCGGCTGGGGCTGGACGGCGTGCATCTCAGCGATGCCGCACGCTCGGTCCGCGCGGCCCGCAAAGAGCTTGGTGCCGACGCCATCGTCGGCAGCTTTTGTGGTGTTTCGCGCCATGACGGCATGTCCGCAGGCGAGGCCGGCGCCGATTATGTCAGTTTCGGCCCGCTCGGCGCGACCGCTCTGGGTGATGGCGCCTTTGCCGAACCGGACCTGTTCCAGTGGTGGTCCGAAATGATCGAAGTGCCCGTCGTGGCCGAGGGCCGCCTGACCGAGGATCTGGTCCGCCAGCTTGCCTCTCAGACCGATTTCTTTGGCATCGGTCAGGAGATCTGGGAGGGTGAGGACCCGCTGGCCAATCTGCAACAGCTTGTCGCTGCAATGGGTTGATCCTAGGTCAGATAAACCCGCTCGACAAACCAGTAGGCCCCTATTCCGGCGATCACCAGCGAGGCCGGGATAGCGATCCGGCCGCGATACCAGCTGCGGTCGCGAAACCACAGACCGACCGTCAGGAATGCGATGGCGATCACTGTCAGCTGTCCGATCTCGACCCCGATATTGAACCCGACCAACGCCGGGATGAACTGAGCCGCAGGCAACCCGTATTCGCCCAGAACCGTGGCAAAACCCAGCCCGTGCAGCAATCCAAAGCCGAACACCACCACGACCCGCCACGGGTATAGACGCCGCACAAAGATATTCTCAAGCGCCACAAACACGATCGACAGCGCGATCAGCGGCTCGACGATCTCGGGCCGCACCTGCACCACACCCAACGTCCCCAATGCCAGTGTCAGCGTATGGGCGAGCGTGAAGGCACTGATCTGCCAGACCAGCGGGCGCAGGCGCGGGCTGAGAAAGAACAGCCCCAGCACAAACAGGATGTGGTCGATCCCATAGGGCAGGATATGTTCGAACCCGATGGGAACATAGGCCTGAAACGTCGCCATAGGCCCCAGCGCTGCCCCACCCGCAAGGGCAATCGCGGGACTGGTCTCGCCACCTTTCAGATAACCGGTGTAAGGGTCCTTGACCCCCTGTTGACGCAACACCAGATCGCCCGCTCCACCGGGCCATGTCATCCGGAATTCACGCGCCGCTGCGGGCACTCCCCCGGCAAACAGCAGATGCGAGGCGCGCGGCAGATCGGTGTCTCCGATCACCGGGATGCGCACCCCTTCAAAGGACAGGTCCACCGGCCCGCCCACATCCACAGCCAGCGTTTCGATCCAGCCGATCGCAAAATCGCGCACCAGCGGTTCAAGTTCCGCAGACCCCATGGCGCGGTAGCTGTCATAGTTGGTTGAAAGCTCCGACTCGTCCGTGTCGCTCATCCCGTCCAGATCGATCCCGGCCAGAAACGCCTCGACATTCAGACGGAATTCCATGGTCAGCTGACCCTCGCTGACCGAGAAATCGGCGATGCTCGGCGTCACCTCATGGGCCAGAGCGGGTGCGCACAAACACCAGAGACTTGACAGCAGCACCCACAGGCGCAGCCTGAGGTGCATCGCGTGAAAGGTCCCTGCCATGTCCCGCCGCCCCCTGCTCGCCCTTGTTTCGGCTTGTGCCTTTGCCCTGCCGGGCCTTGCGCATGAGTTTTGGATCGAACCGTTGAAGTTTCAAGTCGAAACCGACACTGAACTGACGGCGCAACTGCGGGTGGGGCAGAAACTCTATGGCACGCCGCAGGCCTATTTCCCCAATCGCATCGCCCGGTTCGAGCTGCGGTATGGCGGCAACGCATTGCCTTATGAGGGTCGTCTTGGCGACATTCCGGCGCTGAGCACGCAGCCCGAACGGGACGGTCTTGTGGTCATCCTGCACCAGACCGCGCCCGACACGCTCGACTACAAGGACTGGCAGACATTTCAGGATTTTGCCGATCACAAGGACTTTCCCGGCATCCGCGAACAGCATCTGGCGCGCGGCCTGCCTTTGGACGGGTTCCATGAGGTTTATACCCGTTTTGCCAAATCGCTGGTCGCAGTCGGCACCGGCAAGGGTGCTGACACGCGCAGCGGGATGGAGACCGAATTCGTCGCCCTGACCAATCCCTATTCCGATCCACGCGCCGATGGCGTTGCCGTGCAGCTTTATTATCAGGGCCAGCCGCAACCGGATGCACAGGTCGAGATTTTCGACAGGGCCCCCGATGGCGCCGTGCAGATCTCGCTGACCCGCACCGATGCGCACGGGCGCGCTGTGATCCCGGTGACATCCGGTCACAGCTACCTGCTGGATGCTGTCCGGCTGCGTCCCTATGACGGGCCCGAGGGTGCGGTCTGGGAAAGCCTGTGGGCGTCGCTGACATTCGCGGTGCCCTGAGCGGCGGCGGCCCTTGCGCAGCAATCGATTTCTGGGCATGAGAGCAGACATGACGCAGCAGACGGATATTCTTTGTATCGGCTCGGTTCTGTGGGATGTGATCGGGCGCTCGGCCAGTCACATGCGGCAGGGATCGGACGTGCCCGGACGCATCACCCGCCTGCCTGGCGGTGTGGCGATGAATATCGCAATGACGCTGGTCCGGTTCGGCATGACACCGGCCCTGCTGACCACGATCGGACGCGACGCCGAAGGCGATGAGTTGATCAGCACATGCGCGCGCATGGGCATGGAAACCGCCCATATCTACCGCTCCGAAGACCTGCCGACAGATCGCTACATGGCGGTCGAGGGCGCAAATGGTCTGATCGCCGCCATTGCCGACGCCCATTCGCTGGAAGCGGCGGGCGCGAAAATCCTGCGCCCGATGGAAGATGGCGCCTTGGGGTCGCGCGAGGCTCCCTATGACGGGTTGGTTGCGCTCGACGGCAACCTGACGCTTTCTCTGCTGGAAGAAATCGCAAAGAACCCGGCTTTTGCACGCGCCGATCTGCGCGTGGCCCCGGCCTCGCCCGGCAAGGCCGAGCGGCTGCTGCCGTTCCTGCAAAACGCTCGCGCCACGCTGTATGTCAATCTCGAAGAGGCGGGGCTGCTGTGTCAGACCGAATTCCCCGATTCCGCCACCGCCGCGCAAGGCTTGCTGGGTCGTGGCGCGCTGCGGGTGCTGGTGACCGATGGCGGTAAGTCCGCGACCGAGGCTGATGCCAGCGGCGCAATCACCCAGACCCCGCCCGCAGTGCTGGTCACTCGCGTGACCGGTGCTGGCGACACGTTCATGGCCGCACATATCGCGGCCGAGGCTACAGGTGCGGGCCGCGCAGCCGCGCTCAACCGCGCACTGCTCGCCGCCGCGACTTATGTTTCAGGAGAGACCCCGCTGTGATCGACATCCGACATTCCTCCGAGGTCGCCGCCGCGCGCGCCTCTGGCAAACCCGTTGTGGCGCTGGAAAGCACCATCATCACCCATGGCATGCCCTATCCGCAGAATATCGAGGTGGCCGCGCAGGTCGAACAGGATATCCGCGACGCCGGGGCCGTCCCCGCCACCATCGCAGTGCTCGAAGGGCAATTGCATGTGGGGCTCGAGGCCGAGGCGCTGCAGGCGCTGGGCCAGTCGCAGGGCGTGGCAAAGCTGTCGCGCGCCGATATGGCGGCCTGCATCGCCACCGGAGGCACCGGTGCCACCACGGTTGCCGCCACCATGATCGCCGCCCACCGCGTCGGGATTGAGGTCTTTGCGACCGGCGGCATTGGCGGTGTCCACAAAGGGGCCGAGACCACATTCGACATCTCCGCCGATCTCAACGAGTTGGCGCAAACGCCGGTCACTGTTGTTGCGGCGGGGGCCAAGGCGATCCTCGACCTGGCCAAAACGCTGGAGGTTCTGGAAACCCTCGGCGTGCCGGTGATCGCGCATGGGCAGAACGCGTTCCCGGCCTTCTGGTCCGTAGAGTCGCCTCTCAAGGCACCATTGCGCATGGATGATGCCGCCACAATCGCCCGCGCCCATGCCACCCGCGCCGCGCTCGGCCTGCCGGGCGGGCAGCTGGTCGCCAACCCGATCCCGCTCCAGGATCAGATCCCGGCCAAAGAACTGGCCCCGATCATTGCCCAGTGCCAGGCCGATGCCGACGCCCATGGAATCACCGGCAAGGCGGTGACGCCCTATCTGCTGCAGCGCATATTCGAACGCACCGGGGGCCGGTCGCTGACCGCCAATATCGCATTGGTCCGCAACAATGCCCGTCTGGCGGCAAAAATCGCCCGGTCTCTGTCGGAAATCACCGGCTGAGCCCACCGAAACCGTTCTGCGCCATTGTTACCGCGATCAGAAAGACTTAACTAACCTGCGGGTTGGACGGAACAAAAATGAACACACCATTTGACGAGGAACCACAGAAACGCCCCGGTCTGCTGGCTGGGCTGCGCGCGTCCTTTCTGACCGGCATCGTCGTGATCGCACCGGTCGGGCTGACAATCTGGCTGATCTGGAGTGTGGTCGGCTGGATCGACGGCGTGGTTCTGCCACTGGTGCCCGGCACGATCAGCCCCGAGCAATATATCGGCATCAATCTGCGCGGTGTCGGCGTCATCATCTTCCTGGTCTTCACGGTCTTTGTGGGCTGGATCGCCAAGGGCCTTATCGGTCGCTCGCTGATCCAGATCGCCGAAAGCATGGTGGACCGGATGCCGGTGGTGCGGTCGGTCTATTCCGGCATCAAACAAATCTCGGAAACGGTGTTCGCCCAGTCCGAACGCAGCTTCGAAAAAGCCTGCCTGATCCAGTACCCGCGCAGGGGGATCTGGGCCATCGGTTTCGTTTCGATCCCGGCCAAGGGCGAAGTGGCAGAGCGTGCTGAAACCGGCGGCCAGTTGCTGGGCGTCTTCGTGCCCACGACGCCGAACCCGACCTCGGGCTTCCTGCTCTATTTTCCCGCTGAAGACGTGATCATTCTGGACATGAGCGTCGAGGAAGCTGCCAAGCTGGTGATTTCAGCCGGCCTCGTCTACCCCAACGGCAAGGACCCGACCCAGCCACCCGAAGAGTGATCAGCTGAACATCTCGGCCAGATCGACGGTGCTTTGCGCGCCCAGATCGGATTTATGCTGGCTCAGGAAGCGGTCCGCCGCCTCTTGCCCCGCCGTTTTCAGCTTGTGCAGAATTGGCGGTGCGGGCACCATCTTTGTTGCCACCGACAGCTCGTTCATCAACGCGTCATCAGCGATCATGTGCACCAAAACCCGTTTCATGCGCCCCGCCGTGAGCGTCCCGTCGGCCAGCAGGCGCTGGACAAAATTGATCGCCCGCAACTCGCGAAAGAGCGACGAGTTAAAGCTGATCTCATTGATCCGGTTCTGAATCTGTTGCGGTGTGACAGGCAGCTCGTCACGCTCCAGCGGGTTGATGTTGACGATTACCACATCGCCGGGCAAGTCTTCGTGAAACAGCGGAAACAGCGCCGGATTGCCGGTATAGCCGCCATCCCAATAGGCCTCGTCGCGGCCGGTTTTCGGATCGTGGATTTTGACCGCCTGGAACATGCTGGGCAGACAGGCCGAAGCGAGGATCGCATCGGTGCTGATCTCGCCGCCCTTGAACACCCGGATCTTGCCGGAGCGCACGCAGGTGGCGCAGATGAACAGGTCGGGGCCTTCTTCCGCGCAGACGGTCCTGTAGTCAAACCCATCAACAACCCCGCGCAAGGGGTTGGAATAAAACGGACCATAGGCGTAGGGTGAGACCATCCGCGACCAGGTGTCGGCGACAGAGAACGGCAGCGAATATTCGATCGTCCGCGCCAGATGGCCGGGATCAAGCGCTGACATCCAGCCCGAGAGCCGCAGATCGTCCACCGCGCCCATCCGACCCCAGAGCTGATCCAGATTGCGCCGCGCGCCCGTGCGCCCGTCTGCCACCATGCCCGATTTGAACGCCGCGCCATTGAGCGCCCCGGCCGAGGTGCCGGTGATCGCCGCCACCTCCACATCCGGCTCGTCCAGAATGCGGTCCAGCACCCCCCAGGTGAACGCCCCATGCGCGCCACCGCCCTGTAGCGCAAGATTGATCCGTTTCACCCGATCCGCTCCTTCTTCTGTTTGAAAATACCTTGGGGGGTGAGCAGGCTACCCGAAAACTGTCCAGTGGACAGTTTTGCCTGCGAACGGGCGGAGCCCGGGAATGGGCCGCGGGCCCAGAGTGGGCAAGCCCCCTCCTGTCCCCTCAAAGCGCGGTCCAGCCGCCATCGACCGATATCGTGGTGCCGGTGATCTGCGCTGCCGCATCCGAGCACAGGAACACCGTTGTGCCGCCCAGTTGTTCGACCGTTGCGAACTCTTTCGAGGGCTGACGCTCCAGCATCACCTTCTTGACCACCTCATCGCGGCCCATGTCGTATTTTTTCATCGTGTCGGGGATCTGAGCCTCAACCAGCGGGGTCAGCACATAGCCGGGGCAGATCGCGTTTGCCGTGATCGGCTCCTGCGCGGTTTCAAGCGCGACGGTCTTGGTCATGCCCACGACACCGTGCTTAGCGGCGATATAGGCCGATTTGAAGGGTGAGGCGGTCAGCCCGTGGGCCGAGGCGATATTGACCACCCTGCCCCAGCCTGCCGCGCGCATCATCGGCAGGGCGGCAGCGGTGGTGTGAAACGCCGAGCTCATGTTGATGGCGATGATCGCATCCCATTTCTCGACCGGAAACTCATCGATCGGGGCCACATGCTGAATGCCCGCATTGTTCACCAGAATATCGCACGACCCCGCCTGTGCGATCAGATCGCGGCATTCCGCGCCTTGTGACATGTCGGCCTTGATATAGCGCGCCTGCGTGCCGGTCTCTTCGGCGATGTCACGCGCCAGCGCGTGATCCTCGTCGCGATCAGTGAACGAGTTCAGAACCACATCCGCGCCCGCGCGCGCCAACTCCCATGCGATCCCCAATCCAATACCGGAATTCGATCCGGTGATTACGGCGGTCTTTCCCGATAGCGTCATGCCCCATCCTCCTGCGCGGTCTGTCTGCCTGAGGCGCAGCCTGCCATGCTGCAGTTGCAAAGAAAACGGGGAAGTTGCGGTGAATTGCGGCCCGGCTTCGAAAATGCAGGCGGGTCCCCGTGCGGCCTGACAAAATGCCGCAAAATCAAACGACAATTCCAGGCTATGTGAGATTACCAGCCAGGTCCGCCCCGCTGCCGACACGACGAAAAAAAACGCCCGCACGAAGCGGGCGTTAAGTTATTGAGGCAGGTTTCATACAGGCAAGAAACCTATCGAGCAGTGACTCCTTTATAAGCAATTCCGCTGCGGCATCCAAGCTAAAAGTTTGAAAAGACGTGAATCCATCGCTACGCTCAAAGCATAACAAAATAAGGCCAGAGCAGGATTGTTGCTAAAATGCTACAGGATATCGCCCGCCGGATACGCGTGCTAAGTGCCGGAATCGGCCTCATTTTTACGGTACAACTTGCGGATGCAGAATCGACGCATGGCATAGCTATGTATGGTGCCCCCGAACTGCCACCCGATTTTGTGTCGCTCCCTTATGCCAACCCCGATGCTCCCAGGGGCGGACGGGTTGTCTTTGGCAATACCGGCGGCTTCGACAGTCTCAATCCGTTTGTGCAAAAAGGCACCGTTCCGTGGCAGTTGCGTTTCTGGACGCATGAGAGCCTGATGGGCCGTTCCTGGGACGAACCCTTTACGCTTTACGGGGTTCTGGCCGAATCGGTTGAGACTGATCCGGAGCGGACATGGGTCGAATTCACCCTGCGGGACGAGGCCCGATTCTCTGATGGCAACCCGGTCACGGTCGCGGATGTGATCTGGTCCTACCAGACTCTCGGTACCGAGGGGCATCTGCGGTATCGCGGCCTCTGGGGCAAAATCGCCAGCATCGAGGAAACCGGACCGCGCAAGGTACGGATCACCTTCAATGTCGAGGATCGCGAACTGGCCCTGATTGCCGGGATGCGCCCGATCCTGCAGAAAGCGCAGTGGCAGGGCAAGGATTTCGCCGCGGCGCAGTTACAGGATATTCCCATCGGATCGGGCGCTTATGTGATCGACAGCTACGAGGCGGGCCGTTACCTCAATTTCAAACGCAACCCGGACTATTGGGGGGGCGACATCCCGTTCCGGCGCGGCACGATGAATTATGACGAGATGCGGCTGGAGTTCTTTGGCGACCAGACCGTGCTGTTCGAAGCCTTCAAGGCGGGCCAATTGTCAGCGGTGCGCGAGTTCAACGCCGACAAATGGGCGACGCAATACAACTTTCCCGCCGTGCAGCGCGGCGATGTGGTCAAGACTGACATCCCGCATCTGAAACCCTCGGGCATCACCGGTTTTGTGATGAACACCCGCAAACCGCCCTTCGATGACTGGCGCGTGCGCGAGGCGCTGCTGCATGCGTTCAATTTCGAATTCATCAACGACACCATCACCGGCGGCGCGCAGCCGCGCATCACCTCGTATTTCTCGGGCTCCGAGCTTGCGCTGCAGCCGGGTCCAGCCGACGGCCCGGTGCGCGCCCTTCTGGAGCCCTTTGCCGAAGACCTGCTGCCCGGCGCGCTGGAGGGGTATGACCTGCCGCAAAGCGACGGCAGCGAGCGCAACCGTCGCAACATCCGCACGGCCACCGCGCTGTTGGAAGAGGCCGGGTGGAGCGTGGAAAATGGCGTGCTGCAGGACCAGAATGGCACACCGATGCGGTTCAACATCCTGATCAGCCAGGGCGACAAGGAAAGCGAAACCGCGATCGAGATCTTTGCCCGCGCGCTGGAACGGTTGGGCATCGTGATTGCCGCCGAAAAGGTGGATGATGCGCAATTCACCTCGCGCACCAACGCGCTTGATTTCGACATGACCTATTACCGGCGCGCCCTGTCGCTGTCGCCGGGCAACGAACAAAAGCTCTATTGGGGCAGCGAAAACGCCGATACGCCGGGCACGCGCAACCTGATGGGGGTGGCCTCTCCGGCGGTGGATGCGATGATCGAACACATGCTCACCGCAACCTCACGCGAGGATTTCATCGCCGCGACCCGCGCGCTGGACCGTATCCTGACCTCGGGGCGTTATGTGATCCCGTTCTGGAATTTCGACGTCGGGCGCATCGCCCATGTCAAAGAGATGAAATTCCCGCAAGCGCTGCCGATTTATGGCGACGGGCCGCAATACATGCCCGATGTCTGGTGGTATCAGGCCGACTGACGGACCCAGAATCACCGGAGACAGGACGTGACCGCCCGCAAACTTTTCGCCGAGGGTTTCGGCACCGCCTTCCTGCTGATCGGTGTCGTCGGCTCGGGCATCATGGCGCAGACGCTGTCGGACGGGAATGTCGCGCTGGCGCTGCTGGCCAATGCGATTGCCACCGGCTGTATCCTTTTTGCGATCATCACCACGCTCGGTCCGATCTCGGGCGCGCATTTCAACCCTGCCGTCACGCTCGCCTTTGCCCTGCGCGGCGAACATGCGTGGAAGGATGTGGCGCCTTATGTCGTCGTGCAGATTATCGCGGCGATTATCGGTGTCTGGGCGGCGCATCTGATGTTCGATCTGCCGGTGCTGCAAAACTCAACAACCATGCATCGCAGTGGCAGTGGGCAGTGGTTCTCCGAGATCGTCGCCACGCTGGGCTTGCTGTTTGTCATCTTCGGCGGTGTCCGGCACCGGCCCGACGCGGTGCCGCCGCTGGTCGGCTTCTATATCACCGGAGCTTACTGGTTCACCTCGTCCACCAGTTTCGCCAACCCGGCGGTGACCATTGCGCGCGGGTTCACCGACACATTTGCGGGCATTTCACCCGGCCATATCCCGATG
This sequence comes from Ruegeria spongiae, assembly GCF_023502395.1. Classification (GTDB taxonomy): domain Bacteria; phylum Pseudomonadota; class Alphaproteobacteria; order Rhodobacterales; family Rhodobacteraceae; genus Ruegeria_C; species Ruegeria_C spongiae. Next base: position 128,147 of record NZ_JAMFMB010000001.1, on the reverse strand, counting down.
TTCATTATCATGCAGATCATCGCCGTTTTCATCGGCCATGTCGTGCTGAACTGGCTCTTTGCCGGGGATGAGACCGAAGACGCCAAAGGCTGACACGGTTCAGGCCAGCGATGTCACCCACAGAATCGTTGCGTCCTCGTCACTGACCGAAACCACGTTATGCCCCATCGTGGCATCGTAATAGGCGCTGTCGCCGCGACGCATTTCGACCGGCTCGTAGAACTCGGTGTATAGCCGGACCACCCCGGTCAGCACATAAAGGAACTCTTCGCCGTCATGGCGCACCCAGCCGTCGAATTCCTCCATCGAGCGGGACCGGACCCGTGCCCGATAGGGCAGCATCTGCTTTTTGGTCAGGGCGCCCGCCAGCAGTTCATGTTCATAGGTCGCGGTGGCATGTTCCGACCCTTCGCCGGATTTTGTCACCGACATGCGCCCGTTCACCTGGCCCTTTTCCGGCTGGGTAAACAGCTGCGGCACCGAGATGCGCAGCCCCACCGCCAGTTTCTTGAGCGCGTCATAGGTGGGCGACATCTGCCCGTTCTCGATCTTGCTGAGCGTCGAGCGGGCCAGCCCGGCCTCGTTGGCCGCCTGTTCCAGCGTCCAGTCCTGCGCCTTGCGCAACTCGCGCACCCGCGCGCCAAGATCCAGCGGCTCCGAGCTTTCCTCGGTCCCGTTTTCGCGGGCAATGCGGATCAGTGATGTGGCGTCCTGCGGTTTCATGGCGCCTGTATAGGAGCCGCGCACGCCGCTTGCAACGCGCGCCCGTGCAAGATAGCCAAACGTCATGCTTGCGATCTTCGATGAGGGGCCACCGCCGCCCTGCCCGACCCCGTTCAACCTTGCCGCTTTTGTGATGCGTCACGCGCAGATGCTGCCCGACAAGGTGGCGCTTTCGGTGCTGGGCACGCAGGACTGGACCTATGGAGAGCTTGAGGCCGCCATTCGCGGCACTGCCACCGGCCTGCTGGATCGCGGCATCCTGCCGGGCGAGATCGTTCTGATGCGGCTGGGCAATACGGTCGATTTCCCGATCGCCTATCTGGGCGCCATCACCGCCGGAATCTTGCCGGTGCCAACCTCGTCGCAACTGACCGAAGCCGAAACCGCCAAGATAATCGCGGACCTGTCCCCGGCGGCGGTGCTGCGTGATCCGGGCGTGGCCTGCGCGCCGCATGACCGGACCCTCAGGCTGAGCGAATTGCGGGCCATGCGTGCCCTGCCGCCCGCCGCCTATGACATGGGTGATCCGGACCGGATGGGATATGTGGTCTATACCTCGGGCACATCCGGCACGCCCCATGCGGTGGCCCATGCCCATCGCGCGATCTGGGCGCGGCAGATGATGGTCGAGGGCTGGTACGGGCTGACACAGGATGACCGCCTCTGCCATGCGGGCGCGTTCAACTGGACCTATACGCTGGGCACCGGGCTGATGGACCCCTGGGCCATCGGCGGCACCGCCCTGATCCCTGCCGCCGGAACCGCGCCCGAACACCTGCCGATGCTGCTGCGCGAACACAAAGCGACGATTTTTGCCGCAGCACCAGGTGTTTACCGCAAGGTCCTGCAGCAGGGCCCTCTGCCCGACCTGCCCGACCTGCGCCACGGGCTCTGCGCCGGAGAGAAACTCTCGCCCGCTTTGCACGAACGCTGGAATGCAACAACCGGGACCGAATTGTATGAGGCTTATGGCATGTCCGAATGTTCCACCTTCATATCCGCCTGCCCCGGTCATCCGGCGCGTGGCGATCTTCTTGGGCGCCCCCAGAAGGGCCGCCGGATCGCGATGCTGGGTGAAAACGGACCGGTCGAGATCGGCGCGGAAGGCACAATCGCCATCCATCGCTCTGACCCCGGCCTGATGCTGGGCTATCTGAACGCGCCAGAGCAGACCAGGGCCCGGTTTCAGGGCGACTGGTTCCTGACCGGCGATCAGGGGGTGATGCAGGACGATGGCAGCATCGCCTATCTGGGCCGCAATGACGACATGATGAACGCGGGCGGCTACCGGGTCTCACCGGTCGAGGTCGAAGCGGTTCTGAACCGCCATCCCGGCATCACCCAATCCGGCGCTGCCGCAGTCGAGGTCAAACCCGATACCTATATCATCGCCGCCTTCTATACCGGCCCCGAAAAGCTGGACGAAAGCACCTTGCAGACCTATGTGGAAGACCGGCTCGCCCGCTACAAACAACCGCGCGCTTATATTCACCTGTCCGAGCTGCCCATGGGCGGCAACGGCAAGCTCCTCCGACGCGCGCTGCCCGCGCTTTTCAAGGTGCCTTCACCATGACCCAGCCCAAAAACCCGGCCACCGTCAAGCTCGACATCATGTCCGATCCGATCTGCCCCTGGTGCTATATCGGCAAGACCCAACTGGACAAGGCGCTGACCGCGATCCCGGATCATCCCTTTGTCATCGAATGGCACCCGTTCCAGCTGAACCCCGACATGCCTGCCGAGGGCATGGACCGCCGCGCCTATCTGGAAGGCAAGTTCGGCGGCAAGGAGGGCGCAGTCAAAGCCTATGCGCCGGTGGTTGAGCATGCCGAACAGGCTGGCCTCACGATCAATTTCGACGCCATGACCCGCACCCCCAACACGATGGACGCGCATCGGCTGATCCACTGGGCGGGAATAGAGGGCAAGCAAAATCAAGCGGTTGACGCACTTTTCAAAGCCTATTTCGTCGACGGGCGCGATATCGGGGACCGCGACGTTCTGGGCGATATTGCCGACGGTCTCGGGATGGATGCCTCGGTCGTGTTGAAACTGCTGCAATCGGAGGCCGACCGCGACGAGATCGCCGCCCGCGATGCCCATTCGCGCAAGATGGGCGTGAGTTCGGTACCGACCTTCATCGTTGCCAGCCAGCACGCGGTGCCCGGCGCACAACCGCCCGAGCTGTGGGAAAAAGTCATCCGGGACATCAAGTCTCAGCTTGAAACAGAAGCTGCACAGTAGCACAAGACTTGTGCAATTACGTCTATGGCTCTGATCCCATCCGCGTGATAGCGCGGGCGGAGAAGGAGCATGTCAATGAGCACAAGGATTTCAACGGCCGAGTTCATCGCGCTGATTGCGGTGATGTTCGCCACCATCGCTTTTTCCATCGACGCGATGTTGCCCGCTCTGCCCGAGATCGCCCGCGAGCTCAGCCCTGACGAGGAAAACCGCGCGCAGCTGATCCTGACCTCTTTTGTGGCGGGCATGGGGATCGGCACGTTTTTCACCGGCCCGCTGTCGGACGCATTCGGGCGCAAACCAGTGATCGTGGTGGGCGTTGCGCTCTATATCTTCGCCGCGATTCTGGCCTGGGCCAGCACCTCGCTCGAGACCATCCTGGCCGCCCGCGTATTGCAGGGCATCGGCGCCGCCGCCCCGCGAATCGTGGCCGTGGCGGTTGTGCGCGACCTCTATTCCGGTCGTCAGATGGCACGGATCATGTCGATTGCCATGATGATCTTCACGCTTTTCCCCGCCGTGGCCCCGGCCTTGGGCGCGGGTATCATCGCGTTCTCGGGCTGGCGCGGGGTCTTTGTCGCCTTTGTGGTGTTTGCCTGCATCATGGTGACCTGGATGGGCCTGCGGCTCGACGAACCGCTGCCGCGTGAAAACCGGCGCCCGTTCCGCGCCTCACTGCTCTGGAGCGCGGTGCAGGAGATGTTTCGCAATCCCACCGTGCGCCTGTCGATCGCGGTCCAGACGCTTTGCCTGGGCATCCTGTTCACCATGCTCACCATGGTGCAGCCGGTCTATGACGTGATTTTCGACCGGGAAGAGACATTCCCCTTCTGGTTCGGCGCGGTGGCGCTGGTCTCGGGCACGGCCAGCCTGCTGAACGCCGCTGTTGTGGTGCGGCTGGGCATGCGCCGACTGGTGACCTGGGCACTGGGGGCGCAGATCGTTCTGTCGGGCGGCGTGTTGTTCCTCAACAGCATGGCCCTGTCCGACATGACCAGCTTTGCCCTCTTTGTTGTCTGGCAGGCCAGCGTCTTTGCCATGGTCGGCATCACGCTGGGCAATCTCAACGCCATCGCGATGGAGCCGATGGGCCATATCGCGGGCATGGCCGCCTCGGTGATCGGGGCGATCTCGACCGTGTTGGCGGCGCTGATCGCGGCCCCGATCGGGCTGTTCTTCGATGGCACGTTGCTGCCGCTGACTGCGGGTATATTCATCATGTCGGTGCTGGCCTTCCTGCTCATGCTGCAGATGGCGCGGGTGGAACAGAGCGTCACAGCCTGAGCTTTGCGAAAGCGCGCGCCTGACCTATCCTGCGGCGCAGGAGGGGCCACCATGTCATATGATTACGACCTCGGCACGCATAGCTGCCGGATCACCACGCAGTCGCAGGACGCCCAGCTTTGGTTCAATCGCGGGCTGGTCTGGACCTATGGCTATAACCATGACGAGGCCGTTGCCTGTTTCGAGCGCGCGCTGGACCATGATCCCGATTGCGCCATGGCCCATTGGGGCGTGGCCTATGCGGCGGGTCCCAATTACAACCTGCCCTGGGCGTTGCTGGATGAAGGCGGACGCGAGCGGGCGCTGGCCAAGGCCTATGACGCCACACAGGAAGCAGTGGCGCGGCTGGAGGGTTGCAGCGAGCTTGAAGCCCAACTGATCACCGCCCTGCCCGCGCGTTACCCGCAGCGCGCGCCGATCGACCAGATGGAGGTCTGGGACCGTGATTTCGCCGACGCCATGCGCGCGGCCTTTGCCACCTGCCCCGATCAGCTGGACCTGCGCACGATCTACGTCGAAAGCCTGCTCAACATGACCCCGTGGAAAATGTGGGACCTGCGCAGCGGTGTCCCGGCTGAAGGCGCCGCCACGCTGGAAGCGCGAGAGGCTCTCGAAACCGCCATGCGCGATGACCCGGCCGCAATGTCCCATCCCGGCTTACTGCACCTCTATATCCACCTGATGGAGATGTCGCCGACGCCCGAAAAAGCCCTGAAAGCAGGGGATATCCTGCGCACGCTGGTGCCCGACGCCGGGCATCTGGTGCATATGCCAACCCATATCGACGTGCTTTGCGGTCACTATCAGGACGTGGTGCGCTGGAACCGGCAAGCGGTGGTTGCCGATCTGAAATACTACGCGCGCGAGGGTGCCTTCAACATCTATACCGGCTACCGCCAGCACAACTACCACTTCGCCCTCTATGGCGCTCTTTTCCTAGGACAAATGCAGCCTGCGCTTGAGGCCAATCGTGGTATCTGGGACACCACGCCGGAAGAGATGCTGCGCATCGAAAGCCCACCGATGGCGGATTTCTTCGAAAGCTATATGGCGATGGAACCGCATATCCTGATCCGCTTCGGTCAATGGGAAGACGCGAAGGCGCTGGAGCTGCCCGAAGACCGCGACCTCTACCGGACGGTGACAGCAACCGTACACTATGCGCGCGCCCTCGCGCATGCAGCCACAGGCGATGTGCCCGCCGCGGAAGCCGAGGAGAAGCTGTTCGACGCCGCCCGTGCGCGGGTGCCCGACACAAGGCTGCTACACAACAACAAGGTCATCCATCTGCTTGAAATCGCATCCGAAATGCTGCGCGGAGAGATCGCTTACCGCAAAGGCAATTTCAAGACCGCCTTTGCCCATCTGCGCGCCTCAGTCGCGCTGGACGATGGCTTGCCTTATGACGAGCCCTGGGGCTGGATGCAGCCCACCCGCCATGCGCTGGGGGCGCTGCTGTTTGAGCAGGGCCATACCCATGAGGCCGAATCGGTCTATCGCGAAGACCTCGGCCTCGGCGGTCAACTCAGCCGCGCGACGGTACATCCCGACAATGTCTGGAGCCTGAAAGGCCTGCATGACTGCCTGAAGGCGCGCGAGGAACAGGTTGAAATCGTTCAGATCAAACAACGCCTCGACCTTGCGCTGGCCCGCGCTGATCGCGCTTTGGCAGCCTCCTGCTTCTGTGCTCAGGCGGCAATGCCGGCCGAGACCTCATAATCGCGCGCGCCGCGCGATGCCTCCGGCGGGGACACTTTTGGCCAGATGACGTCCGGCCCCCTCTTTCTTCTGTTTCAAAATACCTCGGGGGAGTCGCGGCTTGCCGCGGCGGGGGCAGCGCCCCCAATCAGGCGGTCTTGGCCTTTTTCCGCGTCCCAATCACTTTTTCCGCCAGATCACGCGCAATCGCAAAGGCACCCTTTATCTTGTCACTTTCCTTGGCCCAGTCGCGGCGCACCACGATCTTGTTGTCCTTGACCTTGGCCAGGCCCTTCTGGTTCTGGATGAACTCCACCAACCCTTCGGGCGAGGCAAATTTATCGTTGTGAAACTGGATCGTGGCCCCTTTTGGCCCGCCATCCAGTTTGGCGATGCCGGCGCGTTTGCACATCGCCTTGATGCGCACCACCAGCAGCAGCGTGTTGACCTCTTTGGGCAGCGTGCCGAACCGGTCGATCAACTCGGCGGCAAAGCCTTCCAGTTCCACCTTTTTCGACAAAGATGACAGGCGGCGATAAAGGCCGAGGCGCACGTCCAGATCGGGCACGTAATCTTCGGGGATCAACACCGGCACGCCCAGATTGATCTGCGGCGCCCATTGATCGTCGGCATCGCTGAGCCCTTCCATCTCGCCCGCCTTGATCTTGGCGATCGCCTCTTCCAGCATCGACTGGTAAAGCTCATAGCCAACGTCACGCATCTGGCCGGATTGCTCCTCGCCCAGCAGGTTCCCCGCACCGCGAATATCCAGGTCCTGAGAGGCCAGCGTGAACCCGGCCCCCAGCGTATCGAGCGAGCCCAGCACACGCAGGCGTTTCTCGGCCGTGTCGGTCAGTTTGGCGCGCGGTTTGGTGGTCAGATAGGCATAGGCGCGGGTTTTTGAGCGACCCACCCGGCCCCTGATCTGATAAAGCTGCGCCAGCCCGAACATGTCGGCACGGTGGATCACCATCGTGTTGGCGGTCGGGATGTCGAGGCCGGATTCGACGATGGTGGTGGCCAGAAGCACGTCATATTTGCCGTCATAGAAGGCGTTCATGCGGTCATCGAGCTCTCCGGCGGCCATCTGGCCATGGGCGACCATATAGGTCAGTTCCGGCAATTGCTCCTTCAGGAACGCCTCGATCTCGGGCAGATCGCTGATCCGGGGCACCACATAGAAGCTCTGCCCGCCCCGGTAATGCTCGCGCAGCAGCGCCTCGCGGATGGTAACCGCGTCGAACTCGCTGACATAGGTGCGGATCGCCAGCCGGTCGATCGGCGGGGTGCCGATGATCGACAGATCCCGCACCCCGGTCAGGCTCAGCTGCAAGGTGCGCGGGATCGGCGTGGCGGTCAGGGTCAGGACATGGATGTCGCTGCGCAATTGTTTCAGGCGCTCTTTGTGGGCGACGCCGAAATGCTGTTCCTCGTCGATGATCAGCAGGCCCAGATTCTGGAACCGGATGCCCTTGGCCAGCAGCGCATGGGTGCCGATGACGATGTCGATCGTTCCGCGCGACAGACCATCGCGGGTTTTCTGCGCTTCGCCTGCGGAAACAAATCGCGACAACTGTCTGACTTCCAATGGGAACCCGCGGAACCGTTCGGCAAAGCTGGCCGCGTGCTGGCGGGCCAGCAAAGTGGTGGGCGCAATCACCGCCACTTGCAACCCCGACATGGCGGCGACAAAGGCGGCGCGCATCGCCACCTCGGTTTTGCCAAATCCCACATCGCCACAGATCAGCCGGTCCATGGGCTGGCCGGACTGCAGGTCTTCCATCACGTCGCCAATGGCACGCAGCTGGTCATCGGTTTCCTGATAGGGAAAGCGGGCGGAAAACTCTTCCCAGGCATGGGCGGGCGGATCGAGCATCGGGGCCTTGCGCAGGGCACGCTCGGCGGCGATGCGGATCAACCGGTCGGCCATCTCGCGGATGCGTTCCTTGAGCTTGGCCTTCTTGGCCTGCCACGCGCCGCCGCCCAGCTTGTCGAGCAGGCCTTCGTCATGGCCGTATTTCGACAGTAATTCGATATTTTCGACTGGCAGATACAGCTTGGCCGCCTCGGCATATTCCAGCAGCAGGCATTCATGGGCGGCCCCGGCGGCAGTCACCACTTCCATGCCCTGATAGCGGCCGATGCCGTGGTCCACATGCACCACCAGATCGCCGGGGCTGAGCGATTGAGTCTCGGTCAGAAAGTTCTCGGCCTTTCGGCGCTTCTTGGGCGCGCGGATCAGCCGGTCGCCCAGCACATCCTGTTCCGAGATCACCACCATCTCGGGCGTCTCATAGCCGTGTTCCAGCGCCCAGACCGCCAGATGCAATCCGCGCTTGCCGATCCGTGTGCCGTTGGGAACCGGAACCGCCTCAGCCAGGCCTTCATCTTCGATCAACCCGGTCAGGCGTTCGCGCGCACCTTCAGAATAAGAGGCGATCAGGACGGGTTTCGCGTCCAGTTTCGCCTGAACATGGCTGGCCAATGCCCCAAAAAGGCTGACACTTTCTTGTTGCCTCTCGGGCGCGAAATTGCGTCCGATGCGCCCGCCTGCGTCGATCACACCTGGCCCGCTGGCCTGCGGCAACGGATTGAATTGCATCACGCGGCGCGCCGCAACGGCCTCAGTCCAGGCATTGTCATCAAGATAGAGCAGACCCGGCGGCGTCGGTTTGTAGACGCTGTCCATCCGCGAGCGGTTCTGTAGCGCGTGGGTGCGGGTCTCGTACTGGTCCTGAATACTGTCCCACCGCGCCAGCCGCACGGGCGTGACCTGATCATCCAGCGTGATCGTGGCCTCGGGCAGGTAATCGAACAGGCTTTCCAGATGTTCGTGAAAGAAGGGCAGCCAGTGCTCCATCCCCTGATGCTTGCGCCCTGCACTCACCGCCTCATAGAGCGGGTCATCGGTGCCCGCCGCACCGAATTCGATCCGGTAATTCTGCCGGAAGCGGGTGATCGCGGCCTCGTCCAGGATCACTTCGCTGACCGGGGCCAGTTCCACGACGTCAAGCTTTTCGGTGGTCCGTTGCGAGACCGGATCAAAGCGGCGTGCACCATCCAGCACGTCACCGAACAGATCCAGCCGCACCGGGCCGCTTTCGCCCGGCGGGTAGATGTCGATGATGCCGCCGCGAATGGCGTAGTCGCCGGGTTCCATCACCGTGGGGCTCTGGGTGAATCCCATCCGCACGAGGAAGTTCCGCAACGCCTCTTCGTCGATACGCCGGCCGACCTGTGCGGTGAAGGCCGCCTCGCGCAGCAGCGCGCGCGCCGGAACCCGCTGGGTGACGGCGTTCAACGTGGTCAGCAGCACAAAGCGCTGCGGCATCTGGTGTACGAGTGCCGCCAGCGTGGCCATGCGTGCGGCAGACACTTCGGCATTGGGCGAGACCCGGTCATACGGCAGGCAATCCCAGCCGGGAAAGACAAAGACCGGCATATCGGGGGCAAGGAAAGCAAGCGCGGCGCGCATCGCCTCCATCCGCTTGTCGTCGCGGGCGACATGGCAAACATGCCCATCCGCGCGCGCGATCTCGCGCAGGATCAGTTGCGCGTCATACCCCTCGGGCGCGCCGCCGACCAGAATGTGATCCGTTGCCTGCATGCTTTTGGGTCCTTTTCCCGCTCTAGAGGGCACCGATGGAAAGGTTCTGATACATGCCCCAGAGTGCAGTTACAAAGATCGAGATCATGCCGATGACCTGTATGATGATCCGGCTTCGGTTGAGATGGCGGGCAATGTCGCGTCCCTGTGCGCCCTGTGCGCGAATCTTGTGCGCTGTCGCCAGGTTGACCAGCCCGACAACCGACATTGGGAACCCCAGCAGGAACAGGGCCTGTGCGAACTCGATACCGTAGAAGAAGCCCAGCATCGCCATCCCGGACAGGAAAAAGCAACCGATGGCCAATATCCACAACCCGGAAATATCGGTGATATAGAGCAGCCGGTTCACATTGATCCGTGTGATGTCGTTCAGGTCGTGTTCGGCCTGCCCACCCAGACGGCGCGCCCGGGTCACCATGTCAAAGGGAATGCCCATCACCCAGTGGCTGGCTGTAGACCACATGACCGCGAGCCCAATCCAGAACCAGAGGTTCGAGAAGCTCCGCATGTCGATCATCTCGAAGATCGAGTCGTACCAGTCCAACCGTTATTCCCCTGCCCTTTGGTTCTTGTCCCGGTGCCTTTGCCATGGCGGGCATGTGAATGCCACCCTTGAGACCGGGACAATTCCATGCCACCCAGAGCAAAGTTGCGCAAGGAGTATCGCCGCATGAAACCCATCGCTGCCCCGTTTCCGATCACCCGGTTCCGCCGCGCCCGGCAATCGCAGGCCATTCGCGGGCTGGTCCGCGAGACTGTCCTGACGGTGGATGACCTGATCTGGCCGGTCTTCGTGCGCGATGGCGAGGGGATCGAGGAACCGGTGCCGTCGATGCCCGGCGTCCTGCGGCGCAGCGTCGACCGGATCGCGCAGGCCGCCGCCGAGGCACAGGCGCTTGGCATTCCGGCGATCTGCCTGTTTCCCTACACCGACCCGTCCCAGAAAACCGAGGATTGCGCCGAGGCCTGGAGCGCTGACAACCTCAGCAATCGGGCGACCCGCGCAATCAAGGCGGTCGCGCCCGAGATCGCGGTGATGACCGATGTGGCACTCGACCCCTACAACATCAACGGCCATGACGGCTATGTGGTCGATGGTGAGATCGTGAATGACGAAACCGTCGAAGCGTTGACCAGGATGGCACTGGCGCAAGCCGAGGCGGGCGCGGATATCATCGGACCGTCGGACATGATGGACGGACGCATCGGCGCGATCCGGCAGGCGCTTGAAGGGGCGGGTCACTGCAATGTGATGATCCTGAGTTATGCGGCGAAATATGCCAGCGCCTTTTATGGACCCTTCCGCGATGCGGTGGGGGCATCAGGTGCGCTGACCGGCGACAAGAACACCTATCAGATGGACCCGGCCAATTCCGACGAGGCCATGCGGCTGATCGCCCGCGATCTGAACGAAGGCGCGGATATGGTGATGGTCAAGCCGGGCATGCCCTATCTGGATATCTGCCGCCGCGCCAAGGACATGTTCGGCGCGCCGACCTATGCCTATCAGGTCTCCGGCGAATACGCGATGATCCGGGCGGCGGCGCAGAATGGCTGGGTGGACGGTGAAAAGACCATGCTGGAAAGCCTGATGTCGTTCAAACGGGCCGGGTGCGACGGGGTTCTGACCTATTTCGCGCCGGAAGTTGCACGAATTTTGCAGGGCTAACCCTTCAATTTGTGTGATTTTCCGGGCGATATCCCGCCCGGCGCCGTCATGAACAAGGTGACAGCGCCCGACATTATGCGTATGCTTGCCGCAAGACCGGACAAACCGGCTTATCAGGCAACCACAGAGACAGAGAAAATGAGCAGTTCCCAATCCCCACGACTGAGCCGTCGCGGCTTTGCCCTTGGCATGGCCGGTCTGACCGTCACCGCCGCTTGCGGCAATGGCGTCGGAAATTCCAATGGCGCCGTCATCGACGCGCGCGTCGATGCCACCCTGCAGGAGCTTTACAACCAGTATCCAAACACCGTCGAAATCGGCAACAAGGCCAACGGCATCCTGGTGATGCCACTGATCACCGAAGCCGGTTTCGGCTTTGGCGGCGCTTACGGGCGCGGCGCGTTGCGCGTCAACGGTGTTACCGTCGACTATTATCAGACCGTCAAGGGCACGGCGGGCCTGCAGATCGGGGCGGCACAATATGCCACGGTGCTGTTCTTCATGACCGAAGACGCGTTGGGCCGGTTCCGCCGCTCCAGCGGGTGGGAGGCAGGCGCAGATTTGGCTTATGTGGTCGGCGATCAGGGCGAGCAACTGTCCGCCACCACCACAACCACCACCTCTCCGGTGATCGCGGCAGTCTTTGGTCAGGCTGGCCTGCTGCTGGGGGCCACGGTCGAGGGCACCAAATATTCCCGCATCATCCCCTGATGCCCCTAACCGCCGGCGGGGTCCTTGCCCTGCCGGTCTTTCCGGTCGGGTTTCCGTAGGAAACGGCCTTTCAGCCTCCTGCCGCTTGCTCTAGTTTGGCCGCGATCCGGAATCCAGAAGGCACGGGACACCCATGAGATTGATTTTTCGCTGGTTGCTGCGGATTGCCACCGGACTGATCCTGCTGATCGTGGCAGGTATTGCACTGGTCTATTTCCTGGCCAGCCAGTCGCGGCCCGATTACAACCGCGAGGTTTCCGTTGCAGGCCTGACCGCACCGGTCGAGATCGTGCGCGACAACGCCAATGTGCCGCATATCTTCGGCCAGAGTGATGCGGATGTCTATTTCGGCCTCGGTTTTGCCCATGCGCAGGATCGCCTCTGGCAGATGACGGTGATGCGCCGCACGGTGCAGGGCCGCCTGTCCGAGGTATTCGGGGATCGAACGGTCGGGATTGACCGGCTGTTGCGACGGCTCGACCTCTACCGCGCGGCACAGCTCTCGGTCGAGGTTCAGGACGAAGAGACGATGGTGGCGCTGCGCGCCTATGCTGCTGGCGTGAATGCACGCCTGACCCAGATCAACGAAGAATCACTGGGTCGTGGCGCGCCCGAAATGTTCCTGTTTCCAACCCCGATGGCCCCCTGGCACCCCGCCGACAGCATCGCGATGATCAAGCTGATGGCGCTGCAGCTCTCCGGCCACCTTGAAGAAGAGGTGCTGCGCGCCCGCACCTCGCTGATGCTGGACGATCCTGACCGCCTGCTGGACATCCTGCCCGACGTGCCCGGCACCGGCATTGCTGCGCTGCCGGAATATTCGGGGCTGTTCCCCGGCCTGCCCCGCTATGCCTCGGGCACACGGCCCGCTGCCGATCCGGTCTCGCCGGTGCCCGAACGCGGGCTTGCCGGAGCTTCGAACGCCTGGGCGGCTGATCCCACCCGCTCGGCCAGCGGTGGCACGCTGCTGGCTAATGATCCGCATCTGGGTTTCTCGGCCCCCTCGACCTGGTATCTGGCGCGGCTTGAGCTGTCCGCGGGCGGCGTGATCGGCGGCACCATTCCCGGTGTCCCGGCCATTATGACCGGGCGCAGCGACTATCTCGGCTGGGGCATCACCTCGTCTTATGTCGATGATCAGGATCTCTATATCGAACAGCTCAACCCCGACGACCCCGAGCAATACCTGACCCCCGATGGCTACAAACCGTTCGAGAACCGCCCCTCGATCATCCAGATCAAGAACGCCGCCCCGATCACGCTGACCCTGCGCTGGACCGAAAACGGTCCGGTGCTGCCGGGCAGCCTGTACAATCTGGGCACCATAACGCCGCCGGGGCATGTGGCGTCACTGGCCTGGACCGCGCTCAGCCCGAACGACACCACCATGTCCGCCGCTATCGCGCTGATGAGCGCCAAAACCGTGGCGCAGGCGATCGAGGCGGGGGAACGTTACATTGCCCCGGCGCAGAACCTGACCCTGGCTGATCGGGAAACGGTTGCGATGCAGACCGTCGGCGCGATCCCCCGTCGCGACGCGCGCCATCAAAGCCAGGGGCGGATGCCCAGCCAGGGCTGGCGGCCCGAAAACCGCTGGCAGGGGCGGATGCCGTACCAGACCAACCCCTCTTTCCTGTCGCCGACCGGCGGCTTGCTGGGCAACACCAACAACAAGACCGTCGACCGCCCCTTCCCGAACCATGTCTCTCATAGCTGGGGCGACACCCAGCGGGTGAACCGCTGGGAACGCCTGATGCAGTCGCGTCAGGTGCATACCCGCGACAGCTTCATCGAGGTGCAGCTGGACCCGGTCAGCTTCACCGCCCGTTCGCTGCTGCCGCTGATCGGTGCCGATCTTTGGTTCACCGGCGAGGCTGCGCCCGAAGGCACGCCCGAACGCCAGCGCCAAATCGCACTGTCGCTGCTCGCCGACTGGAATGGCGAGATGAACGAGCATCTGCCCGAACCGCTGATCTATGCCGCCTGGCTGCGCGCCCTGCAACAGCGCCTGATCAAGGATGAACTTGGACCGCTCGCCGATGAGTTCAAACATGTCGATCCGCTGTTCATCGAACGGGTTTTTCGCGATGTCGACGGGGCCTCGGTCTGGTGTGATGTCAGCCAAAGTGCGCCGGTCGAAAGCTGCACCGACATGGCCCGTCTGGCGTTGGATGACGCGCTGGTCTGGATCGCCGAGACCCACGGCACCGCGCTGGAAAGCCTGCGCTGGGGCGACGCGCATCAGGCCACCCATGACCACCCGATTCTGGGTAAGGTTCCGGTGCTGCGCTACTTCGTGAACATACGGCAATCAACCAGCGGTGGCGACAACACGCTGCAACGGGGCCGCACCTCGGGCGAGGACCCGGCCCCGTTCCAGAACGTGCATGGCGCCGGTTTCCGCGGCGTCTATGATTTCGCCGATCCCGACAGTTCGGTTTTTGTCATTTCCACCGGCCAGTCCGGGCATTTCCTGTCCCGTCATTACGACGATCAGGCGCAGCTCTGGCGGCGCGGCGAATATATCCCGATGTCACTGGATACCGATCTGGCCCGGGCGGCCTCCGTCGGCGTGACCACGCTCATCCCGCAATAAGCCCGTCTGGACGCGGCGCACCAGTTTGGTTTATTCCACCCCAATATGACGGCAAGGAGACCCCAATGGCCACAGCCCAGGACAAGCTGCAGAATCTCGCGCGGAACTATGCCCTGGCCTGGAGTTCCGGCAATCCCGATTATGTGGCCAGCTTCTTTGCCCCCGGCGGCAAGATCACCATCTATCGCAGCGCTCCGCTGGTCGGTCAGGCCGCCGTGGCAGAAGTTGCGAAGAGTTTCTTTACCGAATTTCCCGATCTCGACATGACCTGCGATACGATGCGCAAGGCGGGGGATCATGCGCTCTTTGCCTGGACGCTGCAAGGCACCCATGCCGAGACCGGAAACCGCGTGGTCATCCGTGGCTGGGAGGAATGGGAGCTGGACGCGGAACTGCGCATCCGCGCGGCCCACATCTGGTTCGACCCAGACGATCACCAGCGCCAGATAGAGGGGCGCTAAAGCGCCGCGAACTGGGCCTCTTGTTTGCCGGTCCAGAGGACAATGATCTCGAACCCGTCTTCGGTCTGCTCCTCGCTCTGGATCAGCTCTTGCTCAAACAGCCAGGCCCGTTTGCGGCCGTCGGAAAACCCGAGCCGCAGCACGGTTTCATGGCGCGCGCCTTGTAGTTCGACCGCGATCTGGTCAAGCAGCGCGTCGATCCCCTCGCCGGTTACCGCCGAAATGGCAAAGACCCCGTCCTCGCGCTCGGCCCGTGTCATCACATTGTCGCGGATATCATCGGGCAACTGGTCGATCTTGTTCCAGACCTCAAGGCTTGGGCGTTCTTCATTGACCCCTAGCGAGATCATGATTTCAGCGACATCTCTTGCCTGCGCCTCGGTATCGGCGTGGCTGATATCGCGCACATGCAGGATCAGATCAGCGGCCAGAACCTCTTCCAGTGTGGCGCGGAAGGATGCGACCAGTTCGGTCGGCAGGTTCGAGATGAAACCCACCGTGTCCGACAGGATCACCTCGGGCCCATCGGGCAGCTGCACCCGGCGCATGGTCGGGTCGAGCGTGGCAAAGAGCATGTCCCTGGCCATCACCTCGGCCCCGGTTAGCCGGTTGAACAGCGTCGATTTTCCCGCATTGGTATAGCCCACCAACGCAACGATCGGGTATGGCACCTTGGCGCGCGCCTGGCGGTGCAATTCACGGGTTTTGACCACCTTCTGCAATTGTCGCCGCAGACGCACAAGCTGATCGTCGATGGCGCGCCGGTCGGCCTCGATCTGGGTTTCACCGGGGCCACCGACAAAGCCAAGCCCGCCGCGCTGGCGTTCCAGGTGGGTCCAGGCCCGCACCAGCCGCGTGCGCTGATATGAAAGCGCCGCCATTTCGACCTGCAGTACGCCTTCGCGGGTGCGGGCGCGGTCGCTGAAAATTTCAAGGATCAAGCCGGTCCGGTCGAGGATCTTGACCTTCCACGCCTTCTCCAGATTGCGCTGTTGTACCGGGCTCAGCGGACCGTCGATCAGAACCAGTTCGACCTCGGCGGCCTTCAGAACGGCGCCCAGTTCCTCGATCTTGCCCGAACCAAAGAGATAACCGGGTTGTGGTTTTGCGAGGCGCACAATACCGGACCCGATCACGTCCAGATCGGGCAAAGCCGCCGCAAGTGCTACGGCTTCTTGCAGCGCCGGTTCGGGTGCCCGGCGCTCTGCGTCTGATCGAATATCGGGATGCAGCACCCAAGCCCGGGTGCGCGCCCTCTCATGCTCCATCAAGTGGCGTCTTCGCCCTCGTACAGGCTGATCGGTTGGGACGGCATGATGGTTGAGATCGCATGCTTGTACACCAGCTGCGATTGACCATCGCGGCGCAGCAGCACGCAGAAATTGTCAAACCAGGTGATGACACCTTGCAGTTTCACGCCGTTGATCAGGAAAATTGTGACTGGAACTTTGGTTTTTCTTACATGGTTCAGGAAGGCATCCTGAAGATTCTGTCTGTCCGAAGCCATTAACTTTGTTCTCGCCTTTGTTCTTGCGACGCGCTGCGGACCAACGCGCTCCCTCTGGGTCAAGTATGGAGTGCCGGGAAGGGATATTCCAGACGAAAAATCAACAATGAGTGAGCCGTTGCAAAACTGTTCAATTGCGCCACAGGTCGGGTGTGATCAGCGCGATGATCGCCAGCGTCTCAAGCCGGCCAACCACCATGGCCAGACACATGATCAGCTTGGCCCAGCCGTTCAGTTCCACCAGCCGGATCGAGATTTCGCCGGACATGTCGATCAGCGGTCCAGTGGTGGACAGCGTGGCGATGCTCAGCACCAGCGCCTGATCGAAGCTGAGGCCAAAGGCCGCCAGCAAGGCGCTGACAACCGCCAGTGAGATGGCAAACAGCATGAAGAAAATCCAGGCGATAAACGCGCCATCGCGCCGGATACGACGGTTTCCCTTGTCGCCTGAATCGACCGAGGATGGATGAACCAGCTTCTCCATCTCTCTGTAACCATTGAGATAAAGTGCGTATACCCGCAACAGTTTCACGCCGCCTGCGGTGGTGGCCACGCCGCCCCCGATCAGGGCAAGGCCCAGCAGGATCAGCCCGGGATTGCCCAAGCCTGACCATTGCCGCGCCTCTTCCCAGTCGGCGCTGACAAATCCGGTTGTGGTCAGGTAGGACAGGACGGTAAACATCGACCCCCACAGCGAGCGCAGGGCAAATTCGAAGCTCTCGACCGCGTCGACCTCAAACGCCGCCAGCCAGTGCCGGACGAACAGCAGCAGCGGCAGGCCGATGACGATGGCCACGCCGATGCGGAACTCCGGGTCCTGATCCAGCCGCGCATACCCGCTGGTGGCGGTGTCGCTTGAAAAAGTCAGGCGTGACAGCGCAAAGAACATGAACAGGAATAGGATCGCCTCACCGGTGATGCCCGAGGTCGACCCGGCGATTCCCCCGACCGGAGATATCCCCGAAGTCGCCAGGATCGACATGGCGTGGCAGATGGCGGTCAGTTCGGCCTCGCCCGCGATCAGCAACAGCACGCAGACCACCGCCGTCAGACCCAGATAAACCGGCGCCAGCGTGCGGCAGATCCGCAGCAGCCGACCACGCGGATCGGCGCGTTCGGATTGCGCGGCGCCGGGCACGGCGCGGCCCGGCTGTCCCCGCGCGGTCACCTCGAAACCGCCCAGCGACAGCGGTGCCAGGATGGCAGCGGCGGAAATCCACATGACCAGCCCGCCCATCCACGCCACCAGCGCCCGCCACAAATGCAGCGAGGGCGCCAGCCGTCCGGGCTCGGTGAACAGGTTCGCGCCGGTGGTTGTGATCGCGCTGACCATGTCGAAATAAGCGTTCAGAAAACTCGTGGTGCGCAGCGCGTCGTGAAACGGCACCGCCAGAAACAGCGGCAGCAGGGCAAATGTCGCCATCAATGCCAGCAACTGCCCCAAGGTGCCACGCCGCGACCTACGGCCCTGCATCGCCAGCGAGATCATCGTGACCACCGTCAGACCAACGATGCCCGAATAGAAAAACGACCGCGAAACATCGTGATCATTTTGCACCAGAGCCATCACCGCCGGGACCCACATCAACAGCGAAGCAATGCCCCAGATCAGCAGAAACAGCGGCAATTGCCGCGCCAGGCTGATCTTCTGAGCGGTGCGCGCCATCAGAAAAAGTCGATCGAGACCTGCATCAGGCGTTCGACCTCCGGCACGTCCTTGGCCATGGCAAACAGCGCGATCGTGTCGCCCTCGTCAATGCGCATCCCGCCCGACGGGCGTACCACCTTGTCGCCCTTGCGCAGCGCACCCACAAGAACTCCTTCGGGAAAGTCGATGTCGCGCAGCTTCTGGCCCGCCATGGGCGAGGTCGACAGCACCTCGGCCTCGATCACTTCGGCCTCGGCATCGCCGATGGAATAGACCTGCCGCACCCGCCCGTGACGGATATGGCGCAGGATCGAGCTGACCGTTGTGGCGCGCGGGTTGATATAGGCGTCGATCCCCAGCGGCCCCATCAGCGGCACCAGCGTGGGGTCGTTGATCAGTGCGATGGCCAGCGGGCAGCCCTCGGCCTTGGCGCGCACGGCGGCCAGCAGGTTGGTCTTGTCATCATCGGTTACTGCCAGCATCGCGTCGGCACGGGCAATCCCGGCCTCGGCCAGCAGCGAGGCATCCAGCCCGTCACCGTTCAGAACGATGGTGCGCTCCAGCGCCTCGGCGGCCACTTCGGCGCATTTGCGGTCGCGCTCGATCACCTTGGCGCGGATGCGGGTCTTGTGCTGTTCCAGCGTGCTGGCGACCTCCAGCCCGACATTGCCACCGCCAACGATGACCACCCGGTCCTGCTTGCCATGGGTCTTGCCGAACACCTCCATCGTGCGTTCGACATCATCCACATGGGTAAAGACGTAGCACTCGTCGCCGGTAAAGATCTGGTCGCCCGGTTCCGGAGCAAACAGCGTGCCCTCACGCCGGATCCCGACCACCAGCGTGCGCAGGGTCGAAAACAGATCGGTCAACTGCCGCAGCGGCGTGTTCACGATCGGGCAGTCTTCGTCGATTGCAATGCCCAGCAACTGCGCGTCGCCTTCCATGAACAGTTCGGTATCGAAGGCGGCGGGAGCCGAGAGGCGGCGCATCGCGGCGGCAGCCACTTCGCGTTCGGGGCTGATCACCACGTCGATCGGCAGATGGTCGCGGCGATAAAGATCGGAATAGATCGCAGTCAGATAGGATTGCGACCGCAATCGCGCAATCTTGCGCTGGATGCCAAAGACCGAATGGGCCACCTGACAGGTCACCATGTTGACCTCGTCGGAATGGGTGGCGGCGATGATCATGTCTGCATCCCCGGCCCCGGCCCGATCCAGCACGTCCGGATAGCTGGCAAAGCCCGAGATACCCTGAACGTCCAGCGTTTCGGTGGCGCGCCGGACCAGATCGGGATTGTTGTCGACGACGGTCACGTCGTTCAACTCGCCTGACAGATGGCGGGCGATCTGCCAGCCCACCTGCCCGGCCCCACAAATGATGACCTTCATCGCACTGGTCCCTTGATGCCGGATTTCTGAATGACAGAAGCCCAAATCAGGGTCAATTGAATTGTCAGGCCCGCCACGCTGCGGCACAGTAAGCCTATGAAAACGCTGATCCGGATTACGCTGTTTGGGATGATGCTTGCAGGATGCGGGCCATTGTCACTCTACTACCAGCCCGGCGTTTCGGTCACCCGCCAGCAGAATGACACCACCCGTTGCGAAGTGCAGGCGCTGGAGGAGGTTCCCGTCAACACGCAGATCCGTCAGGGTCCACCGGTCTATTATCCCGGAAACCGCTACTGCAATCGCGGCCAGTGCTGGCGCGGAAACAGTTACTGGGCGCCCGGCCCGGTCTATAGCGTTGACGCGAACAAGCCGCTGCGGTCGAAGGTTCTGGATCTGTGCATGGCCAACAAGGGCTATCAGCTTGTCAGCATACCAGCCTGCAGCCAGTCGGTGACATCGCAGATTCCGCCGGGGCGCACGACGACCTTGCCGCAGCTATCCGGCAATTCCTGCTTCATCCGCAACGAGGATCAAACCTATCAGATCGTCACGCCCCAGATCGCCAGTACGGGCGGCTGAGTCCGGGCTGCAGCTTATTCCGCAGCCTCGGTCACCTCCTCATCCACATGGGCCACCCGGCTGCCTGCCTTGTTCGAGGTCACAACACCCAGTGATTTCAGCTTGCGGTGCAGCGCGCTGCGTTCCATGCCGACAAACGAGGCGGTGCGGCTGATATTGCCACCGAAACGGTTGATCTGGGTCAGCAGATATTCGCGTTCGAACGCCTCGCGCGCCTCGCGCAGGGGCAAGGTTGCCAGCGCACCGGACAGAACCACGCGGCCCTCTTCGCTTTCGCGTTCTTCCTCGTTGGGCAGTTCGCGCGCCTCGATGGGACCGGTGCTGTCGCCCAGGATCAGCACCCGTTCGATCAGGTTCTTGAGCTGGCGCACATTGCCGGGCCAGGCCATTGTCTGCATCAGCGCAATGGCTTCATCGCTGAGCGCACGCGGGGTCAGGCCTTGCGTCTCGTGGCACATTTCGATGAAATGCTCGGCCAGCAACGGAATATCCTCGCGCCGCTCTTCCAAAGGCGGCACGTCGATCGGAACCACGTTGAGACGGTGGAACAGCTCTTCGCGGAAGCGGTCGGCGCGGATTTCCTCTTCGAGGTCCTTGTTGGTCGACGAAATCACCCGCAGATCGACCCGCACCTTGTCCGATCCACCGACCCGTTGAAACTGCTGATCGACAAGCACCCGCAGAATCTTGGACTGGGTGCCCAGCGGCATGTCCGCCACCTCGTCGAAATAGACCACCCCGCCATGCGCCTCTTCCAGCAGACCCGGTTCAACCCCGCGCTCGGCGGTTTCGCGGCCGAACAGCACTTCTTCGACCCGCTCAGGCTCGACCCCGGCACAATTCACGGTCACGAAGGGGCCATTGGCGCGGTTCGACTGCGCATGTATGAAGCGCGCGGCGATCTCTTTACCCGATCCCGCCGGGCCGCTCAGCATCACGCGACCGTTGGACCGGGTGACCTTTTCAAGCTGTCCCAGCATCGACCGGAAGGCCGCCGAATTGCCGATCAAGTCGGCATTGGTCACTTCGCGGCGTTTGAGCGCGCTGTTCTCGCGGCGCAGGCGCGAGGTTTCCATCGCGCGCCGGATCACCACCATCAGCTGGTCGATGTTGAAGGGTTTCTCGATGAAGTCATAAGCACCCTGTTTGATGGCGGCGACCGCAATTTCGATATTGCCGTGGCCCGAGATGATGACCACCGGGATATCGGGGTTGTCGCGCTTGACCGCCTTGAGGATGTCGATCCCGTCCATCCGGCTGTCCTTGAGCCAGATATCCAGGATCAGCAGGCCCGGCGGTTCGGCATTGATGGCCGCCATGCAGTCATCCGAGTTGCCCGCCAGCCGGGTCGCATAGCCCTCATCCTCGAGAATATCGGACACCAGTTCGCGAATGTCGCGCTCGTCGTCAACGATCAGAATATCACTCATCTTGCTCCGCCTTCGTTTTTTGTGCTGTTTGTCTGGATGGCGCGGTATTGCGGACCGCCTCGGGCCCGGGAAGTCGGATCACGGCCATTGCGCCATAATGGTCCTGTCCTTGAAAGAGCGGCGCATCTTCCAGCGCCAGTGTGCCGCCATGTTCCTCGATGATCTTCTTGACGATGGGCAGGCCCAGCCCGGTGCCCTCGTCCCGGGTGGTCACGTAAGGTTCAAACAGCTGCGCGCGGTCTTCCGGCAGACCAATGCCATTGTCGGCAATGGTGATCTGATAGCCATCGCCCATATCGTCCAGCGTGACCTGAATTTCCGGCGCAAGGTTTTCTGGTGCGCCTTTTTTCTTCAGTGTTTCAATCGCTTCGCCCGCGTTCTTGATCAGATTTGTCAAGGCCTGACTCAGCATCGTGGAGTCCACATCGCTCATCACCGGTCCATCGGGCAGCGTCGCTGACACTTTCACATCCGGCTGACCGGTCTGTTGCAGCAGAACCGCGTCGCGCACGATCTGGGTCAGATCCTCTTCGCGGCGCACCGGTTCGGGCATCCGCGCGAATTTCGAAAACTCGTCGACGATGCGGCGCAGATCGTTGGTCTGGCGGACAATCACATCGGTCATCGACACCAGCGTGTCAGCATCGGCCTCGTCCAACTGCCGCGAGAATTTGCGCTTGATGCGCTCGGCGCTCAACTGGATCGGGGTCAGCGGGTTCTTGATCTCATGCGCGATACGCCGCGCCACGTCACCCCAGGCCGCCATTCTCTGGGCGCTGACCAGATCGGTGACATCATCAAAGGCGACCACATAGCCTTCCAGCCGGCCATCTTCGCCGCGCCGCGTTGCCATGCGCACCAGCAGGTTTTCGGCCCGGCCCTTTCGGGTGACCTTGACGGCGCCCTGCGCGGTCTCGTTGCCGCCATCCCTGAGCGCTTCGAACAGCGGCAGAAATTCGGGCACGGCCACGCCGATGGCCGGTTTCTGATCATCGCCCGACCAGTCCAGCAACCGTTCGGCGGACCGGTTCACGAAGGTCACGCAGCCATCGGGGTCCAGCCCGACAACACCCGAGGTCACCGAACTGAGCACCGAGTCAAACAGCCTGCGGCGGCTTTCGATCTGGCGGGTGTTTTCCAGCAACGTGTCGCGCTGGCCCTTGAGCTGCCGGGTCATCTGGTTGAAATAGCGCCCCAGCATGGCGATTTCGTCATCGCCCTTTTCCTCGACCACCTGCACGCCCAGATCACCTGCGCCGACCCGCTGCGCCGCCGTCGTCAACCGCCCCACCGGGCGCGACAGACGTTCGGCGAACCACAGTCCCAGCCAGACCGCCGCCAGGATCAGGATCAACGCAAAGCCCAGATAAAGCAGGCCAAACTCGAACAGCACCCTGCCCCGCTCACTCTCCAATTGCTGGTAAAGCCGCACGGTTTCCTTGGTGTCGTCCAGCAGGTTCAGAATCTCGCCATCCACAACGCGGCTGACATAGAGATAGCGGTCGAGATAGGCATAAAGCGGCACGATGGCGCGGAACTCGTTATTGTCCCAGTCCTGCACGATCACTTCGCCGTCGGTTTCGGATTGCGCCACCTGTTCGGGCGTTGGGCTCTCGAAATCGAACAGATACGAACGGTCGCCCCGCACCCGGATCTCGCCGGTGCCGTCGATGATATAGGCCTCTTTCAACCCGCGCTGAATCTGCGCCTGACCCTGCGCCAGCACTTCGCGCAATTCGCCATCATTGATGTAGAAATCGATCGAGCGGGCCTGATCCAGAAACCGCCCCAGCGCCTGCGCGTCCTGGGTCAGGTCTTCGCGATGCTCGGCCTCATAGGCTTCGGCTGCGGCGAGAGAATTGCCGACCACCTGCCGCACCCGGTCCGAGAACCAACCCTCAAGCCCGATATTCACCGTAAGCCCGGCAAAGATCGCCACCGTCACAGTGGGCACCAGCGCCAGAAAGGTAAACACGCCGATCAGCCGCAAATGCAGCCGTGAGCCTGCCGATTTCGCCCGCCGTGCCGCCACCAGCCGTCCGACCTGTGCCAGCACAAGGGCGGCCAGCACCAGAATATACACAAGATCGGTCAGTAGAATCAGCCGCAGGGTCGGCGCCGAGACATCCAACTCGAACGGGCCGATCACCAGATAGGTGGCAAGCGTCAGAACCGGGCCAAGCACAACAAGACCCAAGGTCCCGAAATTCCGGGCCCTTCGGGACTTTCTCCACTGACTCAGGGATGGAATTGGCCCGTGCTGTGACCAGGTTGCCACCTGCTACCCTCATTCTGATGTGCCGCCGAAGCGACGTACCGCCATATCTCGTGGTCGTTCCCAGGCCGAAACCCGATTGCCACGGTTTGTGTGGCGATATTACATCAGTTTGCGTCTGCGTGTCACCTTTATATCGAGATCCGAGATCTTTTTTCTCAGCGTATTCCGGTTGATTCCCAGGAGATCGGCGCATTTCGCCTGATTCCCACCGGTGGCATCCAGTGCGATTTCTATAAGCGGGCCCTCAACTTCGCGCAGAATCCTCTGGTAGAGGCCGGGTGGTGGCAGCATCCCGCCATGCAGGTCGAAATAACGCCGCAAATGCCGCCCGACCGAGGTCGAAAGCTTCTCGGAATCACCACCACCAAGGGCTGGCTCGGCCTCAGGCTGGCTGCCCAGCACCGACTCAACCTCGATACGGGTGATTTCATCGGCGCGGCTGGTCAGACCCAGCCGGCGCACCGCATTTTCCAATTGGCGCACGTTGCCGGGCCAGGAATAGACCCGGACCAGATCTTGGGCGTCTTCGCTCAGCCAGCGTTTGGGTGCGCCTTCGCGTTCGGCCCGACCCAGAAAATGCGCGGCCAGCAGCGGGATGTCATCGACCCGTTCGCGCAGCGCGGGCACCTGCACCGTCGCTCCGCTGAGCCGGTAATAGAGATCCTGCCGCACCCGCCCGCTCTCCATCGCCGAGGCCAGATCATCCTGGCTGGTCGCCATGAAGCGCGGCACATGATCGCCCGGCGCATCCATCATCCGTACGATCCTTGCCTGAATCTCATCCTCGATATCCGAGACCTCGTCGATCAGCAGCGTGCCGCCCTTGACCCGCGCCAGCACGCGGGCGGGACCTTCCAGATTCTGCAGGTCGGCGGCGGTGACCGTCACAAAGGGCAGCGTCCGCCGGTCCGAGAAATCGTGAATGGCCCGCGCGATCAGGGATTTGCCGGTACCGCTTTCGCCCGAGATCAGCACCGGCAGATCGGTGTTCATCACCCGCGCCACCAACCGGTACAGCGCCTGCATCGCCGGGGTCCGCCCGACCAGCGGCAATTCCTCGGGGCGCGCGCTGTCTTCGGTCGGAGCCTCAGAGGGACTGCGGCGACGCTCTTCCAGCGCCCGCGCGGTGCGTTTCATCAGGTCCGGCAGGTCGAACGGTTTGGGCAGGTAGTCGTACGCGTCGGCCTCGGCCGCCTGAATGGCCGTCATGATGGTGTTCTGCGCCGAGATCACGATCACCGGCAGGCCGGGCCGGTCCGCACTGATCTTGGGCAGCATCTCAAGCCCGTTGCCATCGGGCATGACCACATCCGAGATCACCAGATCGCCCTTGCCCTCGCCCACCCAGCGCATCAGCGTGGTCAGCGACGAGGTGGCATGCACCTTGCACCCCGCCCGGGTCAGTGCCTGGGTCAGAACCGTGCGGATCGTGCGGTCGTCGTCGGCGACAAGAACGGTGCCATCCATCAGGTCTTCTCCTCTAGGTCATAGCCGCGCGGCACCCGGGGCAGCGACAGCCTAAACACTGTCCGTCCCGGAACCGAGGTGACCGTAATCCATCCATTGTGGTCCGAGACGATCTTGCTCACCAGCGCCAGCCCCAGACCGGTGCCATTCTCGCGCCCCGACACAAACGGGTCGAACACATCGTTGCGGATGTCTTCAGGCAGGCCCGGACCGTCATCAATGATCTCGACCTGCAGCGGCAGGGATTGCCCGGTGCCATCGCTGCGGCGCAAGCGGAAGGAATGTTCGAAATAGCTGCGCAGCCGGATCGTGCCGCCCGAGGGCTCTGCCACCTCGGAAGCATTGCGCAACAGGTTCAGCACCACCTGCAACAATTGATCCGGGTCGCCAAAGGCCAGAGGCAGCGAGGGGTCGTAATCCTCGATGATCTTCATCTGCGCGCCAAACCCCAGCAGCGCCGAACGCCGCGCCCGATCCAGCACATCGTGGATGTTGACAGGGCGGAAGTCGGGCGGGCTGAGATTGCCGAACTGTTCCACCTGCTCCAGCAGTTTCACGATGCGGCGGCTTTCGGCGACGATCAGGTCGGTCAGTTCCAGATCCTCGGGCGCGAGGTTCATGCTGAGCAACTGCGCCGCGCCGGTGATCCCCGCCAGCGGGTTCTTGATTTCATGGGCCAGCATCTCGGCCATGCCGATGGCCGATTGCGCGGCGGATTTCACCGTATGGCTCTGGGTCATGCGCCCGGCCAGTTCGCGCGGCGAGATCAGCATCAGCATCTTGCCGGGCTGGCCCTGCACCGGCGCAATCTGCAGCGCGCATTGCAGCGGCGCGCGGCTGCCGGTGCCCACGTCGATATCGTTGACGAAAAGCGGCGTGCCATTGCTGCGGGCGCGATCGAAGGCCTCTTCTATGGGCGCGTCGATGGCAATCTGATCCCAGACCGGCACGCCCGCCACCGATTTGACCGAGGCATTCAGAAAGCCTTCACCGGCGGAATTGGCATCTTCGATCCGGTCGCGCGCGTCGATGACAAAAGCGGGTACCGGCAAAGAGGCCCAGATGGCTTGATCCATGCTCATGCGGCCTGTTCCCCCTGCCCGTCCAGCGCCGATGGCAGCAAGCGCAGCACCTCGCCCGGATCGCGGCTTGTCAGGGCCTGACGACGCAGCGCGGGCGGTGTGCCGGCCCGGTCCATGTACCAGCCCAGATGTTTGCGGGCGACGCGCAGGCCTAATTCAGCGCCGTAAAAGCCCAGCATCGCCTCGTAATGGGCGCAGACCATATCAGCCAGCGCATGGTCGGTTGGAATATCCGGATATGCCGACGCCCCAAGCGAGGCCGCGATTTCCGCCAGCAGCCAGGGCCGTCCCTGCGCGCCGCGCCCGACCATGACCCCGTCCGCACCAGACTGCTCAAGCGCGGTTCGGGCCGAGGCCAGGTCGACGATATCCCCGTTGGCGATCACCGGGATCGAGACCGCCTCTTTCACCGCGCGGATCGCCTGCCAATCGGCATGGCCCTTGTAGAACTGGCAGCGGGTGCGGCCATGGATGGTGATCATCCGCACCCCCGCCGCCTCGGCCCGCCGCGCGATCTCGGGTGCGTTCAGCAGAGCATCATCCCAGCCCAATCGGGTCTTGAGCGTCACCGGCACGTCGACCGCGCCCACCACCGCTTCGATCAGGGAAAGCGCATGATCCGGCGTCTTCATCAGGGCCGAGCCGGAATAGCCGCTGGTCACCTTCTTGGCCGGGCAGCCCATGTTGATGTCGATGATCCGCGCGCCGCGATCGGCCACCTGCCGCGCCGCCTCGGCCATCCAATCGGCGTCACGCCCCGCCAGCTGCACAGCGGTGTTTTCCACATCTGCGCCGATCTCGGCGCGTTCACGGACACCGGGCTTGGCCTGCACCATCTCCTGACTGGCGACCATCTCGCTAACCACCAGCCCGGCGCCAAAGCGCATGACCAGATCGCGGAAAGGGCGATCGGTGATTCCGGCCATCGGGGCCAGGATCACCGCGGGTGATATCTGTTTGTCCGCAAGATGCAGGGTCACTTTGCCCAATCCTTGTGCAGTTTCCTTCGTGGTATCGAAACCCTGTGAAATGCACAAGAAAACCGGGGTGTATTTGACCTGCTGCAATCGCGTCTGCACAATTTTTAGGCAGATGATCGGAGTGATTGCCCTTGGCCCTCTCTGGTCCTAAACAGAGCCCGACCCCAGCAGGAGCACATCGCCCATGACAATAGCCGCCATCATCGTTGCCGCCGGACGCGGACGCCGGGCCGGTGGCGGGTTGCCCAAGCAATGGCGACCGCTGGCGGGTCGGCGTGTGGTCGACTGGACACTGGATCGCTTCCGCCTGCCCGAGATCGCGCATCTGGTACTGGTCCTGCCGCCGGACAATGCCGAGGCCTGGGCCGAGTTCGGCGCCACCGATCTGCTGCTTGCCAAGGGGGGCGCCGAACGCGCCGACTCGGTGCGCAACGGGTTGCGGGCGCTGGAGGGGCGCGGCGTGACGCGGGTGCTGATCCATGATGTGGCGCGCCCTTGTGTGAGCGCAGCGCTTATTCGTGCGGTGCTGGAGTCGCTCGACAGTCACGATGCCGCCGCACCGGGGCTGGCGGTAAGTGATGCGCTTTGGTCAGGGACCGACGGAATTGTCGAGGGCACGCGCGACCGCATGGGGCTTTATGCGGCACAGACGCCGCAGGGATTCCACTATGACCTGATCCGCGCCGCGCATGAGGCCCGCACCGGTGAGGCCGCCGACGATGTCGAAGTGGCGCGCGCGGCAGGCATGAAGGTTGCCATCGTTCCGGGCGCGGCAGACAATCTGAAAATCACGCGAGCCGAGGATTTCGCCCGCGCAGAAAGGATATTGGGACACGACATGGATGTGAGACTGGGCAATGGCTATGACGTGCATCGCTTCGGGCCGGGCGATCATGTGATCCTGTGCGGCTGCCGCGTCCCGCATGGGCGCGGGCTGCAGGGGCATTCGGATGCCGATGTGGGTATGCATGCGGTCACCGACGCGATTTATGGCGCGCTGGCGCAAGGGGATATCGGGCGGCACTTTCCGCCCTCGGACCCGCAATGGAAAGGCGCGGCAAGCGAGATTTTCCTGGCCCATGCGGTGAAATTGGCCCGGGAACAGGGCTACCGGATCTCCAATATCGATTGTACGCTGGTCTGCGAGCACCCAAAGATCGGGCCGCATGCCGCTGATATGCAAGCGGAAATGGCGCGGATCATGGGGCTGGAACCCGATCAGGTCTCGATCAAGGCTACCACCTCGGAGCGGCTGGGCTTCATCGGGCGCGAGGAAGGCATCGCCGCCATTGCCACTGCCTGTCTGGTGCGGACATGAGGCTGGCGCAGATCATCGCCACGGTGGGCGGCGTCGGCTACCTGCGGCCTGCGCCGGGCACCTGGGGGTCGCTGGCGGCGCTGCCAATGGCCTGGGTGCTGCATCAATTGGGCGGCTTTCCCCTGCTGTTTCTGGCGACGTTGCTGGTGGCTCTGGTCGGAAACTGGGCGACGCATGTGATGACCAGGGACAGCGACGACCACGACCCCTCCGAGATCGTGATCGACGAGGTCGCCGGGCAGTTCGTGGCGCTCTGGGCGGTTTCGGCTCCGGCCTGGGCCCATGGGCTGGATATCTCGGCGCTTTGGCCCGGTTGGATCGCGGCGTTTCTGCTGTTTCGCCTGTTCGATATCGCCAAACCGGGCCCCATCGGTTGGGCCGACCGGCGCGGTGATCCGCTGGGCGTGATGCTGGACGACCTGATCGCCGGTATTTTTGCCGCCATCGGGGTCGTTGCGCTGGCCTTCCTGTCGCATGGGGTGCTGGGGCTGTGACCCCCGAGGCGCTTCTGGCCCTGGCCCGCGCGCGAGGCTTGCGCATCTGCACCGCCGAAAGCTGCACCGGTGGCATGGTGGCTGCGGCGCTGACCGACATTGCGGGCAGCTCGGACGTGGTCGATTGCGGCTTCGTCACCTATTCCAACACCGCCAAACAGCGGATGCTGGGCGTCAACGCCGAAACGCTCGCCGTCCATGGCGCGGTGTCCGAAGAGGTTGCGGCAGAGATGGCTGAGGGGGCACTGGCGCACAGCGCGGCGGACATCGCCGTCTCGATCACCGGTATCGCAGGCCCCGGCGGGTCCGAGTTCAAGCCCGAGGGGCGGGTTTGCTTCGCAATCGCCACCAAAACCGCGCGGACCTGCGCCGAAACCATCGAATTCGGCGCGCTGGGGCGCGACAAGGTGCGCGAGGCCGCCCGCGATCACGCGTTGGCCTGTCTGGTCAAGGCCGCTTCGCGCAGCGATCAATAAGTGACCCGCCCGCGCCGAAAACCGCCCAATTTTTAGCCGCTGTACAAAAAGCGTGCAAAATGGGCTGGTTTTCTGGCCTCTGCCTCTTTTTTCCCCACCGTTCCTCCGATTGAACCGCCTGCAACTTCACTCACCCGCGATGCACCTGCATCGCGCGCAGGCAGAAAAGGAGATCGGTTCATGAACGGAGCCGACACAGCCTGGATCATCGTGGCAACCGCGCTGGTCCTTTTCATGACATTGCCGGGACTGGCGCTGTTTTACGGCGGGCTCGTGCGCGCCCGAAATGTGCTCAGCGTCTTCATGCATTGTTTCTCGATTGCCTGTCTGATGAGCATTCTGTGGCTCGTCGCGGGCTATTCCATCGCCTTTGGTGGCGGCGCCAGCGGCTATTGGGGCGGGCTGGACAAGATCTTCCTGCTGGGCATCACGCCCGAGACGCTGGCAGGCACCCTGCCCGAGGTACTGTTCTTTGCCTTCCAGATGACCTTTGCGATCATCACGCCCGCGCTGATCGTCGGCGCTTATGTGGAACGCATCGGCTTTGGCTTTGTGCTGACCTTCTCGGGCCTGTGGATGCTGCTGGTCTATGCGCCCGTGGTGCATTGGATTTGGGGCGGCGGGTTCCTGTCGGACGGCGGCATTTTCGGTGAGATCGGCGTGCGCGACTTTGCCGGTGGCATCGTGGTGCATGAAACCGCCGGTCTGGCGGCGCTGGTGATTGCCGTCTTCCTCGGCCCGCGCCGCAACCACACCACGCCGCCGCACAACCCGGGCTTTGTGATGATCGGGGCAGCGATGCTCTGGGTCGGCTGGTTCGGCTTCAACGGTGGCTCGCAACTGGCGGCCGATGGCGGCGCGGCGATGGCGCTGACCGTCACCCATCTCTCGGCGGCAACCGCTTCGCTCAGCTGGGCGCTGTGGGAGAAGATCAAATACGGCAAGGCCTCGATGGTGGGTCTGGTCACCGGCACCATCGCCGGTCTGGCCTCGATCACCCCGGCAAGTGGCTTTGTTGGTCCGATCGAGGCGCTGATCATCGGATTTGTCGCCGGTATCCTGTGTCAGGAAGCGGTCAATCTGGTCCGCAACATGCTGAAAATAGATGACACGCTGGATGTCTTTGCCGTGCATGGTGTTGGTGGCATCTTCGGCACCATCATGATCGCCGTCTTCGGTCAGGGCACCTGGACCGCGCAGCTTGGCGGGCTGGCGATTGTCGGGCTGTTCACCGTGGTGGCGACCGTGATTCTGGTGAAACTGGTTGCGCTGGTCACACCTCTGCGGGTAGACGCCGAGACGGAAACCAACGGGCTCGACCTCTCGGTGCATGGAGAGCGCGCCTACGACATGACCAGCTGAGCCCACCTTGTGCTGCGTCAGGCCGGAAACGGCCGGAAAGCGGGTCTCGACCGAGGCCCGCTTTTGCTATTCCGCCATCCGCGCGGCAAGTTCGGCCGCCGAGCCACCGGTGCGCAGCAGCGACCAGATCTCATCGCTCAATTGCCCCCCGATCAGTGTGGCCGACTTGGCGCGCACGCGATCCTCGCGCGCGGCCAGCGACAGCGGTTCCTTCAGGTCGTGGCTGGCCTCCAGCCGTTGCCCGTCGCGGCGCAGCACGCTCAGATGCGCTTGTGTTTCGGACAGGGTCTCGTCGGCCTCGACGGAGATGTGATCGCGCAGGCGTTGCAGCCTTGGGTCGGCACAAACCTTCTCGGAGTAACTATCCAGACGCGCCGTGTCATATCCCAGCGCCCGCATCGCCAGCACGGTGCGATAGGAAAATTTCGCGCCCAGCCCGGTGGTGAGCGCGGGCTGATTGCACACGCTCATCCAGCGCGGATGGGTTTTGACCGTCATCTCGGCCACTTCCGGTTCAGCAATGTCGAGGCTGCGCGCCGCCTCAAGCACCGCATGCAGCCCGTGACAGCAGGCGTGGAACTTGTGGCTGACGCTTTCGAAGAGCCAGGTCTCGCCAATTCCCTCCAGCGCCGCGTCGCGATCATCTGCGCCGTGATGGGTGGCACCGAACCCCGCCGCCCCCTCCATCGCGTCGGGGTTGGCGATGAATCCCCTCTGCACCAATTGCACGGCCTCAACCCCGCAGCTTGCGGCGATACCGGCGTTATAAGGCTTGCCCATGGTGCCGAACTGCGCCTTGAGCCCCGCCGCGCGGGTGGCGGTCAGCCCGAACACCTGCGCCATCTGATCCGGTGTCAGCCCAACAAGCCGCCCCGCTGCCGCCGCCGCGCCAAAGGCCCCGGCGGTGGCGGTCTGGTGAAAGCCAGTCTGATAATGGGCGCGACCCAGCCAGAGGCCGACGCGAATCGAGACTTCCATGCCGACCAGCGCGGCCTCCTGCAGATCGACCAGCGGCACCTCGCGCAGCTCGGCCAGTGCCAGCGCTGCCGGAATCACCGCGACCGAGGGATGGCCGATATGGGCAAAATGTGTATCGTCATAATCCAGCGCATGAGAGATGGTGCCATTGGCCAGCGCCGCCGCCCGCACGGGCGCGGCAGAGCCACCAAAGAGATGCGCCTGCCCCGCCCCACCCTCGGACAACACCGTGTCGCGGATGATGTGCGCCACCGGTTCATCGGCGCCTGCGCGGCCGACCGAAAACCAGTCGAGCACCGACAGGGCGGTGATCAGGCGCGCGGCAGCAGTGGTGGTGATGGGACCGGTGGCAAAGCGGGCAAGCTGAGATGTCAGATTGGTCATGGGCGCAGTCTAGCGCCCGCCCGCGCGTGGTAAAGCCTATCCGTAGAGCACCTTCGCGCGCTCTTCAAAGGCGCGCACGATCTGGTGCATCGCCTCGTTGAACACCATGCCGATAACCGTTTGCAGCATAATGTTCCTGAATTCGAACTTCACATGGAAGGAAACGTCGCAGCCGCCATCAGGCACATCCGCAAAACCCCAGTTGGATTTCATGTATTTGAACGGGCCGTCCAGATATTCGGTGTCGATCCGGTGGTCGGCGTCATAAAGCGTCACACGGCTGCCGAATTTCTCGCGGAACACCTGAAAGGAAACAACCAGGTCTGCCTCCATCACCCGCGCCCGGCCATCATCATAGGTCCGCCGCACACGCGCCGCCGCGCACCAGGGCAGGAATTCGGGGTATTTGCCCACATCCGCCACCAGATCATACATCTGCTGGGCACTATATGGCAGGCGTCTGGTCTCGGAGTGTTTTGGCATCGGGTGTGGCGTCTTCTCACATGACAATGGCGCGTGATGTCGTATGTTGGGCGCAAAAGATCAAGGGGGCAGCGATGAGCGACCGCGCATATGTGATAGATGAGATGATCTCGGCCAAGGCCATCGCCGCCCGGATCGAGGAGCTTTGCCGCAATATCACTGACGAGTTCGGCAATACCGACAAGCTTGTCGTGGTTGGCCTGCTGCGCGGCAGTTTCGTCTTTATCGCCGATCTGGTGCGCGAGCTGGACCTGCCCATCGAGGTCGACTTCCTTGAGGCGTCCTCTTATGGGGACGCCATGGAAAGCAGCCGCGAAGTGCGCATTCTCAAGGACCTGCGCGGCGCCATCGAAGGGCGCGACGTGCTGGTGGTCGAGGATATCGTCGACACCGGCCACACGCTGAACCATGTCACCCACCTGCTGCGCAGCCGCCAGCCGAAGCGGTTGAAATCCATCGCCCTGCTCGACAAGCCCAGCCGCCGCGAGGTGGATTTCCGGTCCGACTGGATCGGGTTCGAGATTCCCGATGAATTTGTCGTGGGCTATGGCATCGACTATGCGCAGCGCAATCGCAACCTGCCCTTCATCGGCAAGGTGCGGTTCACCGGGTGATCATTCTGCCCGCCGGAAACTGGTGATCAGAATATCAAATCCGGTGTCCAGCAGCGCCGCCCGGTCTGCCTCGGGCGCGGCCAGGGCCGCCTCGACCAGTGTGCGGGACATGACCATCGCCAGATAGATCCGCTGGGTGAATTGCGCCTCGCTCCATTGTGGGAACAAATGCCCAGTGATTTCGGTGATCTTCTGCGCGTGATCCATCGAAGCCTCCATGCTGCGCTGCATCAGGGTCTGTTCCGACGAGATGCACAGGAAAATGCCCAATGAGTGCTCATCGCTCAGATGCGCCTTGGCATAGCCCTCAAAAATCTCGCGAAACAGGGCCTCGAACCCTGCAGCATCCTCGGGGACTTCGGTCAGATCAGCGAAGATCAACGCGCCGACCCAGTCATTGTAGCGATCCGCGATTTCCTGAACGATGGCCTCCTTGGACGGGAAATACTGATAAATCCCGCCAACGCTGACACCTGATCGTGCCGAGATATCCTGAATGCGCAGCCCGACGCTGCCGCTTTCGACCATCATGGACTTGGTCGCGTCTAG
Source organism: Ruegeria spongiae (assembly GCF_023502395.1). GTDB lineage: Bacteria > Pseudomonadota > Alphaproteobacteria > Rhodobacterales > Rhodobacteraceae > Ruegeria_C > Ruegeria_C spongiae. Next base: position 94,128 of record NZ_JAMFMB010000001.1, on the reverse strand, counting down.
AATCGCTTCAAACTTGGCCTTGCCGCGCTTTTGCTGCGGTCGGCGGGTGATCTGCTGCACGGTGTCGGTCACTGATCCTGATCTCATGATGAATTCGAATCCCTGCTTTCCAATGCCTTGTGTCAGGCAATCCCTGCCAAATCCAGTATACCGCAACGTCAAAACAAGAGCATTATTTTTATTTGTTGACAGAATATGCGCGCTCCGTATTTTCCGAATAATATTCCCGTTTCGAATCCACCCATGCTACGGAGACACCAAATGAAGAACGCCATCCTCAGATTTGCGGCCCGCACAACCTGCAAGCTGCCCACCCCGATCCTGCGTATGCTGAGCGGCCCGCCGATTGAAATCGACGGCCAGAAGCTGGACCCGCTGGTCAATTTCATGGTCAAGAACTTCACCGACCCGCCCGGTGTCATTCCGCCAATCAAGCAGAAGCGCGAAGACTATGACACCAAGGCCCACTGGCTGGCCTATCCGCTCAGCCGTGACGTGCCCATCACAACACATGTGTTTGATGGGCCAAACGGGCCGATCAATTGCGAAATCCATCGTCCCAAGGACCTGCCGGAAAAGGCTCCTGTCTTTGTCTTTTATCATGGTGGCGGCCACGCCATGGGATCGCTCGTCACGCATCGTGAAGTCTGCAACAAGATCGCCCTGGACGTCGGCTGCGCCGTCCTCGCGGTGGACTACCGTATGTCACCCGAACACCAGTTCCCTGTTGGCATCAACGATTGTCTGGCCGCCTATGACGGGGTCGCCGCGCAGGCGGCAAAGTTGGGCTTCGATCCCGACCGGATCTCGGTAGGAGGCGACAGCGCCGGGGGCAACATCTCCGCAGTCGTCGCACAGCAGCGCAAGAACGCAAACCATCCGCCCAAGTTCCAGATGCTCTGGGTGCCATGGGTCGATCTGAGCAAACAGGCCCGTTCCTACGAGTTGTTCGATCTGGGTTTCCTTCTCGAAAAACCAGAGATGGAATGGTACACAGAACACTATCTGCGCACCGAAGCAGATGCGCTGGACCCGATGGCCTCACCGCTGCTTGGAAACGTCGAGGGGGTCTGCCCTGCCGCGCTGATGATTGCCGGGTTTGACCCGTTGCGCGACGAAGGTCTGGCCTATGGTGAAAAGCTGAAAAAGGCTGGCGTGAGGGCGGATGTTCGCCTGAAGAAGGACCTCGTTCACCCGTTCATTCACTTTGCCAAGAACGTCCCTGCGGCTCAGCGCGCATATGAAGAAGTGGTGCAGATCCTGCGCGAAAACATTCTTTAGAAGCGTTTATGCCCTGCCCAGTTGCGCGTCCCGAGCAGCGCGCAGCCGGGCGAAATCATCGCCCGCATGATACGACGAGCGGGTCAGCGGCGTGGCCGAGACCATCAGGAAGCCCTTGCCAAAGGCCGCCTTTTCATAGGTCGCAAACTCATCCGGGGTGACAAAGCGATCCACCGTGTGGTGTTTCGGCGTCGGTTGCAGATACTGGCCGATGGTCAGGAAATCGATATCGGCGGCGCGCATGTCGTCCATCACCTGCCGCACCGCCTGCGCATCCTCGCCCAGGCCGACCATGATACCGGATTTGGTGAAGATCGACGGGTCCAGCTCCTTGACCCGCTGCAACAGACGCAAGCTGTGGAAATAGCGCGCACCCGGGCGGACCTCGGGGTAAAGGCCGGGGACCGTTTCCAGATTGTGGTTGAACACATCCGGCTTGGCCTCGGCCACTATCTCAAGCGCGCTGTCATCGCATTTGATGAAATCCGGCGTCAGAATCTCGATCGTGGTCGCAGGCGAACGGTGGCGGATCGCGCGAATGGTCTGGGCGAAATGATCGGCCCCGCCATCCTCCAGATCGTCGCGGTCAACCGAGGTGATCACCACATGGTTCAGCCCCAGTTTCTGCACCGCATGGGCCACCCGGCCAGGCTCGAACGCATCCAGCGTGTCGGGCTTGCCGGTGGCGATGTTGCAGAAAGTGCAGCCGCGGGTACAGATCTCGCCCATGATCATCATGGTGGCGTGGCCCTGCGACCAGCATTCGCCCACATTGGGGCAGCCCGCCTCTTCGCAGACCGTGGTCAAGTTGTTGTCACGCATGATCTTGCGGGTGTCGGCATAGCCTTTGCCACCCGGTGCCTTGACCCGGATCCAGCTTGGCTTCTTGGGCTGGGCATTATCCGGGCGATGCGCCTTTTCGGGGTGGCGTTGCTCGGGGATTTTCAGATCGCGCACGGGTTTGCGTCCTCACCTAGGGTCAGCTTGCTTGTGCATACCATAATTCGCCCAGAGGCAAACAGCCAGTGCTGCATGGCCGCTATGCGCGGCAATTTCGCAAGCGCAGCATACCCGGCAAGCAGACAGATCGAACATGCTGGTATTATACCCGAATTTATTATCGAGCATTTGCAGCAAGACCGCCTTGCGACCGGTTTGGAATCATTTTAACCCATGCCGCGAAAACAGTTCCGATGAGGAGATCTCAGATGAAAACCGGCACCCGACTGCCCGACGTCACCTTTCACACCCGTGTCCGCGATGAGGCGATCGAAGGGCCGAACCCGTTCCGCTGGCAGGATGTGACCACCGGTGATTACTTCGCCGGCAAACGCGTTGTTCTGTTCTCGCTGCCCGGCGCATTCACCCCCACCTGTTCGACCTATCAACTGCCCGGCTTTGAAAACGGCCACGCCGATTTCGCGGCGCAGGGCATTGATGAAATCTACTGCCTGTCGGTCAATGACAGCTTTGTCATGAACAAATGGGCCGAAGCGCAGGGCCTGAAAAACGTCAAGGTCATCCCTGATGGCTCGGGCGAATTTACCCGCAAGATGGGCATGCTGGTCGACAAGGACAATCTGGGTTTCGGCATGCGCTCGTGGCGCTACGCCGCCATCGTCACGGACGGCGTGGTCGAGGCGTGGTTCGAGGAGCCCGGCCTGATGGATAACTGCCCCGAAGACCCCTATGGCGTCTCGTCGCCCGAGACGGTCCTGGCCCATCTGGCAGAACAGAAAGAGCCGGAACTGGCGTAACGCCTGACATAAGGCAAAAATTCACCATGCTGGGGGAAAGTCTTACCGCGAAGTGGTACGAGGTCCCGGCCTTGCCGCTGTTTTCCTGACTTTCCGCGCGAGACTGCCATGCCGCAAGGCTATGGTGGTCCTTCGAACGAGATGGTCTCAAGGACAGAGGTGTTTTTGTTGCGATGGTAGTATTGGTAAATCTGCTCAGCATCCTTGGTTTCAACGAGGTCAATTATCGTTCTTTCTGAAAAAATCATGACCGGATAACTCTCAATGTAATTTGGCAGATCAAGCGCAGGACGAAGGCCGCAATCCACCATCGAAGCGAACCCGAACGGAGCTTAGTCATGATAGATCGCAAAATGGTAGGTTCGAGCTGAGGGTGTGTGGAGACTTGCCTGGTTGCTCTGCGTTGAGAGTGTCTCTCTGGCTTGCTCTGGGCGCCCTGGTTTCCGGGGCGCGTCGGTGCCCTACGGGCCGGAAAAGCGTGGGAAACAGGGTTTCTTGTTGCTTTGCGGGGGTAATTTGAGCCAAGCGCCCTTGGGTCAGGCCGGAATGGCGGCCAGAAGTCTGCGAACTCCCGCCCTGTTGATCATGCGTTTGATGTTTTGGGCGAGAACATGGAATGCCATTTCGGTGCGGACGCGTCTCAACCGTCGCATCCGGAAGTGCGTTGCCCCCATCCAGGCCTTGAGCATGGCGAACGGATGCTCGACTGTGCTCCGCCTGAGCGCCGTCACCTCGGGATCGCAGCTCATGCGGTCGCGCATGTCGTCGATCAGATGCTCGTGCTCCCATCGGGTGAGCCGGCGCTCTTTGCCGGTGGTGCAGCGTGCCTTGATCGGACAGGCCTGACAGCCATTGGTCCAGTAACGCTGCACCGCCAGGCCGCCTTCCTCGGTGGTGTATCGGTATGTCAGCGTTTCGCCTGCTGGGCACCGGCAGACATTCGCATCTGCGTCATCGGCAAAGTCGGCCTGCACATACATACCCTTGCGCCGGTTGCCCGAGGTCTCGGGCCGGGGAAGGATCGGCGTGATGCCATCTTCGTGACAGGCCAGGAATTCACGGTCGCTGAAATCATTTTTATCCACTGCCCGACAGTGTATGCGCAGCATGCACGAGAGAGGCGATTGCGCTCATCTCGTTGTGCCCGAGCGTAGATCTCGCTCCGCTGGCCACCGGCGACAGTTGCTCGCGCTCGTGTCCGGCATTGATCACGCCGATCCGGCGGAAGAGCTCCACGAACTGCGCGCGGGTCTTCCGGATCGCAGCACCGTTGTCGCGCCGGAAATCGGCAATCGTCTTGTGGTCCGGGGCCAATCGCTCCACCAGTCACATCACCTCGACATTGCGCCCGGCCTCCCGCTCCAGCGCCCGGGGCTGGATGGCACCCGATTCAGAAAGCCCTAGATGAAGAGCTTCAGCAGAAGCGGCGGATGAAACCCCGGACGCCCATCTGCGCCGGGGACGTGCGCGCGAAGTCGATTTCCGCAAGATTGATCTCAGCCACGAAAAGGTCGATGATGCGGACAGGGTTTTCTTTGCTGATCCAGCCTTCCACCCGGTCTGGAAACAGCGTCTTCTGCCCCCGATCCGAACCCTCGAAATAGCCCGACATGCCTGCCTCCGGTCATTGTCTACAGACATGTCTCATCAGGAATTTTTACACAGCCTCGGGCCATAGCAGACCTCTTGTTCAGTCGCAGCATTCGTCACTACGGGCGTATATGCGTCTTTTGGCCCAGCCATTGGCCAAAATGCGACACAGGGAACTGGCAGAATCCCGCCGGAGAACTGCCAGGCATCCTTTCATTTTCGATCAGATCACCGTAAAAACCCGTGAATCTTCGAACCGGCAATAAAGCTTCTTGCAAAACAAAGCACGCAATACGAATACGATCTGGCCGCGCCTGTCCGGCTTCGCCCGAACGGCGTTTGCGGTGGGGCTTTTCAGCCTTGTCTCTGCCTGCGCCCAAAGCTCAGCCGATGCGGATCTCGATCCGGAACGTCAGTCAATGGCGCTGCGCGAGGTCGCCCAAAAGCGGGCCCGGGGACAAAGGGTGTGGTGCGTGCCTTACGCACGAAACCTCAGCGGCATCGAAATTCGCGGCAACGCCAAGGACTGGTGGGGCAAGGCGCGCACTACTTTTGAGCGGGGCACCGAACCGGTTGTCGGCGCGGTGATGTCGTTTCGCGCGACCCGCGGGATGCCGCTGGGCCATGTGGCTGTCGTGTCCGACGTTGTCACCGACCGGGAAGTCGTCGTGAACCACGCTAACTGGCACCGCAATAAGGTATCTTTGAAAATGGGCGTCAAGGACGTGTCCAAAAACAACGATTGGACGCTGGTCCGGGTCGAAAGCCAGCCGGGCCGGTATGGCAGTTTCTACCCGGTAAACGGGTTCATATATCCGAATGTCGACGGGTAGCCTGACCCAAACTTTCTTCGCGTCTGCGGCGACCCCGCGGAATAGGCCACTGGTGGTTCTCACCTCGGTCGCGAAACGCAGACACCAACCGTCTGCGCCGGGAAGTCGAACGGCAGAATCGTCCGCTCTTCCGACATCAAGCCACCGATGAACTACCTGACGCGAGCGCCCAAGGAATGCGGACGCAAACGGGGCGCATTTTTTTGGTTTTCCCCACTGGACGCCCTGAATCGGGGTTGCTATACGGCGCGAACCGTTCCGGCGTAGCTCAGCGGTAGAGCAGTTGACTGTTAATCAATTGGTCGTAGGTTCGATCCCTACCGCCGGAGCCAAAAATCCCACAAGGGATTGGTAATAAACGTAAAAGCGCTCCACCTTGGGGCGCTTTCGTCGTTCTGGGCACATTCTCTAACACATCCGATGACACACGTCGCTTGCGGGAGTCGGAGCATTGAGAAGAAAAAACAACATCCTGCATTTGGAAAGTCGGGCTTCGTCTTTTTATTGGCGTCGTCGTTTGCCGATTTATTTTCGAAAATGGCTTCAAACCCGTTTCTCGTTTTTTCCTTGCGAACCGACGTGGTCCGTGAGGCCGAGGTGCTGGCCCGCCGTTTGACGTGGCTCAGCACCCTTGCCCTTGACTATGCGAGTGGCGTCGGGAACATGGAAACAGGTTTGATGGAACGGGTTTTGTCCGAATTGGTGCGATTTGAAATCGCAGCGTCGGATCTGGCCCGACATAGATGGGCCGATCCTCAACGGCGGCGGCGAACCGCAAAATCCGTGTTGCTTACTTAACCATGCTGGAAACTCCTGGGGTTGGAAAACCCCGGCATCGCAGCATTCAGCGGCGACACCGTCCAGTATGGTATTTTTCTCGCGGCGGGCTCCGGTGTTTCTCTGCCCGCACCCCTTGTCAAAACACGCTATCGGTTCCGAGGGTGTGATTTCGCCTGACGCTCGTTGCCCCGGCGATAATTGCCGGTGATCCGGGCCATCTCCTGCTGCTGGGAATTGAAGTTCAGGGTCTCCATATCCTCCAGAAACCACTCGGCCTTGTCCCCGCGCAGCGTTGTTGCGGGCCTGCCATGATGGGCGATCCTGACGTCGCCGCCTTTGAGCCGTTGATAGGTGAACCCGAGGTCTGCTGACGTCATATCCGGTCTCTGTTTGGCAAGGTGAATCTTGAGTGGCGGGGGTCGCCCGGATCGTTGTGGGCTTCCATCGGCAATACTGCCCAATCGCCGTCAGGTACAGCCCGGTCAGGCTGCTGAATCGTCGAGCGGATTGAGCCCGTTTTCAGGGAGATCGCCTGTTCCTCCCGGCAGACCTGTGTCTGCCTTTGCGATCCACGCGGTTAGAACAGGCTAAGCTGATCTCCTGCCTGTGGCGGCACCGCAAACAGATCGGTTCTGAGCGGCGGGGCCTCTTGCGACAGGCCCAACCGGCGACAGGCGGTCTTGAACCGTTGTGCCACCATCTCGGCATACGGTCCCTGCCCTTGCATCCGATGCCCCCAACGCGCGTCATAGTCCTTGCCGCCGTGCATCTCGCGCAGCCGTGCCATCACCCGCGCAGCGCGATCCGGGTAGTGCTCGGCCAGCCATTCCTGCCACAGGTCCGACACCTCGCGCGGCAGGCGCAGCATGATCCAGCTTGCGGTTGTGGCCCCGGCCTCGGCCCCCGCCGCAAGCAGCGCCTCAAGCTCATGATCGCTCAACCCTGGCACAAGCGGCGAGGTCATCACCCGCACCGGCACGCCCGATTCGGCCAACCGCCGGATCATTTTCAGCCGCCGCGCCGGTGACGGCGCCCGAGGTTCCATCCGGCGCGACAGGTCGGTGTCCAGCGTGGTCAAAGAGATCCCGACCCGCACCAGCCCCTTGGCGGCCATCGGTGCCAGAATGTCCAGGTCCCGCTCGATCAGCGCACCTTTGGTGACAATCGCAACCGGGTGGTTGAAGTCTGCCAGCGCTTCCAGGCAGGCGCGCGCAATACCGTGATCGCGTTCGACCGGCTGATACGGGTCGGTATTGGTGCCGATCGCGATGGTCGCGACCTTATACCGCCGAGCTGACAATTCCCGCCGCAACACATCCGCGGCATTGGGCCGGGCGACCAGAACGCTCTCGAAATCCAACCCCGGCGACAGGCCGAGATAGGCGTGTGTCGGACGGGCAAAACAATATACGCACCCATGCTCGCACCCTCGGTAAGGGTTGATCGACCGGTCGAAGGGCAAGTCCGGCGAACGGTTGTAGGTGATCAGGCTGCGCGCATGTTCGATCCGCAATTCGGTGCGCAGCAATCTGGCCTCTTCGGCAATCTCCCACCCGTCCCAGACCTCAACGCGTGCCAGATCGAACCGCCCCGACGCATTGGACACAGCCCCCCGTCCCGGCCTGCACTGTGTGGATATGTCGGCGGATTGATCCATACATCGAAACTAGAACATAAGAGGAACATTCGCAACAAACACATCATCTTCCTGCAAATTTCTCATTTTCAGTATTTCGAATTCATCTCTATAGGTCGGTTGTAGCGCCGCCAGTGTCGCAATTAACGCAGTCCATTTGCGGCCTTTTGAGCAAAAAGAAGCAAGAAATAACCTAGGGTCACAAACCCGTAACACCGAGGAATCGCGCGCATGTCGGAAGAAGATGACATCATCCTGTCGGAACTCGACGACGAAGAACTTGTGCAACAGATGTTCGACGACCTCTATGACGGTCTCAAGGAAGAGATCGAAGAGGGCGTGAACATTCTGCTGGAGCGCAAATGGATGCCCTATGACATCCTGACCAAGGCGCTGGTCGGCGGGATGACCATCGTGGGTGCCGATTTCCGTGACGGTATCCTCTTTGTGCCCGAGGTGCTGCTGGCCGCCAATGCGATGAAGGGCGGCATGTTCATCCTCAAACCGTTGCTGGCCGAAACCGGCGCGCCGCGCGTCGGCAAGATGGTGATCGGTACCGTCAAGGGCGACATTCACGATATCGGCAAGAACCTGGTGTCGATGATGATGGAGGGCGCGGGCTTCGAAGTGGTCGATCTGGGCATCAACAACCCGGTCGAAAACTATCTGGAGGCGCTGGAAACAGAAGCGCCCGACATTCTGGGGATGTCCGCCCTTCTGACCACCACAATGCCTTACATGAAGGTGGTGATCGACACGCTGGTCGAACAGGGCATTCGTGAGGACTATATCGTGCTGGTCGGTGGCGCGCCGCTGAACGAAGAATTCGGCAAGGCCATCGGTGCCGACGCCTATTGCCGCGATGCCGCCGTGGCGGTCGAAACCGCCAAGGATTTCGTCAGCCGCAAACACAATCAACTCTCCGCCTGACGGCACGTTTCCGAACACTGAAACGGGGCGGGCCGCAATCGGCGCCGCCCTTTTCTTTTGCCCGACCCAACCCCAGATAAACCCAAAGGAGACATGACCATGCAACCGAACGTCGTAATTATCCTGCTCGCCGCTGTTGTTGCGATTGGCCTGACGGTCTGGGTTGGGGCCTGAGCCCGCAATACCGGGGGAACCAGCCATGATCAGTGATACGGAACTGACCCAGAAAGGCCTGCAAGCGCGCGGCGAGGGCCGGATTCTGCTCATCGCCTGCGGTGCGCTGGCGCGCGAGATTCTGGCCCTGATCAAGGCCAATGGCTGGTCGCATATGACCCTGACCTGCCTGCCCGCGATCTATCATCTCCACCCTGAGAAGATCCCGCAGGCCGTCGAAGACACGGTGCTGAAAAACCGCGACGATTATGACGACATTTTCGTGGTCTATGCCGATTGTGGCACCGGGGGCCTGTTGCAATCGCTCTGCGACCGGCTGGGTGTCCAGATGGTCGCAGGGCCGCATTGCTATTCCTTCTTCGAAGGCAACGACCGCTTTGCCGAGCTTGCCGAAGACGAGTTCACCGCCTTCTACCTGACCGATTTTCTGGTGCGCCAATTCGACGCCTTCATCTGGAAGCCCATGGGGCTAGACCGCCACCCCGAACTGCGCGACATGTATTTCGGCAATTACACCAAGCTGGTCTATCAGGCCCAGATCGACGACCCGGCCCTCACCGAAAAGGCCCGCGCCTGCGCCGACCGCATGGGCCTTGAATTCGAACGCCGGTTCACCGGCTATGGCGATCTGAAAACCGCGCTTGGCACCCTGGCGCAGGAGTAGTCGTCTTCATCCGACTGAAAATGCCACGGCGAGCGCGAGGACCAGCCGCTCGCCTGCACGACCTGATCAAGCGTGCTCGGATGCCACGTCGCGGATACGATCAATCATCGAGCGCAACCCGTTCGAGCGCTGGGCCGACAGATGGTCGTTCAGACCCAGCCGCTCCAACTCGGCCCGCGCGTCGATTCCGGGCACTTCGGCCACCGGCGAACCGTTGTAAAGCGCGCGCAGAACCGCGATCAGGCCGCGCACGATCAGCGCGTCGCTGTCGCCGTCGAACCGGAACACCCCGTTCTCGATCATCGGATGCAGCCAGACCTGACTGGCACAGCCATGCACCTTAGTGGCGGGCACTTTCAGCGCGTCATTCAACGGCGCCATCGCTTTGCCCTGTTCGATCACATGGCGATAGCGGTCTTCCCAGTCGTCGAGAAACTCGAAATCCTCGACAATGTCTTCGAAGGCTGGGCTGGCCATTGGCATGCTCCGTCATCTGGCAGGTCACACCCGTCACCTAAGCGCGCCCTGCCCGCCTGTCCAGACCCGCGATGGGTTTTCAAGCGCCGCCGGATAGGCTAACCGGTTTCTAGGCAAGACGAATTGACCGGGGCGGTTGCAGATGCGGGTTTCATTGACGGTTCTTCTGATCGGATCACTGACGCTGGGTGCGTGCAGTTCATGGCGCGACTCGCGCGTGAACCCATCGAACTGGTTCAACAAGTCAGAGCCCGCGGCGGTCAATGTGGATAGCGACGGCACCGTCAACCCGCTGTTGCCGCCGGAAGAGACCAGCAAAGGCATCTTCTCCCGGCCCGAACCGGTGGATGGTTCTGTGCCGATATCCAAACTGACTGCAATGCGGGTCGAAAAGACCAATGCCGGCGCGATCATCTACGCCACCGGTGTGGCGCAGCGCCAAGGCGCGTTCGACGCGGTTCTGCGCCGTGACAGGTCCGAGGAGAACACCAAGAACGGCGTGCTCAGCTATACGTTCCGCGTGGTCTATCCGACGGATGCAACGCCGCAGGGCGACGAAGACTCGCGCACCATCCACGATGCGGTCACCGTCTCGCACGAGACGCTTGAGGGTATCCGCCTGATCCGGGTGACATCGGAGCGCAACGCGTTGGAATCGCGCCGCCGTTAAACGTCTTCTGTGTTCAGATCAGAGCGCGACGACCCTGACACTCTGGCCTTTGGCGGAAAGGGCTATCTGGCCGTCGCACAGCCGCAGCGCATCTTCACCGAAGACCTCATAGCGCCAGCCGGACAAGGCCGGCACGTCGCGCTCGCCCGCCGCGATCTGGTCGAGATCGGCACTGGGCGCGATCAGCTTGGCGGCGACGCCCGCGCTTTCGGTCTTGGCCTTCAACAGCACCCGCAGCAGATCGGCCAGCGCCGGGTTCACCTGCAGCTTGTCGCGGCTGCGGTCGGGTTTCGGCATCTCATCGGGCGGACAGTTCACACCGCGCTTTACGGCAGCCAGGATCCCATCGGCAATCGGCCCCTTGCGCGCCTCGCGCAGCAGCAGGCGCGACCCGCCCAGATCCGCCGGATTGCGCGGCTTGGTCGAGGCCAGCTCGATCAGGGCGTCATCCTTGAACACCCGGTTGCGCGGCACGTCGTTGGTCTGGGCGTGGGTTTCGCGAAACTTGGCCAACTCCCGCACCACCGCCAGGAACTTGCCGGAATTGGTGCGCGTCTTGACCCGCTGCCAGGCCTGATCGGGCTGCACCAGATAGGTGGCGGGATCGGTCAAAACCTGCAGTTCTTCGGTCACCCAATGGCTGCGCCCGGATTTCTCAAGCTCTGCCGCCAGAAATTCGTAGATCAACCGCAGATGGGTCACATCCGCCAGCGCATAGGTCTTTTGCGCTTCGCTCAGCGGGCGGCGCGACCAGTCGGTAAAGCGCGAGGATTTGTCGACGCCTTCTTTTGCGATCTTGCGCACCAGCGTCTCATACCCCACCTGATCGCCAAAGCCGCAGACCATCGCCGCGACCTGGGTGTCAAAAAGCGGCTTGGGAAAGACCTGCGCGTTGATCCAGAAAATCTCCAGATCCTGGCGCGCGGCGTGAAAGACCTTGACCACGTCCTCGTTGCGGAAGAGGTCGTAGAGCGGCTCAAGCGACATGCCGTCCGCCATCGGATCGACCAGCACGGCATTGTCGTCACCCTCACCGGGAAAGGCCATCTGCACCAGACACAGGCGCGAATAATAGGTCCGCTCGCGCATGAATTCGGTGTCTATGGTCACATAGGGATGTTGGGCGGCAGCGGTGCAGAAGGCGGCCAGCTCTTGGGTCGTTGTCAGTGTTTTCATTCGGCTCGGATGCCCTGTTCTTCTTGTTGTCGCACTCGCCCCTGTTCCGGCATGCCGGAACCCCAAGGCTAAGCATACGCAGAACACGGCCCGACTGCAATTGTTCGCGTAACGGTGGTTTTCAGGCGGTCAGCCCAGCAGAACCGGGCTGCGGTCGCCGCCCGCATAGCGACGCAGCACCGCCGGGTAGAGGCGGTGTTCCTGCACCAGAACCCGCGCCGCCAGCGTCTCGGGCGTATCGCCGGGCTCGACCGGCACCTGCGCCTGTCCCAGAATGGGGCCGTCATCCAGCGCGGCGGTGACCTCATGCACGGTGCAGCCATGCGCGCGCTCGCCTGCCGCAAGCGCGCGGGAATGGGTGTGCAGGCCCTTGTATTTGGGCAGAAGTGACGGGTGAATGTTCAGCATCCGCCCTTCGAAGCGGGCAACGAAATCTCCGGTCAGCACCCGCATGAAGCCGGCCAGACAGACAATGTCGGGCTTGTGCTCCTGCAGCGGCTCAATCAGCGCCGCCTCGAACGCAGCGCGGTCGCCTTTGAAAGGTCGGTGATCGACATGGGCCACCGGCACGCCGCGCGCCGCGGCCTTTGCCAGCCCGCCCGCCTGTGGATCGTTGGACAGAACCAGACAGGGTCGGCCTGGGTGATCGCCGGTCATGCTGTCGAGCAGTGTCAGCATGTTCGACCCGCCGCCCGAGATCAGGATCGCGACCCGTTTGGTGCTCACAGCAGCTTGCCCGAATAGGCGATCCCACTTTCACCGGTCACATGACCCAGAACGGTGACGCTTTCGCCCTGTTCGCGCAGCAATTCGGCAATGGCCTCGGCGCGATCTGCGGCGCAGGCCACAACCATGCCGATGCCGCAATTGAAGGTCTTGAGCATTTCCGCCTCGGAGATCCCGCCCGTCTGCGCCATCCAGCCGAAGACCGGGGGCAGTTCCCAAGCGCCGAGGTCAATCGCTCCGCCCATACCTTCGGGCAGCACACGCGGCAGGTTCTCGGTCAGACCGCCGCCGGTGATATGGGCCAGCGCATGCACGCCACCAGCGCGGATCGCCGCCAGCACCTGCCGCACGTAAAGCCGCGTCGGAGCCAGCAGCGCGGCCCCCAACGAGCCGTCAGCCCAGGGGCAATCGGCCTCCCAATCGAGGCCGGACATCTCGACCAGCCGCCGCACCAGCGAATAACCGTTGGAATGCACCCCGTCCGAGGCGAGGCCCAGCAGCACATCGCCCTCCTGCACGCCTTCGGGCAGCGCGGTACCACGCTCCATCGCACCGACGGAAAAGCCCGCCAGATCGAAATCACCTGCGGGATACATGCCGGGCATCTCGGCGGTTTCGCCCCCGATCAACGCGCAGCCGGAGCGTTCGCAGCCGGTCGCGATGCCTTCGATGATGCGCGCTGCCTGTTCGGTTTCCAGCTTGCCGGTGGCGAAATAGTCTAGGAAAAACAGCGGCTCGGCACCCTGACAGACCAGATCGTTGACGCACATGGCGACCAGATCGATGCCGACGCCATCCACCAGACCGGTATCAATGGCGATGCGCAGCTTGGTGCCCACCCCATCGGTTGCGGCCACCAGAACCGGGTCGTCATAGCCCGCCGCCTTGAGGTCAAACAGCGCGCCGAAGCCCCCCAGCCCGCTCATCACGCCGGGGCGATTGGTGCGTTTGGCCGCCGGCTTGATCCTGTCGACCAGAGCGTTGCCCGCATCGATATCCACGCCCGCATCCGCATAGGTGATGCCGTTCTTGCCCGCCGTCATGATCGCGTCCTCGTCATTGCCTGCGCGCGGGTTAGTCCATTGCGCGCGCGCATGCAACGGTCAGGCTTGACGCGACCCGCGATCCTGCTAGGCATGGCCTCAGGCGGGCCTGTAGCTCAACGGTTAGAGCAGAGCGCTCATAACGCTTTGGTTGGGGGTTCAAATCCCTCCGGGCCTACCAAACACTTTCCCCGCACGACACCGATTGCAACGCCCGGCCACACCTGACCTCACCCGCATGTTACAGGCATCGGCAAGAATCCGCAGACCGGGCTGTCCGAAATTGTTTAATTTTCTCAATTATCCGGCGTGCTGCATACTCATTTGAGCACGCAGGGGCGGCAAGCGGGGCCAGAGAATGAAACATTCAGAACATCTATCCGATAGACGGCTTCGGCCCGCACCGCAGCCACATCCGATGCTCGACCCCTCTGATGTGCTCTCCGAGCAGCCCCGCGACACTGGCAGAGCCGCACGCGCGGAACAGGCACTGGCCGAGATGCGCACGGATGCACGGACCTATCGCGTTGTCCAGGCGGTCTTGTCGATGAAGGCGCTGGCGCGCGAGGAGCAGGTGATCGTTTTGAACGAATTGCTGCAGCACCGGCGCACCCCTGCGCTGGCCAGCCTGCTTGAACTGCTTCAGGCCGATATGTCGGACATATCGCGCGCCGAGCAATTCCTGACTCCGCTTGAAATCATCGCGCGCCATGATTGTCTGCACGATCTGGCGGGATGCCTGCGCAAGACCGGCCATCCGCCCTCGGATGAGCTGTGTTTCCGGGCTTTCGAGGTCGGCCTGACCCTGAACACCTACAAGGGCATCGTCGAGGCCGCAGAACTGGCCGCCTGACGCCTGTTGCGTTTCCTCGCCAGCCGATGCGCTAGCGCCCGATCACGATGTCGGCGCAGAGCCCGCCCAGCCGCTCGCTTTGTCCCAGCCTGAGCGTGCCGCCATGGGCGCGGGCGATGTCGGCCACGATGGCAAGCCCCAAGCCAACACCGGTGCCTTTGTTCTGATTGCGCGACGGGTCAAGCCGGGCGAAGGGTTTCAACGCCTCGCCGCGCTGATCGGGCGGGATGCCCGGCCCGTCATCCTCGACCCGCAGACGCAGCGATTTGGGCGTGAAAGCCACGCTGACCTCGGCACGGCTGCCATAGCGGACCGCATTGTCGATCAGGTTCTGCAATGCACGGCGAATCGAATCGGGGCGCAGTTTGGCGCTGCCCTCGCCCTCGGGCGGCAGAAGGGTGACAGGCTTGCCAGCGCGCTGGGCATCCTCGACGATGCGCGTGATCAGGGATTGCGGGTCCAGCTTCTCGACCTCGCCCTCGGAGGCACCGCGAGAGAAATCCAGAAAGGAATCCACCAGCCGCTGCATCTCGTTGACGTCTTCCAGCAACGGCTCGGCATCCTGTTCGTCCAGCATGGACAGGCCCAGCTTCAGCCGGGTGAGCGGCGTGCGCAGATCGTGGCTGACCCCCGACAGCATCAGGGTGCGCTGTTCGATCTGCCGTTCGATCCGGGCCCGCATGTCAATGAAGGCATTGCCCGCCTCGCGCACTTCGGTTGCGCCACCGGGGTGGTAGGTAACGTTCTGGCCGCGCCCGAACGCCTTGGCGGCACGGGCCAGACGGGTGATCGGACGCAGCTGGTTGCGCATGTAAAGCGAGGCGATCGCCGTCATCAGAATGCCGCAGAACACCATGGTGACGATCAGTTGATGCGGTGCTGTTGGTGTCAGGCGCCGCCGGCTTATGGTCAGTTCAATCGGTCCAAGATCGCTGTCGAGATAGATCAGCGCCGTCTTGTCCGGCAACAGCTCGATCGCCCGAACCGCCATCAGGCTTTGCTTCAGCGTATCCCGCGCAACCCCGCCGGTGTAATCGAAGAACCTGACACCATCCGCCTCGGGCACCTCGCGTGGCGACGGGAACCGGACCTTCATGTTCAGCGATGTCAGGAACGGGCGGACACGCGCGATCAACTCCTGCTGGGTCTCGGCCCCGACCACCTGATCGCCCACCATCCGGACCTCGCGCACGACGGTGCCGGTCATCTGCTGGGTCACGTCCTCAAGGTGCCGCTGGATGAAGGTGAAGGACATGATCGCCAGCAGCATCGCCACCGGCAGAACCAGAATCAGCGCAGCGCGCCCATAAAGGCCACGCGGCATATAATGTTTGAGCCAATCGAAGGACATGCGCTAAGGGTAACCGCGCAGGAATCCAAGAGAAAGAGCCGATGCGTCCTCCCCCCGACGATTTCGATCCGCCCGCAGGCGTTGCGGTCACGCTGTCGCCCGGCCTGCGCCGCGTGTTGGCGCCCAACCCCTCGCCGATGACCTATCGCGGCACAAACACCTATCTGATCGGCCAGAGCGATCTGGCGGTGATCGACCCCGGCCCGCTCAACGATGCGCATCTGGAGGCCATTCTGGCCGCTGTAGAACCCGGGCAGCGCATTTCGCATATCATCGTGACCCACAGCCACCTGGATCATTCGCCACTGGCACGTCCCTTGTCAGAACGTACCGGCGCGCCGGTTCATGGCTTTGGCGGTCCCAAGGCCGGTCGCAGCGCGGTCATGGCCGGACTGGCTGACGCCGGGTTGGGCGGTGGAGGAGAAGGCATCGACCACGACTTCCGCCCCGATATCGAGATTGCCGACAGCGAGACCCTGCAAGGCCCGGACTGGACGCTCGAAGTGATTCATACGCCGGGCCATCTGGGCAATCACGTCGCGCTGGGCTGGGGCGACATCTGCTTCACCGCCGATCATGTGATGGGATGGGCCAGTTCGCTGGTGTCGCCGCCCGATGGCGACCTGACGGATTTCATGGCCTCCTGCGCCAAACTGCGCGCGCGCAACTGGTCGGTTTTCCACCCGGGCCACGGTGCGCCGGTCGAGGACCCTGCCGGACGGCTCGACTGGCTCATCGCGCATCGTCAGGGTCGCGAGGCGGCGATCCTGACCGCTCTGGAGAGCGGCTCCGCCACCGCCCGCCAGATCGCAGAGCAGGTCTATACCGACACGCCCCCGGCCCTGCTGCCTGCCGCTGAACGCAATGTCTTTGCGCACCTTGTTGATCTTCTGGGCCGCGAGCGGGTCACCCCGACCGGTCCGCTTACTTCAGAAGCGGCATTCCATCGGCAGTAGCAAGGCGCGAAGGCAGCGTGAGAAAAGCGCGCAATCCCTCTGGACGCCGTAAAACGGGATTGCTATATGGCGCGAACCGTTCCGGCGTAGCTCAGCGGTAGAGCAGTTGACTGTTAATCAATTGGTCGTAGGTTCGATCCCTACCGCCGGAGCCAAAAGTTTCCTTCAATATCAATGGTTTCGACGCCATCGATGTTGCCAAAGGATGGGTGTTTCAGGGGTCGTTGCAAGTTTATTGCAACTTTCGTTTCCAGAATCACTCTTCCGCCTTTCTCTGCCGCCTCAGACCCTCCAACTTCTCAGCCGCCACCCGTCCGGTCTCATCGCTGTGGATGTAGACCCGCTGGATATAACGGTACTGCCCAGCGACCACCGGCCAGTGGCGACAATGTCAGAGGCCGGCATGCCCAGCTTGTTGTGCAAGTTGGTGGCGAAGGTGTGACGCATGACCTCATGCGGCGTGATGTATTCCACCCCAGCCTCACGGCAAATGTCCTTCCAGTATCCATACAGGTTCTCTCTGGAATGCCAGCCGAACACGCGATCTTGCCCCTGGTGAAGTTCTTGTCGCGATTGTTGATCGCCTTGAACTTGCTGCCGTCGCGCGCGACACAGTCGCCCTTGAGCACGCCGATCCGGCGGCAGAGCTCCACGAACTGCGCGCGGGTCTTCCGGATCGCAGCACCGTTGTCGCGCCGGAAATCGGCAATCGTCTTGTGGTCCGGGGCCAATCGCTCCGCCAGTCACATCACCTCGACATTGCGCCCGACCT
This sequence comes from Ruegeria spongiae, assembly GCF_023502395.1. Classification (GTDB taxonomy): domain Bacteria; phylum Pseudomonadota; class Alphaproteobacteria; order Rhodobacterales; family Rhodobacteraceae; genus Ruegeria_C; species Ruegeria_C spongiae. The sequence continues at coordinate 76,459 of NZ_JAMFMB010000001.1, read as the reverse complement.
CCCGCTCCAGCGCCCGGGGCTGGGTGGCACTCGATTCAGAAAGCCCTAGATGAAGAGCTTCAGCAGAAGCGGCGGATGAAACCCCGGACGCCCATCTGCGCCGGGGACGTGCGCGCGAAGTCGATTTCCGCAAGATTGATCTCAGCCACGAAAAGGTCGATGATGCGGACAGGGTTTTCTTTGCTGATCCAGCCTTCCACCCGGTCTGGAAACAGCGTCTTCTGCCCCCGATCCGAACCCTCGAAATAGCCCGACATGCCTGCCTCCGATCCTTGTCGGCAAACGTTTCTCATCAGGAATTTTTACACAGCCTCGGCTGGAATCTGCCATTGCCTTGCTAAATGAGCCACCGCAGCGTCAGTCGTTGCGCTTGACAGTCCTCCACATAAGAAGGACCCGCCATCTGGCGGGCCTTAACAATAATGCGCAAGGCGTGGGCCTCAGCCGATCATGGCGTCCGCCTCACACGCCATTTCGTAATGCCGTTTGAGCCGCTGCAAGGCGATGCGCAGCACGATCTTGCCCGACCGCGCCGACCAGCTCAGACGCTTTTCCGCCAGTTCCAGCCCTTCGAGATAGCAGCAGCAGCGCAGCGCCACCTCGCTCAGCCCCGGCCCCAGATCGCTGAGCGCGCGCGCCACCCGGTCCCGCGCCGTCGAAGACCCGCCGCTGACCGGATCGCCCGGCCGATTGCCGCCGCATTTTCCCGTCAAAAACCCCTCCCAGCTTTGGGCGACATTGGGACCGATCTGCGCCAATTCGAAATCCTCGCGCAACCGCTCACCGGCGCGCACCAGATCCTCGGCCAGAAACGGTTTGCCGTCGCGATCCTTGCGGCGCGCCAGCGCGGCCAGCGGGCTTTCGGCCAGACCATAACGCATCTTGCGGCGCGCATTCTCATGCCCTGGTATCTCTGTTGCGGGTCCGGCGAAACTGGCCTGCGCCTCGGCCATGCCGTCTTCGCGGGCGCGGCGGGCGCGGTTTTCAGCCTCGGCCAGCAACTGACCAAGGGCGGCCCGCCCGGCGGCGGTGATCCGATAGCGGCAGATCCGCCCCGGCTTGTCACAGGAAATCCACTCGTTCAGCGCCAGCGCCTGCGCAATCGCGGCGGCCACCACGGCCGTGCGGGTATTGGCCGCGCCGCTGTCGCGCACCACGACCGCCTTGTCCATATCCTCGGCCACCGCCAGAACCGCACCGGTTTCGCAAAGCCGCCGCAGCACCCGTGCCGCTTCGTGATCGAACATCGCCTTGTCGACGGGTTGCTCCTCGACCGGGTCGCTTTCCCACTGCGCATCGGTTGGTTGCGGTTTCGTCCGCGACGGGAAATGTGACGTGGCGAGGTTCTGCAGCGCCGCATCCACCAGCGGATCGTCCCGGCGCATCTCAACCTTGCGAATCTGTCTCAGAACCGTCGAGGCGTGGCACCCTGCCCCACGTGCCAGTTCTCGGATGGAATGTCCTGCTTCGGTATGCGCCAGGTAGCGCCGGGCGCCTTCAGGAACCCATGCCGGAACAATAAAGCCGGACCCGTCATTCATCATATCGTACCCTTATTTTGTCATCCCTTGGTGCCCCCGCGAGTCCCCTGACAAACAGAAACAACCTATGGGAGCATTTGTTACCTGTTTGTTAAGGGCGAACCCCTGGGGAAACTATTGTTTAAAATTGATAAACAGGACTGAACCCAGAGAACGGTGCGAGTGCCGACCCGGCAACACCCGCCAAGGTTGTGCAGCAAAAGGAGAAAGACGCAAAAAACCACGAGGGACAGACCATGCAAGACCTGACCACCATGCTTTCCACGCTCCGCCGCCCGCGCCTGCTGATCCGGGCGGCCCGCCATGGCGTGCAGGAATACCGCCGCGACCGTCACCTGCCGCGCATCCTGGGTTATGGCACGCTGCCGCGCCCGGCTGCATCGCTGATGCGCCTTATGGAATTGGAACGCGAACTGGACGAACGCCGCCGCAGCGACGATGCGGGCTATTCCGTCATCCGTCACCTTGATCTGCTGATCGCAATGATGGGCGAGGCGCAGCTGCTCAAGGCCAGCCGCGCCCCGGATTGCCTTACATGAAAGCGTCGGGCATCGAGGCCTTCTTGTCGGCGACATAGGCCAGAAGCGCCTCGGCGATGGCCGGGTCGAGGGTGGGCTGCTGGTAATTGGCCAGCAGGAATTCGACCCGCTCGCTTGCCAGCATCCGCGTGTCGCGGCCGCCCTCTTCCTCCCAGGTTTCGAACGGTTTGTAATCCAGCAGTTCCGACTTCCAGAACGCAGACTTGAAATTGGCCTGGGTATGGGCGCAGCCCAGATAATGCCCGCCGGGACCGACCTCGCGGATCGCATCCATGGCCTGCGATTCTTCGTCGACGGGCACGCCCTTGGCCAGCCCGTGCAGAACGCCCAACTGGTCGGCATCCATCACGAATTTCTCGAAATCCGCGACCAGACCGCCTTCCAGCCAACCGCAGGAATGCAGCATGAAGTTCACACCTGCCAGCAGCCCCATATTCAGCGAATTCGCGGTTTCATAAGCCGCTTGCGCATCGGGCAGTTTCGAGCCGCAGAACGAGCCTGCCGAGCGGAACGGCAGCCCCAGGCGCCGGGCCAGCTGGCCTGCGCCATAGGTGACCATGGATGCCTCGGGCGTGCCAAAGGTGGGGGCGCCGGAATTCATGTCGATCGAGGACACAAACGCCCCGAAGATCACCGGCGCACCGTGACGGATCAACTGGCTATAGGCAATGCCCGCCATGACCTCGGCCAACACCTGCGTCAGCGTGCCCGCCACCGAGACCGGCGCCATCGCGCCGCCCACGATGAAGGGCGAGATGATGCAGCCCTGATTGCTGGCGGCATAGACCTCGAGCGCGCCCATCATCACATCGTCGAAAGTCATTGGCGAGTTGATGTTGATGAGCGAGGTCATCACGGTGTTGTCCTGCACGAACTCCTTTCCGAACAGAACCTCGCACATCTCGACCGAATCGCGCGCCCGGCTGGGATCGGTGACCGAGCCCATGAAGGGCTTGTCGCTGAGCGTCATATGGGCGTGCAGCATGTCCAGATGACGTTTGTTCACCGGCACATCCGTGGGCTCGCAGACCGTGCCGCCGGAATGGTGCAGCCATTTCGACATGTAGCCCAGCTTCACGAACTTGCTGAAATCCTCCATCGTGGCATAGCGGCGGCCGCCCTCGGCATCGCGCACGAAAGGTGGACCATAGACCGGGGCCAGCACCAGGTTGCGCCCGCCGATCACCACCGACTTCTCGGGGTTGCGAGCGTGCTGGGTGAACTCTTTCGGGGCAGTGGCGCATAGCTTTCTGGCCAGCCCCTTTGGCAGGCGCACACGTTCGCCGTCCACATCGGCCCCCGCCTCGCGCCAACGCTCGAGCGCTTTGGGGTTATCGACGAAATTGACGCCGATCTCTTCCAGCACGGTTTCGGCGTTGGCCTCGATGATATCGAGCGCCTCTTCCGTAAGCACTTCGAAATTCGGAATGTTCCGCTCGATATACTTCGCGGTTTCGATCCTGACCGCCGACCGTTCGGCCCGGCGCGCGGCCCCGCCGCCGCCCCGGCCCCTGCGGCGCGCTGCTGCTTCTGCCATGGGTATTTCCCCTACACTGCGTGTTCGAGTCGTTTCTATCGGGTGAAGCGACCCGCACGCCGAAAGATTGCGGCGCAATAGGGGGAAAAGCGACATGGACGCACAACCGGGCAGTCAAATTGCGACGGAATGCGGAAAACTGGGGCCGTCTGCGGCGCGTGCGTTACTCTATCTGCTTCAGAAACTTCTGCCGTCCCTTTTCACCCATGCGGTTGAGCGTCGGATAAAGCAGCCGCATCAGCCCGGGAAAAGCGGTCAGCAATCTTGCGGTCACCACATCCGAGCGCGGCACGAAATATTCCAGCTTCTTGCCCTTTTGCGCCCGTTTCAAGGCGGCAACCACATCATCGGTGGTTGAGGGCGTGGACAGGAAGTTCAGCGCGCTGCCGCCATTGGCTGCCTCATATCGCAACATCGGCGTGTCGATCGCATTGGGATAGATCGACGTCACGGCAATACCATGCGCGCGCAGTTCCTCGGCCAAGGACAGGTAATAGCCGCGAATGCCGAACTTGCTGGCGGTGTAAGCGGCGCTGCCCGGCAAGGCGACAAAGCTGGCCGCGGATTGCGTACCGATGATGTGGCCGTCACCGTGCTGCTTCATATGCTGCGCCAGCGCCTGGCTCAGATGCGTGGCGGCGCGCAGGTTGATATCGAGATGGCGACAAATCTCTGCGCGTTCCAGATCAACGGCGTGGCCGGGTTTGACGATCCCTGCATTCACCAACCCCACGGAAATCCGCTCGGATGAGGCGGCAACCTCGGCGCAGAGTGCCTCGAGCGAGTGCGGATCAGCCAGGTCGGACTTGCTGATCCGGGCGGTCGGGTAGCGCGCGGCCAATTCGCCCAGAATGGTCTCGTCCCGACCACAGAGCCAGAGCCGGTAACCGCTGTCGTGAAAATGCGCGGCGGCGGCTTGTCCGATGCCTCCGGTCGCGCCGGTGATGAATGCAATCCTGTCCGTGGTCATGCGCTGTCTCCCTGTCGCCGTGGGCGGGGGTGCTCTCAAGGCATCTGCTCGCAGATCACCCCCAATGCGTGGTCTCGGTTACTAGGCGATGAACAGTCACCGGTCCAACACGACCTTACGTTCCGAAGGGTTCCGCGATCACCGGACCTGTATGCCCGCGCGGTCAGAGGGTCTTTTGCATGGACACCACCTGCCCGCTCACGCCTGTCTCGTCCCAGCCCAAGGCGACATAGAAACGGCGGGTCCCCGACAGGCCCACATGGGTGCGCAGGGTCATCCGGGCATATCCCATCTCACGCGCAGCATCTTCGGCCATCTGCATCAGGCGGCCACCGATGCCGGTGCCCTGCGCCTCGGCAGAGACCGCGAGATTGGCGACCAGCAGGGCCGCCTCCTTTCGGATCAGAACGATGACGCCAAGAACCCGGCCCGCCCGTTCAGCAAGATGCACGATGTCGTCGCGGATATGCGCATCCAACCCATCGGTAACATCCGGGATACCGCTCAGCCGGGCACGTTCGGCGGCATAGGCGGATGTGATGACCCGCTCCAGCTCGGGCAGATCAGCAGGCTCGGCGGATCGCAGTCTAATGTCGGACATGGCGGCATCCTCCTTTTGCACGGGCCTTATTCTGCCTGAAATCCCTTGCGCTTGCCACCTCTGCGACCTAGTAGCTGGGCCATGAGCCAGACATCCCATGACCGCCTCCTTATCATCGACTTCGGCAGCCAGGTCACGCAGCTGATCGCCCGGCGCCTGCGCGAGCTGAACGTCTATTGCGAGATCCACCCCTATCAGAAGGTGACAATGGATTTCGTGCGCCAGATGGCCCCGAAAGCCGTGATCTTTTCGGGCGGCCCCGACAGCGTCACCCGCGAGGGATCGCCCCGTGCCCCGCAAGAGATCTTTGACTATGGCGTGCCGATTCTTGGCATCTGCTACGGCCAGCAGGTGATGATGCAGCAACTGGGCGGCCAGGTCGACGGAGGCAAGATCTCGGGCGGTGGCGGCACGGCGGAGTTTGGCCGCGCCTTTGTCACCCCTGAGGGCACGCTGCCGCTGCTGGAGGGCTGGTTCTGCGACGGCGATGAACAGGTCTGGATGAGCCATGGCGACCATGTCAGCCAATTGGCACCCGGCTTTGCGGTCTATGGCACCTCGCCCAACGCGCCCTATGCGATCACCGCTGATACCAGCCGCAATTTCTATGCGGTGCAATTCCACCCCGAGGTGCACCACACCCCGCGCGGTGCCAAGCTGTATGAGAATTTCGTGCGCCTCGCCGGGTTCAGCGGCGACTGGACAATGGGCGCCTATCGCGAACAGATGATCGAACAGATCCGCGCTCAGGTCGGTGACAAGCAGGTGATCTGCGGCCTCTCGGGCGGCGTCGACAGCTCGGTCGCCGCGATCCTGATCCACGAGGCCATCGGCGACCAACTGACCTGCGTGTTCGTCGACCATGGCCTGCTGCGCAAGAACGAGGCGCAGGAAGTGGTCGCCATGTTCCGCGACAATTACAACATCCGGCTGATCCACGCCGATGAAAGCGAGCTGTTCCTGGGTGAGTTGGACGGGCAATCCGACCCCGAGACCAAGCGCAAGATCATCGGCAAGCTGTTCATCGACGTGTTCCAGAAACATGCCGACACCATCGACGGTGCCGAGTTTCTGGCGCAGGGCACGCTCTATCCCGATGTCATTGAATCCGTGAGTTTTTCCGGCGGTCCGTCAGTGACAATCAAATCCCACCACAATGTGGGTGGCCTGCCCGAGAAAATGGGCCTGAAACTGGTCGAGCCGCTGCGCGAGTTGTTCAAGGACGAGGTCCGTGCTTTGGGCCGCGAGTTGGGCCTGCCGCAGAGCTTCATCGGTCGCCACCCCTTCCCCGGCCCCGGCCTGGCCATCCGCTGCCCCGGCGAGATCACCCGCGAGAAGCTGGAGATCCTGCGCGAAGCAGATGCGATCTATATCGACCAGATCCGCAAGCACGGACTCTATGACGAGATCTGGCAGGCCTTTGTCGCCATCCTGCCGGTGCGTACCGTGGGGGTGATGGGCGACGGGCGCACCTATGATTATGCCTGTGCCCTGCGCGCGGTTACGTCTGTCGATGGCATGACCGCCGACTATTACCCGTTCACCCACGACTTCCTGGGCGAGACCGCCACACGGATCATCAACGAGGTCGGCGGCATCAACCGCTGCACCTATGACATCACCTCGAAACCGCCTGGAACCATTGAGTGGGAATAAGTGACACGCAAAGCCGAATCGGGGCCGCTGATCCGGTAAAATAAGGACCAAGTGACGATGAACAGCAGGCATTTCTGGATTCTAAGGAAAGTACTGAAGCGCGCAACCGATACCTCGCGAGAACAGGTCAAAACCTACCGGATATTGGGCGATGCTTACGGTCAGTACGACTCGATGGAGAAATGGGACTGCCGCGACGGCTCTGGCAGAGAGATACCCTGGTATACCTACCCGGCCATTGAGTACCTCAACAATTTCGACCTAGGTGGCGCGCGCGTTCTCGAGTATGGCAGCGGAAACTCGTCGATTTACTACCTGAACGCGGGCGCGGTCGTCACATCAATCGAACACGATCCAATCTGGTCAGAGAAGGTCCGTGCCTCGGTCGCCAACAATGCAAATTTCACCTATGTCTTTGAGCAGAGTGAATCGGGTTACGCTGAACGTGCCGAAGTATCAGATGCCGATATCATCGTCATCGACGGGAAATTCAGAAATACTTGTGCCCGCCATGTTATCAAAAACATTGTGGCGCAGAACGCGGACCCTGCGTTGATCATCTTTGACAACTCCGACAGGAATCCGGTGGTCATGGCGCTGCTGGATGAAGGCATCGGCTGGCATCGGTGCGATTTCAATGGTTTCGGCCCGATAAACGCCTATACATGGACAACCTCCATTTATTTGAACCCAAGTCGTGCACTCAAACGTAAAGGACCGCTGGACCCGGTCGGCGGGCTCAAAGAGATCAGCCCCGAAGACCATTAATCTGACACGAAGCCTGAAAACCCGGCGTTGGTATGCCCACCAAAGGCCAACTGCGCAGAATTGGACCCCAGTCTGGCATGCATGGCCAGATGAAATAAAGAATAAACACACGGCCTCGGGCCTGGTCTGAAGACCGGTCTGATCGAGATCGTGCAGTAGCTGCAAATCGAGGTACAAATCATGGTCAAACCGGGCTGGCTCCGCCGCAGACAGGAAAAACAAAGGAAAAAGAAGTACTTTGGCCTAAACTACTTAGACGAGAAAATTGAACCTTACCTGAATTTCGATGGCGGGTTTTATGTCGAACTGGGCGCCAATGACGGAATAAATCAGTCGAATACGTACCGACTGGAACGCTCACGCGGCTGGCGCGGCGTTCTGGTGGAACCGGCGCCACATAACTACCTGAAATGCCTCGCTCTACGTGGCGAGAACAACTCCGTGTTTTGCGGTGCCTGTGTCGATTTCGACTATTCGGATCGGTTTGTTGAAATGGTGTACTCCAACCTCATGAGCGTCAGTCTTGGCATGGAGAGCGCCATTGACGACCCGCTGGAGCATATCGAACGCTCAAAGGTTCATTTGCCAAAATCCGAAACGAACTTTCGTTTTGGCGCGATTGCGCGAACTCTTGACGCAATCCTCACTGAAGCAGGTGCTCCCGAGCGGATTGATTTTCTTTCCCTGGACGTCGAAGGGGTTGAGATCCCTGTGCTGAAGGGTATCAACCATCAAAAGTACCGCTTCAGTTACATGCTGATCGAACACAAAGATTTTGATGAATTGTCCGCGTATCTCGGGCAGCACGATTATGTCTTTGAAGCGCAATTGTCCCACCATGACTACCTTTTCAAAGACGCAACCCAAACCAGCGAAACCCCACTTGCGTCAGGTGCCTGATCCGATGTGTTTCGGCGAAGCATGCACTCAGGAAGGACGGTCTGTTGGCTGCAGCTAATGTGTTGCACGCTGCGTTCTGGATGACAGGAGCAATCGCATCGTTCACACTCATGGCGGTGTCGGGTCGCGCTGCGGCCAGCACCCATGATACGTTCGAGATAATGATGTATCGCAGCCTGATCGGTGTGATCATCGTCTGCGCCGTGCTCACCTGGACACGAACCTGGCACCGGGTCAGCCGCGACCGGCTTGGACTGAACATGGCGCGCAACCTGGCGCATTTCACCGGTCAGAATCTGTGGCTCTATTCGCTCAGCCTGATCCCGCTGGCGCAACTCTTCGCGCTTGAATTCACCACCCCGCTTTGGGTGATCCTTCTGGCACCACTGCTGCTGGGAGAACGGATCACCGTCGCAAAGATGGTTGCCGTCGGGCTGGGTTTTCTCGGCATCCTCGTTGTTGCGCGCCCTGGTGCGGCGCCGCTAGGCGCAGGTGTGATTACCGCCGCGAGCTGCGCCATTTTCTTTGCGCTCACCATGATTGCGACCAAGCGGCTGACCCGGAGCGAAGGCATCGGCAGCATCCTGTTCTGGCTCACCACGATGCAGCTGATTCTGGGCCTGCTGGCCTCGGGGTATGACGCCGAGATCGCCCTGCCCACAACAGCGACCGCGCCCTGGCTGATTCTGATCGGAATCTGCGGCTTGTCGGCGCATTTCTGCCTTACCAACGCGCTCAGCATTGCCCCCGCGACAATCGTCGTTCCGTTCGACTTCGCGCGGCTGCCCGTTATCGCTATCGTCGGTGCACTGTTCTATCACGAACCCGTTGATATCTGGATTTTTATCGGCGGAGGCCTGATCCTTGCCGCGAACTACATAAACGTTAGAGCTTCCCTTACGTAACTGACGCAGATACGTCACATATCTGAAAACTTTGCCGTTAGGTAAGAGTTGACCGCGAATTTTCAGTTCTGTTAGCGACGCCCACACGCAATAATAGTACCCAGAGCAACAGGGACTCAGAGGACAATGAAAAAATCACTTATGGCGCTGGCGACGGCTGCGCTGTCACCTTCTGTTTTGTTTGCTGGCGGCGTCGATCGCAGCGGACAGGGCATCAACCTGATCTTTGAACCGGGCACGGTCATACAGGCCGGTCTGTCCTGGACCAGCCCGCGCATCAGCGGTTCTATTGCCGCGGATGCGCCGAACAACGCCACTGGCGAATATCGGCCGTCTGGAAACGTCGCAAGAAATTTCTGGATCCCGCAAGGTGGGTACAAAACTGCCATCAACGACCAGATCGATGTGGCTCTGATCTATGATGAGCCTTATGGCGCAGATATCCTCTATCCGGTCAAATGGCCATTCTCGGGCGAAACAGGCGGAAACACCCAGCAGCTGAGCGCCAAGGCCAAGGCAGAATCCCTAACCGGGATCTTGCGTTACAAGTTCGACAACGGGTTCAGCGCCATTGGGGGTATCCGCGCCCAGCGGCTGCACGCAGATGTTCGGGTTCCAGGCATACCGGCTCCTGGCGTTGATATGTACAACATTAACACCGACAAGCCGATCGATTTTGGCTATGTTGTTGGTGTCGCTTGGGAAAAGCCGGAAATCGCAGCACGCGTGTCGCTGACTTACAACTCGGCGATCAAGCATGATCTGGATCAAACGGAAACGACGAGTGCTTTGGACGTCAAAAGCACGTCCGAAGTGAAGTCACCACAATCGGTCAACCTTGATTTCCAGACTGGTGTCGCGGCGGACACGCTTGTCTTTGGTCGGATTCGCTGGGTGGATTGGCGCCAACTAGTTTGGAACGCCCCGGTGTATGATTCGATTTTCCAAGAACCTATCGTCAAGTTTGGCGGTTCCACCACGACGTATACGCTGGGTGTTGCGCGTCAGATCACTCCGGAATTCGCAGGCGCGATCGAAATCCAGTACGAAGATGCGCTGGACACGATCCAGACCGATCTTGGCCCGAATGACGGGTTCTGGGCCATCGGCATTGGCGGCACCTATGATTTCGGCGACACCAAGTTGTCGGGCGGTATCCAGTATACCGATGTTGGCGATGCGACCACCGATATCGGCGGCAAATTCAAGAACAACCACGCCTGGAGCGTTGGTATTCAGGTCACCCATTACCTGAACAAGAACTGATCTGAACGAAACAAAAACACGAGAACCCCGCCGGAGCCATCGGCGGGGTTTTTTGATTCCGCGCCCATGCACATGATTGACCAGGCTCCCACAGCGCTCTAGCTAGGGGCAAAAATCGGGACTGCGGGACATGCTCTATTCATCAGCTCAGGACTGGCGCGATGCGCCGCGCAAGAAAGTGCTGTTTTTCGGCATGTCCGGTCTGGGCAAGACCCATCTCAGCAATATTCTGCGCGCGGGCGGCGACTGGTTCCATTACTCGATCGATTACCGCATCGGCACCCGCTACATGGGCGAATACATCACCGACAACGCCAAGGCGCAGGCGATGAAGGTGCCCTTCCTGCGCGACCTGCTGCTGTCGGATTCGATCTATATCGGGTCGAACATCTCGTTCCAGAACCTCACCCCGGTCTCGGCCTATCTGGGCAAACCCGGCAATCCCGATCTGGGCGGTCTGGCCATCGCCGAGTACCGCCGCCGGCAGGAGCAGTTTCGCCAGGCCGAGATCCACGCGCTGCTGGACACGCCCTATTTCATCGACCGCGCCGAGCGGCTTTATGGCTATCCGAATTTCATCTGCGACACCGGCGGTTCGATCTGCGAATGGGTCGACCCCGAGGATCCGAAGGATCACGTGCTGTCTGAGCTTGCCAAGGACACGCTGATGATCTGGCTCAAGGGTGACGCCGCCCACACTGACGAGTTGATCCGCCGCTTCGACAAGGACCCCAAGCCGATGTCCTATCAGGCCGAGTTCCTGACCGAGATGTGGGAGGGCTACCTGTCCGAACAGGGCTGCGCCCCCGATGAGGTCGATCCCGATGCCTTCGTGCGCTGGACCTATGCGCGGGCACTGGCCCACCGGCAGCCGCGCTACGCGGCGATGGCGCGGAACTGGGGCCTCACCCTGACCGCCGATCAGGTGTCGACGGTGCGGGATGCTGTGGATTTCGACGCGTTGATTGGCGACGCGCTTGGGCGCTGACTAAGTGCCACAGGCCGCTCGCACCTGCCAGATCGCCCCGTGCGCGTTCAGCAGGCCGTAGCTCGCTCTGTACGCCCCGTCAGGGTCCACAATAGCAATCACGCGCCCCTGCCCCAGCAGGTTCAGAAACGGCGCCGAGGCGGGCAGATCGCTGGTCAACTCCCCGCGTCTGCCGTGAAAGACCAAGGGATAGGCACGGCCATCAATGCTGATCTGGAACACGCCTTCACGCGCCTTCAGCCCGTATAGCATCAAATAGCTGTCACGCCCCGGAATGCACTGGAAATACAGTCCCTGCCCGCTGCCATCTGCGGCAGCCAACCCCGCCGACCAAGTCTTGCCATCCGCCGCCATCCCCGCCGACCAGCCCTGCGCCACCGGCGCGGGTGTCACCGCCTGCGGTTGATATTGCGGCCCGGTGCAGTGCCTGCTCACGCATTGGTGATAGATCGCGCTCTGTGCGCCCGGAGAGTTTGCCAGACAGCTCCAGACACAGCGCTGCAGGTCCCATTCAGAGCCGTCCTGTGCCATGGCAGGCAGCGCCCACAGCATCAGCGCCAAAAAACCCAGTCTTTTCATTCCGGTCCCCTCCCGCCGGTCTGCACCTGATTGAGAGGCCACAGTCCCGCGCTGTCAAGCGTAACGAGGCTTGGCACCACCGCCTGCCCGGACTATCTAGCCCAGACACGTTCGCAAAAGAGCCCCCATCATGCCCATCAAGATCCCCGCTGACCTGCCCGCCTTCGACGTCCTCAGCCGTGAAGGTGTCATGGTCATGTCCGAGGATCAGGCGGCGCGTCAGGATATCCGCCCGCTGCGCATTGGCCTGCTGAACCTGATGCCCAAGAAGATCCAGACCGAGAACCAGTTTGCCCGGTTGATCGGTGCCACGCCGCTGCAGATCGAACTCAGCCTGATCCGCATGTCCGAACACCGCACCAAGACCACCGCCTCCGAGCATATGGCCGAATTCTATCGCCCGTTTCAGAAAGTCAGGGACGAGAAATTCGACGGTCTGATCATCACCGGCGCGCCGATCGAACATCTGGAGTTCACCGACGTCACCTATTGGGACGAGTTGGTCGAAGTGATGAACTGGACCCAGACCAATGTGCATTCCACCTTCGGTGTCTGCTGGGGCGGGATGGCGATGATCAACCATTTCCACGGTGTCAAGAAACACATGCTGGACGCCAAGGCGTTCGGCTGTTTCCGGCAACGGAACATGGACCCCGCCTCGTCCTTCCTGCGCGGGTTCTCGGATGAGTGTTTCATCCCGGTCAGCCGCTGGACCGAAATGAAGCAGGACGAGATCGACGCGGCGGACGGGTTGCGCACCCTGCTGGGCAGCGATGAGGTCGGCCCCTGTCTGGTGCGCGACCGGGCCCATCGCGCGCTCTATATCTTCAACCATTTCGAGTATGACAGCGACACGCTGAAACAGGAATATGACCGCGATGTCGCCAATGGCACGCCGATCAATGTGCCGCTGAACTACTACCCCGACAACGACCCCTCGAAAGAGCCGCAGAACCGCTGGCGCAGCCACGCGCATCTGCTTTATGGCAACTGGATCAGCGAAATCTACGAAACGACGCCCTTTGACATCAGCCGTATCGGTCATAGCTCCACCGATCTGAGGGCCTGACCGGAGATGCGCGCGCTGGTGATCATCCTGCTTGTTCTGGGTGCCTTCTGGGCGCTGACGCTCTGGCTCGCCAACCGCAACGAGGCGCGCGCCGAAGCCAGCCATCCAGCCAGGGGTGAGTTGCTGCAGGTGGACGGTCATCAGGTCCATGCCGAGGTGATGGGCGAAGGCCCGGATGTGGTGCTGATCCACGGCTCGAACGGCAATACCAACGACATGACCTATCGCCTCGCCCCGGCGCTGGCCAAAAACTACCGGGTCATCGTCTTTGACCGCCCCGGACTGGGTTATTCCGACCCGCTCAACCCCAACGGCGCGACGATCACGGAACAGGCCACGCAACTGATGAAGGCCGCGCAACAGCTTGGCGCCGACAAACCCATCGTGGTTGGCCAAAGCTATGGTGGCGCGGTGGCGCTGGCTTGGGCAGTCGCACATCCTGACGCTCTGGCCGCTTTGGTGCCGATTGCGGGCGCGTCGAACCCCTGGGACACCGAGCTGGAACTTTTCTACAAGCTCACCGCCAATCCAATCGGGGCGGCGGTGGTGAACCCGCTGATCACAGCCTATGTGCCGCAATCGGTGGTCGAGGATACCTTTGTCGATGTCTTCGCCCCGAACCCGATGCCCGAGGATTATGCCGATCATTTCGGCCCCGGTCTCAGCCTGCGGCGTGACTCGCTGCGCGCCAACGCGCGGCAACGCTATAATCTGCTGGGCGAGATCGAGGAATTGGCCCCGCGGTATCATGAAATCTCGGTCCCGACCGAGATCGTGCATGGCACCGACGACACGGTAGTGGGGCTGGAAATCCACTCGCAGACCCTTGTCGAACAAATACCCGATGCGGTCCTCACCAGTCTGGAAGGCGTGGGCCACATGCCGCAGCATGTTTCGGTCCCCGAAGTGGTGGACGCCATTGACCGGGCGGCGGAACGGGCGGGTTTGCGTTAATCCCCTTAACATTCCATAGTGCGTGTACGAGCAAACAGGGAGGCCCGGAATGTCTCGCAAAAACAAGGGCGAAATCGCCAGGTTCATCGCTGAGGACGCGCCGGGCCATCTGCGCAAAGCGTTGGAAAAGGCGGCCAAGGACGACATCATCACCGACAGTTACCCTTACGCCGAACGGATGGGCCGCAAAGCCTATGAGGCGCAGATGGAGGCGCTGCAGATCGAGCTGGTCAAGCTGCAATCCTGGGTCAAGGAAAGCGGGCAGCGCGTCGCGGTAATCTTCGAAGGGCGCGATGCCGCTGGCAAGGGGGGCACCATCAAGCGGCTGCGCGAAAACCTCAACCCGCGCGGCGCGCGGGTGGTGGCGCTGACCAAACCCTCGGATACCGAAAGCAGCCAATGGTATTTCCAGCGCTATGTCGAACATCTGCCCTCGGCCGGGGAAATCGTGTTCTTTGACCGCAGCTGGTACAATCGTGGCGTGGTCGAGCATGTGTTCGGCTTCTGCATCAACGACGAACGCGAGCGGTTTTTCCGTCAGGTCCTGCCACTGGAAGAGGGCCTGGTGAATGACGGCATCAAGCTGTTCAAGTTCTGGCTCAATGTCGGGCGCGGCGAACAGCTGCGCCGGTTCCGGGATCGCGAGACCTCACCTTTGAAGCAGTGGAAACTCAGCCCCATCGACGTGCAGGGCCTGGCCAAATGGCAGGAATATTCCAGCGCCATCAGCGAAACCCTGACCCGCAGCCATTCCGGCTTTTCGCCCTGGACCATCGTGCGTTCGGACGACAAGCGCCGGGCAAGGATCGCGGCGATCCAGACGGTGCTGCACGGGCTGGAATACGACGACAAGGACGCCGACGCGCTTGGCACCGTCGACGGCAAGATCTGCGGGGGCCCCGATATCTGGGATGGCTAAACGCGGCTATCATCACGGCAACCTGAAACAGGCGCTGATCGAAGGCGCGCTGGTGTTGATCGAGGCGCGGGGCCCCACCGGTTTCACCCTGTCCGAGGCGGCCAAGACCGCGGGCGTGACCCCTGCGGCGGTCTATCGCCATTTCGAAGGCCGAGAGGACCTGATCGCCGAGGCCGCCCGTCAGGGCTTCGAGATGTTCGCCGACCTGATGCAGTTCGCCTATGACAAGGGCCAGCCCTCGGCGCTGGCCGCGTTCGAGGCGACGGGCCGCGCCTATCTGGCCTTTGCCCGCAAGCATCCCGGCCACTATATCGCGATGTTCGAAAGCGGCATCTCGGTCAACCGCACGCCCGCGCTGGCCGACGCCGCCGCCCGCGCCAAGGCGGTGCTGGAAAAGGCCGCGCAAGAGCTGTCGGAACACATCCCGCCGGAAAAACGCCCCCCCGCCTCGATGGTCAGTGCCCATATCTGGGCGATGAGCCACGGCGTGGTCGAGCTTTACGCCCGCAATACCGGCACCGCCTCACCCTTCCCGCCCGAGGACCTGCTGGAATCGGGTGTGGGGATTTACCTGCGGGGTCTGGGACTGATCTCGCCCGACGGTTAAGGCTGGAACCGCGAGCGGACCTGCCCGGCGCGCAGATCGGCGCTGACATTGATCAGCTCCATCTCGCCCATGCCCTTGATGTCATAAGCCCCGATATCGGAGACCTGAAATTCGTCGATCAGGTCATATTTCATCGACTCAGGTGCGACGATCTTCATCGGGTGGGCGAAGATCTGCAGCCGTGACGCCATATTCACCGCCGGACCAAAGACGTCATACACGTATTTCTGAATTCCCACGACAGACCCAACAGCCGCCCCTGATCCCAGGCCGATCCGGGCGCGCCATTTATGCGGGTGGCTTTCATTGCGCCGTTCCAGATAGCGCAGGAAGCGGATGGCGCAATGGGCCACCGCTGTGGCGTGATCGGGGGTTTCGTCCGGCATGCCAGAGACCGCCAGATAGGCATCGCCAATGGTCTTGATCCGCTCGCAGCCATATTGCTCGACGATCCGGTCGAAAGCGGTGAAAATGTCGTTCAGCTCACCCAGCGTGATCGTCGGATCGGTTTTGGCGGCGAAATCGGTGAAATCGACAAAATCCAGCATCACCACCGAAACGTTCTTGTAGAGCTGCGGGGTGACCACGCCGAAGGTCTTGAACTCTTCATAGACCGAGCGCGGCATCAGGTTGAGAAGCAGCCGTTCGACCCGCTCTTTCTCGCGCTCCAACTCGCGGGTGTTGCGCTCGACCATGGTCGAATAGCTGTCGATCATGGTCTCCAGCTCGCGGATGCGGGTGATGTTCTGACATTCCACGATCAGCAGCGGTTCCTCGGTGCCGCTGGACAGCGAGATATTGACCGCAAAGATCAGTGTCCGGCGGCGCGGCTTGATCTCCAGCTCTGCCGAATAGCGCTGGCCGGTTTCGCAGACCTGCTCCAACGCCTCAGCGTCAAGTTCGCCCAGAACCGCCGTCAGCGTTGCGTCCGGGTCCGGCGTGCCAAACCATTCGGCAAAAGGTTCGTTGTGAAAGACCAATTGCAGGTCTGAGGCGCGCGCCAGCGCCACGCCCACACCTATGGCCCGCAGCAGGTGCTCGTTGATGGCGGAAATGCTCATCCTGCCTCGCGCGTTACGATGATCGACCGTTTGGCTTCGACAGCGGCAATTGCGGTATCAACATCTTCGGGCGACATTCCATGGTCCAGCACGGCCTGCCCCAAGAGCCGCGCCACCTCGTCGAAATGGTCATGGGTGATGCCCAGCGGCCGGTGCACCACCTCGAGCCGGTCGTCGCTGAACGAGGCGGGCCCGCCCAGAAGCGACGAAATGAACTTGGTCTGGTGATCAATCAGACGTGGCATGTCGACATCGTCGAAGTGATGGCCGATTTCTTCGGAATCGAGTACCATTTCATAAAATTGCAGCACCACCCGGCTCACGGTTTTGAAGCCGCCATGCTTTTCATAGAGTGACTGCGCCATCGTTGATGCCTTGATCCGCCCGCCCGGAATGGAGTCTCAACGATAGGTCACTTCGTGCAAAATGTTAAACAATTTGCACATTTGCCGGATTTTCACCCTCCGGTTGCGCCCAGCGGGCACCCCGTTTTGACAACAAAAAAGGCCGCGCATCTCTGCACGGCCTTTCGAAATTGTCGGATTGTTCCGGCTTAACGCTTGGAGAACTGGAAGCTCTTACGCGCTTTGGCCTTGCCGTATTTCTTACGCTCGACGACGCGGCTGTCGCGGGTCAGGAAGCCAGCGGCTTTCAGAGCGCCACGCAAGGACGGATCGTAGAGTTGCAGCGCTTTCGAGATGCCGTGCTTGACCGCACCGGCCTGACCGGTCAGGCCGCCGCCCTTGACGGTTGCGACAACGTCGAACTCGCCTTCGACACCGGCCACCTGGAACGGCTGGCGCAGGATCAGCTGCAGAACGGGGCGTGCGAAATACACGTCCTGGTCCTTGCCGTTCACGGTCACCTTGCCGGAACCGGGCTTGATCCAGACACGGGCAACCGCGTCCTTCCGCTTGCCGGTGGCATATGAGCGGCCCAGCTCGTCACGCACGGGTTCGCGCGCAACGATTTCTTCGGCCACGGTTTCAACGCCTGCAACGGCGCTCAGCTCTTCGAGAGTATTGATCTGATCAGCCATCGGTCATTAGCTCCGGGTGTTTTTCTTGTTCATGGATGCAACATCCAGAACTTCGGGGCTTTGCGCCTCGTGGGGATGCTCGGCACCGGCATAGACGCGCAGGTTGGTCATCTGCGTGCGCGCCAGACGGTTGCCCGGCAGCATGCGCTTGACCGCCTGGGTCACGACGCGCTCGGGGTGGGCACCCTCGAGGATCTGCTGTTTGGTGCGCGACTTGATGCCGCCCGGGTGGCCGGTGTGCCAGTAGAAGTTTTCTTCGCGCTTCTTGCCGGTCATCTGGATCTTTTCAGCGTTGATCACGATGACATTGTCGCCCATGTCCATGTTCGGAGTGAACGACGCTTTGTGCTTGCCACGCAGGCGCATGGCGACGATCGAGGCAAGACGGCCCAGAACAACGCCCTCGGCGTCGATCAGGATCCACTTCTTGTCGATGTCTGCAGGTGTTGCAGAAAAGGTTTTCATGGCAGGTCTAGGTCCTGTTTGAAGTGAAAGACCGCCCCAAGCCAGAGCGGTCCGAATTCGATGGATGCGTATCTAGACATCCAAAGTTGTCTCGTCAAGCAACCCGATGTTAATAAAATCTCACAATAACAAATGGTTACAAAATAGGTATCATTTTACCCCACACTCCAACCAGGATTCCTCGGTCAACACCCACCGCATCCACTGCGTTGTAACCCCGTCGAGATCAATCAGCCGGTTATCGACATGTCGTGCGCCCAGCTTGGCGGTGCCCTTCTGCGAGCGCAGATTGCCGGGATCGATATGGAACCACACCTCTTTGCGCTCCTGAAATGCACGCTCCAGCATCAGCCCCTTGATGGCCCGGTTGCTTGTCCCGCCCCAATGATCGCGGGTGATGAAACTATATCCAATGCCGATCCCGCCGGGCACCTCGGGCGGCTCATAAAAGCGCGAACATCCGATCACCCGATCGGTTCCCTCTTCGCGTACCGTCACGGCCCCGCCTGCC
Source organism: Ruegeria spongiae (assembly GCF_023502395.1). GTDB lineage: Bacteria > Pseudomonadota > Alphaproteobacteria > Rhodobacterales > Rhodobacteraceae > Ruegeria_C > Ruegeria_C spongiae. Next base: position 57,584 of record NZ_JAMFMB010000001.1, on the reverse strand, counting down.
CCAAGCAGAAAGTCGAAATACGGGCCAAAGACCTCTTTCTGAGCGCGCGTCGTGGCGGGATGGCCTGCCCAGATCAACGGATCGCTGGCGGCCAGATACAACGCGTCAAAATCATCTCTGACCATGGGGACGATGACAAAGCCATCGCCGCGCATTTCGGAAACATTCATTTGTGCGTCTTCCTTAAACCGATATCCGTTCGGGTGGGTTGTCCAGCAAATGCCGCAGGCGGGTCATGGCGGCCTCAAACGTTGCCAGGCTGACACCGGCATTTATCGCCAGCCGGACCGCATGGGGTGTCCGCGTGGTACGGCAGGCGAATTCCTCGGCCGACCGGATCTGGATTCCCTCGGCCTCGGCCGCCCGGCAGAAGGACGCCGCGCGCCAGCCTTCCGGCAGCGTCAGCCAAAGAAACGGTACCGGAGACCGCCAGTTCAGTTGATAGGTCCCCAGGATATTCACAGCCGCCTTGATGTAGTCACCGGTCACACGCTGCAATTCCTCCAGCATGGCGTCCAGTTGCGGATGAGACAGCAGTTTTTCGGTCAGATCGACCAGCGGCGTGGCCAGTCCGAAGAAGCCGTGTTCAACCGCCCGGCGCAGATCGGCGATATGCCCGTCCGGAGCAACCGCGACCCCGATGCGCAGCGCGGGCGTGATGGATTTGGAGATCGAGGTCACGAACCAGGACCGCTCCGGCGCCAGCACGCGATAGCCCGGCGCATCGGCAGGCATGTGGCGGTAACAGTCATCTTCGAGAATGAAAAGATCGCGTTGCCGGGCAACACGAACCAGCGCCTCGCGTCGCTCAAGGGGTGTGAACAGGCAGGTGGGGTTGTGGACTTCGGGCGAGGTGCAGAAGATTTGCGCATCATGGGCGCGTGCGGCGGCTTCAAGCGCCTCGGGGATCACGCCCTGCTCGTCCATGGCGACCGGAACCACCTCGGCGCGCAGCAGATCGGCGGCCCGGCGGAAACCCGGATAGGACAGTTCCTCGACCAGCACCGCCGGGCGCCTGCCCCGCAGCACCGCCTGCATGATCAGGGAAATGGCGTTCTGGCCGCCATTGGTCAGAACCACATCATTTTCCCGAATGCGCCCGATCGGCGCGCGCGACAGCCATTGTACAGCCGCCTGCCGCGCCGGGCGGGAACCGGTACGGCTGGGGTAATGCATCAGCCCCGAGGGCGGGTCCTGCGCGATCTCAGCCAGCAAGTGCCGGATCAGCGCCGATTGCCCGACTCCAGGCAGATGCGGCGAAAACAGATTGACGGTATGGGCGTCCGCGCCATCGCTGTTATGGGCGATCACGTCCACTTCGATCGGCGCAACACCCGCCTGATCCATGCGCGGCGGCGCTACAAATGTACCCCGGCCCACCTCGGCCTGTAACAATCCCTCATCGGTCAGAATTGTATAGGCCCGCGCAACGGTGCCGGGCGTGATGCTCAATTGATATGCCAGTTCCCGCACCGGAGGCAACTTTGCACCGGGTTGCAACACCTTGTCTTCGATTGATTTTCTGATCGTGTCGGCCACCAGTTTATACTTGGGGCCTTTCTCGCGCGGCAGGGTGTCGGGCCAAATTGTACCCATTACAATCTTTCCTTTGATTTGGCACAATATCGAATGTACCCATACATCATATCCACTAACTACCTCATTGTGTCAATACAATTGAAAGGACCCACTATGACACACGCTTCGCAGAACCCTGCCCTGACGCTCCTCACCGCCAGCCCCCGGCTGCCGCTGCTGGCCGCCCTGGCGGTCCGTTTTGCGGCGACCGTGACACGGTGGGAACAACGGCGCCGCACCCGCATCAATCTGAGTTATCTCGATGACCGGCTTCTGTCCGATGTCGGCCTGACCCGCTGGCAGGCGGGCCGGGAAACGGCACGCCCGTTCTGGGATACCTGACCAACTCCCCGTCCCGATCCGGGACCTCCAGACTGGCCGGGCTTTGCCCGGCCTTTTTTCAGCCCGAGTCGGCGGCGGTAGACCCAACCGGCGGGATCGAATAGGTCATCGTGGCGCGGGCAACCGGTGCATCGCTGCCCTCGGACAGGATCAGCACATCGCCCACCGCCAGGCTGCGCCCGAGCTTGAGCAACCGGCATTGCGCGATCATCGCCACATCGCCGCGCGGCTTGCGCATGAAATCCATCGAACAATTGGTGGTCACCGCCAGCGCCTGCCGACCCAACCGCGCCAGCACGATCGCGTAGACGCTGACATCGGCCAGCGCGAACATCGACGGACCCGACACCGTGCCACCGGGCCGCAAATGCCGCTCGGCGGTGAGCAGCCGCATGGTCACGCCATCCTCTGACAGCGCGTCAATCACGAAATCCTCGCGCACCTGGGGAAAGATCTCGGCCAGATAGTCCGCAAGCTCTTCCCTGTTCATCTTCAGTGACATGCTTCCCCTCCGCCCTGCCGCCGCATAGAGTTGGCGCGGAACAGGGGTGAGGGCAAGATGGCAATTCTGGAACGGCATGACAAAGATGCGGTGGCGCATCTGCAATTGAACGCGCCCGAGCGGCTCAACGCGCTGTCGGACGAGATGCTGGCGGCACTGCAAGACGCGCTGGAGCAGATCGCCGAAGACCGCGATGTGCGGGCAGTGATCCTGTCAGGTGCGGGCAAGGCCTTCTGTACCGGGCACGACCTGAAGCAGATGACGGCGGGACGCCAGCACGAGGATGGCGGCAAGGCCTATTTCAAGGACCTGTTTGACCGTTGCGCCCGGATGATGATGGCCGTTCAGGCGATCCCGCAACCGGTGATCGCACAGGTTCATGGGATCGCCACCGCTGCCGGCTGCCAACTGGTGGCAACCTGCGATCTGGCGATCGCCGCCGAGGACACCCGATTCGGGGTCAACGGCGTGAATATCGGCTTGTTCTGTTCAACCCCCATGGTCGCTCTGACCCGCAACATCCCCCGCAAGCAGGCCTTCGAGATGCTCACGACCGGCCAGTTCATCGACGCCCCCCGCGCCGCCGAACTTGGGCTGATCAACCGCGCCGTTCCTGCGGACAAGCTGGCAGATGAAACCAACGCGCTGGCCCAGACCCTGACCCAAAAGCTTGGCGCTGCTGTAAAAATCGGCAAACGCGCCTTTTATGAACAGCTTCAGATGCCGCTGGATCAGGCCTATGCCCATACCGGAAACGTCATGGTAGAAAACATGCTGCACCGTGATACCGAAGAGGGTATTGCCGCCTTTATCGAAAAAAGACCCCCCGATTGGAGCCAATAAAGGGAACGTCTCACATTTTTTTTAGCATTGTTTCGATATTCGCACTTTTAATTTGGGCGAGACTGTGTCAAAGCTTGGGCATGGCGAAAGCCAAGGATAGTTTTGGGTCGTTGTAGGTGGAAGGTCCCTCCTGGTCAGTTCTCTCGCTGACTTCGACATTCCCGCCGCAGCGACCCCAAATCCTCCCCCTCCTGACAATTCGGTTCTGACAGTCACTGGCATCGTTGCGTCCGCGCGCGCCCTGCCCTATGTGGCAGCCCATGACAGAGATATTGCATATCGTGGGCGGCGGCATGGCCGGGTCCGAAGCGGCCTGGCAGGCGGCACACATGGGCGTTCAGGTGGTGATCCACGAGATGCGCCCCAACGTCGGCACTTTCGCCCATCAGACCGGCAATCTGGGCGAGATGGTGTGCTCGAACTCGTTCCGCTCCGATGATGACGAACAGAACGCCGTGGGTCTGCTGCATTGGGAAATGCGCGCGGCTGGCGGGTTGATCATGTCCAGCGCCGACCAACACCGCCTGCCTGCGGGTGGCGCTTTGGCCGTGGATCGCGAGCCTTTTGCCGAAACCGTCACCGCGCGGCTGCGCGCCCATCCCAATGTGACCATCTCCTCCGAAGAGATCACAGGCCTGCCCGAGACAGGTCAATGGATCTTTGCCACCGGCCCGCTGACCTCACCCGCCTTGGGTGAAGCGATCCGGGCCGAGACCGGCGCCGAGGCGCTGGCCTTTTTCGACGCCATCGCACCCATCGTCTATGCCGAGAGCATCGACATGGAAAAGGCCTGGATGCAGTCGCGCTATGACAAGGGCGAGACCGAAGAGGAACGGACCGCCTATCTCAACTGCCCGATGGACCGCGACCAGTATGAGGCGTTCATCGACGCGCTGCTGGCCGCAGATAAGGCTGAGTTCCACGAGGGCGAGACCGCCAGCTATTTCGACGGCTGCCTGCCGATCGAGGTAATGGCCGAGCGTGGCCGCGAGACCCTGCGCTACGGGCCAATGAAGCCGGTGGGCCTGACCAACCCGCACCAGCCCGATGCAAAGGCGCATGCGGTGGTGCAGCTGCGCCGCGACAACGCGCTGGGCACGCTGTTCAATATCGTCGGCTTTCAGACCAAGATGAAATATGGTGCCCAGACCGAGGTGTTCCGGATGATCCCCGGTCTGGAAAACGCCAGCTTCGCGCGGCTGGGTGGCATCCATCGCAACACCTTCATCAACTCGCCCACCTTGCTGGATGACCGGATGCGGCTGCGTGCGCGCCCCAATATCCGCTTTGCCGGGCAGATCACCGGAGTCGAGGGCTATGTGGAAAGTGCCGCCATGGGTCTGCTGGCCGGGCGACTGGCGGCATCCGACATTCTGGGCCACGCCCTGCCCACCGCGCCGCAGGACAGCGCCATGGGCGCGTTGATCCATCACATCACCGGCGGCGCCGAGGCCAAGACCTTCCAGCCGATGAATGTCAATTTTGGCCTGTTCCGCCCGGTCGAGGGCCTCAAGGGGGGCCGTCGAGGCCGTAAGGACCGCTACAAGGCCTATACCGACCGCGCCAAATCGGCCTGGCAGGGCTGGCTGGAGCAATGCGCGCTGGACGCGGCCTGACCGGCACGTCTATCCTGCGGCCATGTCAGATAAATTCCTCGACAAGACCTACGGGCTCAGCACCACCGAAGAAACCCGCGACCATTACGACCAATGGGCCGCCAGCTATGACGCGGAAGTGGGCGAGAACGGCTATGTCACGCCGGGCCGCGTGGCGGACGCGCTCTGGGGCGTTCTGCCCGAAACGCAGGCGCCGATCCTGGATTTCGGCTGCGGTACCGGGCTGTCGGGCCTCGCCCTGCGCCGCGCCGGGTTCGAGGTGATCGACGGCATGGACCCCTCGCCCGAAATGCTTGAGGGCGCGCGGACCAAATCCGCCTATCGCGCGCTGAAGCTGCTGGATGTGGAGGACCGCGCGCCCATCGCCAGCGGCAGCTACAAGGCGATCGCCGCCATTGGTGTGCTGGGGACCGGCGCCGCCCCGCCAGAAACCTTCGACCTGCTGGTGCACGCCCTGGGGCGCGGCGGATTGCTGGCGTTTTCGTACAATGATCACACGCTGGCCGACCGGAATTTCACCGGCAAGCTGAACGAATGGCTCGATTGCGGTGCCGCGCGCCTGCTGTTTCGTGAATACGGCCCCCACCTGACTGGCATGGATATGGGTGCCGACGTCTACGTGCTTGAAAAAGCGTGACGTTTACCACCCGTTTTGCGCCGTCGCCCACCGGACCACTACATCTGGGCCATGCCTGTTCGGCCCTGCTGGCCCATGACATGGCATGCGCTGCCGGGGGGCGGTTTGTGCTACGCATCGAAGACACCGACACCAGCCGCGCCCGCCCGCAATGGGAAGAGTTGATCTACAAGGACCTCGCCTGGCTCGGCCTGACCTGGGAAGAGCCGGTGCTGCGGCAATCCGATCAGTTGGAACTCTATCACGAAGCGCTCACGCAGTTGGCGCAACGCGGTTTGATCTTTCCCTGCTCCTGTCGCCGCCGCGACATCCGCGCAGCGCTCTCGGCCCCGCAGGAAGGCGCGAAACTGGCCCCCGGCATCTATCCCGGCACCTGCCGCAACCGGCCCATGAGCGACCGCAAGCCGGGCGACGCGCTGCGGCTGAACATGGGCGCGGCGGTGCAAAGCCTCGACATGCCCGGCTTCACCGAACTTGGCGCGGCACATGCGGGCCAGCACCAGTTGGACCCCGACCGTCTGATTATCGAGATCGGAGACGCGGTTCTGGGCCGGATCGAGCTGGAAACAGTCTCTTACGTGCTGGCCTCGGTCGTTGATGACGCAGCGCAGGGGATCACCTGCATCATCCGTGGCAAGGACCTGTTCCAGATCACCTTTCTGCAGGTGCTGTTGCAGGGTCTGCTAAACCTGCCGACACCGGACTATCATCACCACCACCTGATCCGCGACGATCAGGGCAAGCGCTTGGCCAAACGCGACGACGCCCGCGCCATCGCCAAATACCGGGCCGAAGGGGCCACACCACAGGATATCCGCCAAATGGTGGGGCTGTAGCCTCAGACCATCGGTGCCATCAACTCGCGCTCGCTCCCATCTTCGACCGAGGTATAGAAACAGCTGCGCCGGTTGGTGTGGCAGGCGGGGCCGGTCTGGTTGACCAGAGCCAGCAGGCAATCCCGATCACAATCGACCCGCAGATCGACCAGTTCCTGCACATGGCCCGAGCTTTCGCCCTTGATCCAGAAGGCCTGCCGCGAGCGCGACCAATAGGTGACCCGGCGCGTGTCGAGCGTCCGCCGCACGGCCTCGAGGTTCATCCAGGCCATCATCAGCACTTCGCCGCTTACCGCATCCTGCGCGATGGCGGGGATCAGCCCGTCGGCGTTATAGGTCAGTGTCTTGGGGTCGAAATCCATCTGCGAAAACCTTTTGCATCCCGGAATACGCCCACTATGTATGGGGAACGCATAACGAGGGAAAGCCATGTCCGGCGAAACCGATCTGATCAAGCTTTATTCGGGGCGCATTCTGGCGCTGGCCGCAGATATTCCGCATCTGGACCGGCTGGCCGAGCCCGATGCCACAGTCAAGAAACGCTCGCCGCTCTGTGGGTCGACGGTGACGGTGGATGTCAAGATGAAGGACGGGCGCATCGCCGAGTTTGGCCAGGACGTGAAAGCCTGTGCGCTCGGTCAGGCGTCGGCCGCCGTCGTGGGCGCCGCCATCATCGGCACCACCCGCGCGCAGGTCGAAACCGCCCGAGATCAGCTCAAAGCGATGCTGAAATCCGACGGCCCTGCCCCGGATGCCCCCTTTGACGGGCTCGAAGTGCTGATTCCGGCGCGCGAATACAAGAACCGACACGCATCGATCATGCTGGCGCTGGACGCCACGGCCGAGGCCATGGCGCAGGCCGAACAGGCCAATTGCGCCTGAGTGTGGCATTGCCCCCCGCTCTTGGCTAACGTCGCACCAATACCGGAGGGGATGCCTTGGAAGATCTGCTGGACCGTTTCGTGACCTTGTGGGTGGTGATCGACCCGATCGGCACCATCCCCGTCTTCATCGCTGTCACCGCCGGGATCGACGCCGCAACCCGTCGCCGCACCGCCCTCCAGGCGGCATTGGTCAGCGTGGGCGTGCTGATGTTCTTTCTCGTGCTGGGCCAGTTGCTGATTGATGCGCTGGATATCGGGCTGAACTCGTTTCAGGTCGCAGGTGGCATCGTGCTGTTCCTCTTTGCGCTCACCATGATCTTTGGCGAAAGCAAGGCCGAGACCGATACCAAGATCGTCGAGGCCGATAAATCCGCGCAGGTCCGTCGCAAGCAGAACCCGGCGATCTTTCCGCTGGCGGTGCCGTCGCTGGCCTCGCCCGGCGCGATGCTGGCGGTGGTGATGCTGACCGACAACAACCGATATGGCCCGATTGACCAGGGCATCACCGCGCTGGTCATGGTGGCTGTCATCGCGGTGGCCTATGTTCTGATGCTGTTCGCCGAACCGATCATCCGGGTGATCGGCCATGCGGGATCGGCCATCGTCAGCCGCGTCATGGGCATGATTCTGGCCTCGGTTGCGGCCAATGCGGTGTTGTCGGCGCTGATCAACATCATCCAGACCGGCGAGCTTTAAGCCCACCCATCAGCCTGTTGTTTTCAAAAAAACCGCCGCTCCTCCCGGACGGGAGAGGGCGGCGGCAGGAATGCGTTTCTCGTGTTGGGACCGATGGGCCCTGCGGGGTTCGGGACAAACCCCTCAAAGGGAAAGGACAGGCAGGTCACCCTTTGCATCGGGATGGGTAGGATGCGGGCAGATCGGCACGAGATCGCAGGCAGATAAGGGTCAGAGGCCGGGCATATGCAGAGCGACCATCAGCATGACAACCAGCGACGCGGCGCCCAGAGCATCCTGCAGGATGGTATGGCGGGAACGGGTCAGTGCAGTCTTGATCTGGGTCAGCATGGGTCACCTCCGGCTCTGTCGTTAGGCTTTTGTTGACCTTTTGTTCTCATTTTTGAAACGCCCTGTAAAGAACTTTATGAGAACATATGTGAACTTTCTAAGATCAAGCGCGGTAACCCATTGAAATCACGGCGCTCACAAGGTGACGCTATCAGCCCACCGAAATCAGGCGGATCGCCTGATCCTGTCGCATCAGCCACAGAAGAACACGCGCCGCCTGCCCTCTTTGCGAGGTTAGTTCCGGATCAGCGTCAAGCAAGGCACGCGCATCGCTTTGCGCCACCGACATCAGGGACGCTTGCCGTTCGAGATCAGCGATGCGAAACTTTGGCAGCCCCGATTGTGCGGTGCCGATCAGGTCGCCCGCGCCGCGCATCTCCAGATCGGTTTCGGCGATGCGGAACCCGTCCTCGGTCTCGCGCAACACTTCCAGCCGCCGCCTGCCGCTTTCGCTGACCGGGGCCTGATACATCAGCAGGCAGGTCGATTCAGCCTCGCCCCGCCCGACCCTGCCGCGTAGCTGGTGCAACTGCGCAAGGCCAAAAATCTCGGCCCGCTCAATCACCATGATGGAGGCATTGGGCACGTTGACGCCGACCTCGATCACCGTGGTGGCCACCAGTACCTTGGTTGCGCCGCTTTGAAACGCCGCCATCGCCGCGTCTTTGTCCGCCGGGGGCATCTGACCATGCACAAGCCCCACGATCCCCTCGCCAAGCACCGCGCGCAAACGCTTGAACCGGTCCTCTGCCGAGGTCAGGTCAACCGATTCCGACTCTTCCACCAATGGGCAGACCCAGTAACATTGCCGCCCTTCCGCAATGGCCTGACGCAGCCTATCGACCACGGCCGCAATGTTCTGGGTACTGATCACAGCGGTCTTGATCGGTTTGCGCCCGGGCGGCTTTTCATCCAGCACCGAGACATCCATGTCGCCATATTGCGCCAGCGACAGGCTGCGCGGAATCGGCGTGGCGGTCATTACCAGAACATCCGCGCCCATACCCTTTTCGGCCAGTTCCATCCGCTGACGTACGCCGAAGCGGTGCTGCTCATCAATAATCGCCAGACGCAGGTCCTTAAAACCCACATCCCCCTGAAACACCGCATGGGTGCCGACCAGAATCTGGATATCACCCTGCGCCAGCGCGTCCAGCTTGGCGCGCCGCTCCGACCCCTTGTCGCGCCCGGTCAGGATTTCCAGCACCACGCCCGCCTCTTCGGCGAGCGGGCGCAGCCCCTCCAGATGTTGACGGGCAAGGATTTCGGTGGGGGCCATCATCACGCCCTGCCCACCGGCCTCGACCGCAACCAGCAGCGCCATGAAGGCCACCAGCGTCTTGCCCGCGCCAACATCGCCCTGCAGCAAGCGGTTCATCCGTGTCTCCGCCGCCATATCGGCGGATATCTCTTCGATCGCGCGGGTCTGCGCAGCGGTGGGCCTGTAGGGCAAGCTGGCCAGCACCAGCGACTGCATTGCACCGGTGGCAGTACTGGATATCCCGCGCCCCTTGCGCTCGCGACGGCGGGCCAGCGCCAGCGTCATCTGATGGGCGAACAGTTCATCATAGGCGAGCCGTGCCCGCGCCGGGGCGTGCGGCAGCATGTCATCCAGCCCGCGTGGCGCATGCCCGGCCTCCATCGCGCCGTGCCAGTCGGCCCAGCCCTCGCGCTGTATCAGAGCCGGATCGATCCATTCGGCAAGCTGAGGTGCCCGCGCCAATGAGGCGCGGGCCGCCTTGAACATGGTCTTTTGCGTGACGCCCTGGGTCAAATGGTAGACCGGTTCGAAATCGGGAATATCGCGGGCCTCATCCACCGGCAGCATATGGTCGGGATGCACCATCTGCGCCATCCCGTCGAACAGCTCCAGCTTGCCCGAAATCAGCCGACGCTCGCCCGGCGGCAGCACTTTTTTCAGATAATCACTGCGGGCGTGAAAAAAGACGAGTTGGAAATCCGCCTGCGCGTCCTCGACATGCACCCGATAGGCTCCACCGCGACTGCGCGGGGCGCGATGGGCGCCCACGGTCACCTCAACCGTCAGGGTCGCGGGCAGATCGACCCCCTTGATGCTGTCGCGCCGCCTGCGATCGACCACCGCATAAGGCAGCGAAAACAAAATGTCGCGCGGCGCGGTGATCTCGGCCTGGGTCAGCAATTGCGCCGTTTTCGGCCCGACACCTTCCAGCGCCTCAAGCCCGGCAAAAAGCGGAAAAAGCTGTTCGGGGCGCCCGCTCATGCGTCGCCGATGAGGTGCAGCCAGCCATCCTCGTCCAAGGTTTCAATGCCCAGATCGGCCGCCTTCTTGGCCTTCGATCCCGCCCCCGGCCCCGCCACCAGCAGATCGGTCTTGGCCGAGACCGAGCCCGAGACCTTGGCCCCCAGCGCCTCGGCCCGGGCCTTGGCCTCGGCCCGTGTCATTTTCTCCAATGTGCCGGTGAAGACGACTGTCTTACCCGCGACCGGGCTTTCAGCGGCGGGAGCCTCGGGCGGGACGATGGTCAGATGCGCGCGCAAGGCGTCAAAGGCGGAGCGTTCTTCGGTATTGGCAAAGGCATCCGACAGCGACAGGCCCAGCGTCGCGCCGATACCGTCGATCCCGGTCAGATCCCCCCAGGCAGCGCTGGCCGCGTCTGGCACGGCGCGGGTGGTGATGGCGGCATCGCGCACCTCTTTGATCCGCGCCCGGCGACCTTCTCCGGCTGCCGCGATCCGTTCCGCCTCTTCCGCTTCATCGCCAGCGCGATGGGCTAGTGCCGCCGGACGGGCGGTATCGACGGCATCGGCCATCGCGTCCCAGTCCCGGTAAAACAGCGCCAGATCGCGTGCGCCGACCTCGCCCACATGGCGGATGCCGAGGGCAAAGATCAGCCGCGCCAGCGGGATGGTTTGCTTTTCCTTGATCGCAGCAAAGAGGTTGCTGGCAGACGTGTCCCCCCAGCCGTCACGGTTCTTCAGCTTGCCGAGGTTCTGCGCATCGCGGACCTGCAGCGTGAAGATATCGGCGGGCGTGTTGATCGGCAGGGTCTCGTCGCCATGGAACATCTCGACCTGCTTGGCGCCCAGACCTTCGATATCGAACGCCTTGCGTGACACGAAATGTTTCAGCTTTTCAACAGCCTGAGCCGGGCAGATCAACCCGCCGGTGCAGCGGCGTACCGCGTCGCCTTCCTCGCGGATCGCCGCGCTGTCACATTCGGGACACTGCGTGGGAAACTGATATTTTACAGCATCTTCCGGGCGTTTCTTCAGATCAACGTCGGCCACTTTCGGGATCACGTCACCGGCGCGATAGACCTGCACCCAGTCACCGATGCGAATGTCCTTGCCGCCTCGGATCTCGCCCCCAGTGGCGTCGCGGCCCGCAATGTAATCCTCGTTGTGCAGCGTTGCGTTCGAGACCACGACGCCGCCCACCGTCACCGGATGCAGACGCGCAACCGGGCTGAGCGCGCCGGTGCGGCCCACCTGAATGTCGATGGCTTCAAGCCGGGTCCAGGCCAATTCGGCCGGAAATTTATGCGCGATCGCCCAGCGAGGGGTGGTCGAGCGGAACCCCAGCCGCGCCTGCAAATCCAGCGCATCGACCTTGTAGACCACACCGTCAATGTCATAGCCCAGCGTGGCGCGCTGTGTCTCGATCTCGCGATAATGGCTGATCAAATCGGGCACTGAATGGCAGAGTCGGGTCAGCGGGTTGGTTTGGAAGCCAAGCGTTTGCAACCGCTCAATCGCCCCCATTTGGGTCTGCGCAAGAGGTTCCGATATCTCGCCCCATGCATAGGCAAAAAACCTCAGGGGGCGGGCGCGGGTGATCGCGGAATCCAACTGCCGGAGAGATCCCGCAGCAGCGTTGCGCGGGTTGGCAAATGTCTTGCCGCCTTCCTGTTCCTGCCGGGCGTTCAACGCATCGAAATCGGCATGGGTCATGTAAACCTCGCCCCGCACCTCCAGTACGTCCGGCGCGCCGGTGACGGTTGCGGGAATATCCTCGATCGTCAGTGCGTTGGCGGTGACATTCTCGCCAACCTCACCATCACCACGCGTTGCCGCCTGAACCAGCCTGCCCATTTCGTAGCGCAGCGACAGCGATAGCCCGTCGATCTTGGGCTCTGCGGTGAACCCCAGCCGGGTGTCACCCGACAGTCCCAGATATTTTCGAATCGATGTGACGAAGGCGCTCACATCCTCATCGTCAAAGGCATTTCCCAGCGACAGCATTCGCACCGCATGGGGAACCTTCGAAAACCCCTCTGCCGGGCGCGCGCCGACTTGGTCCGACGGGCTGTCCTTGCGTTTGAGTTCGGGAAACCGCGCCTCAATCGCGCTGTTGCGCCGTTTCAGCGCATCATAATCCGCATCGCTGATCTCGGGCGCGTCAGAGACATGGTAAGCCTGATTCGCACGCTCCAGCAGCCGGGTGAGCCGCGCGAGCTCATCGCGCGCCTGTTCTTGTGTCAGCGTGTCGACTGATTGTGTATCGGACATGGCCCCGCCCCGCCGCTTGTGGTTTCGGTCACAAGTGTTAGGACGAGGCCATCGTCAGGTCCAGACGTTGCGTGTGAGTGGTGGGACCGCTCTGGACAGGCGGTCGGGGGTATTCAGGCGCCGACGGCCAGTTTCGATTCCGTCAGACTGTCAGTCTGCGGGTCGCGCAGCACATAGCCGCGGCCCCAGACCGTTTCGATGTAATTGTCGCCATCGGTCGCTACGCTCAGCTTTTTGCGCAGTTTGCAGATGAAAACATCGATGATCTTGAGCTCGGGCTCATCCATGCCCCCATAGAGATGGTTGAGGAACATCTCTTTGGTCAGCGTGGTGCCCTTGCGCAGGCTCAGCAATTCCAGCATCTGGTATTCCTTGCCGGTCAGATGCACCGGTTGACCGTCTGCCTCGACCGTCTTGGCATCCAGATTGACCGCGATGCGCCCGGTCTGAATGATCGACTGCGAATGACCCTTGGACCGGCGGATGATCGCGTGAATACGCGCCACCAGCTCTTCGCGGTGGAACGGCTTGGTCAGATAGTCATCCGCACCAAAGCCAAAGCCCTTGATCTTGTTTTCGGTGTCATCGGCACCGGACAGAATCAGGATCGGCGTTTCGACCCGCGCCAAGCGCAGCTGTCGCAGCACCTCATGCCCTTCCATGTCCGGCAGGTTGAGGTCCAGCAGGATCAGATCATAGTCATAGAGCTTGGCCAGATCGATCCCCTCTTCACCCAGATCCGTGGCATAGACGTTCAGGTTGGCGTGGGTCAGCATCAGCTCGATGCTCTTTGATGTTGTTGGGTCATCTTCGACCAGAAGTATGCGCATGCACCGCTCTCCGTGTTCTACAGAAACTCGCTCTCGGGACCAAGGTGGACAAAAATGGTTAACCCAACGTTACCGTTAATCAAACTATCGTGTATCAACTTTAAGTTGTCTATATTTTTTCAACGCCGTGACCTTCAAAGCGTTCTCTCCGTGGGTTGCGGCGGCGGCAACCCAGCCATTGAATTCCTCTTCACTCAGCCCATAGGCTTTCTGAGCGTCCGATTGCGTGATCAGCCCGTAAAGCACGCCCCGCACCACCGCGAATTTGCGGGATGCAACCCATCTGTTAGTGCTCACTGGCGGCAGATCGGACCGCGTCATGATCGACCCGTCCGGCAGCGTGACCGAGTTCGGCCCTTCAACCTTGCGTAGAAACATCACCTTATCCCCTTTCTTGGCCCACAAACTGTCGCGCAGCAGACTTAACGGCACATGAAACCGCCTCTTGAGAGTATCTAGGATTTTCCTATATTCTGCCGGTCTTCCACCGATCCGCAGGAGTCGCCCGATGGCGCTGGACAACGATACGCAACTGAATTCGCTTGGCATCGCCAAACCGCCCTCGCAAACGCGGGTGGTGGTCGCCATGTCGGGGGGCGTCGACAGTTCTGTCGTGGCCGCCTATCTGGCCGATCAGGGCTATGACGTGGTGGGCGTGACACTGCAGCTTTATGACCATGGTGCGGCCTTGGCCAAGAAAGGCGCCTGCTGTGCGGGGATCGACATACACGATGCGCGCCGGGTGGCCGAAGAACGGGGCTTTCCCCATTACGTTCTGGATTACGAGAACATCTTCAAGGACGCGGTGATCGACGAGTTCGCCGACAGCTATCTGGCCGGGGCGACGCCGGTGCCCTGCATCCGCTGCAACGAGCGCGTGAAATTCAAGGACCTGCTGGAAACCGCCAAGGATCTTGAGGCGGACTGCATGGCAACCGGGCACTATATCCAGCGCAAGATGGGGCCAAACGGGCCCGAGCTGCACAGTGCCGAAGACGCCAACCGCGATCAGTCCTACTTCCTGTTCTCGACCACGCCAGAGCAGCTGGATTTCCTGCGCTTCCCGCTGGGCCACCTGCCGTCCAAGGATGCGACCCGCGAGATGGCGGTGCAATACGGGCTGGCGGTGGCCGACAAGCCTGACAGCCAGGACATCTGTTTCGTGCCCGACGGCAACTATGCCAGCGTGATCGAGAAACTGCGCCCCGGTGCCGCCGAACCCGGCGAGATCGTGCATGCGGATGGTCGTGTGCTGGGCGACCATAACGGCGTCATTCACTACACGATCGGTCAACGGCGGGGCCTCGGCATCGGCGGGCTGAGCGAACCGCTCTATGTGGTCAAGCTGGATGTGGACACCAAACAGGTCGTGGTCGGCCCCAAAGAGCTGCTGGCCACTCGCACCGTCCCGGTGCGCGAGATCAACTGGCTGGGCGATGAACCGTTCACCTCGCAAAAGGAATGGCATGTCTCGGTCAAGGTCCGCTCGACCCGCCCGCCGCGCGCGGCGGTGATCCGACCGCTTTCGGACACCACCGCCGAGGTCGAATTGCTGAGCGCCGAGGAAGGTATCTCACCCGGTCAGGCCTGTGTGTTCTATGAAACCGATGGCAGCCGCATCTTTGGCGGTGGCTGGATCTGGCGCGGCTACTGAGCCATGTCGGTCCAGCTGTTGCTCAGGATGTAGATCCCGGCGCAGATCATTACATACGGCACGATCTTTTCCATCCGACGGGCAATGCGCTCAGCGGCGCTGGTGGCCCGCGCGCCCGCCAGTGCCAGTGCCGCCAGCGCGCAGACCGCCAGCATTGCGCCGATCAGCCCGGCAAGGCGATAGCTGGGCACGGAATCGGCCAGCAGCGGGGCCATCACGATGAAACTGTCCACTGACAGGCTGAGAAACAGCAGCGTTGTCACCAATACCGATGCCCCGACCGGCAGCACCGAGGATGGCGCATCAGGTCGCGACGTGAACTGCCGCCACACTCCCCAAATGCCCAACCCGATCGGAAAGACGCCGAGATAGCCCGCCCAATGCGGCACCGTGTCACTGACGCCATAGGCCACCGCCAGCGCGGCCAGCAGAACCACCATCTGCGCCAGCAGAAACCCGGCCACCGAGCGCGCCGCACCCGATACCAGCATCAACGCAATCAGCGCCGCCAGATTGTCGAGATTGGTCAGCACCTGCGCCAGTGCCGCAGAAAGCGCAAAGATCAGGTGGTCGAGCATCAGCCCGGCAGCCGGTCCAACACGGCGCGGGCGGCGCGCAGGCCGGGGGCCTCTCCGCCGCGACCCAGACGCTCCATCGTCAGCGCCATGGCTGCCGCCTGCCCCGAGGGGTCGGCCTGCAGCGCCGCAAGCGCGGCGGCGACATTGTCAGGGGTACACGCGGGGCCGAGGCATTCCGGCACCACGCGGGTTTCGCTGACCAGATTGACCAGCGTCACGGTATCCAGCTTGACCATCCGTTCGGCGATCTTCTGAGTGAGCCAGCTGAGTTTGTAAGCGATCACCATCGGCGTGTTCTGCGCCGCCAATTCCAGCGAGACGGTACCCGAGGCCGCCAGCGCCAGATCGGCCATGGCAAATACCGCACGTTTGCGCGTCGCCGCAACATCGCTGTCGATCCCGCGCGGGTCTAGGATGACAGGGCGGCCCGGCCAGTCGGCGGTCTGTGCCTGCACCAGATCAACCACATGCGGCACCGCCGGGACAACCACGCGCATCTCAGGCCGGTCTTTCAAAAAGCCCTGCAGCGCTGCGCCAAAGACCGGTGCAAGCCGCTCGATCTCGCCCCGTCGAGACCCCGGCAGGGCCAGCAGCACCGGTGCATCGCCCAGATTCAGCTCCGCCCGCAGCGCGGCAATCTCATCGGCGCCGGCCACCGGATCGGCGGCCACGGGATGACCGACAAAATCACATTCCATCCCGGCGCGTTCCATATAGGGCGGCTCGAACGGCAACAGCGCCAGAACGTGGTCGATTACCTTGGCCATCTTGTCCGCGCGCCCCGGACGCCAGGCCCAAACGCTGGGGGCAACGTAGTGCACGGTGCGGATCGTGCTTTGCGCCTTGACCAGTTTCGCCACGCGCAGGCTGAAATCGGGGCTGTCGATGGTGATCAGCACATCCGGCTTCATCTCAAGCACCGCCTGTGCGGTCTCGGCGATGCGGCGCTTGAGATGGAAATACTTGGGCAGAACCTCGGTCAGCCCCATGATGCTGAGTTCTGACATCGGGAAGCGGCTGTGCAGCCCCTGCCCCGTCATCATCGGCCCGCCGATCCCCTCAAATGCCACATCCGGCACACGTTGCCGCAGCCCCTGCATCAGCGCCCCGCCCAGCCGGTCGCCCGAGGGTTCGCCCGCAAGGATGAAAACCCGCATTCAGACAGCCCGTTCGCGCACGGTCAGAAACAGGCCGAGCCGGTTGCATTCTTCAATGACCCGGTCGCGCTCCAGTACGATCACTCCGCCTTTTTCGATCACGATCCCCGACAGCCCGGCGGATACAGCGCTGGTCACGGTATCGGGGCCGATGGCGGGCAGATCGGCGCGCCTGTCCTGATCGGGTTTCGGTGCCTTGAACAGGATGCCACCACCCGCATCGGGGCGCTGGGTCAGTGACTGCAGCATCCAGGCGGTGCCATAAATCCCCTCAATCGCCAGCGCCTGCCCTCTGGCCACCACGCAGGCCTGTCCGACATCAGCAGCACTCATGGCGCGCACGATCCCGGTGCCGCGATCGGCGTCGCGCAGATCACCTTCGCCTGGCTGCGCCTTGGTCAAGGTACCCAGCGGTGGCAGCAGATCGGGGGCGATCTCATGCGCGGCATGTACGGTCAGGCCGGCCTCTTCCAGGATACCGATGATCGCGCGCAGGGCACTGTCATCGCCCGACAGGATCGCCTGCTGCAGCACCGGCACCAGCGGCATCGTGGCTGCATCAATGCGCGAGGGATCAATCGGGGGGCGCCCCACGGCACCTGCCATGCAGATCCCCGTGACGCCCTTCGCCTTGAGTTCTGCAATCAGCGTGCCGAGGTTTTCGAGGGCAAAGGGCCGGTTCACGCTCAGGTGGTCCGGCAGGAATGGCTCCATTGCGCAGATGTAGGGCCGTTCGGGCAGATGGGCCACGATTTCCTCGGGCAAGACCCCGGTTCCGGCGATCAGCGCCAGCATGGCTCAGCGCTCCGGGGTGAGGAAGGACCGGTCGCTCTGCCCGGTCACGAATTCGACGATCTGCTGAACATAGTCGCTGTCGCTGCTTTCGCCCAGGCGCTTTGCGCGATCCTGAAAGGTGCCGTCCCCTTCGGACAGTTCCTTGAACGCCGCGCGCAGGGCCGAGATGTCGGCCCGCGACAAACCGCGCCGCTTGAGCCCCACCAGATTCAATCCGTCAAGCCGCCCGCGCTGCGCCTGTACCAGGCCGTAGGGGATCACGTCATTGGGCACCATGGTCAGCGCGCCGATGATGGCGCCGCGCCCGACCCGCACCCATTGATGCAACCCGGAAATGCCGCCGACGATCACGTCATCCTCGATCACGCAATGCCCGGCCGCGCCGGCATGGTTCACCATGATGACCCGATTGCCGATCTGCACATCATGCGCCACATGCACGCCGGCCATGAACAGGCAGTCGTCGCCGATCCTCGTCACCCCGCCGCCGCCTTCGGTGCCGGTATTGATTGTCACATGTTCCCGGATACGGTTGCGCTTGCCGATCACCAGCGAGGTGTTTTCTCCGCCGAATTTCAGATCCTGCGGGATCTCTCCGATCACCGAGAAATTGAAGATCACCGTATCGTCGCCGATCCCGGTGTCACCGGTCACCACCACATGCGATTTGAGCTCGACCCGGTCGCCAAGTTTCACCTGCGACCCGACCACACAGAACGGACCGATGACGCAGTCCTGGCCGATCTGCGCACCCTCTTCGATTATGGCGCTGGGGTGGATGCCGCTCATGTCGTCTTTTCCATGTCCCAATCGACATAGGCTGAAAACTCGGCTTGCGCCGCCACTTCCCCGTCGACCGTGGCCAAACCACTGAACTTGAAAATCTTGCCGCCCTTCTTGCCACGCACGGTTTTGACATGCATCTCCATCACGTCCCCGGGCACCACCTTGCGGCGGAACTTGCACTTGTCGATGGACATGAAATAGATCAGCAATTCGGTATCGATCACATCAAACCCGACGCCCAGCATCACGCCCGCCGTCTGTGCCATCGCCTCGATGATCGTCACGCCCGGCATGATCGGAGTGCCCGGGAAATGGCCCTGGAAATGCGGCTCGTTCATGGTGACGTTCTTGATTCCGCGCGACGAGGCATAGCCATCAATATCCACCACCTTGTCGACCAGAAGAAAGGGATAGCGGTGCGGCAGAATACGCTGGATCAGCTGAATATCGGCGCTTTTGGTCTCTGATGTCATTGCGCGGTCATCCCGTGGTTCATTCTTGTTGGGGGCGTCACTAGCAACAGACGCCCGTTTGAGCAAGCGAGCTAGCGCTCGATCTGGGTTTCCAGACCCGCCCCATCGCCAATCGCCTCGTTGATCCGGGCGATGGCATTGGCGGTGATATCGGTGGCATTTGCGCTGAGGAAAACGTCAGAGCGTTCCAGAATGACGCCTGCGCCGGTATCTCGCATCAACGTTTCCAGCACCGGGCGGATCGCCTCGAAAAACACCGCGCGCGCCTTTTCGCGGTTCAGCGTCAGCGCATCAAGCTTGGCCTTCTGGTTGGCGCGGTGTTCTTCCACCTTTCTGTCAAAGGCATCGGCCAGCGCGCGAAAGGCCTGCGGGTCGGTCGTGGCGCGGCGCTCGGTCAGCGCCTCTTCCTCGCGACTCAATTCAGCGATGATGCGCTCGTTCTCGGCGGAAAGGACGATACCCTCCGCCTCCAGCTCGCTGAGCACCCGCTGACCGAAATCGGATTCGGCAAAAAGCCGGTCGGCGGAAACAGTCAGGATCTGGCCGGTGGGCAGGCCCGTATCCTGCGCCGCCGCCGGTGGCACCCCGAAAAGCAGCGCCACCGCCATTGCCAGCGCGGTCCCCGGACCGGATCTACGCCCAAGCGCCATCCGGGGTCAGAACCGCGCCTGCAGGGTCACGTCGAAATTCTGCGCTTTGTCGAAGCTTTCTTTCTGCAAGGCGTTCGAGAAGTTGAACCGCAGCGGACCAAAGGGGGTGGTCCAGAGAACAGAGAAACCGATCACCTGCCGGAGCGATCCGTCGGCCCCCACAATGGAGGCGCCGTCGGTATTCACATCATCAATGTTCCACAGGTTACCAAGATCATAGAACAACCCGCCGCGGATCCCGTATTCCTCGGGCAGGCCCACGGGGAAATCGGCCTCGAGCCGGGCAACCGCGTAATAGTTGCCGCCGATGGCGTCATCCACACCGTTGGACAGATCGCGGGGGCCGATACCCGCGGGCTCGAACCCGCGGAAGGTGCGCGGCCCCAGCAGGTAACGGTCGATCGTGCGGCTGTTGCCATTGCCAAGCCAGTGAAACGCACCAAGTTCGACCGTTGCTTTCAGGGTTACCTCTTCACTCAGGACGAGGCGTTGTGCGGTGCTGCTGATTCTCGCTTTGACATATTTGTCGTCGCCGCCAAGCCCCGCCGTGTCCACATCGGCCCGGAACAGAACACCAGCCGTCGGATCAAGCCCGCTGCGGCGGCTGTCATAGACATAGCTCACCCCCAGCCCGCTGGCGGTCCGCTTGCCCTCGGCGATTTCCGAGGCGATGACCGCCCCTACCGGCTGAGACCCACGATTGCGCATTTCGCTCTGGCCCCAGTCATAGCGCAACTGCATCGACGACAGTTCACCAATCGGAAATGTCACGCCGGGCGTGAAGAAAACACGTCTGGTGTCGTAGTTCGAAAAGCTCGAATCGCGCGCGGCATAGCCAAGATCCAGATCTCCGCGCAGGTTACGACCCAGAAGGTTGGGCTCGGAAAATCCGAACGTGTAGCGTTCTGATTCCTGCGCCGTTGAAAGGCTCAGCGAAACCCGCTGTCCCCGGCCGAGGAAGTTGTTTTCGGTCAGACCAACCGCCAGACCAAACCCGTCTGCCGCCGAATAGTTACCACCGAGATTGAGCGAGCCGGTCGGCTGCTCTTCGACATCCACATCGACAATAACCCGGTCCGGGGTGGAGCCTTCGCGGGTTTCCACGTCGGAATTGGCAAAAAAGCCCAGGGCACGGATACGTTCCGCGCTCTCGCGGATTTCACGCGGGTTGAACGGGTCGCCCTCGACCGTCCGGAACTGGTTGCGGATCACCCGGTCCAGGGTTGTGGTGTTGCCCTCGATATCGATCCGCTCGACAAAGATGCGTGGCCCGCGCACCAGCGCGAAATCGACGTTCAGACTCAGGTCGCGGTCATTGCGGGTGATCCGGGGTTCGACCCGCAGGAAATCCACGCCATTGCGCAGGCCCAGCTTTTCAAGGCGCGCGATTTCATTGTCCACCAGCGACGGGGAATAAACCACGCCGGGGCGCACCTTGATCGCATCCAGGTAGGGCGCGGGATCGAGGCCGGCAATCTCGCTGGACACGGTGACCTGACCAAACGAGAATTGCTGGCCTTCGGTAATGTTGAGAACAAGGAAGAACGCATCGCGTTCGCGGGTGAATTCCACGTTGGAACTGTTCACGCGGAAATCGACATAGCCGCGCGACAGGTAGAAGTCGCGCAACACCTGTTTGTCGAACTCGATACGGTCGGCGATGAACGTGTCAGCCCGAATGAAAGTCCGCAGCAACCCGGCTTGTTTGGTTTCCAGCACGCGGCGCAGGCGGCGGTCGGAATAATTGCGGTTGCCGACAAAGCTGATCCGCTCAACCTCGATCGTGTCGCCTTCGGCGATCTCGAAAACCAGATCGACCCGGTTGTCGCTGCGGCGAATGATGCGCGGCACGACCGTTGCGGCAACACGCCCCTGCGCGGAATAAACATCCGAGATCGCGACAGCGTCCCGTTCGGCCTGCTCGGGCGTGTAGATGCGGCGGGATTCCGAGGACACGACCTCGGTCAGCACCTCGTTCTTGACCCGCTTGTTGCCTTCAAAGCTGATCTGATTGATCGTCGGATACTCCGCGACCTTCACGATCAGGGTGCTGCCGCGCGGGATCATCTCGACTGTTTCAAATACGCCACTGTCAAGAACCCGTTGCACAGCGTCGTTAAGCTGGCCCGCGCTCACTTCCTTGCCACGTTCGATTCCCGTGCGGGTGATGATGGTCGAGGTTTCGATCCGTTCGTTGCCCTCGACCTGGACCGAATTGAACACGTAACTTTGTGCCGCCGCCATGTCAGGCAGGGTTGCAAAAGCCGTTGTCGTCAAAAAGAAAATCGCCGCCAGTGCGCGCCACAATATATTGCTGCCGCCCCACACTCCGCCGCAGGATGTACCCGTCCCCGTGCCAGTCTTCATTTTATGTACTACCCGATTTCAAACCGCTATTTTTGCTTTTCAGTAGCGGGATTGAAGCGCGTTGTCAAAACACCAAAGGCACGCAACCTTTCGGTTTGCGTGCCTTTTTGGATTATTGGTCGCTGAGAATCAGAAACTGTTGAGATATGCGCCCATGGCAAGACCCGCCCCAAGCGCGCCCAGAAACAGAAGACGGTCCCAGTTCAGCTCAAAAAGAAGGCTCAGGCCGCGATAGGAATGCTGAAGTGTCTGCATGGCAAACCCCCAATGAATGAATGGCTATAAATTAACGTCGGAATATGGCGAGACTGGGGCAGACCTGCGGCAAGAAGAGGGAGGAACTCAGCAGAACAGGTCGTTGCTGAACGCAAAGACCATCAAGCCGAGAATGAGGGAAATGCCCGCCGTCATCAGCACCCGAAGCGCCAGATCGCTGGGTGGTTTGCCGACCACCGCCTCATAGGCGTAAAAGACCAGATGGCCGCCATCCAGTGCCGGGATCGGGAACAGGTTCATCAACCCTACAGCCGCTGACAGCACCGCAATGAACCAGATGAAGCTCTGAGCGCCTTGGCTTGCCATGGCGCCCGAGGTCTCGGCGATGCCGATCGGGCCCGAAATATTGCAGGTGCTGATCGCACCGGTGATCATGTGCCACAGGCCGGAAACCGAACCGCGGATGATCCGCCATGTCTGTTCGGTCCCCTCGGTCAGGGCGTGCACCGGTCCTGCCCGCTCGGTCGCGGGTTCCAGCGCCATGCCGCCAACGATGCCGATCCGCCAATGGGTGACAAAGCCGCCATCAGGCTGCGGTTCGTCGGTGCGGCGGGGCACCAGCGCGAACTCCAGCATCTCGCCATCGCGCCAGACATCCAGCAGCAGCCCCTTGCCGTCTGATCCTTCGACCGCCTCTTTCAACTCGGAAAAGGCAAAGATCGACGCGCCGTCAATGCCGGTGATCACATCACCGGGTTTCAGGTCGATATCCATTGCGGCACTGCGCGGCGCCACCGCATTGACCAGTGGCGGAAACAGCCACGGGCCTTGCACCACCACGTCCTGCCCGTCGCGAACGACCGCATATTCAAGCACCGGTTTGGGCTGCAGATCATCAATGAAATCGCCCCAGGCATTGGTGTCGCCGATATCGGGCACCACGGCTCCGTCGATCGCTGTGATCCGATCGCCGACCTGCAATTCCTCGACCACATTGGGCAGCGGCTCGACCGCGCCCACAGTCAGCGGGTCGCTGGCCACGCCGCGAAACATGAAGATCGCGCCGAAAACGATGATCGACAGGATGAAGTTGAACACAGGCCCCGCAGCCACCGTCGCGGTCCGCGCCCAAAGCGGCGCGCCATGCATCGAAGCGCGCAGGGCCTGCGGGTTGTCCTCTTCGAGGGCGTCCATCGCCGCGCCATCTTTGCCCGAGGCCGCATTGGCGTCACCCAGAAACTTTACATAGCCACCAAAGGGCAGCAGCGCGAATTGCCAACGGGTGCCGTGGCGGTCGACCCGGCTCCACAAGACGGGACCAAAGCCCAGCGAGAACACCTCGGCGTGAATGCCGGACCAGCGCCCGACGATGTAATGGCCGTATTCGTGGACCGCAACGATCACCGAAAGCGCCACCACAAAGGCAATGATGGTGTACAGAAGTCCGCCGAACTGCGGGATCATCCCTAGAATGTCCAAATGTCTACCCTGCTCTTGCGCCGATGGTTTCATCCGCCCGGATACGTGCGAGATGGTCCGTTTGCGTCACGTTATCAAGTGTCATTGGGGCGTCAATAAGTCCCGGATCGGTCTCAAACCGGTCGAGCACCGCCTCGACCGTCGCCGCCATTTCAAGAAAACCGATGCGTCCCGCGATGAAGTGATCCAGCGCCCTTTCCTTGGCGGCGTTGAACACCGCCCCCGACAACCCGCCGCGCCGCATCACCTGCCGCGCCAGTGCCAGCGCCGGATAGCGCGCAGCGTCAGGCGCGCGGAAATTCAACTGCGCCAGTTGCGCCAGATCCAGTCGCGCCACCGGCAGGTGCCGCCGGTCGGGCCAGTTCAGAGCATAACCGATCGCATGGCGCATATCGGGTGCGCCCAGATGCGCCATCAGCGCCCCGTCGCGGAACCCGACCATCGCATGGATGATCGATTCCGGGTGAACGATCACTTCGATCTGCTCTGGCGATATGCCGAAATATTCTTTGGTTTCGATAACTTCCAGTGCCTTGTTAAACATGGAAGCGCTGTCGATGGTGATCCGCTGCCCCATCGCCCAATTGGGATGGGACGAGGCCTGTTCCAGTGTCGCTTCTTTCAGCGCCTCCAGCGGCCAGTCGCGGAACGCGCCGCCGCTGGCGGTGATCACGATACGCTCCACCGCCGAAATATCCTCGCCGATCAGAGCCTGGAACACCGCCGAATGTTCACTATCGACCGGCAAAAGCCGCGCCGCGTGACGCTGCGCGGTGTCCAGCACCAGCCGCCCGGCACAGACCAGCGATTCCTTGTTGGCCAGCGCCAGCGTTGCGCCCTGTTCCAGCGCCCGCAATCCCGGTGCCAGCCCGGCAGCGCCGACAATCGCGGACATCACCCAATCGGCGGGCCGCGCGCCCGCTTCGATCAGCGCCTCTGGCCCGGCGGCGGCCTCGATTCCGGTCCCCGAGAGCGCCGCGCGCAAGGCCTGGTAATGCCCTGCATGGGCGGTGACGGCCAGTTGCGCCTTCAACGCACGCGCATCCGCCGCCAGCTGGTCGATATTGGCGCCACCGGTCAGGGCCACCACCTGGAACCGGTCAGGGTTTCGGGCAATCAGGTCAACGGTGTTCTGCCCGATCGAACCGGTGGCCCCCAGAATGGATACCCGCCGCATTACATCGGCCCCGGCGCATAGATCAGCCCCGCGATCAACACAAAGAGCGCCGCCCCCATCATGCCGTCGAACCGGTCGAGAAATCCGCCATGGCCGGGGATCAGGCTCGAACTGTCCTTGACGTTACACTTCCGCTTGAGCGCGCTTTCGGCCATGTCGCCCGCCTGGCTGGCCATCGACGCCAGCACTGAGACCAGCACAAACGGCACACCAAACCCGACCTGCATGGCAACAACCGCACCGACCAGCGCCGCTGCAATCCAGCCGCCGACAATGCCCGACCAGGTCTTTTTTGGGCTCACACGCGGCCAGAACTTGCGCCCGCCGATGGATTTTCCCACGAAATACCCGGCCACATCGGTGGCCACCACAACACCGACCAGCCACAGCATCCAGCCAAAGCCCATGTTCAGCCGGATCGAGATAAAGCCCAGCCCCGCCGCGCTGATCCACAGCGCAAACAGAGCATAAAGCCCGCGCCGCGCCTTGACCTGCCCGACGCCCACAAGCACCGGTGCCAGAAGGATCGGCAATCGGAAAATCACCGGGGCGTGATAGCTGATCAGCACCGCCAGCCCGGTCAGGATGCCCAGATGAACCGCTTCGCTACGCTTCTCGGGGGCGATGATCCGCACAAGTTCCCAGATCATCACGCCACAGGCTGCGGCGATGAAACTTTCGAACCACAAGCCACCCAGCCAAAGTTCGATCGCGGCGATCGCGACCAGAACAACCGTCGACGCGACCCGCGCCGCCAGATCGGACCATTTACCCTCGCTCATGCGCGTACCGCACCAAAGCGTCGGTCCCGGGCACCATAGCTCCGACACAGGCGCCCCAACTCATCGGCCGTGAAGTCCGGCCACAGCGTGTCAATGAATTCATACTCCGCATAGGCCGATTGCCAGAGCAGGAAATTCGAGATCCGCGCCTCGCCGCTGGTACGGATGACCAGATCAGGGTCCGGCAACACGCAGGTATCAAGATAGCGTGGCAGGGTTTCTTCATCCACGTCGTCGGGGTTCAGCTTTCCTTGCGCCACATCCTGTGCCAACCGCTTTGTGGCGCGCGCCACCTCGTCGCGACCACCATAGTTCAGCGCGATGGTCAGGTTCACCCGTGCATTGTCGCGCGTCTTTTCCTCAAGCGTGTCCATCAGCGTGACCAGCTTGTTGTCCAGCCGGACCCGGTCGCCGATGAACCGCACGCAAACGCCGCGTTCGGACAGCGCGCGGGTCTCTTTGGTGATGTAACGGCGAAACAGGGTCATCAGCCCCGCCACTTCGACTTGGGTCCGCTTCCAGTTCTCGGTCGAAAAGGCGAAAATGGTCAGATATTCGATGCCCAGATCGGGACAAGCCTCGACAACTTCGCGCACACGGCGCGCGCCCGCATGATGCCCGAAGAGGCGCGGTCGCCCGCGCGCCTGCGCCCAGCGGCCATTGCCATCCATGATGA
The DNA here is from genome assembly GCF_023502395.1 of Ruegeria spongiae. Taxonomy (GTDB): domain Bacteria; phylum Pseudomonadota; class Alphaproteobacteria; order Rhodobacterales; family Rhodobacteraceae; genus Ruegeria_C; species Ruegeria_C spongiae. The sequence goes on along the minus strand of NZ_JAMFMB010000001.1, from coordinate 31,209 downwards.
TCGCGACGTGGCGTGGCCCGCCAGTCATTTCAGAGAAAGGATCCTTGGGCATCGACTGACGCGTTCATACCTGCATGATTTCGGCTTGTTTGTTTTCCAATGCGGCATCGACGGCCTTGATCATCTCGTCGGTCAGTTCCTGCACCTCGGTTTCCCAGAATTTCTGGTCATCCTCGGACATGCCATCGGCCTTGGCTTTCTTGATCTGGTCCATCCCGTCGCGTCGCACATTGCGGATCGCCACGCGTGCGCTTTCGGCATAGTGCCCAGCCACCTTGCCCAGCTCACGGCGGCGTTCCTCGTTCAGTTCCGGGATCGGCAGCATGATGATCGTGCCGTTAAGCTGCGGGTTGATGCCCAACCCGCTTTCGCGAATGGCCTTTTCGACCTTGCCGACCAGCGATTTGTCCCAGACATTCACCGTCACCATGCGTGACTCGGGCACGTTGACGGTGCCGACCTGGTTGATCGGCGTCATCGAGCCATAGGCATCCACCATCACCGGCTCCAGCATCGAGGCCGAGGCCCGGCCGGTGCGCAGCGACGCAAACTCAGTTCGCAGATTGGCCATCGAGCCGTCCATACGACGCTTCAGATCATCGGTATCCAGTTCGAAATCTTCAGACATTCTGCCCACTCCCCTTGCTTCAGGTGCTGTTTTGACGGGTCATACGCCATCAGCTTCTGGATGTATAGCAATCATGACCCACATTCGCAGCAAAGACGAGGCCGACCAGCCGCTCTTTCCAAACTTCAATTGGCAAACTTACCGGCACCGACCGATGCGGCCCGCAACCAAGCAGTTACAGGTTTTCTGCCCGCTATATGGCTGATCAAGTGACAGGCCTAGCCAGCATGGCCGTCCATGGGTGGTTTATGTTTCGACACCAACGACAGGGACCTGTTCGTTCCCGGTTTTCTGGGCACCTTGCACGGTTTCCGCTTCAATACAGAGGCGGAAGTTACTGATCTTGCAGCGATCTCTGCTCGCTTCCGGCCAAACCAACCAATGCACCATCCTGTCTGTCGCAACCAGCTCGAAAGGTTGGGTCAGGCGGCCGGACTTGAGGTCCCGGGTAAAGAAACGCGGTTAGAACATCGCGATCCCGTGCCCGGCCATCGCCGCCTGTGCCGGCTCGGTCTGTGAGGCCATCGCGGCGCCTGTGAGTCGATCCAGTGGCGCGGCGTCACAGCCCGCCTGTTCCAGCCAACTGCGCCAATAGGAATCGCCCGGGTTGATCAGTGAAAAATCGAGCAGCTCTGCCGGCGAGGATGCCCCCCATCGCGGCCCCGAAGACAGGCCTGAACTCGGTCGACATCAAAACCCGTGTGCTACGATGGTATCTCAGTGAAAGGCGGCCAAGAAAACGCCGCACCATCCATGTCGACCAATTGGACGACCATATGCTCAAGGATGTGTGTCTGCCACCCCGGTGCGACCGGTAGGCCTGCGGTTCACGCGTCCAGTTCGGTATCCCAGTAGAGGAAATCGATCCAGCTTTCATGCAGGTGGTTGGGCGGAAATTTCCGACCGGTATTGCGTAATTCCTCGGCTTGTGGGCGACGCGGGGGTTTGCGCAGGCTCATCCCGGCGCGGCGCAGCGATTTCGAGCCTTTGCGCAGGTTGCAGGGCGCACAGGCTGCGACCACATTTTCCCAGCTAGTGACACCGCCTGCCGCACGGGGCACCACGTGATCAAAGGTCAGATCGCCCTTGCTGCCGCAATACTGGCAGTGGAAACCGTCCCTCAGAAACAAATTAAAGCGCGTGAAGGCCACGCGCTTTTGAGGTTTTACATAGTCTTTCAGAACAACGACTGAGGGTATCCTGATTTCCGTCGACGGACTTCGGACAACCTCGTCATATTCCGCGACAATATCCACCCGATCCAGCCACGCGGCCTTGATGGCGTCCTGCCAGGCCCACAGCGACAAAGGATAATAAGAGAGCGGCCTGTAATCAGCATTCAGCACCAGCGCCGGGTGCTGTTTCAGGGCGCCTGGCTCCCTGACAAATTCGGTCCTGAAATCGCCATCCATACCTGACTCTCCACTCGCCCTGCTCTGTCCTCTTGTGACATCAGAGCGGGGAGCCCCGCCCCTGCCTTTGATATAACTATATATCGTGGTCCCGTCCTGACAAGTCTTGAATTTCCACAACATATCGCCGTCTTGCTAACGGGCAACCGTAACAGGGACATGACGGTTATCCACATGCTTGCCCACAATAGCCGCGCCCGCTAGGACAGGGCCATGAGCTGGTTCATCCGTTTCAACAAACCTTTCGACGTGCTGTCGCAATTCACCGACAAAGGCAGCGACGACAGCCCACGCCGGACCCTGTCCGCGTTCATTGATCTGCCCGGAGTTTATCCGGCCGGACGACTGGATCGCGACAGCGAAGGGCTGATGCTGCTGACCGATGACGGGCGGCTGCAGGCGCGGATCGCGGACCCGAAGCACAAAATGGCCAAGACCTATTGGGCCCAGGTCGAGGGCATCCCGGATCAGGCAGCGCTTGCGGCCTTGCAAAAAGGTGTCGAGTTAAAGGACGGCCTGACCCGCCCGGCCCGCGCGCGTCTCATGGATACGCCTGAAGGTCTCTGGCAACGGTCGCCGCCAATCCGGGTGCGCAAATCTGTGCCCGACAGCTGGATCGAACTGACCCTCCGTGAAGGCCGCAACCGGCAGGTGCGGCGCATGACCGCCGCGGTGGGCCACCCCACCTTGCGGCTGATCCGCTGCCGGATCGGGGACTGGTCGCTGGACGGGCTGGCCTCGGGCAGATGGGAGGCGCTGCCACCGCCTGACAGACCCCGCCGCGGGTGATATACTCGGGCATGACCGACAGATTGCCCCCCGCCCCCGCACCCTCTGCCATTCTCGAAGCCACGCTTTATGCCGAGGATCTGGACCTGGCCGAGGCGTTTTATGGCAGGTTGCTGGGACTTGACTGCATCCAGCGCATCGGCAAACGCCATGTCTTCTACCGGGTCGGTCCAGCCGTGCTGCTGATCTTCAACCCGCACCAGACGGTGCTGCCGCCCAACAATCCCCGCCTGCCGGTACCCGCCCATGGCGCGCACGGCCATGGACATGTGTGTTTCACGATGGACCGCGACGCGATCGAGAAGATGCAGACCCGACTGTCGGCAGCAAATGTCACGATCGACACGAAGTTCGACTGGCCCAACGGGGCCAGATCGCTTTATGTCCGCGATCCGGCCGGAAACTCGGTGGAATTTTCCGAAGACTGGTTGTGGGGCGACCCCGGCTGACTTAGCGCAGGGGCTGCTTTTCGCCGCCCACGACACGATAGACATCGCGCGAAACAACGCCCACCTGCCCCAGCGCCTGTTGAAAAACCGCCATATGGGGCACGGCGAAATGCGCCTCGAGCGCGGCCTGATCCGTCCACTCCTCGTAGACCCGGAACAGGGTTTCGGACCCGATCACCTGGCTGAACTCATAGGTGAGACCGCCCGCCTCCTTGATGGTTTCGGCGACCATGGCCCGTGCTGCCACCTTGGCAGCCTCGACCCCTTCGGGCGCGATCTCGATCACTCCGGTCACGATCAGCATGTCTGTCCTCCCTGTTGCGCCCTGGTCAAAGGTTCAGCTTGTCGCGCATGAAGGCCAGCGCCACGCTCAGCCCGTCGGGCGCGATACCGTGGCCGGTGCCTTTCATCACATGAGCGTAGACCTCTTTGAAGCCTGCTTCCTGCAGCGCCTCGGCGGCCTCGGGCAGCGATTGCGGCGGCACCACATCGTCGGCATCGCCATGCACCAGCAGCACCGGCATGCGGCTGACCACATCATCGGCCAGCGTCTCGGGGCTAAGCAACCGGCCCGAGATGGCGACGATGCCCGCCACCGGATCTTCGCGCCGGGGTGCAACATGCAGGCTCATCATCGTGCCCTGACTGAAGCCGAACAGCACGACCTGTTCCGGCAGCACATCCTCGTCGACCATCAGCGCGTCGAGATAGGCGTTCAGGTCCTCGACCGCTGCCGCCATGCCGCGCATGGCCTCTTCCTCGGATGATCCGTCGATCCACGGGATCGGAAACCACTGGTAACCGCCGGGCATGCCGGGGATCTGCTCGGGCGCGTCGGGGGCCACGAACAGCGTATCGGGCAGATGTTCGCCCAGCACATCGGCCAGCCCCAGCAGGTCCGCGCCATTTGCGCCGTAGCCGTGCAGAAACACCACAACCGATCGTGTGGTGCCCGAATGCGGCTCTTTGCGGCCGGAGTTCAAAACGCGCGTCATCTGATACCTTCCCTGTCCTTGGCCACGCGGTAATAGGCCCAGAGCACACGGGCCGCAACCGACCGCCAGGGCGACCAGTCCTTGGCCATTTGTCGCAGCGCCTTTTCGCTGGGGCGCTCGGGCAGGTCATAAAGAACCTTCGCCGCTTCTTGTAATGCCAGATCACCGGGTGCAAACACATCAGCGCGACCCAGCGAGAACATGGCATAGATCTCGGCCGTCCAGGCGCCGATGCCGGGCACTTCGACCAGCGTTGCAATGACCTCATCCGACGGCGCGTCGCGCAGAGCGGTGTAGTCGATCCGCGCCTCGGCCAGCGCGCGGGCATAGCGGATTTTCTGGCGGCTGAGCCCCACCGCGCGCAGATCGTCATCGTTGGCCCAGAGGATCTTGCGCGGCCCGGTCAGCCCGGCCGCCTTCATCCGGCCCCAGATCGCATTGGCCGAGGCGACGCTGACCTGCTGGCTGACGATGGCGCTGAGCAGTTCCGCAAACCCGTCCGGCTTGCGGCGCAAGGGCAGCGGGCCGGTCAGCGTCATGGCATGAGACATGCGCGGGCATTGGCGGGCCAGCCAGTCGGCCCCTTCAACCACGCAATCGGGCGTTTCGATGATCCGTTCGCCGTGCGCCATCCCTGACCATCCACGTTGTTCATCCTTGCGGCACCGTAACCGGATCGCCCCCGCTTGCAACCGCTTGTCGCGCCGCACAATCGGCGCTACGCATGCGGCATGAGTGATGCTATCGCCCCCCCGGATGACCGCTCCGCCCGCCGCAATGTCGTGGTGCTGGTGGCGGCGCAAGCGGTGCTGGGCGCGCAAATGCCGATGATCTTCACGATCGGAGGGCTGGCCGGGCAATCGCTGGCCAGCAATGTCTGTCTGGCGACCCTGCCGATTTCCATGATCGTGCTAGGCTCGATGCTGGCGGCCACGCCGATGTCGGCGATCATGCAACGCTGGGGCCGGCGCGCCGGGTTCATGCTGGGCGCGTTGATGGGCGCGCTGGGTGGTGTGGTGGGGGCCTATGGCCTTTATCTGAGTTCGTTTCCGGTCTTTCTGGCGGGCAGTTTCCTGACCGGCATCTACATGAGCGCGCATGGGTTCTATCGCTTTGCCGCCGCCGATACCGCCTCGGACGCGTTCCGGCCCAAGGCGATTTCCTACGTGATGGCGGGCGGGCTGGCGGCGGCCATCATCGGGCCGCAACTGGTGAAGCTGACCGCCACGGCCTATGTGGTTCCGTTTCTCGGCACTTACGTGGCCGTGATCACGCTTAATATTGTCGGCTCGCTGCTGTTTCTGTTCCTCGACATCCCGCGCCCGGCGCCGCCATCGGCGGACAGCCCAAAAGGCCGCACAAGGTGGGAGTTGATCACAACCCCCCGTATCGCAGTGGCGGTGATTTGCGCCATGGTGTCCTATGCCTTGATGAACCTGGTGATGACCTCGACCCCGCTGGCGGTTGTGGGCTGTGGCTACACCACCCATGACGCCGCGGATGTGGTCACCTGGCATGTGCTGGCCATGTTTGTCCCGAGCTTCTTCACCGGCCATCTGATCGCGCGTTTCGGGGTCGAAAAGATCATGGCGCTGGGGCTGGTCATACTGGCCGCCGCAGGTGTTGTCGCTCTGGAAGGTGTCGATCTGAACAATTTCTTCCTCGCCCTGATCCTGCTGGGGGTCGGCTGGAACTTCGGCTTCATCGGTGCGACGTCGATGCTGGCCGCCGCGCATACGCCCAGCGAGCGAGGCCGGATGCAGGGCTTGAACGACCTGCTGGTCTTTGGCGGCGTGACCTTTGCCTCGGTCGCCTCGGGCGGGTTGATGAATTGCTCGGGCGGCAACCCGGTCGAGGGCTGGACCGCCGTGAACCTTGCCATGGCCCCTTTCCTGGTGCTGGCGGGCGGCGCCTTGATCTGGCTGATGCTGCGCCCGAAAGAGGAACTGGCCTGACCCTTACCAGCGCCCCGTTGCGGCCTGCCACATCAGACCGGTGCGCTTGCGAAACCCGCTTTGCCCCAGCGCGCCCGAGGCCACCAGACCCGGCTCCGCCACCGCCTGTTTGAGCAAAGCCTCCGTTTGCCACCCTGCCAGAAGCGCCGGTCGCGCCGCCGCTGAAACCGCAGCCCGACCGCGACGCGCCCGGTCCAGACGATCCAGCCCGGTTCTGGCCAGCGCTCGCACACCTTCAGCGGTGCCATCCAGCAAGGGAATACGCCCGCGCGCCTCAAGCTCGGGCACCGCGACCAGCCAGTTCGCAACCCCCGCCGCATAGCCAAAGTCGCGCACAACATCCGTGTCTGCCGGGCCAAGGCTCTGGGCCGCGGCCACCATCAGCGACCCGGCGCTGTGATCCAGATAGGCGGTAAGATGCGCCGCGTCCTCGAACGGGTCCTTGTAGATATCCCAACGCCTTACCGAGACATATTGATCCAGATATGTCGCAAGCTCGGGCGACAGGATCGCGGCCAGAGGTGTGACTACCTGATGCCGCCGGACAGTCTGACCTTCGGCGATCTCTTGCAGCACGTCGCGCCACCATTGCAGGCGCATCTCGGCGATCATCGGCTCCTGCGTGACCCAGGGCGCGCGCGCCACTTCGACATTCAGCGCATAGAGTGGGAACAGCACCCGGCGCGCCGCAACCGGCGCGGCCATGGCGGCCAGAAACCGCTCTGGGTCACCCTTTTCAACCAGCGCCGCACAGGCTGTCAGGTCGGCATCAAAGCTCATCGGGGCCGGACAAGCATCAGGGCATAGGCGATGTGATCGGAGGCAGCTTCCCACAGCGCGGCCTCGCGCGCGTTCATATCCAACATCTCGACCAAGGCCGGATCGGGGTTGGCGGCGCGCAGCTCGGCGATGCGCCGACGCAAGGGTGCATAATAGTTTTCCCATGGCTGCCCGACGATCAGACGATGGCCTAGAACGTCATATCCCGCAGCGTCAACGCGTGCCGCGATACCCGACAGATCGGTGATCGCGGGGTACTCCTGCCAAAACTCCTGCGCCGCCTGCGGCACCTCATCTTGCAGTTTCACCGGTTCGGAAAACGCGACAAAGCCCCCCGGCGCAAGCGCCGAACGCCAGCTTTTCAGGCCTTCCGTCACGCCGAGAAAATAGAGCGCGCCAGCGCACCAGATCAGATCATGAGGCCCGCCCGGTTCGGCCATGTCGCCCTGCCGGACCTGCACGCGGTCGCCAAAGCGGGCGCAACGTCTGGCGGCGGTTGCAACAAACCCCGCCTGCATCTCGATGCCGGTCAGATACGCCTCGGGCAGCCGGTCGGCCAGCGTTTCAAGGTCGCCCCCCGGCCCGCACCCGGCGTCACAGACTGAAACGGCACCTGTCAGCCCGGTCTCATCCAGAACCCAATCCACATCCTCCGGCGCGCCGGGTCCCTCGCGGGGCAGATCGTGGTGAAGCGTGAAAAACGCCTCCCAGTCCATTATTCCGCCGCCTCCACATGATGGATCAGCTTCCAGCGGATCGCATCCAGCAACGCCTCGAAACTGGCATCCACTATGTTCGCACTGACCCCCACGGTGGACCAGCGCCGCCCGGCACCGTCCTCGCTGTCGATGATGACGCGGGTGACGGCCTCGGTGCCGCCTTGCGTGATACGCACCTTGAAATCGACCAGCCGCATATCCTCCAGCACCGCCGAATACTGACCAAGATCCTTGGCCAGCGCCTTGGCCAGCGCGTTGACCGGGCCGCGGTCGCTGCCATCCTCGTCCAGAGACTCGCTGACCGACAGACGCTTTTCGCCGTCGACCTTCACCACAACCACCGCCTCGGACAGGCTGATCATCCGGTTGTATTTGTTCTTGCGCCGCTCGACCGTGACCTTGTAGCGCTTGACCTCGAACAGGTCCGCCAGCAACCCCAGTTCGGCGCGCGCCAGCAACTCGAACGAGGCCTGCGCGGTGTCATAGGAATAGCCCTCGGCCTCACGTTCCTTGATCCGGTCCAGAATCCGCCCCAGCGCCGGGTCGCCCTTGGCCACCTCCAGCCCGGCCTCGGCCAGCCGGGTGCGCAGGTTCGACTGCCCTGCCTGGTTCGACATCGGGATGATGCGGGTGTTGCCGATCACCTCCGGGTCCACATGTTCGTAAGTCGAAGGGTTCTTCAGGATCGCGCTGGCATGCAGCCCCGCCTTATGCGCAAAGGCCGAGGCCCCCACATAAGGCGCCTGTTTGGTGGGGACGCGATTGAGGATATCGTCCAGCATCCGGCTGAGTTTGGTGAGCCCCGCCAGCGCTTCTTGCGTGATGCCGGTGTCGAACCGGCTGACATAGGGCTCCTTGAGCAGCAGCGTCGGGATCAGCGAGGTCAGATTGGCATTGCCGCAACGCTCGCCCAGCCCGTTCAGCGTGCCCTGGATCTGACGCGCACCAGCCTCGACCGCGGCCAGCGACCCGGCGACGGCCTGTTCGGTATCGTTATGGGTGTGGATGCCCAACCGGTCGCCGGGAATGCCCGAGGCGATCACCTCGCCCACGATCCGCCCGATATCGGAGGGCAGCGCCCCGCCATTGGTATCACAGAGCACGATCCAGCGCGCGCCGGCCTCCAGCGCCGCATGGCAGACCGAGAGCGCGTAATCGGGATTGTCGCGATAGCCGTCAAAGAAATGCTCGGCATCGAATAGTGCCTCGCGCCCCTGCGCCACGATTTGGGCAATCGAAGCGCGGACGTTTTTGGTGTTTTCTGCGAGCGAGATGCCAAGCGCGTCGGTGACGTGGAAATCATGGCTTTTGCCGACCAGACAAATCGTACCGGTACCCGCATTCAGCACCGCCGCCAGCACATCGTCATTTTCGGCCGACCGGCCCGACCGCTTGGTCATGCCAAAGGCAGTGAGCCGCGCGCCGGTCTCGGGCGCATCGGCAAAAAACGCGCTGTCGGTGGGGTTGGCACCGGGCCAGCCGCCCTCGATATAATCCAGCCCCAACGCGTCCAGCGCGCGGGTGATCTGCACCTTTTCGGTGGTCGAGAACTGCACCCCCTGCGTCTGCTGCCCGTCCCGCAAGGTGGTGTCATAGAGATAGAGGCGCTCGCGGGTCATCACACACTCTCCAGCTTGGCGGCGTCGAAATCGGGACCCGGCACCAATTCCACGCCCGCCTTGCTCATGCGCACCTCGACACCAGCCTCCAACAACAACGCCTTCAATCTATCCAGTTCTTTGAAGTCTTTTGTTGCCATCGCCTTAGCCCGTTCACCGATAAGAAGTTCTTCCCATTTTGTTTTCTCGAATTGCTGTAAGGTGGGACGCCCCAATATCGGCTGCGAAAGGACTGATTGTGGTGCCAGATGATGCACCCAGTTGAGTTCGTCCGTTAAAAGCCCCAAAAATTGTGCTGACGCTTTCAAGCTTGCAGCATTCCCGTCTTTTGCAAGCCGATGCAATACCGCTACTGCCTTTGATGTGTTTAGGTCGTCGGCAAGCGCCTCTAGAACTTCGGGATCGACTTCACTCGAAATAACATCTTGTGCCATTCGCCGCCAATTCCAAAGCGTATCTTTTGCAGATTTCGCCTTATCCGAAGTCCAATCCATCGGCTTGCGATAATGTGTCTGCAGGAACACAAACCGGATCACTTCACCCGGCACGCCCTTGTCGAGCAGATCGCGCACGGTAAAGAAATTGCCCAAGCTTTTGGACATCTTCTTGCCCTCGACCTGCAGCATCTCATTGTGCAGCCAGACCTTGGCGAACTCCCCTTCGGGATGGGCGCAACGGCTTTGGGCGATCTCGTTTTCATGATGCGGGAACATCAGGTCGTTGCCGCCACCATGGATGTCGAAACTGTCACCCAAAAGCTCATGCGCCATGGCCGAGCATTCGATATGCCAGCCTGGTCGCCCCCGTCCCCAGGGGCTGTCCCAACCCGGCAGATCGTCGGTGGAGGGTTTCCACAGCACGAAATCCATCGGGTCTTCCTTGAAGGGCGCCACCTCGACCCGCGCACCGGCGATCATGTCATCCACCGAGCGGCCCGAGAGCTTGCCATAATCGTTGTATTCGCGGACGCGGAACAGGACATGCCCCTCTTTTTCGTAGGCGTACCCCTCCGCGATCAGCCCTTCGATCATCGCGATCATCTGGGCGATGAACTCGGTTGCGCGCGGCATCTGGTTGGGTCGCATCGCGCCGACCTCATCCATATCCTTCAGATACCAGCCGATCGTTTCATCGGAACGCGCCTGCACAAGCTGTTCCAACGTGCCTTCAGCCCCGGCCTGCTTGCGGGCCAGAGCGGTTGCGTTGATCTTGTCGTCCACATCGGTGAAATTGCGCACGTAGGTCACATGTTCCACCCCGTAGACGTGGCGCAGCAGACGGTAGAGCACATCAAACACCACCACGGGCCGCGCGTTGCCCAGATGCGCCCGGTCATAGACGGTGGGACCGCAGACATACATCCGCACATCCTTCGCGTCGATCGGCGCGAAATCCTCTTTCCGGCGGGTTCTGGTGTTGTGCAATCTGATACGTGTCATCGTCTTTTTCCTCGGGCACGGCAAACCAAGCGCGTTGGCGCGGGCTTAGCAACTTGTCTCTGGGAAGAAAACGAAAGAAACCGGCCCGCGTGATCGCTCAGCAGGGAATGCAGCAAATAATGGTGCAAATCGGGTTCATGGGTCTTGCATAGCGCCCCGCCGCCGATCTTTCAAGGCCGGTCCAAAAGGGCTGCGAGCACCGGAACTTTGTGTTATGATGCAACCACAGGGAGCCATATGCCACAAATGAACACCTCAAGAGAGAAGTGGTCCACGGGACCGCATGAGACAGATGACAGCGCTGCCACGCAGTTTGACAATGCGGTGGTTGATGCGCTGGACAGTGACTATGCCGCGCTGGTGTCGGGGCTGCGAACGAAACAGCAGCGGTTCGAAACCAGCATTCACAAGCATTTGCGCGAGCTTGATCAATGCCTGACGCGGCTGGAATCCGAGCGCGAGCATCTGGTGCATTGCCGCACGCAGATCTCGGGCCATGAAAAGATCCTGGCCAGTCATAAAAAAAGCCTCCGAAAGGCACGCTCGGACGGGGACAAGAAAAAGCGCAAGTCTGTCGAAAAGACGATGAAACGGGAAACCGCCGCATATGAGGAAAGCCTGCGTCAGGCGGCCAAGCATTCCGCGCGTATTCAGCGCGAGTTGAAGGCGGCCAAGACCTCGTTCGAGGCGGTGGGATCGGCGGGGAACCTGATCGCCGACGGAGAGTTGAAGCTGGAAACCGGGTTATAGCCGGTGTCGCGTGACAGCGTGAACCGCATCTGTGCCGCGCTGCCGGGGGCCGAAGTCTCGGACCCGTGGGGCGGCGGCCATGATGCCTGGAAGGTGGGCGGCAAGATGTTCGCCTGTATCGGCGCCGCCAATGATGGCGTATCTGTCAAAACCCCCGATATCGAAACCGCCCAGATGCTGATCGAGGCGGGCGTCGGTGTGCGCGCGCCGTATTTTCACCGCAGCTGGATCAGGCTGGGCTGGGATGCGACCGAGGACGAGACGCGCCACCGGATCGAAGTGTCCTATGATCTGGTGCGGGCCGGTCTGACGAAGAAACTGCAGGCGACTCTGCCACCGCGCGGCTGAGATTGACAAATCACCGCGCCTCTGCCCCTCTCCGCTGAACTGGGAATCTGGGAGGTCGGCATGAAGTTGTCTCATCGCATCACCAATCTCACTGGCGGCGGCTCGGACGGGTGGGATGTGTTCAACAAGGCGCGGGCGATGGTGCGCGCGGGCGTTGCGGTGACCGAACTGACCCAGGGCGAGCATGACATCCGCACCCATCCCGCGATCCTCGACGCGATGGATGCCGCCGCGCGTGCCGGCAAGACCGGGTATTCCAGCGTGCCGGGCGAACCTGATCTGCGCGACACGGTGGCGGCCCGCATTCAGGACCGGACCGGCGTGCCCACCGGCCGCGACAATGTGCTGATCACGCCGGGCGGTCAGGCGGCGCTGTTTGCCGCCCATAACGCGACCTGTGATCCGGGTGACGTGGGACTGTTCATCGACCCCTATTATGCCACCTATCCCGGTACGATCCGGGGTGTGGCCGCGATTGCGAAACCGATTCAAGCCCATGCGGAAGACGGGTTTCAGCCGCGCGCCGCCGAGATCGACGCCGCCGCCGACGGTGCCACCTCACTGCTGATCAACACACCCAACAACCCCACCGGCGTGGTCTATTCCCGCGACACGCTGGAGGGCATTGCCGGGGTGTGCCGCAAACGCGACCTGTGGCTGATCTCGGACGAGGTTTATGACACCCAGGTCTGGGAGGGCGCACATCTCAGCCCGCGCGCCCTGCCCGACATGATCGAGCGCACGCTGGTGGTGGGCTCGTTGTCGAAATCCCACGCCATGACCGGATCACGCTGCGGCTGGGTCGTGGGCCCCGAAGAGGCGATCGCGCATCTGATCAATCTTGCCACCCACACCACCTATGGCGTGCCGGGCTTTGTGCAGGCGGCGGGGAATTTCGCGCTGAACGCCGGTCCCTGGCTGGAGGACGAGGTCGCCGCCCCCTTCCGTCGGCGCCGGGCGCTGGCGCAGGAGGTGCTGCAAGCCCAGAACGTGCTGCGGCTGGTGCCGGCACAGGGCGCGATGTACCTGATGCTGGACATACGGGCGACCGGTATGAGCGGCGAGGCGTTTGCCTATGCCCTGCTCGACGCCCATCATATCGCGGTCATGCCCGGCGAAAGCTTTGGCAAGGCGGCGGCGGGCCATATCCGCGTCGCGATGACGGTTGATGACGCGGGCTTTACCGCCGCGCTGAAAACCCTGTGCGACTTCGCGGGTCAGATCGCAAACACGCGCGCCGCCGAATAGGCCGCGCTGGGAACTATCAAAAGCGAAAGGTTGTGCGCAGGTTGAACGTGTCGGTGTCGAAATCGCCCGACCCATCGCCCAGATCGCTGAAATCATGGCGCAAAATCTCGCCGCCGATCAGCACCCTGTCACTCACCGGGACCGAGACGCCGATCCCATAGACTGCGCCGGTATCATCCGCGCCCGAGGTCTTGGCGCGGGCCGCACCGATCACCACATACCCCAGCGCCCGACCGAAATCATAGCCGCCGCGCAGCTTGAGCCGCCCGATATAATCCAGATCGCCCGAGGTACCGCCCAGGTCGATATCGGTGCGGTTATATTCGAACTCACCGCCCAGCACGAAATTGCCGAAATCGTGATCATATCCGATATGGGGACCAAAGCTGACATCGTTGCCCCCCGCGGACCCCGGCCCGTCCACATCGGTGTAGCCCAGGGCAAAGCCGCCATAGACACCGGTCCAGTCCTCGGCCAGCACCGGGCTGGCACAGCAGAGTGTCAGAGCGGTCAATAGGGACAGGATGGGTTGGCGGCGTTTCATGATCGGACTCCGGTCGTCACCGCGCCACAACCATCGCCCGAAATGGGGCTGTTGACCGTGGCAGCATCTAGGTGAGACATGGGTGACATGACCTGTGCTGTCAACGAACCGAATCCGCATGTGAAAATCTGTGATCCACCATAGCACGAAACCGGCCTGAGACGCAAAAAACCGCTCAAATCCACCGGGTTATTGGTCGCAAACAGAACAGACCCCGCCGCGCCCGCCTGTCAGTCTGTGTCGAAATGGGAGGGTCCGAATGCAGGGTGAAATGTCGAAAATCGGTCTCGTGAGCCGCACCATCGGTGCCGAGCGTGGCCGCGCTGCGCGCGGACGTCCCGCGCGCGTCTGAACGCCACATCACCCAAGCCTTTCGGACCTTTTCGGACAAATCTGACCATGAACGATCAAACCAGAACCTCTTCGCGCAGCGGCGGACGCGCTGCGCGCCGTGCCGCGCGCGCAACCGCCCTGCCTGACCACCTGCGCCCGATCCGCCCCGGCATGGAAGGCGGCACGCTAAAGGCGCTGTCCCAGCAGGATATCGAAAAAATCCACCACACCGCGCTGGATGCGCTGGAACAGATCGGGCTGGCCGATGCCCCCCCGAGCGGCGTCGAGTATCTGACCAGGGCGGGCTGTATCCTGGGCGATGATGGCCGCCTGCGCTTTCCACGCGCACTGGTCGAGGACACGCTGGCCATCGCAAACCGTGACGTGACGCTGTGCAGCCGCAACGGCAAGACCGACCTGGATCTCAGCGGCACGCGGGTCCATTACGGCACCGCCGGGGCTGCCGTGCATATGGTCGATGTACACGGGCGCGACTATCGCGATTCCACGGTGCAGGACCTGCATGACGCCGCCCGGATCTGCGATCAACTGGATAATATTCACTTCCTCCAGCGCCCGATGGTCTGCCGCGATATCCTCGACAACCGCGAGATGGACCTGAACACGATCTATGCCTGCTGCTCGGGCACGTTCAAACATATTGGCACCTCTTTCACCGAGCCCGACTTCGTCGCTCCTGCGCTGGAGATGCTGCATATGATCGCGGGTGGTGAGGACAAATGGCGGGAGCGGCCTTTTGTCAGCAACTCGAACTGCTTCGTCGTGCCGCCGATGAAATTCGCCACCGAAAGCTGCGAAGTGATGGAGCGTTGCATTGAAGGTGGCATGCCCGTTCTGCTGCTGAGCGCGGGCATGGCCGGGGCCACCGCACCCTCGACCGTGGCGGGTGCCATCGTGCAGGCCGTGGCCGAATGTCTGGCCGGTCTGGTCTATGTCAACGCCGTCAAACCGGGCCACCCGGCGATCTTCGGCACCTGGCCGTTCGGGCTGGACCTGCGCACCGGCGCGATGTCGATCGGTTCGGGCGAGCAGGCGCTGCTGAGTTCCGGCTGTGCGCAAATGCACCAGTTCTACGGGTTGCCCGGCGGGGCCGCTGCCGGTGGTTCGGATGCCAAGCTGCCCAACATGCAGGCCGGATGGGAGCAGATGTGCTCGAACCTGATGGCCGGTCTTTCGGGGCTGAACATGGTCTATGAGGCGGCCGGCATGCATGCCTCGCTGCTGGGATTCTGCCACGAAAGCCTGATTCTGGGCGACGATCTGATCGGTCAGGCGATGCGCTGTGTGCGCGGCATCGAGGTGACCGAGGAAACGCTGGCGCTGGACCAGATCGCCGATGTCTGCCTGAGCGGAACGGGTCATTATCTGGGCACCGGCCAGACGCTGGACCGGATGCAGGCGGATTACGTCTATCCAACCCTGGGCGACCGCACCTCGCCCAAGGAATGGGCGGAACTGGGCAAACCCGGCCTGCTTGACAAAGCCACCGCGCGGAAAGAGGCGATGCTGGCACACCCCTCGCAGGCGCGGCTGGACCCGATGCTGGACATGGCTCTGCGCGAGCGGTTCAACATTCACCTGCCCGCCTGACAAACCAAAGGCGGCGGCCGCATGGATGCAGCCGCCGCCGGACCGGCATGGTGGGTTGTTTGCCGGTCCCTGCCCCTAGTTGAAAAGGGTCAGCCTTCGGTCGCCGGGATCAGCCCCGCGTCCTGCGCTGCGGAAACTTCGGCCTCATCAAGGGCACCGTCGGCATTCACGTCGATCGCGTTGAACCCGTCAGCGGACATTTCGGGGAAGACGGCCTGCACCTCATCCAGCGTCCAGACGCCATCGCCATTTGCGTCCACTTTTCCGGCGGCCCATGCCAGCGCGGGCAGAGACACGGCAATCGCAAGCAGCGCGGTCGTTTTGGTCGGTTTCATTGGATCACTCCTAATTATCGGTTTTTTACCCGTTCCTTTCTGGAACACGGACAGAAAAACCGACCTGCGAAACGCCGTCACCCACCCGCGTGAGTTGCGCCCGTTTCAGGCTGCTCGCCGCCGGAATCGCACGGGTGACTGCGCGGCAGACCGCGCGTCCAAGTCAGCAAAGATTTGCTCGGCGGAACCTGTCGGATTGCATCGGTGGATTTAGGCGGGGCTCTGCCGAAACACGCTGGGGTTGCGACAAAAAAAGAAGGGGGGCTTGCACCCCCCTTTCAGTTTCGCCGTTCAGGCTCATCTAGTTTACCGCCCGTGTTTTTTTGCCTGCGGCCTGAACGTCGTTAGGGGCGAGCGCACCCGCCCCGGATGAGAGTGGGAGGACCGAACTTCCGCCACACCCTAGCTCGTCGGGGTCAGGCGAACGCACCGCCTGCACCCCTACACGCCATCTCTGACGCGATTCTCAAAAGCGTGATCAGGCGACCCGAACCGTGAGTGGTTGGCTTGCCGTTTCGACAATCGACAGTGTTTTCCACAGAGAGGCCCAGTTTTCTGAGGTTAAGTCTCGGGACAACTCTGTATTTCCCTGCCTGAAATTGATCGCCTGATACGCCCATGTTTCCTTTCGTTATCCGACCTCCCCCGGTTGGACCCGGTTCTTCCAAGCCCCCCCGCTTGCGGGAGATCCATCGGGGGCCGGTGCATTTACACCGGTCCCCTCAGTTTCCTCAGCTACAGCCGCTGGTGCCGCCGCAGGTGTTGCACTTCATGCAGGTGCCGTTTCGCACCAGCGTGTAGTTTCCGCATTCACCGCAGGGATCGCCCTCATATCCCTGCATCTTTGCCTTGGTGCGGGCATCCATGCTGACCGTACCGGTGCTGAGCGCGGTTTCGCCCCCCGTTTCCGGGACCAGCGTGCTGAGCGCCTGCACAGGATTGGTTGCACCGTCCAGAGCGACGCCGCCCACGGTCTGGCCACCATTCAGCACCACCAGTTCCTGCGGCAACCGCTTGCGCAGATACCCGGTCGAGCTGATCTGTTTCAGCACCTCCAGCGATTTCGACGCTGCGGTGTCGCTGATCTCGCTGACGTTGGACACGCCCTCTTCCTCGCCCCGGCCCAGATCGTCAAAGCTGGCGCCCTCGGGTTTCACATGGGCCAGATCGGTGCGGTCCAGATAGCTGACCGCCAACTCGCGGAAGATATAGTCGAGGATCGAGGTGGCGTTCTTGATGCTGTCATTGCCCTGCACCATGCCCGCCGGTTCGAACTTGGTGAAGGTGAAGGCATCGACGAACTCTTCCAGCGGCACGCCATATTGCAGACCGACCGAGACCGCGATGGCGAAGTTGTTCATCATCGCCCGGAAGCCTGCGCCTTCCTTGTGCATGTCGATGAAAATCTCGCCAAGATTGCCGTCCTCATATTCACCGGTCCGCAGATAGACCTTGTGGCCACCCACCATGGCTTTCTGGGTATAGCCCTTGCGCCGCTGGGGCATCTTTTCGCGATGCGATTTGACGATCTCTTTGATCACCACTTTCTCGATGATCTTCTCGGCCAGCACGGTGGCCTTTTCGGCCGGAGACCCGGTTTCCAGCACCTCGGCCGCATCCTCGTCATCCTCGACCAGCGCCGCCGCCAGCGGCTGGCTCAGTTTCGAGCCGTCACGGTAAAGCGCGTTGGCCTTGATGCCCAGCGACCAGCTGAGTTCATAGGCCTTCTGGCAATCCTCGATGGTCGCATCATTGGGCATGTTGATCGTTTTGGAGATCGCGCCCGAGATGAAGCTCTGCGCCGCCGCCATCATGGTGATGTGGCTGTCCACATTCAGGAAGCGCTTGCCCTTCTTGCCGCAGGGATTGGCGCAATCGAAGATGTTGTAATGCTCTTCCTTCAGGTGCGGCGCGCCTTCCAGCGTCATGGTTCCGCAGACATGATCGTTGGCCGCGTCGATATCCGCTTTGGAGAAGCCCAGATGGCGCAGCAGGTCAAAGGTCGGGTCGTTCAGCTTGGTGGCCGGTATGCCCAGCACGCCGGTGCAGAAATCCTCGCCCAGAGTCCACTGGTTAAAGACAAAGCGGATGTCGAAGGCCGAGGCCAGCGCCGCGTCCACCTTGGCCAGTTCGTTGGCGCCAAAGCCATGCCCCGCCAGCGAAGTGTGGTTGATCCCCGGCGCATTGCCGATGGTGCCATGACCCACCGCATAAGAGACGATCTCTTCGATCTGGGCGCTGGAATAGCCCAGCTTTTCCAGCGAGGCCGGAACCGAGCGGTTGATGATCTTGAAATACCCACCGCCCGCAAGCTTCTTGAACTTGACCAACGCGAAGTCCGGCTCGATCCCGGTGGTGTCGCAATCCATCACCAGACCGATGGTGCCGGTGGGCGCGATCACAGTGGCTTGCGCGTTGCGATAGCCGTTCTTTTCCCCAAGGTTCAACGCCTCGTCCCATGCGGTCATCGCCAGTTGCACCAGACGCGGATCGGGGCAGTTGTTGTGATCCATCGGCACCGGCTTGACGCTCAGCTTTTCATAGCCGTTCACCGCGCCATGGGCGGCGTTGCGGTGGTTGCGGATGACCCGCAGCATATGCTCGGCATTGCGCTCATAGCCTGCGAACGGTCCCAGCTCTCCGGCAATCTCCGCCGAGGTGGCATAGGCCACGCCGGTCATGATCGCGGTCAGCGACCCACAGAGCGCGCGGCCCTCGTCGCTGTCATAGGAGAAACCCATGTTCATCAGCAAGCCGCCGATGTTGGCATAGCCCAGACCCAGCGTGCGGAAGTCATAGCTGAGCTGCGCGATTTCCCTGGACGGGAATTGCGCCATGGTCACGCTGACCTCCAGCGTCAGGGTCCAGAGGCGGGTCGCATGCATGTAATCCTCGGCCTGGAACTCGCCCTCCTTGAGGAAGGTCAGCAGGTTCATCGAGGCCAGGTTGCAGGCGGTGTCGTCCAGGAACATGTATTCCGAACAAGGGTTTGAGCCGCGAATCTCACCATCTGTCGGGCAAGTATGCCAGTCATTCACGGTATCGTGGTACTGGATGCCGGGATCGGCACAGGCCCATGCGGCATGGCCGACCTTTTCCCACAGATCGCGGGCCTTGACGGTTCTGGAGATCTTGCCATCGACGCGATTGACCAGTTGCCAGTCCGCATCCTTTTCAACCGCGGTCAGAAAGGCATTGGTGACGCGGATCGAGTTGTTCGAATTCTGGCCCGAGACCGAATTATAGGCCTCTGAGTCCCAATCGGTGTCATAAGTCGGGAATTCGATGCTGGTATGGCCCTGCTTGGCGTAATCCAGCACGCGCTTGATGTATGTCTCGGGGACGGCGACATTTTTCGCTTCGCGCACAGCGGCTTTCAGGCTGTCGTTCACCTTGGGGTCGTAGGCATCAGTTTCCGCCCCGTCCCAGGTGCGGATGGCCTCGAAAATGCCGTTCAGCATCTTCTCGTGCATCTTCGATCCGGCTACGATCGAGGCCACCTTTTGCTCTTCGAGGACCTTCCAGTCGATGAAAGCCTCGATATCGGGGTGATCGGCATCCACGATCACCATCTTCGCTGCTCGACGGGTTGTCCCGCCTGATTTGATCGCACCCGCGGCACGATCGCCGATCTTCAGAAAGCCCATCAGGCCCGAGGATTTTCCACCGCCCGACAGAGGTTCACCTTCGCCGCGCAAGTGACTGAAATTGGTACCTGTTCCGCTACCGTACTTGAACAGTCGTGCCTCGCGGACCCACAGGTCCATGATGCCGCCCTCATTGACCAGATCGTCATCGACCGACTGGATAAAGCAGGCATGGGGCTGCGGATGCTCATAGGCGGATTTCGACTTGGTCAGCTTGCCGGTCTTGTGGTCGACATAGTGATGCCCCTGCGCCGGGCCGTCGATGCCATAGGCCCAGTGCAGACCGGTGTTGAACCATTGCGGCGAGTTGGGGGCTGCGCGTTGAGTGGCGAGCATGAACCGCATTTCGTCATAATAGGCCTGCGCGTCTTCTTCGGTCGTGAAATAGCCGCCCTTCCAGCCCCAATAGGTCCAGGCACCGGCAAGGCGATCAAACACCTGCTTGGAAGAGGTTTCGCCGCCAAACTCTGCATCCTCGGCCGGGACCGAGCGCCACAGAAACTCGGGCACATCCTTTTCGCGGACTTTCTTGGAGGCGCTGGGAACGCCGGCCTTGCGGAAGTATTTCTGCGCGATCACATCGCTGGCGACCTGGCTCCAGGAGGACGGGATTTCGATATCGTCCAGCCGGAACACGATGGTGCCATCGGGATTGCGGATTTCAGAGGTCGCAGAGACGAAATCGAGTTCCGCGTAAGCGTCTTGCCCAGTCTTGGTAAATCTTCTTTCAATCTTCATGTCCGCTGTCCTCAGATATTCAGCATCATTCCACTGGACCCATCGCCCTCTCTGTCCCGGTTCAGAACCGGTCGCCACTGGCGGGACAAAAACACCCCCGGCACCGCAAAATTCACGGTACAAACACGATCTGGTCGCGTGTTGCTTGATGATTTGGTTTCTGTCCCGCCTGCTTTGCCGCCTTGGTATTTTCTACCATATTTAGTGGCGACGCTGCTGGCCTACACAACTTGGCGTATGCAGCCCTAGCAGGTCAACGTTATTTTTACCTGAATTTCCAACTATTTTCTGTTGACCCGCGGAGCCGGGGCGTCGGCCTGGCGCGGGTGAACGATTCCTCCACACCCTGCTTTTCGCGGCGCGCCGTTACGCGGGGTAAGATAACGGTATGATTTCCAGTGCCTTACACAGAGACGCGGCACAAAGAGCGCAACGGCGCACGCATGCCGATTGCAAAATTATCCCCATCGCAACTGTTGCGGAATTATCTTAGTCTGGCACCGGAACCCGGGCAGCACACAAAACGGATCAGCAGGTGAAACACATAGGATCAATCCTGGCCTTGGCCTTTCTGGCCGCCTGCGCACCCCAAGATATTGTGCCCGGCAAAAGCTCGGCCCGCTTCAGGGAGTATCCGACCAGGCTGTTTGATGTCTTTGAAGCCGCCTGCACCGGCCCGGCCTATACGTTCTCGCATTCCGGCAAAGAGATATATGAGTGCCGCGAATTGCTGCCTCCGCCCGAGGCGGCCGCAACGATCCTGGCCTATGACGGGTATCCCGGAGACCTGCCGCAACTGGTGATCCGCTTCATCGCCACCCAGGACGCGCCGGGATATGTCGTGGATGCAGAGCTGTTCCTGAACGTGCCGCAGAAGAAGGGGCTGGCGCAACGCGTGGTTCCCGGGGACCCGCGAATCAACCGCAGGATGTCACGCCTGTTGCGCATGGCAGGCGGCGTTCCGATCGAACCCGGTGTATCGGCAGAACCCGGCTAGAGCATCGCTCGCTTGTTTTGCACCGCGAGCGATGCCCATACCAACCGTTTTGACGTGCTATATGTTCCGTGATCCGGAACCCGCCTCTTGGATTGCGATTTAGCGACCAATGCGATCGGCTGCTTTCTGACAGGCAACATCCAGGCCTTTCACAACGTGGTCCACGTCCTCCAATGAAAGGCAAAGCGGCGGCACCATGCGCAGGCAGGATTGAAACGGCCCGGATTTCGACAGGATGATCCCCTGCTCGCGACTGGCTTCGAACACCTCGGTGGTGGCGTCGTTGTCGGGGGTTTTGGCGTCACGATCGCTTACCATTTCGATGGCGAGCATAAGGCCTGTCCCACGCACATCTCCGATGATCGCGTGCTTGTCTTTCAAATCGTGCAACCGCTCCAGAAATGCACCTCCAACCGTGTGGGCGTTGTCCTGCAACCCTTCGTCCCGCAAAATGGCCAGCACGGACCGCGCGGCGGCAGCAGAGGTGGGGTTGGCGCCGTAAGTGTGGAACATGAACCTTTCGGCCATGGGTGCCGCGACGTGTTTCTTCGCCACCACCGCGCCGATGGGAAAGCCGTTGCCAAGCCCTTTGGCCATGACCACGATGTCTGGGACAACCGCGTCGGCTTCGAACCCCCAGAAATGGGCTCCGGTGCGGCCAAAACCCGACTGGACTTCATCGGCAATGTACAGCCCGCCTGCCGCGCGGACCCGCTCGGCGGCACCTGACATATAGCCGGGGGGCATCTCGATTATGCCGCCATAGCCCTGAACGCTTTCGACGACAATCCCCGCGACCTGCCCCGGTGTGGCCGAGGCGATCGTGCGGTCGATCTCGTCCAGATAGGGTTGCGTGCCGGGGCCGAAAATGCCGCGATACTGGTTGGGCTCGGGTACAAAGGCTACGTTGCCGGGCATTCCCGGATGCCGCCAGCCTGCAATGCCGGTAATCGACTGCGCCGCCGCGGTGGGGCCATGATAGGCCGTGCGCAGGGCCAAAAGGTCGAGGTTGCCGGTATAGGTCCGGGCCATGGTCATCGCCAGGTCGATGGCCTCGGCGCCGGAATTGGTCAGATGCACCACCCAGTCATGACCCGGGGGCATGGTGGCCGCCAGTTCTTCGGCCAGATGCGCCGGCGTGGGGTGGTAGAACATTGTCGTGCAATGGGTCAGGGTCTGCGCCTGTTCCATGGCGGCGGCAACCACGCGTGGGTGGGAATGGCCGACCGAAATACAGACATTCATGCCCAGCATGTCGGTGTATTTTCGCCCGTGAGCATCCCACAGGTATTGCCCCTGCCCCTTCCTGAACACGATCGGGTCGCGGAAGGGCGTGAAACGGGTCAGTGAGGCGGCATAATACCGGTCGCGCCGGGCTGCGGTGGCGTCGAAATCCCAATCGGTGGGCAGGGCATGGTCGGTCATGTATGGCCTCCGGGTTTCAGGCGTGTGTTGCGTGGGTCAAATGGGGGCTCTGGCAGGATAACCGCCGCGCGATGCGTGCCAAGGATCGAGACGGTCAGATTGTCACGGGCTGTCACCTCGCGCAGATAAGCCAGCGCCAGCACTTTGCCCGTGCGATGGCCATAGGCGCCCGAGGTGACGATGCCGACGGGGCGTCCATCCTGCCAAAGCGTATGGGCGTAAAACGGGTCCACGTCGCCAGTGTCGATCTGCAGCAGGACCATGTCCCAGGCGTGTCGCGGGCCAGCCTGTCGCGCAGTTCGGGGCGCACGAAAGGCGCGAGCCCCGCCTCCATCGGGCTGCGCTCGGTGGTCAGATCGCTACCCCACCCCCGATACCCCTTTTCGAGGCGCATGGAATTGGCCGCGTAGGCGCCATAATATCCTGGCGCAAAAGGCTGCGCGATCTGCTCCAGCATCTTGAAAAGCTGAACGGCGTTGTTGGCAGCGACATGCAATTCCCAACCGGACTCGCCGATATAGGACACCCTCAAGGCGCGCACGGGCACGCCCGCAACTGTCGTTTCCCGCGCCGTCAGCCAGGGCATATCGGCCAGTTCCGATAAAACGTCAGCAGCTTTTGGCCCCATGACACCGATCGCGGCAATGTCTTCGGTGACGTTCTCGACCCGCACGTCGAAGCCTATGGCGCGTGTTCGCAACAGGTCGAAGTCGATCTCTTCCGCCGCAGCGGCCGACGTCAGATAGGCTTTTTCCGCCCGCAACCTTGTGACGGTGAATTCCGACAGAACCCCACCGGTCGGGGTAAGCGCATGGGTCAGCCCGATCCGGCCCGGCCCGGGCGCGCGGTTGGCTCACAATGCCTCGAGAAAGGCGGCAACATCCGGCCCGGTAACGTCGAACTTGGAGAAGACAGACAGATCCGCCATGGCAACGCGGGTGGATGCGGCCTCGACCTCGGTCGCCACCGGGCCGAACCAATTGGCGCGACGGAAGGTTTCATCAGCCACCACGTCCGGCGTCGCGGAAAACCAGTTCGGTCGTTCCCAGCCATGCGCCGCGCCCATCACCGCGCCGCGCTGGATCATCAGGTCATGCAGCGGCGACAGGCGCAGGCCGCGCCCGGCGGGGCGTTCCTCATGGGGGTAATGCACGCCGAACTGAAGACCGAAACACTCGACCGCCTTGGCAACACGGTAATCGCGGTCCGCCCAGGCGCCAAAACGTCGGCTGTCGACGCTCAGCGCATCCATCGGCGGCGCGCCATGGGTCATCCAGTGGGCCAGGAACCAACCGGCACCGCCGCCCTCCATCACGCCCATCGAAGATCCGTTCAGCAGCCAGGCATTTTTCGCGCCGTGGGCGGGCCCGATCAGCGGGTTGGCATCGGGGGTGAAGGTGATCGGCCCGTTGATCACCGATTTGACACCGCCTGTCTGCAGCGCCGGGATGCGCTCCATCGCGGCCATGATGATATGTTCGACCCGGTCCAGATCCGGCGGCATCAGGTCGGCGCCGAATGCGGGCGGAACACCATCAACGGACCAGACCTGCGCTTCCTTTTCGTAAGGGCCAAGGATCAGCCCATCGCGTTCCTGTCGGACATACCAGCTTTCTTCCGGGTCGCGGATGATGGGCAGTTCCGGCAGTCCGGCGGCAACGCGGTCTTGGACGGCATCCACGGTATCGGTCACCAGATATTGGTGCAGGACGGGGACCGACGGGATGTTCAAGCCCATCATGTGGCCGATTTCCCAACCCCATGTCCCGGCTGCGTTGACGATGTGGGTTGCCGCAACCACGCCTTTTTGCGTTTCAACGCGCCAATGCGCGCTGTCCCGCTCGATGCCTGTCACGGCACAGTTACGCCAGATCCGCGCCCCACCTCGGCGGGCAATTTTTGCCATCGCATGGGTGGCAAGCGACGGGTCGACATGACCGTCATCGGGTTCATAGATTCCGCCCAGCAACCCGTCGAGTCGCGCCAACGGGTGCAGCTCTGCGATCCGGTCCGGGGTCAGCATTTCGAGCGGATAGCCGGTGAAGTCCGACAGCCCGGCCACATGACGAAACTCGTCCATGCGGTCGGGGTTGCGGGTGATACGCATCGCACCCGCCGGGTGAAAGCCGCAATCCTCCCCTGTCTCTTGCGGCAGGATATCGCGATACAGCCGGACAGATACCGCGCGCAGTTCCTGAATGGTTGGGTTATGGGCGAAATGCGTGCACAATCCCGCCGCATGCCATGTCGAGCCGTGGGTGAGATCGTTCTTTTCCACCAGCAACACATCGGACCAGCCCGCCTTGACCAGATGATACATGAGCGAGACACCCATGACCCCGCCACCGATGATCAGCACCTGCACTTTGGTCATGCCCGCATCCTTTTGCCTTCGGGGTCAAATGGAGCGCGGCGCAGCGGCGTGGCCGGATAATCTTGCCCGGCAACCCTGACGATGAAAGCGCGCGCGCAGGTCTGCGTCAGGGTTTCGCCTCGCGCGGTTTCAACCATCGCAAAGCACAGGTTCAGCCCCGTGCGCGGCCCGCGCCCGCCCGAGGTTGTCATCCCCATATGGCGACCCGCCTCGAAGACCGGTTCGTCATGCAGCATCAGCGCGTCGCCCACGATCCGCATCAGGACCAGCCTTTGGCGCACACCCTCCGATCGCTGTTTCAGCAAGGCGGCACTGCCGATGCAGTCCTTGCCCCAATCAATGGTGAACGCCAACCCGGCTTCAAGCGATGTCACCATCGGCCCCAACTCATGCCCCCAATGCTTGAAGCCCGTTTCAAGGCGGCACCCGTCCAGCGCGTAATGCCCCAGCGGCACCGCCCCGGCACCCCGCAATGCGTCAAACAGCATGGGTGCGTCGGTATTGGCCACCCTCAGTTCCCAGCCCAACTCACCAACAAAGCTCACGCGGGTCGCGCGGCATGGGATCCCCGCGATCCGAGCCTCGGCAGCGTACCCAAAATGCATGGCAGGCAGATCGCCCAGACCCTTCAGCAGCGTACGGCTGCCAGCACCCATCACGCCAAACATCGGACTATCTGGGCTTTGATTTGGTGATGACCGACAACCTTCCAGAACCCAAAGTTTTGCTGGCGGATCGCGGCTATGATGCTGATCGTATTCGTAAAACCATGAATGAACGCAACATCCTGCCCCAAATCCCAATGCGCAAGACCCGCAAAATGCGCATTGGTGTAGATCATGGGTTATATCGGCTGAGAAACATGGTCGAACGGTGCTTCAACAAGCTCAAGAATGCCCGTCGTGTCGCTACTCGATATGATAAAACCGCTGAAAGCTATCTCGGGTTCATCGACATCACATCCATCAGGCTATGGGTGCGTCATTTGTCAACATGACCTAGCTTTCGCAAATTAATGCCGTTTCTAGTCTGAATATGATACGACCATCTCAAACTTCAATCCATGAATACAGCCAGTGGGTAACAACCTATTCTTGCGAAGACCAAACTGAATGGTATAGCTTCTTCTATGCCTTGCCAGATATCGGAACACGACAGACATCTTGCTTTGTTTAGTGCAAATCCAACGGTGAACGGACAACGACACCTACTGATTGGTACTGAATTTTCTTCTGGAAGAAATGACGAGCGAGTTGACCTCGTTACTCTTGGGCAGGATGGTGTTGTGTGGATTATGGATAAGAAAGGTCCGCAAAACTTCAGGGAAGCTTTCAATCAGCTTGACGGATACGCTCGCATACTTGTGCAAGTCCCAGGTGAAGAGTTCATCGCATCAACACTTACACTTCCAAGTGCACCTCGCGATTTTCGCGATGCCGAGGCGGTCTTCAGGGAGCATCTGGGAGAAAGCGGCCTCCGGAGTCTTCTTTCCCGAGACAAACATCCAACTCGAAAGGCAATTATCGTAAGCAAGCCTACAAGGCGGTTGATCGATTACGTTTGTATCGCAAGGGAGTACGGGTCCGCCCTCCTACTATTTCGCGCATCGGAGTCGAGGTCAGACAGTGGAACTGAGCTTTCATTGCGCGAAATTGAAACAGAGGTTCCGTGCCCCGAATACGAAATGCCGCTTCACAGTTTCTCTGACCTCGATTCGCGGCTCAAAAAGTCGAGACCAAGCCGCCCGAAGTACTTTTACCCGCTGTTTTGGCACAAATTGATCACCGTTCGGCCAAAAGAAGTAGCAGATGCCTTCGCGGGAACAAAATCGTGGTGCCATCCAACAATCTCCACTCCCTTTCCCCTAACGAAAAGTAGGTTACTAGGCTGTGTTGACAAAAAGGATTCACACTGGCGCTCTGCCGTGATTCAAGCTGGTATCTGCTATGGAGACCCGCTTGCCCCGACATCTGATGAGCGACGACGAATGGTCGCTGTTTGAACACTTCATTCTTGCGATCCGTTCCCCGAATGGCCGAAAGCCTACCAACCATCGTCTTGTTCTTGATGGGATTTTCTGGATAGCGCAAAATGCTTTACCCGCGCTTCACGAGTCGCACATCTCAGCTATGTGTATTTGGCTATGCAATCCGAGAAGTAACAAAAACACCTTTGGTCGAACATGGAGCGAGTGTCAGATGCGACCGTCTCGGTTTTACTTTGCGAGCGCCCATTCGTGCAGTCGCAGCCAAAGTTAACTTTGTCCCGCAACCTGTGAGTTGCCCTCAAAATCTTCGCCGCGCCACCAACGAATGGCAGCTATTCCCGCTGCCGGGCAGCGCCATGAACTGAGCAGGTGAAGCGATTTTCGCGCTGCGTGCGCATGCAGCATGAAATGGAAATGGCCGCCTTGGGCTCTCCCGGCACCTTCGCCGCGAGATCCATGAACGACAGTTCTGGGATGGGTCGCCTTTCGCCGCGCTGCGCTCGAACTGGTAAGACGCGCAACAAACCGCCCTTTCGCTGAAGCGCTGTAAATGGCGGCTTTAGTCCGGTGCGGGTCCAAGCATGGCAGTGAACTCAGAGAAGCTGTTGGCGACGGGATAGAGCAGTTGCGCTTCTTCGTAGTCGTCCTCGTCCTCAAAGCCGGTGTCGTCGATCAGGATCGGGTCGTTTGGCGGGCTATTATGGGCGCGGATGTAGATTTTCCCATGATTTGGGCCCTCGCGCAGATCCATGAACAAGGTCTGTCCGAAGGGATCGTAACCAATCTTCAGCATTCGAGCGTGCATGAAATCTGAAAAATTGGTGAACCGTTCGGTGGCGATCGAGGCGTCAGCTCGTGCGGTGAGGCCAAAAAGTACCTGTACCAGCAGCCAGTTCCAGCCCTCAATCCACGCGGCGCTTTGTTCTGGATTCAATCCGCCACCATTCTGACTCAGCAAGAAATCGACATATTCACCCGGAAGCCGAATACCTCTCCGGCCCTCAAACTCTCTGACCTCATTCGCTTTAGCTGGCTTGTTATTGCAGTTAAAAATCATCTTTTCCTCGCAACCGAAGCTCCGCCTCGATGATAGAATTTGTCATTGATTTCGAATGGAACCAACTGCATCGTGCGCGCGTCTTCGACATGGTGCCATGTCCACTCAGGGCTGGGCGGAGCACTACCCCATTCGGGATGTCCTGCCGCTTCGTTGGCGCGTCGAAAATCTTTCGGATTGCTTCCAGTTACTTCGATCTCAACGGATCGCACGCCGCTTGGGTGGGTCATGAACGGTCTGAAGTCGGGATATCCGCCGGGATATTCGACGGAGACACGTTGCTTTTGGCCAAGCAGATCAGTCTCAGCCGAATATCGGAAATGCCCGTCCGGCATCAGTTCGACCGCTCCGCCCCGGTTGATCCATTTCTCGAACTTGGGTGCATTTGGACCGGCATTGGTGATCCCTTCAAAATCAGGGTCGGTCCGCAGCCTTTCCAGTGTCAGCGTTTCCGGCGCGGACAGCGTGTCCGCCCGGCGGCGCACCCGGCCAAGGGCTGCGGCACCCGCGATGACCTCGGGCAGACCATAGCCCAGGGCACCGGCATAGTCACCGGCCGCAATCCGCTCCTGGAACGGTTCGACCATGGCCTCGGGCAATGCGGAGGGGTCGGCATAAAGTGCCTCGGCCGCACGGCGAAGGTCGTCCAGCCGGATATCGGGGAGATTTCTGACAGTCTGCGCGATATCTGCCAGCGCCCGGGTTGTTCCGCCCACAAAACGATCCACCGCGTTGCGCGCTTGTGTCAGCGCCTGATCCACAAGCGCGCCCGGCGCGTCCGCTGCAGATAGCGTTGTTGCCGCCGCCAGAGCGCCCGGATTCGAAATGCCAAAGACGGGTGCGAGGCGTGAAAAGCAGTCGCCATGGCGTACCAGGAGCGCCAGAAAGCTGTCCGGATCGTCCCTGATTTCGTCGTCAATTTTTTGCAACGCTGTTGCGAGATCGCCCTGGGTCTGAATGTCGAGCATCTCGCCATCAATCGTGACGCCCGGCTCCGGCTGGAACAGATTCTGCAATCGCTCCCCGAAAGACTGTGGACGCACACCGATGCCCACTGAGAAATCCTCGTTGAGGCCACTCAGGAAGTCATCCAGGGCCTCAATAGCTCCCAAGCCGTTGCCGTCGGGCGCAAAATCGGCCAGAACAACAGGGCTCTGTACCCCCGGCGGAACCGGTTCCGCATAACACCTGCAATTATGCGCTTGCCCCGGGTGCCCGCCTTCCGGCGGAGCGTCCCATCGAATGATCCGGTCATCATATCCTTGATGCAAGCCACGAACCTTGTCGTCATCTTGTGACCGCCAGATATATTGTGCGATGCCCAGTTCTTCCTGCCGGAGTTGGTTAATCAGTCCGGAGAAAGCACGAAGCAACCGTTCCTCCATCGCCACACGCAGGGGGCGCAGGCGCTGAGGATGGTTGTGATAGTCACTGAAAATACTTTCGAGCCGCGCGCCCCACTGGCGGAGCGCTTCGTCTTTGGCATCGCTCACGTCCCGCAGATCGTCCGCTGTCACGACTGGCACGCTGTCGGGTGGCGTCAGGGCATTCAGCAATGCCCGCGTGTTCTTCGAGGTCACACGATCAAGACGGGTGTCAAATTCCTCGCGCAGCGCGGAATAGTTCGGGAAGGTTGATTTGAGCGAAAACGAACGGCGGCGGCCCGTGACGTGTTCGCCGCGATTTGTCATCACGTACTGGCCGTCGCCACCATGCCTGACGAAGTCTCCAAAACTGTGTTGCATAGAACCTCCGCAGACCATTGGGAGCGTATCTAAACAGCAATGGTTAAGGCTGCCTTAGATCGCTGCCCGCTCAGTTGCCCAGCGAGGCAACAGAGCAATGAACTGGAAAACGCCATTGAGACAAACTGCAGAATATGTCGTTTTGGGCTCTCACCAAGATTTCGCCGCCACCAGGCCGAACCTCGGCTTTTGGGACACGGATGGCAGCACATCATCGGAAACGTCGCTGGATAGGCGATCTGCGCAATCTCCGCCGGTAGGGTGAAGACCACGTGGAAATACGCCACGGGCAGCAGGTCCTCGGCGCGGGCCTCCATCCAGTCACGGGCCGCCGGTCCCTGACATTTAGGGCAGTGCCGGTTCTTGCAGGAATTGTAGGCGATATGATGGTGGCCGCAATTGCTGCAACCTGCCACATGACCACCGAGCGCCTCAGTGCGGCAGCTCTCAATCGACGACATTACTTTGAGCTGGGAAAGACTGACATGCCCGGCATTGGCCCGCCGCCACGCGGGGCCGTATCGTCGGAAAATATCAGCGATCTCGAGCTTGGGACGGGGCAAGCCCCCGACACATCATTCCAGGCTTCGCCGCAGGGTCTGATCCTGCAGGCCGGCCAGCATCTCATTGGGGCTGACCGTGTCCTTGATCGTTTTGGTGGCGACATGGGTGTATTGTGCTGTGGTGGTCAGTTTGGCGTGCCCCAGCAGCACCTGGATCACCCGAACGTCGGTGTTGGCCTCAAGCAAATGTGTCGCAAAGCTGTGGCGCAAGGTGTGCAGCGTCGCTGGCTTCGAAATGCCCGCCATGTGTTTGGCCGATGTGAAGGCCCGATTCAGTTGCCGCGATGAGATCGGATTGATCTTGGGTTTGCCAGGAAAGAGCCAGCCTTCGGGTCGTGCTTCTTTCCAGTACTCCCGTAGCAAGCCCAGTAGCCCCGGCGACAGCATGACCTTACGGTCTTTGCCACCCTTGCCCTGATCAACGTGGATCAGCATCCGGTTGCTGTCGATGTCGCTGATCTTGAGATTGCAGACCTCAGACGCCCGCAGTCCCGCGCCATAGGAAATGCTGAGCGCAGCTCGGTACTTCAGACCTGGTCCGGGCGTTGCCATCAGCAAATCCGACACCTCCTGCACACTAAACACGACAGGCAGCTTCTTGGGCTGGGTCTTGAATTGCATGAAACGCTTCATGTCTTCACGCCCACAGGTGATGCCGAAAAAGAACCGCAGCGCCACGATCCGCGTGTTGAACGTCGAAGGCGTCACACCGGTGTCGGTCA